>CAWAUM010000007.1:0-304767 GCA_963785235.1 uncultured delta proteobacterium | reverse complement strand
ATAATTTCTGCTTCAAGTAGGTATCAAGAACTGCCTCATCGTTCCCCTGGTAATCTTCCTCTGGTTTAAACTGCCCGAAGGATACAGAAGCAATATCATTCATGCTCCCATGTTGTCATGGATCCAGGCAGGTCAGTCCATTGCCATAGGCGCATGGATCAAGTACCATTCACTTTCCTTGAAAGCAGCCTCGGATTACTCAAGGCAAGCTAACAAAAGTATAGACTTCTTTGGTGAGCCGGGAGACCAGCAAGGGTTAAAGGGTGAACGTTCCTCATAGTAAAGGAATGCAACCCATGCTGTCTCCGAGTCATGACGAATATTATTGAAAATCCCTACAAGATCAATAACCAAAAACACAGTAGATTAGAATCAGAAATATACACATTTGCTGAAGTGATAGATTATGCAATAACGACTGACAGTTTCAGAAAGTCCCAGAACCGATGATCTGCAAATATTACCTACACAGACAGACACTCAATCCTGAGCAGACATGGTGGCATGAAATCATCGGTTTCCCACGCCCCTCTTTTTCGATGATTATGAAAAATAATCTCCGGCTCCCACTGCTATCAATCTAAACCAATATGATCATGTTCCTATGTGCAACTTCAGCTTCTCGAGCTCATCCATGTGTCCCTCTGATCTCCGACTCCCTCCGGCACAGGAACCATGTAAGCCAGTTAATGAATCTTCTGGGCACTAACCTCAACATCAGGAAATAGAGAACCTGGTTGTCGATGCCAGGGACATACAAGATCCTGCCCTTAACAAATGCCTCGACTCCCAGGGCGGCAACGATATCCGGCTCCCACACCTTCATCCTGGTGAGCGGAAACAAATCAGATGGATACCCCCCGTCTTCGAGGAGATGGGTCTTCGTAAAGGGGGGATTCAGTGTGGACACGACAATCCCCTTATGGATGCGAAGTTCTGACCGGATTGCTTCTGTGAGACCCTGGACGAAATATTTGGTTGCTGAATAAAGTGTCTCGGTGGGCACCGGAGTGAGGGCCGCTATCGACGAGATATTCAATATACCCCCTTCGCCCAGCCTGATGATTGTGGGAAGAAAGAGACGGCACATCTTCGCATAGGCAAGGCAATTGAGTTTGACCATTGCCTCCATCTTTTCGATGGGAATTTCTTCGTATCTCCCGTACCAGGCTATCCCGGCGTTATTAACGAGGACATGCACGTCCGGCACGGCGCCTGTCACCTGGTCATGGAGTTTTTCAGGGCCCTTTTCCATAGTAAGATCCTCAAGGAAAGACCATGTCCTTATACAGTATCTGTCCGCGAGATTCATGGCCCAGAGCCCAGTTTCTTCCCTCCTTGAAGGATGGTCTGTAATGATGACGTTCGCCCCTTTCTTTGCAAAACACTCTGATAAGGACTTCCCGATCCCCATGGAAGAACCTGTCACAAGCACGTTTTTACCTTTGAGGTTTATCTTCATGAATATTATTCTCCCCCTTGCCTTTACTGTGCCTATCTCTACCGGCCCTTTATTCTCAGTATACTTACCGCGTCCCTTATAGTAGCAGGCTTTACATCAGGGTTTTCGACCTTTTCTTTGATGTAGGTGTTATAGGATTCCAGGATTATTTTTGTCGGGTTCGATGTGTAGCAATGGATGCTCTCCTCCAGTTCGACACTCAGACCCTGTCGGAGGCTTGTTTCAAAGCCCTGGTGCACAGCCTGTTTAACAGCTCTTACTCCTATCGGAGGACGTTTGCTCATAGTGTCCGCGAACTCCTGTACCTTTGCTTGGAAATCCTTTTTCTTGAAACTGCCTGTGATCATGCCGGTCCTTTCAGCCTCTCCAGGAGAGATAAGATCCCCTTTCAGCATAAGCTCCAAAGCCTTGGCCTTGCCGATAAGCCTGGGCCACCTCTGAGTTCCACCGCCTCCCGGAGGTATGCCTAGGAGCACTTCCAGCTGTCCGATGGTAAAATCCTGGTCATTGATCATGAACCTGAAATCGAAGCAGGCGGACATCTCGGCTCCGCCTCCGTTTACGGAGCCATTGATGGCGGCAATGGTGATCTTGTTCATCCTTTCGATGGCGAAATAAAGCCGATGCATCATGAACCACAGGTAAAGTCCGGAAGAGTAACCGCTGAAGGCCTTTGTCAATTTAATCATCATCTCCTCAAGCCCGGGGATCCAATCCATGAGCCAGTTTGTCATGGTCGTCCCCCAGGCGAAAAGCCTTCCTGCAATCCTCGATGCAAAAACCTTGTCGAAGAAGATCTTCTTGAGGTCAGGATTGAGCTGGACGAGCTCAGGGATGGAGAAGTGCCGGATATAGGTGTCCTCAATGCCGCCAGTGAGGATGAATACCCGTATGGACTGGTCTTTCTCCACTTCCTTGATGAGGGAGTAAATCTCCTCCACCACTTTGGTGGTGAGAAAGTTGACTGGTGGGTTTACAATTTCAACCCATAGAGATGCACTGACATTCCGTATTTTCAGATATATATACCCCATGGTTGACCCTCCATCTACATTGAATTGTTCTCATGCAATATAATTTATCTTGTTGCGTATTGACAATTATATTGTGATTAGCTGCCACAGGTAGATATTTGAAAAAAACTGTTCCTGATAAAATTCACCTTGCATCGAGATCATCCCTGCCGATGTATCGCTCAATCAACTGCATCGACATCCTTGCCCGCTATGCCGCAGGACGGGGCATCGATGCTGAGAAGCTGCTGGCAGTCAGCGGTATAAAACCGAAAGACCTGGATGATCCCGAGATGTTCGTAAGCCCAAAGCAGGAAATGTCAGTCATGCTCAGGCTGGCTGAACTGGTATCGGACCCAGACGTATTTCAGCTATGAACTGAGCGTGGTGGAGCCCCTTGCATATATAACAATGAAAGAGCTTATCGACCTGAAAGATATCCGCCGCTTCATCTATGAGAGGGAGTTTGTCTCAGTTCTGAGAATGATGTCCGACGTGATTGGAGAACCTTTTGTGCTGAAAGAGGCGAGATTCGCATATCCGAGGCCTGAGTACGCCTCAAGCTATCGGGATACATTCAAGTGCCAATAATCTTCACTTTTCTCAGACTAATGATTTTGCAATATAAGATGGGCGGTTTCAGGATGTCCCAAGATCGATGATCTTATAAATATTACCTACACAAATAGACACTCGATCTAGAGCGAACCTGATGGCATGATATCAACGGTTTCCCTTACCCGTCCTTTGCGATGATTATCAAAAGAAATCAACACAGGATGCATCTTCATCTTTGATAAATGAGACTTCTAGCCCTAAATTTATGCTTTAACCCCAATAAAATTGAGCCACTTTCCACACTACTAAAGAGTAAATACCAAACAGTAAAAAATGAGATTCAAAGATCGTGCCTTTCTGGCTTTATCTTGCCGTAATAACAGTGCAGAGGTCGTTCTTCTGCTGCAATAATGCAATAATTACAGGAGATGCACTTTGAAACTTGCTGCCTGCCTTCTTTAAGTTTTTTTACAATATCCGGTTCAATAATAAAGGGACGGCACATAGACACCATGTCAGCCTGTTGATTCATTATGACCTGATTCAGATCATCCAGTGACCGTATCCCTCCGACTACAATAACCGGGATGGAAACATGGGCCTTGATGGTTTGGGCTGCAGGGACGTTGTAATTCGTCAGGGGCCGGACAGGCGGCATAACGATATTGGCAAATGGCCTCATCATAGCTTTTATAAAAGACGGCAATGCCTTGAATTTGAAGTGATATGCAAACAATGCGTCCAATGGTAAGGATTCACCCCGGACCGTATAAAAGCCATCTTCAATAACTCCGCATGACACCTCAATTGCGGAACATCCGGACTGCTCAAGGAGTTCTGCAATCTTAACTGCCTCCTCAAGACGCATACCATTCCTGCGGCCATCATAGGCATTCATCTTTATCAGTATGGGGAAATCCCCAAAGACCTTTCTAGATCGTTGGTAGATTTCTTGTATGATGCGGAACCTGTTCTGAGTGTTTCCTCCCCATTTATCTTGGCGACGATTCATGTATGGGGAAAGAAATTCTGCCAGTAAATACCCATGGGCTGCATGGAGTTGCACCCCGTCAAATCCAGCCTTTTGTGCCCTTCCTATAGCTTGGACAAAATGATCTATGATCCCTTCAATCTCTGCATCAGACAATTCATGAGGCCGTTCCTCACTGAACATCTTGTCTCTAAGGGCAGAAGGGGCAACAGGGGTCTCACCGGTAATCTTTGAACGGGTTTGTCTACCGCAGTGTGCAATCTGCATGATCATTGGGGTGTTATAATCATGGATAACATCCACGAGGAGTCTGTAGGGTGCAATGCAATCATCTTTATCGATCATCTGCATCCTATATATGGATTTGCCATTCTGCTGGATTCCGGCAAGTCCGGTTATTATTGCCCCCACTTCACCTTTTGCCAGTTGGATGTAACACTTTTTCAGTTGTTCGGTGGGATAACCTCGTTCATCGGACATTCCTTCATGGGTTGCAGAACGGATGAGTTTGTTCTTAAATGGTATTCCTGCTAATTGCATAGGTTCAAAAACCTTATACGTCATAAAAAAGACCCTCCATAGATCTTCACGGACATCATCGAAAAGCCTGAGATGTCGGCAAACATAACTGTGGCACTACGGCTTTCGGATTCAATAGATATATTGTTCTCGCCCACAGACTTCCCTCTTGCACGAAATGAAAGGGCTCTCATGTTGCCAGAAAAGAATCTAGGGTTGGATGAGCTACAGGTCTAATTATAAAGTATTATGGTTATATTACAAGACCAAAGCAATCTCTATGTCCAAAGCAATCTCTATAGTGAAACTGCCTTACAGTGCTGTCAGTTGAAGTGTTGATTATGGTTTGCAACATATGATGCCTCTCATTCATACCAGAGCGTGACATCTGGCATGATATCATCACTTTCCATTGCCACTCTTTTCCGATGATTATGAAAAGTAATCTATACTCTGGAATAACCATAGGCCTCCTGGAACTGGATCATCGATTTATCAGGACTCGTAGAGCTGATCAATTGCAGAGATCAATGGTTCATAATCTGAGATTGGGGCCAGTAATTTATTAAAGAGATTAATGGTTTATATAAGAACATACATAGATTGATCTTCAGATATCTGATTGAATTTCTATTAAAAACATATCAACCACCGATAGCCTCAGATATATAGACTGTTGATGCCCCATTTGAGAAAGGTTCTTGATATCTCCCAGCCAAGGTTATTACAGATATCTTGAGAGTACTGTAGAAAAACTTATTTTAATGATCGATTGGCTGGTTACTACTCATGATATGTGATTCGTAGACATCATTCATAATCAATATTATAATGATTGTTACAGGAACCACGGTCAGTATACCCAGAGGTGCTGCCTAGACCTTGGGCATGAAACGCATGAGCCTCTATTTCAAAATGAAGGCGCTTGGTATGCACAAATATTTTTATCATCTCTGATCTGAGACAGGCCGTTTGATAGGATTTAAAGGAGGCTATACATGAAAAAATCACCAACCAAGAAGGCTGAAGATGCACTGCTTGCATGCGAGCAGAAATCAAATACCATCCTCGATCAGATTGAAGACGGCTACTACGAGATAGATCTTAATGGCCGCATCACCTTTTTTAACAGCGCCCTCACAAGGATTCTTGGATACTCTGCAGAGGAGCTGCGCGGCAAATCCTACAGGGATTTAAAAGGCAGCAAATATGCCAGAGAGATTTTTACGAAATTCAATCAAGTCTACCTGAGCGGCAAGCCTTTGAAGTCCGAGGAAGTGGAAGTTGTCAGAAAGGATGGGTCGAAAAGGACCATCCAGCTCTCTATAACCCTGATGAGAGATAACAACAATGCTCCGGTGGGGTTCAGGGGCATCGCCCGTGACATAACTGACATACGGGAATCGCAGCTCGAAGTGTTACAACTCAAGGAACACCTTGAGAAGCTGGTACACAAGCGTACGGAAAAGCTGAGAAAGGCGAACCAGAGTCTCAAGAAAGAGATCGAGGTCCGGAGGCTTGCCGAAGAGAAACTGCGCAAGGAAACACAATTTGCTGAAGACGTTATCGAGGCCATACCGTCAATATTTTATGTTTTTGATAAAAATTTACGGCTCGTGAAATGGAATCAATATTTTGAGCAAGTACTTGGATATTCTCCTCAGGAACTTGCTGGTTTCAATGCGTTGGACTTTTACAGTAAAGAAGATGCAAAGGTCATCAAGGTAAAGATGCAGGAAGCCTTTACATCTGGAAGGTCGAGTACTTATTCGACAGGTCTTACAAAAGATGGAGTGGGTATTCCCTTTTTCCTGACCGGGGTAAGGACTGTTATCAATGACGACTACTACATGGTTGGAGTCGGCATAGATAGAGCAGATCTTGAGCAGGCTCTAAAGGCCTTAGAAGAGAGCGAGTTACGCCTCAGTCTCGCAGCAGAATCCGCAGATGCCGGTCTCTGGTCTCTGGATATGTCGACCGGCAGAATCCTGACCACACCGAAAGCCCTCGAACTGCACGATGTTGTCCGTGAGGGCGAATTGACCCTGGAAGGTCTGCTCGAAGTCATTCACCCGGAGGATCGCGATAATGTCAGACAAGCCCTTCAGGATGCCATGCAATCACAACATGTTTCCAGGATCGAATACCGCGTCAAACTCTCAGATGGGGGGATCCGCTGGCTTGTCGGCCTCGGGCGTCCGCATTCGGATTCAGCCGGAGAACCTGACCGCCTCATGGGTGTGTCCATAGACATCACCGATCGCAAGCTCATGGAGGAACAGCTCAGGGATCGGCTGTCGGAGATCGAAAGACTTAAGGAGAGGCTGGAAAAGGAGAATGTCTACCTCCGGGAGGAAGTCAAACTGCTCTTTGAGCACAGCGACATCGTCGGAGAAAGCGAGGCCATCAGGCACGTGCTTGTCAATGCCGAGCAGGTGGCGCCCACGGACTCCACCGTACTCATCCTCGGCGAGACGGGTACAGGCAAAGAGCTGTTTGCCCGTGCGATTCATAACATGAGCAGGAGGAGTGACCGGCCGCTCATCACGGTGAACTGTGCGTCACTGCCGCCAACCCTGATCGAGAGCGAGCTCTTCGGCCGGGAAAAGGGCGCTTTCACCGGTGCCATGACGAGAATAGCCGGCCGCTTCGAAACAGCCGACGGGTCGAGCCTCTTCCTGGATGAGATCGGCGAGCTTCCTATCGAGCTGCAGAGCAAACTTCTAAGGGTTATCGAAGCCGGCACATTCGAGAGGTTGGGGTCCACAAAAACCATTCATGTCAATGTCCGCCTGATAGCCGCAACCAACCGCGATCTGGCAGAGGCCGTGAAAGAGGGTAAGTTCAGGAAAGACCTGTACTACCGCCTGAATGTATTCCCTATCGTGATCCCTCCGCTGCGCGAACGGGCCGAGGATATCCCCGCCCTGGTCTGGGTATTTGTAAGGCAATATGAAAAGGAGCTTGGCAAACGCATCGAAGGCATCCCCCAGAAGAGCATGGAGGCCCTCAGACGGTACTCGTGGCCCGGCAACATCCGGGAGCTCAAGAACGTGGTCGAGCGCGCCATGATCGTGAGCAGGAAAACCCTCGACGTACTGCTTCCCGACTCTTCCCCCCATGAAGATCCGCCTCAGCACAACCTCAAGGAAGTGGAGCGCAGGCACATTACCAAGGTGCTCAAGAGCACTGGGTGGCGCATCGCCGGTAAAGGAGGCGCCGCGGAAAAGCTCGGGCTCAAGCGCACCACACTCATTTCGAGGATGAAAGTGCTGGGCATAAGGCAGCAGAAAGACTGATGTCGAATAATCGACAGAAACCTTTCGCTTCCGCACTCTACCCCTTCCCGTTTTCCGCGCAAGGCTGTGAACAGCCCTTATCCATGGGGCAATCAGAAGGGTGGCCCCTTACTGGCATGGTTCTGGCTTAACAATGCGTCATGCAGGGGAAAGACCGTCCGGCTGACGGTCCTTACCCCATGACGAATTGAAAGGTCGGGGCATGCAGAAATTTATTCCTCTTCAGCTGATGATATTCTTCATCCAGATCCCCGCATTCTGTTGCTGGCCCGTCTGCGGCATTCAGGGTCCATCGTCCTGCGATCCGTACTTATCTTGCGTATGAGTATATCGTTCCACCAGGAATTTGCGAGATGAGGAAATCAAAGAATAATATTTAGTGAAAGGAATATATTATGGTTATTGGTTCCCAATATATCCCGCTTTTACTCATCACAGGCTTGGCTGTTGTTGTGCCGATCCTGACCGACCGCTTTAAGCGGATCCAGCTGCCAATCGTTGTTGGGGAGATCCTGGCTGGAATTCTTATCGGCAAGAGCGGCTGCAATCTGGTTCAGCCCACCGCTGCCATCGAGTTTCTTTCGCAGTTCGGGTTTACCTTCCTGATGTTCCTTTCAGGCCTGGAGGTAAATCTTGAAACACTCTTCGCTGCAGCAGAACCAGGAGGTTCCCGTTTTAGATGGAGGAGTCCCATCTCCATCTCATTGATCTATTTCTCCATGACCTTATTCATCGCGGGAATGTTCGGTATAGGTTTGGCTTACATGGAGCTCGCGAGCAATGCCATTCTCATGGGATTGATCCTGTGCACTACCTCTCTGGGAGTTGTGGTGCCGATTCTCAAGGAGAAGGGACTAACCAGCACCACCTATGGTCAGACATTATTGATCACCGCTTTCTTCAGCGACTTCATAACATTAGTCCTTCTCAGCCTTATGATAACGTTAATGAGTCAGGGGCATCTAGTGAATATCCTGTTCTTCTTGATACTTCTGGTCACCTTTGTGGTGACGATGAAGGTGTCTGTCCGGATAAAAAAGATGCCCATGCTGGGGCGCATCGTGGAGAATCTCTCGCACGCTACGGCCCAGATTCAAGTGCGTGGCGCCTTCGCCCTCATGGTCATCTGGGTGGTGCTTGCGGAAATCCTAGGGATAGAGGTAATCCTGGGAGCCTTTCTGGCCGGACTGATCCTGAGCGTGAACAGCCCGAAACACGAGACGCCATTGCGGGAAAAGCTCGATGCGGTCGGCTACGGCTTCTTCATTCCCATCTTTTTCATCAACGTCGGCGTAGGATTTGATCTGAGGTCGCTTATGGTCTCCCATGCGGCAATGCCTCTGGTCGTCATCCTGATCGCGGTGGCCTATCTGGTGAAGCTGCTGCCAGCCCTGCTATTCAATTACCTCTTTACGTTGCGGCAGAGTATTGCCGCTGGATTCCTGCTCTCATCACGGATGTCTCTTATCATTGCAGCATCGGCCATTGCACTGAAACTTGGGGTCATCAATGCGGCAACGAATACGGCTGTCATCCTGACGGCAGTGGTTACATGCACGATCTCGCCTTTAATCTTTTCCAAAATCCTGTTCAGACCTGCTCAAAGCACAGAGCTGCCGCTCACCCAGACAGACACTCCATGAAAGACTTCTATAGCGGTCATTGATGCCCCATGCGCAAATAGTGATGCCGAGCCGTCGGCATCACCCTTCGTGGTCCTCCGCGTCGATCTTCCGGCAGAGTTCGAACCGCGTCTTGAAGGGCGTAGACCTCTCCCTGCGGGAGAGCTTCACTGCGTCCTGCCCGCACCCCACGACGCATACCCTGCAGCCGATGCAGAGCTCCGGGTTCAGTCTCCATCTGAACAGATCAATGCTCTCCTTTTTACGGAACCCTGCGCCTCCAAACTCTACTCCACCCACGCAAACTCGGGGGACTCACGAATCACGGGCATGTCCACCTGCACCGCTGGGTAGCCGAGGGTGATCACGAGGGACACGGAGCTGTAGGGCCACTCGAGTCCAAGCCTCTTGCCGAACTTCTTCCTGGTGATGGGATTGAGGTTCAGCGCATTCGACACGAATCCCACGTAGCAGGTTCCTAGTCCGAGCGAATGGGCGGCCATCACCATGTTCTGCCCAAGGATGCCCATGCCGAGCTCGGGCTCGGAAATGTGCATCCCGTGCTTCAGAAGGAAAATAGCCACCGGCGCGTTGAACATGCCGTCTCCGAGCTTCGGCAACGGCGAGCCCTGGATGGCGCACATGGGTCTCTGGTCGATGGCGACCGGCTTGGGGAACGCCAGGGCCTGCTTCAGATTGGTGAAGCCTTCCCCCATGCCCTGGTAGAGCGTGGTGAAGATGCTGTGGAACTTGAGCGAGGATTCCGACAGGTCGGCGAGGAGCTTCCTGTCCGTGACCACCACGAACTTCCACCCCTGGCAGTTGCCCGCGAACGTGCACGCATCGATGACCCTGGCGATGAGCCCCCTTGGCACGGGCTGGTCCTTATAGACCCTCACGGAGTGCCTGTCGCCGATCCCGCTCAAGGGAACGGGCTTCTCCGGCTGGAGGGGAATGGGGAATCCAAGGCCTCCCTCGGGGTGATTGAAGTCGCAGGCGGGCCTGCCTTCATCCACCTTGGGGAACACAATGGCTTCCTGCGGACAGACCGCCTGGCAGTTCTTGCAGGAGATGCAGATCTTGCCTAAGAACTGCATCCCGTAGAAGTACGGCTCGCTCAGGCCGCACCCGAGGCATCTCCCGGGCTCGAACGACGCCTGGCAGGCGGTTAGTGAGGGGCATACCTCCATATCGGGCTGTTCAAGCCTTTTCCCCGGCGGGATGACGGAGACCACATTCCGGTCCGCCTTCCTTACCTCGGGGAACGGCACGCCCGTGAAATCGATCTTCTTCAACTGGGGCAGCGACACTTCCTTGCCTCTGAGGAAGGCATCGATGGCGAGGGCCGCCTTTCTCCCGGCCCCGATGGCCTCCGTTACCAGCCCCGGGCCCTTTGCTGCATCACCGCCTGCAAATACGCCCTTCTCCCGCGTCTGATAGGTTAGCCCGTCCGCCTTTGCAGTGCCGCCGGGGTTGAGATCAACACTCAGACCGTTAAGCAGATCGCCCCACAGGATTGACTGGCCGATGGAAACTAGAACACGATCGGCCTCGATGGTGATGGTTTCTTTCTCATCATACTTCGGAGCAAACTTACAGTCCGCGTCAAACACGGCGGTGCATTTCTTAAATTCCACACCCTTGACCTTGCCGTCCTCGACGATAATGCGCTTCGGCCCCCAGCCGTTGTGGATCATAATGTTTTCCTCTGCGGCCTCCTCGATCTCGTCCGCGGAGGCTGGCATCTCACCAGCGGATTCGAGACAGTACATGGCCACGGAAGCAGCGCCCGTACGGACAGCCGTCCTCGCCGCGTCCGCTGCGACGTTGCCGCCGCCGATGACCACGACCTTGCCGCTGATGTCGGGGTATATGCCCTGTTTGATCTTTCTGAGGAAATCCACACCGGAGATGACGCCTTGGGCGTCCTCGCCGTCCAGGCCAAGCTTCCTGCCGCCCTGTGCGCCGATGTCGATATAGATGGCTTTAAAACCCTCTGTGCGAAGCTGCGGAATGGTGATGTCCCCGCCCACGGTTGAGTTCAGGTTCATAACGATGCCCAGGTCAATTATCCGCTTAAGCTCGCTCTCGACCACCCATATAGGCAGGCGGTAGCTCGGGATGGCCCAGGTGAGCATGCCCCCCGGCTTTGAAGCCGAATCGTATACGGTAACCTGATAGCCGAGCCTGGCGAGCTGGTAGGCGCACGACATGCCCGAGGGTCCGGATCCCACCACGGCAACCTTTTCATTGACCGCCTTGGCGGGCTTTGCGAAGGAAAGCCCCTTCTCGATAGCGTAGTCCCCGATGAAACGCTCCATTCCATGGATGTTGAGCGGGATGTCCACACCGCTGCGGTTGCAGGAATTTTCGCAGGGGTGCGGGCACACCCTTCCGGTCACCGCCGGCATGGGGTTCGTCTCCACGATCATCCTCCAAGCGTCCTCGTACGACCCGCCTTTGGCCAGGAGCTGCATGTACCCCCTGATGTTGTTCCCCGCTGGACACTGGTACTGGCACGCCGTCTGCTGCTCCTGGGAGGCCTGTTTCCGCGGAACCATCCCTATGGTCTGGACCGGGCACTTCTTGACGCACAGGCTGCAGCCGATGCACTTGTCCTTGTCCACCTCGATGCGAAACGGTAACGTTGCAACCGAATGATCACTCACAGAATTGAAATTGCTTGGGTTAGACGACCCGGACATGTATTACCTCCTTGTTGAAATCTTTCTCATAGCATATTTCCCGTTAAGTTATGGGGATGATGTCGAATTATCAACATTATGCCTCGTGGTTTTCTCTGCCGATCTTATCGTAGAGATCCCGCGGCTTCTCAGGCCACGCAGACCTTTCTCTCCGATGGAGCTTCAGAGCTTTCGGCTCGCACGCGGCGATGCACACACCGCAGCCGATGCAGAGCTCCGGGTCCAGCCACCGTTTCTTGCCCTCTTTGTCCACGGTCACGGCCTTGAACATGCACTTATCCGCGCAGTCCCCGCAGAAATCGCACAACTTCTCGTCCAGCATGGGGAAGAAGTTAGAAGGCGCCACGGAATCGGGGTTGCCCCAGAAGATCCGCCCCCTGGTCTGGGAGCAGCAGCACCCGCAGCAGAGGCAGATGATGGAGCTGGTGTTGTCCTCGATGTTGTGCGTAGTAACCACGCACCCCTTGGCATGCATCTCGTCGAGATATTCCTTGGCTTCCTGGTGGGTGGCCTGCCTCCCCATGCCCAAGCCTTCCGTCGCCATGCCCAGCAGACCCATCACGATGCACGTGCCCACCGGGTGCTTTTCCTTGCACTTGCGGCCGCCGAGCTTCTCGGTGCGCGTTCGGCAGGGGCAGGGCATGAAGCCCACATAGGAGGCGGCATCGATGATCTTGTGCGCCTCTTCGGTATCGAGGATCTTCTCCTGTGGGGCAAGTTCCTTGGCAATAGAGATGGTCCGCATGAGGGCTGTCCCTTTGACGCTCGACTCGTAGAACCTAGAGTATTTCTCATCCACAAAGAACGTGTGGTAAAGCTCGGCTCCCCGAATATCATGCGGGCCGATCTCAGGGAACAAGCTCTGTATATTTATCAGGTAGGGAATCTGAGGAAAGGCGTACAACTTAAGGGAGAGGAACTCAAAACCCGACCTGAGCCCGTATTCGCGCGCATTGGCCAGAATGTTCCTGATGAAGTCCTTCGCCAGCCTGATGGCCGCTTTGAACCCCTCCGCCTGCTGGATCTTCCTGAGTGCTCCACCAGCTTGACCGGCCAGTTGAGGGTTGATGCCTTCAAGGCCTTGCTGATGTCCAGCACATAGCTCTTTTTCGACATCTGCCCCAGGATCCTAGTCACTTCCTTCAGCGGCTTCCCGGAAACCCGGGCGATCTGGATGGGGGTCATGAGCAGTGACGGTTGGAACGTCACCCAGGCTATGTCCTCGGCGATCTTGAGGTGACTGGCGATCTCCGCTTCTTCAGGCGTGTAGAGCAGCTGGAGATATTCGAGAAACGCCTCGGAGATCCCGTCTCCGGATTTCGACCTCGGTACCCGCAATGCTGCCTTGTCAATCTTCTCCGCGATGTCGACATAAGGGGATGCATGCATTTTTCCAAAACCTCCTTGATTGGTCTCCTCACTCCGCACGGATATCGAAGCACAGGTAACTTTCTTCTTTTTGCAAGGAGCATTCCAGCGGCCGTGAGCCGTGAGCCGGAGCAGGCATGATTCCGGGCCCGGGTGCCCGGAAACCGCCCGGGGCAAAGACTGAGGACGGGTCACTGTTCGGATGGCCCCGCATACCGGGTCGGGGTGAAGGGCCCCGAGCGCAGGACGCCAGATGTCGATTAATCGACAAAAGGTCGAATAATCGACATGATGTAATTTGCACAATAACACCGGCACTTGCCTAGACCAACATAAATGCTAATATAATTAAGACATTAAAAAAAACTTAAGGGTCAGGCCTTGTGGCACGTTTCACGCAATGTGTTTCATGCGCAGCAAGGAACACGAAAGGGAGTCGCCATGGAAGGAGTGAAGCAGGCCACATGTTCAGATTGAGTCGCCGAGAGATCCTTGAAGAGCTCATAAGGCTGGGTGTCTACGGACTATCGCAGATCAAGCACGAGTGCCGCCGGTTTGAGTGTAACTGGGAAACCCGTGCAACCGCAGGCACACTGAAGCAGGAATATGAATGGGTACAGGTGAAGAGATGATTCATGCAACGGTGAGGATGGATCTGGCACCGGGCAAGCATACCGAGGCGACGAAGATCCTGCATTCGCTTGTAGGTCGAATCAGAACGAAGGCAGGCTGTATCAACTGTTTCGTCTATCAGGACACGGAGAAAAAGCACGTTATCATGCTTGAGGAGCTCTGGAAGGACGAAGACAACATGCAGCAGCACCTCCGCTCCAGCGATTATCAGGAAGTGCTCTTGGTCATGGAGATGGCGCAGACTGCACCGGAGATCAGGTTCAGCTCCATTGCAAGCTTTACCGGCGTCGAGACCATCGAGATGGCACGGTTGGGACACCAGGCATTGATTTGCAGTGATGTTGGCAACGTAGGGAAGACCGGATGACAATCATGCAAAGGAACTTAAAAAAAACTAACAGAATAATATGGGGGGTTTACTATGGCTGATCTAGGTAGCGTCGTAACAAGCAATAACTATGATGTAATAGTAGTGGGCACGGGGCCCGGCGGGGCAACCGTCGCCAGGGACATGGCAAAAAAGGGCAAGAAGGTCCTCATGCTCGAGTGGGGACCGGACAATGCCCCGAACGGCGGCTTCGCGCAGTGTGTCGCGGAGATGCTGGTACCTTTCAGAAGCCTGCTTCTTACCCCCCAGATTCTCGGTGCGGTCCGGGGTATCTGCACCGGGGGCAGCTCGATCTACTACTACGGGACCTCTTACCCGATACCGTTCGAGATGTTCAAGGCAAAAGGGGTTGATCTCAAAGAAGCAGACAATGAGATACGGAAGGAACTCCCGTTCATCGGACCATTGAAAGAGCATCAGCTGACGACCATGGCCAAGACCATACGGGAGAGCGCCCAGGACCTTGGGTATGATTGGAAGCCCCTGGACAAATATTACATCCAGGACAGGTGGACACCGGACTACGAGTGGAACCCCAATGACCCGAGGGATATCAAGTGGAGCGCGCTGCACTGGGTCAGGGAGGCCTTGCTCGACGGCGCCACGCTGCTTAACCATGCCAAGGTGAGCAGAGTCATCCTGGAGAACAAGAAGGCTGTGGGCGTCGAGTTCAAGATGAAGGGCAACATTTTCCGCGCCTACGGCTCCACCATTGTACTGGCTGCCGGCGGCATCGGGACCCCGGTTATCCTCAGGACCACGGGCATCAAGGACGTGGGATACGATTTCTTCTTCGATCCGCTCATCACCGTGTGCGGAGAGCACAAATACATCACCAAGAATACTGGTGAATTGCCCATGCAGTGCGGGTGCCCCTTCCCGGATGACGAGTACCTGATGACCGACATGGCCATGGCCTGGTGGCAGGAAAACATTTTCTCATCACAGGTTTTCCGGTTCGACCAGCTCTTCAAGGGGAAAAAGACCTTCAGGATCATGGTCAAATCAAGGGATGCCCTGGGCGGAAGACTCACCGACGGCGGCCAGGTGCTCAAGATGCTCGGAGACAAGGAGCGGAAAAAGCTCAAGCACGGCGGAGAGCGTGCCAGAAAAATACTCGAGCATGCCGGCTGCCACAGCATCTATAAGACGTATTACTTCGCGGCCCACCCGGGTGGGACCGTAAAGCTCGGCGAGTTCGTGGATTCGAACCTGAAGACTCAGTACGACAACCTGTATGTCTGCGACTGTTCGGTGATCCCGGAGGCATGGGGCAAGCCGCCCGTGCAGTCAATCCTGGCAATGGGAAGGTATCTGTCCAAGAACCTGCTTGGTGAAGCAAAGAAGAAATAACCAGGATGATGGAAGGGAGAAGCTTGTCCTTGCCGGACGGACCTTCTTCCCTTCTCAAAAGCTCCATAGATGCAACAGGAAATAGATGTATGTTACTAAATCGATTTAGGCCTTCTATTACATGATGACGAGCGGCAATTGCAACCGCCGGGGGGGATTCCACTCATGATGACGAGCAAGTACCAGGAACAGATCATTGATACCATCGGCCGGATCGCCGGAAAGATCATACGGACCGAGGGAAAGGGGCGTCTGATCTCGTCCGTAATCCGTAATTTTCTGGATCAATGGTCGGACGGAAGCAGTTTCAAGAAAAAGATCACCTCTCCGGTGAGGAGCCTGCTCTCCCGGGGCATGCACCATGATGTGCCCGAAGAACCGGGCTCCATCGCTGCCGACGTGGGCAGGCTCATCACCCTGTTTGCCGCATCGGTCAACGAAAACCGAACCTTGTTCCCCGGCATTCACGATGAAACCAGGGGTGATTCCATAAGGGACTTCATTGTGAACACTGACTTCGGAGAGATCCGGGAGATGGTCGAAGGATGCGACGAGGGTGTGCTGAAGACCCTCGGGGCCTTCAACGCCCACCTCTGGAGGTATCCTGCAAAGGTCGGAACAGTCGTTGCGACCCTTATCCCTCTCATCAATACCGCCATAAGGGCCTCGCGGGAAGTCATGCTCCCCATCGTGAACGCCATCGGGCCGGACCTGTTTGCCGACATCATCCTCTCCCTTGTCAAAGGTGTGAACGGCACCGATACGGCGAAACTTGTGAATACGGTAAAGGAACTCTACAGGCGGCTGCATACGGGGAGTCTCCTGGTCGGAAAGGGAAACAAGCCTCTACTCCAGATGTATCTCACCGATCTCATGGGTGAGTATTTCAAGGAGATTGATCCTGAGCTCGCCAGAAAGGTCAGCATCATGTTTGCGGAAGACAAGGAGGCAATAGCGAATGCGTATGCTGATGCAGCCTCTGCCAATCCCCAGATACTGCTGTCCCATATCGCATCCATAGGGGCGGTGAAAAGCTCGGGCATCAGGGCCGGGAACCGCAGGCTTTCCCTCATTGAGAATCTGGAGGAAACCGGCCTGAAGGCAGCAGTGAGCGAGAGTATGACGGATCTGGACACCTTTGAAGCCGCGGAGCTGATCAATACAGCCAGCAGGGTCATCAACAAGATCCATGATGCCAGACCCGACCTCGTGGCGAATCTCATCAGCGGGGTGGTCGATTCCTTAAAGACACAGGATATCGTGAGGACTGCCGAGTGGCTGGTGCCAGACGTGGTAGGGGCATTGAAACCGCTTGCGTCTGCCCTAATGCCCATACTCAAGAGGGGCATCTCCGAATTGACCGGAGATAACGAAACAACCGGCCACGGCAATTACCCCGATGTCTCGAAGTTCCAAGGCGATACCCAGCCCTCATCAGGGGGTGTGAGATGATCGAGAAGATGAAAGATGCAGCAAACACCTTGTGCAGCGAGCTCGTACAGAAGCACAAGGATGAAGGGGGCAAGATTGTCGGTTATTCCTGCACCTTCATCCCCGAAGAGATCCTTCATGCAGCAGGGCTCCTGCCCTTCAGGCTGCGGGGCATAGGGACCACGTCCCTCTCCATCGGCGACTCTTACTACGGTCCGGTAAACTGCAGCCTCCCCAAGTGCATGCTCCAGCTTGCAGGACAGGGGTCATACAACTTCCTAGACGGAGCCATTATCAGTAACGGCTGCGACTCCATGCGCAGGCTCGAGGAGTGCTGGAGAAAGGCGAGCGAAGACTACCCAGGGACGCTACCCGGATACTATGAATATTTTTCCGTGCCCCACAAGGCGGTGGATTACAGCATCGATTTCTACGAGAACGAGCTCAAGGATATGATCGCAACCCTTGAGAAACATTTCGGGGTGAAGATCACGGCAAAGGCACTGAAGAAATTCCATCAAGGTCTACAACGAGGGAAGAGAACTCCTGCAGAAGATCGATGCGCTCAGGTACCGCACAGAAGTGCCCATCACGGGAGAGGATGCCATGGCCATCCTCATTGCAGGCCATGCCATACCCCGGGAATCATTCAACCACATGCTCAAGGCTGATCATTAATGACCTGGAGAAGGCGCCATCCGTGTCAGACCAGAAGAAGCGGCTCATGCTCATCGGGAGCGCCAACGACGATCTGGACTTCATCAGCTTATCGAGGACGGCGGCGCCGTTGTCGTTGCAGACACCGTGTGCTTCGGGTCACGCACCTATGCAAGCCTGGTGGACGATAAGGCAGAGCCCGTCCATGCCCTTGCATCGCACTACCTGCACAACAGCATCTGCCCGCGCATGCTCGGCTACTACAAGGACCGGCGCTCCTACATCATGGACCTCGTGAAGAAGGCCTCAGTAGACGGCGTAATCCTTCAGAATGTGCGCTTCTGCGACCTTCATGGCTCGGAAAACGGTGTCCTTGAGCGCGACCTCGAGGCGGCAGGCATCCCCTGCATGCGCCTCGAGAGGGAATACGGCCCCCTGGTGGAGACGGGAAGGATAAGGATGCGTCTCGATGCATTCATGGAGCGAATTTCATAAAGGAGATTCTCATGTGCCAGATAGACAGAGAAACAATAGCCATAGAAGTTTTACGCGATATAGCGCTGGATGACAAAAGAATGCTGGCCGAAAGGCAGCGGGCCATCGATGCACTCACCTTGTTCCCCACCTCTGCGGTTATGACACTGGAATATATTGTCCGAAAGACAGACCTGGAGGTCCTCAAGGACCGCTCCAAGCTCTACATCCAGAGGATCAAGTCCGGGGCACATCTGAGCATGTCGGCAGTATGAGGAGGCAAAGTCTATGAAGAAGGAAACAAGAGAATATAACTACGACTGGATGCTCTGGAGCATTTTCAGTGCCGCTTCCAAGGCCCTTGATGGGACGCAGAAGGAGTATGAAAGCCTGACCACGGGTCATACCGAACTTCAAGACCGTCGCAATACGATGTTAAAGCACGGGGAGCCCGGCGTGCTCTTCATGAAGATGCTTGCAGAATACCTCGACGACATCATGACAGCGCATGACAGGGCAAAAAGCTCTGCCTCGGAACCTTTGTCTCGGCAAAACATCTGCTCTTCGCCTTTGACAACGTGGTGCCTGCATGGGCTGAGACCATGACCGTATTCGGTACGCTGGCGTTGAGAAAGGGCACGGCGGAGTACATGGACTATTGCTGCGAGGTAGGATTCACTGAGACCTCCTGCTCGGCCCAGCGCGGGTCGTTCGGGGCATACCTGGCAGGCCTTGCCGAAAAACCCGATTTTCTGATCTGCGGAGCTCCCGGCATCTGCGACACGAATGCCAATGCGGTCCAGTTTCTCTCCTCCTACCTCGACCTCCCCATGTTCCAGCTCAACTTCCCCTCAAAGCTCACAGGGGAAAGGATCGACGACTATCACCGGAAAGACTACAAGGCCCTTATCTCCTTCATTGAAGAACAGTCAGGCTCCAGGCTGAACGAAGACAAGCTGAAAGAACTCCTTGAAGAGCAGAAGCGCCAGGACGAGCTCTCAATCGAACTCTATGACCTCATGAGGCTCAAACCATGCCCGGTCCCTCCCATATTCACCCTTTTCATCTACGCCGGAAGGCTCAGCATGCCGGGCAGAAAGGCATACACCGCCGTGCTGGAATCCATGCTCAAGGTTGTGCGTGAAAATGCAGCCACAGGGCCATGCCGGCACGACCTCAAAAAAGGAACGGGCGCGGCTCCTCATGTGCTACATCGACCACTACACCACTGACGCACGGTTCTGGGAATGGGTCGACTCACAGGATATCAGCCTCCTGCCCACGCTCATATTCAACTTCTGGAATGAGGGCATCAATATACAAAAGGCCGCGAAGACGAGACCTACCATATAGACACATCAAATCTGGACACCATGATCGACTCCCTGGCCGATCTCAACTCCCGCATGCCCATGGTCAAACAGCTCAGGGGACCGTATGACGCGCCAGGGATGTGGCGCGACGACCTCCTCTTCATGTCCAAGATCATGAAGCCCGACTTCCTGGTCTATGTAGGCAGCATGGGGTGCCGCAACAGCTGGGGCGCGAACAAACTCATCCAGCGCGACTGCGAGCGCGAAGGCCTGCCCACCATGCTGCTCTTTGCCGATGCCTTTGACGATCGCGTCGCATCATGGGAGCACTGCGTGGACAAGATCAGCGAGTTCATGCACGTAAGGGGGATTTCGTCATGATCACAGCAGGCTGTGACGTTGGATCACTCACCACCAAGGCGGTGATCCTCAACAACACCCGTGTCATCAGCCAGGCGCTGATCCCATCATCCTTCAATCCTGAAAAATCCGCCCCTGAGGTTATGGATATGGCATTGAGCGCTGCCGGGCTCACCATGAAGGACATCGGGTTCTGCGTAGGGACCGGCTACGGCAGGGAGCGGATACCCTTTGTGGGCAAGACGCTGTCCGAGATCGCCTGTCATGCCAAGGGCGCCCACTGGCTCCTGCAAACGGTGAGGACCATCATCGACATCGGGGGTCAGGACTGCAAGGCCATCCGCCTCGATGAGAAGGGAAACATTGTCAGGTTCATCACCAATGACAAGTGCGCCTCGGGTACGGGCAGGTTCCTCGAGGTCATGGCAAAGCTCCTGGGCCTGGAGCTCGATGACCTGGGCAAGCTATCCGCACAGGCCAGAAACCCCATCTCCTTGGCTGCCACCTGCACGGCCTGGGCCCAGGCCGAGGTCATCATGCACCTGAACTCGAACACATCAAAGGCAGACCTGGCTTCCGGCATCAACCAGGCCATGGCGGCCAGGGTTGCAATCCTGGCCAAGTCAGTGGGTGTTGAGAAGGATGTGTGCATGACAGGCGGTGTTGCAAAGAACGCCGGGGTGCTCGAGGCCATGGAAAAACAGCTGGGCGTTCCCATGCGCAGGCTTAGGGTGGACCCTCAGGTCATGGGGGCACTGGGGGCTGCGGTGTTTGCCAAAGAGATGGCCGGAAAGAATTGATGAGAGAAGAATGGGCCAATGTTTCATCAGTGGAAATATAGTTTGCAGGAGAAAAAAATGAACCCGTAAAAACTGATCATCTCGCCTGAACGATTCGGGAGAAACATCATCCTTACCAGAGGCGAGATGATCAGTTTTTACGGGCCAGGTTTTAAAAAAGAACAAAACCATGTAACGGAGAGATTATGAGCATGTATGTAGCAGGATGTGACGTCGGATCATTGAGCGCCAAGGCAATCATCATGACAAATGGTGATGTGCTTGCCTCACACGTTATATTTGCAAAACCAGAACCCGAGGAATCGGCCCGGGAAGTGATGGAAAAGGCCCTGGAGAAGGCAGGGCTTACCCTAGCAGACATCGCCTACTGCGTGGGCACAGGCTATGGCAGGAACTCCATCCCCTTTGCCAATGCCGTGGAGTCAGAGATCATATGCCACGGCAAAGGAGCCCAGTGGCTCATGCCTGAGGTGCATATGGTGATCGACATCGGGGGTCAGGACGCCAAGGCCATCAGACTGGATGATAGCGGCAATGTCATCCGTTTTGCCTATAACGACCGGTGCGCCTCCGGCACGGGCAGGTTCCTGGAGGTGATGTCAGGGGCAATGGGGATCAATCTCGAAGACATGGGAGAAATATCCTCCAAGTCTAAGAACCCCCTTTCCATCTCCAACCAGTGCGTGGTCTTCGCAGAGACGGAGATCATCTCGCTGATCAATGCAGGCAACAACCTTTCTGATATCGTGGCAGGGCTGCACAAGTCACTGGCCCACCGGGTGGCTGCTCTGGCCAGGGGCATAGAGCTCGATAAAGAAATCACCATGACCGGAGGGGTGGCAAAAAACACCGGCATGTTCGCGGCCCTTGAGGAGGCGCTGGGGGTGAAGCTCCAGAAGATGGCCACCGACCCACAGATCATCGGGGCACTTGGTGCGGCGCTCATTGCCCGCCAGGCTGCTGACAAGGCAGGATAAAGGAATCTATGGAACTTTTTACCAACACCATCGAGTCAGTCCGGGCCTTTGTAGAGGACATGCCCAGCAAAAGGTCCTGGGTTGCTGATAATAAAAGGCTGTGGCCGGGCGGACACGGCAGAAACATCGTCTTGAAGGAGGACATGGCCCTTGAGCTGGGCAGCCCGGAAATGGAGTCCGTGTCATGCCTGCTGTGGACAGAGAACCTCTCTGCCATTACAGATGGCAGGATAACCCTCATCGGCCCTGATTTCCAGGAGAGCGTCGGCAAGAGCCTCCCCTTCGGCAAGGTGGTCCTGTTGGGGGTGGAAGGCTTCACCGAAGACAATGCCTATGACCGGCACAAGGAGCTCGATTTCCTGCGATACGACCTCGACCTCAAGGGATTCATGATGAGGGCTGTGTCCCAGTACATGAGAGAGTGGTGCAGGATCAGCAGGGAATCCCTATCCCAGGGGTTTTCCGCCCGGTCACTGGGCTCGTCTCTCATGGCCCTCTTTCAAGGAGATGCCCTATGTGAAGGCCTTCGAGGTGATCTTCTTCACCTCCAGCACGGATGATGTACACAGGCTCAAGGAGATCACTGCGCCTGCGGAGAAGATTATCGCTGCCATGAACAAGATGGCCGCCGAGATGGATTTCGAGTGCGGGAGCTGTGACTACCAGGATGTATGCGATGAGGCCGATGGACTTAAAGGCATGAGGGATAAGCTCATGGAAAAATCAAAAGAGACACTGCATGGCTGACACAACAAAGGATATTTGGAGAGCGCTGAAGACCCTTGCTGGAGGGATACCCCCCTCGCCCGCGTTGCTGCCGGATTTCCTTCTGGATGCTGCAGGGGGTTTATGCAGTGCCAGGGGGCGCATCAGCAGCCTTACAAATTTCGAGAGGATGCTGGTGACCCTGCGGCACAAGGAGCCTGACCATGTCCCGTGCTGCCCCATAATATGCGGCGCAGGCAGACGGCTTATCGGAAACACCTACGCGGAATTCTGCGCCGACCCCGTAATAGCTGCCGAGTCCTTCGTGGCCGGCTTCAATCTCATCGGCGGTGACGGTATAGTCGCGCTGGTGGACCTCTCAATAGAGGCCGCCGATTTCGGACAGAGGCTTATTTACCCGGACAACTCCACCGCACATCCCGACTACGCGAACCCGGTGATCAAGAATATCGAGGGTTACCGGAAGCTCAAGCCCATCGATTTCAAGCATGCCATACGCATGCAGGGGTATACAAAAGCGCTATCCATAATGGTTCGCCGGATAGGCTTGAAGGGATTTGTAGCAGGCTTTCTCTTCGGCCCGCTGGGTGTGCTCAACATGATGCGGGGGACACAGGAACTCTTCAAGGACTGTGTTACTAATCCGGAAGATGTCATGGCAGCGTGTGAGACCATCACGGGTGCGCTCATTGAATTTGCAGAAGCGCAATGCGACGCCGGGGTGGTTATGGTTGTAATCGACACCCTCTTCGCATCATGGAACGGGTTGTCCAAGGAGCTCTGGGAAAAGATCGAGGGGCCGTTTGCACGGGAAATCGCCTCGGCAGTCAGAAAAAAAGGTTGCCTGGTTGGGGTGCACAACTGCGGTCACGGGATATATTTCGATGCACAGATTCGAAGCATGGAGCCCTGTGCAATAAGCTTCGCACACCTCCCGGACGACTGTTCGAGCCGTAAGGAGCTGAAGAAGCGCTATGGAGACCACATCGTGCTCATCGGCATGATTGACACCCCGCTGCTGACACGCGGCACCCCTTACGATGTCATGACCGAATGCAGGAAACAGATCGATGACCTCGCTCCCGGCGGGGGTTATATCCTTTCACCCGGCTGCGAGTTCCCCCAGAATGCCCCCCTTGAAAATGCCTATGCCATGGTCAAGGCAGCAGAGCTGTATGGATGAAAAGAGGGACCCGGATGAGTAAGAGAGAAGTTGGACTTATGGAAAAAATCAAAGCAGCGGTAGCTGCTTACCAGGTGGATGAAACCGTGGCGCTGACGACCAGGGCAATGGATGCCGGTCTTTCCATGAAAGAGGTGCGCCACGCCATCCTCGATGGCCTCAACACCCTCAGAAGGAATTTGATGTCGAATCATACCTCTTTGCCCGAATTCCTCCTGTGCATCGACGCAGCAACACAGGGTCTGGCGAAACTCTCTGAATTCGGAGACACCGGAGATAAGGAGGCTTTGACCGTTGTCATAGGCGTTGTCGAGGGTGACCCGCACGATCTGGGCAAGAGCATAATTTCGGGGGTCTACAGGGCGTGCGGCTACCGGGTAGTTGACCTGGGTGTGCAGGTAAAGGCAGATGAGTTCGAGCGTGCGGTTGTCGAAAACAAGGCCGATATCCTGGCCCTGTCGGCCATGATGTCCACTACCATGGCCTGTATGCCGGACATAATCAGAACGGTAAAACAGACGTGCCCCGGGCACGGTTATCATGGTAGGCGGAGCCCCCCTGGACCGGCAACTGGCAGAAAAATACGGGGCGGATGGTTATGCGCAATCAGCGATCACTGTCCTCGAGGAGACAGAAACCGCCCTGGAAAAAAACACGAGAGGTATTGCATGACTGATACAAAGATTATCGCGCTGTGCGGCAAGGGGGGTGTCGGCAAGACCTCTATCTCGGCCCTCATGGTGAAGCTGCTGGCCTGCGGGAACGGGCGGAAGATCCTCGCCATAGACGCGGACCCGGCAGTGGGCCTGGCATCGGCCCTGGGCATTACAGTGAAAAAGACCGTGGACGACATCAGGAAGGGACTCATTGCAGACATCCGGAAAGGCGAGCCCCAGGGGAGCAAGGAGACGCTCAAGCTCCTGGACTATGAGGTCTTTGATGCCCTCCATGAACGTGACGGATATGCCCTTCTTGCCATCGGCAGGCCCGAGGATGAGGGATGCTTCTGCAAGGTGAACAACCTCCTCAAGGACATCATCGGTGACCTGGCCGGCAGGTTCGACATCGTGCTCATCGATGGCGAGGCCGGCATCGAGCAGATCAACAGGCGGGTGATGAAGACCGTGGATCACCTGGTCCTGGTGTCGGACACCTCGGTAAAGGGCCTTGGCGTTGCAAATACGATAGCGCACGTTGCGAACGAGAAGAAGGCGGTGGACTTCAAGAGCATGGGGCTCGTTCTCAACAGGGTGAGGAACCAGCCAGAGGTGGACGACATCAGGGGCAGAACAGACCTTGAAATGTACGGATGGCTCGACGACGATGACCTGATCAGATCGTTCGACTTCAGAGGCGAACCGCTTACCGGCATGCCTGAAACCTCACCTGCGCTCTTAAAGGTCGCACACATCCTCGAAAAGATCGGATTATTGCCATGAAAGCGTCACATTGTCCACCATCATTGCACTTGAAAGGAGGGCTTGAGTGAGATGAACATGCTGCTGGTGTACTTCTCCCAGACCGGGAATACGCGCAAGGTTGCCGAGACCATGGCAGAGGCCTTTCGTGATAAAGGGCACACGGTCCGCACCCTGTCCATGAAGGAGGCTCAGCCTGCGGATATCCTGAGCTGTGATGTGCTGGGCATGGGAACGCCTTGTTTTGAAAGCCAGGCCCCCACGCCGGTCAAGGACTTTCTCACTGCCTTGCCTCCACTTTATGGCAAACCCGCCTTTGTCTTTGCCACCTCGGGCGGATCTCCCGGAAGGGTTCTCTACGACTTGGCACACATCATACAGGGTAAAGGCGCATCGGTTCTCGCAGGTTTCATGGGGCGCGGCACGGTGCATCATCCTGCACCCTGCCTGATCGGCCGCATGCCTGGGCGCCCGAATCACGAGGATCTGGAACGTGCCCACTCGTTCGCCCAGGCAGTGGACAGGCAACTGCAGGCCGGCGGTTCAAGCGTTATACACGAAGGGGGAAAAGACCCCTTAAGCCTCAACTGGGGATTCTATGACCTGGTTGCCCTCATCGCGAAACCATTCCTGCTGCGCATCCTCCTGCCCAAGCCCAAAATTGATCAGACCCTGTGCAATCAGTGCGGGATATGCGCCGACGAATGCCCGGTGCAGAGCATTACCCTGAATCCCTACCCGGTTCTGGATGGCCGGTGCATCCGGTGCTACCACTGCCAGAACATCTGCCCTCAGAAAGCCATAAGCTCGTCCTGGCTGCTGGGCAACATCGTGATTTTTTCGCTTTACAACACGCTCTTTGCCCGCCTCTTTGGCGATGTTAAACCAGGCGAGCGTATCTATTGACATGCCGAAGGAGGAGCTGACGGTGATGAAAATAATAGGTGAAGGCCGTGGGATCACCATGGTACCGGGAGAAGTGTCATGACGACAACCGGCAAGACAATGCGCGTATTCGAAGAGCTTCTTGAAAACCCACAGAACCCTCTGGTCGAGCAGGCTGCGCAGAATGGCCGCATACCCATCGGGTATTCCTGCTCCTTCGTGCCCGAGGCCCTGCTCATGGCGGACAGGCTCTTTCCCGTGCGCCTGCATACACCCGGGGTTGCAGGGACCGAGCTTGCCGACAACTACCTTTCCAGCCTGATCTGCTCGTACACCCGGAGCATTCTGGAATTCGCCATGGATGACCGGTTCGAACAGATACAGGGATGGGTTTTTGTCCCTTCCTGCGCCCACATGCAGCGTCTCATCGACAACTTCGAGTATCTGAAAAAGCCCGCGTTCAACCATGTGATCGATGTTCCGCGAAAGGTGAACGGGCACACCGTTGCCTGGCTGGACCAGGAACTCAGGATGCTCGCGGACAAGCTTTCCGCCCATTTCGGCGTGGACATGAGCGATTCTTCGCTCAGGAAGGCCATTGACGAATGGAACGCGTTCACAGAAGTGATCCGGTCCATCGGAGATCTGCGGAAGAGGACCGACCCGCCCATTACCGGAACCGAGTTCCACACCCTGCTCATGGCCTCCCTGGTTTCGCCCAAGGACCTGATCATGCCCGACCTCATGGAGTTCCGCAGAATGCTTGAAGAGCGCCAAGGAATCAATGATTACCGGGCCCGTCTGATGGTGGTGGGTGGCCATCTGCACGATCCGGCCTTCATCAAGATCATCGAGTCCCAGGGGGCAATGGTGGTGGCGGACCGTTTCTGCACCGGCACCATTCCCGGATTCAAGCCCGTACAGGTCAATGGCGACCCCATCAGGTCCCTGGCGGAGCATACCTTTGAAAAGACGCTCTGCCCGCGCATGATGGAGAACTTCGATCTCAGGCTCCAGACCATCATTGACACGGTGAAGGAATACAAGGTGGACGGCGTGGTCCTGGAGATCATCAAATTCTGTGATCTCTGGGGGGTGGATTCCATGCCCCTGGTGAGCGCCCTGCGCAAAGAAGGGATACCGGTGCTGAAACTGGAGCGTGAATACCGGACAGGCGGCGAAGGCCAGCTGCGCACCCGTGTGCAGGCCTTCATCGAGAGCATGGGCAAATAATGATTGCACAGGGAGGACCCTCCATGTTGAAAAACGTGCGCGCATATCTCACGTCCCTGATGGGAAGCTGCCGGAGACCAGGAAAGAGCTTATGGCAGAACTCTCTGGCTGAATATCTCATCAGCTCGCGGGATTCCGGGGCTGCGCTGACGTACCTGAAATACTGGTCTTTAAATAATTACTGTATCGGGAAATTCCTTATCCGAGATGACTGTTACCCTCGGACCTGTTGGTGCTGCCCGGACGCTTATCAGAAATCCCTGGCTGTTTATACTTCTGAAGGTCAACAGACTTATGAGCCGGTATGGGCGGGGCAGGACCGGGTTGTATCTTGAATCCGTCTGCCTGGCCCTGCACACCGTGGTCACCGGGACCACCGACATGCTGAGGCAGATGTTCTTCCACCCTGAACGCATGGTCATAAACGAAGACCTGGTTCCCATAGACATCGTCCATGCCATGGGGCTTGACGCCTATCTGCTCGAAGTCATGGGCATCGTTCTGCCCATAATTGATGCGGAATCGTGCCTGAAATACATAGACGAGGCGGAGAACGAGGGGATGAACGCAGATGCCTGCAGCCTGCCCAAGACCACCGTGGGCATGGTCATCAAGGGCCACCTGCCCAAGGGGATCGCCATGGTGAGCTCCAATCTGCCCTGTGATGCCGGTGCGGCCTCGTACGCCTTCATCCAGCGCATGTTTGATATCCCCACCTACCGTCTCGACGTGCCGTTTCATTTTTTCAATGAGCGCGCGGAGAATCTTTTCTTGGAAGACGTGAAGGGCATGATCGCCTGGCTGGAAAAGCACACGCCGGGCCGCATGGACTGGGACCGTTTCCGGAAGATCTGCGGCAACCGCAACCGCATCCTGGAGCTGGAGCTGGAGCTGTGGGACATGCTCCGGCTACGGCCCGCCCCCCTGGCATCGGAGGCGGTATGGCTGAGCCACCTCTGGAATGTGAATGTCACTCCGGATTACGAGGCGTCGGTCCAGCACTACGAGAAGATCGTGGACATGGCCAGGAAGAACCTTGAGACCAACACCCCGGCCACGCTCAACGAACGGTACCGGACCATCGTGTGGAACCCCCCCTTCCTTCATTTTTCCGACATCTTCAACTGGGCCGAGCGCACCTACGGCGTGACGGTCATCAACGACAGCATGACCTACCACCATCACCAGCCCATCGACACCTCCACGCCCGAATCCATGCTGCTGGGATGGGGCAGGACCATCATGCAGGGCCCCATGGTCCGCCACACCAGGGGGCCGGCCGAGAACTACCTGGACGACATCTTCCGCGCCCACAAGCAGTTCGATCTCGACATGGTATGGGTGGCAAACCACGTGGGCTGCAAGGGCGGACAGGCCATGAACGGCATCCTGCGGGAGAAATGCCGGGAGAAGGGGATCCCCGTGCTCATCCTTGATTATGACCTGAGCGACCCCCGCATCGTGTCCCACGACAACATGAAGCGGCAGGTTGAGCATTTCATGGAGAACGTCATGAAGGCCCCGCGCCTGGATGGAAAGGGAGCTTCAGCAACCAGATGAAGACAAAAACCGTGCCTGATACCTATCCGGATGAAATCAGCTATTCGTATGACATAATAAACAGGATTAAGTCTTTTCTACAAACCCTTCCCGGCCTGATCAGCTCCTTTGGGCATTCCATCCAGGGAAATTGTACGCGATTTACTGACCCTGTCGGCTAAAGATTTCCTTATCTACGCCAGATACTGGGTCCTGATCTGGCTGTGTATTGCGAAACTCGTCCTGAAACGGGGACCGGGATTTGTCCGCGAGCTCATCCGCTATCCCTGGATGCTGTACCTGCTCAAAGTGACCGGCCTGATGCGGCGGCTCTGCCGCTCCCGGAGCGGTTTCTACCTGGAGTCCATCTGCATGACCGTCTACACGGTCTCGCTGACCCTGGCAGAGAACCTGGAGGAGTTGTTTTACCAATCCGAGCGTATGATCATCAGTGAAGAGATGGTCCCACCCGACATAGCACGCGCCATGGGCTTGAAGGTCTGGGTGCTGGAATCCATGAGCCTGCTCCTGCCCTTTCTGGCGGGGAAAAGCGACCTGAAATACATAGACGAAGCGGAAAACGCCGGGGTCAATCCCGATGCATGCAGTCTGCCCAAGGCTACCATGGGCATGGTGCTCAAGGGCCAGATGCCTAAGGGTCTTGCCATGCTCAGCTCCAATATGCCCTGCGATGCCGGTATGGCGTCCTATGCCCTCATGGAGCGGGAACTGGGGATCCCCATATACCGCATCGATGCCCCGCATAATTTCTACAATGAAAGGGCGGAAAAGTTCTTTGCTGAGGACCTCAAGGGCATGATCGCATTCCTTGAAGAACATACCCCCGGCCGCATGGACTGGAACCGCCTCAGACAGAACTGTGAAGGCCGCAACCGCATGCTGGAGCTTGAGCTGGAGCTCTGGGACATGATCCGGGTCAGGCCTGCCCCCCTTGCAGCCGAGGCCGTATTCCTGAGCCACATGTGGCATGTCAATCTCTTTCCAGGCCACCCCATATCCATAAAGCATTATGAGCGGCTGGTGGAAATGGCACGGAAGAATCTCTCTGCAGGGATTCCCGCAACGGATAATGAGAAATTCCGGGCCGTTGTCTGGAACCCGCCCTTCCCCCATTTCATCGATATCTTCAACCATACCGAACGCACCTATGGGGTCACGGTCATCAATGACAGCATGACATTTCACCGCCACGAGCCCATAGACACCTCGACCCCCGAATCCATGCTCCGAGGTCTGGGCAGGACCATCATGCAGGGTCCCATGGTCCGCCACACCAGGGGGCCTGCGGAGAACTATCTCGACGACATCTTCCGCATGGTGAAGCAGTTCGATCTCGACATGGTGTGGGTGGCGAACCACGTGGGCTGCAAGAGCGGCCAGGCCATGAACGGCATCCTGCGGGAGAAATGCCGGGAAATGAAGATACCGCTGCTCATCCTCGATTACGACCTGCTCGACCCACGCATCGTATCCAAAGACAGCATGATGAACCAGGTGGATTTCTTCATGGAGAATGTCATGAAGGCGCAGCGCCTCGATCAATAAGACATGATCAGATTATTTATAATTTTATATTAAGGAGTTATAGGATGCATACGATAGAAGAAGGCCAGGTATATTATAAACTGGGGAAAAAGATAGACAACCTGAATGTGAGGGCGCCCTGGAACGAGACATGGCACAGCATTCTGAAGGAACTGTACACCACTGATGAGGCAGACGTCGTTGTTAGAATGCCCTACACCCTCTCCTCGCTGGAGAGAATCTCACACGTCACCGGCTTTGAGAAAACCCGTCTGCAGGGAATCCTGGAGAGGCTATGCAAGAAAGGGCTCGTCATGGACCTGTGGAATGAAGTCCACGGCCAGTACTACTACATGCCCTGGCCCATAGCCATAGGGATATTCGAATTCACCATGATGAGGTCTGGAGAAAGTCTCAATATGAAGAGATGGGCCGAGCTGTTTCATGAATACTTCGGCTCTGTCTACGCAGCGAACTTTTCCAAGAGTGAACAGGTTTCTGCGCTACGGGTTATCCCCATAGAAGAATCCATTAAAGAAGACAGCCATACGGAATTCTTTGATTATGAGAAGGCCACATCGCTTATCGAGAGCTCTCCCAAACTCGCCATCGGCTTATGTTCCTGCAGGAATGAAAAGCTGCACACCGGCAATAAAGAATGCGATGCACCGCTCGATAGCTGCTGTTTTTTGGGGATAGGTGCAGAATATGCTATCAGAAACAATTTTGGACGTGAGGTATCACAGTCTGAAATGATGGACAATTTTGCCAGGTCCAAAGACTTTAATCTGGTATTCTGTTCTGTTAACACCAAACAGAAACCCATGGCTATTTGTCATTGCTGCAAATGTTGCTGTAATTTCCTCGGCGGTTTGAACAAGTTCGGATATTTGAATTGCGTTATCACCTCCAACTTCATATCAAAGATAGACACCGTCAAGTGTACAGGATGTGGAAAATGTGTTGAAGTATGCCCGGTGAACGCCTTAAGTCTGAATTCCGCAAATGACCCCAAAAATATAAAAAGAAAAAAGGGCCAGGTTAATACAGGAATATGCGTTGGCTGTGGGGTCTGTATTGCAAAGTGTCCCACAGGCGCCATTGAGATGATGCCCCGCAGCAGCAGGGTTCTCCATCCTGAATCGCTCTTCGAGGTGACGATGCTGTCATCACTCGAGCGCGGCACCCTGCAGAATCAGTTATTCGACAACCCTCAAAGCATGACCCAGGAATTCATGCGATCCTTTATCGGCGCCTTTTTAAGGCTGCCGCCGGTCAAGAGTGCCATCATGAGCGATATGTTCAGATCCACGTTCCTGAGCACGGCAAAGGTTATTGCGAAATTGCAGGGCAAGGGATGGATGCTTGATATCTAGAAATAAATAACTACATCATAACGATAGGGAGACAGACATGGCAACAAAGTATTTCGGCGGATGCGACGTGGGATCGACAACAGGAAAGGCAGTCATTATCAATGAAGCAGGCGCCATCATAGCCAGTTCCATTGTCCCCAGCGAGATCGATCCCGGAGCTGACCTCGGTACTTGCCCTGGAAAAGGCCTGCGCCCAGGTTCCGGATATGGGCAGCTACCGGGACATCGCCTACCTGGTGGGCACCGGCTACGGGAGAAACGAGGTGCCTTTTGCCAACAAGAATATCTCGGAGATCAGCTGCCACGCCATGGGCACCTTCTCATGCAATCCCCTCATCAAAACCATCATCGATATCGGCGGCCAGGATGTGAAGGCCATTGCACTCGACGGTGACGGCTCTGTCCTGGAGTTCGCCATGAACGACAAGTGCGCCGCCGGCACCGGACGTTTCTTCGAGGCCATGAGCAGGATATTCCGCATGGACCTGGGACAGTTCTCGGATCTTTCGCTCAAGGCCAGGAAGATCATACCGGTCACGGCCCAGTGCAGTGTCTTTGCCGAGAGCGAGGTCATAAGCCTCCTGGCCAGAAAGAATCCGCCGGAAGAGATAGCAGCAGGCATCCAGACGGCCGTGTCCAAGCGGTGCTTCACCCTTCTCAAGCGCATCGGCATGCGTCCACAGGTTACGGTCACGGGGGGCTGTGCCAAAAACCTGGGTCTTCTCAGGGCACTGGCAAAAATCATCAACATGGACGTGACCTCGCTGCCGGTGGACCCCCAGATCATCGGGGCACTGGGAGCTGCTATCTTCGCCCGCAAGGCACTGGATAAACCCATATAGGACCATCTGATTAAGATGAAGCCTGGGATGTAGTATAATACTATAAGCATTACATGGTTTATTTTCAGCTCAGGCTATAACCTCTGCTTGAGGAAAACAACGGGAGAATAAGCTGCATCATCCGTCCATACAAGGCGACAGGCCATCAGGGGGGATATGAAAATGAACGGGAAGGAGCTGAGATTATTGGCCATCTTTGAACTGTGCACTGGGTTCGGGCTGCTCCTATTCTGGATAGGATTTTTTACAATCGGACTTGCACCCACAAATCCTCCCCAGTGCTATTTTGCCTTTGAACACGCCTTCCCTCTTCCGGATATCATCCTGGGCCTGGCACTAATCACGTCTGCCGCCCTGGTTATGAAGGGCAACCCACTGGGCAGGATCTTGTCCCTCGTATGCGCCGGGAGCCTCATGTTCCTGGGCGTACTTGATTTCAGCTTCAATATCCAAAATGGGATCTATATGAGTTCCTCCCTGGATCTTATCCTGAATGCCTTCATCAACATCTGGTGTGTGGCTTTCGGGTTTTTCATCTCGGCCAGGCTGGCCTGACTGCCGCCACCCGCTTCTATCCTTGTCCACTCCTCCGGACTCTCAATGTCTGTTCGGCTTCATCTAGTGAATCATACCCCATGTCCTTTACCAGACACGTATAGATCTCCTCGGCCATGCTGATGGCATGTGCATGTTTATCGAGGATGTCTTTGCTTAGGAGTTCAAGGGTAGCGTCTGTATAGGTTTCAAGCTCCCCCCTCAAATACGTCTCGAAGGAGGTCATGAAGGTGGAATCCTCTGCACTGGACAGAGGACGGCCTCCGCTCATTATCCCGGGATATTTTATCATCATCGAGCGCTGCCAGGCACATTGGTAGCCCACGATCATATCGATAAGGGGGTTGCTGCTTAACTGCAAAATGAGATTATCCATGCGTGCATATTTCTGCGTCATAAGATTCGTCCCATTCTCTTGCGCCCTTTCAAGGTCATGCAGATAGCTCTCAAGCGTAACTTTCGACCAGGATGAGAACTGCGCCCTGCGGTGGAGCTTGAAGCTTTCCGGGTTCTCCTGACACGTGCTTTTCTGTGCGGAAGGTACGCTCAGAAACATCTTGAGCTCTTTTGAAAGGATCTCTTCTATGATATCTTTCTTTTCCTTCGTTCCCATCGTCATATCTTTTCACCTCTTATCTGTGAGTACCATGCATAGGTTGCCATCATTCCCTCAAGGAACGGCATATAAGAGAACCCCATATCCTTCGTGATACGTGTTCCGGAATAGACCAGATGTTCATCAATGGGAAACGGCAGGGGAATTCCTTGAGCTTCGATCCTCTCAATACTCATGGTCTCAGTGCCAATGGGTTTGTCTGTGACGATTCTAAGCACCTCCATGAGCCTTTGGTAGGATACAAGGTCTTCTGAGCAGAGATTATATGCCTTTGCATAGGCCTCCTGGTTCCCGATGCATCCGATGATTGCACGGGCCACATCCCACACGGCAACAAACGTGAAGAGTGCAAGCTCATTGTCCGGCAGGATAATGGTCTTGTCTCCTTCCAGGAGATCGAAAAAATAGCCCTCCCGCGGTGCGTAGTTGTATTTCCCGTATATGAATGCCGGCCTGAAGATGGTCCAGGGGATGTTGTCTTCCCGGCATTGGTGTTTAAGCTCCTCTTCGGCGAGGTACTTATTGTAGGCATAATCACCATGGGGGCCTGGCTGCGGACCGCTCACTTTCGCAGCATTTTCTTTTACAGGAAGTTCCCGGGTCCTCTCATAAACGGACGCCGTGCTGATATAGACATAATGACCTATTGCATGGGAAGGAAGGACGGAAATCATCATGGCGATGTCTTCAGGCGTATAGGCACAGAAGTCCACTACAGCGCTCCACATGACCCCTGGTATGGCCTCGCACATGGCTTCAGTGTCATGCCGGTCACATCTGATCTCGGTTATGCCTTCAATCCCAAGCGGGACATTCCCCCTGTTCATGACATACATCACGTATCCCGGAACCTTTGAGAGTTCCTCTACGAAAACCCTCCCCACAAAATAGCTTCCACCGATGACAAGCACGTTTTTCACTGGCTGCTTCTCTCCTCATCCGATCCAGACATTTCGCTCCCGAAGCCCCTTATTCTTTATTTTGCCCTGAATGATCGGGCCGTGATCCAGCAGGAAACTGCTTGAAGAGTTCGTAAGGCCTTCAGCTTTACACTCAGCAATGATAAGTGAACATACCTCCTCTACTATTTTAAGCTTTAACCGGTAGTCCAAGGCCTGTATCAATAAGCATATGCTTTCATGGATCTCCCGGCCCAGCCGTGGCAATGCAGAAAGCGCCGGGTTCATCCACTTGTAAAAGGGCGTGTATTGCCTGTTGAGGAGAAAAATCAGAGAGATGACATCGGCACAGAATTTAGTCTCTGCATACCGGGCAGCGAATTGATCCCCCCTCTTAAGGCAGCGTCCAAGGTTATACTGGCCCGACTGGGCGATGGTCATGCATCGCGCAGCCATCTTCTTGAGCCTGACATCGTCCGGGTAGAAGTGCAGAAGCCGGTTGCGGATCAAAGTAAACTCCCCGAGAGGATCATTAAAAACCTTGCCGTTGGTTGCTGCCGCAAGTGCCGACTCCGGAACCATGATCCATTCTTTATCATTTTGAGGAATGTTACTGTAGCCTGTGAACCGACAATAAAACGCGTGGATCTCGAATACACCAACCCTGTCATTACCCCACTGGCTCAGTTTCCTGGGGCCGAAGCCTGAAAAGGTTTTAGGGAGCTGTTCATACCTCTGCTTCAGGTCTTCTCCGATGTCATCGTAATCCTCTCGAGTCAGCCAGATGCAGAAACCGGGTCCCCAGTCATGGTCGCGGGAGATCTCGTCATCAAACCCAAAGCATTCGGAGCCGTCGCCCACGAGCCCGCATGCCATTCGCCCTGCATGGAGGGGAAAATCCCGAAGGATCATGGGCAGGCCATGGGCGTGAAAGAATTGCTCAGCAAGAACGAGACCCTTCATATCTCTCAGACCTTCATGACAGACCCCTGCACGTGCCCCCTTCGGCTCCCTCACATGGGCATATTCCCGTGGCGTTTGGCATGCCGTAGCGGCCTTTTCTTGGTGGAGAGGAATTCCAGGGATCTGATAAGCACCTTCCTGGTGTCCTTGGGTTCGATGACATCGTTGATAAAGGGGTTGTAGGATGCCTCGCGCAGGGGGTTGGCATAGCGCTCCTCATATTCCCTGATGAGATCTTCACGAACCTTTTCAGGGGTCGGGGAACTCCGGATGAACTCTGCCGAAAAAGAGCTCCACCGATGCCTTCGCACCCATGATGCCAAGCTCTGTTATGGGCCAGTAAAAAAGCATGTCCGTGCCGGCCTGGGCCGGGATCACGCCCATGCCAAGATTGCCTCCCCCGTAGGCCTTGCGCATGACCAGGCCTATCCTCGGCACGCTTGACTCGCACAGGGCATAGAGCACCTTGGCTCCGTGGCGTATGATGCCCAGATGTTCCTGGTCTTTTCCCGGCATATACGCAGATGTATCGACCAGGAGTATGATAGGGATATTGAAACAGTCGCAGAAGCGCATGAATCGCGTCTGCTTGTCCGAGCTGTCCACGGTAAGGCTTCCGGCAAGAAAACTTGGCTGATTTGCCACGATCCCCACCACCCTGCCATCAAGACGCGCGAGTCCCACCACCATCTCGGGTGCGAACTCGGGCTTGATCTCGAAGAATGCCCCTGCATCCACGATGCACGAAATGGCAGCTGCGCACATCATAGGCCTTTGTTGCATCCGACGGCACCATGTCGGCCAGCGCATCGGTCGATCGTTCCGGGTCATCGCCAAGGTCGATTATGGGCGGCTGTTCGTCGGCGTTCTGCGGCAGGTAGGTCATGAGTTCCCGGATGTTCTCCAGGAGTTCGTGCTCGCCTTTGAACCTTTTGTCGGCAACGCCCGACACCTTGCAGTGCACTTCCGCTCCGCCCAGGTTCTCCTTGGAGAGCTTCTCACCGGTAACGACCTCCACGACGGAAGGCCCGGTGATGAACATGTGGCTCTTCTTGTCCACCATGAAGATGAAATCGGTAAGCGCAGGCGAATACACCGAGATGCCCGCACAACTTCCCATGATGGCCGAGACCTGGGGTATGATGCCCGAGGCCTGGGTGTTGGGGTAAAAGATCGCCCCACCGTGTTTTTCCATGGCCTCGCCGAAGACACTCCTGGCAGTCGCATCCGGTATCCGGGCGCCCGGCGACTCGTGGATGCCGATAAAGGGCACTCCCATCTCCAGAGCCCATTCGATGGTGCGGTACATCTTGAAGCCGTGCATCCCGCCTATGGAGCCCCCTTTTACCGTGGGGTCCTGGGAGTAGACGCACACGGCCCTGCCATGAATCTTGCCGTGTCCTGCGATGAGCCCGTCTGCAGGTATCCCCTCCAGGTGACCTGTGATGAGATTGTGCTCCACAAAGCTGCCATCGTCGAGCAGGCACTCGATACGCTCACGTGCCGTAAGCTTTCCGTCCTCATGCTGTTTAGCAATTTTCGTATCGCCCCCGCCCAACTGTGCGGTTTTTTTGACCTGCCTCAGGCCTGCTATCCGCTGCTCATACTTCTCATCCATCCGGGCTACCCCCTTATTCGGCCTTACCGGTTCATCATGCGATCAATGCAAGCACATCGCCCTTTTTTGCAGACGCCCCTTCCGTGAAGGTGATCTTGCGCACGGTTCCGGCCACAGGGCTCGTTATGAAGTTCTCCATCTTCATTGCCTCCAGGATGACCACCACCTCGCCCTGGACCACCTGGTCGCCCTCGCACACCTTATAACTCACCACCATGCCGGGCATGGGTGTGAGGACCGGGGTCTCCTGAAGGATTTCTTGCTGCAGGGCCGCCGGATCGGCCTTTTCCGGGAAAATGCCTGTATTCTTCTTAAAAGACCTCGTCATCAATACCGTCTTCCCGGGCTGACGGCCGAGTTGGAGGGTCGTCTTCTGTCCAGGGACGGCAGAGGCCCGGGTGAACAGAGGTTCGCCCCCTACCTGCTCCACATCCACATCAAAGCAATCACCATTGAGGTGAATCCTGAAGGTGCGGGCATCCGGACCCTTCTCATGAACCGGCTTCCCGGGCTTCTCCACAAGCAGGCCTTCTCCGGTCTTTTTCAACAACCCTTCTTGGGTCTTCACCTCGTCCAGCGTCCCGGGCCTTCACCTCCACAGGCACCTCCTCGAGGCCGTACTTCCAGCGCAGGAATCGTTTCCCGGTTGTGGGGTACAGCGCATAGACGAGTATGTCATCCATGTCCCTGGCGAGCCCATCTGTTTCGGTCTTTGCCTTGTCGAGCTCCGGATCCAGTACATCGGCCGGCCTTGTGGTTATGGGTTTTTCACCCCTTGGGTAATTCTTAAGGGCCTTTTTCTGCACTTCGGGGTCGATGGGGGAAGCGGTCCTGCCGTAGAGTCCGTAACAGAGGTCCTTTACCTGCTCCGTCATCATGGTGTAGCGCTCGCTCCCGCTATCGAACAGGACGTTGTTCACGGTCTGTATCCCCACGATCTGGCTTGTAGGGGTCACCAGCGGCACCTGCCCCAGTTCCCTGCGGACAATGGGGAGCTGGCTGAAGACCTCGTCCAGACGGTCGACAGCCTCCATCTCCTTGAGCTGGTTCACGAGGTTCGAGATCATTCCTCCCGGGGTCTGGTGCAGCAGAACGTTGATATCGATGATGGATGTGCGGTCGTCCAGGAGATGTTTGTACTTGGGCGATATCTTCTCCAGATAGTCGCTGCACCGGGCAAGGAGTTTCAGGTCAAGGCCCGTGTCCCGGCTCGTATATTTCAGGGTGGCCACAAGAGGCTCGCTGGCCGGGTGCGAGGTGCGGTAGGCCCAGGGGGAAAGACAGGTGTCCACGATATCGACGCCTGCCTCTATGGCCTTCAAGAGCGTCATGTCCGCCATGCCCGAGGTAAAGTGGCTGTGGAGGTGAATGGGAACACTTAAGCTGTCTTTGAGAGACTTGATGAGGGCATAGGCATCGTAGGGCGCCATGATGCCGGCCATGTCCTTTATGCAGATGGTGTCTGCCCCCATTGCCTGAAGCTCTTTTGCCTTGTTCACGTAATACTCCAGATTATAGACTGCTCCGCCCATGCGGGATTCGGTCAACGAGTAGCAGATGGCGCCCTGGAAGTGTCTGCCATGGTCTTTGATCACCTGAACAACGGTTTCGAAGTTGCGAAAATCATTCAGGGCATCGAACACCCGGAAGATGTCTATTCCGTTGACGCAGGCCCTTTCGACAAAGGCCCTTGCCACATCATCCGGGTAGTTCCGGTACCCCACGAGGTTCTGACCCCGCAGGAGCATGGAAAGCGGTGTCTTGGCGATGTACTTCTTGAGTGTCCTGATGCGCTCCCATGGATCTTCTCCCAAGAAGCGGTGCATGGTGTCGAAGGTCGCCCCCCCCCAGACCTCCATGGAATGGAAGCCTGCCTGGTCCATGAGCTCGGCAATGGGGATGAAGTCCAAAGTCCTGCCACGGGTAGCGAAGATTGACTGATGGCCGTCCCTGAGCGTAATGTCCTGGACCTTGACCGGGTTAATCACCTTTACGGACGGGCCGCCGAGGAGACCGGCCGCCAAGGCGCCGTGACAAATGCTCTTCATGGGACATACCCCCTTTCATAATCACTCCTGATATCTTCCCCGTGATGTAACCTCACTTGGGCAATGCCGCACCCTGTTCGAGCTCTTCACGAAGGCCGGGCTTCACCTTGGGCTGTAGCCTTGACTTGAGCTTGAGTGTCATCTGCTTCTTAGCAGCCTTCTCTTCAAATCCTTTAAGAACATCCACCAGCTTCCTCACGGAATCGGCCGATCTGGAGAGGGCATCCTGCTCCTCGCTTGTGAGCTTCACCTCGATGATCTCCTCGATCCCATCAGCCCCGAGCTTCACCGGAACGCCCACAAACAGGCCAACGATACCGTATTCACCCTCAAGATAGGCTGAACAGGGCATGATCTTCTTCTTGTCCTTCAAGATAGCCTCCACCATCTCCTTGATGGCGCAGGCAGGGGCGTAGTAGGCGCTCCCCACCTTGAGGAGACTCACGATCTCGGAGCCGCTGTTCCGGGTCCGCTCCATGATCGCATCAAGCTTATCCCTACTCAGAAGCTCGGTAACCGGGATGCCTGCCACGCAGGTATAGCGTGGCAGCGGAACCATGGTATCTCCGTGGCCGCCAAGCACGAAGGCGCATACGTTTTCCACCGATACGTTCAACTCCAGGGCAATGAAGGTTGCGAACCTGGACGAATCCAATACCCCTGCCATGCCCACAACCCTGTTTCTGGGAAACCCACTCGCCTCAAGGGCCACATGGCACATGGCGTCAAGCGGGTTGGTGATCATGACCAGAATGGCATCCCTCGACATGGGGGCAACCTCCTCCACCAGCGATCTGACAATGTCACGGTTGGTGGTGAGCAGATCGTCCCTGCTCATGCCCGGCTTTCTGGGAACACCTGCCGAGATAACGATGATATCCGAACCCTGCGTCTTACGGAGGTCATTCGTATATCCCGTGATCCTACTGTTATGTTTTTCCAGCGGCGAAGCCTCTGCCATGTCCAAGGCCTTGCCTTTCGGCATGCCTTCCTGAACATCGATGAGAACTATATCGGCCAGGTCAAGTTCTGCCAGACGCATGGCAGCGGTAGCACCAACGTTTCCTGCACCAAGAAATGATATCTTTTTTCTCATGTAAATTCTCCTTTTCCGGTCCTGACTGCATGTGGAGATTAGCACCTCACCTAAGTCTGCCTTTTCATATCTCCATGGGTCTGGCTGAAAGGAACTTGACTTGCGAGCCAACCGGCTACCAGTCCCAGAAAGGGCTTTATATGTCTACACCGCCTTCGTCTTCATCGTGAGCAATCACCTTCCTTTGAAGCACGGCTCACGTTTTTCAAGGAATGCGGTGAATCCCTCAATAATATCCTCGCTCTTCATGGTTACCTCCAGCACGTAGGCCTCGTAATCCAGGGCCTGGGGGAGATCCCAGCGCTGGAAGTTCTGAAGTCCCCGCTTGGCAAAGGCATTCGGTATGGGGGCGTTTTTTGCCATACGTCCTGCAAGTTCCTCCGCTGCATTTGCAAGATCATCGTGCGGCACTACCTTGTTGACGAGCCCGATGCGCAATGCCTCGGCTGCATCGATGATCTCTGCAGTGAAAATGAGCTCGCATGCCTTGGCATAACCCACCAGGCGAGGCAGGAAGTAGATCCCTCCCCAGTCCGGATGTACCCCCCTTTTGGTGAAGATCTGGCTGAACCGGGCCTTATCGCTGGCGATCCTCATATCGCAGGCCAGTGCCAAGTTGCAGCCGCCGCCCGCAGCAATGCCGTTCACCGACGCTATGACGGGTTTTTCCATGCTGTTGATGGCAAGCACTGCCTTGCACATGGCATGACGCTCGCTGCTCACCACCTTTGAAATGGCCTGCACATCGCCCGATGCGAATTCATCCACATCCCCGCCTGTGCAGAATGCCCTGCCTGCCCCGGTAATCACCACGGCTCGTATTTCGCTGTCCCCGGCAACTTGATCTAGAACTTCGACGATCTCCTGTCGCATCCTTCCGCCAAAGGCATTCATGCGCTCGGGCCGGTTCAGGGTGATAACGGCCACGTGTCCTTTCACATGGAGAAGTACATTTTCCCAGCTCATTGCCTTTCTCCGGATGTCATCATGTCAAGGGACTCCATGATGGACCGTGCACCGCTCACCATATTGAAAAGCAGGTCCTGCACAGATAGCACCTCGTTAACCAGGCCGACCACCTGACCGCACGGCATCACTGCAGTGTCCTTATTGCCGTGGTCAGCAACGTAATGGACATCTCCCTTTGCAGCGATGGCCCTGTCCGCCTCAGTATCGCTCAGTCCTGCGACATGTGACGTGATGATGTTTTTCAGTACACGAAGGGGCATGGCCTCCTTGCCGAGCACCACGGTGGCGTTCGAAGGGGCCTGGCACAGGGCATCTTTAAAAAATTCCGGCACAGGGCATTCACTTGTCGCAACAAGCCTGGTGCCTATCTCCACACCCTGGGCACCCAGGGCCAGAGCCGCGAGCAGGCCTGCCGCATCGCCGATGCCGCCGGATGCTATCACAGGTATTTTCAATGCTCGGACAAGGACAGGTATGAGACAGAAGGTTGTGATGCCCTCCCTGCCGATATGCCCGCCTGCCTCGAACCCCATAGCCACAACGGCATCAACACCTTCTGCCTCGGCTTTGCGGGCCATATCCACCGAAGATACCTTGTGGATCACCTTCAGATGGGCATTCTTGATTTTGTCCATGAGCTTGGCCGGGTTCCCTGCCGAGGTGTACACGGTCTTCACGCCCATATCTATTGCTACCTCCAGGGCATCTTCCGCATTAGGCCTGTACACCGGAATGTTCACACCTATGGGCTTGTCCGTTAGCTTTCGTGCGGTCTTGAGCTCGCGCACAAGGTCATGTCTTGTAAGGCCCGATGCGGCAATAACCCCGAAACCGCCTGCATTGGATATGCATGCAGCCATCCTGCCCAGGGTAATGAGCCTCATGGGTCCTGCGAGTATCGGGTAATCGCACCCGAGGAGTTCAGTAATGCTGTTTTTCCAGGGGCTTTCCATACTAGACCTTCGTGTATTTTTCCTTGAGCTCTGCCTTCCTCACCTTCATGGTCCCGGTAAGGGGCAGCTCAGTCATGAACTTGAACTTGGCCGGATACTTGTATCTGGCCACCTTGTCTTTCAGATAATCGATGATCTCCTTGTCGGTGATGGTCTCGTTGGGTGCCGGGACGATAAAGGCCATTCCTGCCTCTCCCCACCGCTCATCAGGCACCCCGATGATGGCTGCCATGGATATCTTCGGGTGGGTCATGAGGATCTTTTCGACCTCTGCCGGATAGACATTCTCGCCACCGCTGCGATACATGTCTTTTGCCCTGTCAACAATATAGAAGTACCCTTCCTCATCCGTGTACCCGAGATCACCTGTGTGGAGCACTCCACCGTTTGTGATGGTCTTGGCGGTCTCCTCAGACATGTCCCAGTATCCGCTCATGACCGTAGGGCCCTTGGCACAGATCTCGCCGATCTCGCCTGGAGGCAGCCTCCTGCCGCCAGCATCTGCGATCCAGATCTCGGTAAAGAACCCCGGCTTGCCGATGGAGCCCATCTTGTGCTGGATAGCCTCCCTGGGCAGCAGCATCATGGCCGAGTTTTCGGTCTGGCCGAACCCCTGCTGCATGTAGAGATTGCGCTTGGCAAGCTCTTCGATGAGGCTCGCCGGGGTCCTCTCGCCGCCGCCAACCACGCACCGCACCGAACTGACATCGATCTGGTCCAGCTTGCCGGTGTCCAGGATGAGCCGCCACATGGTGGTAAGTGCAAAGACGATGGTGCCCCTGTATCTCTGGATGTCTTCGGCGAATTCGTTCGGGTCGAATCCCCTGCGCATGACCATGGTCATGCCGCTGCACAGGGCGGGCGTTGCGACGATGAACAGGCCGCCCGAGTGGAACAGGGGCATCTGCGCTATCACTACGTCATCCTGCTGGGCATCGATATAGATCCCCACCTGGAAGTTCTTGAAAAATGTCTGCATGTGCGAAACTATGGCGCCCTTGGGATTGCCCGTGACCCCGGAGGTATAGAGGATGGCAAGGGGGTCATCCATGCCCACCGGCTGTTCCGGATGCGGCTCGATGATCGGCTGGTCCTTGACGAGCTCATGATAATCCCCTGCCCACTCAGGGCATCTGGGGGACTCGAATCCTCTGGGCAGGGGACTGCCGCTCTTTAAGAATATGAACTTGTCCTGCTCCACCTTGAGTCTGGTCCTTATGAGGTCAACGCTGCCCAGGAAGGAGTCATGGAATACAAGCAGGCGCGCGCTGCAGTTGTTGAGCTGATATTCCAGCTCAGGGCCGACGAGCCGCCAGTTGAGCGGCAACAGAATCGCACCGATCTTTGATGCGGCAAAGTATATTTCGAGAAATTCAATGCTGTTCAGCAGCAGCACCGCCACCCGGTCACCTTTCCTGATGCCTTTTCTCACCAGAAGATGGGCAGCCCGGTTGATCCCCTCGTTGAGTTCCTTGTAGGTTATGGATATATCCTCATAGATAATGGCTGTCTTGTGCGGTGAAACCATGGCCCTCTTATAGGGAATATGGCCCACGCTCCACTCTACCGGCATGTTCGGCATCGCCTTTTCTATTGCCATGTCTTCCGGCACAGCCTTGCCTCTGGATTGGAAAACACCTGTGTCATTCTGGCTTTGAACCCTTATCTTTTTTTCACCCTGCGCAATCTCTTTCTCCATGGCCTTCCTCTCCTTAAAAACAGTGATGATCGTGTCGAATCGTGCCCTCACCTTCCGGAGAAGCGGGGTTTGCGCTTCTCGAAGAAGGCTGCCATACCCTCTTTAAGGTCATCAGAGTTAAACGCCTCGCCGATGAGCTTATCCGCTTCGGCCCTCTGCTTTTCCGTGAGCCCTACACGCTCCCTAAACATGGACAATATTCTCTTGGTGCCTTTGAGCGACAGCGGGGCATTGCCCGCTATCTCTTCGGCAAGCCCATAGGTGATTCCGGTAAGCTCTTCTGCCTGGACAAGCCGGTCCACCAGCCCCATATGAAGTGCCTCGGGACCTTTATAGGTCCTCCCGGTGAAAAAGATCTCTCGGGTCTTTGCCATGCCCACCACCTCGATGAACTGCCTGAGGCCCTCGGGGTGGTAGACCAGCCCCAGCTTTGCCGGCGGCATGCCCACACTGATATCGGACTGGGCAATCCTCATGTCGCAGCACATGGCCAGGTTGAGCCCGGCGCCGAAGGCATACCCGTTCATCATGGCAATGGTGGGGTACGGGAACTGTTCAACGCTGTTAAGCGCCAGCTCCAGGGGGTTGTGGGACTTCATGAGTTCGGCCAGATCAGGGTTCATCTCGGTGGGGATGGCAGCGATATCATAGCCCGATGAAAAGGCCTTTCCCGGAGAGCCCGTGATCACCACCACACGCACCTCACCTGAGAGGCCCCATTCCTGGAGGGTCTTATGGACCATGAGGAGCAGTTCCGGGGACAGGGCATTCTTCCGCTCGGTCCTGTTAAAGGTTATAGTTCCTATGCATGACCTGATTTCCGTCAGGAGGATCGCTTGCCCTGTCATTGCTTTTTTCCTTTCTCCATCAGATCCCCTGCCCGAAGTCGAGGATGGGACGGGCCTCCACGATGTCAAACCACACCAGGTGCTTGAGCATGTCCGCGGCGCCCCCGATGCGGGCCCTGATCTTTTCTCTTACCTCGACCCACTTCTGTCCTTCATCCTCCATGGTGCGTACCTTCATGTAGAGCCTGCAGCCCTCGGTTGCCAGGCCGGTTTTCCCGTGCAGCATCACCATGCAGGCCGCTTGGGGATTCTCTTTGAGGTTCTTGTAAGACCGGTTGTCACCAAGCATGACGATCACCGATGAATCATCCATGAGCTGGTACGAGCCGAACATGGCCACATTCACGCTTGCCGGACTTGTCCGACGTGGCCAGTATGTTGGCCCTGCCATCGACCCCAAAACAGTTCTTCACGGTCTCGCTGATTTTCATCTCACATCCCCTTTGCTACATATCTATTTTGACAGTTTGGTTTTCACAGCTGCCGAGTTTTTTCCGGATGACGCCTGCGAACCTCACACCGGGCATCGGGGCCCTGGACCCGTAGAGGAATGTCCACCGCAGCAGACGTTCTATGGACTGGGGCAGCATCCTGAAGCCGCCGATGAATTCGATGGTGTTGCCGTATTGGGCCTGCATGGCATTCATGTCCCTGCATCCGCAGCCGAGCGTCACCAGGTGTATATTTTGTGACCTGCAATACTCGATGGCCGCAGGGACATTCAGACCGATGTTGGACTCGCCGTCCGTAATGTGGATGAGCAGCCTGCGCCTCTTGTTTTTCGGCATGAACAGGGCGGCCGCAATGATGGCCTGGCCCGAGGCCGTCTGCCCGCACGGGGGCACCGAGAACACCTTGTCGTCCTTTATGAGCGAAGAGACCATGCAGATCCCGTCGATCTCGAAATAGGCGTAGGCGGACAGACTGTTCCGATATCCCTTCAATGCCCGGTGGAGTGTGGAAACCGTATTCTCCACCATCCTCCATTTGGTCCCCCTCATGGATCCGCTGGCGTCTGCAAGGAGCGTCACATTCCAGTCCATGGACGGGCGTGATTCGAGGTATTTGAAGCACCTCCCCGTGATAGGCGCCCGGTGAAGCCTCCTGCTGTCGAGCTTTCCACTCGTGAGACCCCTGTTCATCAACTTCTCTCTTGCCGAATAACTCTGGAATATGGAACTTATCCTCCCCGCCAGAGTGCGGTCGACCATGGGATGTGCAGGGATGTGATAATCCCAGCGGGAGGTGGGGATGACTTCCTGGCTGTCAAGGCCTGCGACCCTTCTGATAAGCGGGGTGATGTCGGATGAGGTTGGGGCGAGATGGAGCTCTATGTCATTGGCGAGATCCGGGCTCAGGCTGGGTGAACGGTATCCGGATGAACCGTTGCTCTGATTCCTGATGGCCATGTTCTGCTGCTGATCAGGGCTCCAGCTGAGCCTCTTGTCGATGAGGGGGAGATCCAGGACTTGCGCCTCAATCCGTGCCCATAGCTCCTTGTAGAGCAGTGCGCGCTGCTTGCACCTGAAAACGACGAATGACTTGTCCTTGCTCAGTTCGGTGATCTCCCGGGAAAGCCGCATAAGTGCTGTCAGCGGCGCATCATGATGTCTGTGGGTCACCATTGATCCATGGTCCCCGAATGAAACGGCCCACCACAGGAGGACCAGTGTATCAAATGATGATATCGACTTAAGGAGTATGGATTGAACCCTGGGTCCGCTCAGCTCCTTTCTCCTGGCCGCAGCCAGATAGTTTCCCAGGACCGAACCTTCGAGGATACTGTCCACATAGATGTCTTCAGCGGTCCTTACGATCATCTGAAATTTCACCAGGGCAATGGGGCCCATTTCAACAAAGGAGGGCTCCAGGATCTTCCAGACACGATCGCTCCACTCTATCCTGAGCAGGGCCTCATGCACCACTTCACCCACAAGCAGATCGGCCTTTTTTGCCGCAACAGGGTATGAGCCCATGGCAGATGCCGGGTCAATGATGATGGCCGAGGGATCATTGCCCGACAGGCCTGCATACTCCACACTCCCGGCATTGGGGCCCAGGTGACCCACCACCTTGCGCAGGGACTTCAACAGGTTGGCAAGCTCTATGGCCTCCTGGGTGGAGGTGTTCTTCCTCCAGAAAGAAGAAAGTGTCTGAAGCTCATGGAATATGCCCTTTTCAGAAATATCTCTCATCAGCACCACATCCTCCTAATAGAGTTGATACCGGCCCTTTGTATCTCTGTCCGTCAGGCCGAGCTCGAGGTGGAGCGAGAGCAGGACCGACTCCAGGATATCCGGGTTCATCTGGAGGCTGTCTATGAACGCCTCCTTCACCGTGGCACCCACACCCACCATTTCGGCGATCATGAGGGAGTGCCTGGTGGACACGACCATGGGCTCGTTCTTGTTGCTGCGCAGCTTGTTCGCCACGTTCACGATGGTGAGCGCCTCAGCATCGGATACCCCTGCCTTCAGGGAGAGGACCTTGGTCTCCACCTCGGGCGGCAGGTAGTCGAGCACGGTGACGTAAAACCGGTCCCTCAACGCTGCATCGAGCATCTCGGTGCCGATGAATTCTTCGCCCTCGTTCAGGTCGCGAAAAAAACCACATTGTCCGCCACCTTGATGTGCCCGATCTCATCGAGCCAGATCCTTCGGTCTTCCGCCAGGACGGAAAGGAGCATGTTCAGCGCCTTGGGGTGCTCGGGCCGGTTGATCTCCTCAAGGTGTATGACGCAGCCGGGGGTCTGTATGGCCTTGGGAAAGAGAAACTCCTGGTAATAGGTCTCTCCTTCCTTGAGCCGGTGTTCTCCAAAGAGCTGGCCGGGCTCGGCTAGGATACCGATCTGGAACGTGGCCAAAGGCCTGTTGTTCCTGGCAGCGAACTGGCGGACGAGCGTGGACTTACCGCAGCCCTGCTTGCCCGCCACCAGCACGTTCACCGGATGGCGCTCTGAAAGTTTTTGAATCCTCTCGAGGTTGGCCTTTGTCTCGTCCTTGAGGAAAAAGTGCTCCTCAGGCACAGGCACTGTAACGATGCCCTCGAAAGCCCCTTGTTCAACGCTATGCAGTTTCTTCATGCCCATACCTTTCTCTACAAAAACAACTCAAGATGGGGAACCGGGACAAATAATCCGGGTGGAGGCGCCCGGATCTTTGTTCCACGGTCCCCTGTGGATTAACTTCCTACGCCCGGCCCGGGGCTTTTCAGCAGAGCCCTCGATCCCTGAGGATTTGCCCCAGAGTGCCTCGCCCGGTCCTATCTTCTGTTTTACGAACCCCAGGAGCTCATCAACCGCGATCAATGCCTGACAGTTGGGGCACTGCCGCAACACTACCGAGGCATCGATCCTTGCGTTATAGAGGTAGTGAAAACCGGATACCGGTGCCTCGTAAGAGCATTCTACGCACTTCATTGTTTTCTCCTTCCCATCATTCCGGAAACAAATCGTGCTGCCTCTCCTTTAAGAATTGGTGCAGGGCCGGAATATTCCAGCGCCGATTGATCTCGTGCAACTGTTCGAGGAGATTTCTGGCTTCCGCCATGACCTGCGTGTCCTGGCTCCTGACCATGCCGGCCAGCCTTACGGAAAGCTCTCGCATCTTGAGTTCCTCCCCCTCCAGGCTTTCGGCGCGTGAGAAGACGCATTTGGTCCCGCACGCAGGACAAAGCCGCATATCGGATTCACCGCACGCCGGACACCCGTTCTTGCACAGATAGTCGAACTTAAGATAATTGGCGGTATATCCGCAGACATGACAGGTCATATCCATGGCCGCACCCCTCTTCTGGTACCTCTTGGTAGCCCCACACCCTAGTGCACGCTCTCCGCCAGACCCTCGATACCGGCCGACTTGCCCCAGGGAGCCTCGCCCGGGCCGACCTTCTGCTTGACCGAACTGGTCAGTTCATCCACGGCCAGCCAGGCCTGGCAGTTGGGACACTGCCGCAGCGTAAGCGATGAATCGATCCGGGCGTTGTAGAGGTAACGGAATTTATCAACCGGGGCCTCGTAATTACACTCTATACACTTCATGTTCTCTTCCTCCTTTGGTTGTGGTTTGAATTATCCTTACTTGTCCATGAGCTGCCTCATCGAGCGACGGTATATGGGGTCACTGCATTCCTGGCCGTCATGATCGATGAATTCACTCTTTTCGAAATACGTGCACCTGGCGGCATCGGTAAGGATTCTCAGCAGGTACCCGTTTTTCCCCTCCAGATTGAAGACGGGGGGATCACTGGTGATATCGGACCCCTCTTTCAGTTGCTTGCAACTGCCCCTTCCATCGCTCGACCAGGAGCTCTCCAGATAATGCTTGCATACGCCGCAGGTCTTTTCAGGGATTGTTTCGGCATTCGACTGCTTTTCCAGATCAGCCGCCGTCCGGCCGAATACCCCCGAGGCCTTTGCATATTCATCCCGATTTCTTCTTGCCATTTTCACATCTCCTTTGCCTCATTGCTCAAAGGGGGTCGCCCGGGCGGCAACCCCCCTAACCCTCCAGAGTTAACCCAGTCCCTGCACCGTACGCTGGATGATGTTGTCCTGCGTCTTGCGGCTGATATCCACGAAGTGGGCGCTGTAGCCCGCAACCCGCACGATGACTTCCGTGTACTTCTCCGGGTCTCTCTGGGCGCTCCTGAGGGTCTCGTCCGACACGCAGTTGAACTGGATATGATCCATGCCGAGTGCGTACCAGGTGTTCATGTACGATTTCCAGAGCTGGTATCCTTTTTCCCCGGCGAGCTGGGTGGGGGACAGTCTCTGGTTCAAGAGGAAGGCCCGTCCGTCGGAGATATGGTCGATCTTGGCACACGAATTCAGCACCGCGGTCGGCCCCTTTTTATCGAGCCCCGGCCCGGGCGAGATGCCGCCGTCATACAGGGCGTCTCCCAGCCGGCGCCCGTTGGGCAAGGCCCCCACGATATTGGCATAGTGAATATTACCGCTGACATTTTCGGGTAGAATCGGCCAGTTGTTGCCCATTGGGTCCTTGAGTACGCGTCCGAACTTGGCCACATCCCGCAGGCACCTGAGCATGATGTTGTCGACATAGTCATCGTCATTGCCCCACTTGGGTGCATTGCGGACGAAATCCAGCCGCATCTCCTCATGGCCTTCCCAGTTGTCGGCGATGGCCTGCTTGAGCTCGGCCATGGTATATTTCTTGTCATCGAAGACCAGTTTTTTTATCGCTGCCAGGCTGTCGATGTTTTCAACCCAGGTAAAGGCCGTTATCCAGGAATTCCCGCGGCTGATCGAAGGATCCATAACTTCCAGGCCGCTTTCGACCGAGCGTTCGGAGATGGCCGAAAGGTACGGTCGCGGGGTCCACTTGGAGGCCAGGATTCTGGCCCGGTTCACCGGACGGACCAGGATACTGAAGATGGTTTTCATCTGGCTGATCCATGCTTCGTACACCTGCTCGAAATCGGTGAAGGTGGCAGCATCGGGCGTTTCGGCCCCAATCTGCATGTTTATGACCGGGTCAAAGCCACTGGTCATGACATACTCGATGATCTTGGCGCAGTTGGCTGTGGCGTTGGCCATGCGCATGGGCTGAAATCCATGCTTGGTGGTCGGGCTGGGAGACATGCAGGCCTGGTGCACCCAGGTGCGGGCCTCTTCGATAGGATGTCCGTGCCAGTTCATGGAATTGGCGATCAGAATCGGATCATTGCGCATGGAGGGATAACCCAGCCCATGGCGGATGCACTCAAAGCATTCGCGCAGAACCTCGTCCTTGACCTTGGGGTGCCAGCGGAAGCTGAAGGTCGGATTGGCGACCCTGACCAGACGGGCGGCCTGTAAGAGCGCGATCGTCATGTCGTTGCAGGCGTCGCTCCCGTCCTTGTTTACCCCGCCCAAAGTCCAGACCCAGGTCCCTTCTATTCCCTGAAGCCCTTCCCGGGCACATTTGGGCTTGTACTGAGAGACCTCGGCGGCCCGGATCAGGAACTCACCGACCAGATCCATGGCCTGCTCCTTGGTGAGGCGCTTGTCGATGTTGACGTCCTTGTCGTAATACGGCCCGTGATAGTAGTCCGGCCGGGACGGCCAGGCGCCCTCGATGGCCTCGGTCCGGCTGAAGAGCTGGATGAAGAGGTCATACTGGAGCGACTCCTGCAGTGTTCTAGGCGGCCTGGCAGGCACCTGTTCGCAGGCCTCGGCGATCTGTAAGAGCTCTTCCTTGCGGTCATTGTCGGTCTCGTAATTTTCCGCGATAATCCTGGCCAGACGAGCATAGCGCCCAGCATGACGGATACCGGCCTCGAGGGTTATCTTCATGGCCTCCCACATGTTCATCTTGTCATACAGATCGCTCATTTCCGTGGTGGCGCCTTGTGTATGGACCTTGGCGTCCGCCTCGTCGATCTGGCGGTCGAGTTCGGCGATGATGTCTAAAAAGGCCCGCCGGCCGGTCATGATGTACTCGTAATCCTTGCCGGAATAACCACCTCTGGAGAGCGGGACACCCCACCCGATTGCACCGGAGAGGACCTTTGTCATGTCGTCCAGATCCATGTGGGGCAGGATCTTGTCCAGATCAGATTTTCCGGACCAGTAAGCGGCCACCTCATTGATTATCTTCAGACTCGCATCCATAGGCTCGGGGATGGCCGAAGAATCATTGATAACCTCGTAATTCAGGATCGAGGCTAAGCTTGGATTCCAGGAGATCGTATTGGGCAGGCTGCCCACGTAGCCCACGAGCTGGGCCTTATCGGTGATGAAGATCGTCTTGTTATCCAGGTAATGAGCGAACATCTTGGCAAATTTTACGACATACGGGTCAGGTGCAAACTCCAGTTCGCGCGCCTTTTCGGTATGCAGTCTGGCCTGCTCCAGATCGATATTCAATCCGATGGGATAAATCCCCCCGATCGCCCCTTTTTTCCATATGGCCTTTCTGAGGTAATCCAACCTCTTCGATCGCTTCTTCTCTGCGGCCCACCACCATTTCTGATTTTTTTCCAGTTCCTTTATACTCATGTTCGCTGCCGGCTCTGCCATAATATTTCCTCCCTTGTTACCGTTTGACTTCTCAGCTGACTTCCATCTTTTTTGGTCAGTCCCTGATCTGTTTTCATCTCTTCTCAAACGAAGAGCACGAACTCGCATCCTTATCCGCAACTACGGGCTTCGCCTTGTAGTAGGCCTGCCTCGGATCAACCTCTCTTGAAACGCAATCCCCCTTTTTCGGGTCTCCCTGTACGGGAAAAAATTTCTTGCACTCCTTGCATAACGTCATCAATATCACCCCCTTTCACTGCTCATTTTTTAATTTTGGCTTCATGTTTAAACTCATCACACCTTTTCCATCTGGCTTATGATATTGCCTTTACGGCTCGAAGTCTCCGAGTACTCCCCGGGCTTGGCTGCCGTGCCTGTGTCTTCAAACCCTGACCCGCCCACTGTTGTCACAAGGCCATATTGGCGATAGACGTCCGCATGGATCTCCAGGAACGAGGGATCCAGGGCTTCTGTTTCGCGATATGACCAGTCGATACCGAGCCAGGAATACTTATCCTGGCACCAGTTGTGGAACGGCAGGAGATCGATGCGTGTCACATGTCCGTCAAGGGAGGCGAGAAAAACGGATGCCTCCCGATGGAACTCTATGGTGTCATTGAACCCCGGAACCACGGGAATGCGTATCCAGATCTCAGAGCCGGTTCCGCAGAGCAGTTCAAGGTTTTTCAGGATGAGGCTGTTATTGACCCCGGTCTTTTCGAGGTGCCTTCCAGGGTCAAGGTGCTTCAGGTCAAAAAGGACGATATCCGTATATTCCGCAATCTCCTTTAAGACACTGAAGTCGCAGTATCCATTGGTGTCAAGGCAGGTGTGGATCGAACGCGCCCTTGCCCCCTTGAGCAGCTCCAGAGTGAATGCAGAATGCGCCGTGGGCTCGCCGCCGCTTACGGTCATGCCTCCTGCCCGATTGTTGTAGAATGGCCTGTCCCGCTCCACCTCGTCAAGGATCTCGGATATGCCCATGGCTTTACCCGTCACCTGCAGGGCCTCATACCTGCAGACATCCACGCACTTCATGCAACCATCGCACCTCGTGCGGTTTATCTTGTGATAGGTTGAGCCTTCGCTGCTTGAGCGCTCGGGTGCTATGGGAGGCATGATGGCATCCTTCGGGCAGACCTCAAGACATGCCCCGCACTGCGACACAGAGCCTGCTCTTCCAGTATAATTCGGGGCTTTGCTGCAATGGTTTCGGGATTGTGGCACCAGGCACACTTAAGAGGACAGCCTTTCATGAAAACGTTTGTCCTAATTCCCGGACCGTCATTCACGGCGAACCTGGCAATATCGGTGATCAGCACACGCTCTTCCATTCCTTGCTCCCCCTGTGTCCGAGTGAATGATGGTAATGAAGCTTCAGTATCTTGCCTTGCACAAATGATCATAAGAGACTCTCCGCCATATCTCCCATGTCCTGAAGCGTATCCATGGCCTCGATCCTTTTCTTCAGCGCAAGGGATTTCCTCTTCCCCAGCACAGGCCCGCACAGATCGAGGAACTTGCTGGCCACGCGCTCCTTCTTGACCTCCAGGGGCGGGATCTGCTGGAGGATGTCTGAAAAGGAACTGAACCTTTTACCGTCCCCAGTCTCCACCTCCACAAGGGATTCCAGTGCCTTTATCTCAGGGTCGTTGATCACCTTGATCTTCTTCATAATCTCCCTTACCGCTGGGTCATTCACCTTCTCGTCCGTGAAGGCCTGCATGCCTGTCACGCCTCGCAGCAGGGCATTGGCCACACAGTAGGAAATGCTGAATTTTCCCTCCAGACCGGTGGCCGGCTCGGTCTTGCCTGCCGCCTGCAGGGATAGGGTGGAGGCATGGACTGTGATGGTCTTGATATTATCGAGCGTGATGTTTTCGGATTTGATCACAGTCAGGGCCGCCTCAAGAGGTGAATGGGTGGCATGGCAGGACGCATGGTATTTCTGCGAAAGGTTCTGAACGTCCCATCCCAGACCCAGCATAGCGACGATATCTTCGTTCACCTTGCCCTTCAGGGCCTCGAAGAAACCCTGGGGGCCTTCCAGGATGTCCTCGGCGCTCGTAAACCCCTGCTCTGCCAGAAGGGCCGCCATGAGGCCTGACTGGGAAGCCCGGCCTGCATGGAATGGCTTGCACATGGTCCCGAACACGCGCTTGAGCCCTGAGGCCTGGGTGCCGCCGATGCCCAGGGCATAGACGGTCTGTTTCTCGGACAGGCCAAGCAGGCGCGAGCACGCTGCTGCAGAAGCAAGGTGCCCCAAAGTCGAGGTGGCGTGCCATCCTGCCATGTAATGGTCGAGGCTTGCGCAGGCACCCACGGTGCCTCCGGCCTGCAGGCCGATGAGGTAGGCGGTGAGGAATTCACGGCCGGATTTGCCCCTCCACTCGGAAAGGGCCAGCAGGGCCGGGAAGATGGTCACGGAAGGGTGCCCCAGGAAGGAGACCAGCGTGTCATCGTAATCCAGGGCATGAGAGGCGCTTCCGTTGATGAGGGCTGCGCTGCTCACGTCCTTTTTCCGGTGATAGCCGATAATGGTGGCCTGCTCATTGCCCCCCATCATGTCGGTATAGTCCATGAGCTTTGCCACCAACGGGTCGTCCTTGCCGGCAAAGGTAACGGCAAGCCAGTCCATGAATGCCACCTTGGCATGCTCATACGCCCACTGCGGGATTTTATCAGCGTCCGTATGAGAGATGAACGAGGCGAGCTTTGCGGTAAAGCCTGCACCATTTCCACTCATTGAGGGTCTCCTTCGTGTGTTTTGTCCAAGCCCTTCATGAAAGCGAACCTGGCGATTATTCCGTCTGCCGCGCTGTAGGGATCGCTTTTGCCTGCCATTATCCTCTCGATGTCTGCATCCAGTTTCCCGTTGCCCATGATCCGCTCCCTGATGAGGCTGGTGACCTCGCGCTCAAGGATGCCCAGAATCTCCTGACGCACATTGGCCTTCCGGATGGGAAGCCCGGCCTTTTTCTGATGGATGTATTCCAGGAGGATGGTCACGAGCTCAGTCAGTCCATCCCTGGTGACGGCCGAGGTCTTGATGACGGGCGGTATCTCTTCTTTTGTCTCGGTTGAGAGATCGAGCATGGCCGAGATCTCAGAGGCCGTCTCGTCGGCGCCGCCGCGGTCGGACTTGTTCACCACGAACAGGTCGGCGATCTCCATAACGCCTGCCTTGATGGCCTGGATGCCGTCACCGCCTCCCGGAAAGGTTACAAGCATCACATGGTCGGAAGCGCTCACCACCTCGATCTCGTCCTGTCCCACACCCACGGTCTCGATGAGAACCACGTCCTTGCGCGCAAAATCCATGATCCTCACCACGTCTTTTGCCGCCTGGCACAGGCCTCCCAGCACACCGCGGGTAGCCATGGACCGGATGAAGATGCCCTTAACGGTGCTGATGTCACGCATCCTGATGCGGTCTCCCAGCAGCGCCCCGCCCGAGAACGGGCTCGACGGGTCAACCGCGATAATGCCGATGGTGCAGCCATCATCCGCAAGTCTCTTGGCGATCTCGCCCACCAGGGTGCTCTTGCCCGCCCCCGGAGAACCCGTAATCCCGATGACACATGCACGGCCCGTATGGGAGTACATGGTCTTCATGGCGTCCTTCCAGCCCGGCCTGCGGTCTTCGACATGCGAGATGAGCCGAGCAAGGGACCTTTCGTCTCCTTGCCTGGCTCTATCGATCAATCTCTTGAGCATGTCTTCCATGTAACAGACCTCTTCCTAGAGTTTTATGGGCTGGGACTCACCAAAGACCTCGCGGAGCACATCGCAGATCTCCTGGAGGGTCGCGTCGTTTTCCACACATTCACAGATGGCGGGCATGAGGTTCTTGTCTTTGTCTGCGGCCTGACTTTTAAGATTCTTAAGAGTGGTAAGGACAGCCTTGCCATGCCTTTCCCTCTTGAATCGGGCCAGATTTTTTTTCTGACGCTCTTCGGCCGTCTTCATGAGCCCTGGGTCATAGGTCGCTTCCACCATGCGGTTGACTGACACCTCTATCTCGGTAGCCTCAGTAAAGCAGTTCACCCCCACCACGAAATCCTCCTGCTTCTCGATGAGCTTCTGGCGCTCGTATGCACTCTTGGCCACTGCCTTTTGCATGTAACCGTTTTCTATGGCCGCAACCGCTCCCCCCATCTTCTCGATCTTTGCCATCTCGGTTGCCGCCGCTTCCTCGGTGGCGTCCGTGATCGATTCCATAAAATAGGATCCAGCCCATGGATCGCATACGTCTGTCACCTTGGCCTCGTAGATCATGATCCTGGTGGCATCGAGCTGTAGCTGGACTGCCTCCTGGGAATGTCCGAGCCCCAGCGGCTCGTCAAAGGGAGGGAATGCACCGGGAATGCCGCCGGACATGCCGGCCGCCATTCCGCCGACAACGGCTCGGGCGAGATTGTTGAGCGGTCTCTGGAGCGTGGTGCTGGAGCATCCGATGTGAGCCGTGATGGGCTGGCGGATCATCATGCTCCTGGGATCTTTTGCGCCGAAGCGATCTTTGAGGATATGCGCCCACATCCTGCGGGCCGCCCTCTGGAATGCTATTTCATTATAGATCTCCATGCTGCCGCCGAATGCATTGAAGGTGAATGCAGGCGCGAACTCATCGACGGCAAGTCCGCCTTCGAGACCGGCCTCGATATAGGCAATGCCGTTGGCCATGGAGAATGCCAGATCCTGGGTGCGTGTGGCTCCGGCCTCCCTCATATGGTAGCCTCCGATGGAATTTATGTTGAGCGCTCTCATGTGCTTACGGCAGAATACGCACGTATCGCGGAACAGCCTCAAGGAAGGCTTTGGTGGATAAATGTATGTTCCTCGGGCGATGAATTCTTTGAGGATGTCGTTTTGGGGCGTACCCCTCAACTTATCAAGCGGGATACCACGCTTCTTGGCAAGACAGGCATACATGGCGATGATGATTGCAGCAGGGGCATTGATGGTGAAGTTGGACGGCACCTTGTCGATGTCGAGATCTCCGGTATAGGCCTCGTAGATGACTGCAAAGTCTTGCAGAGAGTCTATGGCAACCCCAACCCGGCCCACTTCTCCCTCGGCATAGGGGCTGTCAGAGTCGTATCCGCACTGGGTCGCCAGGTCAAAGGCGATGTTGGGCCCGCCCTTGCGTCCCATGGACTGCATCCTCAATAAATAATCACGATAATCGGCAGGGGTTCCGAACCCGCCGTATTTACCGACCCCGCCTGCTCCGCCCCAGTCGGGCCGGTAACCGAGCTTTGCAGCTGAGCGTGCATGTGCGTTCCAGAAGTCAAAGGGATTGTTCCCTGCAGTGAACGGGTACTGGCCGGGAAATCCGACTTTTTCCAGGAATTGAGAACCATTCATTGACAAGGGGGTGTGGAAGCTCGTAGGACTCTTGCCCAGGTTAAACCTCTTCACGCGAGGATTGAGAATCTCAGCCTCCCACTTCCTCGCAGCCTCTTCAATCTTTTTTCTATTGTCCTTCATGTCCTGTCCTTGACAGTGGTTAGGGCACCTTCAGCAAATATTCCCATATTTTCTTCATACGGCATTTCTTCTCTGAGCTTTGTGCGGATGAATGCCGCAATATCCTTGATCTTCGCGCCTGAGGTGAAGATGCCGCCCACACCCATTTTTTCAAGGGCTTTTCTGTCTCCTTCAGGAATGATGCCCCCAACGGTAACCAGGATGTCTTCTGCGCCTTTGGCCTTGAGGCCTTCCATGACTTTTTTAGTCAGCGAGAGGTGAGCCCCCGAAAGGATGGAGAGACCGATGACGGCGACATCTTCCTGGACGGCTGCGGAAACGATCTGCTCTGGAGTCTGGCGCAAGCCCGTGTAAATTACCTCGAAGCCTTCGTCCCTGAGCCCGTAGGCCACCACGTGTGCGCCCCGTTCATGCCCGTCAAGACCTGGTTTGGCGATGAGAATGCGGATCTTTGAATCCTGACCCATGTGAACCCCCTTCGCTGGAACATGCCAATCAACAAGAAAACTTCAAAGGCTGAGACATCAGATCTGTGGTTACATGTCCCTATCCAAGATAGAGCAAGGATAGTGCCAAGAGGATAATCGTATTTACTCTGCTGATATTACGTAGGTATTCTTAAGGCAGGATTAAGGCAGGTACATGGACAGTGGGACAGAAGTGTCCCGGATCTAGGGGTATAAATAAAATCGGAGCATATAACTTGCTGTTATTAAAATACAAAGTCGATTTATTGATATCCATGGGTCACAAGCGCCCACTTCCGGTCACACCAGCCCGAGCCGTTTCATCTTTCTTTGAAGTGTCTTGCGGGAAATCATCAATGCCTCTGATGCCTTGCTCTTGTTCCAGCGATGCTGGCTCAGCGCATCCATGATTACTGCCTTCTCGATGTTCTCGGTGTAGTCATGAAGCTTGAGGTCCTTTTTACCCTTGTCCAGCGAGGCCTGTGCCTGGTTGAAGATCTCAGGTGGCTCCTGGGTTGCCGGGGTAAGGAAGTCGATCCTCTTTACCGTAAGATAACGCTGGATGACATTCTGCAGCTCACGCACATTGCCCGGCCAGTCATAATTCTGGAGCGCCTCCAGCACATGGCCCGAGACGGAAGGAAGTCTTTTTCCAGGGGAATAGATTCTCAAGAAGTGCTCTACCAGGAGAGGTATGTCATCTTTACGCTGCCTGAGTGCGGGGAGCTGTATGGGTATGATATGGATCCTGTAGAAGAAATCCTCCCGCATGAGGCCCTTTTTCGTATACTCCAGCAGGTTCTTGTTGGTTGCCGCGATAATCCTGAAATCCGAATGTTTGGTGATATTGCCGCCCACCGGCGAATAGCCGCTGCCCTCTATGGCGCGAAGGAGTTTAGCCTGGAGATTCAACCCCAGTTCGCCCACCTCGTCGAGGAACAAGGTCCCCCCGTGGGCCATATCCAAATATCCCTGTTTATCGGTATTGGCGCCGGTGAAGGCCCCCTTCTTATAACCAAAGAATTCACTTTCGATAAGGTTATCGGGTATGGCCGCACAGTTGACCGGGACAAAGGGACTGGCGGAGCGGCTGGAAAACTGGTGTATGGCCTTGGCTACCAGCTCCTTGCCGGTGCCGGACTCGCCATAGATGATGACATTGGCACCAGTGGCTGCCGAGTTGAGGATGAGCTCATAGACTTCCTGAATAGCCGAGCTCTTGCCGATGATGTCACCGAAGCGGTAACGGTCTTTAATGGATGATCTCAGGGTTACGTTTTCCCTTCTGAGGTATGCGGCCTCCTCCTGCATGGAGATCTCTTTGAGCTTGGTCTCGGTGATGTCGCGTGCTGTGAGCAGAACGGTAGGATTCCCTTTCCACTGGATAAGGTTGCCCCTGCCTTCTACCCATATCTCCTGTTTTTTGTCCCTCATCCACCGGGCCTGGAAAAAACGTTCCTTTGACATGCCCTTTACGATGGACTCGAAAAGTTCCCTGAAATACATCTCGAATTCCTTGCTCACAAAGCCCATGACATCCTGACCAAGGATCTCATTGGGATCGGAAAATCCGAGCATGGAGGCAAAGGCATTGTTCACGAACACGAATTTATCTTCATGAATGAGCGTCACTCCTTCGGTCATGCGCGCGGCAAAGGTGCGGTAAAGGGCCTCACTCTCCAGCAACGCAGCTTCGGCCCCTTTCAGGATGCTGATATCCAGCCCCATACCCAGGAGGTAAGGCGTGCCCTCGATCACTGCACTGACCCCTGTAAAAAAATAGGGGATCCGCCTGCCGTCTTTTGTAATGAGGATCGCCTCCGCCACTCCCTCGCCGGTCTTGAACACATTCTGGATGGTATCCTGAATGAACTTGAGGTCATCACCGTCAAACAGTTCGAAGAGGCTATGCTCCGGGATTTCATCGGCAATATACCCGGTGACCTTCTCTACATTCTTGTTCCACATATGCACCTGGAACTTGTCATCAAAGGCGTAGAACAGTCCTGGCAGGCTCCTGATGAGCAGTTCGAAGAACGTGCTCCTGCGCTCATACCCGCGGGTTGATTCTTCAAGCTCAATGATCTTTCTGGTGAGATCCACAGCCTGCTCTTCCTTGATGTTGCTGGTAAGCCTGTTCTTCATACCGGAAACCTCCTTGATGCCTTCATCACTGGTGAGCTATCACAGGGAAAACTAATTCCAATGTTAACGATAATAATAATTACTCATTAAAAGTCAAATCATTTCTTTTGGATACGCAGCCAGCCTTATACGCAAAAAGGGCTTGAATCCTCAGGTTTGATAGAATGGGAAAAAAGATATGCGTAATGGTTTGATTTATGCCGCCTCGAAAAACACGAATCCTTGCTGTCTTTTGTACCGCTCTTTGAATATTTCAATCTCCCCTGCTGAAAATTCTCGGATGTTTTCATAAGGATTCGCAAGACCGAGCCGGGAATACTTGTGCTCGCCCCATCGATGCACGGGCAGGAAGCAGCATCGCTGGGCACCGACTTCATGTGCAAGCCTGGCGATAGCGTCGGTAACCTCGAAGTCATCGTTGAATCCCGGTATGAGAGGGGTCCTGGTCCAAACCTGAGTCCGGGCTGCGCACTCCTTAAGGTTGTTCAGGATGACATCATTGTCTACGCCTATGGTGCTTCGGTGTTTTTCCCTGTCCAGGTGCTTGATGTCGAAAAGAAAAAGGTCCACGTTATCGATGATGCCGGCAAAGGCCGGCCGGCTGGCAAAGCCCGAGGTATCAACAGCCGTATTCACACCATGCTTGTGGAGCCTGCTCAATATCTCTGATACGAATTCTTGCTGGAAAAGGGGTTCCCCCCCTGATACAGTGACGCCGCCGCCGGTATTCTCATAAAAGGGCCTGTCCCTCAGGAGCTTTTCTATTGCTTCATCAGCGCTGATACGTGACCCTATTTTCGTGATGCAGCCGCTTTCACATACACCCGCACAGGCAAGACAATCCGTACATAAGGAGTGTTCAAAACGGACCTTTCCATTCTCCATTGAAAGGGCGCCGCTCTCGCAGGCATCAGAGCACTTTTTGCACCCCCGGCACTTCTCCGGCGAGATTTTGATCTGGATGGCCGGATATATGGACTCGGGGTTCGAGCACCAGGGGCAGTGCAACGGACAGCCCTTGAGGAACATTGTGGTCCTTATTCCAGGGCCGTCATGGATGCTGAAGTTCTGGATGTTGAATATGGTTCCCTGTGTTCTTTCATGCTCTTCTGATGCTTGTCGTGTCATTGCAACTCCATTTTTCATCAACCTTTTCAAAGGATCAATCTCCCCCTTTTCGGGGAGATTGATCCTTTGAAAAGGCCAGAACCTGGACGCTCAAATCAATCCCGATCAAGTGTAAATAGCCATTAAACACGGACCTGCCCATGTTCACGCCTTTCCTTCATTTTACCCGTTCAAATCCATCAACTCAAAAAGCGAGTTGACAGATTTGAACGGGCCGGCTTTTCGGACCTTTGCCACCACCCCGTACATCTTCACTTAAGGGATGGCCTTAAATTCCTTTTCAGAACGCCTGCTCGGTCCTCTTGATGATCTCGTCCTGCATCCGGTTGTCCAGGTCTATGAAGTAAGCGGAATACCCTGCAACCCGTACGATGAGGTCCCGGTATTTATCGGGATGCGCCTTGGCCTCGAGCATGGTGCCCTTGTCCACGCAGTTGAACTGCACATGATGGATGCCCATGTCACGCAGCGTTTTCATGTACCCTTCCATGACCTCGTAGTTCTGCACATCAAAGAAGGAGGGCATGAACTTCTGGTTCAGAAGGAAGTTGCCGGTCTCAAGCGTCTTCACCTTGCCCACAGACCTTACTGTGGCAGTGGGGCCCGAGGTGTCTCTTCCCTGGACCGGGGAGATGCTGCCGTCATGAAAAGGCTCTGCTTCCATGCGCGCATCGCAGGTAGCAGGCAGGATCATTCCTGCACCAATGGGGGCCGATGCAGTGGTGCCGTCTAAGATAAAAGGCTTGCCATAGATGTCTGTCCACTTGTCGCATTCCTGGCGTATCTTGAGCATTATGTCTCGGCTGATGAAATCCACATAGTCATCGTCGTTGCCGAATTTGGGTGCGCCCTGTTCTATCAGGCGGTAGGTGCTCTCATACTTGCCCTGGTAGTTGCCCTGGACCGCCTTCAGGTACTCTTCAAGAGTAAGCTTCTTCTCGTCAAAGACGAGCTTTTTTATGGCTGCCAGGCCGTCTGCCGCATTGTTGACCCCGAAGACCAGGTGATGCCGCAGGCCCAGATATTCCCAGTCCCTCATATCGCATCCCTTCTCGATATTGCCGTCCAGCAGGGCCGAGAGGAACGGCCGGGGGATGTACTCTTTCAGGAGTACATCCGCAATGTTGGAGATGATGCCCAGGGTCTCGGCAGCAAACTCCACCTGGGCGCAGAATGCCTTCCACACATCATCATAGGTCTTCAGCTTTGAGATGGAGGGTGTCGGCGCACCTACCACCTTGCCGCTGAACCTGCCTTCATCAAGGGCCAGGTTCAGGCACATGGGCAGCACAAATCCTCCGCTGTGCCCTGCACGGTAGTGGCAGTTCTTTCCGGGTATGACCGGCTGCATGCAGTTGTTGATGGAATAGAGCCTCGCCTCTTCCTTTGAGCATCCGAGGCCTTCGAGCCTGAGCAGGTTTACCTGGTCATTGAACACCGCCGGCTGGGCGCATCCGGTTCGTACGCACCTGAAGATGGCCTGGTAGAGCTCCTTGGGCGTATTGTCATGGATACGAACCGCAATCTGCGGGGCAATGGTCTGGAGCTCTCCGGTTACCTTCAGGGCCAGGTAGGTCATGTCATTGGTGATGTCCTTTCCCGTTTCATCCGTGCCGCCTAGGGTGATGGTCTGGAAACCAAGCCCGCCGCCGCCGTTGTTCACCCATTGGGGCGGCTGAACATATCCCCCCTCCTGCATCTTCACCCAGACCCCTTCCACCAGTTCCTTGGCCTGCTCACGGCTGAGCACGCCTGCCTTGATATCCTTTTCAAGATATGGCCCGAAGATCTTGTCAAAGCGGATGCCGTTGCCCACCTGGGGCTGGTCGATATAGTTGACGATAAAGGTGATCATGATGAAGCACTGCAGTGCCTCGTGCAGGTTGCGAGCCGGCCCTGCGGGTACCTGGGAGCATGCCTCGATCATCTTGTCGAGTTCTGAGCGCCTCGCCTTGTCCTTCACGGTAAGCTTGTGCTCCTGGAGCATCTTCGCATATCGCCGGCCCCACCGTGCTGCCGCCTCGGTGGAAATCTTCATGGCGGTCAGCTCATCGATCATCTTCATGCGCTTCTCGGTCGGGATGGAGATGTCGGACAGGACCTCGGAGCGCTTCTTGTCGATCTCCGCAATAATCCCACTGAGTCCTATACTCAGGATCTTCTCGTAGTTGGGCGTGGAGATCTCCCACTGCCACATCCATCCGCCCGTGATGAAGTCGCCTATCCTCCAGGACCTTCCGGGAGGGATATAGTCACGCTCCCGGCCATGGATGGAAAAGGGTTTCCAGTACTCGTGGATGGCGAACAGCTCCTGTTTGCCCACCTCGGTCAGCATGGAGGCATAGTCGGGCTTGGTTTCAACAGCCTTTTCAAGCCACCTCCAGTAGAGCTCAGGGTAGGTCGGGCATGCCTTTTCCGAGCTTGCAAAGCAGCCTGCAATGAGCTCCTTATCTCGGGAGAAAAGGGTCATGTTGTCCAGGACCGCGGCCAGTCCCTTGGCCCTGCGGATGCACATGGGCTCTCCCTCGCTTGCCTTGAATACTTCGGTCATGATCCGTGCCCGCTCCAGGCAGATCTTGAGCCCTTCGCGCACCGCCCGTTTGTCAGCCAGCCTTCCCAGTGACTTGATGCACGTCTCATCCCGTAAAACCTTGCTCCTCATTGTACATGCCATGATTGGACCTCCCCGCTCGTCTTTCCTTGAAAAGGATTGCGTGCATGTGATGTTTATAAAGCCAGATAAAACTTCTATCCTGAGGATGAATGCCCTTGCTGTGCATCACATCCTCACACATGCTACCGTACCGTATGCATAGGACATTCATGAGCAAGGAGGGTGCCAAGAGGGATACTTCAAGTATTAATCTGATATTATTAGATATTTTTTCATGCCATATTCCGACAGCCTACGCTATTGGGACTTCCATGTCCACTCAGGCCCATTCTCACAGAACCGGTAATTATTCCATACAACTATTCAATGAGTTATATAATGATTCTCATTGGGCCATGAATGCCCGTTTTGGGTCATTCCACGGTATAAGCACTCTAAAAAATACCGTACCCTACTTGGCTAGGTAGTAGTACCGGTTCAAATCGAACAGCCCGGAGTTTACGGGTTCATCCTCATAGAATCGTTTTTGAAACCAGTCATACACATCCCAGAGCCTATCCTGTGCCCTGTTGACGCCGTATTTGTCCAGTCTCTCAAAATCTTTCGGTCTGTTATCAAAATGAGCCAGGAGATCGAAAAAGTCGGGCAGGTCCTCTTCACGGACATCAAAAAAATAGTTTGGATACGATCCGATGAGGCCGGAAATAAAATCGGCGCTGTCCTTTGATACATCGAGTCGAGCACTTTCACTGAATAAATGGGTAACATTACCATGCCATTGATTGATCACGATGGAGATTGCCAGATCTTTTCCATTTTTCAAACGTATTCTCATATAGGCGATATGGATGTTGTAATCTTTCATCAATGAGAAAAATGGCGTGCCGGGTTTGGATATGGCACGAAAAGCCTTGAGGTATTCATTCTTCGTTTTGTCTTGATCCGGCAAGCCAGGATAGGCAACATCTCCCCGCTCATAGTTCACGGCATCAAAGGCGATATCTGTTGCAGGCATAATGTGTTTGTTCACCATATATTCCATGAACTCACGCTTCGGTTCGTCCGTCACAAAGGAAATTTTTGTCGGCAGAGCGGAAGGATAGTATGCAATCTTTTTGAGATCAACCCCCTGATACCACGACTTCATGATCTCCTGCCGCTTTGCTGCGGGCAGAAAATCCAGGAAGTAGCTCTCGCCTTCAACGCGCAGCGCATCCATGTAATACCGCAGCGAGAGATTATGGCTGATCGTGCCGTACACATCAAATCCGGCAACCAGCGCATAATAGATCCGTTCCAGCAGAGGATAGTCCACCACCCACATGGTTTTCGGCAGATTTCCCAGGACCCCTTTATGTACGGATGCGCTGTCAAAATGGCGATAGATCGTGAGCAACGGTGCATCGGCGGCCTTGTTTCCCTTCCAGAGGGATTCATAGCCGAGACCTTCGTAGTGATGCGACGTGTAAAAATCCTGCCGGACTTTATAAAACTCAACGGCGGCCTTTTCATATTCATCGTTCATTACATTAAAAACGCGCAGGTCACTGCCGGCTTCAATCGGCATGCGCAGCTTGTCGCTGTGCAGCTTCAGAAAGGCCGGATACGCCACGCTCAGATCGTGATCAGGGTCCAGGAACATGACCCAGAAATGATCATTGAGCACATTGAGGGCAATCTGACCTTTACAGACCGGACCGTGGATGAAGGACATGATGATATAATGTACGTTGTCCAACAGGAACTGGTAGCGCGAACGCGGGGGAATCTGTTCAAACGCGACAAAAGGATTGGCGCTCAGTTTCTTGCCATAGCCTACCGTATGCGGGGGCTGCAACCATTCCGGCTGGATAAAAAGCTCCTTGACACGGCTCAGTTTGGCGTCATCAAGAACGAAAACCATATGGGTCTTGTGGACGATGGTGGAGTGGATCTTTCTGAAACGATAGTAGACCCGCGGGGTACCGGGGTCATCATAGGGGCGCACGGTGGCGATGAGATCAACAGGCTCGCCGGGCGGGGTCTTCGAGCGGAACAGTTCATAGTATTCAAGGGTCTGGCGTGCCGAATTTAATATGGGCCAGAAACAGATGCTCATAGAGATAGCGCGCGGTCATGACGTGCTTGGCGTCGTCTAGGTTAAGAAAGGTTTCCCACTGTTTTATGGCCAGGGCATCGCTTGCTTTCGGCGTGACCAGCATCTCCTGCTCTGCTGCATCAGGTCCCTTGGCGCCCTGAACCAGCCAGCCCGCAATGATATCGAATTCTTCGGGCTTGAGCGCCGGAAATCCCAACGGCATGCCGTTGTTCGGGTGTTTTTCCAGGTAGCTCCCGAGTTCTTCCTGGTTTTCGGAACAGGTTAAATCTTCAGCTTCGGGCTTGTACTCTCCGACGCTTTTCGGGTTTTTCATCTTGTGGGAAAGTATCTCGATCATGATGGAGTCGTTCAAATCGCCTGATGCCTTGCTGTCGGTCACGCTGAAAAATTCTTTCTGACGCCACTCCTCGGTAGACTGGGCGTCCGTGAAGAGACGGGTTGGATCCATGGATCTCAGTCGCGAGCTATTGTAAATAGCCCTTTTCGTGGCGCCGCGGTCCGCACCCTCGAAAGAGTCGAGCTTGAGCTGGCAGGGGGAATTGTAACAGGAATGGCATACCACACAGCGGCGGTCGAGCAGGGGTTTTACCTCCTTCATGTAATCGATATGTCTCGTGGGAAACTGAAAGGCCACCGGCGCCGGAGCCTTCGCAGCACATGCGAGAAAGAGCCCGACCACATACCGAAACAAGAACTATTATCGTACCCCTCATGGACTACTCCTTATTCTCCCTCGTCAATCCCTGTCGATTTCTTCAAAACTCTTCCGCAACTCAGCCAATCTGCCGGCCAAGATACACGCGCTTAAATCCAGGTCATCCTTCCATAAAGGGCAGGTAGGTCTGACTATAGTAGAGACCGAGTTATGGTCAAGTCAAGGCCCAGGACTGTCCTGTGTCCAATCAATAAAATATCCATCTTGACGAAAATTATTTCAGGTTATATTAACACTGTTAACTGAACGGCGTTCATATCTCTTCGGGGAGTTGAAAGAGGACCTTATGCCAAAGGCGGCCTGGACCCAGGATAAGATAAACAATACCAAGGAAAAGATACTCGATGTGGCCCTTGCCTTGATCATCGAGGAGGGATTCAACAAGCTGAGCATGCGCAAAATCGCAGCGCGTCTCGGTATCACGGCTGCAAATATCTATAACTACTATTCCAGCAAGGACGAGATCAATCTCATGATCCGGGTCAGAGGCTTTGAGATGCTCTTTTCCATGCTCTCCAGGGAATCGGGTAAGAAAACCGCCCTTCAAAACAGAATAAAGGCCCTGGTCTGGGCCTATGTCAATTTCGGGATCACCTACCCAGGCTATTATGACCTCATGTTCAATCTCCACACGCCCAAGTATATCGACTATATCGGAACCGTCCTGGAACCCGTTGCCGCCTTTGAGAAGGCGACTGCCATGAAAAACTTCCATCTCATTGCCGGCATCATCAAAGAGCTCATAGGTGCGTGTGATAATCATGAAGCCCTGATCCGCGACATCAACATCCAGTTGTGGTCCGACCTGCACGGCATAATCAGCCTTTTCAACAGCCACGTCCTTGCCGAGGTCGATGAAAACAGCAAAGAGGCCCTTAAGCGCAGGGTCGATAACCTTATCGAACAGCTTACTACCGTGAGACATGCATTTCGCGTGAGATAAAAACTATACCTTGGGGGTGTACCATGATGCTAGAGAAAGCCGGTCAGGAACACGTCAGGAAGACATCCACCAATATCATGATCCACATGCTGCTTCGCCTCATGGCCGCCGGTTATAACCTGTGGGGGCCTTTGAATTCCTATCTGAAAAGCGACATGGGATGGATCAATTTTTCGCTCGGCATACGCACGGAAAACGATTCCGTGACAGCGGGCATCATCTTTCATGAAGGCAATGTCACGGTGATAGGCTCCATCCCGGAAAAGGCTGATGTGGTTCTGCACTTCAGCACGGACAAGGCAGTAAAGAAACTGCTTTCCGCCACACCCACGGAGCAGATCTTCATGATGCTCAAGAGCGAGCTCAGGTTCGAGGGCAATGCCTCGTACCTCAATCTGTTCTTCTTCCTCCTGTCCGTACTCATCAACAAGAAGCAGAAAACCCTCATGGAAAAAGAGAGGGCAACTGACAAGAAGAACCTTTTAAAGGAATCACCTGTAGCAAGGACCGACCTGAGCAACGAGATCCATGCCCGAAGCGCGTATGGAATGAAGGCCGAGACCATTGACCCGGGCGTAAAATATCTCAACGAGCCATACCTGTCCCTGTACTCCCTGAAAGACTTCCCCCGGGTGAAGGAATTCCTGGATATCCACCTGACCCTAAGGCCCGAGGTCTGTCATGAACTGCCCAAGATCGTCACTGACTGGCACAAGGCCTTGGGTTTTGAAACGGATCGTGATGGCAAACCGTGGGTCCCCATTACAAGAAAGGCCCGAGCTTTTAAGCACTTCCTGGAAAACAAGAAGCCCATTATCCGGAAAAACGACCTCATCGCCGGCACCACAACCACAAAGGATATCGGCGTGGTGGTATATCCCGAAGGCCACGGCACCATGATCTGGTCCGAGCTCCTCACCCTGCCCCACCGGACGCTCAACCCGGCGGACATCTCGGAAGAGACCATGAAGATCCTGCACCATGAGGTCTTCCCCTACTGGGCAAACCGGAACTTCAAGGAGTGGGTGCGTGAAAAATATGGCAGGCCCCTGTGCCAGAAGATCGACGAGCGCTTTGCCGTGTACTTCAACTGGAAACAGGCCACCATATCCCACACCATCCCCGACTTTCCCAAGATCATGAAGATGGGCACCAGGGGCATGATGGAAGAGATACGCTCAGAACTTGCTTCCGGGGCATGCGACGAGGAAAAGAAGGCAACCCTTGAAGCCATGATCCTGTGTCTTGAAGGGCTCACGAGCTATTCGAAGAACCTCTCGAAACAGGCATCAATCGATGCCGGGGCGCAGACCGATCCCGCACGCAAGATGGAGCTGCTGAAGCTTGCCGAGATCTGCTCACAGGTGGTGGAAAACCCTGCCCGGACCCTGGATGAGGCGGTGAACGCCACCTGGATCACCTGGGTGGCCCTCCACCAGGAGAGCACCAATGCCGGGCTCTCGCTGGGAAGGCTCGACCAGTGGTTCCAGCCCTACTTTGCAGCCGACATGGCAAGGCTGGCCACGGATGCCGAGCGGGACGAATACATCCGGCACGCCATCGAGCTCATCGGGTGCTTTTACATGCGCTGCACCGACCATCTGCCGCTCACCCCCGACCTGGCCAACTTCTATTTCGGCGGCAGCTCCTCGGACCAGGCCATCACCTTGGGAGGCGTAACGCCTGATGGTGACGATGCCGTGTGCGACATGACCTACATCTTCCTCAAGGTGACCGAGATGCTGTCCATCCGCGACCCCAATGTGAATGCACGCTTCCACCCCGGCATCAACAGCGACACCTATCTGAAGCGGCTGTGCGAGGTGAACCTCATCACCGCGGCCACCCCGTCCATGCACAACGACGAGGTGGTCATGGGCTCTTTGAAGAAATTCAACTATGACATCAGAGACCTGCGCAACTGGTCGGCCACCGGCTGCGTGGAGCCGACGCTTTCGTGCAAGCACATCGGCCACACCAACATGCAGATGATGAACATGGTGGCAGCCCTGGAGATGGCCATGAACAACGGCCTTCACCCGGTGATGAACTGGAAGCTCGGGCCCGGACACCGGCAGGATAGAAAACGGGTCCTTCAAGACCTTTGACGACTTCTTCGATGCCTTCACCAAGCAGTTCGCCTTCATCATCGACCAGTCCATCGAGTACAACCATATGCTTGGCCGGGCCCACCAGGAACTGCGCCCTACCCCGCTGCTCTCTTCGCTCATCGGCGGCTGCATCAGCAAAAGGAAAGGATGTCACCAAGGGGGGCGCCGTATACAACAGTTCCGGTGCAGCCATCATCGGTCTGGCGGATGTGACGGATTCCCTCATGGTCATCAAGAAGCTCGTGTTCGATGAGAAGAAGGTCACCTTTGAAGAGCTGAAAAGGGCGGTGGATACCAATTTCAAGAATCATGGTGCCCTCTATGCCCTGGTGACCAAGAAGGTGCCGCTGTTCGGCTCGGGCAGCGATGAGGCCGTTGCCATGGCCAACAAGGTGACCAAGTGGGCGCATGACCATTACTACAGCCTGGACCATTACCGGGGAGGGAAATATACGGTTGGCTTCTGGTCCATGTCCAACCACGTGATCTTCGGCAACCTCACGGGCGCCCTGCCGTCAGGGCGGCTTGCAGGCAAACCCTTCACACCCGGCCTCACCCCCCAGCCCTGCGCGTCCAAGAACCTGCTGGACAACATAAAGGACGTGGCAAGGCTGGACCCGGCCAATATCACCAACAACATCGCCTTCAATGTCAAGGTGGTCCCGTCGGCCCATGACACCCGCGAGAAGACGGTCAATGACATGTTCTCCTATGCCAAGACCTACTTCCAGCTGGGCGGCATGCAGATGCAGATGAATGTGGTGACCACGGAGACGCTCCGGGACGCCATGGCCCACCCCGAAAACTACCGGAACCTGCTGGTGCGCATATCGGGGTACAACGCCTATTTCGTCACGCTCAACAAGGACATGCAGCTCGAGCTCATCGAGCGTGCAGAGTACGGGATATGATTTCGAAACAGTCGGGACCGTCGTTCACGTTCTTTTCGAAGGACCGGGGAATCAGCTGATGACAAATCCCAGAAGACCCCGCTCATCCTTGAGATCAAGGGAAACAGCCTTGATGACGGCCCGGGCATACGCACTGTGGTGTTCTTCAAAGGGTGCCCGCTGTCCTGTGTCTGGTGCCACAACCCGGAGAGCAAGGAGCCCGGCCTCGAGATATCCTTTGATGAGAAGGCCTGCATCCGGTGCGACACCTGCCTGGATGTCTGCAAGGAAAAGGCCCTGTCGCGGGATAATCCGCATTTCATTGACCGGAACCGGTGCAACCTCTGCCTTGACTGCACGGAGGCCTGCCCTTCGGGCGCCCTTTCACGGGTGGGCATCAGGATGTCTGTCCATGATATTGTGAATAAGGTACTTGCCGACAAGCCTTTTTTCGACAACTCCGGAGGAGGTGTTACCCTGTCCGGAGGGGAGCCTGCCCTGTTCATGGATTACACCTCAGAACTCCTGAAACTGCTGAAGACTGAGGGCGTCCACACCCTCATGGAGACCTGCGGCCAGTTCAACTTCGATGCATTCGAGAAGAAGATCCTGCCCTGGCTCGATGCGATCTATTTTGATTTCAAACTCTTTGATGCACAAGAACATCGTCGGTACTGCGGCATGCCCAATGAAACGATCCTGAAAAACTTTGAGAGGCTTCTTGCAGAAACTTCCAAGGACAACAAGGTGATCCTCCCCAGGATTCCGCTGATCCCGGGCATTACGGACACCGAGGCCAATATCAGCTCCATAGCCCTGTATCTCAAAGGCCTTGGCGTACACAGGGCCGACATCCTTTCTTACAACCCGCTCTGGTTCGAGAAGTGCAGCAAGATCGGCCTTGATAGCCCCTTTGAGACAGACAATGCCAAGAAGACCTGGATCAGCAAAGAGAGCCTGCAGAGAGCAAAAGAGATATTCCTTAAGAATGGCATATGCATGGCATGATTGAATTCATTTGAGTTTTGCAATTCCCTAAGGGGGATTAAAAATAATGCATGGGGGCGTTATGAAAGACTTCAGCAACAAACTCGTCTATATTACCGGCGGGTCCAGCGGCATAGGGCTTGATACTGCCCGCCTGTTGTCATCGCTCAGGGGCTGATATCGCCATATTCGCCCGGAACAAAGACAGGCTCGACCAGGCAAGGAAGGATATTGAAAGACACAGACGCTCCCCTGACCAGAAGATCCATTCCATGCAGGTCGATGTAGCGGACAATGACGATGTCCAGGAAAAGATGAAGGAAGCGATCATTCAATTCGGCATACCTGACATCGTCATAACAAGCGCCGGCATCGGCCAGGCAGATCTTTTCGAGAATATCTCCCACCATGCATTCGATGCACTCATGAAGATCAATGTGTACGGGACGAGGAGCGTTATTGCCGCACTGCTTCCCTCCATGAAGGACAGGGGCGGACAGATCGTGATCCTGTCTTCCGCAGCCGGGCTCATGGGCATGTTCGGCTACACCTCCTACGCAACATCGAAATATGCCCTTGTAGGCCTTGCCGAGTGCCTCAGGAGCGAGCTCAAGTGCTGTAACATTGCCGTGACGCTGGTCTGCCCGCCTGAGGTGGATACGCCGTTTCTGGCAAATGAGGCGGGCATCCCTCCCGAGGCCAGGGCTTTAAAGAACTTCGCAGGCGCCCTGAAACCCGGCCCGGTGGCCAGGACAATAGTCAACGGCATAAGAAAAAAGAAATTCCTGATTGTCCCGGGACTCCTCGCGAAATTGCTGTACCTCAACCACCGTCTCACAAATGGACTTGCCACCAGGCTCAGTTCGGATATTATCGTGAGGCTGGTAAGGATGATGAGAAGACCAGGTTAAGATTGTCTTCATGAAGGATACAACACGGTACCTTGAAATTAAGGTCGCATTTATTGACTTAATTCCTTCATATGCACTAAACTGAGTCTAGCTTTATCAATCGAATACCCAAGGGAGGAAGAATGAACCTTATATATGAGAAGACCGGACACATTGCCAAGATAGGGCTCAACCGCCCCCAGCAGCTCAACGCCCTGGACCCGGGTATCCTGCTCGAACTGCACAAGACCTGGATAGACATCAATGATGATGCGAACATCCGGGTTGTCGTGCTCTACTCTGCCCTGCCGAACATCTTCTGCGCGGGCATGGACCTGAAGACCGCCATACCCATACTCACGGGCGCACGCAAGCCCGAGAACGAGGCGGAGGAATGGATCGTGGCCGGGTGGGACGGCAAAGGGGTGGGCGAGGCCATGCTCAAGATCAGCTTCGTGAACAAGCCCGTAATAGCCGCCATCCACGGCTACTGCCTCACGGGCGGCTTCGAGATGGTCATGGGCGCAGACCTGCGCGTGGCCTCTGAAGATGCCGTGTTCCAGATGCGGGAGGCAAGCCTCGGCATCATGCCCACCGGCGGCGGCAACATCTTCCTCCCAAGGCATGTGGGCACCTGCAGGGCGCTTGAGATCCTCCTCACGGCAGGCAACTTCGACGCCAGGACCATGTACGAGTGGGGGTTCCTCAATAGGGTGGTGCCCAAAGAGAAGCTCATGGACACTTCCATGGAACTTGCTGAAAAGATAGCTGCAAACGGCCCCCTTGCCACCCAGGGCATCATCAGGTTCAACCGCGAGATGCGCATGCGGGAGTTCAAAGATGTGTTCATCAAAGAGGTGGAGATCGGCATGCCTATCTTTGCCAGCGAGGATGCCCGCGAGGGTGTACGCGCCCAGAAGGAGAAGAGAAAACCCAACTTCCCGGGCAAATACTAACCGTATGCCTGGCATAAACGGACTGGGGCACCTCTTCGAGCCGGAAAACATCGCTTTCATCGGTGCCTCTACGGATATATTCAAGTGGGGGTTCAATATCCTCCACACCCTTTACAAGCGGGGCTTTTCAGGCGAAGTCTATCCTGTGAATCCCAAGGGTGGGGAATGGTTCGGCAGGAAAGTGTACACCTCGCTGAGTGAGATCGAGCAGACAATCGATCTTGCCGTCATCGTGGTCACTGACAACCTTGTGCTGGAAACCGTGAGGCAGTGTGTCGAAAAGAGGATCCCTGCCGGCATCATCATAACTGCAGGTTTTTCCGAGACCGGTCCAGAGGGTGCCCGGATGGAACGTGAGATAGTCCATATGGCGTCAAAGGGTGGCATGAGGCTCGTGGGTCCCAATACCATGGGCGTATTCAGCGCCTACCCCTCCATCATGCAGGCCCTCATGGGCTCCATGCCCCTCATACCCGGGAACATCGGCCTCATCGCCCAGAGCGGCAACCTCGGATCTTCCATCTCCTACCGCTTCCTTCGCCGGCGCATGGGCATCAGCCGCCTCATCAGCTCGGGCAACGAAGCGGACCTCAGCCTGGAAGACTTCCTCGAATACCTGGAGCATGATGACAGAACAAGGATCATCTGCCTCTACGTCGAGGGCCTGCGGAGGCCCAGAAAGTTCTTCGAGGCTGCCAGGAGAATAACGCCCGTAAAACCCATCATCCTCATCAAGGGTGGCCGCACCGAGAAAGGCGCCATTGCGGCCATGTCTCACACGGGCGCCATGGCAGGCGATGACAGCCTCTTCACATCCATGTGCCGCCAGACCGGAATCATCAGAGTGGACACCATGGACGAGATGGTCGATGTGGCCGGCATGCTCATGCAGCCCATATCTTCGGGTAACCGGGTGGCCATCATCACGCCGGGCGGCGGGTGGGGAGTGCTGGCCACTGACCTGTGTATACTAAATGGCCTTTCCATCGACCCCCTGGATCGTACCCTTGTGCAGATCCTTGACACGAAGCTGCCCCGCTACTGGAGTCGGGGCAACCCCATCGACCTAGTGGCGCCCCAGCGGGTGAGCGTGATCACAGACACCATAACCGAGCTCATGGAGCATGCATCCGCAGATGCAGTACTTCTCATGGGGCTCGGATACATGAGTCTGCGCGCCTATGGCTGGTTGAGATCCAGCACGGTACCTTCCGAGGCGGTGAAACTCTCGGCCGAGCTCATGATCAAAGAGGAGACCAGGCTCTTCTCGCTCATCGTGGAGCTCATAGCCCGATATAAGAGGCCCATCATCCCGGTCTTCGACATCATGAGCTTTGACATTCAGATGGACAATAACCCGGTGAAGTTCCTGGATACACATGGCATCATGCCCTATCCGGCCCCGGACAGGGCCGTTTTCGCCCTGGCAAAGGCAGTGAAATACAAAAAATGGGTTGAAGAGGAAACCCAGGCTCAGGTGCAGACCACGTTGCCCTGATTATCATGGGAAGATACTTTTCAATTCTCCGTTTCTTCCTCAAGACGCGATTGCTTGGACATGAGTCCCCCCTTATTGCCAGCTTCAAGCTCACCTATCAGTGCAACCTAGCATGCAGCGCCTGCCCGTTCCATTTCCTTGCCGGCCAGACCGGCACACACATGGACTGGGAGACTGCCTGCAGGTCTCTCGACACACTTTCCGACATGGGTTGCCCCATCGTGGTCTTTGAAGGTGGAGAGCCCCTTCTCTGGTCTGATGGGAAACATACCTTTAATGATCTCGTGAATTACGCCCGGGAAGAGTTCCCTTGCGTTGCCGCCACCACAAACGGGACACTGAATCTCGATTGCCCGACGGATATTCTCTGGGTGAGCGTGGACGGGCAGAGAGATATCCACAATCATCTCCGAAGCAACTCCTATGATCGTGTGATCGAGAACGTGAAAGCGGCAAAACATTCGAAACTCTTCATCCACATAACGCTGAACCGTCTCAATTACAAAGAATGCGCGGAGATTGTCCGGGAGGTCTCATCCATTCCTACAGTCAGAGGTATTACGTTCCAGCTCTTCTACCCGTATGGTCAGGGTGAAAAGGCTCTGGCCCTTACAGGTGAAGAGAGAAAACTCGTCTTGAACAAGGTACTTACCCTCAAGAAAGAGGGTTACCCCATCCTCAATTCCGCATGGGGCCTGAATGCCATGATCGACAACTCCTGGTCGTGCCGCGATAGGCTTCTGGCCAACGTCAGCCCTGACGGCAGAATAATTCTCGGTTGCTATGTGAAGGACCGTGGGGAGGTCGTGTGCAGCCAGTGTGGATTCACGCCGGTGGCCGAGGCATCAGGGGCTTACTCGCTGCTTCCCGGGCCTTTGATGGCAGGCATTCGGATCTTTCTTTTGAAGTGATTGCAATACTGAATAAAATACCGTCACCCCCGCGAAGGCGGGGGTCCAGATAGCTTTAAATACTGGATTCCCGCCTTCGCGGGAATGACGCATGGAAGGTCCTTCTTCACAGGATTTAATACGAATAACCCGTCCTTTACTGCACCGATCAAACATGGCCGGTTTTTAAGCCCTTTACTTGGATTTCTTGAACTCCAGGCTCGCCTTTATGAAATCCCTGAACAGGGGATGAGGCTGCATGGGTTTGGACTTGAACTCCGGGTGGAACTGGCAGCCCAGGAACCATGGGTGGTCAGGGAGCTCAATTATTTCCACCAATGACGTCTCAGGGTTCCTTCCGCTTATGATCAGACCGGCATCCGAGAGTTGCTTCTCATAGTCGGGATTGAACTCGTAGCGGTGCCTGTGACGCTCGGAGATCTCTGTCAACCCGTATGCCTTCATGGCTTTCGTATCGCTCGCCACGGTGCACCGGTATGCCCCGAGCCTCATGGTGCCGCCCTTGCGGGTGATATGTCGCTGCTCGGGCAGGTAATCGATGACCGGTTCTGAACAATCCTTGTTGAACTCCGTGCTGTTTGCCGACTTCAGCGAGCAGATGTTCCTGGCGAACTCCACTACGGCAAGCTGCATACCCAGACAGATTCCGAAGTAAGGGACCTTGTGCGTCCGGGCATACCCGGCGGCAAGGATCTTCCCTTCGGTGCCGCGCTCGCCGAAGCCGCCGGGGATGAGGATGCCGTCGATGCCGTCAAAGTATGATGACAGGTCGTCCTTGCCCACCAGATCATCCGCATCCACAAAGATCCGGTTCACCTTCGTGTTGCCCGATATGCCGCCATGCTCAAGGGCCTCGTTCAGGCTCTTGTACGAATCGGTCAGCGTCACATACTTGCCCACCACTGCAATGTTCACCTCTTGGGTCCTGCCCTTGATGCGCTCGAACAGATCATCCCACTTCTGCATCATGGGGGCCCTGGTCCACATGTTGAGATACTCCACTATCCTGTCGTCAAGGCCTTCGTTATGATACACGATGGGTACCTGGTAGATGCTCTTCACATCTATGGCATTGATGACCGCGTTCTTTTCCACGTTGCAGAAAAGCGAGATCTTCTCCTTCATCTCGTTGGTGAGCATCTTCTCCGAGCGGCAGAGCAGGATCTGGGGCTGGATGCCGATCTCGCGGAGCTTCTGGACCGAGTGCTGGGTGGGCTTGGTTTTGAGCTCGCCTGCCGTTGCGATATAGGGGACCAGGGTAAGGTGGATATAGAGCACATTGACCTTGCCCATGTCGAAGCCGAACTGGCGGATGGCCTCCAGGAAGGGGAGCGATTCGATATCGCCCACGGTGCCGCCGATCTCCACGATGGCGATGTCGTTACCCACGGCAGCCGCCTTGATGCGATCCTTTATCTCGTCAGTGATGTGCGGGATCACCTGGACCGTCTTGCCGAGGTATTCGCCGTTGCGCTCCTTCTGGATAACCGAATCGTAGATCTTTCCGGTGGTGAAGTTGTTCTTTGCCGTGAGCACGCAGGAGGTGAACCGCTCGTAGTGGCCCAGGTCAAGGTCCGTCTCGGCGCCGTCATCGGTCACAAAGACCTCGCCATGCTGGAACGGGCTCATGGTGCCGGGGTCTACATTGATGTAGGGGTCCAGCTTGATGTTGCAGACCTTCAGTCCTCTGGCCTCCATGATGGCTCCGATGGAGGCTGCGGCAAGTCCCTTGCCAAGAGAGGATAGAACGCCACCGGTTATAAAGATATACTTGGTGGACATGTTTGTGGCCATGTGATGCTCCTAATCTAATCTATAGATTCTCTAGTGTCAAGATAGGGACCGTGAAGAAATAATCTTTTTTAGGCCTCCCCCTCATGAGAAGTAATCCTGCAGTGCGCTGAACCTGCAATTGATTGCCCTGGAGCGCCCTGATGGCCTCGCTTGAAGCACGTGAGGCGGCAATGGTCGTGGAATAGGGTATATTGTACCGGATGGCGCTCTGACGCAGCTTATGGGCGTCTTCCGTGGGCTTCCTTCCTATTGATGCATTGATGATGAGCTGGATCTGTCCGTTTTTGATATAATCCATCACATTGGGCCTGCCCTCGCTCACCTTGAGAACGGTCTGCACATCCACCCCATGGCTGTTCAGGTATGCCGCGGTACCGGTGGTGGACATGATGGTGAAACCCAGATCGGCGAATGAACGCGCCACCGGAACGATCCGCTCCTTGTAAAAATCGTGAACGCTGATAAAAACGGCCCCGGATGTGGGCAGCTCAGCCCCGGCGGCAATCTGGGACTTGGCGAATGCCAGCTCAAAGGAGGTGTCAATGCCCATGACCTCGCCGGTGGACTTCATCTCGGGCCCCAGGGCGATGTTGATATTGGGGAACCTTTTAAAGGGGAACACGGATTCCTTGACCGATACATGCGCCGGGTTGATCTTCTTGGTGAAGCCGAGTTCCGCCAGGCTGTGGCCCAGCATTACCTTGGTGGCCAGCTTGGCTATGGGCACGCCGATCGCCTTGCTCACAAAAGGCACGGTCCGCGAGGCCCTGGGATTGACCTCGAGAATAAATAATTCACCGTCCTTGATGGCATACTGGATGTTCATGAGGCCTACCACGCCCAGTTCGGATGCGATCATTTTTGTCTGCTTCTCGATGAGCTCTATGATCTTTTTAGACAAGGTAATGGGCGGAAGCACACAGGCGGAATCACCGGAATGGATGCCCGCTTCCTCTATGTGTTCCATAATGCCGCAGATGACGGCATCCTTGCCGTCGCTCAGGGTATCCACATCCACCTCAATGGCGTCTTCCAGAAACTTGTCGATGAGGATCTGGTTGTCAGGGAAGAGTTCAAGCACCTGGGCCATAAAGATCTTTAACGTATCAGGATCGTAGATGATCTCCATGGACCGTCCGCCCAGCACATAGGAAGGTCTCACGAGCACCGGGTATCCGATCCTGCTCGGCAACCTTGAGCGCCTCTTCCACGCTGACCACGGTACCATTGGCCGGCTGTTTCAGGTTCAGCTTTTTCACGATTTCAAGAAACTGCTGCCGGTCCTCGGAACGGTCGATGGCATCGGGCGATGTGCCGAGTATGGGCACCCCGGCCTCAAAGAGACCCCTGGCGAGGTTCAACGGGGTCTGCCCGCCGAACTGTACGATTACGCCCATGGGCTTCTCACGCCTGATCACATGCAGGACATCCTCCAGGGTGAGCGGCTCGAAAAAGAGCTTGTCCGAGATGTCATAGTCAGTGCTTACGGTTTCAGGGTTGGAGTTGATCATGATGCTCTCATAACCCATCTCTCTCAGAGCAAACGATGCATGGACGCAGCAGTAATCGAACTCAATGCCCTGGCCGATCCGGTTGGGGCCGCCGCCCAAGATGACCACCTTGGGCCGTGACGAAGGGTTCGACTCGTCTTCATCTTCGTACGTGGAGTAATAGTAGGGGGTATAGGCCTCAAATTCGGCGGCGCAGGTATCAACGAGCTTATAGACCGGGATTATGCCCGTTGTCATACCTGAGCTCCCGGACAGCCTTCTCTGTCGTGTCCCACAGATGCGCAAGGTAGCGGTCCGAGAAGCCCAGCCTCTTGGCCTCGTACAGGGTTTGTCCGTCAATCCGCCGAAGATACGATTTCAGCCTCGGCATCTACCAGCTCCTTGATCTGGTAAAGGAACCATGGGTCTATCTTGGTCAACCTTGTTACGTCTTCAATGGTCCAGGCGGACCTGAAGGCCGCTGCGATCCAGAACAACCGCCTGGAGTTGGGATAGGTGAGCCCGGTGACGAGCTGCTTCTTCTCTTCGGGCGGCACCTTCATGAGCATCCCGCCGAGGCCTGACTGGCCGATCTCCAATGACCGCACCGCCTTGTTCAGGGCCTCCTTGAAGGTCCTCCCTATGGCCATTGTCTCTCCCACCGACTTCATGGAGGTGGTGAGAAGGTCCGGGGTCTCGGGGAATTTTTCAAAGGTCCACCTGGGGATCTTCACTACGCAGTAATCAATGGTAGGCTCAAAGGAGGCAAAGGTCTCCTTGGTGATGTCGTTCTGTATCTCGTCCAAGGTATAGCCCACAGCGAGCTTGGCAGCGATCTTGGCAATGGGGAAACCCGTTGCCTTGGAGGCCAGGGCGGACGACCTGGAGACGCGTGGGTTCATCTCGATTACCACGAGCTCTCCGTCTACCGGGTTGATGGCGAACTGGACATTTGACCCGCCGGTCTCCACGCCTATCTCACGCATGATGGCAATGGCCGCATCCCGAAGGCGCTGGTATTCGACATCCGTCAGCGTCTGGGCGGGAGCCACGGTGATGGAGTCTCCGGTATGTACGCCCATGGCGTCCATGTTTTCAATGGAGCAGATGATCACCACATTGTCGGCCTTGTCCCGCATCACCTCGAGCTCGAATTCCTTCCACCCGATGACCGACTCTTCGATCATGATCTCGCGGATCATGCTCGCATCAAGCCCGCTCCTGGCAATGCCCTCGAGGTCTTCGCGGATTGTACGCAATTCCGCCGCCGATACCTCCGAGGGTGAATGACGGCCTGACGATAATGGGATAACCGATGTCCTGGGCAATGGTGAAAACATCATCCATGCTCCGTGCAAAACCGCTCCTGGGAACCCTCAGGCCGATCTTCTCCATGGCCTTGCGGAAGAGCTCACGGTCTTCGGCCTTGTGGATGACTTCCGGATTCGCCCCGATCATCTCTACGCCATAACGCGCAAGCACCCCGCGGGATGCGAGCTCAACCGAAACGTTGAGACCCGTCTGACCGCCCAGGGTGGGAAGGATGGCGTCCGGCCTTTCCTTTTCTATGATCAGTTCAATCATCTCAGGGGTGATGGGCTCAATGTAGGTTCGGTCGGACATGCCGGGATCCGTCATGATGGTGGCAGGGTTGGAGTTGATGAGGACTACGGAATAACCCTCCTCTCTGAGGGCCTTGCAGGCCTGTACCCCGGAGTAGTCGAACTCACATGCCTGGGATATGATGATGGGCCCGCTGCCTATGATGAGAATCTTCTTGATGTCTGTCCGTTTGGGCATGCTGCACCTTATGTCTTCGTTCCTGTATCATTCTGTGGGAGCATCATAACTTTTTAGGCCTGTCTAATAGCCATTCAAGGGATGACCTGATCTTTTTGGCTATGACCTCCACATCTTCATTGAGGAGATATTTGAGTGGCAAGCCCTCAAGAAACTCATCTTTCCATGGTATGTTATACTCATTGATAATATTCGTAATATCGTTAAGCTTCAGGCCCAGAGTCTCCTTCTTCTGTTCAATGCCAAGCCCCTCGTCGAAGTCCACCTGGAGCAGGAGAAGATGGGTAATGATGCGCTGCTGCCCGAAGACAGGCACGATAACGATAGGTGCATTGTCTGACCTGCCTATGCCAGCATACACCTTACCGGTCCTTACAATGGTATTCTTGGTGCCCCTCAAGGGGCCCGGTTTGTCATACCGGGAAGGCATGGTCTGTGTTACCCCATGCCTGGATACGATTTTCAAAGTGGAGGCATCCGTAGGTATCCCTTGCTCATCGAGGCCGCCGACCTCGTAGAGGGTATATCCCTTGACCGCTGAAAGGGCATTCTGAAGCCTCTTGATGATAATCACATCCTTGGCCCGGACATTCTCTATGGAAAAACCGAGCTCGCCGAATACATCGAATATCGGCCCATGCTGGGCCTCGGCCTTCCTGCTTGTGCCGACGGTAACGGTCTTTGCCTGGTGCCGTATGGCGTCCACAGGCCGTGAGAGCTCATCAATGGCCCTTTTCAGGGTGAGGTCAAGCATGTCTATGGGTGATGAAGAGACGCGCTTGTTCTCGAACTCCGACCAGAAGTCCTCCACGGGGAGCTTCCCCTTGGCATACTTCAGCAGCAACGACATGTCCGAGGCCACCTCCACACTCAAAGAGGTAAGCTGCCCGCTGTTACGCCACCCATTGAAGTCCAAAGCAAATTCGTCTACGACACTATGCAGTTCCCTGTCCTGCATACTCTCGTAGATAGTGTATTCCTTCTTTTCCTGTGCCATCGACACCTCGGCCAGGCGTGTCCTGAAGGCCTTCATGGACTGAGCAAGGGAATCAAGGCTGCACGCTGCATAGTATCCCCAGAGGTGGCCTGCAAGGGTATTGAAGATGACGCATAAGGGAAAGTCGGCCCTGGGGACACGGATGACCTCATCCGAGACGGCGTCAAACCGGTGCTCTCCTTCGTCGGTAATTACCACCACAGCCGCGGAATGGGCCTTGAATATGGCCACATCTTTAACAATGTCTTCCAGGACCATCTCGGGACTTCCTGCTGCGCATACCAGGATAAGGGGCTCGGAGGACAGATCGATGTGCTTCTTGTCCTCGATTATGTCTGAAGAGATGGTCTTGTAACAGAGTTCGGAGAGCTTGATGCGGATTTCGTCGGATGCCACCTTGTTAATGCCGCTTCCAACCACTGCCCAGTACTGCTTTTTCCTTACCAGTTCCCATGCCGTATTTCCTGATTGCTTCCCTTTTCCTGATCACCTTCAACATGAGTTCAGGGGCCCTTTCAAGCTCCAGGAGATCATGTGCTATTACATTATCAGGCAGATGTTCTGATGAGCTTGGCAAAGAAAAGCGCAATCACGAATCCGGCAACGATCTGCGAATAGAAGGCCTTTGTGGAGGCAACGGACATCTCGATATCCCTGCCGTCGCTTGTATAGAACACACCGTCGACCTTGGTTGTGATATCCGACTGTCTTCGGTTCACGATGGCTATGAGATGTGCACCGCGCTGCCTTGCCATGGTGACCGCCCGGTTCGTGTCGGTGGTGGTTCCCGACTGGGTAATGGCAATCACGATGGTGTCCGACATATCGTCATCAAGCATGAATCCCGACAGGTCAGAGGCCTTCCTGGACTGAACGCTTATGGGTGAATCCTTGAGGTAGGCCGATATGGCCTCAGCTACCGCAGAGGCCGCGACCGCCGCCGTACCCTGGCCGACTACATAGATATTTCTGATCCTGCCCTGTGTCAGGAACTCGCGTGTCCTTTTAGAAACCACGCCTTCGTCCAGGTTGAATATCACCTCTTTCTTATTGGTGATGCGGTACTTGCCCAGAAGGGTCTTATGGATGGACTGGGGGGCATCCATGATCTCCTTGATGAGGAAATGGGAATGCTCGCCGCGGTTGATATCGCGGGTGGTGATCTGGGCGATATTGATATCCTTTTCGGTCAGCTCAAGCGGATGCCCGTCGTATGACATTGCCTCAATCCCATCAAGCCCTGTTCCCTTGTCATTGCTCAGGATAAAGATCTGGCCCTGAGAATTGGGGTTGCCCGGGTCCTGGAACGTCTCTCCATCCATCTTGATGAAATGGGAGGTCTCTTCAACGAGTCCATAGACCTCGGAGGCAAACATGTAGCCATTCTGCAGAAGCCCCACATAGATAGTCTGACCGCTGCCCTTGAGTGAAAGGAATATCTTGCCGGGTTCCAGGTTGCTCTCCATTGCTATGGCATGCGACCCCTCGAAATCATTCACAGCCCTTCGAAAGGCCTCTTTCAGGTCATGCCCGTGGTAAAGATACCGATCGATCTGCAGGGGTATCACCTTGGTGTCTGTGGTCACATTGGGATCTGCGACCCTGTTGAAGGTCTCCATGTTGCCCTTGATGAGGTGGTAGTTGTCGATATCGCCGTTTAAGGCCGCACTGACGGTCCAGGCGCCGTTGCCATAGAAAGGATATGTCTTGCGTACCACCGGCGCTGCCGTTCACGGGTTCGGCCGTCATGTAGATGGTATGGCTGTTCACCGGGTGGCAGTTGATCTCGTTGATGGCGCCCACGGATGCCCACCTTGTGTGGGACAGATATGCCTCCGAATCGGCATCCAAAGAAAGGGCCGCCCTCAGGATATGATCATTCTTGATATAGTTCCTCAGCTTATTGGTGTTGTCTCCAAGCTGGCCCGTGATCTGGGCGGTTTTGTAGGTGAAGGTAATTACGGTATCACCATGATGAATGGAACCGTCAAGAAGGTCACTCGGAGAGCACCTTAAGATGAACTGGTCACAGAGGCCCTGCTGTTCAAGGGTATGCCGCAGGGAGTCCATAGCCTCAAGCTTTTTGAATTTCACCATCACCTGCAACCCTGCCGAGTCCCGCCCCCTGACCTCAAGCCTGTCCAGGGCATTCAGACAGGAATTTATCTTGTGATAGCGGCAGTAGTAGTTCTCATCCTCCAGGGCCTTGGCCCCTGCAAGGTCCAGAATCTTGATCCTGATTCTTAAGGATATCCTCCCTTAATGCCCAGGCGAAGTCCTTTAAGGCAATCATACGGGAGGCAATGACCTCAAGATCACCTGACGGAAAAATCCTTTGCCTCTTTCTCGATAAGTGAGTCTTCCTTATCGATGAATACTACGAGCCTGTCGGATAATTTTTTCAGAAGTTCTATGCCTTTTCCACAGCACAGTCTGTGCTGGAGACAGGCATCCTGTTTCAGATAATGGAGATCCTTCTCAAGTGCCTGGAGCGCATCCGGTTTGAGGTAGTTGCCGCACTCCGTCTTTCCTTTGATCAGCTTGGTGATATCATGACCGCACACTTCATCGATATGTGCCGCCATACTTTCGGGAATACCATCTTTACCCGTAATTTTCCCACCCTTGATAGTGATAAAACCGGCAAGTCCGCAGGAAAGGAAATTATCAAGGATCGGGAAAAAGATAACACCCGGTCCTGTCAGATCCCTGGGACGTGTTCCAGCCGAGACCTTCCATCTTTTTATCTCCAGCAGTCTTCTCATAAGGCCATTCAATATGGACGCCCCTTTTTCACAGAACTTTTCATGGGTTCACGTCTTCGAGGCTACCCAACTGTCACCTCTTGGGTTGCCTTGTATATCATTGTAGCGGCATATGGGACAAGTGTCTAGGCTGCTCTCATAATATGCTGCTCCATGAGTTCAATGAATTCCCGGAACAGATAACCGGAATCTTTCGGACCAGGCGCAGCCTCTGGGTGATACTGCACACTGAAAGCCTGCATGCCGGGGTAACCAAGACCCTCCAGAGTATTATCGTTTAAATTGATGTGGGTGATCTGTGTGTCTTCCGGTAAAGTTTCAGCAAGGACAACAAATCCGTGATTCTGGGAAGAGATTTCCACCCGGCCTGTCCTGAGGTTTTTTACAGGCTGGTTAATGCCGTGATGTCCGAATTTCAGCTTTGCCGTTCTTCCTCCCACTGCCTGGCCCAGTATCTGATGCCCCAGACAGATGCCGAATATGGGGATTCTTCCGAGCATTTCTTTCACGGTATCAATCAGATACGTCAGTGGTGCCGGGTCACCCGGACCGTTCGTAAGAAGCACACCGTCAGGGTTCATGGACATGATTACCTTTGAAGGAGTCCCTGCAGGCACAACAATAACTTCACAGCCATGTCCGTCGAGCATCCTTAATATATTGAGCTTGACCCCGCAGTCCACTACCACCACACGAAGCCTGTTTGACTTTGCTCTCAGGGCCTCTATGGCCACCTTTGTATTGTCTTGCCAGATATAAGGCTCCAGACAGGTGACATCCTTCACGATATCCCTGCCTACGAGCCCGGGGTATTCGCGGACCTTTTCAAGGAGTTCGTCTATATGCCCTACCCTCGTGGAGATTATGCCACGCATGGCCCCTTGGGTACGGATACGGCGCGTCAACGCCCTGGTATCAATATCTTCAACACCTATCTTGCCATTGTCTTCAAGGAATTCCTGCAATGTTTTTATTGAACGCCAATTGCTTGGATTGTTTTGATACTCCCTTACAATGAACCCTTCCATGTGGATATGAAGAGATTCCATGTCTTCTAGGCTGACCCCGTAATTCCCCATAAGGGGATAGGTCATGACAAGGATTTGTTCCTTATACGATGGGTCGGTGAGGACTTCCTGGTAGCCGGTCATGCCGGTATTGAAGACGACCTCTCCAAGGCAGTCACCTGTACCGGCAAAAGCGCTCCCTCGAAAAACGGCACCATCTTCAAGTACCAGGACTGCGGGATTCTTCAGCTTTCCAAACAACTGCCTGACTCCTGTTCTCGCTCTCTTAGATATTATGAAGCTGCCCGGACACATAAGCCCGGGCAGCTGAGGTCATCATCTATAGCACAGGGAGATACGTGTCAATCTCATACTTGCTCACATGAATCCGGAATGCGTCCCACTCCTTCTTCTTGTTCTCTATGAACTTATCGAAGATATGATCGCCAAGTGCATTCCGTACAAGCTTGCTCCTGGAGATTTCCTGAATCGCCTCAAAGAGGCTGCCTGGAAGCGAGATAATTCCGGCCTTTGCACGGGCCTTCTCATCCATTTCAAAGATGTCTTCCTCTACCGGCTCAGGCAGTACATATTTTTTATCAATGCCTTCAAGTCCTGCAGCGAGCTGTACCGCAAATGCCAGGTACGGATTGCAGGCAGGGTCCGGGGCCCTGAACTCGGCCCTTGTGGCATTGGCCTTGCCGGGCTTGTACATGGGCACCCTGACCATGGCGGAACGGTTCCTGCGGGCCCAGGCCACATAAACCGGGGCCTCATAACCTGGCACAAGCCTCTTATAGGAGTTCACCCACTGATTGGTTATGGCACAGAGCTCAGGTGCATGGACAAGTATGCCCGCAATGTAGCTCTTGCCGATCTTTGATAGATGATACTTGTCCTTGGCATCAAAAAAGGCATTCTCTTTTCCTTTGAAAAGAGACTGGTGCACGTGCATGCCGCTGCCGTTCTCACCTGCAATGGGCTTGGGCATGAAGGTGGCATAAACTCCTTTCTGACGGGCTATCTCCTTGACTGCTGTGCGGTAGGTCATGACGATATCGGCCATCTTCAGCGCCTCTGAGTATTTCAGATCGATCTCATGCTGGGACGGCGCAACCTCATGATGGCTGTATTCCACACCTATCCCCATGTCCTGCAGTGCGAAGATGGTGTCTCTCCTCATCTCGGTGCCGGCATCAATGGGAAGGCCGTCGAAGTAGCCGCCCTTGTCAAGGATCTGGGTACCCTTGTCATCGGCAAAGTAAAAGTATTCCAGCTCGGGTCCCAGGTAACAGGTATACCCCTTGTCCGATGCCTTCTTGATAACCCTTTTCAGGGCATAGCGCGGGTCGCCGTCATACGGTGTGCCGTCAGGGTTCTGGATATCACAGATCATGCGCGCAACCGGCTTATCCGAGGGCCTCCAGGGCACCAGCTGGAAGGTGGTTACATCAGGCTTGGCGATCATATCGCTCTCATGGATGCGGGCAAACCCTTCTATGGATGATCCATCAAACCCCATGCCCTCTTCGAGTCCCTCTTCAAGTTCCAATGGTGTGATATTGAAGCTTTTGAGTCTGCCCAGGACATCGGTGAACCAGAACTGGATAAAGCTGACCTTATGCTCTTTAACCGCCTTGAGTACGTCATTACTTGTCTTGCAATTAAACATGTAACCGTCCTCCATACAGTATTTTTTGGATATATCCCCACCGGTTAATGCCGGTATTTTCTGAGGGTATACTATAAAAACTATCCACTCAATCATTTCCTTTGCTGAACCCTGTTCAAGCGACTCATTGCTATCTACGAAAGCATACCACTTTTTGTGATACGACATCGGAAAAGAGATAATAACAAGTGTCTTTCAGATCCCTGATGAAGACGACGTTTTCATACTTCTCCAGCTCCGGGAGAATCTCTTTCAGCATATTTGGTCCCTGGCGAAGCATGGCCATATTGATCGCTGAGTGATGTGCATCCGGAAAGAGGGCAACATAGAAGATATCCGTTTCCACGAGGTCCTGAAAAAAATGGGTGCCGAAGGAAAGATCCGGCATGAGGCCTTCCCTCATATAGGCGAGCTCCACCATAAGACAGACATTGTTGATCTCTGAAAACCGGACCGGCACACCAAGCGAGGGCGTAGTCGTACCCCATCTCCCCGGCCCCAGGAGCATGGTCGGCATGCCCTGCCGGTCAGGGATACCCTTGTTGATCTTTCCGATGAGACGCGCGATATCGTATTTCTGTGTGAGCGGAAGCGCACTGTAGCCTTCGGGGTCCACATAGATGATGCGCCTGATGGGCTGTATGGTGTTGCTTCCCATGAAGTTACCCTCGGTTTGAAAGAAGATATCGTGCTCCGTGATACCCTCAGGCATGCTCACCCGTTTTCCTTCGCCCTTTGTCTGCAGCGGTCTGCACTGGACAAGATTGACTGCAAAGCTTCTTTCCCCGGTGAAGTTAATGGTGAATTCGATATCTACCGGATAATCATAGACCTTTTCCAGGGTTTTGAGCATACGGGACATGATGTCCGTGAGAGCTGTTTCTGAAAGGACTCCGTCGAAGGTGATCAGCCGCCTGTGGTCGGCATCATTATCCTGGTCTAATGTCACGCCGTCCGCACCACGATCCTGGATTCCAATGAGCTCAAGGGGAACCTTCATGCCGGATGCCAAGGCCTGTGATACCGTAATGTTCACGATATCGTTGCTGACAATGTCCAGCACATCGGCCTCGTGCTGGGAATACTTCCTCACATCCCCTATGTCGCTGTATGGTTTTACCAGGGGGGCGTCCAGCGCTACAATGCGGGGATAGTCATTGTCCAGCCGGTTTACCGCCCTGGTTCCGAGCCCCAGGACAATGCGCAGCATCCCTGCCTTTGGGTCCATGTCCTTTCCCCAGGCAAAGGTGTTGTACGAGATACCCACACCTGCCATATCGGGCATAAAATAATTCCGGTGGAAAGACCCGGAGACCCGCTGGACCAGCAGTGCCATCTGTTCGTCGTGCTGGTCGAGCCCGCGCTGGAGGCGGTAGGTGAGCGCATCCTCGTTCATCATGCTTGAATATACCCTGCGCACATTCTCCCTGAATTTTACGAAGCGCTGCTCCGGAGAGCCCTGATTGACACAGAAGATGCTCTCGTATTTTCCCGCAAAGGCGTTTCCGAAGGCATCTTCAAGCAGACTGCTCGACCGAACTATGAAGGGTGACTGCCCGAAGTACTCGATCATGCGCCAGAACTGTTCCTCAATCTCTTCAGGAAAGTTCCCTTCAAGCATGTAGATGCGCAGTTTTCGAGCAGCGGAGAAGTATTCGTCCCGGTTTTTCTGCTCCATGCGCAGGTTCCACCAGCCGTTCTCCACAATATAGGTGTAGAAGACATCGGAGCCGATATAAAAGGAGTCGTGAGGTTCGAGCCAGTCATTCCATTTAAAGGACTTCTCAGCGGAGAGGATCTTCCTCGCCAGGAGCATGCCAGCCGCCTTGCCGCCGATGTAGCCTGTGCCGATAAGCCTGGTCTTGATGTTGAGGAGATCCTCCAGGGAGAAGTGACTGACTGCCAGGTCGAGTATCCTCTTCTCACGGCCCACGATGATCTCGCACAGGTGCCTCAGGAGCTGTTTCTTTTCCTTCCTGGAACCGCTGGTTCCCACAAGAGCCTCAACCTTCAGGAAGAGGCGATCCCAATAGTCCAGATTCCTCTTCGTCTCATCGGTTTCCCTCTTTGATATGCTGGAAAACAGCCGTCCCGTGTCCACGCTGCTCGTGATGGGTATGAACCGTTCCCCGTGCTTCTTGTGCGGGATGAACATGGTGGGTGAATGGCGCCCTATCACCTTGAGCGGGTGTACGTAGATATGGGCATCCACGTTATGCACATCGATCAACACCTGGGTGGTCTCCCGGATCCTGGCAACGGTCTTGAAGGAATGGTAATTGCGCAGGATGGCGAAAAAGGCCACGGTATTGAGCTTATAAAGGTAGGGGCAGGAGATCCTGAAGAAGTTGCCGATCATCAGGTCCGTGGCCCAGGCGGACAGGAGATCGGACAGGGAGTCGAAAACATAGAACACATCTTCCCCTTCTTTTGTGAAGAGGGTGTATGCCTGGCTGGAAAAAGACTCGAATCCGCTGTATGCATCGAGCACATAGGTGGTTACCCCGGGCTCGTTTTCAATGAGCGGCTGGTGCTGCGCAAAGCGCATATACACGACCTTGCGCCGCTGTGAAATGGCCCGGCGCACAAAGGGCGTCACAAAGGATCGATAATCATCGATGGAATCCACCTGCCAGACCACATTGTCTCCTGTCCGCAGAGAGTCGATGATCTGATCGAGGTTCTCAAGACCCGTACTTACCCGTTCAACAAATTTACCCACGGTGCCTCCGCCTTTGGATGTTTTCCTTTGGGTTCATGCCTCAAATGCCTCATACATGACGCAACTGGATTTCCTGCCGTTGATCTTTATCACCAGTGGCTCGGCAAGTCGTACATGTTTAAGATAGGTTGTTTCTGTAATTACAGAAAGCGACTCAAGCCACTTCCAGTCGAGGAAGTCTTCAGTGCCCTCGGTTACGGTCACGTAGGGAATGCCCAGCGAGGTGATATTCTGGAAGAAGTGTGATCCCTGGGATGGATCGGCCCTGAGCAACAGGCCACGCAGTTCCAGGATCGCCCCCACACCCGAGATATGCCGCCACTGGACAGGGATGCCCAGCCACCGGTCAAAGGAGCCCCACCTTCCCGGACCGATGAGGAGGTAAGGGAGCTTCTTCTGAATCAGCTGCGCATTGATCTTCCCCACTTCCTCGGCTATGTCCATGGTGGCCTCCAGCTTGAAGGCATCGGGTTTGACAAAGATGATGTCTGCCATGTCCTGTCTCTTGCCGTTACCAAGTGCCAGGCCTGAACTGCACACGGCCTTTTGCAGTTCCATGGCGGATATCTCCACTTCGAAGCGCGCCTCCTCGGTCACCATGGGCCTTACCTGGAGTAGGTAGAAATCACAGGTGAGAGGGGCTTCGGGTTTCAGGTTTACCGCAAACTCAATCTCCACGGCGCAGCCCATATTCCTGCGGGCAAGCTCCAGGATATCCGAGATGATGGAAGGCAAAGGCAGCCCCTGGTACTTGAGTATCTGGGAGAATGTGATGATCTTGCCTCCCGCACCTTCGCTCGTGTCCCTGATGCGATGTTCCTCCGGGTCATATGTGCTCGCACAGGCTTCAATGGGGTATTCGTTCCGGGCGTCGTAGACATCGCGCTTCTCGAGGTTGGAATGCTCGCCCAGGCTCATGCCTTCCACGTGGTTCTTGATCCTGAGCGAGTAAAAGAAGCGCTGGGAATTGGTGATGATGTCGTCCACCGTAGAAAACTGAGGAAGGATCTCGGGATACTTGGGAGAAAAGCGCAGCGATTTTTCTCCTTCCACCACGGTTTTTCCGAACCCCAGGGCCATCTGCACGATCCCCTCCTCAGGCTTCATGTGCGCCACGGGATAGAAGTTGTGAGACTGGGCCACCCCCGAGATGGCAGGATAGTAGTATTCCCCATACACCTCGCCGACCAGCTGCTGGACAACCACGGCCATGGATTCGTCCTTGGCCTGGCTGGAGGTGCTTTTTGCAAAGGCCTTGGGGCTCTCGTAATAGGTGGATGCATATACCAGCTTGATGGCCATCGATGAGGTGTTCGAGCCTTTTGAAAAAATCATGGTCATTGTTGGGGATCATGTAGGTCTCGTAGAGCCCTGCATAAGGCTGGAACTGGGCGTCTTCCAGCAGGCTCGACGAGCGCACGGACAGTGGGTAGACAACCTGCTCCAGGTATGCCTGAAGGTCATTGACAAGCTCAGGGGGCATCTCGGCCTTCATAAAGGCATCAGCGACCTCCTGGTTGGTGAATCCATCCGAGGCGAAGTGCTTGAGATTGTTGCGCTCGACAAAATCCTCGAAGACATCCGTTCCGATCACGATTGTCTGGGGGATCTGGATCGTGACCGAAGGATATTTCTCATGGAGAGATATATCGCCCTGCAGCATGGTTGACATGAAAGCCAGGCCGCGGGCCTTGCCACCCAGAGACCCATGGCCGATCTTGGCAAAATCCAGAAGGTCGATATTGAATTCCTTCGGGTTGAAGATGGAAACCACTCCCTTTTGACGCCATTTGCGCACGAGGTGGATCAAAGATATGATGTACTGCCGCAGATCTTGCGTTGAACAGAATCCATCGCAGGAGATGTCACCCAAGGAGGAGGCGAGAGCTATCTCGGAGCGCATCATAACCCAGTTGGCAAAGTGTTTGCGCTCCATATGATAGCATAAAGACTCGTCGGGTATCTCGGTGAGCATCTCCTCGAACATGCCGAGCTTGCATGCCCTGCCCACCTCGGTACCGTCGGGCATGCGGAATATGAACTCGCCGAACCCGAGACTGTTCAGAAAGAAATCGTGTATCTCGGACAGAAGATTAGGTGAGTTCTTGTCGAGAAAAACCGCAGGGATCATGTCTGCCCTGGGCCTGTTCTCCGGTTCAGAGCTGAACAGGAGCAAGGGCAGATAGGGCATCTCCTGCCTGGCCCTTGTAAGGAGCTCTATGCCGGCATTCCCCTGCAGCTTGCCCTGCTTGGGAAAGCGTGTATCCGATATGATGCCCAGCAGGAAGCTCTGGTATTTTTCGTACAGCGCAGATGCCTCTTCAAAGTTCCGGGCCAGCAGAATCTTGGGCCTGGTGCGCATGATCAGCAGCCGTTCCTCCTCGTTAACTCCAAGCTCAAGGACCGTCTGGATCTGCCGCACGACCTCCTTGTAGAAAATGGGCAGGAGGGATGAATAATAGAGCGGGGAATCCTCAACGAAGATGAGCACGCGAACCTGGGCCCGAGCTGTGTCATAATCGACGTTCAAGGCGTCTTCCGTACTCTTGATGATGGCCAGCAGCAGGTCGGCGTTTCCCGACCAGATGAAGACCTTGTCAATGCCTTCGTGCTGGTTGTCCTCGGTGGATAACTGAAAACCTCTGAGACTATGGGCCAGCAGGTAGACAGGAAGATGAGGCTTCTTCTGCTTGATCTTTCTGCCCAGGGTAAAGGCATCCATGTCTTCAAGGTGCGGCATGGTTATGACAACGTCGAAGGACTTCTCTTCCAGGAGTTTCAAGGCATCAAGGGCAGAGGAGGTCCTTGTCACCCGTGGGGGTTGGGACAGGTTCAGGCCGCTGTATTCGCTGATGATCCGTGAGGCCAGAGTCACGTCCTCCTCTATGATGAACGCATCATAAGGACTCGATACCAGCAGGATCTCGCGGATCTTGGTGGCCATCAGCTCCAGGAATAGCTTGAAATTCAGGTGATATTGAATGGACAGCTCACGTTCTTTCAGTTTCAAGATCATACCCCCATCACTCTTTAAGTCTTTTTTAATTTAAACCTTTTTGTGTCAAGGGAGTACTTCTCAACCTTATATTGGATAATACGTTTGGTCGTGCCCAGAAGCCTGGCTGCCTGGCTCTGGTTGCCTTTAGCGGTTTTCATTGCATCAATGATCAGCGACCGTTCGTATATATTTACCAGACTGGTCAGCTTGCCATGCTCTTTCTTTTCAGGGATTGCCACCTTCATCTGCAGGGATGGGGGAAGATGTACGCTGTCAATGGTGTCGTTCCTGGTGATGAGAACCGCCCTTTCAAGGCAGTTTTCAAGCTCCCGCACATTGCCGGGCCAGTGGTATGCGAGCAGTAGGTCTATGGCCGGGGTGGAAATGCGTTTTATGGATTTGTTGAACTGCTTGGAGTATTTCTCAACAAAATAGTCTGACAGAAGGATAATGTCGCCACCCCTGTCCCTAAGAGGCGGCATGTAGATGGGGAAAACGTTAAGCCGGTAATAAAGGTCAGATCTGAATTTCCCTGAAGCAACATCCTGCACCAGGTCACTGTTCGTTGCAGTAATTATCCTCACATTCACCTTGACCATGGAGTTCGAGCCAAGAGGTTGAAACTGCCGCTCCTGAATTACCCGTAGAAGCTTGGCCTGGGCCAGAGGAGAAAGCTCTCCAACCTCGTCAAGAAAGATCGTCCCGCCGTTGGCTTCCTCGAAACGCCCACGCCTTTTCTGATTTGCCCCTGTGAAGGCCCCTCTTTCATGCCCGAACAGCTCACTCTCAATAAGGGTATCGGGCATAGCCGCGCAGTTCACCTCAACAAAAGGCCCTTTCCCCCTGGGGCTGTTCTTGTGTATGGCACGTGCCACCAGTTCTTTTCCCGTGCCGGTTTCTCCATGGATAAACACGGTGGTGCTGGAATCGGCTACCTGCGAAATAAGGCCAAAGACCTCCTTCATGGTCTTTGAATTTCCCATGATGTCATCCGAGGGTCTCTGGGTCCTGCCGAGAATATTCCGAAGCCTGCTGTTTTCCTCCTCAATAGCCCGCGTATGTACTGCCTTGGCAATAAGCTCCGCCACCTCGACCAGGAGCTTCAGCTCGTAATCCTGGTTGTCCACCTCCCGTGCAACCTTGTCTGCCGAGAGAACCCCCACGACCTTGTCGTCATACATTATCGGGACGCACAGGAACGATAGCTCGGACTGGTTCAGCCCCCGCCTTGCACCGGTACGGTCGAGGAACTGTTTATCCTTGCCAAGGTTGGTGATGACCATGGGCTTGCCGGTCTGGGCTACCTGACCGGTGATACCCTCGCCGGGCATATAGGTTATATCCAGACCATCGATCTCGACGCCGTGTGCCACATCGAGGATAGCCATTCCTGTATCGCGGTCAAGTATTGAAATCATGGCCCTGTTCATTCCTGTTCCGGAACTGAGCTCGTTGAGCACCTTCTCGAGCTGTTCCCTCAGATCAACCGTGGTTGCAAGTATCTTTGCCAGGTCATGCAGTACTTCAAGGTCTTCGTAACTGAATGGCATCATGTTTACTCTCCCATCTTTGGTGTAAATCAGTCTACTTCATCGAGTCAAAATATACAATCTTGATCCATGTACATCAATTAAATTCAATTTAGTACCATTTTTTTATAATTTACACATTTATGTCGCCTTTTAAAAACACTGAAGATTGCTTTTAATCATTTTATTTTCAATAGGTTAGCAACATTTATCCTCCATGGCATCCCTGTTGCTATCACCTTAATCATAACGCAAGAAAGGGGGATATAAAATGATCAGTTCAGGGGATACAGCTTGGATGCTTGTTTCAACAGCGCTCGTCATGCTCATGACACCAGGACTCGGCCTGTTCTATGCAGGAATGGTGCGCACAAAGAATGTTCTCGGGACGATAATGCAGAGTTTCATGTGCCTGGGTATCGTATCCATCATTTGGGTATTCTACGGATACAGTCTGGCCTTCGGGCCGGACATGGGAGGGCTGATAGGGTCCCTTGACTGGGCAGGCCTGACTGGTGTAGGAATGAATCCAGGCCCTTACTCAGACAAAATACCGCATCTTGTTTACTGCGCGTTTCAACTTATGTTCGCCATCATCACCCCGGCCCTCATAACCGGGGCATTTGCCGAGCGCATGAAGTTCTCGGCATTCATACTCTTTACCATTCTCTGGAGCACCATTGTGTACCTGCCCATGTGTCACTGGGTATGGGGCGGAGGATGGCTGGGCAAACTTGGTGCCCTTGATTTCGCAGGCGGTACGGTAATACACATACTTGCCGGGGTCGGTGCACTCTCTGCAGCCATGATAGTCGGTAAACGCAAAGGGTATCGCAAAGAACCCTTCTATCCCCACAACCTTACCATGACCATGATCGGTGCAGCCATCCTCTGGTTCGGATGGTTCGGATTCAATGCAGGCAGCGCGTTGGCTGCAAATGGTGTTGCAGGCCTTGCCTTCTTCGCCACACACATGGCAACTGCTGCAGCTGCGTTATCCTGGATAATCTTTGAAAAGATCATGCGCGGCAGACCGACTACGCTGGGTTTTGCTTCCGGTGCCGTGGCAGGCCTTGTAGCCATTACACCGGCAGCGGGATTTGTTACTCCTCTTCCCGCAACCCTCATCGGCTTTGTTGCAGGAATGCTCTGCTACTTTGCGATCCTTGCAAAAGAGAAGCTGGGCTATGACGATTCCCTTGATGTAGTTGGCGTACACGGAGTGGGCGGCTTGTGGGGCGCGATCGCAACAGGACTCTTTGCTTCTGTCGGCGGCACCGGGCTCTTCTATGGCAATCCGCGTCAGTTATGGGTACAGGTCATCGCTTCGATAACCGCTATCGTTTTCTCGTTCGTCATGACCAGCATTATTCTGCTCATCGTGAAGAAGGTCATTGGACTGCGCGTTGATGAAGAATCCGAAGAGGTGGGCCTTGATCAGAGCATGCATGGCGAGGCCGGGTATTATCTCAGATAGACGCTGGGGTTGTTACACAATCGCGGCTAAAGCCGCTCCTACAAATAAGAGAGGTGAACGATGAAAAAGATAGAGGCAATTATAAAACCCTTCAAGCTCGAAGAGGTCAAAAGCGAGCTCCAGGCTATCGGCATAAGCGGAATGACCATAACCGAGGTGAAAGGTCATGGACGCCAGAAAGGTCACAAAGAGATATACAGAGGCGCCGAGTACAATGTAGACCTGATACCGAAGATCAAGATAGAAATAGTGGTTTCATCGGAGATGTCAGCCAAGGTGGTTGACACCCTGATGAAATCGGCGCGAACAGGGAAGATCGGCGACGGCAAGATATTCATCATGCCCGTTGAAGATGTAATAAGGATAAGGACCGGCGAATCCGGAGATGGGGCGATCTGAAAGCTTTAAGAATATGGACGGAAGAAGCCTTTGCTTAAAGCTTTCCAAAAAGACTGACCAGACCATTTCCAGTCTTTTCGAAAGCAGGTTCGCCGTGAGCATGCCCCAATGGTCAATAGTTGCCATCGGAGGATACGGCAGGAATGACCTCTGCCCTTTCTCCGATATTGACCTCCTGTTTCTTGCTCACCGAAAAACAGCACATACGGATATACAAAAGGCCCTGCAGGAAATGATGTATCCCTTATGGGATGAAGGTTATACCGTGAGTTATACGGTACGCACCATAAAGCAGGTCTTGCGGGACGCAAAAGATGACTTCTTCTTGCTTACATCCCTGCTCGATGCACGGTTTGTCTGTGGATCCAGGGAGCTTTTTTCCGAAATGGTCCAGGCCATGAGCAATGATAAACGTTTCAGAGATTCGAAAAGCTTTCTTTCAGACCTCAATGCACACGTGGAAAAACGTCATAACAAGTGTGGTGATGCATCTTACTATCTTGAGCCCGACATCAAGGAAGGCACTGGAAGTCTGAGAGATTACCACAGCCTTATGTGGGTAATCAAAGTTGCATCTTACGACCCGAAAGTGCGTTCTCTTCCTTCGTATCTCAGCCGGGTAGATAAGGATGAACTTGATGTTGCTTTGGATCATCTCCTGAAAATACGCCATAATCTTCATGAAATGTCCGGCAGAAAAAACGACCGGTTGTACTTTGAATATCAAGGGCCTTTGGCCTCTAAAATGGGCTACCGGGGCAATGGTTATGAATCAGCCGCCGAGCTTCTCATGAAGCAGTTCCACAGCAGCGCCCTGATGATTAAATCCATATCAGAGGCAGTTCTTTCTCAGTATTGTCTGGCATTTGGTCTCACGACCGGCAAAGGAGACGTCCTTTTAGACAAAGATTTCAGGCTCACCTCCGGCCGGATATGCCTGTGTGATTCTCAAGAAAAACCCCATAGACCGGATTTGATCCTCAAAGTTTTCTCACACATATCATCACTCGGTGCGACCATGTCCATTGAGACACGACATCATGTGCAGTATTCCCTGTCTGCGCTTGCCCAGGCGCAGGACAGCATAGAGGCCAACGAGACATTCTTTAAGATCATGAGCGGAAAGTATCCTGGCATGGCGCTTACAGCAATGCTTGAAACAGGGGTACTCGAACGATTCATCCCCGAGTTCAGGTCTATCAAGGGCCGAACTCACTTCGATGTTTATCACACCTATACCACTGATGTGCACAGCATAAAAACCCTTGATGGGCTTCATGCACTTGAAAAGGAAGAGCCGGATCTTTTTAGCGTTGTGGAAGATAAAGAAGTGCTTTATCTGGCCGCACTCCTCCATGACATCGGCAAAGGATTGGGAAGGCCCCACGCCATTACCGGGGCCCCTGTTGCAGGAAGTATTGCAAGGCGGTTCGGATTTTCGCAGCCGCGCGCAGACCTTGTCGAGTCCCTTGTACGTTATCATCTCCTCCTGCCGGACACAGCTTACAGGCGGGACCTCTCCGAGGAAAAGGTGGCCCTTGATTGTGCAAGGCTTGCCCAGAATGAACAGACGCTCGCCATGCTTTACCTCATCAGTGTTGCCGATGCACGGGCCACAGGTCCCCGTGCATGGGATGAATGGAAGGCATCCCTGCTGCGCGAGCTTTTCATCAAGGCTACCCACAGCCTTCAGCGCGGCATATTGAGAGACCCTGACAACATGATCATCCTTGAAGAGAGATGGAACCGGCTTATATCAGAGGCGCCCGACAAGCAGGGGTCCCGTCAGGGTGGAAGGTTATGGGTGCTGCCCCAGGCCTATATCCTCCATACCGAGTTCGACGATATCAAAGGCCATCTTGAATTAAGCCGTACCCTTAAGGATCAGGACGATATCCTGGTAGATGTCCGGGCCAAAGGTGAGCATGCTGCCGTTACCATCATTACCAGGGACAGGCCCGGTCTGTTCGCAATGCTTACCGGATTACTGACCATCAATCATCTGGACATTGTTTCTGCAAAGATCTTTACCTGGCTTGATGGTATAGCAGTCGATGAGTTTACTGTACTTACCCCATGGAAGGATTATGCAAACTGGGGGAAGATCAGTGAACAGTTCAAACTTGCAGCAAAGGGCCAACTGGATATCAATGAGCTAATCTCCACAACAAAACCGCTCAAAAACGGATCAACAATTCTCTCTTCATCTATCCCTGTTGTCAATCTGGACAATACAAGTTCCGACTTCTTTACCATAATCGATGTGCATACCCCGCAAAGGTTCGGCCTTCTCTTTCATGTGGCACAGGCCATTGCAAAACTCGGTCTGAATATACACCGCGCCTTCCTCTCCCATGCCGGTGACCCATTTACCGATGTCTTCTATGTAGTTGATGAGTTCGGTGAGAAGATTACCGATGAGGAACTTGATTTTCGTATAGTAGTTGAGATTACCAATGCAATTGCCAGGCTGGGTGAGCAGTACGCAGCAATCAGGTAAGCTGATCAAGAGAAACTGCTTGCCTGGCATAATAAATACTAATAATGTTTTTGAAATTAAAATACAGCGAATGAAGGATTAACCATGTGTTCCATACTCGGTATTTTTGATATCAAGACAGATATAAAGGAACTCCGCAACCAGGCCCTGGAGATGAGCCGCAAGCAGCGTCACCGCGGACCGGACTGGAGCGGTATCTATGTGAATGAAAGGGCCATTCTGGCCCATGAACGGCTATCTATCGTCGATGTCAACACCGGTGCCCAGCCTCTTCGCACCTCTGACGGCAAGGTGGCCCTTGCAGTAAACGGTGAAATCTATAACCATAAGGATCTCAAAAAAAGTCTGAACGCTCCTTATGATTTTATGACAGAATCGGACTGCGAGATCATCCTGGCGCTTTATCGGCAGAAGGGCATTGATTTTCTGGAAGACCTGAATGGAATCTTCGCCTTTGCACTCTATGACTCGGAAAACGACAGTCTACCTGATCGGCCGCGACCATATAGGTATCTGCCCCTTGTATACCGGTCACGACGAACACGGCAACTTCTATGTGGCCTCCGAGATGAAAGGCCTGATTGGGGTATGCAACACCATAAGCGAATTTCCCCCCGGGCATTATCTCTCCAGCAAAGACGGCGCACCCAAGGAATATTACAAGCGGGACTGGATGGAATATGACAATGTCAAAGACAACAAAAGCAGCATTAAAGACCTCAGACGGGCCCTGGAAGAGGCAGTAGAACGCCAGCTCATGTGCGACGTACCTTATGGCGTGCTGCTTTCAGGCGGTCTTGACAGTTCGATTACTGCGGCCATTGCCAAGAAGTATTCGGCCAAGCGAGTGGAGAGCAGCGGCTTGAAGGATGCCTGGTGGCCCCAGCTGCACTCCTTTGCCATCGGCCTTGACGGTTCGCCGGATCTGGCGGCAGCCCAGAAGGTAGCCGACCACATCGGCTCCATACACCATAATTTCACCTTTACGGTCCAGGAAGGTCTCGATGCCGTGCGCGATGTGATATATCACATAGAAACCTATGATGTGACCTCCATCAGGGCATCCACGCCCATGTACCTGATGTCGCGCAAGATCAAGTCCATGGGGGTCAAGATGGTGCTCTCCGGTGAAGGGGCTGACGAGATTTTCGGCGGTTATCTGTATTTTCACAAGGCGCCCGATGCAAAGGAGTTTCACGAGGAAACGGTGCGCAAACTCTCCATGCTCAGCAAATATGACTGCCTTCGCGCCAATAAGTCGCTGGCCGCGTGGGGCGTGGAAGGCCGGGTGCCTTTTTTGGACAAGGAATTCATGGACATTGCCATGCGACTCAATCCGGAAGACAAAATGTGCAAAAATGGCCGGATGGAGAAACATATCTTGAGAAAGGCCTTCGAGGATTATCTGCCTCCCGAGGTTGCCTGGCGCCAGAAAGAGCAATTTTCCGACGGCGTAGGTTACAGCTGGATTGATAACCTGCGTGAAATCGCTGATAAAATGGTCAGCGATACCCAGATGGAAAACGCACGATTCCGTTTCCCCATCAATACACCCGTTACCAAAGAGGGATATTATTACCGGTCAATCTTCCAGGAATTCTTTCCCCTGGACAGTGCCGCCCGCTGCGTGCCCGAGGGCCCTTCGGTAGCCTGTTCCACCCCGACTGCCATCAAGTGGGATGAACAGTTCGCCAACATGATCGATCCTTCAGGCCGGGCGGTCAGAGACGTGCATAAAGACAGCTACAAGTAGAACGGCTGTTGCTGCTACGACGTGGCATATACCCCATCGGGGCTTACATGTTTCTGTACATATTTGTTTATATGTTGAAACATCAAACCTTCCTTCCATTCCTACTTCACCCTTTATTGATATTTACTTTTTCATGTAACCATTAATTATTATGATGATAATGCCAATTGAGGAATGGTATTGGCTTCCGGAACGAGGTTTGGTTCATAATTGTTTCAAATATATTTTTATACAGTCCATTTTTGTATCTTTTTCATCTTGCCGTTATATTAGTAACTCATTGTTTCTACTATGTTTAATACAATATGGCCAAGCAATATTAAAGGGTATATTGACCATTATACTTTATATTATCAGCAAGTTACGAAATATTGGGGTGCTTTTGTGTCCTTTTCCGGTAGCAAAAGGTGTTGATACCCATAATGGATTGTTGTAGGCAACACCACCTGAAGGGTGAATTCCGACTTTGATACACACCAGGCCCAAGCGGCATGAAAGGATGAAATCTAATCATGAGAGGCTCCGGGGATGAAACACAGGTCCTGGCACCTATTTTGCTTTGATAGATGCAACACACCGTTGTGTTTGTGTGTGCAGTTAGAGATGAGGGATCTGACTTAACACTTAAAATATAGCAACGGAAGAGACAGATAAACTATGAAACTTGTAGAAGAATTCAAAAAAATTGCGGGCGATATCAAAATTATCGACAAAGCGGAAGAAAAAGAAATGTACAGCCATGACATCGGCGATGTCCCTCCGATCATGACCAAGACCTTTTTTAAAACGCAACCTGATTTTGTCGTCCAGCCTAAAAACTATCGACGAGATAAAAAAAGTCCTGGCGTTTGCCAATGAGAAGAAAATTCCCGTTATACCAAGAGGCGCGGCATCGTGGGGATTCGGCGGGGTCATTCCCGACAAATGCCGGGATCGTCATTGATTTGTCTCCTTTCAGAAAAATTCTGGAACTCAACACAGCAGCAAAAGACCATGACCGTGGAAGCGGGGGCAAGGTGGAGCGATATTGATATTCTGGCAAAAAAAGAGGGCTTGTGTCTGATGACCTATCCTTCAAGCAAGTTTTCCACGGTCGCCGGCTGGATTTCCACCGGCGGTTACGGCATCAACAGCTTCCAGTACGGCCACTTACCAAACAGATTGTGTCCATGAAGGTTATCACGGCGCGGGCGAACTCAAGGAAATTATCCCCTTGTGACAAGGATTTCAGCTACTTCGTATCTACAGAAGGCGAGTTCGGCATCATGGTTGAGGTCAACGCTGAAACTGCGGGATGTTCCCCAGGCGTCATATCACATCTTCTTTATTTCCCTGGCGACAAAGAGGCCTTCGCGTTCATCGAAAATTTCTTAAAAACAGTCCACAGAAAAGCCTGAACCCAAACGTCATCCGTTTTCTGGATGAAAATCATCTGAACGACATCAACGAAATCATGCATGCCGGCATATTCAAGAAGAGCGCCGGCGTTCTGATGGAATTCGGCAGCCCTGGATGAAGAACAATTTGTGAAATACATGGCACAGAATCCAGGCATTGAAGAAGCGCCCCGCTATGTTGCCAGTTATTTGTGGAATGAGCGTCTGTTCGGCATGAAAACAAAACGCCTGGGACCGACCATTCTGGCAAGTGAAATCATTATCCCCATTGCCAATGCAGCCGCGGCCTTTATTGAAAAGGCAAAGAAACTGGGCAGCCGTTTTGGCGTGGAAATATTCATCGATTCTTATATCATTGATGATAAACATGGCGCTCATCATGACCAATTTCCTTTGCGACTCCAGGAACAAGAAATATTATATTAATTTGCCCCTGGTTTCCATGCTTACCAAGACGGCTGTTTCATTGGGAGCCGAACCCTATGGGCTTGGGCATCTGGAATGCGGCCTTTATCAATTATCTGTACAGCAGAGAAAAACAAGAGACCTGAAGGCATACAAAGCAAAGGTTGATCCGAATAATATCATGAATCCGGGCAAATTCTTCGGCATCAATTCAAATGGGATCTCCGCACTTATTTTCCATCCGGCAGTTTTCAGCTTTTCCATGAATCTGCTGATTCTGCTGTCACCGGTCATCGGTAAAATTGGCGACGTTGCTTCTGGGAAAGGATGAGAAAGATCGACAGCCTCGATTTCGAGCTGACCACCCATGCCTGCGCCAAATGCGGAAACTGCATTGCGGTATGCCCGGCATATCTTGTCACGAAGAATGAAGAAGTAACCGCGAAAGGAAAAATTGCTCTGGCCAAAAAGCTCATTGAAGGCAAAGACAGTGACGCAGAAGAAGCGAAAATGTATTTATGTGCATGCATTGCAAAGGCCTGCGAGGAAATATGCCAGACCAATCTCGAACTGATGATGCTCTGGGATGCGCTGGAAAAAAGGATGGAAGGCAAATTCGGCCGGCCGGAAGATAAGATTAATGAATTTCTGAAAAAAGTTGACGACAGCAAGGAATACTGGGACATGGTGGAACGGAATAACTGAAACCCCTATAAATAAACTACATTAAAAAAAGATGAATAAAGACTATGCCAAAGAAATATCACATTCACACAAAAGTAACGCCGCTTGATCTGGATTATGTGTACAAATTCAAGATTGAGCGGGGAGAAAACTGCATTAACTGCGGCAAGTGCACCAAAGTGTGCATTTATGAAGCGCATAAACGGGAGAAAGACGATCCGCGGAAAATGGCTGACCCGAACACGGTGGTCTGCAGAAACTGCTTCCGGTGCATTCAGGAATGTCCCGCGGGGAGCTCTGGAAAAATCCCTGGATAAGGACTTTCTAAATATCGGCGGATCCTACTGGAAGTCCGATATGTTTATTACTTTATGGAAGCAGGCGGAGGATGGCAAGGTTCCGGTTACCGGCGCCGGTTACCGCGGGCCGTTTACCGGACCGGGTTTTGACAGCATGTGGACCGACATGTCGGAAATCGTCCGCCCGACACGCGACGGAATTCATGGACGGGAATATATCAGCACCTCCGTTGAACTGGGCAGAAAACTCAATCATCTGGCATTTGATGAAAACGGCAAATTACTGTCAAAAATTCATGATACCATTGATATTCCGATTCCCATCATCTTTGATTTTCCTAAGGCAGATTTGAGCCCGAATGTTAAGACAGCTCTTGTCAGAGCGGCCGCGGAACTCAACACCTTTATCGTCTTGCCGGCGGATCAGTATTACCTCGGATGCTTGAAAAATATCATGAAAAACATCATCCCCTTAATTTCTCATAAAGAAATTGATAAACATCAGGCATTGATCAAAAATGCAAGAATTGTAGCGCTTGATTATAACGATGAAATGTTAAATGACTTTACCTGCACTTCAGGATAAAATTAAAAAAAGTAAACAATGCCCTGACCATCATTCGCGTTCCGGCAACGCAAGACTGTGGAAACCATTGTTTCCAAGCTGGCACAAAGCGGCGCGGAGATCATCCATGTCGTGGCCGATTATCGCGGCATGGAGAATGATGCAGCGAGACATCGACAAACCGCCGTCTGGTCAAGGATATTATCCGGGCCGTGCATCTGAAGCTGGTGGAAGACAGAATCCGCGATGAAGTCACCATTATTGTTCTCCGGCGGAATCGCCATGGCCGAACATGTGCCCAAGGCCATGCTCTGCGGCGCGGATTTGACGGCAATTGATTTGCCGCTGCTCATCGCGCTGGGCGCCAGATTGTATGAAGAGCCGGAAAAATTACTGGTTTTCCCCGAAGGACTGGAAAAAATTGCCGGTGCGCACCGTAATGCAGAGAATCGTTAACCTCATGGGCGCCTGGCATTCGCAGCTTCTGGAGGTCATGGGCGCCATGGGTATCCGTGAAGCACGCCGTCTGCGCGGTGAAACCGGCAGAGCGATCTTCTTTGAAGAAATCGATAATGACACTTTTGGAAAACTATTTAAAAAAAGAGAAGCAGCAAACATATGAAACCATCAACTGTAAAAATTAAAAAAATGCCTTCGCGGTTCAAGCATCAGGTGCCGAAATATAAAGTCACCCGGTCCGACGCCTGCATCAACTGCGGTACTTGCGCCAAGTCATGCCCCTACGGAGTTCATGAAAGACTGGAAGGGCACAACAAGATGAGCCCGCCGATCGACTATAAATGCATCGGGTTTGAATGCAAGAACAACGATTTCTATTGCGTGGCCAAATGCCCGCGCAAGGCTTTGAGCCTCTCGCTCAATCCCATGTATGAAACGCTCGGCGATTATCGCTGGACGGCGGACATGATTACCGGAACCTGGATCATGGCGGAAACGGGATATCCGCCCGAACGCAAGGATCTGGAATATAATATCGGGCAATTCCGGCGGCGGCTTTGACAAGCTGCGGTTCAAGTTTCCCGCCGATCCGCCCAAAATTGACAAGTTTGAAATATCAACGGAAATTCCCCTAAACCGGAGAAATGACGGCCGCGCCAATGTTGTCATTTCCACCCCTGTCTATGGCGGCGGCATGTCCTTCGGATCGGTCAGCCTGCCGACCATGGTTTCCAAGGCGCGACAACGCCACTATCTGGAATACCTTTACCTGCACCGGTGAGGGCGGATACCCGGAAATGCTTCAACCTTATAACGACCACGTGATCACTCAGGTGGCCACCGGTCTGTTCGGCGTGCGCGAAGAAACCATCCAGCGGGTAAAAATAGTGGAATTCAAATACGCCCAGGGCGCAAAACCCGGCCTCGGCGGACATCTTCTGGGTGAAAAAAATACAGAGAGCGTTGCCCGGATGCGGGAAGCGGTCAAAGGCACCTCTCTGTTTTCACCTTTTCCGTTTCATTCGGTGTATTCCATCGAAGATCACAAGAAGCATATTGACTGGATCAAAGAAATGAATCCCAATGCCCTGGTTTCCGTTAAGGTTTCGACACCCAACGATGTGGATATGGTTGCCGTCGGTTCATACTATGCCGGCGCTCATATCATTCATATCGACGGCGGATACGGCGGCACCGGCGCAGCGCCGGACATTGCCAAAAAGAACATCGCCATGCCCATAGAATATGCCATAACCAAAGTTCATAATTTCTTGAAGGACGAGGGCGCCCGGGATGCGATGACGCTCATTGCCTCCGGCGGCATCAGGACCGCCCATGATCTGGCCAAAGCCATTTGCCTGGGCGCGGACGGCGCGGTTATCGGCACGGCGGAAATGGTTTCTCTGGAATGTGTCCGCTGCGGAAACTGTGAATCAGGACGCGGCTGTGCCCGGGGCATTGCCTCCACCGATTCGGAACTGGCCGATCTGTTTAACGAGGAATGGGCGACGCAGCGCCTGACAAACATGTACCATGCCTGGAATGTCCAGCTTGTGGAAATACTGCAGAAGTTCGGCATGAGGAGCGTCAGAGAGCTTGTCGGCCGGACGGATTTGCTGGAGCATATAGATTACAGTAAATAAAGCGGAGTTTGCTAATAATGGATAATGTTGAAAAAATATTACTATCACGCGCTGAAATTTGCAGCCAGGTGCCGCCCTTGGCCCTGAACACCGAAGAAGAAGGCGGCTGCGGTGTCACCGGATTTATCAGTTCCATTCCTGTGACGGGAAAAAATATCTTCGAACCATCCGCGCAGATGCACAACAGAGGCAATGGAAAAGGCGGCGGCATCGGCGCTGTCGGTTTTATTCCCGAAGCGATGGGTGTATCCAGACAGGTTCTTCGATGATGATTATATGCTGCACATTGCTCTTCTGGATGGCAGCGTTTCGTACTGAAATCGAAGAACACATTCATCAAACCTTATTTTAAAATCGATAAATCGGAAAAGCTGCGCCACCATTGATGATCATCGCAGTATCGGTCTGGATGTCCGGCCTCCGGATATCATGCGTTATTTTGTGCGCGTCAAGGATGATGTCCTGGATAAATTCATTGCGGATAACAAATTTTCATCCATGGACAGGCGCGATGCCGAGGATGAGTTTGTCTATCAGAACAGCTTTAAGATCAACACGCAATATTACGCGTCTCTTGGCGAGAAAAAGGCTTTTGTCATGTCGCACGGCAGGAACATGATGATCCTGAAAATCGTGGGATATGCGGAAAATGTCGTCAGATACTATAAACTGGATGACTTCAAGGCGCATGCCTGGCTGGCCCACCAGCGCTATCCGACCCGCGGCCGTGTCTGGCATCCGGGCGGCTGCCATCCGTTTAGCGCGCTCAATGAAGCGCTGGTGCATAACGGTGACTTTGCCAATTATCAGTCGGTCAATGAATATCTCAAACAGCGCAACTATTACCCCCTGTTTCTGACCGATACGGAAGAAGCGGCGCTGCTGCTGGATTTGTGGAGCAGGGTCTATAAATATCCGCTGGAATACCTGATTGAGGCCATGGCGCCGACTTCGGAAATGGACTTTGATATGCTGCCTGCCGATAAGCAGGAGCTGTATAAAGCCATTCAGACCCATCATGTCAATGCATCACCCGATGGACCGTGGTTCTTTATCATTGCGAGAAATGACGTTAAAAATGATCAATTCCAGCTGATCGGCATTACCGATACCGCCATGCTGCGCCCCCAGGTTTTTGCCCTGCAGGAAGGCGAAGTCCAGATCGGTCTGATCTGTTCGGAAAAGCAGGCCATTGATGCGACGCTGATTTCTCTGGAAAGGGAAGATCCGCGTTTCGGGCCCATTGCCGATAAATACTGGAATGCCCGCGGCGGCAGCTATACCGATGGCGGCTCCTTTATTTTCAGCCTGAAAGATACCGCAGACGGTTGGGAAACATGAAACTTATTTGTACCGACAAATTCGGCAAGGTGATTGAAACCCCCAAAGACAAGGTAACCTGTGATGTCTCGAAAAAGATAACGGTTACGGATGAATGCAAACCGATAGAAGAAAAGCTTGACGCTTTGTTTGCCGAAAATGATACTGCAGCCGCGGCCGATAAATTATTTACCTATGTCAAGGACAACATCGTGCGGATTTAATGCCGAACAGTCTCAGGTTTGCATTGAAACCATCAAAGATTATGCCCTGAAAAATGATGACTTCAAGCATACGGCCATCGATGCCCTGACTCTTTTAAATGACCGGAGATTCAATACCGGCACGATAAAAAGAAGTTCCGTGCAGCATGTTCTGAAAATCAACCTGGATGAAATTTTTGCGACACACACCACTGATTATCGGAAATGATCAAATTCCCGGTTCTGCCGGATTGATTTTGCTACGCCGCGATCAACTGCGCGCACCGAAGAAGAATGAAAAAACCCTGATCATTGATGCCGAACATTTTGAGCCGGAAGGCGATAATTGCGATGCGGTGATGATCGTAAGCCGCCTTCAAGCTTGGCTGGAAACGGTTCATTGTCTACAAATACCGCGGCCAGCGGTTTACCGGCTGCGGATTCGGTCCGGCAACAAAGGATGTACGGATTGATGTCTACGGCGCCTCAGGCGATTATCTCGCCTCGGGCATTGACGGCATGGAGATTTATGTTCACGGCAATGCCCAGGATCAGCTTTGCCAGATTATGAAAGAAGGCAAACTCGTGGTGTTATGGCGATGTCGGCCAGACATTCATGTACGGCGCCAAAGGCGGCACGGCCTATATCATGGGAAACGCGGCGGGACGGCCTTTGATCAATGCCGTGGGCAAGCCGCGGGTCGTCATCAATGGCACCGCTCTGGACTATCTTGCCGAATCGTTCATGGCCGGTGATCCGCTCAAAGGCGGCGGCTTTGTTGTCCTCAACGGCATCGGTTTCGATGATAATGACGGTTCGATCCGGGAATATGACTCGCCCTATCCCGGTATCCAATATATTTTCCCTTGCCTCCGGCGGCGCGATTTATGTGCGGGATCCGCAACAAAAAACTCGTGGACGAGCAGCTCAACGGCGGAGAGTTTGTAGAAATTACCGAGGCGGACTGGAATCTGATCGAGCCGTATCTTGAAGAAAATGAAAAACTTTTCGGTATTACCATCGATCGGCTTTTAACGGTTGCGGACAAAAAAAGATCCCCGAAAGAAGTATACAGAAAGATCATCCCGGTGAAGACCGGAGCGCCCAAAAAAGAAGATGACGGGTTGGGCGAGTGGGTAGAATGAAGAGACCTTATCCCGGATATTGTATTTAGATATATAAAAATTGATCCGTTCAAATCAGTCATCTTGCAGCCTTTAAGGATCGGGAAAATTAGCATTCTCCTAAGGCTGCAAGATGACTGATTTGAACGGACCTGGTTTTAAAAAATAATTTCATGGCCATTATGATTTTCATGCTTAAGGCCATCTGAATCTCACAAAAATTACAATCTCGGTCTTTTACAATCCCCCCCTTCATCAATACCCCTGCCAATCAGGGTAATTCCTCCCCACCCCTGGGGAAAGATACCCCACCTCTTCGTGATTATCTCATTGGTCAACACCATTTTATCCACAATTACAAATAGTTAAACAGATGGTATTGAAATTGCCTTAAGAATGCCAGCTGATTTTTCAGCCCACCCTAGACTTGAGGAGGTCCATATGGGCGATCACTCGCAGAACATGTATGAACTGCGACCCGTGACCATTGCAAGGACATTGCCACAGATAACCGATCACCGGCTTTTTCAGCTCAAGCTGGACAACGGCTGCACCTGGGATGAGTTCGGTCATCAACCGGGCCAGTTCATTGAAGTCTCCATCTTCGGCAAGGGAGAGGCACCCATCAGCATATCGTCCCCCCCCACCCGGTGTGACACGCTGGAGATCTGTGTGCGGCGCTCAGGAAAGCTGACAGATGCCCTGTTTGAGATGGGCAAGGGATCAAAGCTGCACATACGTGGTCCCTATGGCAGAGGCTTTCCGGTAGAAACGTTAAAAGGGCACAATCTTCTCCTCGTTGCCGGTGGCCTGGGGCTTGCCCCTTTGCGTTCCCTGCTGCTGTATGTCCTGGACAGACGGAGCGAGTTCGGCGATCTCATCCTCATGTACGGGACCAACAGCCCGGAAAATGTGCTCTTCAAGTATGAGCTCTTGAGCTTTTTCGACAGGGAAGACATCAAGTACCTCTACAGCGTGGACCGCGACGAAGAGGGCATCTGGAAACAGTATGTGGGTGTGGTGACGGGGCTGTTTGACCGCACGGCGCTGTCTCCTGAAGATACCTATGCCGTCTTGTGCGGCCCTCCGGTCATGTACCGCTTCGTGGTGGAAAAACTCATAAGGCTCGGTTTTTCCAAAGAACATATCTACATGTCGCTGGAGCGCATGATGAAATGCGGTGTCGGTAAATGCGGGCACTGCGCCATTGGAAACATGTACTGCTGCACCGATGGCCCGGTCTTCAACCTTACCGAGGTCGAGCACATAAAGGAGGCCATATAGCCATGGCAAAAATCCCTACCATATGCCCGTTCTGCGGGTGCGGATGCAATTTCTATCTCGTAACGGATGGAGTTAAGGTTGTCGGCGTAGAGCCCAATCCGGGTAATCCGGTGAATAAAGGAATGCTCTGCGCCAAGGGATGGAACTCCTTCGAGTTCATCGGCTCTCCTGCGAGGTTGAAAACGCCTCTGGTCAGGAAGGACGGCGAACTTGTTGAAAGCACCTGGAAAGAGGCCCTTGATCTTGTGTATTCAAGACTTACCGATATCAGTGACAAGTCCGGCCCGAACTCGTTGGGCTTCCTCTCCTCTGCCAAGGTGACCAATGAAGAGAACTACCTCTTCATGAAGATGGTCCGCGCAGGATTCAAGACGAACAATGTCGACCACTGTGCCCGGCTTTGACACAGCGCCACTGTGGCCGGTCTGGCCGCAACATTCGGATCAGGCGCCATGACGAACTCCATAGCCGAGTTCGAAGATGCCGACCTCTTCTTGGTAACCGGATCAAATACCACGGAACAGCATCCGCTCATCGGAATCCGGATAATAAACGCAGTGGTGGAAAAAGGCGCCAAGATCCTCCTCATAGACCCGAGGGAGATACCGCTGTCTTTCTATGCCAAGCTCCATCTGAAGCAGAACTTCGGTACCGATGTAGCGCTATACAATGGTCTTATGAACATCATCATCTCAGAAGACCTCCATGACAAGCAGTTCGTCGAGACAAGGACCGAGGGCTTCGATGCATTGAAGTCCCTGGTGAGCAGGTATACCCCGAAGGTGGTGGAGCAGATCACCGGCATACGCTCGGCAGATCTCTATCGCGCAGCAGTCATGTACGCCCAGGCGGACAAGGCCATGATCGTCTATGCCATGGGTATAACCCAGCACATCACCGGAACCGACAATGTGAAGACCCTGGCCAACCTCTCCATGCTCACCGGACACGTGGGCAGGCATGCCAACGGGGTAAATCCTCTCAGGGGCCAGAACAACGTGCAGGGGGCCTGCGACATGGGCGGCCTCCCCGGGGTATTTTCAGGGTATCAGCGGGTGAATGATCCGGCCACGGTAAAAAAGTTTGAGGATGCCTGGGGTGTGCAAGGTCTTGACACAAAACCCGGCCTTACCATCACCGGCATGATGGAAGCCGCCCACAAAGGCGGCCTGAAGGCGCTGTACGTCATGGGGGAAAACCCGCTGCTCTCCGACCCGGATACAACCCATATCGAGCATTCACTCTCCAACCTGGATTTCCTGGTCGTACAGGATATCTTCCTCACGGAAACAGCAGCCCTTGCCGACGTAGTGCTGCCGGCCGCAGCCTTTGCAGAAAAGGAAGGCACCTACAGCAACACGGAGAGAAGGGTCCAGCTCTCCCGCAAGGCCGTATCACCTCCCGGGCAGGCACGCGCGGACTGGGAAATCATCTCTGAGCTCTCGAAGAGGTGCGGCCTGAAATCCGATTACAGCTCACCTGCCGACATCATGGCTGAGATCAACAGGCTGACCCCATCGTATGCAGGTATCACCTATTCCCGTCTGGCAAAGGGATATGGCCTTCAGTGGCCTTGCCCCAATGAAGATCACCCGGGCACGGTCTTCCTCCACAAAGACCAGTTCACCAAGGGAAAGGGATCGTTCCTGCCGTGCGAGTATAAACCCGCAGCAGAAATGACGGACGAGGAGTATGATTTCACCCTCATTACCGGCCGGGTCTATTACCAGTTCCACACAGGCACCATGTCAAGGCGCAGCGACATACTGGAACGTGAGGCCCCGGAGGCCCTGCTGGAGATCAATCCCGAAGACGCCAAGAAGCTCGGTATAAGAAACAAAGACATGGTTGAGGTGGAATCCCGCAGGGGTGCCCTCCAGCTCAAGGCGGAGATTACTTCAAAAGTGCCCAAGAGGGTCCTCTTCACCACATTCCACTTCTGGGAGGCCCCGGTTAATAAGCTCACGAACTCCGCCTTTGACCCTGTTTCGGAGATCCCCGAGCTGAAAGGGTGCTCGGTCAAGATCAGGAGGTGCTCATGAAGATTATCGCTAAAAAAGATGTCGTCCATGTCCTGCGCACGTGGTCAAGCTCGTATTCCATCTTGAGCCCTACCCTCAAAGAACAGGGTGACTGTGTCTTCGACACCTTTGACCCGGATACCTTCACGCTGGAATACCGCAAACCCCCCATGCCCATGAAATCTTCATTCCTGCCCCAAAGTGAGACCATCTTTAAGGTGGAAGGCGGGGAATTCACCCCGGTGCTCTCAAAAAATCGCGTGCTCCTTTTCGGTATCAGGGCGTGTGATATGACGGGCATACTCCAGGCAAGGAGCTTTTTCAGCAGGGATTTAAACGATGATTATTTCAAGGCACATACGGATAACACCGTCATTGTGGTTCATGCCTGCAGCTGGCCCCAGAACGAGACGTGCTTCTGCACCACAACCCATAGCGGTCCTTATGCCAAACAGGGTTTTGATATCCAGCTCTTTGACATAGGGAACGACTTTCTCGTGGAGGCCGGCTCCGAGACCGGTAAAGCCCTTATTTCAACGAAACCCTTTGTGGATTTCGAAGGGCCTGAAGATGAAGAGCGTCTCCACCGGGTCAAGCATATGGCACTCAACTCCATACCCCTTGTACCTGAGGTTCCCGAGGCAATGGAACTCATGAAGAGTACACTTCCGAATGAGGGTATATGGGAGGAACTGGGAAAGAAGTGCATTGCCTGCGGCGGCTGCGTGTACGTGTGCCCCTCATGCACCTGCTTCAATGTCGCCGACCGTTCGGCCGACACCGAAACTGGGGAGAGGATACGCACCTGGGATACCTGTCTTTATGGCGGATTCACCCGCGAGGCATCCGGCCATAATCCCCGGTCGACCCAGGCGCTACGGCTCAAGAGAAGACACGAGCATAAGCTCCTTTATTATAACAAAACCGACAATCAGGAAGCACTGTGCGGATGTGTGGGCTGCGGTCGCTGTTCCGATTACTGCCCTGTCCACATCGGCACCCTTGAGGTAACAAAGGCCATTGTGGAACATATCTATTGATTGCAAGGAGGTATATACATGCCCGAGGCGAAAAACAAGAAAATACTCATCATAGATGACGACAAGGATTATGGCGACGCCCTGAAGATCGTACTGGAAAACCATGGATACGCCGTGATACACGCCTTGAATATCTCAGACGGAAGGGCTTCGGTCGAGAAAGACCCGCCGGACCTGATTATCCTTGATGTGATGATGGAAAAACATACCGATGGGTTTGACCTGTGTGCTGATCTCAAGAATGATCAGGTCTGCTCCATGATCCCCATCATCATGGTCACGGCCGTTACCGAGAAGACAGGCTTCAAATTCTCACCCGAAACGGATGGCGAATACCTGCAGGCGGATGATTACATTTCAAAGCCGGTTACGGTATCCGTTCTCCTTTCCCGTGTAAACAAGCTCCTGAACGAAGGAAAGGCCTCCTGATCAGCCACAGCCGCTGCCTTTTTTAGTTCTCAAGGAAAGGAGTCCTCTTCTCATCCGTTGATCGGACGTGATCGTAGTGCTATTATAATAACATTCCATGGCAGCATACATTTCGATAGAGGAGGATGAGTTCTCTTAACGACCTTAGATGAAACTACAAAGCCGCCTCGTCATAGGATTTCTGATCGCCACATGCCTCACAGGGGCTATTGCTTCGGTGGTGGGGATACAGCTGATAAACAAGACCGCCCTTGACGAGGTGCAGCGCAAGGTGCAGCAGGACATCAACACTGCCAAGCTTGTCTACCGCCACAACCTGGAGAGGCTCGAATACCAGCTTCAGTTCATCGCACTTCGTTCCCCCATCCACTTGGCTATCTTATCCGGCAACCTCGAGCCTCTGGAAGACCTGCGCGTTCTCATCAGGAGCGGTACATATCAGCCCCCGGGGCACATGGCACTTGACATGCTCACCCTGGTGGACACCAACGGCAAGGTTATCTACCGTGCGGCAAATCCCAACGCAAAGGGAGATGTAATACTCTGGGATTCAGTGGTGAGGGCTTGTCTCAAAGAGAAGAAACCGGCGTCTTCGGCCATAATCATGCCTTATGATGTTATTGTGGCACAGAACCCCAATCTGGCGCAGCGGATAAAGATACCCATTGTGAAGATGGAAGACTCGGCCGACATCAAGGAAAAACTCCTTACCCAGGGCATGGTCCTCAGGTCGGCCTACCCCATTGTAGACAAGAACCGGAACCTGCTTGGCGCACTTGTCGGCGGGGTATTGTTGAACTGTGATTACAGCATAGTGGATACCATCAAGGAGACCGTGTACCGTGACGAGCGGTACAAGGGCCGGGATATGGGGTATGCCACGATTTTCTTAGGAGGGGTGAGGATCTCTACAAATGTAATGAACAAGGAAAACCACAGGGCCATAGGAACTATCGTATCCAGGGAGGTCTATGACCAGGTCATAGGACAGGGCAAGGACTGGATCGGCAGGGCCTCGGTGATCAATGAGAGGTACATCAGCTCCTACACGCCCATCTGGGATATCGATAACAACATCATCGGCATGCTCTTCACCGGCATCCTGGAGGCGAAATACCGTGATATGAGGATGAAGACCGTGTTCCTCTTCCTGGGTATCACCTCGCTCGGTATGGTGATAGCCTTTTTTATCTCGTTCAGGCTCGGACAGGGCATTATCCGCAGGATCAGGATCTTAAAACAGGCAACGGATGCCATCTCTTCAGGCAACCTGGAATACCAGCTCCCTCCGGGCAGGTCATCGGGCTTCGATATGCTCGATGAGGCCTTCAACAATATGGCGCGCTCGCTGAAGGACAGGGATGACCGGCTTCAGAAGGCCTTCCAGCGCATCACCAGCACCGAACGGCTTGCCTCACTGGGCCAGATGGCTGCCGGTGTGGCCCATGAGATCAACAACCCATTGGGCGGCATACTCCTGTACAGCAACCTGGTGCTCGAAGAGATGCCGGCAGGCGATTCTTCCAGAAACAACATGGAAAAGATCATTTATCAAACCGAACGATGCAAGAAGATTGTCCAGAACCTGCTTGATTTCGCCCGGACACCGTCAGGAGATATGGAGTCCCTTTCCATAAACGAGGTTATCCTTACATCGCTCAATCTGGTGAAGGATCAGTCCATGTTCCATGGCATTGAGGTGACGACCGATCTTACACCCAAACTCCCTTTCATAATGGGCGATCTGTCCAGACTCGAAGAGGTCTTCTTGAACCTGTTCATCAATGCAGTGGATGCCATGGAGGGAAAGGGCACCATCAATGTTTCAAGCAGGCTTTCCAGTACAGGCATGGTGAAGATCATCATAACCGATACGGGAAAGGGCATTGACAAGGCCTACCTGCCCCACATCTTCGAGCCCTTCTTCACCACCAAAGAGCCAGGCCAGGGAACAGGGCTTGGACTGTCCATAACCTATGGCATCATCCAGAAGCATAACGGCATTATCGATGTGGAGAGTGAACCCGGCAAAGGGACGACATTTGCCATTACCCTTCCTCCTCTCAATACCTCTGATAAACCCGATACCTCACAGGAGGAATGCAACATTGGCTAAAAAGACCAGGCGCACCCTGATCATCGACGATGAAGAATCCATACGGGACGGATGCCAGGCAGATTCTGGCCAAGATAGGACATGAGGTGGAGAGCACGGGTGATCCTGAACACGGCATCCAATTGGCCCTTCACAACAGCTTTGATATCATCCTTCTGGATGTGCGCCTTCCCAAGATAGATGGCCTCGATGTTTTGAAGACCCTCAAAAAGGATCATACCATAGCCGCCAAGATCATCATCATTACAGGCTATGGCACCATCCCCCTGGCTGTTGAGGCCATGCGATCAGGCGCCATGAATTTTCTCACAAAGCCCTTCGGTGCTGAAGAACTCAGGAATGCAATCCATGAATGCCTTGATCCCGTTGTGAGCAATGAAAAAGGAGATACCTTGTCCATGCTCATAGGCGGCAGCGATTACATGAAGGAGCTGAAAGACACGATCAAAAGGGTCGCCCAGACCGACAGCACCGCTCTCATAACCGGAGAGAGCGGCACCGGGAAAGAACTGGTTTCACGAACCATTCACAACATGAGCAAACGGTTTGACAAACCGTTCATACCGGTTGACTGTTCATCCCTGGTACAGAACCTTATGGAAAGTGAGCTCTTTGGGCATATACGCGGGGCATTCAGCGGTGCAACAGACTCCCGCGAAGGCCGTTTCCAGATAGCCGACACGGGGACGCTGTTCCTTGATGAGATATCGAACATCAGCCTCGACACCCAGGCAAAGCTGCTCCGCGTCATTCAGGAACAGGAGATACCGAAGGTGGGGAGTTCCATACCTGAAAAGGTTGACGTGAGGCTGATAACCGCCACGAACAAAGACTTGAGAGGTGAGGTTGATGCGGGTCGATTCCGCGAAGATCTCTTCTATCGCATCTCGGTTATACCCATTCACATCAAGCCCCTTCGTGAGCACCGCTCCGACATCATCGAGCTTGCCAAGCACTATCTTGATATTTTCCGGGAAAGGCACAACTCCGCAGCCGGTTTTTTTTCGAATGATGCGGTAAAGTCTTTGAACTCCTATGCATGGCCGGGCAACATCCGGGAGCTTAAGAATACCATCGAGCGATTGTGCGTGCTGTGTGATCACGAAGAGGTGAGCCTGTCGGATATCCTCTATTATGGTCAGGACAGAAACGCCAAGGCACCGGTGGTCGATCCTTTCTCAGGCAAGATGCGCCTTGTGGATGTTGAAAAGGATCACATTGAAAAGGCGTTGAAGCATTATAATTATCATATGAACAACACGGCAAAGTTTCTCGGTATCGATCGCAAGACGCTCCGCACGAAAATCAAGACATACGGCATTATCACCGGTATCAAGGATGAAAATGGTGACTAGTTTTTAGGGGACATCTTCCTCACCCTTGGGGAGATTTTACCCAAGGGAACCCCCATTTTTTTTATTCAATGAATTAAGTAAAGTAATTTCAATAGGATGAAACATGGCACTTTACTTGCTCTTCTTATTCCAGAAATCCTTGAAGGAGGTATAGGCTATGGATGCAAAAAAAAAGGTGCTCTTGATTGATGATGACAAAGACTTTCTGCTCGCAACCAAACTTATCCTCGAGAAAGGGGGCTATGAAGTATTTCTGGCCGAAGATGGAAAAGCAGGTGTGGACATGGCGAAATCGCTTTATCCTGACATTGCCATCATCGATATGATGATGGAGACCTGGAGTGAGGGTTTCAATGTGGTATCAAAGCTGAGGACCTCGGATACGGGCAAAAAAATTCCCCTTATCATGCTCAGCGCCGTTGACCTGCAGGGTCCTTACCAGTCCTTTGAGCCGCCTGACGAGCTCCCCACTGTGGACCTCGTACTGCACAAGCCCATCAAGGCTGATGAACTGTTAAAATTTGTGGGTCAGCTCCTGAGGTAAGACATTGATGGATGATAAGGCTGAGTATTCAGCCAAGATTCTCATCATTGACGACGAGGAGTCGATCCTTGACGGTTGCAGGCAGGCCCTGGAAAAATCCGGCTATACGGTGATGACCACATCGGACGGGCCTGACGGCATAAGGCTGGCAAGGTCTGAAAAGCCCGACCTGGCCTTTATTGACCTGAAGATGCCAAGCTGTTCCGGCATGGATATCATTGAGCTGCTCTCCAAAGAAATGCCCGGCATTGTATTGATCGTGATTACCGGATACGCCTCCATCGTCTCTGCCGTGGAGGCCATGAAAAAAGGCGCCTATGATTACCTGCCCAAGCCCTTTACCCCTGACCAGATCAGGGCGGTTACCAAGAGGGCGCTGGAACACAGGTTCCTGAAGATCGAGGCTAACCGGCTCAGGGAAGAAAAGGAACGCATGGAGAGAAGCTTCATAACCTTTGTCAGCCACGAGATGCGTTCTCCGCTGGTAACCATCATGCAATATTTCGAGACCCTGAAGGTTATTTCCGAGAACAGCCTTGAGCAGAATGCAAAAGACATTATCGACCGCTGTGAGAAAAGACTCCAGGGACTCCACGACCTTGTGGAGCACTGGCTCGATCTTGCCAGGATCGAGGATGGCTCCTTCTCCGAGGCCAAGACGCCCATTGTGCTCATTGAAATCCTGGACAGGGCCATGGAAGAGCTCACCCCCTTGTGCCAGAGGAGAGAGATCACCCTTGAGGCAAGCATAAATGATCCCTCGGCCAAGATCATGGGTGACCAGGAGAGCCTCATGAGGGTCTTCACCAACATAATCGGCAATGCCACAAAATATACCCCGCCGGCCGGAAAGATAAGCATAAGCATGACTCAGGACGAATACTATGTTTATGTGAAGATTGCAGATACCGGCTCAGGCATTCCCGCCGACAAGCTGCCCTTCATCTTCGAACCGTTCTTCAGGGTGAAAGGCAAGGATGAGCGCCAGAAAGGTTCGGGCCTGGGACTGACATTCGTCAAAAAGATTATGGACGCCCACAACGCAAAGGTTGAAGTGACATCACAAGAAGGTGCCGGAACTGCTTTTAGTCTGAGGTTTCCAAGGCTGTACGAGCTTTAAAAAGCCTAATCGCTCTTTCCCTTTATGCCTTCCCACGGCCTGGTATTGTCCAGCATGTATTCTTCCAGGTTATTGACCATGCATTCCCCGCACATATGCACCATCTTCATGCTGGAGATCTGCCTGACAATAAAAAGCTTTTCACAATTCTGGCTGCACAGGAAACACTTTTCAGTGATGTCTTTCTCGTGAAACTCGTAACACTGCTCATCCATGTATGTACATTTCATAAATGTCTCCTGAATTCATTCTACCATAGAATATAGTCGGCATCAACAATGCGGCCTTGAGATTTGATGTTTGTTTTTCCCGCAGATTCGATGAGCCTTGCAGGTTGGGCGGGACGCAGCCCACCATGATCGTAGAGGCAGGACCTATCCCTTCCCTTTGTGAATGCATGTTGCATAATGGATCTCAGGGTTGCATTCATCGCCTGAACCTGCCCAACCCATCACAACCTTTGACAACTTTTATCTTTCCGGTTTATAATTGCATTATAAGTACACACCATGAAATGCAATGACAGCTCGAATGAGTGTATTGAGAATAGGGCCAGGAATCCACATGTCCACCCTTATGGAACGGAGTGTGTGATATCAGCCAATTCTGGCGAACGGCTATTCTGCAATAAGTGAGAATTGTATATAGGTTATTTATATATTCATAACATCACAATGCCTTGCACTCAATATCTGGATATACTGCAATTGTGCTACGAATAACAATGGGGATATGCTGCAAAAGCGCAGTATAGTAATTGGTTGTGCATAACCAGGAGAATTGATGAACAATCCCTATAAAAGTTCTGGTGATCTTAAAATGCTTCCATCTTTTGTCTGCTATGCAGATATTTTAGGTTATTCTCAACTTAGTCAAGAAGCTATTAGATCTGGAAATGGGTTATTGTTTCTTAATAAATTATATGCCGCCTTGACCAATGCATACAACCGTATTCGGGAACATTCCAAAGGACTGGGAGAGCATTCATTCTATGCTGTAAAGGTATTCACTGACAATATTGTCGTTGGATATCCTTTGGATCGAGCTGCGTATGACTATGGGGAACCAGAGTTTGGTGATATTTTAAGCTTTTTTTCTGAGTTTCAAGTTGGACTTGCGATGGAAGGATTTTTTTCTTAGGGGTGGGGTTGCATTAGGAAATCATTACATGGATGATGATATCGTCTTCGGTGATGCGTTATTAGAAGCTGTCGCTCAAGATAAAGGGGGTGGACCTCCAAGAATAACTCTAACACCTTCTGTAATAGAATTAGTCCGTCATCAAATGGGTTTCTATGGTGAAGACATAAGTAATACTCCTCATTATGAAGATCTTTTGGAAGATGCAGATGGATCAATATTTCTCAACTATCTAGGAGAAGCATTTAGCGTGTTTCCAGATGAGGGGATAATTTTTGAAATAATAAAGGGACACCAAGAACATATTATTAATGGTCTTAAAGAATACAGAGGAAACCCATCAGTTAGAGCAAAATATGAATGGTTAGCAAGATATCACAATTTTGTTTGTAACGAAATTGCTGGCATGTACCAAATTTCACCTCTAGAGGCAGATGAAACTTTAATTGCTGCGGGTGCAGAGGCACTGCAGCTATTGGACTATAGAATAGACATAGAATCTTTGGCTGCTATGCCCTGTCGTATGAAATTAACGCCTATCAAACTTACAAGAAGTAAATAGATACAGGCACAACAAGTGCATCCAGGCCGACGCGCTTACGCGCGCGGCTGATGCCATCGTTGGAATCAGAAAGAATGGAACGATATCATACAGGACTTCTTGCTTGGTTACGTGAGCCAGAACAACCAAAGTACCGGTAACGGAGCGGGTTGGAAAGCCTCTTTATCGTCAAAGAGGAATCGGCGATGCAGTAACTCTCATGAGATCATCATTCATACAACCTCTCAATCGATTGCCCAGCGTGCTTAGACTTGATTTCAGCATCGCTTTATCTGTTCGGTGGTTATCCCCCTGTCTTTGACGCGGAAACCCAACTTATTGCTTACAACATGAACGAACTCAAATCAGCCTTACTTGGTGATCCTGATCGTGAACGAGAGATTTCTTTGCCAGGTTGTGTTAGTAGGAGCAGTATCCCGATTGCATGTGCAATTGCAGCCAAGGCTTCGCGGAATCGAAAGTGGGCATACGGAATAATGAAGTACAACTTCAGCATAGGTCTGTATTCTCAACATCATGTTGATCTAGAACCCTTCAGTTCTCCACATTTGGGCGTCTCATTCTTCCCCAGCGATCACATTATTTTCTGTCATGCAATCCTATCAGCATACTCTGTGATTGAAGAGATCGGGCTTGAGGTGCGTGCTTCTGCGAAAAAGCCAAGCCGAATAAACGGGGAATGGAATCCTTCCGTAAAACAGAACCTAGAGGACCGATTGCAAAAAGCGAAAGTTAATTTGGACGAACCCATCCTTTGGACAGTTCGTGGCCCCATGCGAAAGCTCGAGAGACGGAGAGGTGTCCCCTATTTACGAAAGTGCTCTTGGTCACGAGGTCCCGTACGGGATTGTGATATAGATGTAGTTGATGCAATAGCATATTCGGATTGGCTTCGCGACTGTGTTGCGGCTCACAACGTAAAAGATATTACGAGAGTGTTAACAGGATATGATGTCATAAATGTTCAGCACGTTGCTCGACGACTGCTTCTGGAGTCTCTTGGTTTCTGGCGGTGGTTCGAAATACAAAAGAGAAAGATTCCAACAAAAGCATCCACGGTACGTCGCTAACCGCGCCGACCGTGATGCTAAACGTTATGTGCCAAGACAACAATAAAAGGAGACGACAATGAAACGAACATCGATAAACCCCTGGCCTTGGTCGCTTCATTATGGATTCAGCCAAGGAGAACTCATCGACGGGCAACCCCGAATTCTTTTCTGTTCCGGTCAGACAGCAGTCAATGCGGATGGTATCCCGCAACATGCCGGTGATATTCGTGCTCAGACTGCATTGGCATTGGACAACCTTGAGTGTGTGCTGAAAGAAGCCGGTATGACTCTTGCCAATATTGTGCGCCTGACCATATACACTGTGGATGTTGATTCCTTGGTTCAGAATTTCGATGTGCTGGGAAAACGCCTCGGTGCTGCGGGAGTGAAGCCAGCGGAAACGCTTCTTGGCATAACCCGTCTTGCATTTCCAGAGGTGCTTGTTGAACTGGAAGCTACTGCCATCGCTTAGTTGTGCTATGATGATCGAATGCTCAGATTTCGCACATAACCATTTAATCCAGCGGACCTCTGGAGCTGATCGGCTTTGCTGAATATAATGCAAACCTGCCCCAAGGGCCGCTGATGCCGGTCGTTATATGTGAAATAAATCTTTCAATTTTTCGCGTTAGTGTGTATAATTTGTCCATCATATACACATTGGAGGTAGGAGATGAGAACGAACGTAGTTGTAGATGATGAGCTGATGGCATCAGCACTTCAAGTATCCGGTCTCAAAACGAAAAAAGATGCTATAGAAGAAGGTTTAAGACTACTGGTTCAAGTGAAACGCCAGAAAGAAATCAAGCTATTTCGTGGGAAGTTAAAATGGTCTGGGAATCTCGATGAGATGAGGTTAGACAAGTGATTCTCATAGATTCTTCAGTGTGGATTGACTACTTTAACGGTATTCAAACATCTCAAACCGATTGGCTTGATTCCTCGCTTGGAAATACGCCCATTATCATAGGCGATCTTATTCTAACAGAAGTGCTGCAAGGATTTCAGAGTGATAAGGATTTTAAGACAGCTAAAGATCTCCTTTTAGGTATTCCATATATGGCCATGGGCGGTCAGTCGTTATCCTTGCAGAGTGCCATTAATTACAGATATCTGAGGAAGAAGGGTGTTACTGTTAGGAAATCAATTGATATAATTATAGGAACTTTCTGTATCCAAAATCAGCTTACCCTACTGCATTGCGACCGGGATTTCGATCCTATGGTTAAATTTATAGGCCTAGAAATAATCGACATATAACCATGCAATCCACGCGGTCCCGCGTTCCCCGGGCCGGTGATCGCCGTCGTTGGCAGTAGGCCCCCTATAAATCTTGACAATCGGTCTTATTATGGTACCATATATAGACCGGAGGTGCTAATGTGAATATTTCAAAAGATATCAGACCCATTACCTATCTTAAATCGAGAGCGGCTGATTTGCTCAAGCAAATTAACGAGACTCATCGACCAGTTTTCATTACTCAAAATGGAGAAGCAAAGGCCGTGTTACAGGATCCTGAAAGTTATGAGAATATGAGAAATGCCATCGGCATATTAAAGCTGATCTCCCAAGGCGAAGAGGATATTAAGAATGGAAAGTCAAAATCTCAAGAGGAAGTTTTTTCAAATATAGAGACTATTCTGAGAGAAAAAAGGAAATGAAAAAAATATATGATGTCAGATGGCCTGAGACATCAGAGAAAGATCTCATAAGCATCATAGAATACATCGCCATAGAAAGGCCCTCTATTGCCTTTGAAAAGTTCAAGGAATTTAAAGAACGCACATCAAGCCTATATGCATATCCAGACAGAGGTCGTATAGTTCCTGAACTTCTAGAGCAAGGAATCATGCAATATCGCGAATTAATCATTTCTCCCTGGAGAGTTATCTATAGGATATCGAAAAAAAGTGTTTATATTTTATCTGTGTTAGATTCACGGCAGAATGTTGAAGATATCCTTTTGAAAAGATTCATCAATAGTAAGCCATAAACCTGCCAATCGCATCCGCCGGACGGCTAAAGCCGCCGCTGATGCATGGCGTCGGCCAATCACTAAAAATTAATCTGAAAATTATCAGAACTGATGGATACTGACTTCCCGCAGAGATCGAGATTGATGGTCAGAGCCACGGAGTAATGGATGATTTTAGCATGATGCCATCGGACTTGGGAAGTCTGGGGACACCATTTTGAAAATGCTTATGGTGGTCCTCATCATCTATAGAATGAAATCTACTATCTTCAGATTGTATTACTAATACACAAGAAAATGTAATAATCGGGCCTCATGAGAATTACTACCGAGACTTGAAACAATATTTGAAAAACCGATAATGAAGTGAAAAACAAAAGGCGGCAATCTTAATAGCCGCCTTTTGTTTTGATGGTACCCTTATTGATCTTTACCTATTCAATTCTGCAGAATCTTCTAGCTGATAAAGAGCATCTCCCAATACTTGGGCACCGGCCACAGCTCATTGTCCACGTAATGCTCAAGGGTATCTACCTTGTCCCTGATGTCAGCCATGGTCATTTTAATCTCATCGCAGAAATAAACTGCCTTTTTTTCTTCTGATGCGATGGAATTTGCCTTGTCAATCTTGCCCTTGAGTTCATTGACCAGATTCTGTGTATCGCTGATCAGGTCGCTTACCGTCTTGACAAGCTCTTTCTGCGGCTTAAGCTCTTTGCCCTCTCCGATGACATCAATTGCTGATCTGACAGAAGTTGGCGATGTTCTTCTGATAGGTTACAGCAGCCGGAATAATCTGGTTCTGTACCATGTTGAAGAGCGTAACTGCCTCGATGTCGATCTCCTTGATGTATCTCTCAAGACGGACATGGTAGCGTGATTTCAGCTCTACAGGGGAGAGCACGCCATACTTTTCAAAGAGCTTGACGGCCTTGTCGGTTTTGATGTCCTTCAGCGCTTCGCAGCTTGTCTTCTTGTTCGGCAGTCCTCTCTTTGCTGCTTCGTCTTCCCATTCCTTGGTGTAATTATCACCCATGAACAGCACTGCCTTATTGGCTTTCACTTCTTCTTTGATTACGTCCAGTGCTGCCTGGTTCACCTTTCCGCCCTTTGCCTTGATTTTTTTGGCCAGAATATCAAGACTCTCGGCAACTATGGTATTGAGAATTGTCGCCGGGAAAGAAATGGACTGCGAAGAGCCTACGGCCCGGAATTCAAATTTGTTGCCGGTGAATGCGAAGGGCGATGTCCTGTTCCGATCCGTACTGTCCTTGCTGAGGACCGGCAGCTTCGAGACCCCGAGGTCTATGATCGCTTCGTCGGTAGCCTTTGTGATCTTGCCCTTCTCGATGTTGTCCAGGATCTTGGTAAGCTGCTCGCCAAGGAATATGGAAATGATTGCCGGAGGAGCTTCATTGGCACCAAGCCTGTGATCATTGCCGGCCGATGCCACGGATGCCCTGAGCAGATCTGCATGGGTATTAACGGCCTTGATAGTGGCCATGAGGAACACGAGGAATTGTATATTGTCATGAGGGGTCTTGCCCGGATTGAGCATGTTGTTGCCCAGGTCGTCCGAAAGAGACCAGTTTACATGCTTTCCCGAGCCGTTGATCCCGGCAAATGGCTTTTCATGGAGCAGCAGCCTGAGCTTGTGGGTCGTGGCAACCCGCTTCATGGTTTCCATGACGAGCTGGTTATGGTCTGCGGCAAGGTTTGCCTCTTCAAAGATGGGGGCGATTTCGAACTGGCTGGGAGCCACCTCGTTATGTCTGGTCTTTGCAGGTATGCCGAGCTTATAGAGCTCTTCTTCGACATCGTGCATGAAGGACAGGATCCTTTCCTTGATGCTGCCGAAATACTGGTCTTCCAGCTGCTGGCCTTTGGGCGGTGTTGCTCCAAAAAGGCTCCGGCCGCTTAAGACCAGGTCCTGCCTCTTGTAATAATAATCCTGATCGATGAGGAAATATTCCTGTTCGGGTCCGAGTGTAGCGAATACCTTCTTCGATTCGTTGTTGCCGAGAAGGCGCATCATGTTGATTGCGCTTTTGTTTATGGCGCTGATGGAACGCAGAAGCGGGGTCTTTTTGTCAAGTGCCTCGCCTGTGTACGAGATGAATATGGTCGGGATGAACAGGGTTGTGCCCAGTCCGTTTCTGATGATAAAGGCGGGGCTTGTCGGATCCCATGCAGTATAGCCGCGGGCTTCAAAGGTGGACCGTAATCCTCCGCTGGGAAAACTTGATGCATCAGGTTCGCCCTGAATGAGCTGTTTGCCTGAAAATCTCTCGATAATATTGCCTGAACCCGTGAATTCGATGAACGCATCGTGCTTTTCTGCGGTGGAGCCGGTCATGGGCTGGAACCAGTGACAGTAATGTGTGGCCCCCTTGTCGATAGCCCATTCTTTTATGGCATGAGCGACTGAGTTTGCGGTCTCGGCATCCATCTTCCGCCCTTCATTGATGATTTCGATAACGCGCAGGTAGACATCTTTGGGAAGCTTCTGCTGCATTACCTTGGCGCTGAAAATGTCCTCCCCGTAATACTTCGATATCTGTACTTCTTTTTCTTTCTCAATGAAATAATTTCTCTCTGAAGCTGTAATTGGATTTATAACCTTCATTGCTCCTCCATTTAGTATAATAGTTCTGTAAAATGAACTCGGGCACTAAATCTGGAATTGTTATTTGTGTTCTCTCCTTGAATTACTTACAAATATATTAAATCAGCCAGGATACCTATTCAATGCAAATCCGGAGTAAATTTTCTTCTGAGGGAAAGCATTGGGGGCGTCCTTATGTTATCAGTTCAAAACAGCAGCGGTAAAATAGTTTATGGAACTGCCCTGTCACCCTTGCCTGTCGTCTGATCCGGTCTTTGTGAAATCCTCCTTTCATTTCGTCCCGCTTCTTCTTTGAGCAAGGACGATGCCAAATCCTCAATCCAATACTGCATTGTTTTTATTAAATTAATTTCACTTATCTCTTGATCTATTTCAACATTATTGTTTCATTATACCTGAGTTTGCTCATTTTTGTACTTTAAGAAATTGAAATACTATCCTCGATTTGGTTTTGAGCCTGCCTTATGGCATGGATTATCAGGCCGGCAAGATGGCGTACCAGATGAGGTTTTTATGATCATTAACATGAATCCTGTCTTATTATAAGGTATTGCCGGAGTGGCCAGATACAGGGATGAGTTCAACGATGTAATGTAATTATGTCTGTTTGTTTTTGGGATCGATGAATATCCGTTTATTGTCTTTTGTCTTGTTCACCATCTCATTGGCAGATAGTTCATCATCAAGATTGAGGATTCTCTTGTTCTCGCTTGAACTGGATGTATTGATGATTTTTCCATCCTGCTGCTTTTTCAATTCAAACTCGGGAAGGTAAATATCAAAGGTGGTTCCTTTCCCCGGGGCACTCTTACAGACGATTGTGCCTCCATGACTTTTCACAATACCGTGAACAACCGATAATCCGAGGCCGGTACCTCTTCCATTGAATTTGGTGGTAAAATAGGGATCAAAGATCCGCACCATAACCTTATTTGTCATACCATGGCCGGTATCCCTGACGGTCAACCTTACATATGGCCCTGAAGGCACATCCAGGTTAAGGGTTGCAGCGTCTTGACCTACTGCAATCCTTGCAATGCTCACATCGAGCTCACCTCCAGCTTTATCCATGGCATAGGCGGCATTGGTACAAAGGTTCATCATTACCTGATGAATCTGAACAGGATCACCCAGGATCATCTTTGAATCTGCAATGTCTTCTCGAATCCTGATGTTTGCAGGAAATGTCGGGCTCAATGCTTTGAGCGAATCTTGTACTGTCGAACCAAGGTCCATGTGGCTCATATTCCTTCTCGGTATGCCGGCTGAATGCCAGAATATGATTCACAAGGTCTCTTGCCCGTAAGGCTGCATTACGCACTTCACCCAGATCGCTGCGGACTACGCTTAAGTCTATCTCGCCCTTGGAATGTCCCACGATATCTTTCATTGTCATCTTTGTGAATCCGATGATGGTTGTAAGGAGATTATTAAAATCATGGGCAATGCCACTTGCTAATGTAGCAATGGAATCCATTTTCTGTGACTGTATCTCCAACCTCTTCTTCTCTTCTTCCATCTGTTTAAGAGCAGTTATATCTGCCATAACCATGATCATGGCGTTATCTCCGCTGTAGTGAATCGGTCTGGCAGAAATAAGGGTGTCGATAATGGTTCCATCCTTCTTACGGCACTGTTGCTCAAGGCTGTCAGTTGATCTGCTGTCTTTTATGATCTCAATGCATTGATCAATAACATCTGAACTCACGGGCAGATTCAGGTCAGAAGGCGTTTTCCCAATGGTCTCATCAGGGGAGTACCCGGTTATCTTGCTGAATGCGTCATTAGTGTAGAGATATTCCAAGTCCTGAACCCGGATAATGCTCACCGCATCCGGCATGCTCTGCAGGGTGTTCCGGTATCTTTCCTCGCTTTCCTGCAGGGATTTTTCCATATCCATGCGTTTGGTAATATCCCTGGCCACGGTAATCACCTCTACGACCTTGTCATCACGGAAAACAGGGACACCGCTGACCTCTCCGAATTTTCTTGACCCGTCTTTCGTGATAAACTCATAAATTGAAGAATATACAGTATTTCCTGAGAGAACCTTCAGTGCGTTACTGAACGCCAGTTCCATATAATCCGGGTGCAGAACATGAAGACCCTGAAAGGTCCCGCCGATCAGCTCCTCAGGTTTGTACCCCAGCACCCTTTCTACGTTGGGAGAGACACTGAGAACCCTGAACTGGTTATCGTAAGTGAACATGACATCGTTTGCCAGAGAGAAATGCATGCGGTATTTTTCTGCACCCTCACGCAGGGATTCCTCAACCTTCTTCTGCTCGGCTGCCATGTTACTCAGTTCGGCGATTGTCTGACGGGCTTCGGCCAGGGCCTTTAGGAGATCTTCTCTGTGCAGATTCTCATCATTCATGTTTTATGTCCCCATGCATATATACAAATTAACTCATGTGAAGACGATATGTTCTTTATTGTATATAGTAGCTATTACTGGTGAGAACAATAGGGACACCAACATTATTTATGCTTGTTAATGAATGATTCAGCCATAAGACACACTGCTTCCATTCTTGACGCATACCCCTTACTCTGTTAAGTCAACAATACCTTGAATATCACATAAAAAATACAATTTTTTTACTACCAGGGGGAACAAGAGGTCATGGGGTCAACAGCCGGTGAGATAAGGGTTCCCTTCACCAAGATGGCAGGGGCAGGAAATGACTTTATCATGGTGAACAATGTAAAAAACCCTGTTCATCTTGACTGGCAGGCCTTTGCAATCAGCGCCTGCACCTTGAAGACCGGCATAGGCGCAGATGGTGTCATCGTGCTGGGTGAAGATACGGATACCGATTTCACCTTCCGGATCTTCAATGCCGACGGAAGCGAGGCCGAGATGTGTGGCAACGGCGCTCGGTGTGCAGCCCTTTTTGCCCATCAGCAGGGCATCGCAAAAACTCCCATGCGTTTCAAGACACTTGCAGGCACCATAGGCGCCAGGATTGATGGAGAAAACATTGCCATCGAGATGACAGCGCCTTTCGGACTGGAAACCGACATCGCAATTGATGTCCTGGCCAAACCCCTTACAGCGCACTTCATCAACACGGGTGTTCCCCATGCTATTATCTTTTTCGAATCCGTAGATACTGTCCCGGTAGCAGAGCTCGGCCGGGCCGTCAGATTTCACAGCCGCTTCAGTCCGGCTGGGACCAATGCCGATTTCGTGCAGGTGCTTGAAGGCAACCGTATCCGTGTACGCACCTACGAGCGCGGGGTGGAGGATGAGACCCTTGCATGCGGCACGGGAGCCGTGGCATCCGCCATTATCTCGAAGAACCTGGGAAAGGTCGCAAGCACACCGGTGTTCGTGGATATGAAAGGCGGCCAGCTGAAGATCGACTTTGCCGAACTGGGCAACAATTATTCCCAGGTCTGGCTTATGGGCCCTGTGGATACGGTCTTCGCCGGAGAGGTCATGGTCAGGGTATAAATCATGACAAGTGAGTTCCACCCTTTGCAGAATTGGACAGAAAATATCTTTCCTGATGGCTATATGGAGTAATGATCAATGCGTGAGCTTGTAGCGGTCCTCGACTTCGGTTCCCAGTATGCCCAGCTTATTTCACGACGTATCAGGGAGTGCGGCGTGTACTGTGAGATACTTCCCCATGACATCTCCCACGTCGAGCTCAGCGCCCTGTCGCCCAAGGCAGTGGTCCTTTCCGGCGGTCCTGCCTCGGTACTCGACAAGGATCATCCTGAGATTGATGCCGAAATCTTCAATCTCGGTATCCCTGTGCTCGGCATCTGCTACGGACTGCAGCTCCTTTCGGTTATCCTTGGCGGAAAACTCGAACGCGGGATAGCCCGAGAATATGGTCCTGCCACAATTGAGGTGATCAAACCAGGCGGGCTCTTCGATGGACTCGACAGCAGCCTTGATGTCTGGATGAGCCACGGCGACCATGTAGCAATCCCGCCCAAGGGTTATTCCATACTTGCCAATACAAGCTCGTGCGTTGTGGCTGCCATGGGGGATGAGAGCCGGAAGATTTACGGTGTGCAGTTTCACCCTGAGGTGGTGCATACACCCAAAGGCATAGAGCTCTTGAGAAATTTCCTTTTCAAGATTGCCCGGTGTTCGGGCGGCTGGACCATGAAGGGGTTCATCGAAGAATCCATAAAGAGCATAAGGGCGCAAGTCGGTGATGCCCGTGTCATCTGCGGCATGTCCGGCGGTGTAGACTCGGCGGTTGTGGCAGCCCTTATGGACAAGGCCATAGGGAAGCAGATGACGGCAATCTTCGTTGACAACGGTGTGCTTCGCGGGGGTGAGGCCGAGGAGATCCGCACAACCTTTACCGAGGTTTACCCGTTGAACCTCGATATCGTGGATTCGAAGGATCGCTTCTTCAAGGCCTTTGCCGGGGTGACCGAGCCCGAAGAGAAGCGCAAGATCATCGGCCGGACCTTTATCGATGTATTCTATAAAGAGGCCGACCGTATCGGTGGCGCCGACTTCCTCGCCCAGGGGACCTTATACCCTGATGTCATCGAGAGCAGGTCCGCCAAGGGGGGGCCGTCCGCCATGATCAAGAGCCACCACAATGTGGGCGGCCTGCCTGAAGACCTGAAGTTCACGCTCATAGAGCCTTTAAAGGAGCTCTTCAAGGATGAGGTGAGGGTGCTCGGCAAGGAACTGGGTCTGCCTGATTCCATCCTCAAACGTCAGCCTTTCCCGGGTCCGGGCCTTGCAGTGCGCATCCTTGGGGAGGTAACCAGAGAGAACGTGAAAATCCTCCAGGAGGCGGACCGACGGGTGCATGAGGAGATGGTACGATGGGAAGGATATAAGGACGTCTGGCAGTCCTTCGCCGTGCTGCTGCCTGTCAAGAGCGTAGGGGTTATGGGTGATGAGCGCACCTATGCCAATGTCATTTCCATCCGTGCAGTGCACAGCCTGGACGGCATGACAGCGGACTGGGTAAAGATCCCCTATGATCTGCTGGCAAAAATCTCCACCCGCATCATCAATGAGGTCAAGGGAGTGAATCGGGTGGTCTATGACATCAGCTCAAAACCACCAAGCACCATAGAGTGGGAATGAAACTATAATCATACAACACGATATTACTCCAATGGAGGGATGTAAATATGGGTGGGGTATTCGGCATTGTTTCAAAAGATCGAGACTGCGTTAAGGACCTTTTCTACGGCACTGACTACCATTCCCACCTGGGCACCAAACGCGCCGGCCTGGCAGTGGTCAATGAGAAAGGCTTCACCAGGTCCATTCACAGCATAGAAAATGACTATTTCCGCTCCAAATTCGAGACTGACCTCGCACAGTTCCAGGGCAGAATGGGAATAGGTGTCATCAGCGACACCGATTCTCAACCGCTCATCATCAATTCCCACCTGGGTACCTTCGGCATCGTGACCGTGAGCAAGATAAATAACCTTGATGAACTCGGCAAAAGGGCCTTCTCCAAGAGAAAATATTTTTCCGAGACCTCAGGTTTTGACATCAATCCCACCGAACTTATCGCCATGCTCATCTGTGAGGAGGACAACTTCATAGACGGCATCCGCCGTGTCCATGACAGCATCAAGGGCTCCTGCACCATGCTCATCCTGACCCGTGAGGGTATCTATTCCGCCCGTGACAAATATGGCAGGACGCCCATAGTGATCGGGGTCAAGGATGGTGCATATGCCGTATCCTCCGAGTCGAGCGTCTTCCCGAATCTGGGATTTGATACCGAGTATTTTATAGGCCCCTCAGAGATTGTTCTCATCACTCCGGATGGCTACAAACAGGTCAGCCCTCCAGGAGACAAGATGCAGATTTGCTCATTCCTGTGGGTCTACTACGGCTATCCGCCGGCTGCTTATGAAGGTATCAACGTAGAGGAAGTCCGTTACCGGTGCGGAAAAGCCCTGGCGGTCAAGGACACAATCGAGGCTGATCTTGTCTCGGGAATTCCGGATTCCGGCATCGGCCATGCCCTGGGTTATGCCATGGGAAAGGGCATCCCCTACATGAGGCCCTATGTAAAATACACCCCAACCTGGCCACGCAGCTTCATGCCTCAGAATCAGGAAGTCAGGGACCTGGTTGCCAAGATGAAGCTCATCCCCAACAGGGCCATCATCGAAGGGAAGCGCATGATCTTCTGCGATGACTCCATCGTGCGCGGCACCCAGCTCCAGGACCACATTCAGATCCTCTACGAATACGGCGCCAGAGAGGTTCACCTGAGAATAGCCTGCCCGACGCTGATCTTTCCCTGCGAGTTTCTCAACTTCTCAGCCTCAAGGTCCCAGCTTGACCTTGCAGGAAGAAAGGCCATTAAGGCCCTTGAGGGTAAGGACGATCTGTTCCTCGATGAATACGCCACGGCAGGTTCGGAAAAAAACTGTGCAATGGTGGAACAGATCAGAAAAACACTAGGCATGACATCGCTCAAGTACCAGACCATGGGCGACCTTATTCAGGCCATTGGCCTGCCCAAGGAGAGGCTGTGCACCCACTGCTGGGATGGGAGCAGTTATTGCTGATTACTTAATCCCTGCGCCGGGAGACATTTTAAATGATGGTATCATATCCATCGCCCCATCGGTGATATCCTGCACGATGCCGTTCAGCCAGGCAACTCCGCTTTTCCGTACTGCCTCCGGGAGTCCCTTGATGGCAGCAATATAGTCGGAGTTCCCCTGGGGAATATCCTTATAAAGCGCTGCAAGGAAGGCGTCCCTCACCTCATCGCTGCCTGAGTACGAACGGTTTGCTTCTATCAAGTCCGCTATCATGCTCCAGTTCCTGAACAGCTCCTCCTGTTGAGTGATCATGCCGGGCGGGGCCCATGACCCGGCAGAACCCTTGTGCAGGATCAATGATTCAGGGAGCTTATCGATGAAGGCCTCAAACCTTGCAAACCTCTCGGTTATGGCCATATCCAGCTTTTCAATGGCCCCTTCCAGCAGGGCAATGTCCAAGGGTCCTGAACCGGCAAATAAGGACCTGACATGGTAGTACCATGCCTTCAGGGCGATAAGGTTGGCAATGTAAACTATGTTGTTCCTGACCTTGTCCTTCAACTTCATCACGAGCCCTGGAATGTATTTCTTTCGCGCCGGCACATTCGGTGTGCCTGTAATTATCTTATGTCCTTCAGCGAAATCGCCCCGGAAGATGACACCTGCTGCAATCACGGTCCCGTATCCGATAAGCGAAGGGCCCACAAGACCTCCCTGGCCGCCAAGAAAAATGGGCTGCTGGTCGAGCATGACACCGTGGGGTACATCACCGAGAAGCGACGGGGTCGCCTTGTCCTGGTTGGGGGTAAAGTTGAAGTGGATGTACGAGCTGCCCACCTCGCTGTGGTTCCTGCGGCTCGTCCCCCCGGCCATGAGGCAATCGCAGAAGTTTATCAGGCTGCCCAGCGTTACAAAGGGGAACAATATGGTGTGCTTGAGGCCCACCGTGTGAGCACAGCTTGCCTCTTCTTCAAGTATGCATGCATCCCTGACGTGTGCCCCGGATGCCATGCTTGAACCCTTGTGAAAGACCGATTTCCTGAAGTAACCACCCTTGAGCTCCACCTTGGGCCCTATCTGGCAGTCTTCGATGGTAACAGGACCTTCCTGGCCAAGTCTTACACCGTCCATGATAAGGGTCTTGCTGCCTTGAATCCTGCACCCCGGGTGAATGACCACATCGCTGCCCGATACTTTATCCAGATCCACTTCTTTTCCGATGATGATATTGAGGGCATCAGGTATTGTAACACCCTTGCTCATGAGCGCCTGTATGCGGGGATCAGCTTCCATGCAGCAGTCCTTTACGTCCTTAACCTATCCTGTCGGCAATTACCTTTGAGATCATCTGGCTGTACCTGTCGGTCTCGTGCTCGGTGGGTCCCTCCACCATCACCCGGCACATCTGCTGGGTGCCGGAATAGCGTACAAGCACCCTTCCCTTCTCGCCGAGCATCCCTTCCACTTCTTTGATCACCGACATGATCTCCGGGAATGTTTCCAGGTCCGGTTTGCTTTTAACGTCTATATTGATGAGCTTCTGGGGAAAGACCTTCATGATCTTGGCAAGCTCTGAAAGCGGCTTGCCCTCGGTCTTCATTGCCCTGAGCACCTGCAGGGCCGAGATGATACCGTCACCCGAGGTATGATGATCAAGGAAGATGAGATGGCCCGACTGCTCACCCCCTATGACTGCCCCGCGCTTGTGCATCTCCTCGAGCACATAGCGGTCACCCACCTTGGTTTCTGCCATATCTATACCATGTTCCTTCAACGCTACCTTCATGCCCAGGTTGCTCATGACGGTCGCCACCAGGAGATTGTGCTTCAGGGTTCCCTGTCTCTTCATGGATGCCGCGCACAGGGCAAGCATATGGTCGCCCGTGAGCACATCCCCCTTCTCGTCCACGGCAATCACCCTGTCGCCGTCACCATCAAAGGCAAAACCGGCGTCCGCTCCGTTTTTGACCACCTCATAGGCAAGGGCCTCAGGGTGCTGTGATCCGCATCCCTTGTTGATGTTCTTGCCGTCCGGTTCGTGGAACAAGGGTAACACCTTGGCGCCGAGCTCAAAAAAGACCTCCGGCGCAATACGGTAGGTTGCCCCATTGGCGCAGTCGAGAACGATCTTCATACCTTCCAGTGAATACTCATCAGGGAAAGAGCGCTTGAGGTACACGATGTAACGGCCCCTGGCATCGTCAATGCGGTAGGCCTTGCCGATGCTCTCCCGCTCGGCGTGATAGGTGGAGAAGTCTTCTGCCAGGAGGATATTTTCAATGGCTGCCTCGCGCGAATCAGGAAGCTTGAACCCATCCTTGGAAAATATCTTGATCCCGTTGTCCTCATAAGGGTTGTGGGAGGCTGAGATCACGATGCCCGCATCCGCCCTCATGCTTACCGTGAGAAAGGCTACCCCGGGCGTGCTCATGACCCCGACCTGCAAGGCATCCGCGCCCATGGAACAGATGCCCGAGACCAGCGCGCTTTCAAGCATGTAACCGGAAACCCTGGTGTCCTTGCCGATGAGGATTCTTGGCGTATGGCCCTCTTTTCTTGAAAGATAAGCAATGGCCCTGCCCGCCTTGAGCGCCATTTCAGCGGTCATGGGATGGACGTTTGCCACTCCCCTGATTCCATCAGTGCCGAATAGTCTGCCCATTATCGTTACTCCTTATGTATCCAGCAATGCTAAGAGTTTTGATGCGTCATATCCGGATGATTCAACACGTTTCATGAGTTCTTGACACGTTTCGTATGTCTTGTGCAGGATTTCCTTTAAAACCTTTTCGCTGTGCTTTTGACCTGAGAGTTGCTGCATGACAGACGAAAAAGCAAGCCAGGAGATCAGTGTCTCCATGGACTCCTTGTTAAACCACCATGTTTCGTTGAACCGGTTGAAACCGAGAAAGTCTCTTACTTGTGTATCAACGAGCATTTCTTTCATCTTGGAACTGAATTGTTTCATATTCTGCAGGGCGCTCTGCCCTTGATACCGGGTGAGGATCTTAATCAGAGACACCTCGTATCGTGCACTGCCCTCGTCCGTGCCGAGGATTACCATGGCCTTTTCCAATGCCCAGTCCAGCATCCAGTCTTCAATCAGCTTGATGGACCTTGCCGATTTCTCTTCCTCGACCATAAGTCCGTCGATATGGGACACGACAGAACAGAAAACAGCCAACCTCCAGCCTTTGAGGTCATCAGGCATGATCTCCGGAATGAGCGACATTACGGACTGCGCCTTTTTGTCTTTCTTCCATTGCGTCTTGCCCCTTGCCGCATCCATGAAGAAGAGCGTCTCCATCATGGAGCACGACTTGTCTGCCACAGAGGTCTCCCGGGCAGCCCATCCTGCAAATTCCCTGGCATTACGCAGGAACGAGACCAGTCGTTCCTGGTACACGGCAGGCACCTTGAGAGTTTTTCTTCCCTGCTCCAGGAGCATCCTCAGGGTATCACCGGTAAGCAACTCGCCAAAGGGCACAAGCACCTTTTCAAGATAGGTCTCTCTCAGCGCCCTCATCACATCAAGAACTCCCTTGCCCAGGAGCTTCTCTTCAAGGATACGGCATGCGCCGTCGTGGTCGTAGACCTCGCTGAAGGTTGTGAAAACGTGGCACCCGAAAGCCCCAAGGTGAATCATCAGCCCGTCCTGCCAGAGCCTGTGGCTGTTACGGATATATTCCAGTCCTGTCCTGTGGTCACGGAAGGTGTAGTAGACAGCCCCCTCGTTCTTCAGCTGCAGGCCATCTCCAAGGCCTTTATGGATGATGTGCCTCCTGCCGTTGTTTTCCATGTTCATGCCCACAGAACTCTTGATGATGCCTGTGACCTCGGCATAGCGGTTGTTATAAACCACGAGCGAACGCTCATCGCCATACCTGTTGGAATAGGCGAATATGTCTTCGTTCACATGTCCTTCCGGCGTGCGCACGTCATACATGACAAAGTTTTCCACACCGCTGAAAAGGCGGCGCTTCTTCAGGAGAGGGAAAATCTCGCGCTCATGACGCCTTACAAGGTGCTCGTCAATGGTCTCTTCCCAATAGGCCCTCTTGTATTCCATGCCGTATTTTTCAGAGTACCCCTCTATCTGCCCGTGGCCGAACATGGGCAGGCCCGGCATGGTTGCCATGAGCGTGGCCACGCCGAAATACTTGTCGTCCTTGCCGAACCCGTGGACCGCAGGCTCTTCGTCAGGGTTGTTCATGAAGTTGACGAACCGCCTTAGGATCTCGGGGTTGAAGCGCAGCACATTTTTCATGACATCGCGGTATTTGCTGTTCTCTTCGGTCTTGAGCATGTTCATGAAGGCGCTGTTATAGACGCGGTGCATGCCCAGGCTTCTCACAAAGTACCCTTCCATGAGCCAGAAGGCCTCTGCCAGGAGCAGGGTGTTGGGCACCTCTGCTGCAACCCTGTCCACCAGTTCCCTCCAGAATTCAATGGGAAAGCATTCTTCGAACTCATCGGGCGACACCCCATGGCCGGAGCGCGACGGTATGTCACCGCCATAGCCTGGAGGCGGATACCAGAGACGCTGGAAGTGCCTCTTGGCCAGCGTCATGGCTGCATCGAAGCGGATGATGGGGAATTTCTTTGCAATGGCAATGGTCTGGTTGATAACCGCCTGGCGCACCTCGTGCTTTAAAAAATCCAGCTGGGCCGTGTCGTTCCAGGGCATGCTCGTTCCGTCATTGCCATGGTAAATATACCTGCTTTGCCCGGTGTAACGGTCATGACGCCGGAATACCACCGCGGCATCGCGCCTGTCCCAGTAGCCGTCTTCAATCTGGATCTCCACGCGTTCTTCACCTGAAAGGTTGGCCCCGCTGAACCGATAGCCCGGGAATGGGCTGTGGTCGAGCTGGATGAACCAGTCGGGATGTTCCACAACCCACTTGGAGTAGATGCCCATATGGTTGGGCACCATGTCGGTGGCCATCCTTATGCCGTAACGCAGTGAGCGGGCCTTGAGGTTTTCGAAGGCCTCCTCGCCGCCAAGTTCTGATGCAATGGAGTAATCATAGATGGAATACGCCGAGGCAGCGGCCTCGGGGTTTCCGGTCATCTGCTTGATGGTGCACGAGGCAGGGCTCCGCTCCCATATGCCGATAAGCCACAGCCCGGTGAATCCCCATCTGGCGAGTATCTCCAGCTCCTCGTCGGGGATCTGGTCGAGCCGCCAGATATGCCTTTGATATTTGACGCAGAGCTGGTGCAGCCACACATATACGCTCTTGGCCATAAGCACCAGGCTTGCCATCCAGTCGAGGTCCGCGCTGAACCGCTCGAGATCTTCTATGTCCTTCAGGGTGAAAAAAGGGACAGGTGAGGTTCCCGGGCCAAGGAAACGGGCCTTGGTTTCTTCCTTGATGAGGTCGATACCGCCTAACAGCTTGATATAAAGATCTGCTAATACAGTTCCCCAGTGGAGTCTGATATAGTTAAGCTGGTCATAGAGGGAATGAGGTGCAGCCCTCATGGGCGCCAACAGCAGATCGAGAAGGGTCTGTCCGAAAGTTCCCAAGGTCGGTTGTGTCCTGAAAAATTCATCAAGGCAGGTGATGATCTGGATATAAGGCGTTTCCTCTCTCAGCTGCGAGTCGTCAAAGAGCTCCTTATAGGGCATGAGCGCCGGATTCTCATTGGAGATGAAGAGCAAGAGCATCTCTTCCATGGCAATGAGCTTGTTTGAAACTCCTAGTGTAGCGGATTCAAGATATTCCTTGACCGACGATAAGCCCATGTAAACATCCCTGGGTGGAAACTGGTCTAAGAAGAGCTCCAAGGTGTTATCCACCGCAGTGAGTCTGGAGGCGGCATATCCGTAGGCATCCTTTATGATGTTAGGGTTAACCTGCCTGCGGTAAACCTCTATCATAAAGTGCAGCACCTCATCGATCAAACCCATGGCATTGATGTCGGAGGCACGCACTGCTCGTTCAGGATGCGCCGCAACATCCCGGATGTGGTTCATCTTGTCGGCAAATTCCCTTGCTGCATGCGCAGAGGCAAAGATCACATTGCCCGAGAAGGAATACAATGTTTTATCGAACTGATAGAGTTCCCGAGCTCTACGGGATATATGAAATTCAAACATAGGTCTGTTTTCTCACCTTACTTCCATCTTAAAAGAGGCTGTCTACAGGTTTCATCCCTAATGCCATTCCAAATGCCCTTACCATCGGGTTGTAGCAGAATTTATGGTAAGGCTGCTCACCAGTCAAGATAAAAGCGTGGTGCCGGAAAAGATTGTGGTGCTATGGCATATCTAATTCAGAACCGTAAGTAATACAAAATATTAGAAAGATTTCAGTATCTTTTCTACGATTCGTTGAAAGGCCATGCCTGCAGTACAGCTCATGTTATAGAGCATGAATGGCCTGCCGCTGTCGGTATCCCGCACAACAGCCGGGTCAATGGGTATGGCACCCAGAAAAGGTACATCAAGATCATGGGCGGCATGTTCACCCCCTCCTGCCTTGAAAAGATCGATGGCATGTCCGCAGTGGGGACAGGAAAAGGTGCTCATATTCTCGATAATGCCGAGCATGTTCAGATTTAATGCCTTTGCGAATTCAACACTCTTGCGTGAATCCAGCAGGGCAACATCCTGGGGTGTCGTGACGATGACGGCCCAGGGCGATCGGTCTGCATGGGCCTGCCTTATGAGCTGTGCAATAGAAAGCGGCTCGTCCCCTGTGCCGGGAGGGAGGTCGACGATGAGAAAATCAAGCTCACCCCATTTTACGTCATTGATAAAATGCTTCATCACCGAATGCTTCACGGGGCCGCGCCAGATAATGGGCTGGTCCTTATTTTCCAGAAGGTTCCCTACGGAGACTGCCCTGAGATTTTTGTAAACATCCACAGGGATCATATATCCATCTTCATCGCCCTTTAGGGAGCAGTCCTCAATGCCCAGGATCTTCGGGATATCGGGGCCATGCATGTCGCCGTCAAGGACACCCACGGCATGTCCCAGTCGCGCCAGTCCTGCCGCCAGGTTGGCAGCCACGGTGGATTTGCCCACACCGCCCTTGCCGCTCATGACCATGATGGTGTGCCTGATGAGGGAAAGCCTCTCTTTTGGATTCTCTTTTCCCTCTTCTTTTCTTTTGGCCGGCGGTTTGTCTTTTATCTGAATCATAAGCTGCCCCGATCGCCTGGTTTGCCCAGATTATTTGTTTTCAACGAAAGAATGCCTAACACAGATTCCATGTTATCTCAAGGACGACAGGCATATTTGCTGCTACTTAAGGGATATCACCTTGGTCTCGGGCCTGATCCGGCCTATTGAGGCATAGGCATAATCCCGCACATACCATGAAGGATCTTCGTGTACTGCCTTGTCCAGGAGGTTCAGCGCCTCATCCGATTGTATCCTGCCAAGGGCCCAGCATGCCTTGGTCCGGACATTCATTTTGGGGTCTTTCAACCTGGCATCAATGGCCGGCACAAGGGTCATGTCCATACGATCCCCTGCCTCGACCACGGCATTTACCCGCACACGGGCGCTTGGGTCCTGCATTAGCCGCACAAGGTCTTCCTTGGACAGGGCACCCGGATATGTGGCTACAGCGGCATAGCGCATCCTCTCCACAGTAGAGGCGCCGTAGTCTGATATCCTTTCCGGATGGGACTTGAGCTGCGCCAGAAGATATGCCCCATGGAACAAGGGTATAAAGAACGAAAGATAGGCAATGACAAGTATGAACGCGATCAGCCTGCTCCTGGCGAAAACCATCTCCAGTGCAAGGGCAAACCATGACAGGATGAGTGCGGTAATGACGATCAACGGTCCGGAAAAAAAGAAGAAGCCGATACCGCCGCGCATCCGTTTGTTGGGATCTATGGCCTTGCTCAGATTCTCTATTATCCTGTTATCATCATTTGCGTTACGGCTGTCATCCGGAAGCCGGAGAGACCTGCAGTTCAAACCCTGAGAGCTCACCGCAAAGGTTGCACCTTTAACCGAGCAAGGACTGCCTGACCTGATCCAGAGGGTCCCGTGGGGAGTGTACCCGAGAGATTTTATATCATCAGATAAGGCAATTACGTTTTGGGACCTGGCAGAAATGGGTTTGATCACATCAGCAGACAGAAGGGTATGCTCATAGTAGACATCACTCAATGCCTCTGTAACCCTCATGGAGAGCATGGAATCACGTATGGTCAGGAATGATGAGCCGGTCCCGATGATAATCGCCAGGGGGGCAATGATGATTCCACAGAAGATTGCCCATCTTTTTCTATTGATGCGTCTGTGCCCTGTTTTCCTGACCATAAAGAGCCAGACAAAGGTGAAGGTCAAGGGGCAAAGAAGGCCGAAACAGATAGATACCCAGGGCATGTCCGTACTGAAGGTGAAGAATGTGCATACAGAGACCGCCCCGGCAAAGGCAAAGAGATCCTGGCGTGCAAAACGGCCTGAGACCCACGCAGGAAAGGTCAGCGCCATGCACACAAGGGCATTCAGGGTTCCAAGCGTCATTCCGAAGAAAAGGGCACTGGCAAGCTGGTGGCCCAGCGCGCTCAGATGGACATCATGCGGATTGATGAGCGCGGTCATGCCGAAACGGGCCAATTGGGCCATCTCGGCTGCTATCCCAACGGCATGCGCCCTGACAAATATATACCCGAAAGCGGTATACAGGACAATACAGACAACACTTCCGCTAAATGATGCCCTGTACCATCCGTTAATATCTCTGTGTCCCCCGGCAGGACGAATACACACGGACAGGTTGGGAAAAATGCCCTTTTGCCGGAGGTCGGAGGGCCCAGAACCTTTCAAGAGCTCCTCCTTCGCTTCAAATCCACTCTTCCGTCAGCCTACTGATGGAACCTTATTCTTATATCCATTCAAGAGGCCTGCTATCTCCTCATTGGATTTGACGCTCTTCCTTCCTCTGACTGCCTCGACATCAGACCGTGCCGTCCAGATATTCTTAAAATTCTTGGCCTGCTTTGTGAACTGAATAAAGTTGGCAACGGCATCATCACAGACATGGGTAAACCTGCGGTTGTCAAAAGACGCGATGTCTCTGAGCTTCTCCACCAGGTTCTTGTCCAGGCGCATGACATAACGAATCCGCTTCTCGGATGTATCGTTCCTTGGGCCTACGTATCTTCTCTTCTGACGCAACGGCACTTTCCCGTCCAGCTCCCCTTCTTTCTTGAAGATATAAGCATCCATGGCAGCACCTACAAAATCAACCATGGCGATGTTCAGCATCCGCGAAATGACCCTGAGCTCACTCAAGTTTGTTGGTTTAAAGTACATCATAAATCGTGAAGAAACCTTTTCCTCTTTTGCGCGAATCACAGATGCACCTCCTCGTTCTTTCCAGTCGAGATATCTTCGTATAAATCAATACCAGGCTCAACACCTGTCTGATGCTTAAGAACTACTCTGCCTCTAAGTATACTCATCAGACTTCCATAATCTCTTTTTCTTTTATCGCAAGCTGTTCATCGAGTTGTTTGATGCAGTTGTCGGTAAGGTCCTGAACCTTGTCCTGGGCAACCTTGAGCTCGTCTTTGTTGATTCCTTTTTCCTTCTCAAGGTCTTTTAACAGTGCATTGGCATCACGACGATGGTTACGGGCCTCTACACGAAATTCTTCGGCCGTTTTCTTGATCATTTTTACAAGATCCCTTCTCCTCTCTTCGTTCAGAGGGGGAATGGGGACACGGATGATCTTCCCGTCGTTGTTAGGGGTAAGACCGAGTTCGGATTTCATTATTGCCTTTTCGATGGGTGCCAGTGCACCTTTGTCCCAGGGTTGTATGGTGATGAGTCTCGCCTCCGGCACAGCCATGGTTGCCAGTTGATTCATGGGTGTAGGAGTGCCGTAGTAATCCACCATGATTCCGTCCAGGATACCGATGGAAGCCCGGCCTGTGCGAACCTTTTGAAGTGAACCCTTCATGGAATCTACGGTCTTGTTCATTCCGCGCTTCATGTCATTGATGATGTCATCAACCATTAATTCTCCCTCCTCGCTCTTACAACTGATCCGATCTCCTCTCCTTTCAGGAGTCTTGCCAAGCTCTCATGCTCGAAAATATTGATCACCCTTACTTCCAGTCCGTTTTCACGGCACAGGGAAATTGCAGTTGCATCCATGACACCAAGCTTCATCTTAAGGACCATATCAAAGTCAAGCTCGGGGAAAAACTGTGCATCCTTATGCTTCATGGGATCTTTGTCATAAATGCCGTTTACCTTCGTGGCCTTTATGAGCACATCAGCCCTGATCTCAAGGGCCCTCAATGCGGCAGTGGTATCGGTTGTGAAAAACGGACTGCCGGTTCCGCCTGCAAAAATTACAACCCTTCCCTTCTCAAGATGATGGATTGCCCTTTCGCTTACTACGGGTTCTGCCATGGAGGGTATGTGGATGGCGCTCATGATCTTGCACTGGCAACCCTGGGCAATCAAGTGCACTCTTGAAGGCCAGGGCGTTGATCACGGTAGCAAGCATGCCCATGTGATCGGCGCTGACCCGGTCGATAACGGACGTGGCGCTGATCCCCCTGAAGATATTCCCCCCGCCGATAACAAGGCCGACCTGGGCCCCGGCATCAATGGCTGCCTTCACCAATGCAACAAAACCTTTTAATGTCGCATCGTCAATGCCGAAGCCCTTACCTCCGGCAAGGGCCTCTCCGCTTATCTTGAGCAGTATTCGTTTATAATGCAATGGAACCCTCTAGATATCTTCACCCACCTGATACCGAACGAATCGTCTTACCAGGCACTTCTCTCCGGTTTTTGCCATCAATTCTTCCAGGAGCTGCTTAACGGTCCTGTCCTGATCCTTAACAAAAGGCTGATCGATCAGACAACGCTCGGAGTAGAATTTGGTGAGTTTGCCTTCTACGATCTTATCTAATACGTTTGCGGGTTTGCCTGTCTTGAGTGCCTGATCTTTGAGGATTTCTTTTTCTTTATCCAGTACCTCCTGGGGCACCTCTTCTCTTGTTACCCACTCAGGGTTTGCAGCAGCGATCTGCATGGAAACGTCTTTGACGAAGTTGTTGAAGTTGTCCGACTTTGCAACAAAATCGCTCTCGCAGTTCACCTCAAGAAGCACACCGATCTTGCCGCCCATATGGATGTATGAGGCTATTGTGCCCTGGCTGGCTGTTCTTCCGGAGCGCTTGTTGGCAACATCAATGCCTTTCTTCCTGAGGACCTCCACTGCCTTTTCAAAGTCCCCATTCGTCTCTTCAAGGGCCTTCTTGCAGTCCATCATGCCCACGCCTGTCTTGTCTCTGAGTTTTTTTACAACATCCGATGTTATCTGCACTCTATACCTCCAACTACTTTTCTATGCTGATTCTTCGTCGTCGGTGGGGTTCACGGACTCAGCTGTTATTGCAGCGTCCTTAACCTTTGCCGGCCTGCTGTCTTTAACGATGATCTCAATCTCATGCTCAAGCCCCTTTCCCATAACCTCGGGTGCAGCGGACCTCTGCTTGGTCTGGCCCTTGTCATCGGCAGTGGCCTCTTTTAACTCGGTGGCCAGCTTTTCCTGCCAGATCTGGCTGCCCTGATCAACCGCATCCGCTATCTTGGATGTAAACAGCCTGATAGCCCTTATGGCATCGTCATTACCGGGAATGACATAGTCGATGAGCGTGGGATCGCAGTTGGTGTCAACAATGGCAACTATGGGTATCTTCAGTTTCTTGGCCTCTCGGACCGCTATATACTCACGAGCCGGGTCAACGATGTACAGGACATCAGGGAGACCTCCCAGATCCTTTATCCCATGGAGCGAGCGCTCGAGCTTCATCTTGTGGCGCTTCATCATTATCTGTTCCTTCTTGGGATAGTTCTCGATGTTGCTGTTGTCGATGATGGATTCAAGCCACTTGAGCTTGTCCACGCTCTTCTTGATAGTGGAGAAATTCGTGAGTGTGCCGCCGAGCCAGCGGTAATTCACATAAAAGGCCCCTACCCTCTGGGATTCTTCCTCGATGGCATCCTGTGCCTGCTTCTTGGTGCCTACGAACAAGACCTTGCCGCCGTTGGCTGCCGTTTCACGGATGACATCGCATGCCTTTTCGAAGAGCTTTTCGGTCTTCTGGAGATCAATGATATGGATGCCGTTACGTGAACCGAAAATGTAGGGTTTCATCTTTGGATTCCACCTGGGTGTCTGATGGCCGAAATGGACCCCTGCCTCGAGAAGCTGTTTCATGGTGACGACTGACATGTACTACCTCCTTGGTTTTTCCTCCGCCCTGCAAGGCTGATCCTTGTTTTAAAAGGACACCTCAGACCTTGTCATACTACCGGGCGTGTGTGCTGGTTGAGCCCATTACCATACAAGAATCATGGTTTCAAGGGCTTAATGCTGTAACTTGAAAAGTTCCAGTGTCTACAGATGATAAGATAGTGTAATTATAACGTTTAGACTCTATGTAGCCATCCGAATAATTTTCGTTGCATAAAGGCATGCAAGATAGTACGCATTTCAACGGACCTATTTAAAAAGCCCTGATAGCTTCTTGAAAAGATCCGTTCCTGCCTTTTCCATGAACATGAAGGCGATTGTTTCCGTGGGATATATAAGCACCCCGAGACGCGCCATGGCATCGAGCGAGGTAACCCTGTCATGCGCCCGTCTTGAGCAGACTGCATCGCTGGCAATTACTACGCGATAGCCGTCATCAAGGAGGTCCAGCGCGGTCTGCATGACGCACACATGGGTCTCGATTCCGATGATGACCGCCGTCTTCCTGCCTGTAGACTTCATGGCCTTCTTTATCCCCTCATCCCTGTAACAGCTGAAGAAGAGCTTTTCATGCCTGGGTATACCCTCGAGGTGCTCTGCCGCTCCGGCAATAGTCGATCCCAGCCCCTTGGGATATTGCTCGGACACGATAATCGGTATCTGGCAAGATTTGGCTGTTTCAATGAGGATCACACTATTCTTAACATAGATATCCTTGAGTTGACCTTCCATGGCGGTATGGAGCCTCTCCTGGATGTCTACCACAACAAGAAAACAGTCATCTTTTTTAAGAAATGCACTCAAGAATGCCTCCTTCATGGAAAAATGAGCGGGTATACGGCTGCATAGACTAAGGCCGGGATCAGATTCCCCACCCGGATGGCAGTGAGCCCCATCAGGTTTATGCCGATGCCCAGGATGATCATGCCGCCGGTGGATGTAATGGAAGCCAGTACAACCGGCTCCTGGAGAAAGGCAATATGTGACGCAAGGAGTGTGAGTGAACCCTGAACGACGAACACGCTTAACGCAGAGAAGGCCACTCCAATGCCCAGGGTTGATGCCAGAGCAATGGATGACACCCCGTCCAGCATGGATTTCAGATAGAGTGTATCCGGATTGCCTGCGGTCCCGTCCTGGATGCACCCGATAATGACCATTGCACCGGTAATATACAACAGTGTTGAACTCATGAACCCCTGAACAAAGGTGGCTGAGGAAGAATTGAACCGTACCTTTAAGAATTCTCCCAGTCGTTCAACCCCGCGCTCGATCTTCATAAGTTCTCCGGTAAGGGCGCCAAGCAACAGGCATGCGACCGAAGGTATAAGGCCTTTTGCTGAAAGGGCCATCTGCAGGCCGATGACGACAACTGCCAGCCCTAGGGCCTTCATGAGGGTTTCCTTGAGGTCCGCACCTAGGCGTTTTCCGGCAACGATCCCCACAAGGGATCCTGCCAGGACTGCTGATGTGTTTGCAATGGTTCCGATCATTGAACGACCTTTCTTGGCCTTTAGCCCTGCTGGCCCTGTCAATGGATTTCTCTACCGGATGGGTAAGTCCATGGTCAATGGTAAATTATTTGATTAGATGTCTGAGCAGGTCCCTTGGATCATCCAGGAGAATCTTTGCACCGTGATCTATCAACAGCTGCTTATCCTGGTAACCCCATAACACACCGATTGCTGTCATTCCGGCCCGGCCGGCAGTCTCCATATCAATAGCGCTGTCGCCTACGAAGATGCAGTGCCGCGGGTCTACACCCATACGCTCAGCACATATTCGTGCACCTGCCGGATCAGGTTTTCTGGGGATATCCGGGGAAAGGCCCCTTACTTCGGCAAATTTCCAATGAGGCAACAATGAGGCTGCCATGGCCTTGGTAAATGAATCGAGCTTGTTGGACAGGATGGAAAGTGCCATGCCCTTTTCCGTAAGCCCATCCAGCAACTCGGGTATACCGGGAAATGGCCTTGATTTTACCGACCACCTGAGGCTGTATTCCTCCTTCATGGCCTTTACACTTTGGGCAATGATCTGCTCGGTACGGCGCCCCTCAGGCAGTGACTTCATGACCAGAACCTCGATACCGTCGCCGACGAATGCCCGATAACTGCTTAAAGGATGTGCAGGAAAGCCGAGGCTATTCAATACCGCATTCATGGAGTCGGCCAAGTCATCAATGGTATCGAGCAAGGTGCCGTCCATGTCGAAGATAACCGCCCGGTAAGTTTTCTGCAGGTCATCCATGACATGAGAATACAGAATCAGAGAAGCAGAATCCAGAAGAAACCCGGATTGTGTGTTTGAATCTAGCCTGAATAGCTGTATGCTTTTGGGCGGTCTTGAGTATGGAATTCATAGCGGCCATTGGACTGTTTTTAAAAAATAGGTCCGTTAAAAACATCAATCATGCAGCCTCTGTGGAGCACTAATTTTATCGGACCTGAAGGCTGCATGATTGATGTTTTTAACGGATCAAGGTTTATTCCTCTTATATGCAGAACCTGGGTGTAAAGTCTTAGAGCTCCTTTCCCATCTGAAAGGCCTGGCCCACTACTTCACCAAGCTTGTGGTAGGTCTCGGAAGAGGTAGAATAGATCAGGGGATCTACCATGAGGGCATCGATCTTCTTCCCCTGCATGCAATCCTGCCAGATATATGATTGAATGATTTCACCTATTATAAGGGTATGGCTGCCCAGATCAAGGGTATGGAGCAGCTTGCATTCAAGATTTACCGGGCAATCATCAATGAGCGGAATGCGAGGGTCTTCCCCCTTGCTGACTGAAAAAAGGGTAGATTTGTCCCTGTCCTTGCCGGAATAGATGCCGCAGTAATCTACAATCTTTGCCATCTTGCTTGATGGAATATTTACCGAGAAACAATGATTCGCTTCTATCCCCTTAAGGGTATAGCGACCTTTACGTATGGCAACCGATACCGTTGGAGGCTGATGCGATGCTATGCCGCACCAGGCTACGGTCATGAAATTGGCCTTGCCATCCACCTCAGCACCGATAAGCACCGAGGGCATGGGGAAAAGGAGTTGTCCGCGGACCCTGCTTTTGCTTGTTCATGTGCTTCCTCCTTTAATATCAAGTTATCTGATGTGGATATTACCCGGAATCGTGGTGAGTATGCTTCACAGGTGTGAATTACAAGAAGAGTGCTCTCACATACTTTCTCTATACTTGATTTCCCGGCCGGACTCAACAGTGAGCATTTTGCTACCTATTTATATAACCATTCAAGCGCCTTTACATAGACATGATAGCTGGCCTGGATCATGGATATGATCTCTTCCTTCGTATAAAGACGGCCTTGTCCGATGCCGGGGCATTGCAGCAGCGCATCGTCCCAGGCTGAAACAGAACGCATGTTCTGGAACCAGAAGGGAAAGGTAAGGCACTGGATTGGCCTGACAGGATAAATGACGCAGCCGTTCTCATAAAAAATGCACCGGCCGCCTTCCGCTTCACGTGCGGTGTAGCCGTCCTTGAATGGGTCCAGCATCCTTGCTGTGAGCACTTCAACAGGTATCTCAAGATATGAGGCGATTCGTTCAGCCTCATCTGAGTCTATGTATACTATGCCCGGCTCTCCGGTACAGCATATACCGCATTGTGTACACTGGAACCTCACCCCTGTGATCGAAGAAGTAACTCCTGTGCTCGAGTGCATCAATAAATCCATCATTTTTTTTGCTCATCATGCTGTCCTAATCTTAAATGATATTGTGTCACTTTTTAATACTACAACCCTAGTATTTAGTCATGATCATTACATTTCCTGTTTGGAAAATATAGTGCTCAGACGTTATAAGATACCAAAAAAATACTTGCCATTTCACAATATTTCCTATACCAACCAATCAGGAAATCAGAAAAGGAGAGGTGCTACAATGGCTTACGTAATTACTGATGAATGCATCGCCTGTGGAACTTGCATCGATGAATGTCCTGTTGAAGCTATCAGTGAGGGTGACGACAAGTACTCCATTGATCCGGAATTATGCACCGATTGCGGTGCCTGTGCGGACGTCTGTCCCACAGACGCGATAGAACCTGGGGAATAAGGATACTTACATCACAAGGCCCGGAGGCTACAGCCTTCGGGCCTTACAGCTTACCTTTATTTTTCTTTAACAACCTTCAGATACAGTCTCTGTTCTCTGTCACCTCCACCGAATAGGCTTCCACATGCGCTATAAAGGCCTGCAGATGAAACGCACGGCTGGTGTGAACGAGAGAATATCGCTGCTATCAACCCTTGCTGGTGAGCTTTGCCCTCAGCACATTGGATAGGGAGAAGGTGACCACCTTTCTTGGAGAAATGGTAATCTCCTTAGCGGTCTTCGGGTTCCGGCCGCGACGTGCCGATTTCTCTCTGATCTTCCATTTGCCGAATCCGGATATGCTTACCGGCTCCTTCTTTGAAAGATTCCCCTTGATGATATCGATAAACGTCTCGATCCCATCACTGGCCTCTTTCCTGGACAGACCTGTATTCAGAACGATCTCATCAATGATACCGCTCTTTGTGAGGGTTCCCATTTGGCACTTACCTCCTTTGTGGTCGAGAGATCTCTATAACTACATAATATTATTAATGCAGATACATGCCCATGTCAATATGCGAATATATCAGGGTTAAAATATTTTCATCTAACCCATCGATATCATTACACCCCCAAAATCAGGCTGGTTGCGGCTTTTAAGGCGAATACCACTATAAAATACTACGAAAATAATTTTTGAACACCTGTGCAAGTTCATTCAGTTGATGGCACCGGGCCACCAGCCGAAGAACCAGATTCAGCGGCCTCTACCACCTGATCCACTTGGCCTTGAGCCTGGCATCGATACCTTTTGCAGCAACGGCCTTTATACCCTTGTTTATGAGGGCAAGGACATCAGTGTTGCCTTTCTTCACCACGACAGCATAATCTTCCGTTGCTGAAGGCTTGCCCAGCACGGTTCTTTCGCTCCCAATGGCGAACTTCCCTTTATATGCATCCTTCATGAAGGCATAGTTGATGGCAACAGGTGTATCGCACAGGACGCCGTCAACCTTGCCGTCTGCCAGATCCATGAAGGGCCTTTCCATCACTTCGACAGGGTAAAATCTCTTTTCAACAAGCTCGGACTTCTTGAGTGCAGCCGCCCCTGTCGTTGCTTCAAATGCGGCAATGGTTTTTCCCTTGAGCGATTCCGAAACAGAAGACTTCCGAACTACAAGGAGCTGCTCTGCTGAAAAATACGGCTGTGAAAAATCGAACTTCTCTTTTCTTTTATCCGTTATGCTCACCGAGGCCATTACAGCGTCGAATTTGCCTGCATCCAGGTCATAGAAGATATTCTCCCACGGCACCTCTACGAGGTTAACCTGAAATCCGCCTTCGGCACCAATGGCCTTTATCATGTCTATTTCATATCCCGTGAGATTCCCCTTGTCGTCCTTCATCTTCATGGGCGCCCAATCACCATCCACAGCCACGGCAACTGTTCTCTGGGCGTATGCACTGGCACTCATCAGGATGAAAATGGAAAATATGACAAGTATACATGTCATCCACAATTTTACTATCTTCATGAAGCCTCCTTAAGCCATAGCTCTAACTCTGCATGATACCCAGAAAGATGCTCTTCTATCAAGATCTCAATATTTTTCTATGTGATATTGAATGAGTTTTCCAACGATCATAAAAAAATCACTTCGGGGTATACTTTTTCAGGAACCCGACCCTCTGCTCGGTTATGGCATCTATCGCATCGGTGAGTGCCATGACATGGAACCCTCCATGCACGAGATATAATTTCGCATTGGGTATTCTATTTACTGCATGGGCTGCATCAGCAACCGAGACATCCGCATCGTCCGTGCCATGGATTATCAGGGTGGGAGCCTTGATGTTTTTCAGCGGCAGGTCTTTCACCTTTTCAAGCTGCTCCACGTCGTTGACCATGCCGTCTTTCCGGAGTTCTCCCGGGCTCATGCTCTTCATCATGCCGGTGAGCACTTTCACCCTGCGCGGGTCCTGCATGATGCTGTCCATGAGTTTCTTTGCTGCTTCCTTGTCAAGATGGCTTTCCATTTCGATGGTCGACATACCGATGAGCCGCGGAGACACCTGGCTGGTCACGTCCGAGGTCCAGAGGAACGGGTCGTTGTACATGAGATACCCGAAATAGATCTTCTCCTGGATATTCTCTGAGCTGATAACCCACTGCTGGGTCACTGCGCATTCAAGGATAAGCGCCCAGACGCGTTTGGGGTATTTTACGGCAAAATAAATGGCCACCGGACCGCCGGCCGAGTATCCAAGGAGAGAAGCCTGCTCGATGCCCAGATTATCCATGAGGGCAGCCGCAACATCGGCCTGCTCTTCAAACGTTTTCCCATCTTGTATGGGGGTGCGGAGATAGCCCGGCCGGGACCAGCTTACAACACGAAACCCTTTCCCGAACATATCGCTGAACAGGGCCGCTGTCTGATCATATCCGCCCGGGCCTCCGTGCATGACGATCATGTACGGGCCGCTCTCGCCGTTGATTGTATATTCCACAGGGCCCATCTTGGTATATACTATCTGACTGCCGTCCATGAGTTCCTTTATCAGGGCCTGCTTCCATTGAACATACGGCCCATACGCCTCCCTTGCCCTGGCAAGGAGGCGCCACTTCGGGCAGATCTTTCTCTCCTTTGGCCGATTGATAGATCTCGCTTTCCGTTATGCACGAGGGCAGAAACAGGATCATAATGAACAGTACAATCATCATGAAACTGAAGGGTTTCTTTTTCATATCTAGCGCCCCGAATTCAGGTCGGCGAGCAGCCTCTGGAAGGCGGGCGCCTCGCGCAGGAGCCTGCCGGCGACCTCGCGCAGCCGGTCCACCTGCTCCTTGGGCAGCGTCAAGCTGGTCTTCACCTGCTTGAAATAGAGCCGCTCGGCCGGGTCCTTCAGGTTATCGAAGGTGACCTGCGCCAGGTACCCGCTCCGCTTCGGGCCACCGGCCGGAGCGTCAGCCTGCCAGGCAGCCAGCTTATCGCGCACCTGCTCCACCGTGTCCAGCGAGATCCGGTCCACCGGGATCGACCACATCTGGTCTACCAGCGTGTCTGGTGCCAGGCGGCTCGGGGGAGCGGTCCCAGTCCACCTCGGGGAAGCGCAGCGCGTTCACGGTGATGACCACCACCTTGCGGGCCTTGCGGAGCGCAGGCAGCACTGTCTCGTCCGGCTCGACCTTCAGGATCTCGAAGGCCCTGAGCACCTCGGTCAGGCCGAGATTCTCGGAGAGCCCGCCGTCGAAGAGGTGAATGTAAGGGCGGGCCGGATTTTCGTAGGACTGCAGCGCACGGGCGCGGAGCAGGGCGCGGCCCGGCGTCTCGGACTCGCCGATGGCGGCCTCGGCAGCGGCCTGCCAGGCCGGCGCCTTCCTGCCGCAGGTCCCGCCGCAGTTCTCAAAGGTGATGGGCGTGAGCAGCGGCGGCAGCGCCGTCGAGGTGGCAATGGCCCGTCCCAGCGTCACCTTCGAGAGATCGCCGCAGATGGCGTCGAACTGGTCCTGCGTGAAGCTGAACCGGGCGCCGGTGGTGACATCGGTGCCGTTTATGATCACAAAGGGCCCGCCTGAGCCTGCTGCAGGTCGCCGAAGGTGGCATGGTTGAACACCGTCTCGTCGTAGAGCTCGGCGAAGAGATCCGACTTGCCGAAGGTTGCCGATGGAAGCCGGAACCAGTTGGTCGGGGTCAGGATGCGCAGCGCCAGCTCGCGCTCGAGGTTGCGCGACAGCACTTTCTCCTCGAACTCATCGAAGGTCTTCTCGCCGCGCAGGCCGAAGTATGTGGCGGGCAGCGTGCCCCCTGACACCGCAGAGATCACGTCCACCTCGTCGAGGAGGCGGCGCTTCACGCCGTTCACCGTCACCTCGGTGCGGCGCAGCTCCTCCAGGACGCCGTAGCCCAGCGCCGCGGCCCGCATGCCGCCGCCGGAGATGGCCAGCACCACCAGCAGCTCGTCGGACTGGCCGGGGCGGGTCACCTCGGCGAGGCGGTAGCCGGGCGCGCCGGCCTGCTCCAGCCGCGGTGTGGCCGGCCAGTGGGCGCAGCCGCAGGCGAGCACACCGAGTATCGCCAGCAAGGCAACAGAACGCACCAAAGCGATGATTGAGTTGTTTTTCACAGTCTTCTCCTTCACGTGGGTTCATTCAAATTCACCAACGCCCAATCCATGGGACTAGAGCATGGGGCTGAATGTAATCAGGAACTGGATACCCTTCACGTCGGTATCTTCCGGTATATCCTCGAAATCCAGTTTCGATTTGAAGCCGCGTACACACAGGCCCATCATGGAGCCGTCTTCGAACATGAACTCGATCCCGGTACGGGCATATAACCCGGCACCGGAGACCATGGATGTCTTATCATCCCGTATGGTTTCGCTTCCGCTCACCTGCTCGTCGGTGCGCTTATCATACTGACCGGCCATCAGGAGCGGTCCGGCGCCTAAATAAATGCGCGTTCGCTGCCCGAGGTTTGCGCTCACATACGGCCCGACAAACAGATCCAACAGATAGAGCTTATTGTCAAAGTGTACACGCAGAGTGCCGTTTTGTCCGACAGCCGTGACATTATCGTTCCTCCATCCGAACAACACCCCGCCTTCCAGCCCGAGGGTGAAAGGTTTCTTCAGGAGCGGCATGACCCCGCATATGCCCAGCGTGGGCATCACGGTGATCTCGGAATCCGCCTCCACGGAAGGATCCGTGGTGCTCTGGTGTTCAAAGCTCAGATCGGAATACTGGGTGCCCCCCAGCACGACCTGGAGGTGTAAGTCCTTTGTCGAATCATCGTCGGCCAGGGCCGGGGTCCAGCCCAGGCAGCCGACCAGGAACACAGCGCTGATGATCCGGCTCCAGCACAATAACTGTATTTCTCCTCGACACATGCGATCCGTCTCCCTTATCTCGCCAGAATGCCGCGGATATACGAACAGGTGTAGGGGCCCAAAGGCGCAAGCATCTCTTTCAGAAGCTCCGTTGCCTTGGTTATGCCCGCATCTCCATGGTTGCGCTTCATCATGGCCATGATCTCGTCCTGTTCTTTACTGGTCCCGAGCTCAAAGGTCGGGTCGGAAACCCAGTGCAGGGGCATGGTCTGCTCCATGACCCTGTCCGCCTTGCCGGCAAGGGCGTTGCTTTTAGCCGAAATGACATGGCGCGGGGTCCTGTCATTCCATGCGGGGCAGGGCTTCACGGACCTCAGCGCCACAAAGACCGGGTATTCATGGTTCTTTGTCCGGTAAGCCTCCTGCATGGCCACCTGCTGGAACTTCTCGATAGCGGTGTGTCTGTTGGATACAAGCTGGATGGCATCAGCCATGGGCCGGGAAAACCCTATGAGATCGAGGAAGTTGATCCAGAGCATCCGCAACGTGCTCACCCCGGGCAGGAGCGTGGTATGATACGGCAGGTTGAGGTCCATGACATAATGGAGGCCTATGCCCATGAATCGCCAGCCCCAGTAATCATGCCCGGTACGGAAGGCATATGCGGAAAGTGACCTGTACAGGTGGATCCGGTATTCCGGATAGGTCTGCTTCACAAAGCCTGCAAAGGCGCTGATGATCCAGGATTCGTGGTAATACCCCATGTGGAACGGCGCCTGGCTGCTGTATTCGAGGTTGGGGTTCCCGAAGGGCTGTTTTCCGAAGTTGTAGATCTTCCCGAAATCAGTGCCATTGTCTTCATACAGACCGATATCCAGGCCAAAGTCAGGTTCGTCACTGGCTGTCGTTACGATATCGAGAGGCGTTACCATCTCCCCTGCCTTGAGCTCAGCAAACGCGGTTGATTTCCATTCGGAAAGATCTTTGAGAAAGGTGAGGCTCGAAGGCGTGATACCCGGCTTCCCCCCGGTATCAGCTCCGGGAACGAACTGGAGATAAAGACCGAGCCTGGCATTGGGGTTGATCCTTATGGCGTGAGCGAAACGCTCCTTGATGTCGGCCTTGTTGCCCGTAGCCTTGAAAACCAAGGCTTCGGGCAGGGGCCTGTACCATGCCAGGTTCTTCCGCGCCCAGTCTTCTTCGCCTGCAAGCAGTGCAACCAGGCCTTTTTCCTGGGCCATGAGGAATGCATCGAGGCTTTCCACCTTCACCGGTTTTGCGTCCCTGACCTCGGGGAGTGCCGCGAGGGTTTCATGGATGACAAGGGGATGCTCGGTCCATGCCCATATGCTAGTGAGACGGCACAAGTATGAAGGCCCAAATGATCATCAGCAGGACCAATCCCCTGTTCCGGTCAAAATATGACATCATGGATATTCTCCTTCTGGCGAGGAATGAACACCTGTTATTCTAATCCTTCCGATGCTCTGCATCAGGCGGTTCTGCCGGGGCCGCATACCACTGATCTTTCGGTACGACCTTCGGCTGGTGGGGATCAAACCGGTACGAGGGCGACATGATCTGGACGCCGTACTCGTTGAATGCGTCCTGGATGTTTTTGTGGAGGTCGGAATAGATCTCCACCATTTTCAGAGGCGTGTCGCAATAGACATTCAATTCATAGGCAACATAGAAATCATCGAGCGATGTCTGGAGGACAAAAGGCGCCGGATCACGCAGCAACCGGGGCGTCTTTTCGGCTGCCATCAGGAGCAGGGCATGAACCTGCCGCCACGGCGTATCATAGCCGATGGTCACGCTGGTATGCAGGATAAGCCCCTTCTGGCTCGCCAGAGTGCTGTAGTTGATCACGTGGCTGTTGATGATCATGGAGTTCGGCACCACGATCTCCTCGTTCTTGATGGTCCGCAGATGGGTCACCTGGAGCCTCATTTCCACGACATCACCCATGAAGTCGGCGATCTTCACCCGGTCTCCCACCTTGAAGACCCTTCGGTATATGAGTGAGTATCCGGCCAGGATATTTGAGATGGCGGAGGTGGAGCCAAGGGAAAATAGGACACCTATAAAAGATGGAAATACCCTTGAATGCGGGCGAGTTGGACCCGGGAATATAGGGGAATGCCATTACTAAAGCGATGACGGCTATCAGAATACGGCAAATCCTGTACGTGGGTTGTGCCCACTCAGGATAAAAACTTTTGGAGGGTGATGGTACCTTTCTCTATCTCAGCAAAAAAGAGGCGCAGCAGTTTTGTAATATAAAAGGCAAGCAGGAAGATGATTGCCGCAAAGAACAGGTTGGGCACCTGCGCCCAGATGGCCTCTCCGATGACTTGAAACGGCCTGATCACAAAATGAAGAATCTGGTTCGCATATCCCGCGGTCCAGGGGAAAGAGCTCAGAACAATATGGACATAGGCATATACTATGACAAGAACAAGAATGAGGCGGGTAGTCCTGAGTATACCGGAAAAGAATACACCGATCCTTTCTGCCTTGACCAGTTCAAATGACTGGATGTGGATGGAAATCTTCTTCCTGCCCATCCATTCCTGCAGGAACGCACCCAGCTTGCTGTACCCTTTGTACAAGACAAGAAGGGCCAGGATCAGTATGACCGTTGCAATGAGAGCCTTGACTGTCCCTGAAATGACCCACTTCAGGCTGCGTTCCTGCCGGTAATCTTCAATGGCTGCCCGTAATTCCTTGCTCCACTGGGCGGCTAGGTCCTGCTGGCTTATTCCTTGAGCCCGGGCATCCTCCTCAAAGACGGTCATGAGCAGTTCATTACCTGCATTGACCAGCGTCATGGGTTGCTGATACCCCATGGTCTTTATGGAGGCCGCATCAATGATGGGGGTTCTCTGCTATCGATTTGATTCTGTCGGAGATTGTCCTTGCCCTTTCCTGAGCGGAATAGCCATGCACACCCTTGAGGGTGAAGATGGTTTTATTGCCGAGAGTAACAGGTTCTCCGGGAGCCGATATCTCTCCTGGCCTCTGTATTTGAAACCGATTCCTGGGCATACGACATTCCTGTGAGCACGAGAAGAGCCATGCACATCACCATGAGGACCTTATTCATAACACCTCCCGGTTATGATTTCATCTGAACAGCCCATACGATTCTTCTTAACCCGTGCCCTTTGAAGACATCCTGTGTTTATCTCCTTGTTTGTGACTCTCATCACTTATCTCCCGTCCGTATCAGCAGCGGGGCATCTATGGCGTCCATCACGCGTGAGGCCGGGAGGCCGTTTTCCAGCAACGTGGCCATGGCTCTCAGATACTTGCGGATGTGGAGGAAGAACTTCCTGTACCCTTCGCAGAGGTAATGGAGCCCCGGCTCGCCAGGGGGGCTCTTCCGGAAGCGGTGCTTCGGGCACCCTCCCCGGCAGGCCTTCAGTACCGGGCAGTCCCTGCACCACGCCGGCAGAGCGGTCTCCTTCATACGTCCGAACCCGGTGCTCAGCGACTTCTCCACCATGTGCGCAAGCGTATCCTCGGCGATGTTCCCGAGCCGGTAGGGCTGGTAGACAAAGTGGTCGCAGGCATACACATCACCGTTGTGCTCCATCACCACGGCGCGGCCGCACTGCTGTGCATGGATGCACACGGGCGAGGGGTTGCCCATCCAGGCGTTCAGCGCCCACTCGAAGTTCATGACAAAGACCCTGCCCACGTCATGGCGGACCCAGTCTTCATACACTGCTATGAGAAAGTCCGCGTATTCCTCCGGCACCACGGTCCAGGGGGTGACCTGCACCTGTTTTTCTTGCCTATCCAGGACAGCAGGCCCGGCAAGGCGCAGCCCGCTGGCAATGCTCGTTTCATCGGGAAGCCGCTCGATCACCGGGGTGAACTGGATGAACTCGACCCCTTCGTCTTTCAGAAATTTGTACACATCCAGGGGCCGGCCGGCCGTCTCCCGGGCAACGCAGGCCAGCACGTTGTATTCCACCTTGTGCTTCTGCAGCAGCTTCAGCCCGCGCATCACGTCGTCGAAAGTGCCGTGTCCCGAGCGGTCGTGACGATAGGTATCGTGGATCTCCCGCGGGCCGTCCAGGCTGATGCCCACCATGAAGTTGTTCTTCTTCAGGAAGGCGCACCATTCGTCCGTGAGGAGCGTGCCATTGGTCTGCAGGGAATTCCTGATGGTTTTTTCTTTTGCATAGGGTTTCTGCTCCTTGACGACCTTCTTGAAGAAATCGAGCCCCGCAAGGGTTGGCTCACCGCCCTGCCAGACGAATTCCACCACCGGCGTGGGCTGGGATGCCATGTAGTCTGAGACAAAGGCGGAAAGGACTTCATCACTCATCCGGAAGTTCTCGCCCGGGGCGAACAGCGCCTTCTTCTCGAGGTAGAAGCAGTACTCGCAGGCAAGGTTGCACACCGGCCCCATGGGCTTTGCCACCACATGGATGCCCGGGCAATGCTTTCTTTATTATTGGTCGAATTCGTGTGTTCGGTCGTCATGAGGACACCTTAGCCCCTTCGTTCATGATGGCTTTTTCTTAGAGCCTGCGAATACAAACGCAAAACTCGTCACGGCTAAGACGATGAACAGTTTCCCAAAAAGCATGAGCACCTTGGTAATTATCCCGGGAAACTCAATGGGCAGGTCAAGCCAGACAATGAGCACTGACACCGCAAGGGCACAGATGAGAATGGTGATCCGTTTTCACGTTCATGTTTCAGCTCCTTCTCCGGCAGGCTCCCAGCTTCATTTTTTAGACTTGCCGGCAGACCCTCCACGCCTGAATGCCTCTTCCTTGCCTGCAGCAAGGGCCTTGACGGGATCGAGATATCCGTACAGCTCAATGATCTTTGCCACCAGCCCGGTCCACCCCGTCTGGTGTGATGCGCCCAGACCGGCGCCGTTGTCGCCGTGGAAGTATTCGTAGAAGAGGACATGATCGCGCCAGTGGGGATCGGACTGGAACTTCTCGGTGCCGCCGTTGACGGGCCTGCGGCCGTGTTCGTCACGGGTGAATATCCGGGTGAGCCTCTCGGCGATTTCCTTGCTCACCTCGAAGAGATTCATCATCCTGCCTGAACCAGTGGGGCATTCGATTTTGAAGTTGTCGCCGTAGTAGAGGTAGAAGTTAAGCAGTGCCCGGATGATCAGCGCATTCACGGGCATCCAGACCGGCCCCCTCCAGTTGGAGTTGCCGCCGAACATGCCGGTGTTCGACTCGGCAGGCAGATAGTCCACCCGGTACTCCTGGCCCTGTACATGGAAGAGGTAGGGGTGCTGCTCGTGGAATTTGGAGAGGGAACGGATGCCGTAGGGGCTCAAGAACTCGTTCTCGTCGAGCATCTTCGAGAGGATCCGTCTCAGCCGCTCCGGGTTGATGAGCGCCAGAATTCCCCGCTCAGCCACACCGAAATGGCCCGGTCCCGTGGGGTGGATGGAAGTCATAAGCTCGGGCATGCGGTGCATGCGTTTCATGAGCTGTTCCTGGGCACGCGGGTTGCGCTCCCGCTGCTTCGCTTCGACGATCGTGGTGGCGCACAGCGGCAGCAGCCCCACCATGGAGCGCACCTTGAGCCTCGTGGCGCTGCCGTCGGGGAGCCGCAGCAGGTCATAGTAGAATCCGTCCTCCTCGTCCCACATGCCGTCCGGTCCGGGATGGTTCATGGCGGTGGCGATGTAGGCAAAGTGCTCCATGAACTTCACGACCATGTCCTGGTAGCTGGGGTCGTATTCGGCGAGCTCGAAGGAGAGCTCCAGCATGTTCTGGCTGAACAGCGCCATCCACGCCGTGCCGTCCGCCTGCTCCAGGTGGCCGCCGGTGGGGAGCGGAGAGCTGCGGTCGAACACGCCGATGTTGTCCAGGCCCAGGAAGCCCCCCTCGAAGACATTCTTGCCGAAGCGGTCCTTGCGGTTTACCCACCAGGTGAAATTCAGCAGCAGCTTGTTGAAGGCAGATTTGAGGAAATCAATATCCGTTACGCCGTGCAGAGCCTGTTCGGTGCGGTGCAGGAAGATCGTGGCCCAGGCGTGGACCGGAGGGTTCACGTCGCTGAAGTTCCACTCGTAGGCGGGCATCTGTCCGCTCGGGTGCAGGTAGACGCCTTTGAGCATGAGCTCTATCTGCTCCTTGGCAAAGTCAGGGTCCACGATGGAGATGGGCAGCGTGTGGAAGGCCAGGTCCCAGGCCGCGTACCAGGGGTACTCCCACTTGTCGGGCATGGATATGATGTCCTCGTTGAGCATGTGGAACCACTCCGAGTTCCGGGCGTTGCGATATCCGGAATGAAGCGGGTTGGAGTTGTGCTCGTCCAGCCAGTTGTCGCCGTCGAAGAAGAAGAACTGTTTGCTCCAGAGCATGCCGGCGATGGCCTGGCGCATGACGTTTGCCTTGTCTTCACTCACTGACGGCGGGGTGACTGACTTGTAGAACTCATCGGCTTCACGAAGCCTGTTAGCGAAGACTTCATCAAACTGCTTTCCAAAGGGTTTGCCCAACTGGTCAGGACCACTGCTGGAGAGCCGCAAGCGGATCACTGCGGTCTTACCCGCGCCGACATTGACATGGTAGTGCGCCGCAACCTTGGTGCCCTGCTTGCCAAGATTTACCTCGTCTAGCCTGCCCTGCACCACATAGTTGTTGATGCCGTCCTTGACGTAGGGGCTCTCGTTCTTCTGTCCGGGGAAAAGCCGCTCATGGTTAGTTTCGTTCTCGCAGAAGAGGAGAGGAACCTCGCCCTCACAAGAAAGGGTGTATTTCCCCAGCAGCGGATGCATGGCCTCAACCGTACTCGCTCCACCCAGTGCCTTGACCTGCTTGAGGATTGGTTTCTCGGGGGATCTGTTGGACTCGGCAATCCACTCTGACCAGTCGTTCCTGAACCACAGGGTGGGCAGGAGATGCAGATCTGCCGCCTTCCGGTCCCCGGTTGGCCGCCGTGATCCGCACGAGGATGTCTTCGGCACCATCTTTGGCGTACTCCACGAAGACGTCGAAGTAGCGGTCGTCATTGAAGACGCCGGTGTCCAGGAGTTCATACTCCATCTCTTCGCGAGTCCTGTGTCCGTTCGTCCTGACGAGATCTTCATAGGGATAAGCCGCCTGGGGGTACTTGTAGAGATATTTCATATAGGAATGGGTGGGTGTGCTGTCCAGGTAGAAGTAGTACTCCTTCACATCCTCGCCGTGGTTGGCCTGGCTGTTGGTCAATCCGAAGAGCCGCTCCTTCAAGATGGGGTCCTTGCCGTTCCACAGGGCGAGCGCGAAGCAGAGGTGCTGCTTGTCATCCGATATTCCGGCGATACCGTCCTCCCCCCAGCGGTAGGCACGCGAGCGGGCATGATCGTGGGTGAAGAAATTCCAGGCGTCGCCGTCTACGCTGTAGTCCTCCCGCACCGTGCCCCACTGACGCTCACTCAGGTAGGGCCCCCACTTCCTCCAGGGAACGTTATCCGTGCGCGCAGCCTCGAGCCGTTTCTTTTCTTCGTGAGAGTTCATGGTATTCCTCCCCTGCTTCAGTCTTTGTTCCGTCACCGACAACGGATTTCTTGTACGCAAGCCGTCCACCATCAGTTGGTTGTTGGGTTTCCTCCGTAAACCCAATGCACCTATAATCCTCCACCCCAGCGATACTGCCAGACAATGCCGAAAAGATCGTAATCAGTCCCGATACTGGTATGCACGCCTGTGCTGGCGTAGAGTTTGATTGAATTGTTACGGTTTACGGACGCTGCCAGAGTGGCTCCCATGCGCAGATTTTGCTGCAGATCGTCGTTTTCCACCCCGTTTACGGTTGTGCGTCCGCCGTAATCATACGTACCGCTCAATGCAGCCCAGATACCTTGGTCAAAGCTGTACGTAGCATGCAGCTGCGTGGTGGAAACCGGGTCCTGTTTCAGTTTATTGCCGCCGAAGTAGTCGTCATTTTCCGTGAAAAACGTCCCTCCTGTGGAAAGTTCAAGGGTAAAATCACCCCAGGTTTTGGAGATGCCCAGGTCGGGCTTGACAAACCAGCGGTTATTTCCGAGGTTCACGAGTTTTTGCGGGTCATACTGACCGAGCGGCGCGGAAACCTGGACGCTTGCACCGATAATCAAATCCTGCCGGTACGTGGGAAACTCCTGCACTGAAAGCGCAGGAGCGCCATAAAAATTGACCGAGAACCGGAAGCGCGGATCGTTTAATCCCGAGATGTTACGTTCGCGCCTTTGACCTGCAACCTTCGCGTTTCCCGACAGGTCGGAATAGGGCACGATGACATCGAACTTTCCTGAACTGCCCAGGATGTCCAATGACCGGGCATAGGCCAGAATGAAGGTATGCATCGTGAGATTGGCGTCCTTGAGCGGTGACGAACCCGATGTTGCCAGACCGCCATCCGAATAGGCATACCCGGCGATCAGGAAATTGACCCCCACCGGCGTATTGACATAGGACCTTGGCTCGATTTCACCGGCCTGGGCCTGCACGGCCTGGAGCACGAGCCCGCTGAGCAGCACAGGAAGCAGCCCTATGAACAGAGCAAGCATCCGTTTTTGAGTACTCATCCAAGCGCCACCACCATGGTGGTTTTCCTCGGCCGTGTAATCTGACCGGTTCCGGTTGATGGTGGTCGGTCCGAAGACCACACAGCCGTTCAGCACCCTGCATAGGGCTGCCAGGTAGACTTTCGGGACGAGTCTGGTCATCCACATATCGCTTGCCTCATTTCACCTTGTACTATTGCCCGGAACGGCTGAGGGGCGTTGCCCACTGCCGTTCAGAAAGGTAGTGCCCCCACTTTCTCCAGGGAACGTTATCCGTACGTGTAGCCTCAAGCCGCTTCTTTTCTTCTTTGCCGCTTTTGGATTTTACCGCCATGATTCATTCCCCTTTCTTCCGGTCATAGCGCGACCAGAACTGTTCCGGAGGCATCCGCGTTTCGAGCGTGGTGCCCACCTCCATAAGAGTCTTCATGTTCCGTGCGACAGAGAGTCCCTTGTGGATGTTCTTTGGCGTAAAGATCAGCCGCTCAAGCTTCAACATCTTAAGGGGGGAGATGTCGCTCACCGGTGTGTTGCCTATATGCAGCCGCTTCAGGCTTGTCATCTTCGAAAGCGGCCTCAGGTCATCCACCTTTGTCCCTTCCAGGGTGAGGCTTATCAGCGGACACCCGGCAAGGGATGATATGTCGCTCACCGGTGTGTTGTTCAGCCAGAGCTCCTGCAACGGTGCGCCATGAAGGGGCTTGAGGTCTTTCACCTTTGTGCCCGACAGCATCAGCTCCTTGAGCGGCATGCCGTTAAGCGGCCTCAGATCGCTGATGGGGGCGTTGTTCAGATAGAGCTTTTCCAGCTTCATGCCCTTTACAGGCGTCAGGTCTGCCACCCGTGTGTCTTCAATGCCCAGGATCCTGAGCGGCATGCCTTTAAGCGGCTTCAGGTCTGAGACGGGCTGGCCCCTGAGGTCCAGGGCATTGAATGGGATACCGGCCAGTCCCGAGAGGTCCGATATCTTTGAGCCCGTGAAGTCGGCCACCAGACCCAGTGCAGGGTCTGAAGCAAACTGAGCCTGGCCATTGTAATCAGGGTTCTTGAGCCTCAAACGCTGGTGGAGGATGCCGGGATCCGCAAGGACCTGCTCTGCGCTCAGTGCACTTCCCTGCACTGCCGGGATGTATTCGCTCCTGACTTCGAAGCTGACTGCGGGGTTCCCCAGAACAGTGCAAGGGTCATGCATACAAGGAATGCGACCCTTGCCGAATACCATGAACCCATCTGTAATTCCTTCTTAGACATTCACAGCAATCTCTCAATCGTTCCTTTGGTGATACCGTTCTCCCATCCGGAGAACCGATCTGTGGGGAGGAACAGCCTTGCCGGGGCTGCTCCTCCTTCACACTGACTGTTTCCTTATTTCACCAGCTCGATCTCACCCGGCCGCCAGGTCTTGTCGAACCACGGTTGGAGCGGGCCATACAGGCGCAGGAGCGTGTTCCAGCCCTTGCCGGGGATGGTCTGCACCCAGTTGTTCTCCTTGCCTTTCGGAGGCTTCGGTCCGAAATAGACGTCCACCGAACTGTCCGGATTGACCATGAGCCCTTTGGTCTGGCTGCTGACAGCCGGCCACTGCTGGTCGTTCTGGAGCATCGAGCGGGTCTGGTTGTCGTAGAGGATCACCGACCAGAAGTTGGCGACCGGGATATTGGGAGGCAGGTGAAGCTTGTAGTTCTTGCCTCCATCGAGCGGCTTGCCCTTGGAGTCGACGAATGCCGCCATATATTGCGACCCTTGTCCGACCATCTTCGAATCCATGGCCGGTGTTACGCCGGTGGCATAGAAGAAGAAGGATGAATAAGCATCGAGGATGAGCGCACCGTTGTCCTCGAACTTATACCCGCCGATGAACCCGCCGCGCCACGCGCTGTTCGGGTAGTAGTACGCCTCCTTGAAGCGCATCCGGAACGTGATGGCACGTGCGGTTGCGTCGCCCACGGCTGCGGCTTCGGTCAGGATCTTCTTCATCCTGGCATCGGGTGCGAAGGGCTTGCCCTTCTGGATTCCAATGGAGGCATAAAAGCCCAGTGTAACCGGGTCGATCGACTCGGTCGGCTCCTCCTGAACCACCTGGTTGAGATATTCCCAGAAAGGATAATCCGCCGGGGCATCGGTGCAGAAATCCCTGCCGGAAACGTTGACGAAATTCAATGCCGGCGGATTGGCAGCCTGGGACAGCGGGTAGATCTTCGTGAACTTCTTCACCCTGTCCACGCCCGGTTTCGGGTCGCCGTTCTCCAGAAATGTGCGCCACGCGGCCCAGACACTGAACGTCGCCGGCCGCACGACAAAGTAGCCCTGCGGGACCTCGCCTTTATAACCGGGGGGAAGGAGCAGATACTTGCCGCCCTCGCCCTTGTCGGGCCCCACCATGCCCACATCGGTGACAAAGTGATACCACATGTCGTCGATCAACCCGAGGACCTTCGGCGGAACCTCGAGGACCAGAGGGCCGCCATGCAGGTCGAGCCAGAACCAGGTGTAAGGCGTGTTGTTGTTCGGGGTAAGGAAGATCGACCGTGCGTTCATCATCGTCTCGAAGATCGGCACGGTCGTGTTGGCCGGGCCCACCTCGAGGATCCCCTTGCGATTCGCCACCTGGCTCACCGGCGCCAGCCCAAGCAGGTAGGCCTGCACGGCGCGCTGGAAGTCCAGGTTGTCGTAGAGCTTCTCGACGCTGGCCTCGTCCGGGAACCCGTCGAAGAACTTCAGCGTGCCGAGGCGGGTTTCCACCTTGTCCGGCGACTCGATGCCCGGCGGGATCTTCGTGGTCATCTTCATCTTGGGCGACTCTGCCCAAGCCCGGCAGCGCAAGGCTGACGAGCATCACGGCCGCAAGGACCGCTTTAAGCATGCATGTTCTTCTCATTGTCTATTGCTCCTTCATTGTTTGTCAGTATCGTGTCCGACCTTATCAGGCTCTTGAACTCAAGAACTGCTCGGGAGGAAAGAGCGTGATGCCCTTTCCTCCCTGCATGATTTCATGTCACTTAGTCCGACAGCGCCTTCTTATGCGCGGCTTCCGCGCGGGCTTTGTCTCCTGCTCATTTTCAGCCGTCTTCATTTCCTTCAGGTCAACGGTGACCTTGTCGATCTTGCCGGTGAACTTGTAGGGCGCCGGGATCCCATAGTCCTCGACGACCGGCGTCTCGCCGTCCTCGCCGACATCGGCCCCTCGTCGGCCGAGAAGATCATCGGCTGCGTCTGCTCGATCCGGCCTTCGGCGACCTTCTCGCCATTGACGAAGATCGTTCCCATGCCGCCCTTGCCCAGGCCGCCGCCGTCATAGGCGAACTCGTAGCGGATCGTCGCCTTTCCGGCAGGCACGGCCTTCTCGGCGGCGATGGTGAAGCGCTTCAGCCCCAGGAAGTTGTAGGTGTAGGTCGGCTTGCCGTCCTTCAGGTACAGGCTCCAGCCGCCGAACCGCCCGGCCTGGGCAAGGATCACGCCCTTGGCGCCGCCTTTGGGAATCGTGACCTCGGCCGTGATCGTGTGGGAGCGGTTCTTGGTGTTGATGAACACGTTCTCGGACATGCCGATCATGCCCTCGTAAACCGTCAGCGATGTGCGGCCGGCCATCAGGTCGGGCCGGCCGACGAGTGCCGCGTTCATGCGCTCGAAAGCGCGGTCATCGATGGGCAGCACGTTGTACTTCACCGCTTCCTTCATGAACAGGTCCTGCATCTCCTTGAGCTTTTCCGGGTTCTGTTTCGCCAGGTCGTTGGCCAGGCTGAAGTCGGTCCGGGTGTCGTAGAGTTCCCAGGTGTCCTCCTCGAGCGGCAGCCCGCGGCTTCGGCTCCCAGGGCGCCCTGTGCACGGTGCCGGCAAGCCAGCCGTCGTGGTAGATGGCGCGGTTGCCGAAGATCTCGAAGTACTGGGTCAGGTGGCGGTCCTTGGCCTTGGCGTCATTGAAGGTGTACAGCATGCTCACGCCTTCGATGGGGGTCTGGGGAATGCCGTTCACCACCTTCGGCTCCGGCAGGCCGGCGGCCTCCAGGATCGTGGGGGCGATATCGATGACGTGGTGCCACTGCGAACGGACCTCGCCCTTGGCCTTGATGCCCTTGGGCCAGTGGACGACCATGCCGTTGCGCGTTCCGCCGTAGCTCGAGGCAACCTGCTTGGTCCAGGTGAACGGCGTGTCGCCGGCAACGGCCCAGCCGGCGGCATAGTGGCCGTAGGTGTTCGGGCCGCCCAGTTCGTCGTAGTGCTTCAGGATGTCCTGCGACCGTTTCCTGCACGCCGTTGAAGTAGGTCATCTCGTTGAACATGCCGTTCATGCCGCCTTCGGCGCTGGCGCCGTTGTCGCCGACGATGTAGAAGATCAGCGTGTTGTCGAGCTGGCCCATGTCGCGCGATGGCGTCGACGAGCCGGCCGATCTCGGTGTCGGTGTACTCGCCGAAGCCGGCGAACACCTCCATCTGGCGGGCAAAGAGCTTCTTCTCGTCAGCCGCTCAGCTTGTCCCAGTCCTTGATGGCTGCCGGCTTGGGCGCCAGCTTCGTGCCTGCAGGCACCACGCCCAGCTTGATCTGGCGGGCGAGGGTCTCTTCCCGCAGCTTGTCCCAGCCCTGGTCGAACTTGCCCTTGTACTTGGCGATCCATTCCTTGGGCACATGGTGCGGCGCATGGGTCGCGCCCGGCGCGAAGTAGATGAAGAACGGCTTGTCCGGCGTCAGGGACTTCACCGACTGCATCCACTTGATCGCCTGGTTCGTCATGTCGGTCATGAAGTGGTAGTTCGGGTCCTTCGGCACCTCGACCTTGGTCATGCCGTCATAGATGGCCGGCGCCCACTGGTTCGTCTCGCCGCCCATGAAGCCGTAGAACTTGTCGAAGCCGCTGCGGGTCGGCCAGCGGTCGGTCGGGCCGGAAGGGCTGACTTCCCAGGCGGCGGTCTCGTGGTTCTTGCCGAAGGCGGCGGTGGTAGTAGCCGTTGTACCGCAGCATCGTCGCCAGCGGGGCCACGCTGTCGGGACGCTGGCCGGTGTTGCCCGGGAAGGCCGTGGCGGTCTCCGTGATCGAGCCCGTGTTGTTCGTGTGGTGATTGCGGCCGGTGAGCAGCGCCGCCCGGGTCGGCGAGCACAGGGCCGTGGTGTGGAACTGTTGTACCGGAGGCCGTCGTTGGCCAGGCGTCCGCGGTCGGCATGTTGATGGGCCCGCCGAAGGCGCTGGACTGGCCGAACCCCATGTCGTCGATCAGGACGATGAGCACGTTCGGGGCGCCGGCCGGCGCCTTGACCTCGAACCGCGGCGGCGGCGTGGCATTCCGGACATCGAGCACGGTGCTGTGCGGGATCTGCGGCTCCGGGATCGGCAGCGCCGTGCGATCCGGCTCTGTCTGCGCTGCGGCTGTTGCGGCGCACGCCGTGCCCAGCGCAAGGCCGAACACACTATATGCAGTTTTCCTTTTCATAGTCTCCCTCCATCTTGTATATAATACGATCTCACATCCTATACTTCAAAATATAACGACCCCTGATCCTCAGTCAAGAAACGTCGCTAGGTCGGCCTTGTACTATTAGTCGATAATGCCATTCATATCTTTACGCGTCCGGCCGTCATCTTAGCTTCCGTACTGTTCAAAGAGCAGCTTAGGTTATCTTCATGAACGCATCGGTATCTTCCGGGTCAAAGTGGCTGCCGCGCCCTTTCATCAGGATGTCCATGGTCTTCGAGACGGACAACGTCGCACCCGGCAGGATCGAGAATACGGGCGAAGGCCTTACGACACGGCCTTCCTGTCACCGGCGCCTTCCTCCGCCGCCACCACCTCCGAAGCTTCTACCTCCAGATGGCCTTGAACCCGATGCGCCCCAGCCTCCGGCTGGCCGGGCTTGTCTGGAAACTGCTGGCGCGCTGCTGCCCCATATCGCGTGCCTGTTGTTCGCGGTCGAGGTTCTGCCGTAATTGCTGCGTCTGAACCTGCGGCGTTCCCTCAGGGCGCGTTACCTCATTCCAGCCTTCACCGCCCTTGTTTACATAGACGTTCCCGTCTTTCGTGGCAAAGGCACTGTCTCCCACACGGCCGACCGAGCCCTGCTCACCCTCGATGCCTGCAGCCGAACCTGTCTGGCCGTCCGGGCCCTTGATCGTTATCCTTCCTGCCGTCACTTCCTTGCCCGTGTTCTCGTTGCCTACGGTCAGCTTCTTGCCCGACACCGCTACATCCTTGGACGGTGAATACGCCTGTCCCTGCCTTGCCTGTGGCATACCCGCCGGTATAGACGTTCTCCACCGATCCCTGGCGGCCGGTTGCCAGTGTGCCCGTTGTGGAGTTGTATGCCATGCCGTACTTCCTGGACCACTCATTGCCGGTGTAGGCGTTATAGCCCGATGAACCCCTGGTTACTGCAGATACGCTTCCCTGCTGGTGATACACTTTGCCCGTAGTGCTCGCCCATCCGCCGGGCCCCCAGGCGGTAACGCCCCCTGAAGAGTTATAGGCCCAGCCATAGTAAGGGCCCCAGTACGGTGGAGGGGGATGATAGCACCATGCGTGCCACCAGTAGCCATAACCGTAGCTCCATCCGTACCAGGGAGTCCAGCACATGGACGAGCCATACCCGTAGGTGACCGGAGACCCGTACCAGTACGTTCCATACCAGGGGTCATAATAGTAACCGGTGCCATGGACCACAACATATATAGGCCGTTACTATGAGCCGTAGTATCCCGACGTATAGCCGACATACACATACTCCGGCGTGGCCGTGTAAATGCGCACCCACGTCACGTAGTAGAGCGATGACCCCGGAGGGATGGAGTAGATGACTGCAGGGATGGAATCGGCCACGGCCCACGGGCCTTTGAGGGTTTTGGCCACGAACCAGACGCCGTTGGCGCAGGCATACATGATTTCTCGTCTACCTTAATAATGGCATATGAACTGTTTACTACATAAGAGAGCTGCGTTCCCTCAATAGGCTTGAGCTTGGGCTCACCGTCGACCTGGGGAGTAAACGTGGTCTTCTTCCGGTCGATCTTCGCTATCTGGGGAATGGAGGCGGCGATCACCGCCTCGTTTGGCCTCGTGCGTACCCGGCACCGAGGCCTTCACGTTCTCCTTTGGACTGTCGTCGGGGATCTTCGCGAAATCAGCAGGAAGGGCGTTTCCAGGGACGTACTGCCAGGGACCGGCGAACGAATCCGCCTTGAACCACCGGCCGGAGATGAGGATATATGTCTTCTCAGGTCCACGAGGTTCTTGAAGATGTTACCCGAGGTGTTCTTCACATAAAGAAGCTGCGTCCCTCCCTCTACAGGAACGAAGTTCGGCTCCCCTTCCGTCGTGATAAGCTCTGCGGGTTCGAGAGTGACAAAGACAACAGGTGCGAGCTTCTTGAGCCAGAGCTTGTTCTTGGTCTCGATATCTTCGGCGCCCTCGAGGAAATCCACCTGCTTCGATTCCCTGGCCCACTTCTCATTAGCCTTCTTTGATGTCTTTGGGAGTGCTGGTCGAAACGCCCCAGGACCCCTGGAATGTCTGCGATTCCATCCAGCCGTCAAAGATGTGCAGGTACAGTTTGCCGGTGGCGTCCTTCAGCATGAGGACGCGGGTGTTCAGTACCCGGGCCAGGTCGCTGTCCTTGACAGGCGTAAAGCGGGGTTCACCGTCTATGAACACGAGGAGTGACGGCCTGGAGGAAAAGATGATTTTCGGTGGATCGTTCTTGAACGGCAGCACCTGCGACTTCTTCTGCTGTTCGAGGATCGCCATGCTCGCCTCGGCCCGGTCAAGGGATACCGACTTCATCTTCTTGGGAAGGGCTTTCCGTGTCTGCTCAAGGTAGGTCTGGGCCATGTCCCGGGGCTGAAGGGAATTTGGCCTCGTTGATACGGAAGTCCTCAAAGTGGACGAGGCGCTCGTCCCTGTCCACAAGGGTCCGTGCCTGGAAAAATATAACACCGTACGTCGGCTGCTGCTCGTTTTAGTGCTTGTTTGCCACGGCAGTATCTGGGCCTTGAGGGTGAAGCCGTCCCAGGAATCAATCTGCGGCTGATAGATGGTATATTTCACACCAGAGAGTTCAGCTGTCCTGGGCCATGGGTCCGGAGTTACCGGGCCGGTCTGCCGGGAATATGCTATCCCGGCAAAGATGAGTATACATACTATGGTTGTAAAAATTGTCTTCTTCATGCCCTTCACGCTCCTTTGTGTGAAATCCAGCCGGCAGTCTTTCCGTCCTGGTCCAGGCAAGATATTTTTTCATGACATGTCATGTAGTTTGAGAAGTAGACGCTAGAACTGTTTGGCCCCCAGTGAAAAATAGATTGCCGTCATATTGCCCTCGGCATGGCCGAGCCCGATATAGATGGGGCCGATGTTCGAATCGATGCCCATAAAGACGCTGCCTGCATAGATGAGGTCGCCGGAACTGACATCCGATCTCTGCACCCATGCGTTTCCCGCCTCAAAGGAGGCACCTGCGTATATGGCCGAACCGACCAGCTTGGAGAGCTTGAGTATCCTGGCAAAGTATATGACCTCGCCCAACGCATTGGTATTCCCGAAAATCTGATCCTTGTTCAGGCCTGACAGGTTTAAAAACCCTCCAAGGAAGGATCCCCTTGCCAGTGACCTGGTAGAATTAAAGTTCGTATCGAACCTGCCGCGGAGCAGGATCGTATGATCGCCGTAGGAAAAGGGCTTTACCATGGTGGTTTGAACCGATTCATAGTCCTCATCAGAACCGAGATGTTCACGGCCATAGATATAGTTGGCGGCCAGCAGGCTGCCCTGCCTTGGGAAAAAGGGGCTGTCCAGCTGATCGAATTTCAGGGCGACCCGGTAAGCGCCTTCGTCATTGTTCTGATCAGGCAGCGTCGGTATTCCGGTCTGGAGGTTGGATTTCGCGGTTCCTCTGAGATAACCGATCCTCGTCTCACCGTATTCACCGAGCTGAAACCCGAGGTCGACCCCTGCGTTTGTCTTTGCAATCCGGTATTGGGCAAATGCATTGGTATCCTTGTAATTCAGGTACAGATCCACCGGGTAGTTACGGTATTCGCCGTAGGGTGCAATGAATAAATGCCAGGGGAACGGGTTCAGCGGCTGGTAAAACTCGGTAAAGAACCTGCTGCTCTGCCCCAGCCAGACCTCGTTCTTCCACTGGCCACCGAGGCCGTTCAGATTGGAGGCCTGATATCGGGCGAGCACACGGAAACTGTTGTCTCTCTGGAAAGTACCCGACAGTTCCAGTCCCAGATCTATCGTGTGGCTGGTCTTCTCCTGTTTCTTTGTTTTGATGAGCACGCCCTGTTTCCCGTCTTCCTCTATGAGCGTGAAATCGATATCCTCAAAATCACCCCGTTTGTAGAGCTCGAAGATGTCATAGGCCAGGACATCCTTGTTCATGACATTGCTTGCACTCTTCGTGATGGCGTTGAAGAGGAGGCCGGAGCCATAAACGGACTTCTGGTCCGGTCTTCACGAACTCGATCTTTCCCAGAGGTCTGGCCTTCTTGAGCTGCTGTTCACGGATGGCCCGGTATGCGTCCTCGCTCACGGAATAACGGCTGAGCCCGTCTGAGACTTCGCGGGCGGCCCTGGCCCCGATCTCGATGGCCTCTCCCATCTTGTCGAAGCTGGCAGTGGTAACGGCCCCCATGCTCCGGGGTGAGAAGCGTGTCATTAGGCCCGAGGATGCTTATCTGGGCAGCGACATTTCTGTTGGTCATGATGTTGGTGATCTGATCGATAATTCCAAGGAAGCTGTCCAGATTCTCGCGGGTGCTCAGCGGCGTGCCGATGTTCACCGCGATCACGACATCAGCCCCCATCTGTTTGGCTACATCTACGGCCATATTATTGGCCATGCCGCCGTCCACCAGCAGCTTCGAGTCGATCTCCACCGGGGCAAAGGCCCCGGGGATGGCCATGCTTGCACGCAATGACCTGGCCAGATCTCCCTTGGAGAGCACGACATAGTTTCCGGTTTCGATATCAGTCGCAATTGCCCGGTAGGAAATAGGGAAGTCGTTGAAGTCATTCGGTGCGGTCAATGTCAAGGAGCGTAGCATCAGGTCAAGCCGTTTCCCGGTGATGAGCCCTTTGGGCAGGGTTATTCCCTTGCTGAGATCCACATCGATACTGCCGACATAATTTGGCCAGTCGGTCTTATTGCGGAAGTTCACCTCTTCTCGGGGGATTTTGTCTGCGAAGAGCCCTTCCCAGTCGGTCTTGACTGCTATCTGTTCCAGTTCATCCAGCGGCATGCCCGTAGAGTAAAGACCTCCAACGATGGAACCCATGCTCGTGCCCACGATGCAGTATATGGGCACATGCAGCTCCTCCAGGACCCTGAGCACCCCCACGTGGGCTGCACCCCTGGCGCCACCGCCGCTGAGCACAAGACCGATCCTGGGGTGTGCGGGTGTTTCCTGGGCAGTGAGGGTTGCTGGAGATGTCATGGCTGCCACCAGGGCTGCAAGAATGATTATCCGCCATACTTTGTTGTGCACGCTGTTCCTCTTTGAGACAATCATGTAATACTCCTGTCATCCCCGGATCTCATTCCTGTGAACTACTTCTTTCACCCCTTAAGGCGATTTATTTTTCATGTGTCATGTTTTTCATTGTCATTCCCGCGGAAGCGGGAATCCAGTCTTTTTCGGGATTCCTGTCGTCCCCGCTTTCGCGGGACGACAGGATAAACACCTTTTTCGCCGGCTTCTTTCGCGGTGATGACGGTTTTTAACGTTCCGCAATCACCTCATGGCAGAAAACTCCGCAGATAGTTATTAATCAACCAGCGGGATCTGCTTGGCAGCCTCGTAATAGACGACTGCAAATATCTTGTTTTCCACCTGGTAATAGCGCATCACCTTCTTGTACGGCAAGGCCTTTGCAAATTTGGAAAGGTAAGACTGTTTCAGTTTCTGCCTGTCGCTTTCAATGGCCAGATGCTCCTTCACGATCTTTTTCGCCATATCGTCGGACATCTTGTCCACATTGGCTGCATAGTCGCTGATGTTCTTGAGCGTACGGTCGTTCAGCTTGATCAGGTCCTTCTGATAACTGTCGTACACGGGCCAGAAAGCCTTTGCCTCATTTTCCGTGAGGTTCATGTTCGTTGCAACAAGGAGCTTCTTGTCCGCCTGGATCTTATCACGCACGATCTGCATGTTGTCCGCAGTGGCATCCCCCTGCTGGGCCCAGACCATGCCTGAAATAAACAGCACCATTGCTGATAAAACAACGACCTTGATGATACCTTTTCTCTTCATGTTTTTCCTCACTTTCATATTTTTTATTATAGCAATGTTGACCATTCAATGAACCACTGGTTTATCCGTTCTGATTGAATATCGCTTTCCACTCTTCTGCTGTCATGACCTCTTTCATCTTGAAGCGTGCGGTCACGATCTTCCTCTGTCCGTTTTCCCTTAGTTCATCCATCCGGGTAAATACTCTCTGAAAATCTTCCGGTTTCGAATCATACTTCATGTAGAGATTAACGATCTCAGTCCCATCCCTCATAAATCCGGAGTTGTACTCATCCACGACCTTGTCAATCTCGTCTATCTGGGACAATACCGTGTTGCACCGCTCGGTGTTCCCGGCTTTCTTTGGCGGGATCACCTTCACGACTGCTTTCTGTGCCTTTTCCCTGTCCATAACCATTCTGCCGTAATCGTCCACCGATATGCCGGGCATGAATGGGCCTACCAGCATTGCGCTGAATATGAAAATGCTTGTATAAAGGGTTGTTAAATAAGCAACCATGTGGTCCTCCTGTTCACAATACCGGCTCTTCCGGCTTAAGCCGCCTGAAATCCCTCGTGATTCAGATCATTCATGCTACTTGACCGGCACCTTGGCCTTGTTGATCATCTGCATGAGCATCTGGTCCTCAGGCTTGGAAATGGCCTCCCATTCCTGCCGGGTCATGAGCGCCTTTATCTGGAAGTAGGTATCCAGAATCCTCTGTCTGTTCTGGGAACGGGATGTTTGTATGACGTCCATTTGCTTCTGAAGCTGCTCAGGGGTTGTGTCGTAGTCGGTATTGAGCATCAGTATCGTCTGCTGGCCCTGCTTGTTTATCTCGCTCTGGAGCTTCATCTCGGCTTCCAGCTTATCCATGAGTGCCACAATCTTTTCAGCGCGTGCAGGATCGGCTACCTCCTTATAGACCAGGGCCTTCCTGTCCACGGTTTGCTGCGGTGGGGCTTCGGGTTTATGTGCACACCCTGTATGAGTAGGACACATATGAGTGCAGACAGCCCCCCTATAAATGCTGCCTTCTTCGCATAGCCGCTCAAAAAGTTTGCTGCCCGCGATGCGTTTGTGGTCATACCGTTCACCTCCTTATAGGTTCAGGTAATTTCAGTTGCCATATACAGGAGGGCTGCCTTCACCATACTACTTCACGCCGTGTGCCTGATCCAGGAATATCCTGATCCTGCCTGCCCAGAACTTGAAGGCCTCTTCGGCCGACCCGAGCTTGGAAAACCTTTCCGTGAACCCGGCAGACTGTTCATCGACTGCAACACCGATCACCTCATCATTATTCATGGGATCGATTGCCATCAGTTCCGCCCTCGTGGCACCCGAACCTGTCCATGCTCCCGTGGTGCCTTTCTTCACAATGCTGACGGCCAAACCGACGGGTACGATGGAGGTGACACCACTGAGGACCGGCATGCTCTGTTTGATCCCTGTCAGGGCGACCCTGATGCGAATAACACCAGGGGCAGGCTCTGCCACTATGGGGTACTTGTCTTTCAGGGCATTCACCAGTTCCTTGTTGAAGGCATCGGAGAGTTCCTTCATCTGCTCAGGATCGACGCCCAGGTCTTCCGAGTCTGCAGCAAGATAAAAGCGAACGCTGTCCAGCATCACCTTGTCATATTTTGAAAAATCAACCCCCGGCTTCATCCAGCGCAGCTTTGCCCCGCCTTCCGGCCCCGGCTGCAGATTCTTGTAATAACCGTCCAGAAACCCCGACTGCTTTGAGAACGATGCGCAGCCTGTGGCCGATATCGCCAGCGCCAGACTCAATGCCGCTACCATTGCTAACCTCATTGATCGGTTCATATATTCCTCCTTTTATTGTTGCTTTCAGATCTTAAGTATTTGTCTGACTGGAACCATTTCCAGCCTTGTCCACAAGTTTTCTGTACCCCTTAGAACTGGAAGGGCTGGCCCACCATCATGCTGACCCCCATCCCCTCCTTCGACCCGGCCATGTCCACGCGGACCACGATGCCCTTGGCCATGGCACGAACCCCGATGCCTGCATCCCACTTCATGGCGCTGTGGAGCTCGCTCACGGTCCATGCCGGGGCCACCCGGCCCGCCTCCGCAAAGGTGACCCACTGCCACCACTCGATCCCGAGATATCTGCGCATCCAATCGCTATGGGCAAAGGGGTTCCACTCCGGAATGATCCTGTATTCGAGTGAATAGTAGAGCGCAGCCTGGTCATTGAAGCGTGATGTGGGGAAACCCCGCAGGCGCCAGGTCCCGCCGAGAGTTGACCCAAGGTAGGCAGGAGGCCTGTTGAAGACCCGCTTGTCATCCTGCATGCTGGTGTTGTCCCACGAAAACGCGTTGGAGGTCCAGAAATCAAGGGCCAGCACACGCCGCCTGAATGTCTCGGTCGAACCAAGGGAGATGTACTTGCTGATCTCGACATCACCGACCTCATAGGGCTGCGAACTGTCGGACCATCCCCAGTCCCTGGTATACCTCACGCGCACAGCGCTCCCCTGGGAAGGATTCCTCTGAAAATCCGTATTGTCCCGATAAATGGAGAAAGCGCTGCCATTGGTCTTCTGTTTTACGGTGTTTACGGTGTCGTAGTCGGAATTAATGGTCTGCGCCCTCCAGTAGGGTTTCATCTCGAGGAAGGTCTTCCCGCTCTGAAACGGATTCCAGGAGTCGCCTCCACCGGAGCCCTCCATGGGCAGGCCTCTTTTCAGGACCAACGGAGTCAACGGCAGATCCCGACCCCCGCCCATGGGGAGCAGGTATTTGAAGTTGACACGGACCAGGTTGTCGTCACCATCTCCTTCCACGTAGTTGTCCACATCGGAATTGTTGCTTCCCGCTCGTTCATCCGGAAAATCAGGGTTGCCGCTGATATAGCTCTGGATCGTGCCGTATTTCATCATGGCGAGGTCCGTATCGAAGAAGAACCGCTCGGTATATGGCACCCTGATGTCCCGGGCAAGCAGGATGAAAGCGAGGGCGCTGTTGGTCCCCGCAATGGCTGTCGCCAGCACGGTGGACTGTTTCTGTGGGTATCCTGTTGCCCCATACACATACCCCACAGCAGCACCGAAGGAGTCATTGTAAAAAGCATAGGGCAGCGAGAGTACCTTCGGCTCAGATGCCTTTGCCGGTTCCTCCGCGCTGTCCTGGGCATGCACAAGCATCACAGGCAGTGCACACAGTAGGAGTATGCTGATAAAAATCCTCGTATTCTTCACTTATTTTCCTCCTGAGCTGTACGTCTCTCTTGAATAATACTTTTTCCCCGTTCTCCTGGACAGGGGCTCATAGATACTCTTCAAATATATATCCGGCACAATTAAAATGTAAACTGTGCCCCCACAAACGGACCATGGCTCATAAGATCAAAGCCGGCCTCTGACCCGCCATAGTCTAAGTACAGGACACGATACCCGCCGAACATGGTGATGTTTGGGTCACATCGTAGCCCAACATCGCCAGGAGGTTGTAGGTGAAGTTGGAAGACGATCCGGTGTTCAGCCCGCCGATATCCGCTCTCAGGCTGTATAGGACACTTGTCAGCCATGTATGCCTTCATGCGCAGTCCCACGAACGGGTCAAGAAGATTTAGGTCCTTATCAGCCTTGCGGCTAAGCTCTGCAGCGGGAACTTTCAACTTCACCTCGTTGCACATGTCCCAGTACCGCAGGCCCCCGAGTAGGTCGATGGTGTTGTGCCCTCCGGTGGCTCGCTTGATGTCCACAAGCCGGGAGAACCCGCCGAATTCAATGAACGTGGACGTCATGGTGAGCTCGGCTTTGACCTCGGCACCGGAAACGGGCAACGTGGCGGTGGCGTCTTCAGACAACTTCATATAGTTCGGCTGGACAAACACGCCGCATTTACTATTGCCCGCCTCGATCTGAAGAGTCGCCGCAGCATCCAGTTTGTCGAGGACATCACTCATATTCATGTTCATATCTGCACTGCGTCCCTTGACCTTCACCGTGCCTTTCATGCCGATAAGCCAGGCATAGGGCGTCACTGACACCTTCCAGGCGCTGTCCGTTCCTTCTTCGGCATATAAAGGCATGCCGGAACACAGAGCGACCATCGCTGCAATCAAAGCTCCAAAAAGTATCCTTCTCATATCTACTCCTTTTTCTTCTGCTATTTTATCTGTTGTTATTCAATCTTAATACCCTTGATTCATACCTGTTGTCATCTCTTGTGTTCATCCATCAACCATCCGAGATTGCCATTCCCGCGGAAGCTTAGAATCCAGTGATCCGTATTTCATAGCGCCATAACCAGGGAGCTCAGCGCGAAACCACCCACCACGATCAGCAGCACCGCCACGACGAACGAGGTGCTGATCTGGCGGCGGAGGCCCATGGCGTAGAGCTGGTACAGGCGGACCCGGTGCTGAATAGAGGCCAGGAGGAGCGCCAGGGTCCCGAGGATAACGAGAAAGTAGGCAATGCTTTCCACACCCAACATCCTGGTATGACCCAAAAGAAGACTCTTCACTTCAATGGAACGCACGACCTGCCCGAGCTTGCCTATGGTGAACCCGAAGCTGATCATGGAAAGTGCCGTGCGGATCCAGGCCATGAGGGTGCGTTCAGCTGCCATGTAGTTCCGGTCCATGGCGAGGTTCGTGGCGACATCGCCGGGCTTGGCACCTGGTTTGTCCGGCTTGCCCGGGGCATCCTTGGGTGTCTGGTTATTGTTCTCTTCATTCATAGCTTCCTCCTTTTTTAGGCATGAGGCGGCTTATAGGACCCCTGATCACGACGTAGGGGATGATCGCCAGGATGAATGCCACCAGCATGGCCTCGACCGGGTAGAACCATCTGATCTGTATATACTGGTAGACCGCATCGAGGACAATGGCGAGGACGAACACCTTGCCCACCGACTTCCATCCGCTTTTCATAATGTCTCGCCGGTGCCCCGCACCGGTGTACAGTGCCCATAAATAGGCCGGTTGCCCTTCACGGGCGTCCTTCCTTATGTCCTTGATGGCAAAAATGATTGCCATGAGCGGCTGGAGGACCAACCGGAATTTCATGGGCCCGCTCACCCGGCCGGCCAGGTTCTCAAAGAATCTCGTTAGCATATCTTCCATTGCAGTCCTCTCTATTCTGTGTGCTCTCGTTTGTCTCTCTCTCGCCTTCTCACATCAAGGTGCAGTTCCTTCTGCCTACTCCACACCCGTAGCGGAGCCTGATTCCTTCTTTTTCTGCCAAGGCCAGCGGCCCTCAAGCTCAACAACAATCGACCACCCCAGGAAGGTCCGCACCACCACGAGAGCCCCCAGCAGTTCGATATTTATCAGGGTCAAATCGAGGGCCACGGTACGGATGATGTCGGCTGCCACAAGGAGCTCGAGCCCGACAAGCATCGATTTCCCGAGCATGAGGCGATACCCCTCGTAGGCAATTCTGACCTTCTCCACGGGGGCATCTCCGAGCTTCCTCGTGGATTGAACTACCCATCGCGTGGTCCCGATGACGATGAAGGAAACCATGATAACCACGGCCAGAATCTCTACACCCAGGGAAGCGAGTTCCATCAATTCGCGAATCTCCGGCATTGTCCTACCTCCTGTTCTTGTTTACTAACAACCCTGCTTGATCGAAGCGGAACCAGTCATTTTGATATCCTGTTGTCATGGCACCACCTCTCATAACGGCCTTGCCGCGAGGGGCAGGGCCAGGTTGACGGCCATGTACCCGAGCAGAAACACCGCGAATGAAACCCGGTCAAAGAAACGGGACAGCCGCTCGTTGCCCATGGTGTCATAGATGTGCAGCGAGATCACCGACTGAAGCAGGATAAAGAAGATGGTGAACAGGCCGGTGGCGTTCACCATATCGGTGAGTGCGAGGCGGTCTGAATGGGGCAGAAGCGTGCCGACAAAAATGTTGTTGCCCACGCTGGTGAAGAAGCCGCCCACCGGGAGCCCGAAGCGGCAGTCGACGTGGGTGGGCTTGATGAACAGGGCGATCAGGGCCACGGCAACGGAGGCGAAGAGCGCCTGGAACAACTTCTGATAGATTCCTATGCCGTCGGGCATTACCAGCATGGCCAGGATGAACTGGGAGCGGGTCTTCCAATTATTGCCCGCAGGGCCGGGGCTTTTCTGCCCGGATTTGTGGATGCCGGTCTTGGTGGCTGCCAGAAACCTGGTAAGCTTCAGTCCGCGCGGCATTGCCTCAGGGTCTATCCTGCTTCCCTGTTTGTCCGCAACATAGCGGAGGGCCTCTGCCCCATGGGTGTCATCCTCCACCTGGATAAACAGCCCATTTTCGCCGAACGGGAAACGAGAGGAGTCGAAATCTTCCGTCATCCGCGCCACAATGCGATACTCCGCATAGTGCTCCTTGCCGCTGTGGGAGCTCTCCACGTTCTCCTGCTGCAGGATCTGGCCGTTCACGATGCGGAAGCCCTTGCCCGGGTTCACCGCATCACTGTTCCAGCTGAACCAGAGGTTGAAGTCTGCGGTCATGGCCGACTCCCTCAGGGAGAATTCCCCGATACGGTTGATGCTGCCCCCCACCAGCACATCCACCTGTCTTGCACTGGACGGGAACTTAAGATCGGGTGCCTTGGCGTTCAGCTCCATGGTCGGAGACGCAATCCGGGCCTCCCTGGTTTTGGCAGACTCTGCTGCATAGCCGCGGAGTTTGGCTACCCCGAAGGAAGCGCCCACCACATACATGAGCAGCAGGCAGACCGCCCAGATAACGACGAACCGCTGTCCGCCTGGGGTGACAGTGTTTTGGCTCTCTGTCAAGTCCGTTCGTTCCTCATCCATAGTACTTCCTTTAAAGTTTTATTGAGCTTTTTTCAAACTGATTCACAAACCACAGGCCGTTCATATGTCTGCACCTCCGGGCGGCCTGGGCATGGCCATGCGGCGAAACAGATCGGTCGCGGTCGCTGTCGAAGTAGTACAGTTTGGCGACTTCGATGCGCTTCGCAAGGAAACTGCAGGCGATAACGGCCAGAAGCATTCCGGCCATGGGCCCGATCCAGTAGATCCACCAGTCCTGCCACTGCCCGGAGATGACCGACGGGCCAAGGCTGCGTGCGGGATTTGTGCTGGTGCCCGAGATCGGCGCCTCAGCCCACACCATGATCGCGTAGAGAGGGGGGAAGATTGCCGGCGTGAAGGGACGGATTGTCCGGAAACCAAGAAAGACACAGAGCAGGGCGACCATCATAAACGTGGTGATCACTTCGCCCAGGAAGACTGTCCGAGAGGGTGCAGTCGGAACCCGGTAAGGTCGCTCCAAAGGCCACGCTTTTCCCCATCGCTCCCCATAAAAGAAGCGGCAGCGACCCCACGACCGCGCCGAGCAGCTGAGCCGCGATATATCCGAGGGTTGTCTGCACGTCGAGTTTGCCCATGAGCCGGAACCCGAGTGTTACGACCGGGTTGATATGCGCTCCGCTCACCTTCCCAACCGGAGAGAGCGCAATGCAGGCGCCTGTTGTACCGAAGAGAAAACCGGTGATCAGGCGCCTCAGCCCTTCGCCTGGGATCAGGCGCGCCATAGGGGTGCCGGCTCCAAACATGAAGATGACCAGAGACAGGCCGACCAGAACGAGCACTGCCGTCCCGATCAGTTCAGAGGCGAAAAGCGCCCAGGGGATACGCCGGTCGTTTGAATCTTCCATCATATCTTTGAAAACTCTATGACAATTTTGATGTCATCGGGTCCTCTCTTCAGGGCCTGACTGAAATTCTCCGGCTTTTCATAGCGGGTGATCAGGCGGCTCAGCCATGCCCGGTCCAGTCGGCCCAACCTGTCATTCGCCTTGTACCAGTGGCGCTTGTTGGCATTCACGCTGCCGACAATCACATTGTTCTTCAGGACCGCTGCCGCCGCGACGTCCCCTACGGCCCGGCTGGCGACACCGCCCGCTCCGACGCCGGTGAGGCAGACGATCCCGCCCGCTCCGATCTTCTGGATCGAGTCCGCAATCACCGATCCCGCACCCGTACACTCGACGATGACGTCCGGCTCGAATCCGAGATCCAACATGCTCCCGGAGTGATACGTCGCACCGAGGGCGGCCACGAGTTCCGGCTTCGGTCCGGTTTTGTTACGATCGAGGACATGGACCTCGATTTCTGTAAGACTTACTACAGCGGCCGCCAGGAGACCAATCGGTCCCGCTCCGGTCACGAGCAGGGTCTTGGGTTCCCAGAAGGATCGTTGTCCCACCGCTTGGACCTGCTCCAATGCTTTTATGATCACCGTTGTCGGCTCGAGAAGCACGCCGAGGATTCCCAGCGTTGGGTCCACCTTGATGGCGTATTCCGGTTCGATGCGCCACCGTTCCGACATGAACCCGTGGATTTCCTTGATTCCCCGCTCGGTGTACTGGCCGTTGCTGCACATATCAGCCTCGCCTACCGCACAATTGGGGCAGGGAACCGGGTCCGGTCGCCGGACCATCCCGGACACCAGGTCACCCTTTTTGAATGAGCTGTTTGGACCCGGATCGATGACGCGGCCCAGCGATTCATGTCCCAGTATCAGACGCGTATTTCCCGGAGGCGCCCAGCCGTATTTCCCTTCGGCAATCTCGATGTCTGTCCCACAGACAGCGGCGGCAATGGCTTCAACCAGGACCGAGCCCTCACGCACATCGGGCTCCGGAAAATCTTCGTACCGGACTGTCCCGGCCTTTCCGGGTTCTACTGTAATCGCTTTCATAGGGTAACCTCCTTTTTACGTTCTAGGGTAATCGCCTTCAGACCCGTGTGTTGACCTGGCAGAGCGATGGGTTTTGAAGTTTCGTCACTTCTTTCTCCCTGGGTGATGGTCCTCGGCCATGACTTTTTCCTTGCCGCTCTCAAGCATAGTGCCCGCATCGTAAGACGCAAACAGATGCATTATGCGCGCGATCGCCCCGGTCCATCCTGTCTGGTGGCTCGCGCCGACGCCGACGCCGGTGTCACCGTGGAAGTATTCGTAGAACAGGGGATAATCTTTCCAGTGTGGATCTTCCTGGAATTTTCGCTCCGCCCCGTGCACGGGCCGCTTCCCGTTCTTATCCTTCAGGAAGATAGTGGCCAGCCGGCTCCCGATCTCCTGGGCCACCTGGTAGAGGTTCATCTGCTTGCCCGACCCAGTCGGGCACTCGATGGTGAATGAGTCCCCGTAATACAGGTAGTACTGAAGCAGCGCGCGGAGGATCAGCATGTTGACCGGCATCCAGATGGGGCCGCGCCAGTTGGAATTGCCTCCGAACATGGCGTTGTCCGACTCCCCTGGAAGATACGACACCCGGTACTCCTGATCGCCGACCCGATAGGAAAAGGGGTGATCCTGGTGAATGCGCGAGATGGCCCGGATCCCGAAGGGGCTCAGGAATTCCTTCTCATCCAGCATGATCTTCAGCACCCTTCTGAGATTGTCTTCATTCAGGATCGATCCCAGGCGTCGGTCTTTGTGCCCGGGCTTGGCCGGGTCATGGATGAAAGCCATCAGCTCGGGGTATGCCTGGAGATACCCACGCATGGCCGAGGCGGCCTCAGGGTATTTGGTCAACAACTTCCCTTCGAAAATAGTCACCGCGCATAACGGCAGCAGCCCGACCATGGAGCGGACCTTCAGACGTTCGCACCGCCCGTCCGGCAAGCGAAGCACATCGTAGAAGAAACCGTCCTGCTCGTCCCACATACCGGCTTCCTCGCCCGGCCGGATCATGCCCGAAGCGATCAGGAGGAAGTGTCTTAAAAATCTCAAGGTGAGATTCATATAGGCCGGATTGGTTATCGCAAGCTCCGCGCTGATCTCGACCATGTTCTGGCAGAACAGCGCCATCCAGGCCGTGCCGTCTGCCTGTTCAAGATATCCGCCGGTGGGAAGAGGCGCGGACCGGTCGAAGACCCCGATATTGTCCAGCCCCAGGAAGCCCCCTTCGAAGGCATTGTTCCCGTTGCGGTCCTTTCTGTTCACCCACCAGTTGAAGTTGAACAGCAGCATGTGGAAACAGCGCTCGAGCCAGGCGATATCACCCTTGCCATCATGAGCCTTCTCCGTCAGGTAGGTGTAGATCGTTGACCAGGCATGGACCGGGGGGTTGACGTCGCCGAAGTTCCACTCATAGGCCGGGATCTGGCCGCTGGGGTGAAGATAACGGGCCTTCAGGAAGAGTTCAAGCTGCTCCTTGCCGAAGTCCTGATCCACCAGGGTCAGGGCCGTGACATGGAAGGCCAGGTCCCAGGCGGCGTACCAGGGATATTCCCATTTGTCCGGCATGGAGATAACGTCTGCATTGACCATGTGTCCCCAGTGGTCGTTGCGTATGGAACGCTGATTCACCTTGTATGGTTGAATGCCGTGCTGTTTGAGCCATTTGCCCACGTCAAAGAAATAGAACTGCTTGGACCAGAGCATCCCGGCCAGGGCCTGCCGCATGACCAGGGCTTGGTCGGTGTCCAGCGAGGGGGGAATGACGGTTGCATAGAACTCATCAGCCTCGGCGAGCCGGGCCTTGAATACGGATTCAAAGGCCTTGCCGAAAAGTTGACCAAGGGCTTTTTTTGAGCCCTTCACCGGCTGATCGCTGAGCCGCAGGCGGATCGTGCGCGATTCACCGGCCTTAAGTGTGAGCGGGTAATGGGCCGATACTTTCGTCCCCTTATTCCCGGGATTGACTGCATCTTTTTTACCATGAACGATATAGTTGTTGATGCCGTCTTTCACGTACGGTGATGGATTGGGCATGCCGACGAGGCGCTCCGTATTGGTTTCATTCTCCGTGAACAGGAGATCAGTTGCACCCTCTGCGAAAAAGAAGCGCTCACCGAGATTTTGATGCGAAAGCTCGACGATCCCGCCGGTCTTATCATGGGCCAACTGACAAAGGACAGGCCGCGCAACATCCTGCCCCCACGACCAGTCATTGCGGAACCAGAGGGTGGGCAGGAGCTGGAGCGTGGCGGTTTCCGGGCCGCGGTTGTGCACGGTGACCTGAATGAGCAGGTCTTCGGGGGAGGCCTTGGCGTATTCCACAAAGACGTCAAAATAGCGGTCCTGGTCAAACACGCCCGTGTCGAGCAGTTCGTATTCCGGTTTGCCCCGGCCGCGGTCACGGTTCGTGGCGACCAGATTGTCATAGGGATAGGCGGCCTGGGGGTATTTGTAGAGGTACTTCATGTACGAGTGGGTGGGTGTGGAATCGAGATAGAAGTAGTATTCCTTCACATCCTCGCCGTGATTCCCCTCGCCGCCGGTGAGCCCGAACAGGCGTTCTTTCAGGATAGGGTCTTCGCCGTTCCACAGGGCCAGCGCGAAGCACAGGATCTGTTTTTCATCGGAAATGCCGGCAAGGCCGTCTTCGCCCCAGCGGTAGGCCCGCGAACGGGCATGGTCATGGGTGAAGTAGTTCCAGGCGTCCCCGCTTTCGCTGTAGTCCTCGCGGACGGTTCCCCACTGACGCTCGCTCAGGTAAGGTCCCCATTTCTTCCAGGGGGCCTTCTTCTTCCGGGCTTCTTCAAGACGGGTCTGTTCGGCATTCATCGAAAAGTCTCCTTTACTCGTAAGCCTATTTCGGGAACAGGAACTTGACGAAGGCGCGCAGCCCCCAATCCGGGCCGCCGTCGGGCTTTTCCGCGTAATAGCGGTAGCCGAGCTCCAGACTGATGGGTAGCTTCCCGACCTTGATCATCTGTCCGAGGGAGACGTTGATGGGGACCGTCCACTGGCTGTTTTTCCAGTCATAGATCGACTCCGTGTTCACGGACAACGTCGTATAGGTCTTCGTTGTCTTGGCGAGGAACGGCTGCAGGAACGTCACGTTGACATTTTCCCGGTCGTCATTCCCGGCGAACGACCAGACGTGGTTCGCGAGCATGCCAATGGTCCATCCGTTCTTCTGCTTCAGCACAATGAACGAGGGCCCTGCGCCCCACTTCTCGCTGCCGAGCGCATCTTCGGTGGCCGACGGGTACTGGATGATCGGTCCCGCTCCCATGATCCATCCACCCACCGGCTCTTTGGGCGTGAAGAAGAAGCTCTGCTGGATGTCGCCCAGACCGGAATAGTCCTCGCCGCCTTCCACCGGCGACTCCGCATCGATCCATGGTATGATGGTGCGGGTGATCAGGTTCCACTCCGTGCCCAGCGAAAACGGAATGACCGGCATGAATTTCAGCGTCTGCTGGGACGCGTCCGCAGGGCCGATGCCGAAATCGATGTTGTACTGCAGCGGCATGATCATCAGGTCCGCTACCGGATTCTGCGCCTTTTTCGCCAGTTCCGCCGCCTGATCCTGCTGCGCGCTTGCCCCTTCCGTGGCAGGCTCCTGCGCCCATGCCGCCAGAGCCGTTGCCAGGAACACCATCAGGACCATTGTCGATTTGAACGTACTCATTGCATACCTCCATATTTCTGAGCTTCTGTGCTTTTCGAGATTCATCGTAATGCTTGTGTGCCTCACTCCAGGAAAATCGCGCTGCAGCAGGCTGGAGATCTTCCGGATGATGTTCATGCCGCAACTTCCTCAGCGGTTTCACGGTCTTGCCGGCCAGCCTGGCGAATATGGGCGGCACCGATAAGAGCCCGATGATGACGTGCAGCGGAACCACCAGCACAACCATCAGGAACATCCCCTCGGGCGGGTTGGTAATACCAAAGAACGCCACGAACCCGGCCGAAATATTCCGCGAGCTCTGGCCGATTGCCATGACGCTGCGCTGATTCTGTTTCATGCCGAAGCCAATCAGATACGGCAGCACGGCCATCACGACCATGAAGATGACCCAAGCGGCCGTGGCAAAGCTGCCCACCGTGCCGAGCATTTGCATGCCGTAGATCCACAGGCACGTCCCCAGGCAGAGCAGCAGGAAGATGCCGCCGGTTTTCTTGACCGGTTTAAATATCTTGGCGGCCACTGCCGGCTTGTAAAACCGGATGACAATGCCAAGCAGCAAAGGAATCAGCACCAATATGATGAGCGGCTTCGCGAGCGGCCAGGTGCTCAAGGTCAGCCCCTTGATCAGCAGAGGTGCCATCAGCGGCATCAACAAGACGGTAACGACCGTCCCCAGCAGGATGTAGGCTCCGGTGAAGGTCATGTCGCCACGGGCCTTCATCGCCGCCAGCGGCAGGAACGGCGCAATGGGCGCCAAGCTGCACAACATCAGCCCGGCGGCATGTCCCGCCGACAGCGGAAGCACTTGGATGATCAGCCAGGCAAGGGCCGGCCCGGCCACCCAGCCCCAAAAAAGGGTCGGCACGAAGAGCGTGGGGCTTTTCAACAACTTGACCGCTTCTTTCAGATCGCACTCAAGGCCCCCGGCCATCAGATTAGCCACGGTAAACACGACCACTGTGATGTTGAACCAAGTCATAATGTCCATAATCTTTTTCCTTTCAAATTATAAAATGCATTGCTGTTAAATGGCCTGTGGGCTGAAGGAACTGCCTTACATCGCTCATGGTCCCTTTCCTTTCAAGTTGTTGTCCCTCCTGCAAGCCCGCCTATCATGCTTTTGGAAGCAGCAGTCTGTCGGGCGTGAGCTTGTATGTCCACGGACATCCCGAGTTCTTCCATCCGTTCTTCAGGCGCTGACCCAGGAAGACGCTGTCAGGATCTTCAACCGCGTCCCCTTCCACGCCGTCGATGATGTTGTAGACCTTCTTGTACCCGGCCTGGGCAAGCAGGTTGGCGGCAATGGCGCTGCGGCCGCCGGAGCGACACGTGACGAGGATCGTGTCATCTGGCCCGGCCACGGAGCTCACCCGCTCAACGAAATCGGTGAGGAGCTTCATGGGGAACTTCCCCTTGCCGGCGTCCCACTCATACTCCTGGGCCGCGATGGGGATCTTCCAGGCCATGGCCGGGTGGCCGATGAAGAGGTACTCTTCCGGTGTGCGTACGTCGAGGATCATCACCCTGTCCGGCTCGGCCTTCCACTTCTCGTAGGCCTCCTTTGCCGTCACATAGAGCCCCAGCACCGTCTGTTTTCCTTTGGGAAGATTTTGTTCAGTCATATTGTGCTCCTTGCGTTCACTATTTATTTCCATCCCACCGCCAGGTGCGAACGCACCAGCATGCCGCCGGAGATGTTGCGGGCCTTGAACCCGTTCTGCAGCAGGATGCGCGTCGCATAGTAGGCGCGCTGGGCCGAGCGGCAGATCACGAAAATCTCGCGCTCGCGGGGCAGCTCGCCCAGGCGTGCACGGAGCTCCGGCAGCGGTATGTTGACCACACCCGGCGCCTGCTCAACGGCCAGTTCGGGCGGATTGCGCACATCGAGGAGGAACCCTCCCTGCGCCGCATCCCAGTGGGCACACCGGCATGTCGCCGCGCAAGATATTAGCGGCCACCATCCCGGCGAAGTTGACCGGGTCCTTGGCGCTGCCGAACGGGGGCGCGTAGCTCAGCTCGGCCTCTTCCAGGTCGTAAATGGTGCATCCCATCTGGATAGCCATGGCAAAGGAATCGATCCGCTTGGTAACGCCGTCCTGGCCGAGCACCTGCGCGCCCAGGAGACGGCCGTCGGATTTCCGGAACAGGACTTTTATTGCGAGCAGCTTGGCGCCCGGGTAATACCCTGCGTGCGAGTTCGGGTAGAGATAGATCTTTTCGTAATCCGTGTCGCCCAGTCTGATAAGGATCTTTTCACTGACTCCGGTCGAGGCCACCGCTGCATCGAAGACGAGACAGATGGAAGTGCCCTGCGTGCCCCGGTAACGCGAGTCGCGCCCGACGATCACATCAGCCGCGATGCGGCCCTGACGGTTCGCAGGCCCTGCAAGCGGGATGAGCGACCACTGGCCTGTAACGAAATCCCTTACCTCGACGGCATCTCCCACGGCGAAAATATCCGGGTCGCTCGTGCGCATATGCTCGTCCACGCGGATCCCCCCGCGCTCCCCGATCTCGATGGCGGCCATCTTTGCCAGCTCAGTCTCAGGACGCACACCGATGGCCATGATCACGATGTCCGCCGGATGCGTTTTCCCTGATTTCGTGAGCACCTCGAGCGAACCATGCTCCGCCTGCCTGAAGCCGGCCACCGCGTCGCCCAGCGCCAGGCGGACACCATGCTTCTCCAGGTGGGACTCGACCAGGCGTGCCATTTCCGGATCAAGCGGGGGCATGACCTGATCGAGCATCTCAACCACGGTGACCTCGAGCCCGAGGTGCACCAGGTTCTCGGCCATCTCAAGTCCGATGAATCCGCCGCCGATCACCACCGCGCGCTTGGCTGGCGTCACGGCCTGGTAGCCTGTTTCCGAATGGTCCGGCACGTCGTTGCGTCCAATCCAGGCGCGTATGTCTCGGGCGTCCGGCACGGTCCGCACCGAAAAGATCCCCGGGAGGTCGATACCCGGCAGTGGCGGACGGATCGGCGCCGACCCGGGAGAAAGCACGAGCTTGTCGTAGTGCTCGGTGGACACCTCGCCGGTGGCGTGGTTCTTCAGCTCCACGGTCTTCTTTTTCGCATCAATCCCGACCGCCTCGCAGTTCGTGCGGCAATCCACTGCGAACTGCTCACGGAACGTCGCTTCCGTGGCCACCAGGAGGCATGCCTCTTTTTCGATCACGCCGCTGATATGGTAGGGAAGCCCGCAGTTCGCGTAGGAGACATACGGCCCGCGTTCCACCATGAGTATTTCCGCCTTTTCATCCAATCTCCGCAGGCGCGCCGCACACGACGCGCCACCCGCCACTCCGCCGACAATTATTACTTTCATATGTTTCTCCTTGACATGGTATGTGGTCCCCCTTTTCCCTTCCCGAAGCAACGGCATTACACAACCGTGGCTTTTGGGTACCTCGTTACTTTTTCGATGCCATATTCTGCAGTCGCAACTCTTCCCATTCCGCCATGCTGGCGGGAGTATGGAACCATTCTTCTTTCGATACAGGCACAAGTTCGATCGCCTCCTCTGGGCAACCCGTCACGCAGACCCCGCAGCCGATGCACTTGTCCCGAATCACTTCTGACTTGGCGGGCCTCATTTCCGGCAATGAATTTCACGTCTAACTTTGCCATTTCAATTCTCCTTCTGCTTTTTTGCGCCTCGTCAGACCCGTGGTCATGAGGTGTTTGCTGCAAATCAGGCTCGGCTTTCCAGCATCTCCATGAACGCCTCGGCGCGGGTCTTCACCTGCGCTCCAGCCGGATGGCCGTACTCGAGGTCGATATCCAGGATGGGAATGCCGCGCTGTTCCATCTGCTTCTTGAGATCGAACTTGTCCCAGCCGTTGTAGGTGCAGAAGCGAACGATCTCGGACACAATCCCGTCAACCCTGTATTGTTCAACCATCTGGCCAATGAACGCGAGTCGCCCGTCGGAATTCCAGTTGTGCATGTCGACCGGACGGCCCATCACGTAGTAGCGGGCCAGAGCCTCCATCGGCGGCATCTTGGTGTCCACCTGGCCCAGGGCTTGCCGGATGCCGCAATTCATCTCGTCCACGACGACCAGCGCGTCCATTTCCTCGAACGCGGCGACCTGGTTGGTGTTGTGAATATCGTTGCCGATGACCATCAGGCGCCTGGCCTTCTTGATCTCGCGCCCGGTGCGCTGGATCTCGTCAAGCAGTTGCTCCATCAGCTCGTTGAAACGCTCACGCGGCAGGCGTGCGGCAGCCTTGCTTACTTCCAGGGCCTCGGCACCTGTCACAGGTGGGCGATCACGCTTGCGCAGTTCGTAGAGACGATGCATGAGCTCACGTCCCCGGTTGTAGACGCGGATGGCGTCCGCGACGTCCCGGTCGGTGATCCTGCTCAGCCGGTACAGCGAGAACCTGTCCCTGAAGTCCTCGAGATCGGCCAGGTACAGCTTGACAGCCTCCTCGTCGCGCTTGCGCGGCGCGTAGAGGATGTCCATGTAGGGAAGCTTCTTATAGTACTCCCACACGCTGTACAGCCGCTTATCCTGGTCGCACATGTTGGAGAAGACCAGGCCGTCCAGGAAACCGTACTTGCCGTCGAGCTGCAGCTGCCAGCAGGTGCGAATGTAGGAGCAGGTATTGGAGAGGATGTAGGCCTCGGCCCCCTGCATCTCGACCGGCTCGTTGTCACCGGTGATCTTGAATGGAAGCATCCCGGCCGCGTGGATGATCTCCTCCGGGACGTAGGGGTTGACACAGCCGATCACCTTTCGGCCAGAGGCTTTCCAGTCCTTGACGGTTACGCTCTCCGGGAATGGAGAGGTCGCTTTCCGCATTTCGTTCAGAACTTGCAGTTGGGGGTTCATGCGTTTGCCCTCCTTTCCTGGTAAGCTTCGCTTCCCTCGATCATTTCAAAAAAGCCGTCCAACTGCCTTTCGACCTCTGCCCGGCTGGTAAAAGTTGCATCAATCACATCCACGGCAAGCGTGAGGGTCGGCACGCCGCATTGACGCAGCAGCTCGTCCCTGATGATTGGTTCCAAGCCCGCAGCCTGCTTGCAGCCCCGGTTGTTGTTGAAGATCGCCACGTCCGGCTTGTATTTGCGGGCCTGCGCGACGACTTCCCCGGCCCAATCTAAGGAGGGCGAGTATTGACAGTTTCCGGGTGCGACCTGAGTTTTGTAAGCGAGGTTGCCCAACGGATCATCCGGATCCAGCATCCAGTTCGCCTCCCCGCGCCAGCGCTGCAGCACCTCGCACACCGAGACCGCTCCGTACTTCTCCTGCATGAAGGCCATGATTCCCGGGTCCCAGAACGGGGTGAAACTGCTCCACATCACCCGGAAGCGTTCCGGCTCGACGGCGGCGATGCCCTTGGACACCCGTTCCTCGAGTTCCGCCTTCAGCGATTCCAGGTAGTCCACAGCCTCCTGGGTCCCGCACATCAGGCGGATCGCCAGCAGTACTCCCCCAAAGCATTCGGGGGACATGGGAGTTGGGACATGGGCTACCAGCTTGTCGATCTCGCAGGCGATCTCGGTAAGACGGTAAGAGAGGCGTAACGTCTCATTGAGACGGTCATAGTCCATCCTCTTCCCCGTCTGCTCTTCCAGGAAGGCGATCAAACGCTTGTGCTCGTTCTTCCAGTGTTCCATCGCATGGGGTGTGAACGGGTAATAGGGCCGCTCCATGCCGAAACTGGGGATGCCGTATCGCCGGCCCAGCGTGTGGAACGCCTTAACGTTATCGCACGAGGAGGTGGCGTAGACAAACATGTCCGTATGCGGCCACTTCCCGGCATGCAGCAGGCCGTCCATGTTCCGGAAGAAGGAGCAGACCTCCTGCGGTGTGCCGGTCGAAGCCGAAATATTCATGGCCGCGGGGACGGAATCCGTGTTCACGACATCCGAGATGACACCCCAGAACTCGTTGAAGAGGCACACGATGTCCATAGCTTCGTAAATTTCGAGGGGCTGCTGGGTGCCATGGGTAACCACATATTTGCCCTTTTCTTTGGCCGTCACGATCCGCTCCACGTACTTATAAACCAGTTCCATATAGCCTATGGCGGACTTCATTAAGCCGGGCTTCTGCTTGATGCCTTCGGCGGCCATCTTGAGCCGCCCGGCCAGTACTTCCGCCGTAATCAAGTCGGTTGTGTTCATCTTGCTTCTCCTCCTATTCCCTTCGCGAAACGAAGCCGTTCTTCCATCCCGCCTGTTTGCCCAGGCTTTACTTCTTTTCCGCTGCCAGAAACGCAAGGCGCATCTCTTCCCATTCCGCCATGCTGGCAGGAGTATGGAACCATTCTTCTTTCGATACCGGCACAAGTTCGATCGCATTCGTCGGGCATTTGATCACGCACACGCCGCAGCCGATGCACTTGGCCCGGTCCACCTCGGACTTGCCGGGCTCCAATTCCACGGCCGCACAGAGAGGCCCTGTGGGCAAGCGCTTCGGGCCCTCGAAGATGGCGTCCACCGGGCAACGCTTGATGCACAGACCGCAGGAAATGCATTTTTCCGAATCAATGACGGCGCGGTAGTTCGAACGCTGTGCCGCTTCCGAAATGCCGGAGAGTTTCTGGCTGTGAAGGACCCCGCAACAACAGCCGCAGCAGTTACACCCTCCGACAAACTGAGGAGTCTCCGCGCCCATGACGTATCCATAGGCCGCGAGGTGAACGTGTCCCATGTCCTCCAGTTCACGAAGAAGCTTGTCCGCCTCTTCCCGGTCAAGCACGTTTTCCGAAAGTGGCGTCTGGGGTGGGACGCCTACAAAACCGCAGCGTTTCATCGGCATATCGCAGCTGTGGCCATGCAATAATTCCTGCTCCCTTTTACATACGCAGCCAAACACAACAAATCGTTCGTGCCGTTTGAAATGCGCGTCGATATCAAGATGGGGTTCCATCACTTTGATCTGTTCTGGCGATAGTGACCCCCGAACGGGAACAACACCAAGAACCCCAGGCCGAGGAGCAAGTATTCTTTCACCGCCGCCTTCAATAACATATTGCTCGAAGAGCTCGGCAAATTCCTTACCCAGCAGCCGCATATTGGCTTCATACCAGCCAACCAGGAACATGCCCAGCCGGTACTTCTTCGCCCCATCACCCTGATCTTGACCGGCCATGTCATACCCGGGCGAGTCGAGACGTACCAGGCGCCTGGGGATCAAGCTCTCGCACAACACGGTTACGTCAGCCTCATCCATGCCGACCCGTTTGGCGATCTCGGCAGCGGTCTCGGGAAAGCGGGTCAACTGACCGGCAAGGGCTACCTCCTCGGGCGTAAACGCCATCTTGATCAGTTTCATTTCCACCCCGGATTTCGTCCTGGGAAAGCCACTCGGAAGCGCGTCCAGCGCGTCCGCCAGGCGCTCGTAAATGTCATCTGTCCGGCCCGAACCGTTCCCGGCTCCCGGCTTCTTCGGAGGTGTTTGGCGGCCTTCAGTTTTCATGCTTTTTTTCTCTTTCTGTCTGGCCATGATTGTTTCCTTTCTATTTTGTTTGCGGCCCGCTGCGGCCAAAGGCTTCGTCGATGATGGCCTGCAGGTGCGCGACCAGGTCGGCAGACGGCGTTTTGTAATCATCCAGTTCATACACCTCTCCCAACAGTTCATACTTGCCCAGACCAAAGCGGTGATAGGGCAAGAGCTCATAGTCGATCACGTTTTTATATGGCTTGATGAATGCCAGCACGGCCCGGACGTGCTCTTCATCGGCGTTTACGCCGGGAATCAGCGGTGTGCGGGTAATAAACTCCACATGGGGGAACGTTTCGTAGGCTTTTTTGAAGTTCGCCAGAATTCTTTCATTGCCTACGCCGGTCCACTTTTTGTGCCGTTCCGAATTCATCAGTTTGTTGTCGTGAAGCATCGTATCCACGTGGGGAAGTACTTTTTCAAGGAAGGACCATGGCGCATTGCAGGCTGTTTCTATAGCCGTATTGAGGCCGCGATTGTGTGCTTCCTGCAGCAAAGCTGCCGCAAAGTCGGGTTGCAGCATGACTTCACCGCCGCTTATCGTCATGCCGCCACCGGTACTGCGGTAGATGGAGGCATCCTTCTCCACCTCGTCGAGCACCTCGTTGACGGTCATCCGTTTGCCGAACATTTCGAGCGCACCGGTCGGGCAGAGCGAAACCAGTTCGTTATTTATGTCCATGGCCAGGTGCCAGTTGACTTTTACTTTGGTCATCATCCCCCTCCACAAAATAGAAGGCGCCTTCAGGAAACGGCGGCTTCAGGCAGAGGCCGCACTTCTTGCCGGTGCACTTCCTGGAGTCGTAGGACATTTCCGGCTTCAGGCTAATGCTTTCGGGATTGCCGCACCATTTGCAGCGCAAAGAGCAGCCCTTGAGAAAAACCGTTGTCCGGATGCCCGGACCGTCGTGGCTGCAATATCGTTGGATATTCAGCACTGTGCCTGTTATATCGGAGGGGTTGATGTTTTGTTTTTTCATAATTCCCTCCCTAGAAAGATGCCGAGCGATTGGGCGATTTTCACGAACAGGCTGTCTGTGGGCACCGTTCTGACTTTATTGATCGCTTCTGCCAAAGGCAGAAATTCGATGGCTGGTGGATTAAAAGCAACCATTGCGCCGTTTTTCCCGGCTTTCAGCGCCTGAATGGCTCCGGCGCCGTAGGCCATCCCCAGTTGCCGGTCGACAGCAGTGGGGGTACCACCCCTGACCCAGGGACCAATTACCAGCGGATAGATTTCCTCGGCGATCAGTAACTGCAACCTGGTTGCCACTGTCGCGGCGGCCTGGCCTGATTGCGAAATGACATGTTCACTTGCCTCACCCGTTGCCAGCGGCGAGAGAGTAGCTTTCAGGGAGGAGGGATCCGCCTGGCTTTGCGTATTATCGACAAACTTCGCCCCTTCGGCCACCACCACAAGTCCGTAATGATTTCTGAATCGCATCTTTTCTTTCAATCTGGATGCAACCGCATTCAGATCGCAGGGAACTTCGGGAATCAGCACTACATCGGCACAAACTGCAATGCCGGCCTGTAATGCAATCCAACCGGCCTGTTCTCCCAAGACCTCCACTACCGCGATTTTGCGGGCTGCCCGGGCCGCCTGAAGAGCCCGATCCAGCATTTCGATAGTAAAACTCAGGGCGCTGTTGAACCCGAAGGAGACCGCTGTGGCAGCGATGTCGTTCTCAATCGATCTGGGGATGCAAACCGTATTGAGCCCTTTACGATGGAGCTTATAAAGAATACTTAATCCTTGACCCCCAACAACTGAAATCAATGCGTCGATCTGCTCGTCCTGAAGTATTCTAATCAGTTCATCGGATACGTCGACTTCTTCTACCATGTCGTCTTCATTTACGCGACGGACATGAAACGGATCGATCCGCAACGCTTGGCCCAGGATTCCCCCGGCAGACGGATCCAGGTTCTCAATCATTTGCGGGCTGAGTGACACCAGCCCGCCGTTGGGGTAGCTAGGCCGGTGCAACAGCCCCTCAAACCCGTCCATGATGCCGACTATCTCCCATCCCAGTTTGTTCGCAGCAAGGCTTGCGCCCATTATCACAGCATTTATACCGGGCACGTAGCCGGCACCCACATTGATGGCAATGCGTCGTTGAAAACTGGCATGACCTATTTCTTTACTCATAATAATCCTCCTGTGTGAATTTTCCTGTATAGGCATCAATAGCCTCGCGCCCTGCAGAGCCTTGGTACTCATCTTGGAACTTCCGGCACGGCGTGGCGCTATGCCACGTCGTGCCGGTTGACTTGAATCTCAGCACATCTGACCGTCAAACGACTGCAAAGTGCGCTCAATGACCTCGTCCTGTACGCCCTTAGCCAGTGCGGTGAAGAAGGCACTGAAACCGGCTACCCGGACCACGAGGTCACGGTAGTTTTCCGGGTGCTTCTGCGCATCCCTGAGGATGTTGGTATCCAGGACGTTGAACTGGATGTGATAGCCATCGTTATCAAACAGGGTTTTGACCAGACGCAGCACATTATCCCGGCCCTTGCGTGTCTTCAGCTGATCAGGCGGGAGTTTCATGTTCATGTGGGTTGCGGTGTACTTGATGGCATCCTGAGCCTTCGCCGCAGACATCACCAACGCGGTAGGACCGCTGACATCGGTTCCCGGCATGGCCGACAGACTTCCATCGGTGAGTGCCACTCCGGCTCTCTTGCCGTTGGGCAGAGCCCCGGTCACCATACCCATCAGGTTGTGGATGCTCTTGGTATAGGCATCCGGCGCTGATTTGATGTCTTTGCTGAGGTAGTTGCCGCCGCCGTCAACATTGTTGAAAGCCTTGAAGATGCTTTCGTACACCCTGTACGCCATCCTGTTCATTTCAGGGATGTCGTTGCCGTGCTTGGGAGCTTCGTAACACAGCTTCCGAATCTTCTCGTATTCCCCCTCCCAGTTGGCGGCCAGGGCTTTCTTGAGTTCGGCCATGGTGATCTTCTTGTCGTCGTAGACCAGTTTCTTCACCGCCATGAGACAGTTGGCCGCGTCGATGCCCCCCACCACAATCTGGGCAACGGTGTAGTAATTGGCCCCGCCGTTCCACACCTCGGTGCCCGTTTCAATGCAGCCCCCGGTCAGGAGCGAGCGCCAAGGAACCGGGAGGAAGTCGGCGCACAACATGCTGGCGATCCAGGCACCCCGGCGGAGGACCTCTTCATTGAAATCGATCTGCTTTTGGAATGCCGCGTAGAGTTCTTCGAAGGTTTTGAAGGTCTCGGGATCACCGGTCTTGGGTCCGACCTGCTTCTTGGTGCGAGGATCGAAGCCATTGTTCATCACCAGCTCGATGACCTTGCCCAGGTTGGGCTGGCCTTCCACCGGGTGACCGGTCTCGTAGGGGGGGTAAGAACCCACACATGCGCCGATGCAGGTGCGCCTGGCTTTTTCGAGGGTGATGCCCTTTTTGGAGTCACCGAATAGATTGAGTGCCCGTTTGATCATCACATTGCCGTTTACCAACTGAGGCATGCCGATACCGGTGCCGATGACATCCAGGACCTTCTCGAGGAATTTGCCGCTCATCCTCTCCGTGTAGACGCAAGTCAGCGGAGGCTGCGGCAGGTGGAGATAGTTGCATGCATCCAGAACCACATAGTCCATTTCCGCGGTGGCATCCTCCCCATCCTCGGTAAAGCCTCCCAGGGAGACGCTCTGCCCGAGGTCGGCCGAGTTCTGCAGGGCGACCTTCTCTCCAAAGTAATAGCCGATCTCGTTCAGCTTGATCACGAGATTCTGGAACATGAACGTCGCTTGTTCGTAATCGACCAGACCCGCCGCTTTGTCGCGTTGATAGTAGGGCTCAAGGTTCTGGCCCAGATAGGCCTCGGAGTAACCGCAGCCAACCTGCTCGAGCTCCGCACAAATGTGACAGAAGAAGTGGCATTGGATGGCCTCTCTCAGGTTCCGGGCCGGATGCTCGGGAACTCGTTCCATGGTTTCGGCGATGGCAATCAGCTCTGCCTTGCGGGTTTCATTCTTTTCCTTTTTCGCCATTTCCCGGGCCAGCTCGGCATAGCGATGAGCCAGGCGCACAATGGCCCTCATGACGATGAGGCTGGCTTCATAGAAGTAGAGCTTGCTGGCATTGGGCAGCCGCATGTCGAGGGCCGCCTGCCGCTCCTCGACCTCCTTGATCATGGCGGCCAGCCCATGGTTGTAAATCCGGGGGTAGTTCAGATTGCCGCCACCACCCGGCCAGTCAAAGAAACTGACGACAAAGCCGGACTCATAGCAGGGTTTCGGATCGAAACCATACTTCTTCTCGAAGATCTCCAGGGTGCGGGGTTTCAGGGCGCGCTTGTCCCAGTAGTCGAGTGCCCACTGGTTCGCCTTCTTGTCCACCGGATCCTTGCACTTCTCGACGGTATTATCGTCCTTCATCCAATCGATGTTCCATTCCGGATACGTGTAGATGCCGTTGACGGTGCCGGCCATGCTGCCCACAAAGCAGTTGTCGTCGATGTAGATCTTCTTCCGCTCCAGCAGGGTGGCATAGAACTTGGCTCGACGCATGATATTCTGGTCGCCCTGAGTGGCCGCGTAAACCTCCTCCATGATCCTGATCCGCTCAAAATCAACCTCGGCAGGGGTGCTCCTGAGTTGTTCTTTCAGCCGGTCGATCCGGTCTTTGTCGGCCTTGACGCGGCCTGTGGAAATCTTCTTTGCATCCTTTGCCTTTTCCATTATGTTTCCTCCTTCATCAGTTTTATTTTGGCTTCACCGGGTCGGCGATTATGGCTGATTCTTCAGTTGCCTCGCACGTGCACCCTGTGCCGAGCGTCTTCCCGACTACCCGAGCCGTTCTCCCGTAAGCGGCGCAGCCGTCTTGGGAAGTTTTGCTGTGGTTCTTTTCTTCCATTCTTCTTCCAGCAGTTCTCTGGCTGCCTTCTCCAGGAACTCCGGCGCGGCCCACTTCTGCACATCGAAGTCGTTCTTGATGTAGCCGTGGCTCAGCATGAAGTTCTTGCCGATCTCGACAGCAGCCAGGTTGAGTGGTGACAGGTTGGGCACCAAGTCCACGTCCCTGATTCCCTGGTAGGTGTGCTCGATGTCTCTGTAGAAGGTCTGTTGGTCGAGGATTTCCGCCGCGGCGCGTTTGTTCTCGTTGGCCCAGCGCCCGGCGCGGATCATGCCTTTCATGAACGTGACGGCGAGTTCGGGGTGCTGCTTGGCCATGACGTCGGTGCACGTAATGGCCGCGGGGATGTTGGCGACCTGCAAACGCCAGTCCGGATAGCGGGAGAGGTCCTCGATCGCCGCGAACTTGCCCGTCGCCTCGGAGACTTGCTGGAGCGGCTTGGTTTGCATGTACATCGCATCGATGATCCTCTTTTCCAGTGCGGTTTCCAGTGGACGGAAGGCCAAGTCGCGCTTGTGGTCACGCTTCAGCCACAGATCAATCGAGAGGTCCATGGTTGCGACCATCATCGCCGGATCGTTATACCAGTCGTCCGCGTAAGGGAACTCGACGAGCTCGATGTCGTCCATGGTCATGCCGTTCATCCGGAGCATGAGCTCGATACCCTGGTGCTCCTGGATGCGCCACCAGTCGTTCTTGATCTTGTTCATGCTCTTGGAAATGCCGATCTTCTTGCCCTTCAGATCGACCATCCGGTAGATGTCGTCCTTGGCGCGCACCATCATGACACCGCCTTCTGCCGGCATCTGCGTAACCCCCAGCAGCCGGGTCCGGCGGATGTCCGCGTGAACCTCGATGGGCGGAAACAAACCGCCGAAGCGGATAAGATTTTCCTGATTGTGAATGTAGTGGGGATACCAATCGGTTTCAGGGGTCGAACGCATGTAGGCAAACTTCACGCCGATCTTCTTGAACTCCTTCTTGGTCAAGCCCAGGCCTTCATCCACATTGCTGGCAGACACCAGCGGACAGTTGGTGTAGTAAACCTCTTTCCAATCCAGCTTCACAAGGTTCAGTTTCGTGTTTTTGAAAGTTGTCTCTTTAATCTTCTCTGTTTCCTTAGCCATAATGATGTTCCTCCTATTATTGACTTATATTTTCACTTCGCTAAATACGTGAAGTAATTTCACCACAGCCACCCCTCCAAGGAGGGTGATGTCAGAATATTTGTCTCGCATTGCTCCTTGCCTTTTCAATGGTCTCGATGCCCGTGGAACTGGAGATGGTGTCGAACCTGATCTCGGGCTGTTTGACTGCCATTTCCAGAACCATGAGCAGGTTGTGGTATTCGTCCGAGCGAAGATGAAGGTCCAGGTCTTCCTGGGCCTTCCAGACCTCTTCGAGCATGATGACGTTTTTTTCCTGCAGGTCCTCATAGAGGTGGAACCCGAGACAGCCGGTATCGTCACTGCATCGATCAGCTATCAATCTGATGATTTTCAATGCCTCAGCTCGCTTTTGGGGTGGTATCGCCATCCTAATGGTTGCGAGGATCATATGCTTCTCCCTTTTTATGATATTGCTGAAGGATCGCCTGTGCTTCTTCCGGGTAGAAACTCCTCAATGCCTTCATCGAAATTAATTCATGGATGTTTTCAATGTCACAGAAAAGAGATTGCCAGATACGGGCCAAGAAAAAGGCGGAGGACGATTATGTTGTCAAGGCGCTGTTGTTATGAGGATTTCAATAAAAAAAGGTGTGACGGACAAAGCAGAAGGAGCGAGATTATCTGCCAATATATGGGCAATAGACGTTAATGCGGCATAGGCTTGCTGGAACGCTGGATGCCTAATTTCTTCAGATAAGTTTCCTCTGCGCTGAATCTCGGGAGTTTTCTTATTGATCCTTGGGTTCAAAAAACCGATGATTTATCGCAATCTGAATTCGGAGAACATACAGGCAACGACTTTGTCAGAAGCCACAGTTACTCCCAAGGATTAATAATCGCTATGCCGGTATGTTTGAAGTCAGCTTCATTCCTTGTTACTAAGCTGCAGTGGTTATAAAGTGCTGTGGCCGCTATAAGAGAATCTATTGCTGCCATTTTCTTCCCATCTGATTCCAGAGAACCTATCAGCTGACCCCACATGAGCACAACTTCAGCATCAATTGGGAGGATCTTGCCACTAAATCGAGCCATCAGCTCCTCGATCAGCCATGAATTGAGAGTGGTTTTACGCCTCGAGTCAGGTAGTTTCTCTATCCCCTTTCTTATTTCTCCTATGGTGATCACACTCAGATAAGCGCTGTCCGGGTCTATGCTGTCTATCCAGTTGAGTACTAGGGGATTGGGTTTTTTAGCGACCAGTTCTGAGATTACACACGTATCGAGAAGATACTTCATAGCGAGACATCCTCACGCATTCCGGTCCTATCTCGACTGAGATCGAGGTCGACCCCCACAAGAGGAGATTCGCGAAAGAAAGTGGAGAGCTTCTTCTGCAAGGAGATCATTTTACGATATTCACAATAGGATAGCATAACAGCAACTTCAACACCCCGCTTGGTAATAACCTGTGGTCCATGATGGACTGCTTCATCAACTACCTCGCTCAGTTTATTCTTCGCTTCTTGTATCTGCCATGTACGTTTCATTCTTCATTTCCTCCTGTCTAGTCTGTCTAGATTATAAGATTCATCCAGCTAACTGTCAAGGTTTGATTTAACTATTTGCAAGAAGTAACACATGATCAGCCCCCCCAAGTCCCAAGAAACTGATGATATATTGGGCAAAAGACGTTAGTGCGGCATTGGCTTGCTGGAACGCTTGATGCCTAATTTCTTCATCTTCGCCTGGAGGGTTGTTCTCTTCAGACCAAGAACCTCGGCAGCGCCACCCTGTCCGGAAATGCGCCAGCCGGTCTTCTCCAGCACGGTCATCAAATGTATCCGCTCCATATCTTGGAGGTTGCCGGTCGTGTCTGTTTCTGAAGGTGCACGCTTGGGCACGTGTACATCCAGTGTTTTACCCGTGCTCAGGATCATGGCGTGTTCGATCATATTCCTGAGCTCCCGGACGTTACCCGGCCAGGAATAGGATTGCAGGGCCTCCATGGTCTTCTTCGGGATGCTTTCTACCTCTTTCCCCATCCTCTTCTGAAACTCCCTGACGATCGATCGGACCAGGAGAGGTATATCTCCGGCACGCTCACGCAGCGGCGGAATCACAATGGGAAACACATTCAGCCTATAGAAAAGGTCCCGTCTGAATGTGCCGTCCTTCACCGCCTGCTCGATGTCCCGGTTGGTGGCGGCAATGATGCGGACATTGACCTTGGTGGTCCTGCTGGACCCCAGCCGTTCGAACTGCCCCTGTTCAAGCACCCTGAGCAGTTTGCTCTGCAGGTCAAGGGGGAGTTCCCCGATCTCGTCCAGGAACAGGGTAGACCCGTCGGCAAGCTCGAAACGCCCGGTCATCCGGGTGAGCGCACCGGTGAAGGCGCCCTTTTCCCGGCCGAAGAGTTCGCTCTCGATGAGGGTGGGCGGCAACGAGGCGCAGTTGACCACTACAAGGGTCCGGTCTTTCCTGGTGCTCATGCTGTGGATCGCCCGGGCAAGCAGCTCTTTTCCTGTTCCGGTTTCCCCCGTGAGGAGAACCGTAGCATCTGTTTTTGCAACCTGTTCCGCCTGGCTCAGGACCCTCTTCATGGCTAGGCTTTGCCCCACGATGTCTGTATGCTCAACCAGGAGTCTGACCTCCTCGCGCAGATAGATATTCTCTCTTTCGAGCCGCTGTTTGAGCACCTCGATCTCATTGAGACGTTCTCTGAGCTGCTCCTCCAACTGCTTGCGCTCGGTGATGTCCTGGGCGAATACCGATACGCCGAACATATTATCACCGTCCCTGAGGCTGTTGATATTCAGCCGCAGCACCCGGCTTCCCCCGGACGCCCGGTACTCTGTTGTGAAAGATCCCTTCTCCAGAGCTTGTTGATAGAACTTCTGCCACTGCTGAGCATAGCCTGCAGGCAGGAGGTCTTCCGGACGCATGCCGACCTTGGTATGAATGCCATGGTTATTGAAGAAGTATTCGGTAAGGCCGCGGTTGAAGGTGAGAAGACCGAAGCGCTCTGCATCCACCGACCAGATCAGATCGGAGGTAGAGTTGACCAGTGAAGCGAGCGTGGTCTGTGACTCGCTCAGCTGCAGCTCCATTCCTTTGCGCTCGGTTATGTCAAACGACAGGCCCATGATGCGATCCGGCTCTCCGGTCGATTTCAGATACCGCTGTCCGCGGGCCACAATCCATCTGATGCTTCCATCAGGGAGCACGATCCGGTAATCGCAGAGAAGATGCTCTCCGGACCGGAGTGCGTGCTGCACCTCCTGGTTGACCCGGTCCCTGTCCTCGGGATGGATCACTCTGAAGTAACTTTCATAGGTAATCTCTTCATCCGGGGCAAAATGAAACAGCTCCCGGCTCTTTTGCGAAACCCATACCTTTTTCGTGTCGACATCCATGATCCACAGGCCTGCCCCCACGGCTTCAGTAGCCAGACTCAGACGCGCCTCGCTTTCACGCAACGCGGTTTCGGTCTGCTTGCGGGCGAGCGCATTGCTGAATATCTGGGCGACCAGTTGAAGACGTTGCAATGATCGGTTCCGACCAGGTGCGTTCGGCCAGCATGTCATTGAAGGACAATGCACCGATGATCGGCCTCCCCCTAGCGATAGCGGGAAGGTCAACGAGGTCTTGATGCCGAGCTGGCGCCAGACCTCCTGGTCACGGGCCGCCTCGGCCGGAACATCCTCCATGCTTGAAACGATAACTATCCTGCCTGCCTCCAGTTCCTGCTGGCACCAGGGAAAATGCTCATGGGCATACATGGGTTCGGGAAGCGGCGGGCCTCCAAGGGGTCGGTATATGTGAGTCATTCTGAGGATGCGGGGAGTTTCCATCGACCACTGCCAGAGCGCGGAAAGATCCAGCCCCAGGCATTCACAGATACGGCGCTGGGCATCTACTATTTCGCTGTCTACCTGGTCGGCTCTCAGGTTGACAAAACGCCCCGAGATCTCAGCCAGGAGCATCTCAAAGGCTGAGCTGTTCCTCCAAGTGCACCCTGTCCTGCCTGCGCTCCAGGGCATTGACAAGGATCTCACCCAGCAGCCGCAGCCGGGGGATATACTCTTCGGGCCAGGCCTGATGCCGGTGTCTCTGATGTATAGTGATTATTCTCGAAATGCCGCCGTCAACGGCCACAGGAAAGGCCAATCTGGATATTGTACCCATTGCCAAATTAGATTGCCTGTCTATCAGGGCTTCTTCAGGATAATCTTCCATCCGGGTGATGTTGATAAGCTCCCCCCGCATCAGTTTCTGGTAGGTCCACGGATACAGTTCTACGAGGTTTATGTCTTTCGGTATCTGCTCAACGCCTTCGCCGTACACGGCATGGGAGATTCTGGCAAAGGACCTGTCCTCGTGGACTTCCAGCAGGGCACACAGATCGACCTGGAAGAATTCCATGATCTGCCTCAAGGCATTTTCGATCTCGCTGTCGACCTGATCGAACGTAGTTGCCATGAACCGCGCAGAAAGCTCCGAGAGCATCTCTTCAAAACGGAGACGTCTTTTCAGGCTCTTTTCATCTGTTTCCCTCTGCCCAAACTGCATTCGACCTCACAAGGCTCTTAGTTCCTTGTTCAAGATATGTTCTAAGAATTGTGCGTGGCAACAACAAGAGCCTTTAATCTTAATCTATTAATTATATAATGAATACTGTTCTTTAAGCAACCCTATTAAGATAGTATTCGAGGTTTTTTTGAAACGCCGTGAAGACTCAAATCCGGATCATAATCTATCGACAGCAGGTCTTACACAATACTGACAAATTACATCTGGTACTCTTTTTTTAAACAGATCCCCATCCTGTAAACACGTACAGAATCAAAGGGCCAGGACTTATTAGAAAACTATGTCATCTCTATCTGACACCCTCTCTCTATTATGAATAGGATGACAGATTTTATCTCCTGCCTGCTCCTGGCACTCTGCCGGTCTTTCTCTTGTCAGGAGTCCCCTGCTCCTGGATCGATCTCATTTCCTTTTCAACCCTCTCGGCCAGAAAGCTCTTCAAGAGTGTCTGATAGGGTATATCTCTCTTGTTAGCCAAGACCTTCACATTGGCTATCAACAACTCAGGCAGCCTCAATGATATAGATCTGAGAGATGGTTTCAGGTCAGGGAATATAGATCGCTTTGCTTTATTCCAATCTATGTACCTGGTAGAATCGGCAGTTGCCCAGAATTCACGTTCTTCGTCTTCAGAGGTAAACTTCGGGACCGGGATCTTAGAGGTCTTTTTCATGACTGCATCACTCTCCTTGTAATCTCTCAGATTCTCTTTTCTCGTTCCTGTTCACAGAGGATTGAGGGTCAGATCTTGCATTATAACATAGTATATTCAATTAATTACTTCTACAATGAGTGATCCACAATTACTTCTTATTTGACAACATCCATAATCAACGCTTTCCGCATTTTCTGCACGGAGATGAAATCGACCGTTTGATCGCCATATCTACGTTGATAAGGGGTTTTCACATTGGGGCTGATGACCAAATTATGCCCCTTTGGATAGTACGTACGAAAGACTCGGAGATTAGCAGGATCAAACCCATCGGGATTGATTTTGCATTCAATGGCATCCACCTGTTGTCTCCCCTGTCTGACGACAAAATCCACTTCGCGACCGGATTTGTCCCTCCAGTACAGGAGATTGGTTTCATCAACTACCGAACGCAGGCAATCAAGGACGATGTGTTCCCACAAGAGACCGCGATCATCCTCGCGGATGCTTTCCCATCCGCGGACAAATGTTACAAACCCGGTATCAAAGGCATAGCATTTAGGCCTGTGTGTGATTTCACGACGACCACCACCCTCAAATGGAGGCAGCAAGAAAACTGCATGGGCAATACGCATGGCTTCGATATGGGCCTTCACCGTATGGCGGCTCAAATCGCTGAGTTGCGCCAGATTGGTATAGTCCAGGAGGCCACTGCTCTGGCGTAACAGGAGATGCAGCAGCTTCATGAAGCCGGTCCGGTTGCGTATATCGAAAAGCTCCTGAATATCACGGGCATAAAAGCTATCTATCCATTCTGAAAAAAAGGTCATGTCTTTTGTTGTTTCAAGCAAGGGTTCCGGCAGTCCGCCATGGAGAAGCCTGTGGTCCAGATCCTTTATGTCGAATTCATCGGTGCATTCACTCCAGAGTACCGGGGGAAGATAGATCGTCTGTTTCCTGCCGGTCAGGCTGTCGCGAAACTTACGGGTAGCCGCCAGAGTGGAAGATCCGGTGGCAAGAATCTTTAAATGTGGATATGCATCAGCAGCTATTTTCAATACCAGACTCGGGTCTTCCAGGCGATGGATTTCATCGAAGATGACAATCGTGCCTGTAGCGAGACTGTCATAAAAAGGTTCAGGATCGACAAGCTGGCGCATTACCGACGGCAGGTCGCAGTTCTGATAGGATGCATTGGGAAACATCCGGGCAATTGTTGTTTTTCCTGACCTGCGTACCCCGGAAAGCCAGACAATCGGCCGTTTATTCCAGGATTCCTGAATGCGTTGAGTCCAGAACGGGCGGTTGATCATGGCAATAAAATTGACATTGAGACGACCAAATGTCAAGTAGGATTCTTATTAATATATACCCTGGTAATGCGGAATTAGAAACCCTCTGGCGGAGCCGAAGAACAAGGGTGAAGGTGACCCGGACAGGTTCGGTATCTATCCATTTTGCACTGAGTTCCTCTGTGGAAAATATCACCTGTCGTCCAGATTCAGTTGTGCGCATGAAGAATCTTTGTCGGTATCCTTGTTCAGAAGATACCAGAGGTATCCCACACCCCGGACAGGCAGAAAGACATAGGGCGCAAATATCTCTCCGGATAAACGGGCTGCTTCCCGTATAGGGATCTTCTTGAGTGAGGGATTGTTTATGGGTCCTGAAATATATATGGGCGATGATGACCAGTCGTAAATTTTTTTCTTGGATCTGGGCTTGATCACCAGCTCCATTGTCTCTTTATTGAGATTCAGCGTGCCAAGCCCGCTCACTTTGTAGTCAGTTGTGTCATACGCGATGACACTGCTGAGGCCCACACCATCCTGAAAAGCGAACCGGGTAACCATGCAGTTCAATGCTGTATATTTCTTTTCTTCATCAGAGGGGAGCACCAGGTCGAGTGCATCTCCGGTAATGCTTCCGGTAAAGGAAAGCACCACATCCACCCCGTCAGATCCAAGGATCTCGACATTACGATTGATGGCACCCTTCTCGATGGCGAAGCCGATATCACCCTCCAGGGCCGATGCGATCTCGTGTGCTGAGTTGCCCTGCCCATGCAGGTATGCAGAGACGGACATCTTCCCGTCGAGGATATGCGGTTTGTGAAGATAATCTTCGAGCGTGACGATGTCCATATCATCTGCTGTGAGCCACATCTTCATATCCGGGGTTTTGCCATGGGATTCGATTGCAATGTCCATTGTGACAGAGCCCCCCGCATACTGAAAGGTTATGGGGCTGAGCTGCAGAGAACCTTTTTCAAGTGATGCCCCAAGCCTGACATCATGAAAGGAATGCATAGTTGAGCGATCGTGTACGGTATCAGCGGTAATGCTTATGGAAGCATCCATTGCCTGGGGTATATCAATGTGGAGCGGAGTCGTATCGAAGATCCGCTTCTTTGCAGTTTTACGTGTGGGCTTTAAGGGTGCCTGAGGCGTGGAGGGGGCCTTGGGGGGAGCATCGCGATTATCGAGATAGATTGTCGGCGCATGGATCTTGGCAACGATGCGGGGTCGTTTTTCTGCAGATGATGCAAACATGTCTGTCATGAACTGGGTCCGGCCGAGATTCATTGCACCGTTGAAGGCAATGTTGTCCTTCTTGATCATGATCTGTCCATCTGCGTGGAGAGCTCCGAGAGATGCCAACGAAGCACCAGCACCGGGTGCGATGAGCGAGAGGTCCAGGATGTCTGATAAAAGCGTTCCGGTAAATGTCGGCTCCTCTGACATGTCTTCAATGTTTCCTTTAACATCTATGAACAGGGCATCGGCCGTCGGGGATGTCACCTGAAGTTCCTGGATATGGATCTGGTCGCCATCGCCTTGGATCTTGATTTTCCCGCTTATGGGGAAGGACTGTTTCTGAGGCTTTTGAAGGCTGTTATCAAACACTGCCTTCGATGATGTTATGAAGTCGGCATCCAGGAGAAACTTTTCAGCGTTCAGAACATCATGGATGTGTCCGTTTATGATCAGCACCTCTTTCCCGGCCTTTTCGGCATGTAATTCAAAGGGATTCAATTCAAGTGTCCCTTCTTTGTCTCCCAGGTGGGCATTGACGGAAATGGCACCCAGCTCCGGAAAGTCGCGGCCTGTGAGCTTTGAAAGGAACTCCGAGTCAGGGGTGGAACCCGTGAGGTTGAAGACAACGCCTTTAACCGCTTGAGGATCCTTGACATCGAGATGGTCTATGGAGCCTGTGAGGGTTATATTCCCACCTCTCCAGCATGCCGGCCTCAACAATGGCCTGGGTGATGGAGAGGTTATCAGGGCTGCCTGTGAGGTTGAACGATCCCTCAAACGATTCGATATATGTTTTCTTGAATCCGAACCGCTGCATCAGCTTGTGCGTGCCGGAGGCCTTGACAGTGCAGCGCAGATCAACACCTTCCATGGCAGCATTTTTCCCATCCAGGCCTTTGCGGTCTTGTTCTTTTATTGATCGTATGGCCATGAGGTTGACCCGCCTGATGCCGCCGTCCAGTGTTGCATTCATTTCCTGGGCAACGCCCGCAGACACGTGGGCCTTGGAAACCGAGAGCTCCCGGGGGCTTCCCGACAGGTCGAACGACCCTTCGAGAGAATCGAGATACGGCTCTTCCAGACCAAAGAGCTTTTCCATCTGGCTCGGGTCAGCCGCACTTACCCTGCAGTGCAGTGCGACCCTGTCCAGGGAGATCCTTTTTTCACGCATACCGGTGTTCATTGTGCCCGTAGCCTCCACCCTGAAGGCCTCTGCTTTCCCCAGGATGATCCGCATGTTCTCAAGGGCGTAGCCGCCATTTCGGTCCATGAGGTCGCAGCGGGCGGAAAGCGGCCCGAGATCAGGAAGGGCCCCTTTAACAAAAGGGCCAAGGCTGGCAATGGTTGCTGCATCGAGGGACCCCGTCAGATTTACTGAAGATAAAAGGGTAACACCGCCCGGCTCCACCTTGCCGATACGCCCTGAACAGCCCATAGCTCAGCGATTGTCTGTTCCCGAGAGAAATATCCATATCCTCAAGTGCAAACCGGCCGGAAGTGCCCATGATATGGAATTTCGCTCGAAAAGGACCCATCTCGGGCATGGATTGTTCACGGGCGGTTAAAAGGGCTCTGGTGGTGGGGGATACAAGGTCTCCATTCAGAGAAAACGCCCATGCTGAAACAGGATAGGGCCATGAACCCAAGTGGATTTTCCCCTGTGCCTGTACGCGTACCTGCCTGTCGGTAACTGCTGAAGCATGGACGTTCTCCACGCTTAAACCCTGGCGGGTTCCGTGCAGATTCCCTTTGAAATCGATTGCCGTTATCATGAACTCCTCCGGGGACAGAACATGGAGAAGCGCTTTATCCGTACATGCCCCGGATATCTTCAGGAACGCACCGTCCCCGTTTTTCAGGTCCGGGATGGTGCCGGTGACGGACAATGAAAGAAGCGGGCTTCCTGTACTGACAATGGAGATATCAGTTATTCCCGGTGATTCAAAGCTCCCGCCGAGCTTTGCCTTGACATGCACCTGCCCCATGGGGCCTGAGGAGATCCCAAGCATATGCAGGAGCGTTGCAACTTCTTGTTCTTTCATGTCCACGAACAGATGCATGCCCTGCAACTGTTTTGAATCATCGATTGTCCCTTGGATCTTCATGTCCAGGTCTGCTATCTGCAAACCGAAATCCACCGGATAGGTCTTTCCCGGGTTGGAAGACGCGGCGAACATTCCAAAAAGGCCGTTGATGCTGATTGGGTTGTTGTTTATGGTGCCTGCTCCCTTGATCAGCAGAGAATTTGTTTTACGGACATGTTGAAGCTGCAGGCTGCCTGCGGAGATATTCAAGGCGCTCATATGTCCATGGGGGGGTATGAGCAGGGTAATATTTCTCAATGTGGCCTCATCAGGGGCCTCGTATTTCTTCCAGGTAGACGCGGGTTCTTTTTTCCACGGATCCCAGGATACGGTAGCGCCATCAACCCCGAGATTCAGGATGTGTATCCTCCCGTGAACCAAGGGGAACAGTGCAATACGTGCATGAATCCTCTCGATACGGGATATCTTCATGGACGTCGTCCCCTCGGGAGGTTCGATGAGAATTTTCGAAGCCTTCAGAGACGGCGTCATGGAGAGATCGAAAGAAAGCGGTCCCTGTATTGTCACGGTATACCCGCTGAACTGCTTGATTGCCCAGCCGAGAAGAGCCCGTGAGTCTTCTTCATCAAAAGCGAACACCGCAATGATGACAGATGCGGTTATCAGGACTATCAGCGTCAATACGCTGATAGCAGAAAAAACCAGTTTTGTGTTCCGTCTCATCTTCCGTGTCCATTCATGCGATCATAAGCTCGTACATGGTGATGGGTCCTGTGAATGCCTTTCCAATTCAATAGGAGCAGCTGCAAAAACCACTTCATGTCATTGCCATGAAATAATAATGTGGATCGTAAATTTCTACCGCTGTTGCGCCTTTCGTACTCCTTCAATATCTCGAACAGACAGATAACGCTATTTTAAGATTATCTGCCATGAAAAGGAATAGCCCTTGTGTATCTTGATCCCGGGTGGGTCGGTCAATCAAGCGTTCGGGACATATTCGATCCAATCACCAAGCCGGCGGTAATGGAGGGTTCATAAAAACAGGCCAGGTCACCTGGAAGAGTGCGAAATATGAGCCAGGGAAAATATCGGGGAACGATTATATTGTAATGCCCCTATTTTAAAGGGTTTTGATGATAGAAAGGGTGTGCGGTCAACACGGAAAAACAATATTCATATGCCAATATATAGGCAAAAGTCGTTAATTAGGCATTGGTTTGTTGGAACGCATGATGCCTGGAAAACAGTTTAGCTGGATGTATATCCACCGATACCAGTTCATTGCCTTCACCATGCACTGCAAATGAAGATCTGAACTGGAGGGGTATTCGGGTGAAATCACCGTCTCAGGAATCAATTCTGATTTCCTTTTGCCTTGGAGCCCTTATATAATTATAAAGAATGTTGCATTTCGAATCCTTGAAAAGCAACGTCAGGGAGGGGAATATGAAGAGGCCTCTTGTCGTACTCGTCCTTGTGTCTGCTATAGCCTTTCTGCCCTGCAGGTCCAGTGCCGAAGATGTAGGCCCGATCTTTACCACCCCCCTCGTGGGGATCACCATAGGTGCCTTTGCAGGATATCTTGCAAGCCTTTTCTCAAAACACCCAGAGGATCATTATAACACCTATGCGAGCGTCGGGGCCGGTGTGGGTTTTGCCTGCGGATTGGCCTTGGGTATCAGTTCCGTGGTGGATGCCAAGGCAAGCTTTTATCACAGGGACACAGCTAAAGAAAAGCTATACGGGCTTAATATTTCCATCTTGCTGAAGTGAACGGCTAGGAGCATTGAGTGAAAAACGGCACGGTTGGAAATATTCGCCGGTTCATGTGACCAGGCTGCAGACGGATGCGGTATGGTTTACAGGTCAATATCCAAATGGATGATAGGAATGCATTGGAAAGGCTAACAGGCCCATATCGCGTGTCATGATAACCTTTATCTGGGAAATCTTGACCATCTTCACCTCGTGGTTCACCCCGTAGGTGAATGGGAACAGGTGCATCTTTCCTGCCAGATCCTCCTGGTCAATGGGATCGATCTTCAGTTTCCACCTGAGCGCACGCATACGCGGGGTTATTTCCTTAAGGTCTTCCCAGGTGAAGCACTCATTCCAGTAATCCTCTTCCTGGATCCCGGTTGGATTAGCGTTTTCCTTGATGATTTCATACCTCCCCGAGGAAGGTACGGTTACCTGGATGTTATATCTTCTCATCTATTTCTTATCGTCACCTGAAACTTCGGCCTTGAGTCTGATTTACACCGCTTTATATTCGTAAAGTTAACGGCGAACCGGCAAAAGTCAATGACGATAAAGACTGAAATACTTAAGATCATTGCTGCATAAAATTAATTTTTTACATGCAAACTAAAAAATTGGCCTGTTCAAATCATGCATCTCGGCTTTACCGAGATGCATGATTTGAACAGGTAAGGTTTTTTCCACCCGCAACAATGTACTCGGAGAGGTATACAGGCGTCTCAATAATAGTTATCAGGCAAGTTCATTGCAAAACTCGAAAAGAGTTGTCTCCCCTGCGAAGGCGGGGGTCCATAAGTTCTTATAAAAACTGGATTCCCGCTTCCGCGGGAATGACAAACTGGGAGTTTTGCAATAGGCTCAGGCCAGGATCTTTAACGCTGCCTTCACATGCTCACAGGCGATGATCTTCATAGCGCCCTGTTCTGAAAGGGTATCCCGGTTGGCATCAGGGATGACAGCCTGGGTGAAGCCCATTTTCATTGCCTCCCGGATGCGCGACTCCATGTGGTTTACCGGCCTGAGTTCCCCGGAAAGGCCGATCTCGCCAATGAATACCGTCCCCTTGGGAACGGGTTTATCAAATGCGCTCGACGCCACTGCCATGACAAGGGCAAGGTCCACTGCAGGCTCGGTGACCTTGAACCCGCCGGCAATGTTCACCACGATGTCCGACTGGGCCAGAAAGATGCCTGCCCTCTTTTCAAGCACTGCCAGGAGGACTGCCAGGCGGGACTGGTCCGAGCCCAGGGAGATCCTGCGGGGCATGCTGAATGTCGTCCTGCTCACCAGGGCCTGGACCTCCACCACAAAGGCCCTGCTGCCCTCGATGGTTGCCATGACAGCGCTGCCGGAAACCTCTCCTCCCAGGCCATGGATAAAAATGGATGAAGGGTCTTTCACCTCGGAAAGGCCGCTGGCCTTCATCTCGAATACGCCGATCTCGCCGCTGGTGCCGAAGCGGTTCTTCACGGTGCGCACGATACGGTATGCACCGGTATCGTCGCCCTCAAAGGTCAGCACGGTGTCCACCATGTGTTCCAGCATCTTGGGCCCGGCTATCCAGCCATCCTTTGTCACATGGCCTACAATGAAGACGCTCACACCTTTTCCCTTGGCAATCTCCATCAATATCCCGGCACAGTGCCTTATCTGCGAAACGCCTCCGGGAGGGGCCTCTATTGAGGATGAAAAGATGGACTGGATGGAATCGATGATGACGATATCACTGTTCATGCCGTCTATCTCATCCCTGATCCGCTCCAGGACCACTTCCGGGTATACCATGATCCCGTCAGAATCAATGCCCAGCCTGTGTGCGCGCAACTTCAGCTGCGGGGCCGACTCTTCACCGCTTACATAAAGGATCTTCATGCCTGAGGAGGCCAGCCGGTGTGCCATCTGGAGCATGAGCGTGGACTTGCCTATGCCCGGATCACCACCGATAAGCACAAATGATCCGTCAACAACCCCTCCGCCGAGCACACGGTCGAGCTCGCCGATCCCGCATGCCCTCCTGCAGGATTCTTGGGTCGAAATGTCTTTGAGATTGATGGGTCTTGCCTGGCAGGTCTTGCGGTGACTGATGTTCTTCTCTTCCTCGATAAAGTCTTCTTCAAGGGTGTTCCATAGACCGCACTGGGTGCATCTTCCCATAAACTGTGGGTGCGTAAATCCGCACGATGAGCAGCGAAAGACTTTTTTAGGCTTGGCCATTACTGCTGGGTGACCCGCAGGACCTCTTCAATGGTGGTGATCCCATCCTCCACCTTTCGCGCTCCGTCTTCCCGCAGTGTATGGAGCCCCTCGGCCACGCCCTGTTTTTTGATGATATTGGAGTCAGAGCTCTTGAGGATGGTGGTCTTGATGGAGTCACTGATCGTAAGGATTTCGTAGATGCCGGTCCTGCCCTTGTAACCTGTTCCGAGGCAATCCTTGCATCCGGCTCCCCGCCAGAGAAACCCTTCTTTGCCGAGCATCTCCTGGGACAGGCCTATTTCCAAAAGGGTCTCGCTTTCCGGGAAGTACTGCTGTTTGCACACAGGGCAGATCTTGCGGGCCAGCCTCTGGGCAACAATGGCATTGACGGACGAGGTCACGAGGAATGGCTCAATGCCCATGTCTATAAGTCTTGTTATGGCGCTCGCTGAATCATTGGTATGCAGGGTTGAAAAGACCAGGTGACCGGTGAGTGCGGCCTGGATGGCGATCTCGGCAGTCTCCAGGTCGCGGATTTCTCCCACCAGGATAACATCGGGGTCCTGACGGACTATGGACCTCAGTCCCGAGGCAAAGGTGAGCCCGACCTTCACGTTCACCGGTATCTGGCCGATACCCTTGAGCTGGTACTCGATGGGGTCTTCTATGGTGAGGATGTTCTTGTCCGGTGAATTGATCTTGTTGAGCATGGAATACAATGATGTCGTCTTGCCTGAACCTGTGGGCCCGGTCACCAGGATGATGCCGTGCTCCTGTTTTATGAGGTGCTCTATGATGGCGAGGTCATCGGGATAATATCCGAGCTCTTCTAAGCCCAACAGGACTGAAGTCTTGTCGAGTATCCTCATGACGACCCGCTCGCCGTTCACTGTGGGAACCGTGGAGATCCTCAGGTCTATGGAGTGATCGCCGAGCTTGATGCCGATCCTGCCGTCCTGGGGCAGGCGCTTCTCTGCGATGTTCAGGGTCGCCATAACCTTGATGCGTGATACCACTGCAGGATGGAGCCTTTTGGGGAGGTTCAGAACGTCGTGCAGGATGCCGTCCACCCTGAAACGGATCTTCATGTCATTGGGATACGGTTCCACATGAATATCGGATGCCCTTTCCCGAAACGCCTGTACCATGAGCCGGTTCACCAGGCGGATGATGGGGGCCTCGGTTTCCATGGCCGTGATGTCCTGGATGCTTTCGAGGTCTTTGAGGATCTCGTCTTCTTCCTCCTCGATATCATCCATGATGTCCTTTGCGCTGTCATCCTTCATCTCGATGAGCCGGTTGATGGCGCTCAGGATTTCCTGTTTCGGTGCAAGTACTCGCTTGATGTCCTTGAGGTGCATGATGCGCGAGATGTCGAAAAAGGCCTCCTGCTCCACAGGGTCGTGTACTGCCACTATCATGGTGTCCTGCTGCATCCTTACCGGGACCATGGCGTACTTTCTGAGATAGCTCACCGGCAGTTTGTCAAGCACGGATGGGTCTACCTCCAATGCACTGATGGTCTGGACTGAAGGGATGTCCCACTGCCTTGAAAGCGCACTGATCATGTCATGATCGCTTACCGCGCCGGTAAGCACCAGGGCGTCTTTCAGTCCAATGCCGCGTTCACTCTGGACAGACCTGGCCTTCTCGAGTGAGGCCTCATCAAGGAGCTGCATTTCGAACAGCACGTTCTCAAGGCTTGTTCTTCTCATCTGCCTTCCCATTTTTTTTGGAGGAGTCCAACGCATCTTTTATCATTTCAGCTTCACGGCTTTTCTCTCGGTATAGTGCCTGCGCCTTATCATTGGTGTCAATGATGTAGGGTGTGAAGAAAATATAGAGATTGGTCTTCTCCTTTGTCCTGCTGATGGATTTAAACAGATAGCCCAGTATGGGTATGTCTCCTAAAAACGGCACCCGGTAATCGCTCACCGAAAGGGTATCACCTATGAGACCGCCGATGACCATGGTGGTGCCGTCGTGCATGTTCACCGTTGTGGAGGCAGACCGTTTCAGGGTCGTCGGGGCGAACTGCTGCTCTCCAGTGCCTTGCACAAGAGTAGAAATTTCCGTGAAGAGCTTCATGCGTATATCGCCTTGTTGATTGATCTGCGGGGTAAGCTTCAGGGTAACCCCCACATCGCGGTAATCGAACGTGCGTGTCGTATTGTTCAGATTAGCCGTGTCTTGTGTCGTATTCGTAAGATAAGGGACATTCTTACCTACCTTGATCTCCGCCTCCTTGTTGTCCATGGTGAGGACCTGGGCTGTGGAAATGAACGTTCACATCCGAGTCATTGGCCATTGCATGAATGAATGCGGACATATTTGGAAGCGTAAGGGTCGTACTGCCTTGTTTGATGGTGATGGCCTCACCGACCACACCCAGCAACGGACCGGCAGGAAGACTGCTGGTGCTGGTTAGGAAGCTTTCCCCGGTTCTACCGATCACCGCCCCTGTCTTGTTATCACCATCATATTTAAAATCGCTTGCAATAGTCCACTCCACCCCGAAATTGAAGTCGCGGTTGGTGTCCACCTCCATGATCAGGCACTTGACATAGACCTGTTTGCGTGGGATGTCGAGATACTTGATAGTCTCTATCAGGCTCTTGTAGGCATAGGGGTCTGCATAGATGATGAGAGAATTCGTCTCCTTGTCCGGGCTGATCTTGATGTTCTTTTCCTTCAGTGAAGTATTTGGCATTGTCCTGGTTGCCAACGGTTGCTGTGTCGCTCCCTTCTGACCTGCCAAGGACGCTACCGGGGCCTCCGGGTTCTCGGGGGTTGGGATTTCAGTCAAGACCTTGGCCATGTCCTCTGCATTGGCATACTGGAGATAGAATACGTGAATATCCTCTTTTCCTGATGGGGTAGGGATATCGAGTTTCTTTATGAGCTCTTCGATACCACTTACATCAGTAGGCGGCGCAAGCACGATGAGTGAATTGGTCCGCTCATAGGGGATGATCTTGGTTGCAGTTTTCGACCCGGCCACATCCTGCTGGCGCATGGCCCTCAACCGCTGCACATCTTCCTGCTTCCCCTCGGAGAGGATGTCATTGAGCTTGGATGCAAGGTCCGTCGCCGAGGCATAGGTGAGCGGGAATATTTTCACTTCCTGCGCAAACCCGGCCACATCGACTACCTTGAGTATATCCATGAGTTTCCTGATGTTCGACTTGTTGTCCGTGACGATCAGGACATTGCTCTGGGGGTATGACAGGAGCTGGGATGAGGCCTTGGACATGAGCGGCGAGAGCAGGTTTTTAATGTCATTGGCATCTACATACTTGAGCTGGATGATCTGGGTGATCATGGTGTCGTCTTTCTGCTGCGGAGGTTCCATGGTGGTTTCCAGGCTCTTGGTTATGGCATCTGCGGACCTGACAACTTTGGTCACCCCGCCCATATCCACAGTGCCGAATCCGTTCACCTCCAGCACACTCAGGAATACCCGGTAAGCCTCGTCCAATGACATTTTCCTTGGAGAAATAACGGTAATCTTGCCGGTAACCTTGTCATCAATGATAAAATTTTTGCCGGTAATGTCAGCGATGAACTTGATAAAAACCTTGATATCCACCCCGTCAAAGTCCATGGTTATGAACTGCCCGCCGGAGTCTGCTGCGTTTTTTATGATCGGTTGCCTTGTCGTGGCGTCAGCCGTGGTTGCTGATGTTTCACCCTGGGGGGGCAAATTCATCCGGGAATCTGATTTCTTTTCCTGGGGGTTAAGGGCCTCACCAGGGGTACTGCTGTTTGTTCCGGCCTTTGATTTCTGTATGGCCGGCTGCCTTACCGGGATTGCAGCCTTTGTCTGGCTCGGCGTGATCTGCTTCTGTACAGGTGCAGGCACATCATCCTGGATGAGCCTGGCGGCCCATAGCCCGGAGACGCACAAAAGCAAGATCAGAACAGCAACAGAAATGACCCTGTGAATATCCATGTTCCCCCCTTATTCATCACTGCGCGCGAATAATGTCTTCAAATTCTTTAGTGCCTTTGAGCGAAGCCAGGTCCGGATCACGCCTGGCCCATAGCCTCGCCTCAGGCTGCATGCTGCATGCCTGCCGTAAAGATGAAAGCGCCGCATCATTCTTTTTCAGTCTCGCATAGGCACAGGCCATGTTGTAGAAAGGTTCCACATAGTCTGCCGAACATCTCCGGGCCTGGACGAAAAATGTCAACGCCTTTGCAGGATCTCCTTTAGCTAATAGCACACTCCCCATATTATTCAATAACCGCGCATCATTCGGCGTAAGTTTCTTAACGCTCGTATAGGTTTCAAATGCCTTATCATAGATCTTGAGCTCATAGTAGAGGCTGCCGAGTTTCAGGTATGCCTCAACAAATGCGGGATTCCTGGAGATGACCTGAGAATAGAGATTGATGGCGTCAGTCATCTGTCCCTTGGAGTGCAGCCTGTCTGCTTTATTCATGAGATCGATGATCCGGCTGGAATCCTCCTTGACCGGTTGTTCCACTTCATGGCCGGCCGTTCGGGCCTTGCCTATAATCCCGATACCGTAGAGCACGGCCGTGGTGAGTGCCGAACTCAAAAGGATCGCCATAATGATAATCCAGTAGATCCTGGGTGACCGAACACCTTCAGTCACATCGGCACTGGACGAAACATTCCTGTTCATCTGGGTCCTCTTGAGGGCTTCGTAAATAGAGCTCATCTGACACCTTCTGAAATATTACGTAAAAGGACCAAGGTCTCCGGACCTGTTACGCCATCCCTCTTGAGCCCGAAGACTTCCTGAAATTTTTCAACCCCCTGCACCGTCTCTATCCCGTAAACCCCGTCAGGCATGATGGCAAGCATGCCCAGGTGTGAACAGGACTTTCTGTATCTTCTCAATATCGTTACCCGTCATATTAAGGCTATACACGGTTTCATGCAGAGGTTTCGCATAGGGGACCATGACATTCCACCGGTAAAGGTTCTTGAATTCATCCAAAGGGATCTCGATAACAGCCTTGTTTTTTCCAACCACCCTGACAAAGGACGCCTCTGCCTTGAGCATAACGAGGTATCCGCCATCCATGGAAACGATTGCCGATGATGGAAGGTACTTGAGGTAATCCGGCTGTGGATGAAGGTTCAGTGCATCAGGCCCGGCTAGCCCGTCGGGCAGCTGGCTCAAGATATCAAAGGCAGCATTATAGTCCGGCATTATCCAGTCCTTTGAATCACGCTTTGGCTGTACATTTTCCTTTGCAGGCACATTTCCGAGGGTCTGCGGTGTTACGGATGCCTCCTGAACCGGAGCGATTATTTTTTGATCTTTTGCGCTCATCTTAGTACCCGGTATTTCAAAGCGGTGTGAAAAAACACCTGGCCAGACTATGATGGCTGTCAATACCAACAGGGCACTGATGAGCACAGGCACGATAATTTTTTGTCTGATAGTGGGTCTGGAATAGTTTCCTTGGAGTTCCCGGATGGCGCCAAGCACAATGCGTGAAGTAACCCGCTTTGTGGCCTTTAAATAGGCAATGAGCAGCGAGCGCTCTGCTACTGAATTGATCCTTCTTGGTATACCACGTGATTGATGATAGATGAGTCTGAATGCCAAGGCAGTAAATGAAATATCACCATGGGCGCCTGATATGATGAGCCTGTGATTGATGTAACTTTTTGTGTCCCTAAGGTTCAAGGGCCAGATATGGTACCGAAGTACTATCCTGTCATCGAGTTGCTTCATGTTAGGCGAAGCCAGAACCTTTACAAGCTCTGGCTGGCCTACCAGGACGACCTGGAGGAGTTTCTCCTTTTCGGTCTCCAGATTCGAAAGCATGCGGATCTGCTCGAGGACATCCACTGAGAGGTTCTGGCACTCATCGATGATGAGTACGGCATTCTCTCCGGTAACGAATACGTTTATAAGAAATTCATAGAGACTCATCAAGGAGGGTCTTTTTCGAGGTGGATGAAGCATCCAATGCCGAAATCCTGGTTGATGGTCTGGAGAAGCTCAATATCCGACAGTGCAGGGTTCAGCACGAGTGCCGTACGTACTGTCTTGGGAAGACTTCCGAGTAAGGCCCTGCAGATGGTTGTTTTGCCTGCACCCACTTCACCTGTTATCATTATGAAGCCTTTGCGCTGATCAATTCCATAGCGCAGATATGACAGTGCCTCCTCGTGGGCCTTGGACAGGAAGAGAAACTTCGGATCCGGGGTCACATTGAAAGGGTTCTCTGATAATCCGAAGTACTGCTCAAACATGCTCATCTGTCCCAGTCATAACGTCACTTCAGCGGCACAGTCAACTGTGGTGGTTGTTCCTTGCCGCTCGATCTCCATTTGCACATTTGTGTTGCTCTGGAGTTCCTGGTAGGCATTCAGGGCATCCTGCGGGGTGCGGATAGGTACGCCGTTTATTGACTTGATTATGTCACCCGTACGCACACCGAGCTCATAAACCTTTGCCCCTTCAGTAACGTCGCTGACCCTGAACCCATAGGGCTGACCTCCACGATAGTATGGGACCACCCGGGCATTCCCTAGTAACTGGTCCATGTTCTTCATGGCCTCCGGCACGCCGCCGGCGCCTGCAACTGAATTTCCAACAGGGAATCTCGGATTCCTGCTTGTCCGCCCGGACCTTGAAGCAAGACCTGGTCCGGATTTCGCTTCTTCAACCACAAGCATTTTCTGCTGGCCGTTCACGTCCATGATCACCTTGTTTCTGAATATTGCTATGAGAGTTGCCCCCTTGAGGGTATCACCGATCCGGTACAGTTTTTGAGCATTCGACTCCTCGATGATGGCCCGGGCAATTTCGCTGGGCCCGGTTATTGTACCTTTGAGAGAAATCCCCATTTCAGCCAGCGGCCTTTCCGCATCTCCGGTGATCGGCTGATCCTGACCTGAAGTCCCTGTCTTGGCAACCTTGAGGAGGTCACGGGTTAAGATGACGTCGTAAGTGCTCCTGGTCTTCAGCGGTTTGTTCCGGCTTAAGCCGGCCACCGGGTCAACCTTCTGGGGCTTGGGCGGATTATAGAGGCCGTGGCCGAATATTGTGGTTATTATTCCTGCAATCACCCACATGAAAAAGGTGATCATCACAATCGTCTGCAATCCATCTTATAGCGTCTGTCCATCTATCGTCTAAACCTTGTCAAACCCATAGAACCTCATGCTGAAGCTCCCCCTTCCCCTGGTCAATGACCGCAGAGCAGTTGAATAACCAAAGGTGCTGGACAAAGGGACAAATGCCTTTATCTGGTGATATTTTCCCTTGATGACAACACCCTCTATGCTCGCCTTCCGGGCCGATAGATCTCCTACAACATCCCCCACATAGTCTTCAGGAGCTAATGCGTCAAGCTCCATGATGGGCTCAAGCTGGATTACACCGGATTTTTTCATGGCATCCTGCAGGGCCATCTGAGAGGCAATCTTCAGACCCTGGCCCGTGGTTTTGTCGGTAAGCACGACCTTATCCACGTGAACTTCGATGTCCACGACCTCGTACCCGAACATGGGATCAGCCAGACATGCCTCTTCAAGGCCGTTCATGAGATAATTTTTAAAACCGTCTTCAAGTGTCTGGTCCAGGTGGAACGAATTTCCCATGCCTCTCTTGTCAGGTTTTATATTCAGCTCTACATGACCGTATTGGGCCGTTTCACCAATGAGCTTATCAAATATCTTCTGGGCCTGTGAAGGCTTATCGATGGATGCACAATACAGCACCTGGGGCTTGCCCACATTGATGTCTACACCAAAAGCGGTCTTGAATCGATCAAGTGCGATCTCCAGGTGAAGCTCTCCCATTCCGGCAAGGATAACCTGGCCGGTATCAGGGTCTTCATGGACCTTGATTGTGGGGTCTTCCTCCATGATCTTGCGCATGGCCTCAAGAAGGCGCTCGGATGATTCCGAGGTCTTGGGTTCTATTGCAACCGATATGACGGGCTTCTGTACATCAATGGTCTCAAGCACCAATGCTTCGGCCGGAAGCATGATTGTGTCGCCTGTCACAGAATCTTTCAGGCCTACCACGGCAACAATGTCACCTGCTGATGCCTGCTCAATACGCTGCTTCTGATGGGCATGCATGGAGAACAAACGTGCTATCTTCTCATATATCTCCCGTGTGCTGTTGTATATATCGTCCCCCACATGGAGCGTTCCGGAATACAGCCGCAAGTATACCATCCTCCTGCCTTCATCCATGTATACCTTGAAAACATACGCAACAAGAGGCCCTTTTGGATTCGGATGGATCAGGACCTCTTCGAAAGATTTCTTTGAATGGGCTATCACAGGCTTAACTTCCAGTGGTGATGGAAGGTAATCTACCACTGCATCGATCAAGGTCTGGATACCTTTGTTCTTCAGGGCGGAACCGCACAGCACCGGGACCAGTTTCTCATCTACCGTGACCTTGCGTACGGCCTGTTTTATCTTCTTTTCATCCGGCTGTTCACCGGCAAGAAATTTTTCCATAATCTCGTCGTCAAAATCAGCAGAGTCTTTCCAACATATTTTCACGGGCCAGGACAGCCTCCGGGACGATCTCTTCGGGAATGGGCGATGTCACGAAATTGGCCCCTAAGGTATCATCGTCCCACACAAGCCTCTGCATGGTTATGAGGTCAATGACGCCCTTGAATGTATCGCCTTCATAGTAGGGAATCTGGATGGGAAGCGGCGTCACTTCCAGGCGTGTCCTGATCTGTTCGAGCACGGAGTTGAAATCGGCCCCCATGCGGTCCAGCTTGTTGATAAAGGCCATGGCTGGGACATGGTATTTCCTGGACTGCTGCCAGACAGTCTCGGTTTGGGCCTCAACACCGCCAACGGCGCAGAGAATTACTACTGCCCCATCTAACACCCGTAGCGACCTTTCTACCTCGATGGTAAAATCCACATGGCCGGGTGTGTCGATGATGTGGATGTCATGGTTGTTCCATTCACAGGTCGTGACAGCAGATGTGATGGTGATGCCCCGTTCCTGCTCCTGAGGCATCCAGTCCATGGTGGCCTGCCCGTCGTGAACCTCTCCCATCCGGTGTATCTTGCCGGTATAGTAGAGGACCCGCTCGGTTACCGTTGTCTTGCCCGCATCGATATGGGCAACGAAACCGATGTTCCTCATTCTGGCCAGGTTTCTTGTTTTCATCGGACTACTCACACTCCCTATTATACACAAAGATCTATATCATATACATATTTCATTTCACGTCCGAGAAAGTGCTCACCAAGTTCAATGAACCTCGGTGATGAATCTGAAAGGTAATAGATGGTGTCACGACTCCCTGAACTATCATCTTGATGTCCTACAATCCCCTTGACCACCCGTGCTGTGGAGAGAGCGGAATCCACGATGGTTACACCTGTTCCCATAACCTTTGAGAGAACATTTTTCAGCAGAGGATAATGGGTACATCCCAGCAGCAGCGTATCCACTCTCGAATGAATAATATCTTTCAGGTAACGTCTGGCTACCTGCTCGGTGATTTCATCTTCATACCAGCCCTCTTCCACCAATGGTACGAACAGTGGGCATGCCTGGGGAAAGATCGAAAGCCCCTGTTTCAAGGACCTCATCGTCTCCTCGTATGCATGGCTCTTTATGGTTGATGAGGTGCCGATAACCCCGATCCTGCTGCCGCCGCACTCTATTGCAGCCCGGGCGCCCGCCTCTACCACGCCGATGACCGGGATATGAAATTCATCCTTCAATGCGGGTATGGCATGGGCACTTGCCGTATTACAAGCGATCACCAGCATGTCGATGTCCATGGATGCAAGAAACCGCGCGCACTGAAGGCTGTAGCGGATAATGGTCCTGGACGATTTTGTGCCATAGGGCAGCCTGGCCGAGTCCCCGAGATAAACCATGTCTACGCCGGGGACCAGCTCCAGAAGACACTTGAGGACCGTAAGCCCCCCTATTCCCGAATCAAACACTCCGATACGTGTGATCTTTTTATCCATGAGGAATCAGCTTTCGCGCAGTTGATAACGTTAAAAAAGTGGTTATCTGTCTAGTGCTTTTGCAAAGTGCTGTCAAGAAAAGTCGACACCGTTTCAGGGATACAATACTCGGAGTTACACAAAATATTGACTTTTTTATGAATATCGTGTGATATTAAATATTATTTTCCTTTTGAACATTGTCAGAGCTGTGATGAACGGGGAGGATGTATTCTCTATGAAAACCAATCACATCATACATGCAGCTGCGTTATTCGTTCTTACCCTTTTTCTCCTCAATCCACCCGGGGCATATGCAGAGATCAAGCCCGGCACCATCAACATTACCCCTTCTATTGGCGGATACAAGGTGGACGGCGGTCTGCACTATTCCAGCGGCATGGAATGGGGAATAGGGGCAGGCTTGAACTTATCAAAAAAACTCGGTACTGAATTCAACTTTAACTCAATTGACTCAAGTCGCGGCGGACATAGCGGTAGGATACTGCTCTATCGGTTTGACCTCCTCCTTCACCTGATTGGACTCATTTCGGACAAAACAGTTCCCTATGTTTCCCTCGGCGCCGGTTTTACCTCATATAAAAACAAAGGCCTCGACAACCAGAAGAACTATGACTTCATACTAGACCCCGGTTTCGGCGTGAAGCACTACCTCTCGAAGAACTTCGCCCTCAGGGGTGATGCACGATATATTCTAAACGATACAGGAAATGAGCTTCATCACAATCTGCTCTATAGTGCCGGCCTTACCTTTGAATTCGGCATGGAGGACGAAGAACCCGCACCCCCTGCACCTGTTGAACCTCTTAAAGAAGAACTATGCCCGGGCGGACCTGATGGTTGTGTAGAAAAAGACTGGTGCAAGAAAGACAGCGATGGGGACGGGGTCCCTGACTGTATAGACAAATGCCCGGATACGCCGAAGGGGATCAAAGTAGATGCCAATGGCTGTCCGCCTGCTGCTGAGCAGGGCGCAATCATCTTCAGGAACATCCTCTTCGACTTTAACAAGTCGAACGTCAAACCGGACTCTTTTGCTGTCCTGGATGAGGTTGTTGAATATCTGGCGACAAACAAGGGCATTAAGATGGAAATTCAGGGCCACACGGATAACAAAGGCTCGGCTGAGTACAATATGAAACTATCCTATAAACGGGCAGACTCGGTGAGAAAGTACATCGTTGGCAAAGGGATCGCCCCTGAGAGGTTGAAGGTAAACGGCTTCGGCTTCAGCAAGCCTGTTGTGCCCAATGACTCCGATGAAAACAGGACCAGGAACAGGAGGGTGGAGTTCAAGCCCATCTGACATAACACTGACACTATCTAAGGAGAGCAGGAGCATAGGCCTGCTCTCCTTTTTTTGCCCGGATATTTTGGGTTTACGATGAATAAAACCAGGTCCGTTAAAAGCCTCAATCTTGCAGCCTTGAAGGACTAAGGAAATTAGCATCCCGCAAAGGCTGCAAGATTGAGGCTTTTAACGGATCAATTTTTTTACTCATCTTAATCGCTATCCGGGGTTAAAGCAGTTTTCCAAGCAATATTTTTTGTTCTGGCGATACAAACGATCCTTGGAGTATAAGGACCACAATTCTTTACTAGTGTCCGGAGGGGCTATGGAACACCGTATAGGGATCATCGGGCTTGGGTATGTGGGGTTGCCCCTGGCTGTTGAGTTCGGTAAAAAATACTCAACCGTGGGTTTTGATATTAATGGCAAAAGGATATCCGAGCTCAAGTCATTTTCAGACAAGACCCTCGAGGTGACCAGCAGTGAACTGCAGGCTGCAAAGCTTTTGAGCTACACCACAAATCCTGAAGACCTCAGATCCTGTACATTTTTTATCGTCACAGTGCCCACCCCCATTGACGTATTCAACAGGCCCGACATCTCCTTGCTGCTCAAGGCGAGTGAGACAGTGGGAAAGGTCATAAAAAAAGGCGATATCGTTGTCTATGAATCCACGGTTTATCCGGGAGCCACGGAAGATGACTGCGTGCCGGTCATTGAAAAGACATCCGGGCTGATATTCAACCGCGATTTTTTCTGCGGATACAGCCCTGAACGAATAAACCCTGGCGACAAGGCCCATCGCGTCACGAATATAATGAAGGTCACCTCGGGATCCACCCCTGAAACCGCCAAGATTGTCGATGAACTCTATCGTTCCATTATCACGGCAGGCACCCACCTCGCCCCATCCATCAAGGTGGCTGAGGCGGCCAAGGTCATTGAGAACACCCAGCGCGACATCAATATCGCCTTTGTCAATGAACTGGCAATGATCTTCGCCCGTATGGACATCAAAACCTCTGACGTACTCACCGCGGCAGGGACAAAATGGAACTTCCTGCCTTTCTCCCCGGGACTCGTGGGAGGACACTGTATCGGCGTAGATCCTTATTACCTGACCCACAAGGCCGAGAGCCTCGGGTACATACCCCAGGTGATCCTGGCCGGCCGCAGGATCAACGATGGTATGGGCAGGTATGTGGCCACCCAGCTCATCAAGATGATGATCAAAAAATGCCACCGCATCACAGACACGAAGATCCTGGTGCTCGGCATTACCTTCAAGGAGAATTGCCCTGACATCAGAAACTCCAGGGTCGTTGACGTTATCAACCAGCTCAAGGACTTTGACTGCACGGTGGAAGTATTCGACCCTGTGGCGGATCCTGATGAGGTAAGGCACGAGTACGGCATCGATATCATATCCCGAATAGACCAGCTCACTTCATACGAAGGCATCATAGTGGCCGTGGCACACGATGAATTCAAACCCCTTGACCTGGATAAGATCAAGGCCAAGAACTGTGTGGTGTACGATGTGAAAAACATCTACCCCCAGGCAGAGGCAACGTTATGAAGCGCATGGAATCTACGATCAAGGGGGAACGTATCGCGCTATGAAAAATCTCTGGGCGCCATGGAGGATTGAATATTTGACTTCACCGAAAGAGCTCTCCTGCGTCTTCTGCACAGCACCTGAAGCAAAGGACAGGCTCATACTCACTACAGGAAGGCTCTGTTTTGCCATCATGAACCTCTTCCCATATACTACAGGCCATTGTATGGTTGCCCCCTACAGGCATATTGGGGATTTTACCGATCTGGGCACTGAAGAGCTTTCCGAGATCATGACAATGACACAGTCGATCCTTTCCGCAATCAAGCCTGCCTTGAAGCCTCAAGGATTCAATGTCGGGTTCAACCTGGGCGATGTTGCAGGGGCCGGGATTGCAGACCACCTGCACATGCACATAGTGCCGCGCTGGAAGGGTGACACCAACTTCATGCCGGTCCTGGGTGAGGCGCATATAATCTCCGAGCACATCGAAAACACTAGGGACAAGATCAAGGGGAACCTCCCTTGAAATACCTTAAGGCAGCCATCTTTTTTCTATTGGCCATTACCGGTATCCTTTTCGGGATTTCCAACCAGGATAGTGCCACAGTACATGTCTTTTCTTACTACTCGATATCCTATCCCTTATACCTTGTCCTCTTTGCCTGTTTCCTTGCAGGTACCATTACGGCAATCCTCTTTTGTTTCATGTCGGGAGGCGACCTGAAAGATGAGGAGCGTCGAGCGAACAAGCACCTGGAGGATCTCAAGAACAGGTCTGTTCAGGCCAAGGCCGCAAGAACATCGCTCACCCCGCCGGGGGATATCGATGGACCATCCGGAAGCACCCCATAATCAGCCACCCCGGCTGCCCGGGTGGCTGAAAAAAAACAGAGACCTCTCGGCGCTGCACCACCTGAAGGCAAAACTCCGGCATTACGGGCTCTCCACAGTGTGTGAAGAAGCAAGGTGCCCCAATATCTGTGAATGTTTCCTTAAACCCACTGCCACATTCCTCATCTTAGGGGATGTGTGCACCCGTTGTTGTTCCTTCTGTTCAGTTCATAAGGGCACCCCGGCCCCGGTAAACCTCCATGAACCTTCCCTTGTGGCACACACTGCAGAAGAAATGGGGCTGGAACATGTGGTCATCACCTCGGTTACACGAGATGACTTGCCGGATAAGGGAGCCTGCGGATTTACTTCGACAGTCCGGGCCATAAGGGATCTTATCCCTGCATGCACTATTGAAATACTCACCCCCGACTTTTCCGGCAGGCAGGACCTGCTGGAGATTGTTCTGAACGAGAAACCCGATGTATTCGGCCATAATGTGGAGACGGCCCAGAGGCTCTATCCTGCAATCAGGCCCTACTCGAGCCTGACAAGGAGCCTCGATTTACTCAGAAGTATCAAAAATATCTCTCCGGGGACTATCGTCAAGTCAGGGTTCATGGTAGGACTCGGAGAATCCGAATCCGAGATAAAGGATCTCCTGGGAGCTCTGGCTGAGGTTGGATGTGATGTGGTGACCATAGGCCAGTACCTGAGACCCGCCATGTTACAGATACCAGTGACACGTTATTGGGAACCTGTATTTTTTGAAAGCTGGTCCAATCTTGCGAAATCACTCGGTATAGGCTATTGTATAGCAGGACCGTTTGTGAGGAGCTCTTACCAAGCCAAAGAAGCCCTCAAAGAAATACGAAATTCACGGCACAATATGGGTAAGGATAAGTTTGATTAAAGGAGAACACATGGATACGATACATATCGGGCTCATCGGGTTAGGCACCATCGGTACCGGGGTCGCCAAGACCCTGTTGGAGAACAAGGCTCTTCTGGAGGACCGGCTCGGTTTTTCTCTAACCCTGAAAGGGATCGCGGACATCGATATCACCAAAGACCGTGGTATAAGCATCCCCACAGGACTGCTCACCACGGATGCGAATAAGCTCATTAATGACCCTGAGATTCACATCATAATCGAGCTCATCGGCGGGATAGAAACAGCAAAGACCTTCATACTGAAAGCCCTGAAGAATGGAAAGCATGTGGTGACTGCCAATAAGGCGCTTCTAGCATCCCATGGCAAAGAACTGTTCGACGCTGCCCAGACATATGGGAAAGATCTGTACTATGAGGCCGCAGTAGGCGGAGGAATACCCATCATCAAAACCTTGCGCGAGGCCCTCATTGCAAACAACTACTCCTTTATCTATGGGATATTAAACGGCACATGCAACTACATCCTCACCGAGATGGGAGAGAAAGGCTCATCCTTTCAGGAGGCCTTGGCCCAGGCTTCCAAGCTTGGTTATGCAGAGGCCGACCCCACCTTAGATATAGAAGGCATTGACGCAGCGCACAAGCTCGCACTGATAACCAGCCTTGCCTATGGCGTACCGCCTGATATGCATGGTGTATATGTTGATGGGATTAGTAACCTTGACAAACTCGATGTAACCTTTGCCAGGGAACTGGGCTATAAGATAAAGCTGCTGGCATTGGCCATTGACAGAGGCGACAAGGTGGAGGCCCGTGTACATCCGACGCTTGTTCCCCTGAATTACCTCATGTCCAAGGTCGACGGCGTATTCAACGCCTTTTATGTACGGGGAGACATTGTAGACTCAACCCTCTTTTACGGCAGGGGAGCAGGGATGATGCCCACAGCCTCGGCTGTAGTGAGCGACCTTGCAGATATAGGGAGAAACATCCGTGCAGGCATTGCAGGCCGTATCCCCCACCTGGGATATCGCAAGGACGTCTCAAATCCAAAAAAATACATGCCCATTGACGACATCCATACGAATTATTATCTGAGGATAAATGCCTCGGACAAACCGGGCGTGCTGGCAAAAATTGCCGGCATACTTGGAGAGAGGGACATCAGTATTGTCTCTGTGATCCAAAAGGCGGGTGAAGATAAGGATTTCATACCGGTTGTCTTGCTGACGCATGAGGCTAAGGAATCAAATGTAAGAAAGGCCATTGTATCCATATCCGCCCTTGAGGAGGTGAAAGGTACCCCTGTGGTGATCCGTGTTGAGGACAGGAAACTTAAGAACAAACCAGAATAAAGAGTGCCCCGGGGGCATTCCACTATAACTGGTGGTTCTCCTTTTTTAAGGATAACCGTACTGAAGGAGACTGTATTACATGAAAAGCATTATCCTGCTCGGTGATGGAATGGCTGACGAGCCCTTGGCAGAGCTTGGCACCAGGACGCCGCTTGAAGTTGCCCATACACCCTTTATGGACTCCCTTGCCTCCCAGGGAGAATTTGGAATGGTAAGGACAGTAAAGAAAGGTTTTCCTCCGGGTAGCGATGTGGCGAACATGACTGTGCTGGGCCTGGACCCTTCCCGATACTACACAGGCCGGGCACCTATCGAGGCCGTGAGTATGGGTGTTGATCTTGCGCCTGAAGATACCGCCTTCAGAATCAATCTGGTAACAATCAAATCAAAAGATGGCCACCTGATTATGGAGGACTACTGTTCGGACCACATCACCACTGAGGAGGCGCATGAACTCATCGTGAATCTCTCAAATATCGTGGCCGATAATCCGTCAATAGCCATGTATCCAGGCATCGAGTACCGGCATCTCATGGTCATCCATGGTTATCATATGCCCGGTTTGAAGACCACACCGCCCCATGACATAACCGGTGAGCGCATAGATCAGTTTCTCCCCAATGATCCCGTGCTGGTCGATATCATCAACAAATCTTTTTCATTCTTGAAAGACCAGCCCATCAATATAAAGAGATTGAACATGGGTAAACGCCAGGCCACATCACTGTGGCCCTGGGGTGAAGGAAAAGCAATGCAAGTCCCTACCCTTCAGAAAGAATACACCATATCCGGGGCCATGATCTCTGCGGTGGATCTTCTCAAAGGGCTTGGGAGACTCAGAGGCATGGAGGTGATCAACGTACCTGGTGCTACCGGCTGGATCGACACCAACTACCTTGGCAAGGCTGATGCTGCCATAGATGCTCTGAATCGCCATGATTTCGTTTATGTCCATGTGGAGTCCCCGGACGAAGCCGGACATGGAGGACATTTAAAAGAGAAGATCAGGGCCATCGAGGATTTTGATGCCAAGATCGTCGGGCGCATACTTGAAAGACTGAATGCGAGCAACGCTTCCTTCAGGCTTCTGGTCCTTCCTGACCACCCAACCCCCATATGCAAAAAAACCCATACATCTGACCCGGTGCCTTATGTGATCTATGACAGCACCCGGACAATAAAAAGTCCACGTTGTTTCACAGAGAATACTGCCCGCAGCACCGGTGTCTTTATAGAGGAAGGTCATACGTTGCTGAACAGGCTCTTGAAATCCCCTTCATGACCCTTTTTATTTCCGGAGTTATTGCAGCTAAAGGAATACCCTGATTACTAATTTCTTTTAAAGGCTGTCATAAAGCTGTTCTGTCTCTCGATCTCAATATCGAGCTGGGACATTAGTGATATGATGTCTTCAGTAGTAAAGTGATGCCTGCGTTCCTGTATTATCGGCAAAATATCCCGATCAACAGTAATAAAATGTTGGTCTTTCAATGGCGTTATCCCCTTTGCCGTGCACATAACGTCGGCCAGATGCACGCAAACGGCAAAAATCGGATCGACCTCTGACATTACCGGGGAATGATGATGCGCAACAGCATTCACTACGTCGGGAGGAAACATCCATGAATTCAGTAAAATCTCACCGACTTCTGAGTGTGTAATTCCAAAAAACCTCTTCTCAACTGCATGATAGCTATAATTGTTGCCTTCTTCATCAATGGCATCAAGAAGATTGCTGAAGGTATCGGTCATATACTGGGAGATGAATATTTTCCCCACATCATGAAGAAGCCCTCCAACAAAGTACTTTCCATCTATCTTCAGATTCAGGTACTGGGCGATCATCTTTGTGCCTACTCCAACAGAAAAGCTGTGCTTCCATAACTGTTCCGAAAACTCGGACCCTTTTCTGTTAAACATCTGGAGCACAGACATGCCCAGGGCAATATTCTGAATCTCTTTGAACCCGAGAACGACTACCGCATGAGATATTGTGGAAATCTTCTTTACAAACCCATAATATGCCGAATTTGCCACGGTGAGAATCCTTGTGGTAAGTGCAGGATCACTCTCAATGATATTGGTAAGGTCTGTAGCGGATGAGTTCTTCCTGGAGATCACATCCATGATCTCATTGATAATGCTGGGCAGGGTGAGAATTTCAGGAGCCCTGTCCAGGATCTCCTTGATGTGTTCCCGTTCGGTCTCGGGATTAATGTTACCTTTCACATTAAATCAGTCGGTATAATGGGTATGTTACTTAATAGAATGAAGGCATAGACTTTAGTGCCACAGCAACACGGGATTTATTTCACCAGAAATCCACCTATACGATATTGTTACTCATAATTTATGCCTAAAGAGCCGTTTCGCATATCCCGATAAGATCTTTGATGGATATTAATGTGTTTCTATGGGCTTTAATAATCCTGTCTGCATGCATCGGGGTATATATTGCCTTCACCAGCATAAAGACCGAAAAAAAGAAACCAATCCTTAAGAAATCGCCCGCAAGATATGTCACAGCACCAACAGATGATGCTATCAATACATTTCATGATGCCTATAACCTGGACTGGAAACCTCTTCGTGACGAAAATAGACAGATACCTCCGCAGATTGAAGAGATCGTCAACAAGATCGAAAATATTTCTCCTCTCATCACCGAACTTTCATCCAAGCTTAATGATCCTGATATAAACCCAAAAGAAATCAGCAAGATAATTATTCAAGACCAAGGACTCACCTCTTTTATCCTTAAACGTGTGAATTCGCCCTATTATGCCCTTCTACAGAAGGTGGACAACATCTTCAACGCTATTGTTATCCTCGGCTATAACGAGATCTACCGGATTGTTATGGAAGAGAGGACGCACAAGATCGGTATTAAACCGGACAAGGCACAGTGGGTACATGCAAATCTGACATCTAGCATTGCCGCTTACCTTGCGAGCACAAGCCGTCTTGGAGTGCCGGGAGGAACAATGGTTACTCTTGGCATGCTCCATGATATTGCACGAACCATCATGATAACGTCACTTGCTCCTCCTACCAACGCGTTCTCGGTAGATCCGAGGCAAAGGCTGAAACAGGAGATTGATCATTTCGGTATTGATCACGCAACACTTGGAGCTGTCCTTGCAAAACGCTGGGGTATGCCCCCTCGTCTTGTCTCGTGTATTGAGAAGCATCACTGGCCCATGTTCTGGCCCTTACGAGAAATCGGCCAATCCTGTAACGATATTATCAAAGAACTAGCAATCTTGACCATATCCGACATTGCAGCCAAGAACTTCACCCAAGAGATTAAGGGCCCTTATATCGGTGATGACTATTACCGTTATATCAACAAGCAACCCAAGATAGAGAGTATCCTCACGCCTGAAATCACGAGGGATCTGAAACGCATCCACAGGGTCATGCTTGATCCTGATCAAGAAGGCACTGATCTTATTCAGAACAGCTGAGAATCTTCTTTCATTTCCAGTTTTCCCGGCAATATTATACGTTAAACAAGGTTTATTTAAATTAGATATTCTTTGTGGTGAGGGTATTCGAAGTTTAATGGCAATGGCATTGGTAAAAAATGCCTCTTGATCCTTTTACCTTTGGGAATTACCCCAAAGGCATACTAAAAAGCTTACTCAGTTGATAACTTTTGATACTCGCTGATAATCAAGGCTGTAAAGCCCTGATGATACATTTTCAATGCCCTTGGTCACATAAGAGAGAATCTTTTTTGCCTCTTCAACATTCTCCACTCGGGACGCTGCCGCCTGTTTATTCTCAACTGACACAATATCTTCAATCCGGTCCTGAGACCTTACATCTTGTGTCCTCTTCTTGAATTCAGAGTCTTTCTCTTTCGTTATAATATTAATTACATTTCCCAATTCAGGATTGACCTTCATGGCGGTCCCCTTTCAAGTGTTATACCTTTAACTTATCGGTGGCCATTCATAATACTTTAATCTTTTTTTAGATCGATAAGCATTTTATAAATTTCATTCCTTCCGATGCCTGTCTCCTGGGAGAGCACATGGAGGACATCCTTCCTGGAATGGCCCGATTCCAACAGAGACATGGCGCGGTCTTTTATTGAATCAGGATCAAGAATTTCATTGGTGGAGGCCCCACTGACTATTAACGTCACCTCTCCCTTGATCTCATGGTCTTCCAGTAGGGAGATCAACTCATCTGCTGTTCCAATCATGTATTCTTCATGGATCTTGGTAAGCTCTCTTGCAACACATAATTTCCGCTCAGGCATATACCCTTTTATGAGTTTCATCATGGACAAGAGCCTCCGTGGAGACTCATAGCAGATAGTTGCATCTGTCGATGCCTTCATCCTTAAAAGCTCTTTTTCAGTTAAGTCTTTCTGCCTCGGAAAAAACCCGATGAAACGAAAAGGCGCCTCAAAACCTGATCCCGATAATGCGGTGATACATGCACATGGTCCTGGTAAGGCTTCAACCCTGCCACCTTTGGCATGTACCTGTGCTACAAGCCTCGATCCAGGGTCTGAAATGGTAGGTGTTCCTGCATCACTCACCAGCGCAATATTCTTTCCCCCATCAAGTTGATCGAGGATATATGCAATTTTCCTTGCCTCACTGAAACGTTCGCAGCTTACCATTGGCTTACTGATTCCATAATGGGTAAGGAGCTTTTTCGTATGCCTTGTGTCCTCACAGAGGATTAAATCCACCTTTTCAAGAATATCAATGGCCCTGAAGGTTATATCCTTGAGATTACCGATGGGTGTAGGGACTAAATACAGAGTCGATTTATCCATAAACTTTTAATACTTTCTCCTTTTTACCAATACCTGTCTTATGGTATATATGTTTTTTGCCGCTAAGGGAAGAAAGAGACCTCACCATGGAGTCACTTAAGCTCGGCGGGGAGCCGATAGAAAAGATGATCGAAAGCACTCCGGAATATATGAAGAAGCTCTTCATAATGCCCGACTCATCGGACAGGTTCGTGGAGTTCGGCGTTCATCTGCTCGACCTTATTCACGATTTTTTTAAAGAGAAGGGCGGTATCCATTCTTCCGTATCTATGGAAGATCTAGCAGATATTTTTAACAATATCGAGATGCCTTGCCATCCTCATCTCATCAAGGACGTCCTTGATGAGATCAAACATAACATCGTCAAGCATTCGGTAAAAGTTGCCAACCCTTATTATATCGGCCACATGACAAGTGCTATTCCCTATTTCATGATCCTGCTTGAGATGATTGCCGTAAGCCTCAACCAGAATCAGGTGAAGATAGAGAGCGCCAAGGCATCATCCTTTGTAGAAAGGGAGTTCCTGTGCTGGATTCACCGGCTCATCTATAACAGCACCCCTGATTTCTATAAGAAAAATATCCAGAACCCGAAAATTGTGCTGGGCAATATCACCTCAGATGGCACCGTTGCCAACATCACTGCGCTGACCCTTGCCATGGCCAAGGCGTTTCCACCCGATAACAAAGGGTTCAGGGGGGTAAGGGTTGAAGGGCTCGCCAGGGCACTGGATCACTACGGTTACAGGCAGGCAGTCATCCTCGTTTCCAAGCGCGGGCATTACTCCATCTGCAAGGCAGGCACCATACTCGGTATCGGCGAGCAGGGTGTAATACACATTCCTGTTCAACCCTGCATCAACAAAATTGATATCAACAAGCTTCAGTGCATTGTAGAGAAGATAAGAAAAGAAGACAAGACTGTCGGGAAACCAACGAAATTCGTTGCCATCATCGGTATTGCAGGAACAACCGAGACAGGCAACATCGATGACCTAGATTCTCTGGCTGAAATCGCGCAGCAACTCGGTGCCCATTTCCATGTGGATGCCGCATGGGGCGGCGGAGCACTGCTCATGGATGGCGCACGTGATATGATGCGGGGTATCGAGAAGGCCGACTCCGTAACCATGGATGCCCATAAGCTCCTTTATGTCCCAAACAGCTTGGGCATATGCGTTTTCAAGGATGTGGATGATTCCAAATTTCTCTACCATACATCAAACTACATCATCCGCGAAGGTTCAGTGGACCAGGGCAGATTCACCATTGAAGGGTCACGATCTTTTTCTTGCCTCAAACCATGGGCGTCCATAAAGATCTTTGGTAAAAACGGCTACAAGCTCATCTTTGACCATGCACGCGATCTGCAGAACACCTTCGTAGAATTTATCGAACGGGACCCTCTTTTCGAGCTGATGAACAAACCTGAACTCTTTATCATTAATTACCGGTTCATCCCTGAGGAGTTGAGATCTCTGCTTAACGAGTTGATGAAGAATCCCAGAAAGAACTCAGACCGCATCACCACCATCAACAAGCTTATAAACAACCTTAACATAGAGCTGCACAAGACCATACGTGATCATGATATGTCTTTCGTGTCCCGTACCAGGATAGAGTCTACAAGATACGCACCAAGAAAGATTGTAGTTCTCAGGGCCATAACCATCAACCCTAACACGGAACGTTACATGCTCAAGCAGATACTGAATGAGCACAGAAGCATGGGAATCAAGTTGTGGCGGAACATGAAGAGGGGCTGCCTTGATTCTAAAGGACTTCTCAAGACTGCATAACAAATCCTGTCTATATCACAACTCACATATTCTTACATAAACTGATTGAGAACATGAGGGGGGGCTGAAATGCCCCCCCCTCACGAATCATTTCTTTTCTCTATGCAGCATGGCCATGATGGGGCTTGCAATGAAGATGGACGAGTAGGTTCCGATAACTACCCCGATGATCATGGCAAATGCGAAGTCGTGAATCACGCTCCCGCCAAGGAAGAACAGCGCCACCACGACAAGAAACACGGTAAAGGAGGTAAGGATCGTCCTGCTGAGCGTCTGGCTTGTGCTCTCATTGATTACCGTGAAGAGGTCAAATGACCCGCTCTTCTTCTTGATGTTCTCCCTGATCCGGTCGAAGACCACGACGGTATCGTTTACGGAAAAACCGATGATGGTAAGGATCGCTGCGACAATGGTAAGGTTTATCTCCTTGCCCACGAGGGCAAATACACCCAAGGTTATGGTGGCGTCATGAATAAGGGCAAGGATGGCCCCAACCGAGTAACTGAACTCGAACCTGATCCATACATAGATAAGGATACCTATCCAGGCATAGATCATTGACAGGAGCCCCTTCATTTTGATGTCCTTGCTGACCGCAGCGCCCACCATATCAGCCCGCCTGATATCCACCTTATCCTTGCCAAAGGTATCTCTCAGGCTTTTCTCTATCATCTGGGCGATATCCTTTCCCGACTCGCTCATAGTCGGAACCCTGATGAGGTACTCATTGCCTTTTTCGCTCGATATGCTCTGGATACGGAGTTCGGCAAGCTTCAGAGGGGTCAGGGCCTTTCTCACGTCCTGTGCCTGCACGCTCCCCGGAAGTGCTACCTGGATCTCCGTGCCGCCTGAGAATTCTGTCCCGAAATTAAATCCGCGGACAAAAGGCATCATGCAAATGATGCTCACTATGAAAAGGCATAACGATACCCCAAGGCTGATCTTTCGCATCCCCATGAAATCAATATAGATATTCGGTTTGATGAATTCCATTGCAGCCTCCTAGATACTGATCCGCTCGATCTTCCGGTTATTGACCAGCCATTCCTGGATCCACCTGCACACCATGAGCGCGGTGAACATTGAGGTCAGGATTCCAACGCACAGGGTTACGGCAAAGCCCTTGATAGGTCCGGTTCCGAACTGGAACAGAATGAGCCCGGCGATGAGGGTGGTTAAGTTAGAATCGACAACCGAAGACATGGCGTTTTTATATCCCGCCTCGATTGCCATCTTCGGGGTCCTTCCGAGCCTGATCTCCTCCCGTATCCGTTCAAAGATCAGGACATTTGCATCCACGGCCATACCGATGGTGAGCACGATGCCTGCGATACCGGGCAGGGTCAGTGTTGCGTGGAAGGCTGCCATTATCGCGGTGAGAAGGACGATGTTTCCGATGAGCGCCAGATTGGCCAGCATCCCGGAAAACTTGTAGTATACTGCCATGAAAATGATTACCAGTAATCCCCCTACGAGGCAGGCCATAATCCCCATACGGATCGAATCATCACCCATGGATGGGCCCACAATCCGTTCTTCCAGGATCTCCACCGGGGCCGGCAACGCTCCTGCCCTGAGCACGATAGCCAGATCCTTGGCCTCCTGATCGTTGAACCTTCCCTCGATCATGGCCTTACCGCCTGCAATAGCATCCCTGATTACAGGTGCCGAGTACACCCTGCCGTCCAGGAGGATTGCGAGCCTCTTGCCAACATTCTCACCAGTAACCCTTTCGAAAATCCGCCCGCCTTCGGGATTGAATGATATTGAGACATAGGGCTGATTATCTGACGTGATGCTTACCCGTGCATCATCGAGCATGCTGCCGTTCAGTACTGCCTGTTGCTTCAGGAGAATGGGCTGCTTCCCATCCTTCATATACGCAACATAGGTGCCCTCAGGGACATCACCCGAAACTGCTTTATCCACTGAATGTTCCTCGTCAACCAGCTTGAATTCGAGTGCAGCGGTCCTTCCGATAATCTTCTTGGCCCTCTCGGGATCGGTAAGTCCTGGGATCTGAAGAATTATCCTCTCCTTTCCCTCAGGGATGATGGATGTTTCACTAACCCCTAACTGGTCAACGCGGTTGCGTATGGTCTCAAGGGCCTGCGCCACGGCCTGTTCACTTAACTTTTGGACCTCTTGGGACTTCATCTGATAGGTGAACGCAGTCGCACCCTCGTCAGTCTTGCTGTCTACCTCTGTCAGGTATGGATAACCTTCGAGCATGAGCTTTGACAGCGCATCCGAATCTTCCTTTGTCCTGACCTGGACGACAAGCTTGTCCGGTGCAAGAACAGCGGTCTTGTTATAACGTATGCGTGCACTTATCATCTGCGGTTTGAGATCTCCCGCTATGATGCCCAGTCGTTGTTCCACGGCCTTTATCGAATCCACCCTCAGGACAAGATGGATGCCGCCCTGGAGGTCAAGACCCAGCTTCAACTTTGACTTGGGCCCGATCCATCCCTGGGGCAGCTCTCCCTTGCCGAGGAAGCTGGGGATGGCAAAGACCAGCCCAACAACCAGCACTACAAGGATGAGTATCCCCCTTAATTTGAAGTTATCCATTATAACCCCCGCAATTATTTTTGAGTCGCATCTACGCTCTTCTTGTGCGCAATGAATTCTCTTGAGACCTTGATCTTTACCTTGTCTCCCACATCAAGCGTGAGGACATTGTCCGTAATACCAACGACCTTGCCATGAATGCCCCCGCTGGTAATAACATCGTCACCCTTATCAATACTCTCCAGCATCAGTTTCAGTTCCTTGGCCTTCTTCTGCTGGGGCATGATAAGGAGGAAATAGAAAACAATAAAGATCAGGACCAAGGGGGCCACACTCATGAGAAAGCTCATGGTATCTCCACCTGCAGGTCCGGCTGCATATGCAATGCTATTCATCGTACATCTCCTTAATCCTTTTTTTCAAATCGTTAAATTTTTGTTCCCTAATGGAATGCCGTATATCAAACATTAATTCAAGATAGAAATGCAAGTTATGAATGGTATTCAGGATTGAACTGAGTATTTCACCTGAAACAAAGAGGTGCCTCAGGTAGGCCCTGGAGAAATTTCTGCAGGTGTAACAGGTACAGGATTCATCGGGAGGAGCTGGATCCTGGCGGTATTGTGCCCGTTTCAGTGACATTTTCCCATTCATTGTAAAGAGCATGCCATTCCTGGCATTGCGTGTAGGCATGACACAGTCAAACATGTCGACCCCAAGGGCAACTGCCTCAACGATATCCACAGGGGTGCCTACACCCATGAGGTACCGGGGTTTGTTTCTGGGTAAATAGGCAACCGTATTATCGAGCACTTGAACCATGGTATCGTGTCCTTCACCCACGGAAAGCCCGCCTATGGAATAACCGTCAAATGGCATTGCTGTGAGGTCGTGTGCACTCTTGGCCCTCAGGTCAGGGAACATGCCCCCCTGGACAATGCCGAACAGAGCGGCATCCGTCTTTTTCGCGTCCAGGCTCTTCATGGCCCACAAGCTTGTCCTGTCCACAGAGGTTTCCACATAATCCTTTGTACAAGGATAGGCAACGCACTCATCAAGGCACATCATGATGTCTGATCCCAGATCCTCCTGAATCTGAATGGCCTTTTCCGGAGTAAGCATCCGGCGGCTGCCATCGATATGGGAGGCGAACCGTACCCCTTCATCGGAAATCTTCATAAGCCTAGCCAGGCTGAATACCTGGTATCCGCCGCTATCGGTCAGGATAGGACCATCCCATCCCATGAAGGTATGCAGACCCCCAAGCGTCTTTATCAACTCCTCCCCCGGCCTCAAATGGAGATGGTATGTGTTTGATAGTATGATTTGTGCCCGAAGAGCCGTAAGCACCTCAGGGGTTACAGCCTTCACGGTAGCCGCAGTGCCCACCGGCATGAAGACAGGGGTGTCTATGCTGCCGCGGCGTGTTACTATCTTCCCGCACCGGGCATGACCATCTTCGATCTCCAGCTGATAACTAAATGATGAGCATGGCATCGCCATAACTGTAAAACCTGTACCTTCGTTCTACGGCCTCTTTATAGGCCTTCATAATCCGATCATGCCCACCAAAGGCGCTCACCAGCATCAGGAGTGTGGAGCAAGGCAGGTGAAAGTTGGTGAGTAGCGCGCCCACTGACCTGAATGAAAATCCATTATAGATGAATATGTCTGTTGATCCTTTTCCAGGAGAGATCCTCCCTTGGGAATGCATGAGGTGTTCCAGCACCCTGGTGGAAGTTGTTCCAACAGAAACGATCCGCCTTCCTTTTATCATGGCATTGTTGATGGCATCAGCTGCCTTTTCTGTTACAGAGAATTCTTCGGGGTGCATGGTATGTTCTTCTATTGACTCTGTGCGTACAGGGGTAAAGGTTCCAGGTCCTACATGCAGGGTCACATATACGATCTCTATACCTGATGATTCAATCTTCCCCAGCATGTCCTGAGTGAAATGGAGACCGGCTGTAGGTGATGCCACTGAACCGTTATGACGTGCATATACCGTCTGATATGACTCCGAATCCTTTTCTTCAGGTTCACGGTCGATATATGGCGGTAAGGGAATCTTGCCTATGCTCAGAACCTGTTTTTCGTCTGAGAAGGTCAACGCATAGTATTTACCTTCCTTATTCTCCACGAGCGCCTTAAGATTGTCGGCAAACATGATGACAGCACCTGCCCTCGTGGGTTTTGAGGCGCTCACCATACACCTCCACGTCGCACCCTCTATCTGTTTGAGCAGGAGCACCTCTACTTGTCCCCCTGTCTCTTTTCTCCCCAGGAGACGCGCAGGTATGACCCTTGTATCGTTCAGAACAAGTACATCACCTGGATGAAGATACGAAAGGATGTCGGTGAATTGTTTATGAAAAATTTTTCCCGTTCCTCGCTCCACCACAAGTAATTGCTCCATGCCCCTCTCTAGGGGATATCCGGCAATGAGCTCCCTTGGCAGGTTATATGAGAATAATCCGGTTTTCATGTTTGCTACATCCATATAATGTTGAGAAAATAATCCATAGGTGTGGTCTTATATCCAAGATGATATGGATGCGTCAATCCTGGAAAGACTTGCAGTATTCTTCAGAAAAGACCGGGGCTGTAATGGCTTCTACCATACAGAGCGGATCAGGGCCATAAACAACTCTTTGCCCTGGAGTACCTTTTGCCTTGCTATATCTGAGGCATATGCCGGCTGCCAATGCCATATACTCATCTGTATCGTTTCCCCTTAATATACACAACGGCCCCGGCACATCATCTACCTTTAAAAAAATATTTCCCGGATAAACAATGGTTGAAATAATATCGTTTTCTTTCTCATCCCTCCCAACAACAAGTATGGCCCTCCTGTTCAATACAAACTCCCTGCCTAGCACATCGGCAACGAGATCTGCTTTCTCAGGAAGATCAGGTGAAAATCTTGCAAATGTCCTTTTTACCTTATATGAGATCTGCTCATCGGTAAGAAGACACCCGCCTGCAGGCGTTGGCATGTCTTCCTTTTTTATGCCGTATTCAAGTGCACGCTCTATCTGTATCTTCCGCCCCCGGCCCGATATGTCCCAGAGCCCTTCTCTTCTGACTATTCCCATTCGTTCAGGCAATGTCTCTATCAAATGCTGCGCGCATAAAGGCCTCAGGAGAATATCCTGCAATCCCGACTCCTTCTCGATGACATTCATGGTATCAGAGCGTTGCGACATTGGGCGCTGTCCAAGCACTTCTCCGGTTATGACAAAGGACGCATCCATTTTATCAAGGAGTTCTTTTGCTTTCCTGAGCATTCCAATCTTACAGTCGATACAGGGATTGAGGTGTTTTCCAAAACCATGAGGGGGCTCGTTTACGATACGGGTAATGTCATTCGTATAATCTGTGATATGAATGTTAATATTATACTTATCCGCATGCGCCTTTTTGAAGGCCTCAGGATCTCTGAGGGCATCAAACCCGAAAAAAGGCGTGCAGAAATACAAGGGAATAACATCGATCCCCTGCTCTTCCATGATCTTGATGGCAAGGATGCTGTCAAGCCCCCCGGAATACAGCGCAATACAGCGCTTTGTCATCACCTGTTCCATGTCAGCCTTCTTAACCTATGCGGTCTTGTCGTCATAACATGGCAGGATGATTCTCTTTAAAATATTTAGTGAATTGAAAGGTCGCATGATTAATTTTAATCAAGAAAAAAATAAAAGTCTATACCTCACAAGAGTGAGGTATAGACTACTTTTGGCGGGAGCGACGAGACTTGAACTCGCGACCTCCGGCGTGACAGGCCGGCGTTATAACCACTTAACTACGCCCCCTAACTTCAACACTATGGTAGGCGGGACAGGGATTGAACCTGCGACATTCGGCTTGTAAGGCCGACGCTCTCCCGGCTGAGCTACCCGCCCTGATTCTTTTTAATCAGAAAGAACTACTTGTTAACGACTTCCTTGAACGCCTTGCCAGGCCTGAAACGAGGTGCCTTTGAAGCCTTGATCTTTATTGTCTCTCTTGTTCTGGGATTCACTCCCTGCCGTGCAGCCCTGATAGCAACATCAAACGTACCAAAACCAACCAACGTAACCTTATCCCCTTTTTTAAGTGCAGTCTGGATGGCCTCTGTTGTTGCATTTATTGCCTTCTCAGCAGCTGCCTTGGGGATCCCCGCCTTGTTTGCCACAACGGATATCAATTCTGTCTTAGTCAAAGCATTCCTCCTATAAATGGTATTTGTTTTCCCATGCCCCAGTGAACACGAAAACTAACAACATTTATAAAGCCTGTCAATAGCTCAGTTAAGGGCACATGCGATTATCTGGTCCATGTGTTCAACAAGATCGACCTGCATTCCATGCAAAATATCCTTTGGGGTCTCGTGCAGGTCCTTCTCATTCTCCACAGGGATGATAACAATCTCTATTCCTGCCTCTTTAGCGGCCAGCAGTTTTTCCTTAAGGCCGCCTACAGGCAGGACTTTGCCGCCCAGCGTCAGCTCGCCTGTCATGGCAAGCTGATTTTTGACGCTTCTCCCGGTCAAGGCGGAAATAATTGATGTGGCCATGGTAACGCCCGCGGATGGACCGTCCTTTGGTATTGCACCCTCTGGAATATGGATATGGATATCTATAGTCTGATAAAAATTCTTATCAAGTCCAAGCTCATGAGACCTGGACCGTACATAGCTCATGCCTGCCTGGGCGGATTCCTGCATGACATCGCCCATCTTGCCCGTGAGCAATAGTTTGCCCTTGCCCGGCATAACTGTTGTCTCCACCCTGAGAAGCACCCCGCCTGCCTCGGTCCAGGCAAGACCGTTCACCACCCCGACATAATCCTTCTTTTCATAGATGGGCCGTCGGAAGCGAGGTACTCCCAAGAGATCATGAACCTTTTTACTGGTAATCTTTATCTGTTTCCTGGTACCGCCCGAGACGATCCCCCTTACGATCTTTCTGCATACTGAGGATATCTCTTTCTCCATGCTCCTTACCCCTGCCTCGCGGGTGTATTCCTGAATGATGGTTTTAATGGCACTGGGAGAAAAATGAATACATCTTTCATCCAGGCCGTGAAGTTTAAGCTGTTTCGGAACTATATGTCCGGCACCTATCTTGAGCTTATCATACGATGTATACCCCTCAAGCTGGATAAGTTCCATCCGGTCGAGCAGTGGAGCAGGTATGGTATATGTGGTATTGGCAGTAGTAATGAACATAACCCTTGAAACGTCGTAATCAGCATCCATGTAATGATCGTTAAATGCGTTGTTCTGTTCCGGATCAAGGGCCTCCAGGAGGGCAGCAGACGGGTCGCCCCTGAAATCAGTGCTCATCTTGTCCACTTCATCCAGGAGGAACACCGGATTTGATGTCCCTGCGCGCCTGATGCCTTGAATGATCTTCCCGGGCATTGCACCAATGTATGTACGCCTGTGCCCCTTTATCTCTGCTTCGTCCCGAACGCCTCCCAAAGAGACCCGCACAAATTTTCTCGCTACAGCCCTGGCAATGGACTTACCCAAAGATGTCTTGCCTACCCCCGGTGGCCCGACCAGGCACAGAATGGGCCCTCTCGTTGTGCCCACCATCTGTTGAACAGCGAGGTATTCCAGAATACGTTCCTTCACCTTGTTCAGGCCATAGTGGTCTTCATCCAGAATCTGCTGTGCAAATGCGATATCTTTCTTATCCTCGCTCATCTCATTCCATGGCAACACGAGAAACCAGTCAATATAATTTCTTATTACCGTTGCCTCGGCACTCATTGGTGGCATCATGCGTAACCGCTTCAACTCGACAAAGGCCTTCTCCCTGGCATGGGAAGGCATGTTCTTACTTCTGAGTTGTTTTTCCAGGATGGACAACTCATCTTCGATGTTCTCCATGGGAATTCGCTGTGGTTGCATCTGGTCGAAAACTGAGGCCCTTTTGGTGGTAGAGGTCTTCTGCCTTGACTGCTCTATCCTTCTCGATTGGATTTTGGCTATATCAATCTCTGAGCAAAGGTATTCATAGACCTTCTCCAGCCGGGATTCGATGTGATTATTTTCCAGAATTTCCTGTTTTTTCTCAGTCTTGATGGTCGTATAAGAAACCACAATATCACTGACCATGCCGGGATCATCCTGGCATTCCAATTTTTTAACCACTTCGGAAGGGATATCAATATTGTATAGCTCACAATATTCCTTGAATGATTCAACTACCAGCCGCCTGAGGGCCTCCGCCTCTTGTTCATCGGCAATAAAATCGACAAACTGTTCTGTAGCGGCAAGAAGCTGATCTTGATCAGAAAGGATATTCTTGATGTGCCAACGGCTCTTTCCCTCGATAAACACCTTAATGGAGCCGTTGGGGAGCGCAAGCAATTGGAGAATTTCGGAAGAGACTCCAACAGGGAAAATGTTATCCTGTTGAGGCCCTTCAAGGACATGCGGCCTTCGACAGCAGACAAGGATTTCCTCCTTATCCTCATAGGCTGCATTCACTGTCTTAACCGTCTTTGCATTCTCAATGAACAGCGGAATGATCGTATGAGGGAATACAACGATGTCCTTCAGGGACAGGATTGCAAAGACATGCTCAGATGCCTCAATCTTCATATATCATAAATTTTATGCCTGAGAGGTTTTCCTCTCGTACACAATGATAGGTGGTTTACCTTTGAGCACTACATCCTGGCTGATGATGCATTCTTTGACCCCTTCCATGTCCGGGATATCATACATTATGTCGAGCATGATCCCTTCCATGATAGATCTCAGGCCCCTCGCGCCGGATTTGCGCTTCATGGCCTCGGTAGCTACTGCCTTCAGTGCGTCTTTGGTAAAGGTAAGGTCCACCCCTTCGAGCTTCAACAGAGCCTGGTACTGCTTCACAAGTGCGTTCTTGGGCTCGGTGAGGATAATAATAAGGGCATCTTCGTCGAGTTCATGGAGCGTTGAAACCACAGGCATGCGGCCGATAAACTCGGGAATCATTCCGAATTTAATAAGGTCTTCCGGTTGGACGTTCTTCAGTATCTCGCCTATGTCGTGCTCTTTCTTTCCTGCGATCTCGGCAACAAAACCGATAGTCTTCTTGTCCAGTCTCTGGGAAATTATCTTATCCAGGCTGATGAATGCCCCTCCGCAGATAAAGAGGATATTGGAAGTGTCGATCTGGATGAACTCCTGCTGGGGATGCTTACGCCCACCTTTGGGTGGGATCGAGGCCATGGTGCCCTCAATCATCTTGAGCAGGGCCTGCTGCACACCCTCGCCGGATACATCTCTGGTTATGGATGGGTTATCGCCCCTTGAGGCAATCTTGTCGATTTCATCTATATAAACGATGCCCTTCTGGGTACGCTCCACATCATAATCAGCATTCTGGAGGAGGTTCACTATGATGTTTTCCACATCCTCCCCGACATATCCCGCCTCGGTAAGGGTGGTGGCATCTGCAATGGTGAAGGGGACATCAAGGATCTTGGCCAGTGTCTGTGCAAGCAGGGTCTTACCGCTTCCAGTGGGGCCGATGAGCATTATGTTACTCTTGCTTATCTCCACCCCTCCGATATTGGTATTCGATTCTATCCGTTTATAATGGTTATGAACCGCAACGGACAGGATACGCTTTGTCATCTCCTGGCCGATGACATACTCATCGAGAACCTCTTTTATTTCAGAAGGTTTGGGGATACTTGATGATGTGCTGAAATGCCGGTACTCACCCTCCTCTTCAGCAAGGATCTCGTTGCACAGGGCGATGCATTCGTCGCAGATGTATACATCAGGACCCGCGATAAGCTTCCGGACTTCTTCCTGTGATTTTCCACAGAACGAGCACCTCAGCCCGGGCCTGTAGTGATCATTTATTTTTGGCATCCGCCTTCTCCCCTTCTTTCTCCTTGGTGGGTCTCTTGAAGATGACGTGATCTATTATACCATACTTCTGTGCTTCTGTCGCATCCATGAAAAAGTCGCGTTCCGTATCGGTTGCTATCTTATCTATAGGCTGACCGGTATGCTTTGACAAGATCTTGGTGAGGGCATCCTTGAGACGCAACATCTCGGCGACCTGGATATTCACATCCGTTACCTGCCCCTGGGCGCCACCCAGAGGCTGATGGATCAGGATACGCGAATGCGGCAACGAATAGCGCATGCCGTTCTCTCCTGCTGCAAGAAGCACCGCGGCCATTGAAGCCGCCTGCCCAATGCAGATAGTGCTCACCTTTGATTTGATGTACTGTATAGTATCATAAACCGCCAATCCTGCAGTCACCGATCCTCCTGGCGAGTTGATGTAGAAAAAGATATCCTTGTCAGGGTCTTCGGATTCCAGAAAGAGGAATTGTGCCACAAGAAGGTTGGCAATATCGTCATTGATCTCTGTTCCAAGCATGACAATCCTGTCCTTGAGCAACCGGGAATAGATGTCATAGGAGCGCTCCCCACGGCTTGTCTGCTCCACTACAATGGGAACCAGTGTCATGCGGTCTTCTCCTCAATGCTATCCACCTCTACGATGGTTGAATTTGTTATTATATAGTCATACACTTTGCGCTCCAGTATGCCGAATCTCATCTCCTCGAGACTTCCCCTCTCTTCGAAGCTCTTTCGAACTGCATCAGGGGTCATACTGTATTTTTCGGCCAATGATGCAATTTCTTTATCCACATCTTCATCGGTTGCCTCAATGGCATTTGCTTTGGCTATAGCCTCGATGAGCAATGTGGTCTTCACAAGCTTCTCTGCGGATGACATGGTCTCTTCCCTGAGGGCTTCGCCATCAGGATAGACATCCTGCAACTTAACACCCTGGGATGAAAGCCTCTGGGATATTCCCTGGAGCATCATCATGGCCTGGAACCTGACCATTGACTCAGGAACATCGAACTGGTTTTCCTCCATGAGCTTGTCTGAAAGCTGTTTCTCAATGTATGTTCTGGAATCAGCTTCAAGTCGCTCTATAAGATCCTTCTCAATGGCCTTCCTGAGATCGTCCACGTTTGTTACATCCTTATGCACCATCTTGGCGAACTCGTCATCAAATACCGGCATCTCCTTTTGCTTTATCCCCTGGACCTGAATTCTGAGCAAGGCCTGCTTACCCCTCATATCCTCCAGAAAATGGGTTTCAGGGAAGGTTATATTTACCTCTTTCGTATCACCGGTCTTAAGCCCCAACACCTCATTCTCAAGCCCTGGGAAGGCACTGCGAACACCCGCTTCAACCGTGATCTTATCCCGGTTCAACTTATCGTTTTCCTCGCAGGTAATGTTAACAATGGCATAATCACCATTCTTTACTTCAAAATCAGCGTCGTCCACATCCTTAACCGTGGCATAGGTTTCCAACAACCTCGTAATGACGTCATCAATATTCTTATCTTCCACTGCAACTTTCGGCTTTTTCAACTCAAACCCGGTATACACCTGGGGTACTACTTCGGGTTTCACATCAAACTTTGCAGAGAATTCAAACTCTTCATTCTCCTTCGGCGGTTCATTCTCAAACTCAGGGACCGACACGACAAAGATATTCTGTTCTTTCGCTGCCTCTTCGAATTTTTCCCTTACAAGCTTGCGGGAGAGCTCATTGTTAATGTATTCCTGGTAGTACATCTTGATAATGTGCTTGGGCGCCTTCCCTTTCCTGAATCCTTTTATGGCAACACCCTGGGCAATCTCCTGGTAGATCTCCTGCGTGACCGTGGTCACTTCCTCTTTAGGGACAACCACCTTCATCTGCCTTTTTGTGCCGCCAACATCAGTAATCTCGACTCTCATTATGAATCCTTTCTCTATCTGCCGAAGTGGCTATTCCTTTCTCATGTATCTTATATTCAGGTCAATGGCTTTTTCGGTAAGGTAAGACTCTGGAATACCATCTCCATGTCATGGTGGTATGTGTTGTCTTGATTATAGACAATCAGAGGACTCTCGATGATGAACTCCTTGCCGCCGCCCTTTACCCCGCATACAAGGCAGATCTCGCATGTCCTTACCGGGGATGTATACACACACTTCATTTGTTTCGGCTCGATCCGTCTGTTCCGCATGGCAACCAGGAGATCCGGTACTCTCCATGCCGGATACACGATGTATAATCTTCCAAGCGGCCGCAGGATTCCATACGTCTTCTTGAGCAACAAATCAAGATCCAGAGAGATCTCATGCCTGGCTATTGCCTTTGACCTGTCCGGGTTTATCCTACCGGTGGAAAGGGGTCTGTATGGGGGATTCGCAACAACTACATCAACCTTGGGTCCGGAATAATCCTTTATATCACAGCAGGTTATCCTGATCTTATCCGACAGGCCGGAGTGCTCAATGGATCTTTTTGACATCTCAGCCAGGTCTTCCTGTATCTCTATGCCGGTTACATGAAGACCCTTCACTGCTGAAAGCAGGATAGACACCACACCGGACCCTGACCCTATCTCGATGACCTCTGTTCCTGGTGCCTCATCTACAAAGGCCCCGAGAAGATATGAATCTAGCGAATACCGGTAACCTTTTTTCTTCTGGAGGATGGACAGGTTGCAACACGATAAGAGATCGAACGTCTCATCCTTATTCGGCTCGCATTTTCCTTTCATCCATCTCTATCCCTTTCCCGGCGGCTCAGTCGGACTATTTATCAGAAGAACCTGTTTCTTCTTTGATGAGGTCTTCAAACAAGGTAGGGGCTATTGCCATGACGTCATTGAACATGAGATATGCCAGACGTCTGATCTCCCATTCGGCAGACTTTTCCAAGCGAAGCTCGAAGAAATGCCGTAATGACCTGGCATTGACATAGACATATGCCGATGTGGACCACCCCACAGGCATGAGCCTTCTCAGTTCCTGGTTGCGCACCCCAAGCTTCTGGAGCTCTTCATAGACATCCATGGAATGTCTGTGTTCCTTTTCATACGCTTGATAAATAGACTTCACCTGGTCTTCTGAATCGATATATTCCAGTGCCGGGTAGATGAACATATTCTTATTGGCCTTTACATATCTTGTTGATCGGAAGGTCCACCCGATGCCGATCCTATGACGTGTCCACTGGCCGGCCAGTGATTTGGACACCCCTGTCACATAGTACACAAACTGTACTGCCTCCAGGCAGGTCTGGTGGCCCCAGGAGATAAGCTTTTTGTTGAGCCGCAGGTCGTCCTCATGGGTACCTTCCGATTCATGGCTCTGCCTGGCAGTATAGGCCGGCAAAGTCTCAATGGTTACATCCTGGGAGGTCATTTCTTCTACGGGGGTGGTAACCCCGATAAGCTTAACCAGGGGTTCCTCGTTCCTGAACAGGCCCTGCCTGATGTGTCCCCACTTTTCTATATGCTCCATTTCACGATTAAAGTACTTCAAAATGGTCTCTCCTCCTTGCCATTGGTTGAAACCCTGTCACCCTGCCATACTCCCCTGTATGGCACTGCATTGCCCTCAATGGGAAAAAATGCGATGCACAAGATACGGAAACCCATCTGTATCTCCACATCCATGAGTCCCTGATGCTTCATGCCCACGGTAAGCCTGCCCTGGTAATTGGGGGATACAAAGGCCGTTTCCAGGGGTATGCCGGAACGAATCAGGGTGGTGCGCGGTCTTATATATGCAAAAAGATTCGCTGGCAGATTGACCTGCTCAATGGTCTGAAAAAGCAGATAATCACCAGGCTTGATCGTGAACACCCCATCGGGTGTGTCGGTTATATCCATGATCCTGTCAATCTCGGGAGTGACCCGGCTGTCTCTCATGAGACATGCCTTGCCCACGGGTTTGTATATCGCACCCAGGCGCAAGTCCACGGTTGTTCCCTCAATACCGTCAATCTGGTCTGAGCCGAGAAATTCCACAAGAGGTTTCATAACATTCTTCCCCGTGATATGGTCTTCCACCTCAACCCCCTGGCAGACCATCTGAATGATCCTGTCAGCACCCAATACCATCTAAAGCCTCCTCTTTGATGTATCACCACTCATGAATTGCATTGCATACTTCATTGTTTCATCATGAATGATGAGTTGTTCGACCGATGTTCGGCTCAATGCGAGCACATCCTTCCAATACTGATCACGCTCCGGGATGGGTGAATCGTAGGAGTGCTCATACACAACCCTAGTGATACCTGACATCACGATGAGCTTAGAGCACGTTATACACGGTTCGAGCGTGCAATATATGGTTGCCCCTTCGAGGCTTACCCCCTTCTTTGCTGCCAGAGAGACGGCATTGGCCTCTGCATGGGCAGATCTGCACATGTCATACTTCATGGCCTCAGGCCACTTGAGCGACCTCCGAAAACATATCCCGTCATCCATGCAATGGGATTGTCCCGGCAGAGAACCATTGTAGCCTGTTGTAACCACCTGCTTGTCCTTTACCACCACAGCACCGGTAGGCCGTGAAAGGCACGTGGAACGGGAGGCTGCAAGCTTTGCAAGCATCATGAAATATTCGTCCCATGAAGGTCTTCTCTGACTCATACAGGTGGCCTCAAAAATACTTATTATTGAAAACAGGTGGGCTTCATATAATACGAAGTCCTTGAACGTGTAAAGATTCAAACCGGGGCTGTCTGATAAAACACCATTATCATAAAATGGACAAAGCCTTAATCATGCTGTAAATATACAGTCCAAGGTATATACCCTGAAGGAACTATCTTCAGGATGAGCAAAATATATTCTTATCAGATGAAGGTGATGTGAATGCTTGACGCAATCATAATCGGCGCAGGATATGGCGGAATGGGTGTTGCCGCCCTCCTTGCCCATTCGGGCCTCAAGATTATGGTTATTGAGCAAGCCTCGCTAATTGGTGGAAGGGCCAGTTTTTTTTCCGATGAGGACGGATACCAATGGGAATACGGGGCACACTCCCATCGCCTTGCAGAGATGGGCATCGCCAACCAACTTTTCTGCCGATTGGGAGACGAAATCACCTTTCTGCCAAGGTCGAATGACGCTAAGCTCATTTATAAAAATCAGCTCTGGGAAAGGCCGGAAGGGGTAATGGGCTACCTGAAGACGCCCATGCTTTCCTTTTTCGGAAGACTGGCTTTATTAAGACTACTATCGAAGATAAAACATTGTGATCCAGCACAGTGGTACGACAAAACCCTTGCTGATTTCTATCATACATATTTCACAAACAAGGAGGTGGAAGATATCCTGCCTCTACTGGGGATCTCAGTGATGTGCCCGACCCCGGATAAGGTAAGTGCAGGCGAGGTAATAACTTTTATTCAGAGGTTGCTTACTGCCGGGGTCAGTGTCGGAGAACCTGTGGGGGGATCATCTCAGATCTTCCGCAAACTTCAGTTCCATGTGGAATCCAAAGGACTTATCCATAGTAATGAAAAGGTTACCGACCTCATAGTTGAACATGGAGAGGTCAAAGGAGTCAGGACAGATAGGGGACTTTATGAAACAAAACGGATAATCTTCGCTGCTCGCCTGCCACTACTGTTTGATATTATGGACAAAGGTCTTTTTTCTCAGGATTTCGTGAGATATACTGAGGGCATAGAACACAGCTCATGTTTGAGTTTCGACTTTATTACCAACTATCCAGTAACCGACATAAAGGGGAGTATTCTGGGTGTGGATATACCTATATGGGCACGTTTCCAGACAAACGCTGACCCGAGCTTCACCCCTCAGGGAAAGTTTCTCTCCACATGGGGGATCATGCTGCCCTGGAGATTTGATGGAGACCCTGAGGTGGTTAAGGCAACCCAAAAGAGACTGAAGATCACCATTGCCCTGCTCTTCCCTCACCTGCTTCCCAATCTGATCAAGGAACGCAGGCTCGTTGTTGACGTGATGAACGGGAACGTGCTTACCCCGAACCATGCCAGGCCAAACAGACCCCATGTGGTGTGTGAATCCATCAAGGGACTCTACTTTGTTGGGGATACAGTACAAGGTGATGGGTGCTCGGGTGATATCAGTTTTTCCTCGGCCATGAAGGTCTTCGATATCATCGGGTCTGAAACAAGGCAGCATGCCAAGATATCATAGCATTACCCCTATTACTCTGTATCTTCAAAAAGGATCTCTCACATGAGCCAGATAGCAGCTTTATTCGATATGGACCACACGATCACCTGGAAGAACGCAGGGCTTTCTTCAGTGCAGTTCGCCTATAAACAAGGCATAGTCCCTTTAGGTTTTCTCCTTTTGGGGGTTCTGAAAATCGGACTCTACCGGATGTCTCTACTCAACATAGATAAATGGTATGAGCGAAACATGGAACTCCTGGCAGGATTGAGCCTTTCGGACATGGATAAATTCTCAAAGGCATGGTTTGAGACAATGATCAGAAAATGCATCTATAAAGAAGCACATGAACGTATCCATGATCATCAATCAAAAGGACACCGCCTGGTGGTCATCTCAAACTCACCGCCTTTTTTTGTAAGGCCACTGGCTGATGCACTCGGCATAGGTGAAATCATCACATCCCAGGTGGAGATACGAGACGACGTCCTAACAGGAAAACTCATCAAACCTCTTTGCTATGGAAAAGGGAAAAGGGACTATGCACTATCCTGGGCAAAAGGCCACGGGGTCGACCTTGTACAAAGTTATTTCTACACGGATTCATTCTATGATATTGAACTGTTGCATGAAGTAGGTCTTCCGTTTGCAACAAATCCCGATAGAAGACTAAGACAGGAGGCACTGCGAAAAAACTGGAATATCCTGGATTTCAAAAGAGAATCAGCTTTCTAATCAATCAATGAGCATGAGCCTCAAAATAAATACGGGCTGAGGCACATCGCCTGCAGCCCGATATTTCCTTAAGAAAACAAACTATAGAATATTGGAAATCATGAACACCGTGAGCATGGACTTCGAGGGCAGAATTTCTCGGTGTGCACAGAATGTCTTTTGCTCTACACCCTCAAACCTGGATTTGGTGAAGTATAATCCCTTGAAGCTGTATATCATGTTCCCAAACTTATAGAGCAATCGGACAATCATTTTCAGGAGCTTTGACTCGTAGGACTCATCCTTCTCATCCACAACCGCCGGGCACAGGCCGAGGTGCAAATACTTCACACCCTCTTTCTTGAAGACTTCCATGGCATGGCACATGAGGGGATAAAAGATTCCCTGTTTGAAATCGTTGCTGAAACGGGAGATGTTGGGCACATAGCTGACTACCTTGCCGTCCTTATAGAGCGGATCGAAGAAGATAAAACCAACGAGTTTTCCATCATGATACGCACAGAATTTTCTTGTACCTTCCTGGTATTCCTGGTCCATGGGACGGATGAGAAAAACGACCTCGCGATTTCTGACCTTGCGGGTCTTGAGCCATTCCTTGGTGAGCTGGCGGCACCCATCTTCTGAACTGTTTTCCTCTATCGTCACACCCTCATTTTTAGCATGATTTACCGATGTCCTCAGTACCTGTTTCTTCTTGCCCTTGAGATCCCATTTCTCAAGATCAACGATTGATTCGACACCAAACTGAGTCGCGTAATACCCGAACTTTTCGTGAAGAAATTCTGCCATACCCTGAGAGATCTGGATAAAAGCCGTGTTTGTCTTGTCCTTGAGAAACTCCCGGATGAGGAGTTCCCTATCTTTCACATCACAGACAGGGTCGGCAAGGACGAACCGGGTACCCCATTTCTTCCTGAAGGTGATGAATCCGACCCCGGGCATATCGAAAAAGTGCATTTCCGGTTGCAGCATTGAAAATGACAGGCAGTGATCACCGTATTTTCTGAGATAGGAGATCCTCTCATCAAATGTGAAGACATTGATCCCTGCATGGGTTCCGGGTCTGTAATCATCTATGGAGATAACCTTGGCTGGGAAGAATTCCCTTGGACTACTTACGAGTGGTTTTGCCTGCGCCATGGTACTCATATTTCAGCTCTCCTTTTCTGTTATCCGTTTATGTCCTAGCGATTTTTCCCGAAACGCTCATGGCTCGTAACCCAATCCAGTGACGAGAGAGCACCGGCGAGAGATATCTCACCTGCCATTGCTACTGCTGCAACGATCTCTGCAAACTTTAAGACCTTTCCCTGGCCATAGCATCCAAGGGTATCCAGGCATTCTTTCTGCGTAGGAAGTGCAGTTCCTCCCCCGTAGGTTGCAACAATCAACGATGGGAGGGTCAGTGAGGCATAAAGATCGCCTTCTGGAGTTATTTCAGTAAAAATTAATCCAGTGGATGACTCTGATATGTTTGCTACATCCTGGCCTGTGGCTATGAACAGTGCAGCCAATGCATTGGCCGAATGGAGCCCATTGCCTGAGCATCCAGCAATAAAGGATCCAAGATTTGATACCCTGCACAGATGATCCAATGTCTCAGGGTCTACTCTCATATTTTGTATCATGACATCCCTGGGGATGACGATCTCCGCCACAACCCTCTTCCCACGTGTGTTCAAGGTGTTGATCATTGAGGCTTTCTTATCAGTGGCGAAGTTAGATTCCATGTAGAAATGACTGATATTATTCACCTGGGATAGTATCCAGCTGCAAGCCGTAAAAGTGGCCATACTCACCATATTCTGCCCAGCTGCATCCCCGGTAAAATAATTGAAGCGAAGATATACGAATTTGCTGGCCATATATCTCTCTATACTGATGAGCTTTGCTACCCTGGAGCCGGACTCAGCCTGTTCTCTGATCTCATCCATATGGTCATCAAGCCATGCCACGAAGTCCCTGGCCTGCCGTGCTGATTCAAATGCAAAAGCCGGGGCCCTCTGCATGCGGTCTTCCATAACTGTAGTGGTTATACCCCCGCACATGTTGATGATTTTCATGCCCCTGTTATAAGATGCCACCAATGTCCCTTCGCTTGTGCACAGGGGGATGAGGAATTCTCCCTTGGCATGCTCTCCATTGACCTTCAACGGTCCGGCAAATCCCAGTGGGACCTGCGCCACGCCACTGAAGTTCTCAATATTGCCCTTCGTAACAAGAGGGTCAAATGAATGGTGCTTTACATGGTGCAGGTGAACACCAGTGAATTCTTCAACAAAATCCTGTCGCGCTCTGACAATGTCCATGTCGTAGTTGGCCTGTTTGTCACAGGGTATCTTCTTCTGGGTTGATCTCGTTTCGATAACTGCGTCTGTTGCTTCAAGATCAAAAGAACCATATGGATCAGTATGGCAGGATATGGTGATCTGGTGTTCGATGTTCTTCGCAAGGGCTATAGCCCGTGCATGAAACTCAACATCCATGCCCATAGGGAAAGGTAACGGCTGGTCAGGATTTATCTCGCTGGCCTTGAGACGTGTTCCGTTGTTTCTCATGACCACATTATCCAAAGGGATTTCGAGGCCATTGATGCAAATACCTGAAATACCTGTAATCAAACCATCTTTCATAGGGTTTTTAATAGTGAATGATACTCCGTCTTCGACATTCTTCAGGCTTCCAATGGAATAGATCTTCTTCAAGATGATAGGAGATATCGAAATATGATTCTTTGGTTCCGATATCCTGCTGATAGACACAAGCCTTGGTTCTGTCGTTGTATTTCGCATTATTCCCTTCCTTTCATGAAATCCGGAGAAAAATACCAACTTACCGGTTGTTGTTTTTTCCATTCAGGGATATTGATCATGACCCAATGATACTCACGAAACGTGCCAAGATTGGGCAAATAAATTACGAAACTACCCTCAGTCGATTATCAGGTGTTGTCTAGTAGTTGTTTTATCGTAACTAGTTATTTCAATCAGTTATGAATATTTATGCTAGTGGATAATATTTAGTTATGTGAATTTTTTTTCCACTATACGAAGAAAAGCTTTTCCTGGATAATCAAAAAATCATAATGGTTTACCAAGCAAAGATTAAACTGCTGAGCCAATTGCAAAACTTTAAAAGGTGTCACCCCAGCGAAAGCGTGGGGCCAGAAGTTCTTGAAAAGACTGGGTTCGAAGCTTTCTCGGAAATGACAATCTTGGACTTTTGCAATTGGCTCTGCTATGAAAATATCAACCAGGTTTGTATGGGGCTGATCAATATTCTATGCCGGCGTAAAGGCGCCCATAACAATATATGATTTCTACAAAAGGATTAATTACAAAACTCACCTTACGACTCGAACTATACATTAATCTCATTGTTGTTCCTTTGGCTTTATATTACGGAACAATAGCAGGGATGTTTCAGGGGGAAAAATTATTATATGTTATCTATACTGCTATAATCTCAGCAACCCTTGCAACACTCTTCGGCATGTCCATCCGGATCTGGAAGCTTACCGGAATCTTGAATGCCCTTAATAGGGGGACAGAAGACTATGCAACGATCAAGCTTGATCTTCTCTCCTACCCCACAACCGAGAGCATTGTCATTGCTCTTCGATGGGTCCTCGGCCTTGCATGCCAATATGCAATTCTACAGTCATCGGTTGGTATTACATGGTTTGAGACATTGCCGGTATTCTTTATCCTGCTTCTGTGTATACCCATAAACAGCATTATATCCTATTGCACTACTGAACATCTCCTTTCGCCTGTCCTCATGGATGATCGCATCAAAGGCGTACACCTCCCCCGGGACTCATATACCCTATTCAGTGTCTCTTCCAGGACTACACTCATCGTTATCTCCGTTCTTATCATCCCACTGATCACCCTTGGTCATTTTTTATTCATATCCCATCTCCAGGCCATCAGTCTTAGTGACCTCTCCATTAATGTTTTTATTATCCTGGCCCTTTCGCTGGCTGCCATCTTTGTAACCGTGCATGAATCGAATGCAGGTATACAGTCAGGATTAAGAATGACTTTGGATACCCTGGAAGAACTCGAAAAGGGTAATCTGATCGTAGAGCCTATACCATTGTTGGCCAAGGGAGAAATCGGTGTCATCAGTCAATCGGTGAATATCCTGGCCCACTCTTTACGAAACTCAGAAGAGATGTTCTCAAAGGCCTTCAGATCAAGCCCTGTAGGAATTGTAATATGGAGAGTGCTCGATGGCTGCTTTCTCAATGTTAATGAAAGTTTTTTCAAGATATGCGGTTTTTCAAGAGATTCAGTTCTCGGGAGGTCACTTAAAGAAATAGGCCTCTTCAATACAATCTCTGATTATCACCGCATAGTCCAAACCCTTCAGGGTCAAGGACAGGTCCGTGGATATGAAACAGAATTCTACACCAGCACCGGAGAAATCAGGATGGTCACAATATCAGCCGAGATGATCATGCTCGCCGATGAGCTGTGCATGATAGCCACCATAGAAGATGTCACTGAAAAAAAGACCTTGGAAAAGGAGATCCTGATTATTGGTGAAAGGGAGCGGCAGAAAATCGGCCAGGACCTGCATGACGACCTCGCACCACATCTCATAGGCATTGAAGTCATGAGCGAGTTGTTGAAAAAAAAGCTCCAGGAAAACAGCGTTCCTTCAACCGGTGAAGTTGAAAAGATCAGGAGCCTGATCGAACAGGCCATTCAAAAAACAAGGAGACTCTCCAGAGGATTATGCCCGGTCTTCCTTGCTGACCACGGGCTTGAGTCACTGTTGCAGGAAATGGCATCAAACATACACGAGGTACATGGGATTACCTGCAGGTTCCATTATCAGCGATCCATCTTAATCGATGACATATCCATATGTACCCATATATACTATATAGTCCATGAAGCCATTTATAATGCAATCAGGCATGGGAAGGCAGATAGAATTACTATTGATTTATTGTATGAAAATAATATGGTGACCCTGACCACCGAAGATAATGGTAGAGGAATACAAAACCATGAGGACCCACAGGGTATGGGTCTCAAGATTATGAATTTCCGGGCAAATGTGATAGGCGCGGATTTAAGAATATCCAGCCATCAGAACAAAGGAACCAAAGTAACTTTATCTTTCAAGTATGATGGACATAATGAAACGAGTATTTGGAAATAAATGATATGAACAGCTCAAAGATGGTTAAGATATTAATTGTAGAAGATCATGAAATTTTCCGGCTTGGAATCAAAGAATTGATCAACCATGAACATGATCTTACCGTGTGTGGCGAGGCGGAAGATGTAGACATAGCCAGGACCCTCATAAAAGAATTCCATCCTGATTTGGTCATTATAGATATCACCTTGAAAAGGAGTAACGGCATGGATCTCATCAAAGAGATCAGCACCTTTCATAAGAATATGAAGGTACTTGTTCTGTCCATGCACGACGAGCTCCTCTACGCCGAACGATCTCTTCAGGCCGGAGCACAAGGCTATATCATGAAGCAGGAGACCTCAAAATCCATTGTAAAAGCCATTCGACATATTTTACAGGGTAACATCTATGTCAGCGAGAGCATCATGGGCAATCTCCTGAACAGGGTGAGGACAGGCCAGGATACTTTTGAGAAGTCACCTGTTGAGAACCTTTCCGACCGGGAGCTTGAGGTATTGAGAAGGATCGGAAAAGGAATGTCAACCAGTGATATTGCCGATGAAATGAACCTGAGCGTAAGCACTATCAGCACATACCGTGAGAGAATCAAAGAAAAACTTCAGTTAAAGAATTCTGCAGAACTCGTACGATATGCTGTCCACTGGGGTGAGAATAAGTGATCTTTGTTAAATATCGTTTTTACTCTCTTACATAATGCCAATCAATCTTTTATATTCTAAAACATCATTTGTAATATATTCAGCTACATTGCACTACAAGCAGCCACTACATAAGATTAGCTTCCCCCTTGATTGAATTCAATGAGAGATTATTAGTATAATATAATTACGTTTTGAATTTTGAATTAGGTGCACTGCACAATAATTGTGACTGCAGATTGTAACCACTCCCTTTTTTAATAGTAACAACATTATAAGGGGTTAAGCATGGAAACGTCTCTGGCACCAAGATGATCAGCTTTCAGCGATGATCAAGGATTTGATTTTTTCTCTGATAAGACTATAATACAATATTATCGAAAATAAATACCGGAGGTGGTCACATGGGCGGTGGGTACGCAGGGAAATTCTTACATGTTAATTTAACAAATGCGACCTGTTCTGATTTCACCATTGATGATGCCACATTGAAAAAATGCATCGGCGGGAGTTGCCTCGCAGCCAAGCTCTTTCTCGACAGGTATCCGCTTGATCTCGACCCCCTGGCCCCGGGAAACCCTTTCATGATCATGACAGGCCCTATGGTAGGCAGCGGATTCCCCGGCACGTCAAGGTTCACCATCTGTGCAAAATCTCCCCAGACAGGGATATGGGGTGAATCCTCCTGCGGGGGCACCTTCAGCCCGGATCTGAAACGCGCAGGATACGATGGTATATTAATAGAAGGAAAGGCGAATACCCCCGTGTACATATCCATAACGGATGATGGTGCGCAGATCATGGATGCATCGCATTTATGGGGCAAGGACATCTATGAAGCCACCGACATTCTCAAGGCGCCGGACAAATCGCTTAAGGTCCTTACTATCGGGCCTGCCGGAGAGAATCTTGTAAAGATAGCCGCCATCGGAAATGACAAGGGCCATTTCAGCGGAAGGACAGGCCTCGGTGCCGTCATGGGCTCCAAGAACCTGAAGGCCATCATTGTGAAGGGCTCCAAAAAACTCACCAAGGCCGATGAAGAGAAGTATAAGCAGTACTTGAAGGAAGCCATGCAGGAGGTGAAAGACTCCGCCCTTGCGGACGGCCTCCACCAGATGGGATCCGACGCCAACATGGACCTCGGGATGATCTCAGGTGATGTACCCATCAAGAACTGGACCGTGGGAGAGGACTTCATGCTCTCCTCCAGCCTGAGCGGACCCACCATGAAGGAGAGCTACCTTACCAAGGCGCACGCATGCTCGAACTGCCCGGTTGCCTGCAAAAGGGTGGTCAAGGTGGACGATGGCCCCTTCAAGACCGATGAAGGCCCCGGCCCCGAATATGAGACATGCGGCACCTTCGGCACCATGATGATGAACCCTGATCTGGCTGCCGTGATCAAGGCCAATGAGCTCTGCAACAAGTACGGCATGGACACTATCAGTTGCGGTTCGGCCATTGCCCTTGCCATGGAGCTCTATGAAAAGGGCATTATTACAAAAGACGACCTGGGTGGGCTCGATCTTACCTGGGGTAACATGGATGCAGTGATTGCACTAATCAAGAAGATCGCCTACCGGGAGGGATTCGGTGATATCCTGGCCGAAGGGAGCGTGAAGGCAGCCCTTAAGATCGGCAAAGGCGCCATTGACTTAGTGGTCTCGGTCAAGGGCCTTGAGGCCCCCATGCACGACCCCAGAGGGTTCCACGGAATGGGGCTTGCCTACATGATGTCCAACAGGGGCGCCTGCCACCTCCAGCATGCGGTACTCGCAACAGAGCAGGGCATGGCCTCCTGGCCGCAGCTCTTTGACATGAAGGACGATTACCAGGGCACCACCAGTGTCGGCAAGGCAGCCCTGGTCTACAATTCCGAGAACTACGGCATCCTAGGGAACTCGCTGGCCATCTGCCACTATCTTGTCGACATATTAAAACCCGAGACCATCCTGGGCGCCTTCAATGCCATCACCGGCTGGAACCTGAGCTCCCAGGACCTTCTCAAGGCAGGCATGAGGGACTGGACACTGAAACGCGGATTCAACAACCTGCTGGGCATCACGGTGAAAGACGACAAGCTCCCCAAGAAGCTCCTGACAGCCCTCGAAGATGGTGGGGGTGCAGGTTCCGTACCCTGATGTCGAGCTGCTCCTGAAAGAGTATTACGCACTGCGCGGCCTCGACGAGAGGGGCTACCCAAAGATAGAGATGCTTACCGAGCTTGGCCTGGATGAACTTAAGAACAGACTCTATACATAACACCTTATCCTTAAGAGGAGGTATTGTTTATGGCAAAAGTAAAGGCATTGACACAGGAATGGATGGATGCATACAAGGCAGCGATCATATCGGACCCTGATTACAAGGAGATCGCCAAGGGCTGGGAGGGGAGCGTTTCACTGATCGTGAATGCAGACCCGTCCAAGGGAGTGCCCGAGCCGGTTTATCTCTTCCAGGACTACTGGCACGGCGACGTGGGCGAGTTCGTTGTGTGCGACAAGGCAAAGGCCGAGAGCGCAAAATTCGTCATGACCGGCGACTATTCCCGCTGGAAACAGGTTGCACTCAAGGAGCTTGATGCCACCAAGGGACTCCTGCAGGGCAAGCTGAAGATGAAGGGTGACCTGCCTTATGTAGTGAGGAACATCAAGGTAGTCAACAAGGTCGTCGATATCCTTGGAAAGTTCGAAACACAGTGGCCTGATGACCCTGCATGATTTCATAAGGAGAGAGGTATGGCTTACGATTCAGATCTGTCATTCAATTATTTCGGACCAACGAAGATTGTCTTCGGGGTGGATTCATCGAAAGATGTTGAAATCGAGATGAGTTACTCTGGAGGCACAAAGGCTGTCGTTGTCACTGATCAGGGCATCATCAATGCAGGACTCATCGATCACATCGTGAAGGCACTCGGCAGCAAGTGCGTGGGCGTCTTCAGCGATGTTCCCCAGGACACCGGGGTGGAAGTAGTGGATGCCGGTGCTGCCTTTGCCAAAAAGAACGGTGCAGACATCGTTGTCAGCGTAGGCGGCGGCAGTGTTATCGATACGGCCAAAGGCATTTGCATACTGCTTACTGAAGGCGGCAATCTGCGGGACTTCAATGGTGTCCAACTGCTCTCAAGGCCTCAGACCCCGCATGTTGTAATCCCCACCACAGCAGGTACAGGCAGTGAAGTAACCAATGTCGCAGTTATCATGGATAAAGAGATGGGCCAGAAGCGTTTGGTCGTTGAGAATTTCAACGTTCCCAGGCTTGCCATCCTTGACCCGAAGATGACGGCCAAGCTGCCCAAGCTCCTGACTGCAGGCACGGGCATGGATGCCATGACTCACGCTGTGGAGTCCCTCCACGCCTTACCGCATGAACCTATAACCGACGCCCTGGGCCTCCATGCTATCCGGTTGCTCTACAAATACCTGCCCGTATGTGTTGAGAACGGCACAGACCTCGTTGCAAGGGGCCAGGTGCAGATCGCGGCTACTATGGCCGGATGGGCCTTTGGTATCGCCGGTGTGGGCAACGTGCATGCCCTGGCGCACTCCATCGGTGCCGTTGCCCATGTGCCGCACGGCTTTGCCAACGGCATCCTGCTGGCAGACTGCATGGAATTCAACCTCGAGAGCTGTCCCGAGGCCTATGCCATGGTGGCCGAGGCCTGCGGGGTACGCGAGAAGGGCATGGATGACATGGATGCCGCCAAGGCAGCCATTGCCGCCATGAGGGGATTCACCAAGAAGATCTCTCACCCCCAGAGGCTCTCAGAGTTTAAGGTGAAAGAGGATGACATCGTAAAGGCTGCCGAGCTCAGCTTGGGCGACGGTGCCATTGTCAACAACCCGCGGCTCGTACTCGATGCATCCGAGATGCTCGAGATCTATAAAAAAGTTCTTTAAGGATTCCAGGGAAGGGAGGCATGAAAGCCCCCTTCCCTTTACAACTCTACATTTCCAGGAGGGATTTATCATGGCAGAAACTATTGTTGATAACCGCGCCGAAGAGGTGCCCTTTTCCTATGTAATCGCAGATCTCCTCTCGGGCAATCTTCAGCAGAAACCCAAAAAGATGGCTACATTTAATAACATGTTCGGTGTAGTGGCACTGAACCTGCCGGACATAGAGGCAGCAGTTACGCTCATCTTCGCAGGCGGACGGCTACGGATCGAACCGGGTATCCTGGGCAAGCCCGACCTCATCATTAACTCCAGCTCGGAGAATATCATTTCGCTCAATGCCATCAACATCAAGTTCGGGCTTCCTTACTACTTCGACGAGGCGGGCATGAATGTGCTTAAGCAGCTATGGAATGGCGACCTCAAGATCCAGGGCATGTTCTTCCACCCCATACTTCTGACACGACTCACCAAGATCATGTCGGTTATGTGAGGTTGACTACCCACACATATCTACAGTACCTTTTCCATAAAGGACTTGACCCTGGGGTTGTCCATATTCTCTGAAAACACCTCACAAGGGGGCCCGTCAAAGATAAAGGCACCGTTATCCATAAAGATCACCCGGTCAGCCATCTCCCGGGCAAATCCCATCTGATGGGTGACGATCACCATGGTCATGCCTTCAGCAGCCAAGGCTTTGATCGTCCCGAAGACCTCGCCCACCAGCTCCGGATCCAGGGCTGAAGTGGGCTCATCAAAGAGCATGAGCCTGGGTTTCATAGCCAGTGCCCTGGCAATGGCCACGCGCTGTTTCTGTCCGCCCGAAAGAAAGGCAGGAAAGACATCTTTCTTGTCAAGCAGCCCGACCTTACCCAGGATATCAAGGGCAATATCCCTGGCCTCTTCTCTTGGCATCCTTTTTACCGTTACAGGCCCTTCCATGACATTTTGCAGCGCTGTCATGTGGGGAAAGAGGTGAAAATGCTGGAATACCATGCCTATTTCTGATCGCAGCTTGCAGATCACCTCGGGTTTTTCCAGAATGAGCCTTCCCTTTTTGTCGCGCCGGTAACCGACCTCCATACCGTCCAGAAGGATTCTGCCCTCATCGATCTTTGCAAGAAAGTTAATCATCCTGAGCAAGGTGGTCTTACCTGATCCTGACGGCCCGATGATGACGATCCTCTCGCCTTCATTGATAGTAAGATCTACATGATCCACGGCAGTAAAACTACCGAAGCGTTTGAGAACCCCCTGCAGTTCAATCATCGGATTTCATATACCCCCAGTCGGTCCTCAATCTTTCTGAAGGATACGGTGAAGATACTCGTGAGAATGAGATAGATAAAGGCTGCCTCGATAAGAATATACACATTGAACGTAGCGCTGAAAATCTGGTTTGCAGCCCTCATGAGCTCCACCATGGCAATGGTGGATACCAATGCGGTGTCCTTGATAAGTGCGATGAATTCATTGCCTACCGGCGGTACGAGGCGTTTGTAGGTCTGGGGTATGATGATCCGCCGCATGGCCTGCCAATAGCTCATCCCAATGGCCTTGGCAGCCTCCATCTGGCCGGAGTCGATGCTTTCAATAGCCCCGCGCATGATCTCAGCCAAGTAGGCCGAGTAATTCAGGCCCAGGCCGAGCACGGCAGCGGTAAAAGGTTTTAAGGTAATGCCTAAGGACGGCAGTGCGTAGTAGATAAAGAAAAGCTGCAGGAGAAGCGGAGTGCCCCTGAAAATCCAGATAAAGCACCAGAAAAAGGACGAAAGTACCTTGATGCGGCTGATCCTGCCAAGGGCTATGAAGAGACCGCCAATAGGCGATATTATCATGGTGATGAAGACAAGGAGCAAGGTCATGATGGTGGCCTTCGCCAGGGTGGGGAGAAATTTTCTCATGTCCTTGAGGAAGCGGAGCCATTCAGGGGTCTGGGTTGCCTGAATCTCGGCAAGGAGATTGTTGGCCTCGAGGTTATCCGGCAGCAATGCAAGGATCTCATGACACATTACCGAGCTTCCTGAATAATCCTTTTTGCTGAAGAGGATCTTTGCCGCCTCCACCCGTGATCGTACGAATGGCCCTGCATCTTCACCAGGGGCCGGCGTCGGGACCTTCTTGAATAACACTACAGCTTCATCGCCCCTGTCTTCCTGGATCAGCTGCATTCCCTTGGCCAAAAGTGCGGACGGATCCGGCCCTGCAGCAGCATACGCTGCAGTATTACAGAATAAGAGGGTAATGAGATACAAAAGGCACAGCGCGCCGAAGAACGCGCTGTGCCTGAGAATGGTTATGGTCTTATTTCCAGGAAGTGATGTCATCCCCGAACCACTTGATGGATATCTTCTTCATGGTGCCATCCTTGAACATGCCTTCCAAGGTCTTCTGGATCTTTTCCTTTAACGCGACATCCTCTTTTCTCATGCCTATGCCGATGGGCTCTGAGAGAAGCTCTTCCTTGATGACAGAGTATTCGCCGGGCTTCTGGGAGAGGTAGTACCGGCCGACCAGCTCATCTACTGCCAAGGCGTCGATCCTGCCGATCTTCAGGTCCATGAAGGCATCGGTGTTCTTGTCGTACTTTTTGATCTCCTTGAACTTCTTGTTCAGCTTCTTAAGGGCTTCTTCCGAGGTTGAGCCGAGCTGTACCCCCACAATGGTTGCCTCGGTGAGGTCCTTTAGTCCCTTGATCTTCTTATTGCCCTTCTTTACCACGATGACCTGCTTCTCCATGATATAGGCCTTGGTGAAGGCGATCTCTTTTTCACGTTCTGCAGTAATGGACATGCCGGACCAGATGATGTCGAACTTCTTGGACTTGAGCGACAAGATAACGGTGTCCCATACGGTGGGGATATGCTCAACCTTGATACCGAGCCTCTTCGCAAGCTCCTTTGATGCATCAATGTCAAAGCCCACAAGCTCATTCTTGTCGTTGCGGAACTCCATCGGCGGGAAGGCATCATCAATACCGATCGTAAGCTTGCCCTCTTTCTTTACCCTGTCCCATGAACCGTCGTCAGCTGCAAATACGGTGTTCGTGAACACAAAGGCCAGCGCTGCCATTAAGAGAACAGTCAATAATCCTTTCTTCATATACATTCCCCCTCAGATAATTATTGGTTTCTTTAACAGGTCTATTTAATCACAAACCAGGATAATTACAAGAAGACATACATGAGAAGAGTGAACAGTGATTAGTAGCCGGTCACTTTTCAACTACAATCCTTCCCGGATGGGCATCAGTGATCTCGCCGATAATTGCTGCCTCTTCAACACCGCCTTCTCTAAGCTGTAAGACAAGCTTTTCGGCATCATTGCCGGGCAGTACGATGAGCAGGCCGCCTGAGGTCTGCGGGTCGAAAAGTGTTATTGCAAGCTCATCACTGATGCCTTGTTGAATATCCACCATCTTAGCCCTGAATTCCCTGTTCCGGTATGCCCCCCCTGGGATCAACCCCATGCGGGCATATTCCAGTGCCTCAGGAAAGACATGCACCTGCGATGCATGGATTTTCAGGCCCACATCAGTGCCCTCTATCATTTCGCATGCATGGCCCAGCAGGCCGAAGCCGGTTACATCCGTGCAGGCATGGACCGTAAATCCCTCCATGATCTTGGCAGCCTTTCCATTGAGGGTCTTCATTGATCGGACGGCCTTTTCCTCGGCTGCCGTGGTTGCCATGTCCGCCTTGATGGCAGTGCTGATAATCCCGCACCCCAATGGCTTGGTGAGGATGACCGCATCACCCGGTATGCCCCCGGTATTTTTCAGGACCTTGTCCGGGTGGACTGTGCCGGTAACGGACAGGCCGTATTTGATCTCAGGATCGTCCACGCTGTGTCCTCCCACCAGCAGGACACCGGCCTCGACCATCTTGTCTGAGCCCCCCCGTAAGATCTCCTGCAAAATTGTAATATCCATAGTCTTCTCAGGGAAACATATAATATTCATGGCAAGCAGCGGCCTGCCTCCCATGGCATAGACATCGCTTAAGGCATTGGCCACCGCGATCTGGCCGAAATCATAAGGATCGTCCACGATGGGGGTAAAAAAATCCAGGGTAAGGATCAGTGCCAGATCCCGGGCGATCCTGTACACCCCCGCGTCATCGGGCCTGTCCATGCCGACGATCAGGTTCGGGTCATGCATGACCGCTATCGAGCGCAATGCCTTGTCCAGAAACTCCGGACCGAGCTTGCAGGCTCAACCAGCGCCGTGGACGGTAGTGGTAAGTTTCACCTTTTTGTCCATTTTCTCTCCATTTTCACAGGCGCTATGCGCTCGTCAAAGGAGATACTCCCTCGATCCATGCCTGAAGCCCGCCGAGTGCCTGTTTCTCAACCATCTATAACTCAAAATAAGAAATGTTTCCATTGATACCCCAAAATACCCAAGGTATGATGCAGAATCATGAATACCGACCAGTTCAGACACATCACACTCCAGCAGTTGGATGCAATGGTGTGTCTTGTTGAGGAGCGGAGCTTCTCCAGGGCTGCCCGCAAGATGCTGCTTACCCAGCCTTCTCTGAGCAAGCATATCAAAAACCTTGAGGACTTCACCTCGTGCCGGCTCATCAACCGGACCAAGTCCGGCATCAGCCTCACTTCCGAAGGCACCATCCTCTATGGGTACGCCAAGAGGATATTGCGGCTCAGGGACGAGGCCCGCGACAAGATCATGCTGGCAAAAGATACTGCCTCGGGCCTCATCTTTACCAGCGCCAGCACCATACCTGCTACCTACCTACTCCCCACGGTCCTCACCTCGCTGAAAAAAACATACCCGGAAATCAGGGTCCATTTATCTCCAGGGGACAGTGACAGTGTCATCCACATGGTGATTGACGGTCATGCGGAGATCGGGTTCATAGGAAAACCGGTTCACGATAAAAGGCTGCTGTCCGAGCCTGTCTGGAACGATGAGCTTATTCTCATCGCCTGCAAAGGCCATCCCTGGGAGGCCTCTTCCGGGGTGAGTATCTCCGAGCTGGCACAGGAACCGTTTATTATCAGGGAAAAGGGATCAGGCACCATGTCTGTATTTGATGAATTTCTTAAAGATCAGCATGAAACCATGCTTCTAAATTTTCAGATTGTGAGCGAAATGGGCTCCACAGAGGCGGTAAAAGAATCAGTCATCGCAGGTCTCGGTATTTCCGTGCTTTCCATCCATGCGGTGAGGCGCGAGCTCACCCAGGGCATCCTTGTCCGTGTCCCCCTGGCAGGCCCGAAGATCAAGCGGTCCTTCTTTATGATCCGCAGGAAACAGTTCACCGCCCTGCCTCAGCACCTGCTGTTCATGGAAACGGCAAAGGCGCATCTGAGCGATATCGCTTGACCTTCAAGACCCCCAGTGATCCATCACTCCATGCCTGCGAATGATTTTACCCTTTCCGAAAAGAGAGTGATCTGGTAAGAAACCCGCTGAGCTATAATACCATCTAAAGAAAAAGGGAAAATCAGTATGTCATCAGACTTGATTTATGTTGATCATCAGGAACTGGAACGATTCATGAAAGAAGGCTTTATCGCCCTTGGCGTCCCCGAGGCGGATGCCCAGATCTGTGCAACCGTTCTCATTGAGTCGGATTTAAGGGGTGTCGAATCCCACGGCATCGGAAGGTTCAAGATGTATGTGGACCGCATGAAGGACGGCATCATCAGCCCGGTCGACCGGCAGACCATTATCAAGGAAACCGATAATACCGCGCTCATTGACGGGGGTGACTCTCTGGGCCACATAGTGGCTTACAACGCCATGCAGCTCGCCATCGACAAGGCCAGGAAAAATAACATAGGCATAGTTGCGGTAAAAAACAGCACCCACTTCGGCATTACCGGCTACTATCCTACCATGGCTGTCAAGAACAACATGGTAGGTCTTGCCTTTTCCAATGCGCGGCCTTCTGTGGCGCCCACCTATGGCGTGGAGCCGATGATCGGGACAAACCCCATCAGTTTCGGCGCGCCCTGTGATGAAGCATATCCCTTCCTGCTGGATATCGCCACGTCAACCACCCAGCGCGGCAAGATAGAGGTCTATGCCCGTGAGGGCAAGCCAACACCGAAAGGCCTCACCATTGATATGAACGGCAACGAGCCGACGGACAGCAATGCACTGCTGAAGCTGTTCGTTGACGGCACTGCATCGCTGCTGCCATTAGGCGGAGCAGGCGAAGAACTCGGGGGGCACAAGGGCTACGGCCTGGGTGTCATGGTGGAAATCCTCTGCGCGGCCTTCTCCGGCGGAAGCTTCGGCAAGGACCTGACCGGTCTTGACGGTGAGAAAAGCGTCCCCCACCGGCTCGGGCACTTCTTTGTCGCCATCAACATCGAGAGCTTCGTTCCTGTTAAGGTCTTCAAGATGATTACCGGCTCCATCATGCGCGAGATAAGGGCTTCCGCCAAGGTCCCCGGCCAGGACAGGATCTTCCTTGCAGGCGAGAAGGAATTCGAGATGATCGAGCGCCGCAAGAAAGAGGGCGTTCCTATCAACAAGGCCCTGCAGGACATCATGATCGGGCTCAAAGTATGAGCTTAAGCTCGGGAGTTTTGACTTCCCTTTTTTCTTAAATGACAGGGCTCCCGTACAAGACGCTCAACACCATTCTTCGTGAACGCTTCGGCGTCCGTGTACAGAAGATCACCCTCGACGCGGGCCTGACCTGCCCGCACCGCGACTCGTTCAAGAGAGGCGGTTGCATTTACTGCAATGCCCAAGGCTCCGGAACCGGCGCGCTTGGCCGTGGCATCAGCCTTAAGGAACAGATCGAGGAGCAGATGCAGGCCATGAAGAGGCGTTACAAGGCCCAGGCCTTTATCGCCTATTTCCAGTCATTTTCCAACACCCATGCACCTCTGGATGAACTGAAATCCATTTTTGATACCATTCTCCCCTATCCCGAGATCAAGGGCCTTGCTATCGGGACCCGTCCTGACTGTATAGACCAAGACAAGCTCAGGCTCATCGAATCATACACCCCTGGGCGCCTCATCTGGATGGAATACGGACTCCAGTCAGGCAACGATGACACGCTCTTGCGCATCAACCGGGGTCACGATGTGAAGACATTCATTGATGCAGTCACCCTTACCTCACACTTCAAGGTGCGCCAGTGCGCCCATGTCATTATCGGGCTTCCCGGAGAAGGAATGGATGACTATGTTTCTACAGCACGAACCATATCCTCGCTGCCCATTACCGACATCAAGATCCACCTGCTCTATGTGGTCAAAGGCACACCTCTTGAGGCAATGTATCAAAGTGGCGAATATACACCTTTGTCCCAGAAAGAATACGCCCGGGCCGTGGCGCAATTCATCGCCCATCTCCGTGAAGACATCGTAATACAGCGCATCACCGGCGACCCGCATGCTGATGAGCTCGTTGAACCGAAATGGGCATTGGACAAGGGCAAGGTGCGCCAGGCCATCCATGAGGACCTGGTCTCTTCCGGAATAACCCAGGGCTGTATGGTCGGCTGAGACATGAGGGCATACAAACTCAATTTCGACAAAGGACTCTTCCTTGCCCCGCTTTCGGGATACTCGAGCTGGCCCATGAGGATGCTTTGCAGGGAATACGGGGCAGAGCTGTGCTATACCGAGATGATCAGTGCTGCAGGCCTTATCCGGAACACGCAAAACACAGGGGCAATCCTGAAGAGACCGCCCGAAGATACGCCCCTGGTTGCCCAGATCTTCACCAATTCGCCCGAAGAGGCGGCTCAGGCGGCTCACATGATCGAGGACCAGGGCTTTGATGGCATCGACATTAACATGGGCTGCCCGGTAAAGAAGGTAGTATCAAAGGGTGCAGGCGTGGCCCTTATGACCGACCCGGATCTTGCTGTCCGCCTGGCAGAGACCGTGATCAGGCGTGTCAATATCCCGGTAAGCATCAAGATGCGCTCCGGATGGGATGCAGACTCTCTGAATGCCCCTGCCCTGGCCGAGGCCCTGGAATATGCGGGCGCAGATTCCATCATACTTCACCCCAGAACGCGCTCTGACATGTACCGGGGCATTCCCAGGTGGGAGGTTCTCCAGGAGGTGAAAAACCGCATCATGATCCCTGTTATAGCCAGCGGGGATATCCGCACAACAGATGATGTGAACATGCTCAAGGGCATGGGTGCAGACGCCTTCATGATCGGCAGGGGGGCAATCGGCAGACCGTGGATCTTCCGCGAGCTTGCAGGCGGCCCTTCGCTTTCCATTGAATGAACACAAGGAACTCATGCTCTCTCACCTTGACATGCTCTGTGCCTGTCATGGGGCAAAATCGGGTGTGCGTCATATGAGGAAGTTCCTCTCATCCTATGTCAAAGGACTGCACGGCGCCGCGCATTTCCGTATGGAGGCATGTCTCCTGGACAAGCCCGGCCTTATTGCTCAGAGGATCGAGGAATACTTTGCAGTGATCGATTATGGATGAATGTCCTGAACCTTCGAATCACTGATACCTGTCAAGCACCTTCAGCAAAATCCCCATAGGCATCACCACTCTGGCTGAGACGGGTCTTATAATAAGTCCTACTGAACATTTCCTCCTTCATCAGCTGGTAGTTGTATTGACGATTTGAGACAGCTAATGCCCTGACCGCCTCTTCAGGGGATTCGAACAGAGGGACATTGTACTTACCCCGGTAGGCTATGGTTTTATCTGCTGCGTTCGGTGTGTAGATGGCTGCAGGTTTGCCATACTCATGGCATTTCTTGACAAGTTCCATGATTGCCTCGATAACCATTGGATGCCATAGACTCGGTACAGGCAGGAGTCCGTCCACTTCATCGGATGAAAGCAGGATGTCGAAGATCTCCAGGAAGGTCTGCATGGACAGAGCGGGGCCGAGATCAATGGGGTTCGTCACATTGAAAATCTGGCCGGTCCTTGAAAGCCTTTCCTGGGTCTCAGGAGAAAGCTTGGCCATCTCGAGTCCTGACTGAATGAGCAGATCCGCCGTGATGCCGCCGAAGGCGCCTGAGTTTGTAAACATGGCTATTCTCTTGCCCTTCAGAGGCGGCATATGGGTGAAGATCTTGGGCATGGAATGCAGCTCAGAAATGGAATTGACCCGGATGACACCGGCCTGTTTGCAGGCGTTCTCGAAGATGAGGTCATTGTTCGCCATACCGGCGGTGTGAGACTGTGCGGCACGAACGCCCTCTGACGTCCTGCCCACCTTGAAGACAAGGATGGGCTTTAGTCACTTTCCTTGCAACCTCGATGAACTTTCTGCCATCCTTGATGTTTTCCATATACATGCAGATAACCTTGGTCTTATCATCGGTATTGAAATATTCGATCATGTCCGACTCGTCGATATCGCTCTTGTTGCCGATACTCACGATCTTTGCGGCCTTGACCACATCACTCATGAAGGATTCCAGCACGATCACGACGATCCCTCCGCTCTGGATAATATACGATATCTCGCCTGATTCCTGGATAAAGGTGTCGAAGTTATCCTTCTGGACGCCATAGAAGCAGCAGAACTTATTCTCTGTATTGAGAACACCCAGACAGTTGGGGCCCATGATGCGCATACCATAGGCATGTCTGATATCATCAATCTCCCGCTGGAGGATCTTGCCCATCTCTCCGCCCTCTGAGAATCCCGAGCTCTCGATGACAATATGCCTGATCCCCTTTTCTCCGCACTGCTTGACAAATCCCGGTACCACCTGGGCCGGGGTAATAATCACCGCAAGGTCGGGTTACCAGGAACATCCATGACAGACGTATGACCGGGGCAGCCGTAGACATCTTCACCTTTTCTGTTTACTGCATAGACCGGTGCGCTGAATGGTGAGAATTCATTGAGAGACCTGCATATCGTTGCACCGAGATTGAATGGTGAATTTGATGCCCCCACTACAACTATAGATGTAGGGTTGAAAAACGTATTCATTGATGCGCCTCCTCTGGTTGACCGTACTTTCTTCCCTGAGTACTGAAATCCTCAGCTTTTTTTGAGGGGACATTACGCCCCTTTTCTCTTCTCGAGCTCCTTTGTGTACCTGTCTTTGAGCATCTGAATCATGCTGACTATGGTGGAAAAGATAAACTTTCCGTCATCATCGTTGCGATCTTCAACATCATGGCGTATCTGTTCAAGGTCCTCAAGCTGCTCATCAAGTGAGCTGATCTCATGGTCAAACTGGGCGCACATCTCCTCTCTCGGCAGAAAACGGAAAAAAAAGGCCCTGGTGAGAAAGTCCAACTGATAGTCGATAGGCACCGGCGGTGAGGTCAGCGACTTATAAAAGCTCTCTCTCCCCCTATCGGTAAGCGAGTAGACATGCATGTTAGGCTTGCCTGTCTGGTAAACGACATCCTTTTTTACCAGACTTCCCGCCTCAAGTTTCCTCAGCGCAGGATAGATCTGATTGAGGCTCAGGTTAAAGGCCATCATGAGCTTGCCCGTGATGTTCTTGATCTTGTATCCGCTCTTGGGGCCGGACATAAGCAGGCCGAGAATTACCTGATCAGTTTCCATTCAGTGCCTTTCAAGATGCCTTTCGCGTTGCTTTTCAACGCTATAGTTTATTCCACCATAGTGTACGACAAAATATCATAGTTTTAGCAGGTTGTCAAACATTGTCCGGCAGTATACAGTCTGATTGTATTACTACTTTGAGTTTATTGAATTGTTGTTATGGTTTTCGAATAGTTGACGATACTATTATTACCAACGAAGACTCCGCATCGGTGAGACTTCTCCATAGAAGACCGGGCAGCCGATTGCTGCCCGGTTCGTTTTTTTATTCTGTCAATGAATCAGCTGTTTGCTTATCAAGCCTGGTATCACCCTTCATGGCCTCGTAGCCTGACACGATGTCCAGCAGCTCCTCGGTAATGGTCATCTGGCGCTGGCGGTGATAGTCGGCAAAGATCTCTTCCAGGTGCTCCTGGATGTTCTTCTCGGCGTTCTGCATGGCCGCAAGCCTGCTCGCGTTCTCGCTGGCGAGCGATTCGGTGAACGCCCGGTAGATGGATACAAAGAGGTATTCGCGGATCAGCGCTGCGAACAGCGCATCCCAATCCATGGTGAAGAGCGGCAGTGTTTTCGATTCCCATTTCCTTTTCTTGAGTTCTTCGAGCCAGGTGCGGTCCACAGGCAGCAGCCGCAGGGTGTGGGGCTTGAAGATGGCCCCTGAGAGGTAGTGGTTGTAGAAGAGAAAGATGTGCTGGATGTGCAGCACGAAATGCCACTCCTGAAGGATCATGACCATCTCCTGCACCATGGGGGTGATCCCTGCGGTGGAGCTTGGGGTGGAAAGGGTATCATAGATCTGCTGGTCGGAGCGCTCCATGTGGTCCTTCACCCGCTCGCCCACGGTAAGGATATACCGGCCTTCATCAGGTACTCCGATCGCATTCATCTCTTCTACGGCATGGGCCACGACCTGGGCGTTGAACTGGCCGCACAGGCCCTGGTCCGAACCGAACACAATGACCCCGGCCTTGATAATGGGTACGGGCCTGGGGGCAAGCGGGGTCTCTTCCTGGGCCTTCAGGACGATCTGAAGACCCCTTTCTACGGTGTCGTTATAGTCAATGAGCGATTCTACCGCCCTCTGATACTGGCGGATGCTCACCGCTGCCAGGGCCTTCATGGTCTTCACCACGGAAAGAAGGTCCTGGGTGCTCTTGATCTTTCTCCTCAACGACTCAATGGTCTGCATCCGCTTTTTCCTTCATGGGCTCAGAGGCAGCCTGTGCTGTAGTGAGGATGGAATTGAAATTGTCGATGGAGAGCTTCTCTCCCGTCTCTATCCTCCGGCAGAGATCGGCCAGATGAACTGTCACCTCTTTGCGGACCAGGAGTTCGGCCTTGCTTATCTGGTCGATGGGAACACCATCAAGTGCACCGCCGTTCACCGCGAGCAGGGCCGCGATCTGTTCTGCCACCGGGATGGGCTTAAGCTGAGGCTGCTTCAGGATCTCCCTTACACGCCATCCCCGCTCAAGACGCCTCCTTGTGTCATCATCCAGCCTGGTCCCGAAGCGGGAGAAGCTCTCCAGCTCTTCGAACTGCGAATAGGCGATGCGCAGGTCTCCGGCTACCGCCCGGTATGCCGGCAGCTGGGCCTTGCCCCCCGACCCGCGATACGGATTTCCCCACGTCGATGGCAGGCAGCAGTCCCTTCTGGAAAAGACTTGGAGAGAGATAGATCTGCCCGTCGGTGATGGAGATGAGGTTGGTGGGGATATACGATGACATGTCCTGGGCCTCGGTCTCGATGATGGGCAGCGCGGTGAGCGAACCGCCGCCGTGCTCCTTGCGCAGGTGCGTGGATCGTTCAAGCATGCGCGAATGGATGTAGAAGATATCGCCGGGGAAGGCCTCTCTGCCGGGAGGCCTGCGGAGCAGGAGCGAGAGCTCACGATAGGCCCGGGCATGCCTGGTGAGGTCGTCATAGATAATGAGCACATCGCGTCCATGCTCCATGAAGTACTCACCCATGGATGTGGCTGCATAGGCGGCTACAAACTGGACCCCCGGAGGTTCTTCACCGGCCGCCACCACCATGATGCAGTACCTGAGCGCATTATGCTCCTTCAGAGAGGCAATGGTCTTGGCCACATCGGAAGACTGCTTGCCGATGGCGCAGTAGATACAGATGACGTCCTTGTCGTGCTGGTTGATGATGGTATCCAAGGCGATGGCCGTTTTGCCGGTCTGCCGGTCGCCCAGGATCAGCTCACGCTGACCCCTGCCGATGGGGATGAGCGCGTCGATGGCCTTGATCCCGGTCTGGAGCGGGACGGTAACCGGATCCCGGTGCATGATCGGCGGGGCCTCCCTCTCCACGGGCAAGCGCGCTGATGTGGCTATCTCCCCAAGGTTGTCCAGGGGACGCCCCAGGGCATCCACCACCCGGCCTAGAAGCGCCTCCCCCACCGGGACATCAAGGACCCTTCCGGTCCTGTGCACCTCATTGCCGGCACTGATGTTCTCGGAGGCATCCAGCATGATGATGCCGATCTCATCCGGGTCAATATTGAAGACCAGCCCGTAGAGATCGCCGGGAAAGCGTACGAGTTCTTCGGCCTTCACGCTGTCCATGCCGGTGACCCGGGCAATGCCCGAGCCCACATAGGTGACAATGCCCACCTCCTCGGGTTTCAGCTCGGGCTTATGCTCTGAAAGGGCCCCTTCAAGCTTCGCAAAGGTATCTTTGAGCGTAGCGTTCAGCGCCCCTTCATCACTTGTCTCGTCCATCGAAACCCCTTTCGTGTCCTTCTCATCCATGGGAGGACATCCGTTGGACAGGCGTTCTTCATATGACCTCTTCTAAACGTATCTCTTCCTTGAGTGCACGTACGAACTTCTCCTCAAGGCTTGCGAGGTAGTCTTCGATGCTCCAGGAAAGCTTGTACCCATGGGCCATTATCTCGATGCCGGCGCCGATGATCCCGGAGATCTCGTATCGTATGGGAACCTTTGGGCCGGCATAAGGCCTGATGGCCTCTTCGATCTGCTTAGCCTGTTCAGCCTTGAGCGTAAAGGCGCTCCGTACTATGATCACCGATCCCCCGTCCTTCAGGGAATCTTTGAGCTTGTCCTGCTGAACCTGGTCCATCGATCGAATGCGGGAGATGAAGACCAGCACCATTCTGTCTTCCAGGTCTTCATTGGCCATGTCCGACAAGGACATGCCGGATGGTATCATAGATATACGTTCCGGCCCTCTTGCGCAGATCCTCCAGAAAGGCGTCTTTCTCACGGCTGAGCGTCTCGTACCAGCGTTGCCTTACCTGGTCCACTTCCTCGCGCACCTTGTCCATGAGCAGGTTTTTTTCGTGCTCCGATGCCTTTTGCGCCTGGTTCATGAGTTCATCGGCCTTATCCTGCAGTTCCCGGTTCTTTTCATCATAGGCTTGGGCAGACTGCTGTGCCTGGGTCTTGAGCCGCTCCGCCTCGTCAAACCGTGAGGCGATCTTGGCCTCGCGGGCGTCCATGGCACCCAGGATCTTGTCATAAAGTAGGTACCTGAGAGCGAACACCAGGACCAGGAAGTTGAAGATCTGGGCAGCCAGGACAAACCAGTCGATGTGCATCGATCATCCCCCCTTGGTGATGAAATGCTCCCAGAACGGGTTTGCAAAAATCAGAATCATGGAGATCACGAAGCAGTAAATGGCGATGGACTCGATCATGGCCAGGCTCACAAACAAGGTCCTCATGATCGTGTTCTTTTCATCAGGCTGCTGGGCTATGGCGCTCACCGCCTGTTTTGCCGCCATGCCTTCGGCCAGGGCCGGCCCTATGCCGCCGAGCCCCATGGTCAGGCCTGCGGAAATGATAGAAGCAACTGCAACTGCACTCAGGCTATCCATGTCTACCTTCCTTTCTATCAAGCATTTTTATATTTCCCTATTGCTTTTCTTTGTGCGTCTCCTGCTCGTGCGCCTGCGTGGCCGAGGCGATATACACCATGGCGAGGATGGCAAAGATATATGCCTGGACCATTCCTATCAGCAAACCCAGCGCATGCATGACAATGGGAAAAAAGAGCGGGGTGATGGCAAGCAGGACGCCTATCACCTTGTCGTGGCTCATGATGTTCCCGAAAAGCCTTACGGAAAGCGCCAGGGTCCTGGTTATCTCACCCATGACATGGAAGGGGAAGAAGATGAACGTGGGCTGGAAATACTCCTTGAGATACCCGAACAACCCGCGTTTTGTTATGCCATACAGAGGAACGGCAATAAATACGCATATGGCGAGCGCCGCCGTTGTTGTTAGGGATGAGGTCGGGGCAACATATCCGGGCACAATGACAAGGAGATTGGACAATCCGATAAACAGGAAAAGGGTTCCGATAAAGGCCATGTAGTGATCCGGGTTGTCCTTGGTGATCTCCATGATCTGGCCCCTGATAGTTGACACGATGACCTCGAGAAGGTTCTGCCATCGGGAAATGTGGATATCCTTGGATATCTTGCGGGTGACAAGCCACGAACCTATGATGAGGATGGCCATGATGAACCAGGTATAGAGCAGGGTGGCCGTGATCTTTACAAACCCCATTTGCCATAAGATGAGTTGGTCCGGGCTGATCTGGTTGAGCCTTAAAATCTCCATACACCCGCCTCAGGACACACCTGGATTCCTGCCCAGGCTGCGCACCAGTATTTCCCGCATAAGCACAAAGCCGCCCAGGGCTGCAATCATGCGCTCCCAGCGACCGTCCATGACGAGATAGAAACCGAGCAGCACAACCGATATCCTGAGCATGAAACTCCCATAGAGTATGTACCAAGGCGTTTCATCATCCGTCATTTTTTGTACCGATGACCAGAGATTCAGCGAAAAAAAGGCCCCCAGGACCATGCCAACGGCAAAGGCAAACACGAGATAATATGTTCCTTTCATTCTAATAAGACCTCAGGTCTTGAAAAATAGAATCGCGGCTAAAGCCGCTCCTACCATTCATTCACCACCCTCATCGCTATCTGCCTTTCCATTCCACCTTCCACTCTTACGCACCCAGTACCACGCATTCAGGCATCCGATGATGACACCGGCGAAGAGGAGCATGAGTGTCCATGAAAACTGGCTTGGCCAGGTCCTGTCGATCCATAGCCCGATTGCCACTCCTATAAGCGTGGGAATGGCGACCGACCAGCCGACAATACCGATCATGCCGAGCCCGAACCAGACGGTCTCCCCTTTTTCATTCCTTCCGCGGATCATGAGGGCCTCTTTTCTTTCCACCTCTTTCGTGAACTTTCTCATGATCTCGCGACGTCTTTTACTTGAATCAGCCATATTTTCTCAGCTCCATAAACCTGCGGACAAGGTCGGCCTCCAGCCTTGCAGCAGCGGTACGCGCCGCCTTCTCCTTGTCGTCAAGGGTCTTGAATCTTTCTTCCACTATCCCCTTCAACTGCCCCAGGTCGGGAATTCGAAGGACATTTCTCGTGGACACCATGACATTGGCGGCCATCTTGGTCAGGACACCCTGGTCGATTGCATAGAACTCCTCCTGGCCATCCGTGCCCATAATGATGAGGACCCCAGGCACGAGGGAGGCGACAAAATCTATATGCGCTGGCAAAAGACAGAACCTGCCATTGTCGGCCTCGGCAACCACCTTGGCGACCTCCTTGTTGAGAAAGACCTCTGAAGGCAGGAGGATCTTACAGTTCATCCCTGTGCGCCTCGTCGATGGACCCGATCATGTAGAGACTCGATTCGCTCTGATTGGCAAATTCGTCATTCAGTATCCTCTCACATCCGGAAAGTGTTTCTTCCAGAGAGACCATCTTCCCCGGTATACCGGTGAACTGCTCTGTAGTGAAGAACGGCTGGGTAAAAAATCGTTCAAGCCTCCGGGCGCGGAACACGATACGCTGATCATCGCGTGAGAGCTCGGCAATGCCCAGCATGGCAATGATATCCTTGAGCTCTTCATATATATTGAGCGTCCTTCTTATCTCCTGGGCTATGCGGTAATGCCTTTCACCCGCCGTGCTCGGCATAAGCATCTTGGAACCCGACTGGAGGGGGTCGATGGCGGGATAGAGCCCTTCACTGGCCCTTTTGCGTGAGAGAACAATAGTGGCGGACAGGTGACCGAAGGTATGGACCGCCGAGGGATCGGTGAAATCGTCGGCCGGGACATACACGGCCTGTATGGAGGTGATGGCCCCGGTGCTTGTGTTGCAGATGCGCTCTTCGAGCTCGGCCAGTTCCGTGCCGAGTGTCGGCTGATACCCGAGCCGGGAGGGGAGCTGCCCCATAAGTCCGGACACCTCGGAGCCCGACTGGATGAAACGGAAGATATTGTCCATCATCAACAGTACATCCTGGTGCATGTCATCGCGGAAGTATTCTGCAACAGTAAGTGCAGCGTGCCCCACACGGAATCTGGCCCCGGGCGGTTCGTTCATCTGTCCGAAGACCATGACGGTATTGTCGATTACACCTGCGGTGACCATGTCGCGATAGATCTCTTCTCCCTCGCGGCACCGCTCGCCGATGCCGCAGAAGATGCTTACCCCGTGATGTTTCTTCACGGTGTTGTTGATCATTTCGGTGATGAGAACGGTCTTGCCCACACCTGCGCCACCGAACAGGCCTGCCTTCCCTCCCCTCTCAAGCGGGGCCAGGACATCGATGGCCTTAATGCCCGTCTCGAATATCTCCGAGACCGTGGACTGCTCGGTCAGCGGGACCGTGCCCTGGTGGATCGATCTGAGCTCGCCTTGGATCTCGCCCTTGATATCGATGGGCGCACCAAAGACATTGATGACCCTGCCCAGGAGATTCTTCCCCACAGGCACCTGAAGGGGATTCCCCGTATCAGTGATCTCCGATCCACGGGCAAGCCCCTGGGTGGGGGTAAGGGCAATGCCCCTGACAAGGTTCTCGCTCAGGTGTGTGTTCACCTCGATGACGATATCCTTTCCCTCACCTGCCAGGAGAACATGGTATATAGCCGGAAGACGGGAAGAAAAACGGGCATCAACAACACTGCCACGAATGGAGACCACTGTTCCGGTATTGGCTTGCTCACCCATTGGCGCCTGGACCCCCTCCTTCCTCATTTAAGCCCGATAAACATACTCCTACATGCACTGCACATCCCAAATGGGAACCGGATACCGCTATTGTTAGTTAATTAAAGGGCATTTTCACATAGTCAAGAGGCAGATGTTTGTTTCTATGAAGAAAAACATTGCACCGCACAAAATATTCTATCAAAATCATTTCACGATTATCGGCGTGATATCTGAACCTTGCCTTTTGATCAATTCAGCGAAGATACGTGCAGGCACCATAAAAGCGCTCTCGGTAGTAGGAGCCAGAAAGCGAATCGGCACAAATGGTCTTTCCTGTGCCCGGGGCATGGATGAACATATCTCCCCCGATAAAAATTCCCACATGGCTGACTCGACCGGTGCTCGTGGTGGTGAAAAAGACAAGATCTCCCTTTTCGAGCTGTTCCTTTGCGACGGGCATACCGCTTTTGTACTGGTCTTCAGAGGTGCGCGGGACATTCATGCCATTGAGCTGATAAACAGCCATAACCAGACCGCTGCAATCCAGCGGGGCATCCAGTGAGCAGCTTCCCCACTGATAGGGCAGGCCGATAAAGCTCTGGGCAGTATCTACGAGCTCATCTCTCACAGAGCCGGCACCTGAAGGTCTTCCCCTGGCAATGGCATACTCCCCGGGCTTCACAACATAGAACACATCAATCATGCCGAGCTGCTGTAACCTGCGCGCCTCAGACATGGCCTTGCTCTGGGTGATGTAGTTCCCGAACCGGACCTTGTAGAGCCCGGAGCTATGGGCAAAATAAAAGGCATCAAGCCCCTGCTTCTCCAATTTTTTTGTGAGCCTGGCAGCGTTGTCCACCTGGGAGAAGGCGCCCACCTGGACGGAAAAACCCATCTTCAAAGGGGCGGCATAGACCTGCGGCTTACCCTTGAGCCTTGTTTGATACGGAGGAATTATTGCCCTGTTCGAAGCACAGCCAGGCAGAAAGAGCGAAAAGATAAGTACAACCGGAATAATCCATTTACCGGCCCGCAAACTGATCCTTCCCATCCCCCTCCCCTAAAAGCTTTAGGCTTAACAGCCTGAATACCGGAATGCAGATGAGTTATCGTTTTTTTTCATATCAAGTTAAAGGTCCCTTGTCTACAAAGGCTTTGATTATGACCTCATTGACCTATATGATAATGAGCTAGTATTAAATACCTCGCGAGGTAACTATGCACCTTTTTGATTCTGACATTTCGCTGCAGGAGCCGGACCCGAATCATTTCAAAGGGCACATCGCCGACAACTGGTCGATCAACGGCACCCCAAACGGCGGCTATCTCATGGCCTTAGTGGCCAATGCCATGCTGAATCAGAGCGACAAAAGATCCACACCGATTGTGACTGCGAATTATATCTCCCGATGCACCCCAGGTGATGCAGACATCTATGTTGAGGAGTTCTCCCGATCAACCCAGTTTAGCCGCTTTCAGGCCAGACTGCTTCAGCAGGGAAAAGAACGGCTCCGGATGCTCGGGACATTTGCAGACGAGAAGATTGAGTGTTTTCTTGAAAGATACGAAACAAACGTGCCGTCAATATCTTCACAGGACACGTGTATACCCATCCCGCCTCTCCCGGATTTTACCCTGCTCAGCCACATGGACATGAGACTGGACCCGGCATGCGCAGGATGGATGCAAGGCAACCTGGCGGATATATCAGAAATGAAGGGGTGGATTTCCTTTAAGAATGATCGCACACATGACCTGCTTTCTGTTCTGTTCATGGCAGACTGTTTTCCTCCCCCTGTCTTTGCAAGCCAGGGGATGATGGCCTGGGTTCCTACTATAGAATTTACGGTCAATGTGAGGAAAATCCCGGAAACCAAGTGGCTGCAAGGGCATTTCCGCTCACGTTTTATCACCTGCGGCCTCGTGGAATCGGATGGAGAACTCTGGGATGAGGAAGGCATTCTCGTTGCCATATCACGGCAGATTGCCCAGTTCAAAAATCAATGAATGGCCTTGATTATTCAACAATTTCTTTTCTGAATGGATTTGCATGTAAATCACCGTTCTTTGATTTACTGGTAAATTTTATCAGCACAAACCATCTCTTTAAAGGGGGATTTCTCATAACCATTCTCTGGTGGTTCTGGTTTAAGGAGAATAAACCGGATCAACTTCAGAAAGATCATATTATCGTAACGCTGTGCTCATGTCTGATCGCCCTTTTCTCAGCCAGGGTTCTGGCAGCCATGCTTCCCTTCAGGTTGCGTCCCATGCTCAATCGCGAGTATGATTTTCTCATACCTTACGGCTTCAGCGCTTCGATTCTGGAATCGTGGAGTTCCTTTCCCAGCGACCACGCAGTTTTATTCTTCTCCCTGGCAACAGGCATGTTCCTTCTATCGAGGAAGTTGGGCATGTTCGTCCTTGTCTATGTCCTTGCAATCATCTGTTTCCCAAGGGTTTACATAGGTCTTCATTATCCCAGTGATATCCTGGCCGGCGTACTCATAGGTGCTATGATTACATTAGGTGTTTCTTCAACTTCCGTGAGGAGCTTGTTGTTGCCGCCGGTTCATGCCTGGATGAATAAGAGCCCGGGAACCTTTTATGCCTGTTTCTTTTTTCTTTCTTATCAGATTGCCGGCATGTTCGACCCTATCCGGGCAATTGGGCGTTTCATTTCAATGCTCCTCAAAATATATTGAGACTTGCAAGACAGAATTCTTAAAGCCGCTCATCCTTTAAAAAGCTATATTTTGCCTTGACTGCTCGTAAAACTAGCCGTACCTAAATGAACAATGACAAATCATCCTCAAGCATTATACAACTTTGATATCCCGGTAGAACGCCGCAACACTGCAAGCCTCAAGTGGGACAAATACAAAGGCAAAGACGTCATCCCCTTGTGGGTGGCGGATATGGACTTCAAGGCCCCTCCTGCTGTCATTACGGCGATGCACGCTCACGTGGCCCATGGAGTGTTCGGCTACACCCTGGCGCCTGATGACCTGTTTGAGGCTGTCATGAGCATGCTGGAGCACACGCACGCCTGGGCAGTGAAGCCCGAGTGGATCGTGTGGCTGCCTGGCCTTGTAAGCGGCCTGAACATTGCCTGCCGCTCCGTGGGGGCCCCCGGTGATGCAGTCATCACCACCACCCCGGCCTACCCGCCATTCCTCAGCGCCCCTTCCCTCTCCCAGCGTACCCTTATGAGCGTTGCCCATGCTGATGACGGCAGCAAGTATATCTTCGACTTCTCCGGCATCGAACAATCCATCACCGCCAATACACGGATGTTTATCCTGTGTAACCCGCACAACCCCACAGGAAGGGTCTTCACCCGTGACGAACTGTTGCGCCTGGCCCGGATCTGCCTTGATAACAATATCATCATCTGTTCGGATGAGATCCACTGCGGCCTTGTGCTGGACAAGGACATAGGCCACATAACCCTATCCGCCCTTGATGAAGACATAGCCAGACAGACCATCACCCTGCTTGCCCCGAGCAAGACCTACAACCTCCCGGGCCTGGGCTGCTCCTTTGCCGTGATCCCTGACAAAGGGCTCCGGTCGCAATTCAAAGCAGCCATGAACGGCATCGTGCCCCATGTGAATGCCCTGGGGTTCACCGCTGCACTGGCCGCATACCGGGATTGTGAAGACTGGCGCCTGGCCCTCATCGACTACCTCAGGGGAAACCGTGACCTGGTGGAGGATTTCGTGGCAAACGCCCCGGGACTCAGCATGCACCACACCGAGGCCACCTATCTCGCCTGGATCGATTGCCGTAACCTGGACGTGCCGAACCCTGCGGCCTTCTTTGAAGAAGCCGGTGTCGGCCTCTCCGATGGCACTGACTTCGGCACAAAGGGATTCGTGCGTCTGAACTTCGGGTGTGCCCGGAGTCTCCTGGTGGAGGCCCTTGGCCGGATGGGTGATGCACTGGCCAAGCAACCTGGAAGCTCCTGATTCTCATTGTGAAGCCCCCTATCAGCAGATAATAACCCGGATTTAACGTTTAAAGAGGCGTAAAAGCCTGATCCGTTAAAACCCTTCATTTCGCAGCCTTTATAGTGTGACAAATTCTCCCGGTCCTTCAAGGCTGCGAAATGATGGGTTTTAACGGACCTGTTTTCAAAATAATTCCATGGTTGTTATGGATTTTATGCTTAAGGCCAAATTGAATGAATAGAAGCTGTATTGCTACATTCGATTGGTTAATCCGGCATTAATCGATAAACATCGTTCCCAAGCCGGAGCTTGGGAACGAGATACGTGGTGAGATGCTAACTCAGCGTGCAGAGATCTGTGTGCGATACCTGTCCCCGGCCTTGCGCCTGCTATCAATGGGAGGCTGCACTCCCGGACGTGCCCCGCGCTGCCTTTGCTGCTGCGGTCTGGCGGTCTGGAAAGGGCCCTCGGCCTTGGGTTTTTTGTAGTCGAATCCCGACAGGGTCTTCTGTTCAACTGCCGCCCCGAGGGTGCATTCAATGGTGTAGGCCATGGATGTGTCTTCGTTCGTTACAAAGGTGAAGGCCTCTCCTGTCCTGGAGACGCGCCCTGTCCGTCCGATGCGGTGGGTGTAGGCATCAGCGGTGTCGGGCATATCAAAATTGATGACATGGGTGATTGCCGATACGTCTATTCCCCGGGCCGCAATATCCGTAGCTACAAGGATCTTGTAAGAACCTTTGCGGAAGCCTTCAATGGCGTTCTCACGCTGATTCTGCGACAGGTTGCCCTGCAGTGAAGTGGCCCTGAAACCGGCAAAGCCCAGTTGTTCGGCCAGCTTCTTGGCGCGGTGCTTGGTTCGGGTAAAGATCAGAACAGAATCCGTTTCAGTGCGTTTGAGCAGTTCTTTTAAAAGCGCTGTCTTCAGATGCTGTTCCACCGGGTAAAGCACATGGGATATGTTTGCAACCGGCTTCGTATGGTCGATCTGGACCGTGACGGCATCGCGCAGTATGTCTGCTGAAAGGCGACGGATATCATCGGGCATGGTGGCCGAAAAGAGCAGGTTCTGCCTCTTACCCGGGAGCTGTTTGGTTATCCGGCGGATATCGGGCAGGAAGCCCATGTCGAACATGCGGTCGGCCTCATCGATGACAAGGATTTCGAGCGAAGACAGGTCTATGTTGCTGCGGGACATATGGTCAAGAAGCCGGCCCGGGCAGGCCACAATTATCTCGACGCCGCGCCTGAGTGCCTTTATCTGGGGGTCCATGCTCACCCCGCCGAAGATTGCCACACTGTGCAACCTGGTATGCTTGCCAAGGGAATTGACAGCTTCATGAATCTGGGAGGCCAGCTCACGCGTGGGGGCGAGGATCAATGCCCGAACCTTGCGGCGCGGTCCGTCCATGAGCTTCTGGAGAAGCGGAAGTACAAACGCCGCTGTCTTGCCTGTTCCGGTCTGGGCCAGGCCCAGGACATCACGCTTGTTTAAGATGTGGGGAATTGCTTTTTCCTGTATGGGGGTTGGGCATGTGTATCCCTGCTCGGTAATGGCAGCAGAGATGTCCGTGTGAAGATTGAATTGTTCGAATGTCATTGATGCTCCTTTGTTTATAGTGTTTCTGACAAGGGGTCTCTGCTCCTCAAGGGGCAGGCCCTGTCTTTGTGGGAACCACTGGGATTCGTTTCAGCGGAACTGCTTAAAGACTCCTGACAGATCTTGTCCTGTTCGGAATTGTTGCGGAATAACTTGATACGGCTACCTTTTCCCTTTGATGAATCGTATAATTGCTGATTTCACCATGTCTCTGCCTCCACTTTCAGCTTCTCTCGCGAGCGTACGCTTTAAATTGCCCGTTTTCTGAAAGACGTGAAGTATCGACATAACGACACAAAGGGCTGCCGGATGTCTTAGTGAAAGGATAATTCAGGTAAGACCGACTCGCATTTCAGATTGTGCCTATCCGTACGTACTATCTTGCTGATTGTCAAGGATAAAAGACAGTTTTTTTTCAAACGGAGGTAATATCCATGGGCATTGCTTTTAAATTAGGTCCGTTAAAATCTGTCATCTCGCAACCTTGATGAACCGGGAAAATTAGCATTCCTTAGAGGCTGCGAGATGACTGATTTTAACGGATAAAGGTTTTCGCAACGAAACCGCACTATCTTGGTTACATAAAAGATCGGTGCACCCGGACTTGACCATCTGTGAGCTTGAGAGTAGAAATGCACAATGATTCCGGACTTGACACAATATTGTGAGGCATCTGCAACCGTAGACAGCGACAACCCGTCGGTCATGGATTTTGCCCGCAGGAACATGGGCAGCTCCCCTGACCCCAAAGAGCTGGCCATACACCTGTACTATGCAGTCAGGGATGGGATACGATACGACCCCTATACCCTCGACCTGACCATCAACGGGCTGAAGGCGAGCACGACACTGGGCGCCCTTAAGGGTTGGTGCGTGTCCAAGGCCATACTTCTGGCGGCCTGCTGCCGGGTTGTGAAGATTCCTGCCCGGATCGGTTTTGCCGATGTGCGCAACCATCTCACCACTGCGCGCATGCGTGCGATCATGAAGACCGACGTGTTCTTCTGGCACGGGTATACGTCAATCTTTCTGGATGGCCGGTGGGTAAAGGCGACACCTGCCTTCAACATAGAACTCTGCGAGAAGTTCGGGTTTCACCCCTTGGAGTTTAACGGTATAACCGACTCTATCTACCACCCCTTTGACCTCGAGGGTAACATGCACATGGAATACCTCCGGTATCGGGGAGAATTCGTTGATGTCCCGCTCAACGATATGATGGAGACCTTCCGCAGGGAATATCAGCCTGACGATTCATGGAATCAGGATGCCGACTTCGACCGTGAGGTCGAGCAGGAAAACCCGAAAGGATAAACCGGTGGGTCTTTCATATGCCTGATATCGAGATCGTCAGAGGTTATTCCCCCGGTGCAATCGGCCGCGTTGCCGAACTCAATGGGACCTACTATCACAAGCATTGGGGGTTCGGACTCATCTTCGAGGCCATGTGCGCAACTGACCTTTCGGAATTCCTCGGACGATACGACGAAAATCGAGACGGCTTCTGGACAGCCTTGCGCCATGGCCGCATTGAAGGCCATCTCTCCATTGACGGGATCCATTCCGACACCAAAGGGGCACACCTGCGGTATTTCATCGTGTCGGATGAAATAAGGGGCCAGGGTGCAGGCAAACGGCTCATAACGACAGCCATGGATTTCTGCAGAAGCAGCGGCCACAAGCAGGTGTATCTGTGGACCTTCGAGGGCCTGTGGGCTGCCCGTCATCTGTATGAAAAAGCAGGCTTCAAGCTCGTTCAGCAGCGAGCGGGAACCCAGTGGGGCGTGGAAGTGAATGAACAGCTCTTTGAGTTGTCCCTGGAATAGGCTTATGACATCGAGCCTGTTTCTGTTTCAACAAACAAGGTGATCCGGTGGACCAAATGCTTCACCTGTCCCTCCACATTCTCATACCTGCTCTTGTTTCATGGTTTTTTTTCCGTGACCGCTGGAAAATGGTGTGGCTGATCATGATGCTGACCATGCTTGTTGACCTGGACCACCTCCTGGCCAACCCTGTCTATGACCCGAACCGGTGCAGCATAGGGTTTCATCCCCTTCATTCCTATCCTGCCATAGCAGGCTATTTTCTTATGGGTGTCATCCCAAAGATGCGCGTGATCGCGTATGGCCTGCTTATCCATATGGCCCTTGATGGACTGTACTGCATCCAGCTCGCATTATAGCAGCTCATGCCGCTCAGCCATACCCTGTTGGGTTTTCATTCTGTGCCCAGATATCACTTTGATGATGTCATATCCTGCTCTTTCTTCTCCCTCTTCTGTCCACCCAGCAGATCCTGGATAATCTCCTGGAGATATGGCCTGTCGCGGTTGCCGATATACTTTGCAGGGAATCTGATGATACGCAGCTCGGCATATTGTGTAATGCCGCCCGCTTTCAGGTCCTCATAATCCTTGATGAGCTTTTTGTCGAGCCTGTCCCTGAACAAATCAAGATCGCGGATGGGAACGTATTTCGTGAGAATAACCCCTACCCTCATGTCTATGTCAAGGACGCTGTTGTCGATGTAGGGCAGATCATAGAAGGTAATGATGAACGAAGGGGCCTTGAACGCCTTATCCGATGACTTGCTTTTGGTGTATTCAAGGGAGATATCCACCATGCCATCGGAGATGTCATTGGGCTTGATCTCCACAGGGATCTTGACCCCATTCCCATCCGAGGCGGATTCATCCATGATAACCTGGATAACTCCCTCCTTGTCTTTTAATATCACGATCCCCTGTACGACACTCCCCGGCAGAGAAGCCAGGGCATTGAGCTGCTTGACGGACAGGTTCCTGCCCACCCTGCGCAACTCGGCGCGCAAGGCGAAGTTTTCTCCCCGCTGCTGTCGTGAATAGGCCTTTTCATCGTAGATCTTCCTGGTGAGTTCATTGTCGAGGTCTTCAAAAAGCGGCTTTATGTCCACCGTGTCAAAGTTGCGGGACAACAGGTCGAGAAACATCACCTGCTGCTTGATGGACCGGACATCATCGGAACCGGCACTTGCAGTCCCGAATCCTTTGGCAAACATGGCATTGATAAGCATCTCGAACATCTTGGCCCTTATTGTGTTGTCCGAACTTTCACGCTCTGTCATGATATTCGTGTACACCTGCCGCATCTCGGTTGTCTTGTTGAGCTGGGTCTGCTGAAGATTGTACCAGCCGCCCATGATTGCCACAACAGCGGCAAGGAACGCAGGTCCCAGGGACTTCAAGATGTCCCATATGTCCTTCTTTTGACGTATTTCTCCTGATTGTCCCTCTTCAGGCTTCTGTTCGAAAATGTCCATAATGCCTCGTCTCTGTTATTTCAGTGAGAAATCGCGTCTCGTTTCCCCGGGCCCGACAAAGATCTTCCATTCGTTCTTCTCGCCGACAACAACAACGTATGACCCCGGTTTGATGTCTTTGAAAGCATAGGACCCGTCCTTGCCTGTGGTTACCGGTTCACCAAGCTGGGTCCCTTTGGCATCCTTGATCACCACCTTTACGATTGCAGGCTTCCCATCCTTGTCTGTCACAATGCCGTGAAGATCGGCTGCATGGAGTGTTGAAAAGCCTGCAATTACTATGATAACCACGAGCATGGTAATTAACCTTGTCATCTTGATGCCTCCTTTATTCCTGACTCACGAGATACATGAGAATGTATCGAGTTGTCATGAATATTGTATCATATTCCAAGGATGATAATAACGTTGCTGTGATGAACGGCAAGATGACTTGAGCAAAAGTGATGAAAAATTGTTTGGGCCGGAGGTAATCCTTAAGCTCAGATTCTGTATTTAGGATGTGTAAAAACTTGATCCGTTAAAATCAGTCATCTTGCAGCCTTAGGAGAGTGCCTATTTTCCCAGTCCTTTCAGGGCTGCAAGATGACTGATTTTAACGGACCTATAAAAACAATTTCGTTCACCACGAGTTTTATCCTTAAGGCACTCTTGGAGTATATTGGGTGTACATGGTCTCATTTAATTGCATAATCCGGGTTAAACCTTGCCCATCAACAGGCCCCATGATAATGAATTCTCAAGCTGCGCCATCCCTGACGAGGTCGTGCCCATGCATATCAACAAAATGAGATTCCATCCTCATAGCTATCCGGTGAACGACACCTATCCCTTCAACCTCAAGGCCTTCCACAACACCCCGGAGCTTGCCTTTGAAACGAACATCACCTTTTTTATCGGCGAAAACGGTTCGGGCAAATCCACGCTGCTCAAGGCAATTGCACGGCGCTGCGGCATACACATCTGGGAGGAGGAGCGCGAACGTTTCGGGAATAATCCCCTTGAAGAAGACCTGTTCAAGTACATCGATGTGTCCTGGAGCAATGATAAGAAACCCGGTGCGTTCTTCTCCTCCGAGAGATACCAGCACCTTGCCAAGATCATCGATGAGTGGGCCATATCAGACCCCAAACTGTTGGACTATTTTGGGGGAAAGTCCCTCATGTCCCAGTCTCACGGCGAGTCATTCATGGCATTCTTCCAGTCACGTTACAAAATTGAAGGGCTCTACTTCATGGATGAGCCCGAGACCGCGCTTTCACCCCGCAGACAGATCGAATTCGTGCAGCTGCTCATGAACCAGTGCCAAGACGGCCATGCCCAGTTCATCATAGCGACTCACTCACCCATCCTGCTGAGCTGCCCGGGCGCCACAATCATATCCTTTGATCATCAGGCCTTGAAGGCAATAGATTATGAGCAGACCGATTATTACCTCATCTACCGGGACTTCCTTCTCAATCGTAATAAATATCTCGATTAATGCATCGAGGATCAGGATTTGTACATATCAGCATGAAATATCTGTTATACTAATAAAAGGCCGCTACACCTATTAAATGTTTGCCCTCCATGAGATGGCCTGACAATAATAATGTGCCAGTGATGATTCAAGGCAATACAAGCCAGGAGGATGCTTATGCCCATGGAAAACCGTGCCATTATGGATTTTGCAAGATCCCGGCTCAAAGAAAAATGGGGAATAGCTGTTGCAACCTTTCTGATTTATCTGGTCATAACATGCGGTCTTAGTGCAATACCGGTTCTGGGATGGATCGGCGGCTTTATAATCGGAGGCCCCCTCCTCGTGGGCCTGAATATCTTTTCCCTGGCCATAGCCCGCGGCAATGATGCAAAGACCGGCCAGCTCTTTGACGGCTTCCCTGTTTTTGTGAACGGACTCATCGCCTATATCCTGGTCACCCTCTATGTCCTTCTCTGGAGCCTGCTGCTCATCGTACCCGGCATCATTGCTGCCTTCTCATACTCCATGACCTTCTTCCTCCTTGCAGACAATCCGCAACTTGACGGCCAGGAGGCCATGAGGCAAAGCAAGGCCATGATGGATGGGCATAAGTGGGAGCTCTCCTGCCTGGTGGGAAGGTTTACCGGCTGGTTTCTTGTAGGGATATTCACCCTTGGAATCGGCTTTCTGTGGATCGGACCATACCTTCTGGTGAGTACTGCCAAATTCTATGACGATATCCGCACGGGTGAACAACCGGCTTAACATTATGAGGCAATTTCAAAACTCAAAAAAAGTGTCACCCCCGCGAAAGCGGGGGTCCAGATTTTTTTTGAAAATACTGAATTCCCGCTTTCGCAGGAATGACATTTTGAGAGTTTTGCAATTGCCTCTATAATATATGCACAAAGGCCTGTTGGCTTGACAGCGCCTTAAATATCTCAGTCCTGTCTTCTTCGCTTATTACCTGAACATCGAGATTCATGCAGTGATACTTCTTATTCTTGCTGCTACGCGACAGAGTCAATGTATAATCACCACCGGCCATGACCTGGACAACAGCCTCACGCATACTGTCTTGATCAGTACCAAAAAGCTTATAGACCCATCTACAGGGATACTTGATCTCAAGCTTGTCTTTCAGATAGGTGAACATAATCTTGTGTGGTTATCAGCCTTATTCCTCAAACAGTTCTCTGGCTAGACCTGATTGACGGATGATGGAGAGGAGAGTACCTGTCCTAAGCTCTTTATGATCGGGCACAGGAACTGTCTTTGTTGTTTCTGGCAGCTTCAACTGCATAACAATATGACTTCCCCGTCTTCGAACCTCGGCGAACCCGTTTTTCAATAAGATTTCACAAACAGATTTACCGGATAATACTTTGAGTTTAGCCAACTGCAACCTCAAGCTGAGTTATATAGATTTCATCATGAAGACGATCTTTTACTTCTTCTGGGGATGCACACTCGAAAAACAACTCCACAGCTTCACGCAGATTATCCCGTGCCGTCTCGATTGTATTACCCTGGCTCGCAATATCGAGCTCCGGGCAGATAGAGACATATCCGCTACCTTCTCTTTCGATAATAGCTGTCAAGTGGCGTTTCATAAATACTCCTTTTTAGGAATTCCTTTGATGAGAAAAACCGCAATTATAAGCACAAATTGCAAAACTTGCGGAAGGTCATTCCCACGGAAGTGGGAATCCAGTCTTTTCAAGAGCTTCTGGACCCCCGCTTTCGCGGGGGTGACACTTTTTTTTGAGTTTTCAATTGGCTCATAAGTTTATTTATAGGAACTAGTCTTCTACTACCACACTAAAAAATAATCCAAAAGAGAGTAACGGTGGAATGCTACATTATCGCGCTGAATACATCACGGGATAACTATGAAGAGAATGGCTTATTATGGTAGAAGAGAAATAATATTTTATGTGGAGGATGGTATGGATGATCTTCTGAGGGAAAAGAAAAAGGGTTTCAGCTACTGGTATATGAAAGATGTGCTCCTGAAGCGCAAGTTCCTCAGTGATACCTACCATACACAAGGTTTCGGCCTTGCCGCCCAGCTCTTTTCATCTCTGAGCAAAAATATCCTTGAAAAAAATGGCATGGATGAAGGGGAGAAGCTGATCAAAGAGGCGGTAGAATATTTCGGCTTTGAACGCGGGCAAAGGATCGCCCAGGTGGTCAAAGGGCTCGGCAAGCCGCTTACATTGAAGAACTGGCTCATCTATTCCGACATCGACGGATCAAATTTTGAGGCAAAGCCTTCCATCGAAAACCACGATCTGGTTGTGGAGGTAAAACGCTGTTCCTTCATGGAGGCCGCTGAAAAATGGGGCCTCAAGGAACATGCACGCCTCTACTGCAAATATGTCGATTATGCCATCCTCAAGGGATATAATCCTGACGTCAGGCTGGAACTCCAATCACGCCATGATACGGGCAAGGACCACTGCCTTTTCCGCTACATCATGAAAGAGGGTAACAAACAAAACGGCCCCCGGTAAAAACCGGAGGCCGTCGAACTTTGCAGCTAAGCAAATTCGTTTTTTTTATCTGATCGCTTCTGCCACAACCTCGGCAATGTCCTTGACTGCAACCTTATCTGCGTTCTTGTCTTTCAGGCCATCCTCGAACATGGTCATGCAGTAGGGGCATGTCACGCATACGGTGTCCGGATTCGTCTTAAGTGCTTCAGATACCCGTTCCAGATTGATGCGGGTGCCCAGGTGCTCTTCCATCCACATCCTTCCTCCGCCCGCGCCGCAGCAGAAAGACTCTCCGTGGTTCCTCTCCATCTCCTGCGCGTCCTTGCCGGTAGCCTTGCTGATTATATCCCGGGGCGACTCGTAGATGTCATTGTGTCGTCCAAGATAACAGGAGTCATGGAACACGACCTTGCCCAGGTTGACGGACTTCTTGAGCTTCAGCTTGCCCTTGGCCAGAAGGTCATTGATAAGTTCTGAGTGATGGATTACCTCACCTTCAAAGCCATATTGCCTATAATCGTTCTTCAATGTCGAGAAGCAGTGCGGACACAGGGTGATGATCTTCTTTACGCCCTTGTCCTTGAAGACCTTAACATTGTCCTTGGCCATCTTGTCGAACACGAACTCGTTGCCAAGCCTGCGGACACTGTCACCGCAGCACAGCTCATCTTTGCCCAGTATGCCCCAGGATATACCGGCCGCATCGAGGATGTTTGCAAGTGCCAAGGTGATCAGCTTGTTCCTGGAGTCAAATGCCCCGGCGCAACCAACGTACAGGAGATATTCAGTTGATGCATCGAAAGGCTTCACATTGATCTGCGAGCACCACTTGGTCCTCTCGGTTGGTGCGATGCCCCACGGGTTACTGCGCTGCTCCATATTCTCAAAGAGATTCAAGAGCTCTTCAGGGAAGTGGGCCTTCATCTCCACCAGGTAGCGCCTGAGCTGGAGCAGTTTGGGCATCTGCTCGATGAAGACCGGGCATACTTCCATGCATGCCCCGCAGGTGGTGCAGGACCATATTGCGTCTTCAGTGATGCTGCCATCGCCATTATTGCCGATGAGCGGCATCGTCGGCTTCTGGCCTTCCTTCATGGCAGGGCCGTTGGTGAGCAGGTTGATCTTGAGATCATGGATGACCTGCCTGGGGTTTAAGGGTTTGCCGGTACTTGCCGCAGGGCATACATTCTGACACCTGCCGCACTCGGTACAGGCATAGGAATCGAAGAGGTCTTTCCAGGTGAACTGGTCTATGGTCTCCACGCCGAATTTGTTGCCCTTTACAAAGGTCTCCGTAGGCAGCGTGTTTGGCCTTTCAAACCGTCTGAAATAGCAGCTCGGGATGGAGGAAAGGATGTGCATGTGCTTGCTGTATGGCAGATAGTTCAGGAAGAAAAGCAGCACCAGTGCGTGGACCCACCACCAGAAGGTGATGAGCGGCTCGGCGCTTTCAGGGGTAAGTCCTGCATAAAAGGCTGTTGCCACAGCGGATGACATGCGGCATGAAGGCCGATGCCGTCTCCTCACCGATGGCGATCTCTACGCCTTTCAGGTTGAAGAACGCGATCATGAGCATGGCAATCATGGAAAGGATGATATAGGCGTCCAGCGTTATGGCTTCAGGATATGGGGGGGCAACGATGCGTCTGATACCTGCAATGATTACGCAGGCCAGGGCAAACAGCGAGACCATGTCGAAAAGGAATACCAGCGGATTGTAGATCACGTCAGGCAATAACCTGAAGCTGATGGCCGGGAACTACGCCGTGGATAAGGAACTCGGAGTTGGCCAGCAGCAAGGTCATGAATGACCAGAACAGGACAAAATGGTTGATACCGAAGGGCTTCTGCAATACCCGCTTCTGGGCAAATGCATAGATAAAGGTATCTCGCAACCTGGCTGCTACGTTATTGAAACGGTCTTCCGGCTTGCCGATGGTTACCAGGCTGAAGCGGCGGACACAACTCCATGTGAAAAAGGCGATTGCCGCTAACAAAACCGCTGCAAAGATATAAGGGTTCGGTATCATGACTATCCTTCTCTCGTATATATGGTGTTTAACAAACCTTGGGTGTGCCTCTGGTCGCCTTGGCCTGCCGTATATGGTCCGTTATCGCCGGAACTATCTTGAAGAGATCGCCGACAATGCCGAATGTAGCCACTTCGAAGATCGGGGCTTCATGGTCGCGGTTGATGGCTATTACCAGATCCGAGTCCTGCATGCCTACCAGGTGCTGAATGGCCCCGCTGATGCCGCATGCGATATATATCTTGGGCCTGACCGTCTTTCCGGTCTGGCCTACCTGCCGGTCCACCGGCATCCAGCCTGCATCCACTGCGCATCTGGAGCATGCCACCACGCCGCTGAGCTCATCAGCAAGATCCTGCAGGATCTTGAAGTTTTCCTTGGACATCATGCCTCTTCCACCGGAAACGATGAATTCGGCGCCGCCGACATCAACGCTGTCCATGTGGCCTGCATCGTCTATGATCTCAAGCACCTTGGTAAGGACGTCCTCTTCCTTCATGGAGATCTTCTCGCGGATGATCTCACCGGTGGCACCCTCGTTCTGTGCGGGCATGGGCATTACGTGGGGGCGTACCGAGGCCATCTGCGGGCGTCTCTGCTCGCAGAAAATGGTTGCCATGATGTTTCCGCCAAAGGCCGGACGTGTCTGCAGCAACTGCCTTTTATCATCGATGCCGAGGCCCGTGCAGTCTGCCGTCAGGCCGGTTCTCAACCGTGTCGCCACAGCGCCGGCCAGGTCCCTGCCAAGACCGGTTGCGCCCATGAGCACCACTTCCGGCTTGTACTTTTCAACCAGCGAGCAGAAGGCCTCGAGGTAGGTGGCTGTGCGGTAATCGTGCAGTATGGGATCATCGATGAGATATGCCTTGGTAGCCCCGTAGGAGAATGCCTCCTGGCAGAGCTTCTCAACATTGTGTCCGAGGACAACGGCGCAGAGCTCAACCTTAAGCGCAGATGGCCAGCTGAGCGCCTACCCCCAGGAGCTCCCAGGAAACCTTGGCGGGTATGCAGTCTGTCTGCTCGACAAAGACCCAGACATTCGTGATACTGGGCCAGAAATTTCTTGAGCTTGCCCTCTTCGGAGTCTTCATCCTCTTCTGCCGGTGCGCCCCCTGCAGTCTTTTCAGCTGCAAGCTGCTTGAGGATCTCCAGCTCCTCCGGTGTGAAGAACATTTCCAGTGCTTCTGCAGGGCATATCTTGACGCATTTCTGGCAGCCGATACACTTGTCTGCAAGAACGATGGGCTCACCCTTTTCGTTCATCTCGATCGCTTCTGCAGGGCAGGAGCTCTGGCAGCGCGCCCCGCATGCGATACACTTGTTGGGGATGAGAGATGCCTTTCCTCGCGGCTTTTTAACTTTCTTTGGTTTTTCCATCAGCTTACGTCTCTCTTCTTTTATAAAGTAAGGATACCTTCTTACAGGGTAAGCAATTCCCTCTGGACCAGCTTTTCCACCAGGATCTTGGCTGTTCCGGTCGGGTCGTTTGCGCCATCGCCTACGATCTCGCCCTTATCACGTTCCGGGGAGAAGATCTTTCTCACCGCAGTGGGCGAACCCTTGAGCCCGATCTGGTTGACGTCAAGGTTCATGACCTTGTTGTCCCACAGGGCCACACTCATGTCCTGTGCCTCAAGACGCATGGGCACCGAGGGATAGCGGGGCTTGTTGATCTCCCTGACTACGGTCAGCAGTGCAGGCAATTTGGACTCGACTATTTCATGGCGGCCTTCGAGCTTCCTGCTCACCCTGATCTTCTTGTTCTTGAGGTCGAGATCCACGATGCGGTCCACAAGGGTCAGGGGAACATATCCGTTGCGGATGGCAATGCCCGGGCCCACCTGGGCGGTATCGCCGTCGATGGTCTGCTTGCCGCAGATAACCAGGGCCAGCCCGTCCTTGTCCTGCGCTGCAAGCTTCTTGACTGCCTCGGCAAGGACCATGCTTGTGGCCAGGGTGTCGGCACCGCCAAAGGCACGGTCTGAAAGGAGGACCACCTCATCAACACCCAGTGCCAATGCCTTGCGAAGTGTCATCTCGGCATTGGGCGGACCCATGGAGATGGCCGCTACCCGCACACCCGGATATTTGTCTTTCAGACGGAGAGACTCCTCCAGGGCATGCGTGTCAAAGGGGTTCATGATGAACGGAATCCCTTCGCGGACCAGGGTGTTGGTTACCGGATCGATCTTTACCTGTGTTGTGTCAGGCACCTGTTTGATACATGCAATAACGAGCATTGGCTACCCTTCCTTAATTGTTTCTCCCCGGTACGGGTTTGCGTTTAAAATATTTTAGCCTCAATGAGCGGATCAACTCTTAATAAAAGCCTGATAACCATCGCCTTCATGGAGAGCCTTTCAACTCGAGAATTTTGTTTGCCCGAACATGAGTGAATCATCATTCACCACCGTTGGAACATACATTAGCCGTTCGTTTACTGTCAAGATTATTTTTCGATAAGAGCTAAATTTAATCAAGAGTTGACGCCTTTATATCGGCAGGTAGTTTCTTATTTTGCCTATGGCATCAAATTTGAAGAAATTGGATCAAAGTAAGTTATAGTGTCTATTATTGGAGTTTGGCAAGGTGGGAGTAATTTTATTTCGAGATCTTGAATATGTATATCTAAAGGCAATTAACAGATCACCTGCCATCATAGTTTTTTAAAACTACATAAAGCCGATTTATGAGGTGAGTGATCTGAGGAGCATATTTTCTTACTATCATGCTGCATTCCGTGAACGTACTTCTTTATCGATTCGGGGTCCTAACTCTCGTTGAGCAACTTTCAAATCATAGGCTATTTGTAGGTTGAGCCAAAATTCAGGTGTGGTTCCAAAATAGTTGGCAAGGCGTAATGCCGTATCCGGGGTAATTGAACGGTGCTCGTTCATGATTGCGTAAATACGAGGCGCGGGCACTTTAAGGTGAAGCGCCAAGACATGTGCACTCATACCAAGAGGCACAAGGAATTCCTCTCTGAGAATTTCTCCCGGATGAATGGGGCGCATGTTATTTTTAAGATTCATCTCGCTCCTTAGTGGTAATCAACTATCTCCACATCCAATACTTCTCCCTCCTCAAACCTGAAGCACACCCGCCACTGATCGTTTATTCTTATGCTCCATTGAAAGATGTATAAGGCTTAGCATTAAACGTCTAGTGTTATATGCGTAAAATATGAGAAACCTTAAAGCCTATGTGATCTCATCACCTTCACACATTACATAAAGATTAGATTGATTCACACCTCTGATTGCTTTAGCTTGAAAGATACTTGGACAAGGAAGAGGAGGTGCCCATGGGCACTGATGAACCTATTGATCTTTCTCAACAGATACTATCCATGATCAAAACGTTTCTCGACGACCCTGACAAGAACAACCTCTGGCAGAACCCAGGTGAGCGGGCATGGGCAGACCCTCTTGTAGGCTTCTCCTGGGGTGGGGATCAAGTATGGTTAACCCTTAAGGATGTTGTCGGCCCGTTCCATTGGACCCCTGGAGAAATATTTTCACAGGCATTTCCAGCCATGAATGTCACTGCGGAAGAACTCACCGTCATCAGCTGGGTCCTTCCCCAGACAGAAGCAACAAAGGCAGACAACCGCCAGGAGGCATCCTTCCCCTCGCACCGCTGGGCACGCACACGCACCTTCGGAGAAGAGATCAATAACAATCTGAAAAAGCACGTAGTCTCAACCCTGAAGGCATCAGGCTATGAAGCACTAGCCCCGTCGCTCCATGCAGACTTTTCATGGCAGAATTCGGATATCCATGGGTTTGCATCCAACTGGTCGGAGCGCCATGTTGCCTATGCATCCGGCCTGGGGACCTTCGGCCTGTGCGACGGGCTCATCACCCCTGTGGGCAAGGCCATGCGCTTAGGCTCTGTGGTGGCTCACATGCAGATCCCTCCTACACCAAGGCCTTACAGCTCGCACACAGACTATTGCCTGTTCTTCTCAAGTGGTGCCTGCAAAAAATGCATCTCGCGCTGCCCTGCTGGTGCCATCAGCGAAGCCGGACATGACAAAAATAAGTGCCTCGAATATGTTTTTGGAAAGGCCATACCCCATATCAAGGCCAATTATGGCTTCGATGGTTACAGTTGCGGTCTTTGCCAGACAGGCGTGCCATGTGAATCAGGAATTCCACGCATCCTTAAATGATGATATGAGATGTACTTGTAATACTCGAAACAGGGTGTCTCCCCCGAATGAGGCCGTCGCAAAAGGGTGTTTTTTTGTCGTCCCCGCGAAAGCGGGGGAAGGACCAGAAGTCCTTAATAAACAACTGGATTCCCGCCTCCGCGGGAATGACGTTCAGGGAGTATTGCAATTAGCTCATGAGTTTTGCAATTGGCTCAAGATTTATTACATTGGCGCATGAGTTTTGCAATTATTCGATGAAAAGGGGATTCTGCATGAAAGGAATAATTCTCGCAGGGGGATCAGGTTCAAGACTTTATCCCATAACTCAGGTTGTGAGCAAGCAGCTTTTACCGGTCTATGACAAACCCATGATCTACTATCCCTTATCTGTATTAATGCTGGCCGGCATACAGGATATCCTGATAATCTCCACGCCCTCAGATCTTCCGCGATTCGCTGAACTGCTCGGTGATGGGTCTCAGTGGGGGGTGTCATTTACCTATGCAGAACAGCCAAAGCCTGAAGGGATAGCGCAGGCATTTATTCTCGGCCATGACTTTGTCGGAAAAGAACATGTCTGCCTGATACTTGGTGACAATATATTCTATGGATCGGGCCTGTACGACCGATTGAAAAGTGCACGTTCGCTTCTTAAAGGCAGCGTTGTTTTCGGGTACTGGGTGAATGATCCCCAGCGGTATGGGGTTGTGAGCTTTGATTCGTCCGGGAAACCTGCGGAGCTCGTTGAGAAGCCTTCTCAGCCAAAATCAAACTGGGCTGTGACCGGCCTGTATTTCTATGACAACAGTGTCCTCGACGTTGCACAAAACCTCAAACCATCCCCTAGAGGCGAACTCGAAATAACTGATGTCAACAAATATTATCTCCAGATGGATACCTTGCGCGTGGAGCGATTAGGGAGAGGTTTTGCCTGGCTGGACACAGGAACCCATGAAACCCTTCTCGCTGCCAGCACATTCATTGAGACCATTGAAAAGCGCCAGGGTTTGAAAATTGCCTGTGTAGAGGAGATTGCCTACCGCATGGGTTTCATAGACAAAGAACAGGTTCTCCGGATTGCTCAGCCCTTGAAGAACAGCGGGTATGGGGAATACCTTATAAACATGATCCGTCAGGAAGGATGAACAATACTTCTCAACCCTTCACAGTGCTTGTACGGGGGGCAGCATCGCTTCCGGTGTCGGAGTAACAAGAGGATATGTCGACATACTGGAAGACTTCTTTGCAGATCGTGGAGTCAAGGTCATTAACCGGGCCGTACCCGGCGACAACACCTTTGATGGGGTAAGAACCTTTCAGGATATCATTGTTCCTGTCTCTCCTGAAATCCTCATACTCCATTTCGGGGTGGACGACGCGTTCTACCCGGTTTACCGGTCCGAGTTCAAGGAAAACCTGGTGAGGATGGTTCGCTCATCCAGAGAGCTCTTCAATCCCGTCATTGTCCTTCCCACTTCGCACACCTTTGACGACCCCTACGAGATGGATGCCATCAATATATACTATCGCACCATCCGGGAAGTCTGCATTGATCTGGACTGCGAAATGGTCGCAGTGCATACCTACTGGGCAGGTTATCTGCAGGATAATGAGCTGGTAAATAAACAGCTGGTACAGAAAGACGCTCGCCTCCCGAATGAGCGGGGGCATGAGATATTTGCCAAGGTTATCATCAATAGCCTCGAAAGGATTATCTCCTCATTACAATCTCGAAGGTCATCCTTACAATGATGCCAGATACCTTCCGTAATAGGACATGTGGGCAATAATATCCACAGCCTCCTCAGGGGTAGACAGACAGATGACCGGGCCAAAGTCGGTCTGCCTCAATACAAGCCCCTCTTCGGTGAGGGCCACGACAAGGATCGGCTTGGCCATTTCTTTCTGTATCCTGCCGATGCCCGATATTACACGGTCTTCAGCCTGTATCTGGGCCTTGAGCACCGCAAGCTTGAGCTCCTTGGTGTAGAGCTTGCCGTCAAAACGTTCCTGGCAGGCGATAAAGTCTTCTACATATCGTGACCTGCCGACAATACCCAGCGCGATGACGGCATCCACCTCTTTCCAGCGGGCAAGCGCACCGATCACTTCAAGGTACATCCCCGGGTCGCCCTCGCCCACCACGTCCACGGGGTTCTTCCGGTTCCAGTACTGGGGAAGGCGCGTATCCAGATCCCTGATTATCTCAGGCGATAGTGCAGGCAGCTCCAAGCCCTTATCCTCGCACTCATCAGCTGCAATAATACCCCACCCTCCCCCCATGGTCATGATGGCTACCCGGTTGGTGCGTGGAACGGGCAGCAGTGTCAAGGCGGCTGAAATGTTCAGAAGCTCTGAGGGTGTGTTTACCTGGATTACCCCTGCCTGTGCGAACATGGCCTTATAGGTGGCGTGTGACCCTGCCAGGGAGCCTGTATGTGACTGGGCTGCATTCGACCCTGCCTTTGACCGTCCGGCCTTCAGCGCAATCACCGGCTTCTTCTTTGTCACTTCCGCTGCGATCTCCATGAATTCACGGCCATCGACAATGCCTTCAATATACATGGCAATGGCCTTCACCTCATCACATTGCCCCATGTAGGCGAGCAGGTCGCTCGTGTGCAGCATGGCCTCGTTCCCGGTGCCGGCATACATGGCCAGCCCGATGTCCTTGTGGGCAATCCATTTCAGGATCTGAAGGCCCAGATTGCCGCTCTGGGAGATGATGGCGAGCCCCCCGGGCTTCGGAGCTGTCGGGGTAGGCAGTGCCTCGAGATAGCTGTGGGCCGATGCTATCCCCATGGTGTTGGGCCCTATGAATACAAGACCGCCTTTGAGAGCAATATCCACGATCTCTTTTTCAATCCGTGCGCCTTCTTCGCCCATCTCCTTAAAACCGGCCGAAACAACCACGACAGCAGGGATGCCCTTGGCAACGCATTCCCTCATGGCAGCGGGTATATGCTGGGCAGGGATGACGAGCACTGCCAGGTCGACCGCATCCGGAATGGCAGTGATGCTCGGGTAGCACTTGATACCCAGGATCTGCTCTTTCTTGGGGTTCACCGGGAACACCTTCCCCTTGTATTCCCACCCAAGGATGGATGTGAGGATAAGGTTTCCCCATTTCACCGGGACTTCGGATGCGCCTACTATTGCAACAGAGGAAGGATAAAACATCTTCTGGAGTTTGTCGTTCAGATCAGTCCTGTTCATGATTACCTCTCCTCTCTTCATCCAGTTAAACATTCCTGCAAAAGCGAGTCCCACCTACACGTCATTCCCGCGAAGGCGGGAATCCAGTCTTTTTAAACTAATTCAATATTCTCTAATTACGCATACCCATTCTCCCTGAACCATCGAATGGACTCACGCACCGAGTCCTCCACCGGCCTGAAACTGAGCCCAAGCTCCTTGACCGTTTTCGAGTTGTCAAAGTAGAGGTATTGCGAGGCATAGGCAACCTCGGCCGGGGTAGACATGGGAGGCTTGTGAATCACATGGTCGGACAACGCCTTGAGAAAAGCAGTGCCCACTTTCAAGGCAAAGACCGGAAGCTTGAACAGCATACGGCCATCAAAGCCGGCCTCTCGGCAGACAAGCCTCATGAAATCTTCCATGGAAATGTTCCGGTTGCCCAGGATATACAGATTCCCCTTCCTCCCCTTCTTTGCAGCCAGCACGTGTCCCCTTGCCACATCGCGGACATCCACAATGTTGATGCCGCCATTAAAGGTAAACCGGCTGATTCCCTTGAGCACATCCACGATGATCTGCCCTGTGGGCGTGGGGGCTATGTCCATGGGCCCGAAGGGGAAGCAGGGATTCACCACTACAAGGTCGAGCCCGTTATGCGCAAACCCCAGGGCCTCCTGCTGTGAGAGGTATTTGGTGAGAACGTAGTGATTGCCCAGGGTGTACTGATTAAACGGGGTCTCCTCTGTGCTCAGCGCCTTTCCCGGTGCAATGCCGATGGCTGCAATGGAGCTGGTGTAGACTACCTTCTCGATATTCTTCTTCAAACAGGCCCATAAAATGTTGCGGGAGCCCTGGAGGTTCACCTCGTATATCCTGCTCCAGTCCTTCATCCAGATGGAGAAGATGGCAGCAAGGTGAAAGACCGTGTCTACCCCTTCAATGCTCTTTTCAACAACCGCATTATCAAGGATATCACCTGTGATCATTTCCACATCCAGACCATCGAGGTTTCTCTTGTTCTCGCCTGGCCGGATCAGACATTTCACCTCAATGTTTTCAGCCAAGAGCTCCCTGACTACATGCGAACCGATAAATCCTGCAGCACCCGTAACCAAAGCCTTTTTCATATAAATATTCCTCCTCATGAATGGGCAGTAAATGATCAGAAGCTATAAGGGATTTCTTAAAAAACCATTTTTCCCTCAGTTATTAATATAATGTGATGAGAGCAACACTCTGTCAATGCATTATAATAAATATTGATTTCAATTGATGTCAAATATATGAGAGATGGAACGGTAATTCTTCAAAGGAGATGATCTTGGGGCGCCCTATTGTTACCTCTTTACAGAAAAAGAATGCAATTCATTCCAACGAAACTAACCGCCGCTTGATCATGCGCATACTTATCTGCATTGCCCTAACACTGGCGACCCTTGCTGTATATTATCAAGTTGTGGGATTCAAGTTCGTAGAGTTCGATGACCCTGCATATGTCACAAAAAACGCTATGGTCAAACTTGGATTAACTACAAAAAGCATTGTCTGGGCTTTTACCTCTGTGTATGGCTCAAACTGGCACCCCATAACCTGGATTTCCCACATGCTCGATATTGAACTCTTCGGGATGAACCCTGGAATGCATCACCTCACAAATGTTGCTTTGCACCTTATTAATACGATCCTGTTGTTTCTTGTCCTTGAGAGGATGACCGGTGCCCTATGGAGAAGTGCCATAGTAGCGGGTTTGTTCGCTCTGCACCCGCTGCATGTAGAATCAGTCGCATGGGTATCCGAACGCAAGGATGTGTTGAGCACCTTGTTCTGGCTCCTCACCATGATGTGTTACTTATGGTATGTCAGATTACGAGGTATACGAAAGTATCTTTTATTGGTTTTTACCTTCATTCTCGGACTCCTCTCCAAGCCCATGCTGGTAACGCTTCCCTTTGTGCTGCTCCTCTTGGATTTCTGGCCGCTAAACCGTCTTGGACTCATTCAAACCAGTGATATGGATTGCCCCCATGACACAGTTCAGGCCGCTCATGCAGACAAGCTTCCGTGCTGATCACCCTCATCATGGAGAAGATACCGCTTCTGGTCCTTGCACTGATCTCAAGCGCAGTAACCTTCTATGCACAGCAGGCCAATGAGTCTGTGCGTACCCTTGAAGAGCTGGGCCTTGGGCACCAGGGCAGCCAATGCCATCACCTCCTATGCAGCTTATCTTATCAAGATGTTATGGCCCACTAACCTTGCAGCATTCTACCCTTATCCGGATTCAATCAATCCCTTGTGGGTTATCCTGTCGCTTCTGTTTCTTCGTCCGTTCACCGGCATTGTCCTGCTCACTGCCCGGAAGCTCCCCTATCTTGTCGGTTGGGTGGCTCTGGTACCTTGGGACCCTTGTCCCGGTGATCGGGTTTGTACAGGTTGGGCATCAGTCCATGGCGGACAGGTACACCTATATACCCCTTATCGGGATCTTCATCATGA
>CAWAUM010000006.1:0-6514 GCA_963785235.1 uncultured delta proteobacterium | reverse complement strand
GGACATCGGTGTCACACCCGACACCTATGATGCACAAGTCTGATGAAGCTGAAAAAAGGTTCGGGCAATTCCGGATAAACAGGATGGAATGATTCTTGTCAGTACGAGGAAGTGTACGCAAACTCGAGGAAACTGAATTTGCACTAAGCATCCCGTCATTCCCGCGCAAGCGGGAATCCAGAGGATCTCGAACTTCCTGGATCCCCGCCTTCGCGGGGATGATACGTTGCGTACACAACCTGAGCTGTAACCGGCTATAGCAAGGAACATGATGGATGGTTGCTTAAGGGGTGATAAACGCATGAAGGGTATGGAATCTCTCTTCCATCCCAACGAGATAGCCCTCATAGGGGCATCAAGCAACGAAGCCAAGATCGGCCACGTCATCCTTAAATATCTTAGCGGCTGGCAGGGAACGCTCTGTCTCGTGAATCCCCGGGAGCGCTCGATCCTGGGCAGGGATGTCTATGCAGATGTCTCACTGCTTCCTGACCACATGGATCTTGCGGTCATTGCCCTCGATGCCCACAGGGCCGTAAAAGCTGCCAGAGATTGTGCAGACAAGGGGTTTCATGCACTTGCCATTCTGGCAAGCGGGTTCTCCGAGGCGAATGATCGAGGGGCCCGCCTGGAAGAGGAACTGAAAGAGTACGTGCTTTCCCGGGATACACGGATCCTTGGTCCCAACACCCTTGGACTCTTCGTTCCTGGCACAGGGCTGGATACCATCTTTGTTGAACACGGGGATTCCATGTTCGCAGCCCCCGGCGAGATTGCACTGATTACCCAGAGCGGCTCGGTGGGGGTGGAGGCCATCGGTGTTTCAGGGGTTACAGGCTGGGGTCTGCGGGCCTTTGTGGGCATGGGAAACCGGATAGACATCGGTGAAAACGATCTGCTTGAGTATTTTGCACATGACGAAAGGACGAGATGCATCGCTGTCTATCTGGAGACCTTTCAGGACGGGCGTGCGTTCATGGACCTCTGCCGCAGGATAACCCCGCTCAAGCCTGTTGTGGTACTGAAGGCCGGCAGGTCTGAAACCGCCCGGAAGGCAATTGCCTCCCATACGGGAAAGATGGCCTCTGAGGGTGAGATCTTCTGGGGGGCGGCAAAACAGTCCGGGATCCTCCTGGCCGGGAACGAGGAACAGCTGACCGATTATGCAAAGATCCTGTCCCTCGAGCCTCCGGCTTACGATCCGCATGTCGCTGTAGTGACCTTTGCAGGCGGTTATGGGATCATAACGCTGGATTTGATCTCAGAGACAAACATGCTCGAACTCGCCAAGTTATCGGAAGAGACCGTGTCCAGGATAAGGCAGCGGGCCCTGCCTTTTGCCTCGTTGACCAATCCGGTCGACCTGACGGCTTCCGCGGACACCATGATGGTGGCGAATACCCTGGATGCCCTCGAGCAAGATCCCGGGGTGGGGATAATCTTCTGCATCGCCTTTTTCGCGCCGCCCAAGATCGGAAGAGGGCTCATCGAGATCCTTGCCGCCCACCGCAGCAGGACTTCGAAGCCGTTCGTCGTCTTTGCAGCCTACGGCCCATATACCGATGAGATCGCCTATACGCTGTACAAGAAGGGCGTCACGGCCTTCACTTCGCTCAGCAGGGCCGTGTGGGCAATGGATGCACTGGTGCACAGGGGACACTACCTGAAACGCTCGGGTTGTGTCTGAAGGCAGATCTTTATGACCGGCAATGGAACTTAACAGGAGAGCTCAGTAATGATCAGGGATCTGAAAGTGATGATGGATTCGGCACTATCGGGTGAGACAGTAACGATCTGTGTTGCCGCTGCAGATGAGACCGAGACGCTCCATGCAGTGGGCCAGGCATCGAAGATGGGACTGGCCAAGTCCATCCTGGTGGGGAACCGGGAATGGATCGAGGTCATACTGGAGAAGCTGGGTATCCCTTCAGGAACCTTCGAGGTCATCCATGAAAAGGATTCCGTAAAGGCTGCAGCCCTTGCCGCCCAGGTGGTCAGGGACGGACGCGCTGACATCCTCATGAAGGGCGCTGTGGTGACATCGAAATTTCTCCAGGCCGCGCTCGGGTCGCCCGGAGGGCTCAAGGACGGTCTTTTCAGCGATGTGGAGGTCTATGAGGACGTGGGCCCCCATGCCCGGCTCGTGCTGGTGAGCGACGGCGGGGTGAACATATCGCCGGGCATCAGGGCGAAGCTCGAGATCATCAGGAATGCCGTCAAGGTTGCCCATCGTCTCGGTATAAAGAGCCCGAAGGTTGCCCTCCTGTCGGGATCCGAAAAGGTGCACCCCGATTTTGCCTCGACCATCGATGCGGTCGCACTGGTCAAGATGTGCCAGGATGGGGCTGTTGAAGGCTGTATGGTTGACGGACCGTTCGCCCTGGATAATGCCATCGACATGGATTCGGCACGGATGAAAGGGATTGAATCGCCGGTGGCGGGCAGCGCGGATATCCTCATCATGCCGAATCTGGAGGCAGGCAACATCTTCTGCAAATGCCTCCAGTATTATGCAGACAGGATGCTCATCCATGTGGGCATGGGCGCAAAGGTGCCCATCCTGATCGACTCCCGCACGGCTAAAGCCCAGGAAAAGCTGCACTCCATAGCGCTTGCGAGGCTTATGTGCAACGATACACCCTTGTGAAAGAGAGGAGGCATCATGATGAAGGATAAAAACCACATAATCTCTCAGATCTCGGTGTTCATCGACAACCGGCCTGCGAGCCTGGCGGAAATGACACGTCGCATTGCAGACAGGAACATCAACCTGCGTGCACTTTCACTGGCGGAAACCCGCGAATTCGGTACGACACGCATCATCGTGGCCGACGTGGATGCCTGCAGCGAGGTGCTCAGGCAGGCTGGCTATCACTTCATCGAAACCGAAGTGCTCGCTGTGGAGGTTGCGGACAGGCCCGGAGGGATGGCGGATGTACTCGAATGCATCGCGGCTGAGCATATCAGCGTGGAATATGCCTATGCCATGATTGAGAAACGCGAGGGTTCCGCAGTCATCATCCTGCGTGTCGACAATACCGGGAAGGCGATCATGGCCCTACAGAAAAGAAATTTCCGGCTTCTCACCAGAGAAGACATCGCATTCCTGTGAAGAAGCATTCCAGCGCCGCGCATGAGTTTCGGATACTGACCATCAACCCCGGGAGCACATCTACGAAGGTAGCGCTCTTTCAGGGGAGCGCGCCTGTCATCTCGCGGACTTTAGGGCACACTGCTCAGGAACTCTCGATATCAAAAACGATCACTGACCAGCTGGGTCTCAGGGAAAAGGCGGTAAAGGATTTCATGGATGAAAATCTCATCTCGAACATCGATGCGGTTGCAGGAAGGGGAGGGCTGCTCGGGCCTGTCAAGGGAGGCACCTACCGGGTGAGTGCGGCCATGAGCAGAGACCTCATGAAGGCGCGTTATGGAGAACATGCGAGCAATCTCGGCCCTGTCCTTGCGAAACGGTTCGGAGAAATGCTTGGTGTGCCCGCCTATATCGTCGATCCGGTAACCGTTGATGAATACGATCCCGCTTCAAGGATTTCCGGAGTACCCGGCATCGAGCGGAAATGCCGCACCCATGCCCTCAACATTAAATCGGTTGCCAGGCGCTGTGCTGCAGAAATGGGGAAGGTTCTTGAAAACACGAAATTCGTCGTTGCCCACCTGGGAGGCGGCATCTCCGTGTGCGCGCTCGCGGGTGGGAGAATCATCGATTCCACGGACGGACTGCTCGGCGAGGGTCCCTTTTCCATGGAGCGCGCAGGCACTCTTCCCCTGGCAGGTGTGGTGGACCTGTGTTTCGATAGAGGTCTTTCCAAGAATGAGGTTTTGGCCCTGCTCTCAAGACAAAGCGGATTCAAGGGATATTTGGGCACTGACCGGCTGACGGATGTACTGGACAGGATTGAAGCAGGCGATGAGCGGGCAAGCCTGATATTCGAGGCCATGGTAAGGCAGACCGTAAAATGGATAGGGGCAATGACAGCCCTGGTCAAAGAGCGCCCCGATGCAGTCATTCTCACGGGAGGGATGGTGAACTCGCAGTTCCTCACCGAGGCCATATGCGCCCATATAGAGCCCATGGCCCAAGTCAGGCTCTATCCCGGAGAATTCGAGATGGAGGCCCTGGCTGAAGGCGTTCTACGGGTTTTGCAGAACATAGAGACTGCATTGGAGTACTGATCAGGACTGACTATATTTGTCTCGGAGAACCCGTCCCCGGAAGAATAGAAGAATAGAGAATAGGTAGAGAATAGGGGACGGGTTCACATTTACGATGTTAAATTTGAACCCGTCCCTTATTTTCGCTTATTTTCGTTATTTTCCAACCTGGTTCTTACCTAATTAGGTAGGAACCAGGTAATTTTGTTACCTGTACGGTATTTAAAGTTTTTTAAGGGCTATGAGATAAGGTTGTGTATATTTTATTACGACTACATTTCCAGTTTCTAAAGATCCCGGCCATGTCTGATCGCTGGCGTTTACCCAGTAATTCTTTCCATCTGATTTCTTAACTAATAAAAAAGAAAAGCCAGGATCATACGCTACTATAGTTACAACATCGCGAAACATTTTTATCCCTGATCCAGGAGTTGCCTTGGGTGGCAATGGACAGGTTTCATCGAGTTTTGAAAATGGAGTCTTTTTTTCCTCAGGGGTAGGCTTGCGGACATCTACTGCTGAAGACATATAATATCTTGCCTTGATATTATCACCTACAGCAAAGGTGGATAGATCCTTCACACTTTTATCGACAGCAAAAGTGATCGGATTCCCACTGGAGCTTTTTAAGGTTATTTCCATGGCTTTCACATTAACAGCTGTGACTTTGGCATTTATATCCCTCGGTACCCATTTGCAAAGACCATCTTCAAATTCATCAGCTAAGCAAGCAGATTGAAAGCAGAGAGCTATTAAAAACACCATGATTGATGAAAATAATTTACCTTTCATATTTCCCCCTATTCTTATTTTATTTATTACAGCTAATATATGGTAAGACAGTAATCCCAAAAAACAAGACCCAGCATGCTGCAATGTGAAAGATCTTTAGAAAATGGCCAGTTACATATGATGTAGACAATACCGGTATTCCGAACGTCATAAAAGGAAATAGAAAAGGACATGGAGGCAATATGAAAAAGTTGCTTTTGTCGACAATCCTTTTGGCGTTGGTCCTTGTTGTTCCAACTCCAGCAAGGGCAGGGACAAATATAAATATTGGAATCTCTCTACCGCCACCTATCGTGTTTGAGGAACCTCCGGATGTGATAGTGATGCCTGATACATACGACGTGTACGTTGTTCCTGATATAGATGTAGAGATGTTTTTCTGGAGTGGTTGGTGGTGGCGTCCATGGCAAGGTAATTGGTATCGCTCACAATATTATGACCGGGGTTGGGGTTACTATAACCATGTTCCAGGTTTTTATTATGATGTAGACCCAGGTTGGAGAGGATACTACAGCGGCCATAATTGGTACGGACACCGCTGGAACTATGAACGGATCCCTCACCGACAACTTCACCAGAACTGGAAGAGCTGGCAAAACAATCGATATTGGGAAAGGCAAGGACCACCCTGGGGCGTCCATAACTATCATCCTCGGCCACAACAACAGAGACAGGAACTAAGACATCAAAGGCAAGAGCACTATCAACAGAGGCCTGAGGTTCAGCGACACCAGCAACAAAGGCCACCCCAGCAGAGACCATCGCAAAAGCATCAATGAAAATCTGAAGGAGGAAATTCAGAAGATACATCAGTGCCAGACGAACCGGCTGAAGCTCAAGATCCTTTAAAAGCGCCGACATAAGGGGGGCAAAATGAAAAGACTCATTCTTATACTGTTTGTTTTGATGATTATGGTTCCAATGACAACGGTAATGGCAAAAAATACAAGATATGCAAGAGATTACTATGAAAGAGATTATTATAGAGATAACTACGCAACTATCAAACTCGGTGCGTTCATGCCAGATGATGATGCCGATATTCTTGATAATGGTTATGCTATTGAAGGTGCTATCGGTCATAACCTCAGTAGAAACTTCGCTGTTGAGATTGGACTAGATTATACCATCATCGACTTTAAAGATGACTATGGTTATGAGGATGCTTATGTATCCACTCTTGGCATACCTGTCACTGCTAAGTTTATTGCCCCTCTTTCAAATCAGGTAGACTTTTTTGTAGGTGCAGGGCTTGGTATATATTTTACCCATGTTGATTTAGGTTACGAATATTATGATGGATACTATTATGACGATGACAAAGGTGCTGATGATACTTGTGTTGGTTTCCATTGTCTTATTGGTGCAGACTTCAAGATGAATTCAAATACGGCACTTACTATGCAGTTAAAGTACACAGAGCTAGAACAACAAGATGATGATTATTACAATCATCATGATAATTTTGACATAGGGGGAACAACAGCCTCTGTTGGAGTCAAATTTCTCTTTTAAACGGGTATCGCTATGTCGGATCATAGACACTCCT
>CAWAUM010000005.1:0-625142 GCA_963785235.1 uncultured delta proteobacterium | reverse complement strand
GGCAAGCTCCGTTACCGGAACCAGGTCATTCAATGGATCGTAGTTCAGCTTGCGGTAAAACGAAGGCGCAATGGCGATCGAAACGTTCGACAAAAGTAGTGTGTATCCGTCGGGAGCCGACTTCGCGACGACATCCGCGGCGACATTCCGCCCGCGCCAGGACGGTTATCGATGATGACCGCGTTTCCCCACTTGTCGCCCAGCTTCTCCGCGACAATTCGCGCCATCACATCGCTGCTTGATCCGGCGGTCAATCCGAACACGACGCGCACAGTCCTCGTCGGATAGGTCTCTGCGCTCGCAGGAATTGCCACACTCAATACTGCGCCGAACACGGCGGCGCGCAGGGGCCACCTTCGGATGTCGCTAGTCATTTTGCGAATTCCATTTCGCGCACGGTCTTGCGTTCTTTGGCAGGACGATGTCCCACGGCTGTTGCGCCATGACTTCGCGCCCGGCAATGTGTCCGTTCACGAAACACTCGGTGATATTGCTGCCGGACATGTACAGGTGGCCGAAGGAGCTACCCATCTCTCCCGTCTGCATATAGCCGCGGTAATCGCATCACCGAAGTGATCGATGATCTGCTGCTTGGCATTGTGCACCGGTCCGCCCTGCGTGTTGGTGACGATCGCGCCGACCGGAGCGCCGTAAAACGGTCCTGTATTAACCGGCGGCATCGTGCCCGCCGGCCGCCCGAAATCGTCATCCGATCCCTTCGCGCACAACTCGTTCCACCGCGCGATGCTCCGTTCGGCTTCAGCCGGATCGATCCCCAGCTTCTCGGCGAGCTCGCGGATCGTATCTGCTTTTTTCAGGATACCGAGCTCGACCTCTCGCAGGTTGTCGTCGCTCCAGTTGATCCGGATACCTTTGTCGTTGGAAGTCGGCCGGCCAAGCCCATACATCTTGCGCCCGTTTTCATCGCAGATAAGGAACGATGGGTTGCGAGGGTACTTCTGCGTCGCAGGATCGAAGTAGTGCAGTGGTCGGTGCGTCGTGTCCTGCGTATAGGGCTGGTATTCGTTCATATACCGCCGGCCGGTTTGATCGAGCAGGATCCACGCGATCTCTACCTTCGCCTGATCCTCGTGAGTCGGGGTCCAGTCGGGCAGCCGCTTGACGCGGATCATGTAGGGATAGCTCGGATCCGGATGAGTGAAACCATAGCAGCCGTGGAAGTGCCACATGTGCCAGAGCTTCGCACCCACCTCCTGTGCCATTCGGATTCCGTCGCCCGTATTGTTCTGACCGCAGCACGGGTTGACAGGCATGCCTTCCCAGAACTGCTCTCGATCTCGCGGTTGCCTTCGAAGCCACCGTGCACAGGATCACTCCATAGCGAGCCTTCACCCGCTTTATCGCGTCCTTGGTGCGGATGGTGACGCCCAGCACTTCCTGTGTCTCGCCCACATCGCGTGAGATGAGCCGGAGCGCTTCCGTCTCCAGCATCACGTCTACGCTGCGCATCTTTAAATTGTCTTCAACCACCTTGAAGGTCACCGGACCGCCAGGGGCCCCGTTAGCCCAGGGATAGGCTCCGCGAGCGTTGAAGTTCGGAAGCTCGATGTTCGTGTGGTAGAAAGCCTTGTACCCCTTCAGCGGGTAATTGGCGCCTTTGCCCCATTCCTCCGTAGTCGTGACCACTGCTCCGTTGATCTTCCCTAGCTCTGAACGTAGCCTTCCATTTCGCACATCCCGTCTGCGAGCGCGCGAATGACGTCGTCAGGGGTGCGTCCGGCGTTGGTTTCCTTCAAATACTGGAAGGCTAACTCGCGGTCGTTAGCGCAACGCAGCGCACCGTATGAGCAGATCGATATTCCGCCCGGCACTGCGGACTTCTCGATCACCAGAACCTTGGCGCCATTGTCCGCCGCGATGATAGCCGAAATTCCGCCGGCGTACCCGTAGCCCACGACGACGAGGTCATACTCAAGATCAAATTCCTTGCTGGTGCGGCTCGGCTTAATGGCGGTGGGCATCGTACTCCTCCGATTGTTAGGTCGCGGGACGGGATCGCTAAGCGGGTCACCAAGTTGATCCGAAGAACATCCGGCTTGCAGTGCGTGGCTTATATGGTACAATCGGTTTACCTAGATGGTCCAAATTCTTTACTCAACTCGTACAGTTTTTACCACTGTGTCAACGCCTGGAAACGGAGAATTTGATCCGACCCCCACTCCCGAGAAGCGAGTGCCAAACGGAAGTCACCGCTTGCAGCCGAACCAGAGCCCTTCTCCGTTACACCGCTAGGCGCACTGCTCCGCGTCACGCACGAGGCTCTGACACGAGGAATTTTGGAGTCATTGCGTGAGCAGGGGATCGAGATGACGGAAGACCGAGTTCAGCGTCATGCACTATCCCGGACCCGACGGAGTGCGGCCGATCGATCTGGCGCGACGCTGCAATATGACTAAACAGGCTATGAATTACGTCCTGATGGGATCGGAAAACGAAGGCTACATAGAACGCAGGTCGCCCGTAGGTCAGCGTTCCACCACCATTTATCTGACGGCGAAGGGCTGGAAACTACTTTCTGCGACGCGACATTGCGCGGGCGAAATCGAGGCCCGCTGGGCAGCGCATATCGGAACTCGCCGCTTCAATGCGGTGCGGGCCTCATTGCATGAGATCGCAGTTTGGCTGGGCAAACTACCGGCACCGCCAACCACAACCGGCCAGCATGGACAGTCCCAGGTCGACGTTTTTCGCGCCCAATCCGAGGGGCGCACATCCGCATCTGTAAGACACGCTCGTGTGGATCGAGCCATGAGGCCGGACCGGCAAAGTCGGAGGTCTCGATAGATGCAGGACCTAGTTGGGCCACGCTCTATGCGCATCGTGAAGCGTTCCGATGCTGCCGGCTTCGAGGTTTTCTGGATCGTCGAACGAACTTTTGCGTGGATCAGCCGCAACCGCCGCTTGGCTCGTGACTTTTACGCTACGCCACAACCGTCGTAGCATTCCGTTCGATGCTCAGGCGGCTCGCTGCAAACACCTCGTCATGAAGCTAAACTTCCCGGATGGGCTCTGAATTTGAACGTGTGCCTGAAGACGATCGCGCCGTCGCCATCCAAGTACTCGACGAAATCAAACGCCATGTTCGCTTCATGATCGAGCAAATGCAGATAGTTGAGAGGACAAGTCTCTGCGTGTCCACAGACGTTTATCGGACATGCGTTGGACACTGGATTGCCGTTTGCGCCCAAATATTTGAAATGCTTGGCGCTCCCTAGGGAACTCGAACCCCTGTTTTCGCCGTGAGAGAGACGCAGAAGCGTCGTCGAGAATCTTTTAGCAGAACCGTCCTACTAAATTTAGTTCAATGATCGTCCTTGCGTAATTTCCCGGATCAACTCAGCCGCGGCCATCTCGAGACACGCCTTTTGTTGTTCTTTGGTCGGATATTGCTCAGGGTTCTTACTGCCGGCGAGCTTGCGGCATCTTTGATTCCATTTTTGTGCCAGCCACGAAAGGACCAGCGCAAACCCTGATGTATCCCATATCTCCGGATCGTAAATTGCTTCTGGGTCGTCGATTGTCTCCGAGATGTATTCCTTCGCATCCGGCACTATCGTTTCAGCTGGCACCTCTTCTCCATCGATACCAGGCACGCAACCTGTTTCGCTGAACATCTCGCTGGCTTCTTTTAGAAGAGCCATACACTCTTTAGGTATTGCCTTGCTCATGGTCAGACGGTGAGGCCGCCAACTGAGGAGTCAAGTCCGTGGCTTGCTTTTTGGCGGGCACCGAGACCCTCCTGGCCAAGGCAAACGCCGTCGGCTCACGCTCGCGAGCCCAGAATCCCGACGGGACACGGACGGGACACTAGCAACTCTCAAAATGTAAGTCATTGATATTATTGGCGCTCCCTAGGGGACTCGAACCCCTGTTTTCGCCGTGAGAGGGCAACGACACCAGCTTGTCGCTCTCTTAAGCATTCTCGCGTCGCAACGGGATGACTTTCCCGGCGTCTCTCAATTCGTCGAGATAATCGGCCCAAGCCTGCATCATCTTGACGCGCTCCGGCCAGTATTCGGCTGCATGCATGTAAGCGCGCCGAACATCGTCCGATTCCTGGTGTGCAAGTTGCCGCTCGATGGCATCGGGATTCCAGCAACCCATTTCGTTCAATCGCGTTGACGCCATTCCTTTGAAGCCGTGAGCGGTCATCTGCTTCTTGCTATAGCCGAGCCGCCGCAACGCAGCATTCAAGGTATTCTCGGACATGGGCCGGGAAATGCTGCGCACGGACGGGAATAGCCACCGCCCATCACGGCTGAATGCCTGCAAGTCACGAATAATCGCAAGCGCTTGCCTTGAGAGGGGAACTCGATGCAAGCGGCGCATTTTCATTTTCGCCGCCGGGATGCGCCACTCGGCTTGCTCAAGATCAAATTCAGCCCATTCAGCCTTGCGAAGCTCGCCCGGACGGACAAAGACCAGCGGCGCAAGCTGCAAGGCTGCTTTCGTCAGTGGCAGTCCGTCGTAATCCTCGATGGCCCGGAGCAGCGCGCCGATACCAGCTGGATCTACGATGGCGGCTCGGTGAATGACTTTTGGAGCAGTCAACGCCCCCCGCAAGTCGACTGACGGATCGCGCTCGGCCCTGCCGGTAGCGATGGCATACCGAAACACCATGCCGCATGTGCTGCGCAGCCGCCGCGCGGTCTCGTATCGCCCGCGCGCCTCGACTTTGCGAAGAACCGCAAGCACCTCTGGCGCGGTGATTTCGGCTACAGGACGCTCGCCGATTGCCGGATAGGCAAAGTCGAGCAACCAACGCTTCTTGGCGAGAGTCACGTCCGTGCGCCCCTCCCGCTCGAGCTTCACCAACACCTCTTCGGCAACAGCCCGGAAGGTATTGCCACTTGCCGCCGTCAGTTTTTCCAGCCGGCGTTGCGTCGAGGGATCGATATTATCGGCGAGCAGTCGCTTGGCCTCGTCGCGTTTCTCCCGCGCGTGCTTCAACGTCACCGTTGGATAGACGCCAATGGCCAGCGTCTTCTGTTTTCCGCCAAACCTGTAAGCGAGTCGCCACAGTTTGCTGCCGTTCGGCTGGATCAACAGATGAAGCCCGCCCCCATCCGAGAGCTTGATTGGCCGATCGGCACGCTTGGCGTTGCGTACCCGAGTGTCGTTGAGCATGTTGGTATCGTCCCCGTGGGGCTCGCACGATACCAACAAAGATACCAACAAAACGCGCGGATACCAACAGATCGCCGCGCACCGCAGCGAACAGGCCGACGCAACAAATGCCGGCAGTTACTGCATTATTTGGCCTTCAGCGAACAAACGCGAACGACCGCGAACGACGAAGTGGTGCCCCTGGCCGGACTCGAACCAGCACGATGTTGCCATCACCTGATTTTGAGTCAGGCGCGTCTACCAATTCCGCCACAGGGGCAGGCGGGCGGGATCATAGCGGCGAAGCGCGGGGGGTCAACGGGCCCGCACCTGCCGAGCGTGCCCCGGCCAAGCGAGCGCCCTTCTTCCGCAGTGACGCACAAACTCGCGCGCGAGCGCGAGCCGGGGCCCAGGGCTCCGGGGCTCGCTCTCGCCCATTCTTTCTCGCCGCGATCGCTGATCCGCTCGTGCGGCCCCTGAGGTCCCGGGTCTCGTGGAGTTTATCCTCGGGCCGCGCGTCGCGCGGACCCGGGGGCTCGCTCGGGACACAAGAGAATGCCGCACACATCACCGCGGCACGCGCCCCTTCACCGCATTGGCGCGCGCGGCGTAGGCGATCTTGCCGTCCGGGCCCGCGGGCACTTGCGCCCGCACGGCGTCCATCAGGGCGGCACGATCCGCCTCCGACATCGCGGCGACCAGCTTGCCGACGGGGTGCATGAGCGGCGTCTGGGTGCGCCAGAAGGTGTCGAAGTCCTTGAACGCACAGGTGCCGTCGATCGCGCGCGTGGCGATGTCGTCGAAGCCCGCGCCCGCGAACAGGGCGGCGAGCCCGTCGAGCGTCGAGTCAGGCGTGCCGGGCAGCTGCGGCGGGTCGATGCCGAGACCGCCGAACGCGCGGTTGAACGGCCAGCTCGGGCTGCGGTCGGCGGCGAAATCCCACACATAGCCGCCGACCGTGCCGTACGGCCTGGTGACCCGGCGCATCTCGGCGACGGCGCGCGCGCGGTCGGGAATGAAGTTGATCACCAGCGCTGACGCGACCACGTCGAAGGTGCCGTCGGAAAACGGCAGCGTCTGCGCGTCGGCGACGCGGAAATCCGCGCGCTTCGCCACCGCCTGCCGGCGTGCGAATTCGATCTGCGCCGCTCCGGGGTCGACCGCCGCCACGCGCGCGGGTTTGCAGGTCTTGACGATCAGGGTGGTGAACGCGCCGGTGCCGCAGCCGACGTCGAGCCACGCCGCCTTCCCCGGCGCGGCGAGCCAGTCGAGGAACACCGCGCCCACGGCGCGGCTCCAGCGCCCCATGAACTCGTCATAGGCGGCGCCGTCGTCGAAGGTCGGGCGGGCCTCGGTCATGCTCCTCCTTAGCACACCGGCGCGATCGAGGCCGCTTTGGATTCCATGGTCAACCGTCTGTAAACCATGCTTCGACACACTGTGCGCATGCTGAATCAGTCCACTGCCGACGACCATCCGTTCGTGCACGTTCTTCCGGCGGCCCCGCGGGACGCGCACGATCCGCTGCCTGTCATGCGGCGGGAAATGAAGCTGCTGCTCATCGAGTTGAATTTGCTGCGGGTCGAAGTGGAGCAACTGCGCGCGATGGACGAGGAAGCGCGCAAGACCAAAGATTTTCTCTCCCGGTCCGTCGACCGGGTGATGGAAAGCCGCGACCGGTGGAAGCGGGAAGCGGAGTATCTCAGCGCGTTGATCGCGCAAGTGCCGCCCTGGTCGCTGTTCTGGTGGCGCTGCCGCGACGCCTTCAAGGCGGTGGTGGACCGCTCTATCCGGCCCACTGCATCCGGCATCGAAGCATTGACGTAGCACCACGTCCCGGGCGTGCCCCGGCCAAGCGAGCGCGCGTTTGCGCGCGTGCGGGCGCGCGCTTTACTGCCCGGGACACGCAAGAGCAGACGTTTTCCCCCCTATCGCGTCGGCTGGATCCCCAGGGCCTTGGCGGTGGCGGCGATGCTCCTCCGCTGCGCATCCACGGCCGCCGCGAACTCCACGGTAGATCCTGGCCCAGGTGGCGGGTGACAAGGCCAAGGGCTTCATCAGCGTGGGCGGCGCGTCCACGCCCGAGATCCAGAGCGACTACATGAAGGAGTTCATCGCCGCCTACAAGAAGCGCGTCGGCGAGTGGAACGACGAGGCCGGCACCAAGGTGTACGCGCTGGAGCTGATCCTGGCGGTGCTGAAGAAGAACCCGGCCGCGCTGAACGACGTGGAGGTGTTCAAGAAGGAGATGGCCAGCTTCTCGATGACCAACCCGTTTGTGAAGGGCGACGCACCAAGCTGGAGTTCGCCGGCAATGCCGACTTCGGCCGCCGCAGCCAGGTGGGCGTGCCGCTGGTGGTCAGCGAGTTCGACGGCAAGGACTTCAAGACACTGTTTGTCGGAACCATCAAAAACTGAGGCTCCGCCTTGACGGCCGGGCGCCAGTCCGGTTGTCCCGAGTTCCACCGAGGGCGCCTCGATGTTCCAGGTCCTGATCAACGGCCTGGTGCTGGGCACCGTCTACGCCCTGATCGCGCTGGGCCTGACGATGGTGTTCAGCATCATGCGGGTGGTGAACTTCGCGCACGGCCAGATGTACATGCTGGGCGGCGTTCGTCGTGTACTACCTCTACGGCCAGTACTGGGGCCTGCCCTCTGCCTGGCGCCTGCCGGCCGCCGCGCTCGGCGCTGGCGCTGATGGGCGTGCTGTTCGAACGGCTGTTCTTCCGCCGGTGCTGGCCTCGCCACGCGCGAGGAGAACTGATGCTGATGGCGGTCGGCACGGCGCTGCTGCTCGAGAACCTGGCGCTCACGCTGTTCGGCGAGAAGCAGCGCGGCGTGCCGGCCGTGGTCGACGGCGCCTTCTCTTCGGACGTGCCGAGGGCGGCGCCATCCTGCCTGCCCAACCGGCTGGTGGCGGTGCTGATCTCGCTGCCGCCATCGTGGGCCTGCTGGCTTTCGTGCAGTACACCAAGCCCGGCCGCGCGATGCGGGCGGTCGCGCAGGACAAGGAGGCGCGCAGCTCATGGGCGTCGACGTCGGCCGGATCTCAGCGCTGGGCTTCGGCATCGGCGCGGCGCTGGCCGGGCTCGCCGGCGGCCTGCTGGTCACCGTGTACGGCGTCAACTCCGGCATCGGCACCGCGATCTCCACCAAGGCCTTCATCATGATCATGATCGGCGGCGCCGGCGTGGTCGCCGGCGCGATCCTGGGCGGCCGTGCTGCTGGGCTTCGCCGAGGCGATCGGCTACGCCCTGCTGCCCGGGCTCGATCACCTATCTGCTGATCTTCGTGGCGATGATCGTGTTCCTGATGTTCCGACCGCAAGGGCTCTTGGGCAAGCCCTGGGGCTGAGCCGCATGCAATCCCCTGACAGAAGCGCCCGACCTCGCCATCGCGCGCCGGGCCTGCGCTGGCCCTGCTGCTCGTGCTGCCGCTGGTGCCTCGGCCACTCGCGTTACCTGATGCTCGGTGCTGATCGAACTGCGCCGGCCTGTCGCTGATCGCGCTGGGCGTCTGGCTCACCTTCACGATCGGCCGGATCAACATCTGCCAGGCCGCCTTTGCGCTGATCGGCGGCTACGCCACCGCCATCCTGTCGACGCGCTAGGCCTGTCGCTTCTGGCTGTGCCTGCCGCTCTCGGCGCTGGTCGCGGCCGCCGTGGGCGCGCCATCGGCTGCGCCGATCCTCGCTGCGCGGCGTCTACTTCGCGATGGTGACCTCTGAGCCTGACCGAGGCGGTCCGCCTGGCCTTCCTCAATGGCGGCGAGCCTCACGCAAGGCGCCGGCGGCATCATCGGCATCCCGCGGCCGTCCGCCGGCGATTCGACAGCCCGTGGCCGCTTCGTACTACGCTGGCGCGTCGTCGCTGCTGGCGCTGGGCTGCTCGTTGCGGCCTGGCGCCTGGCCACCACTCGCGCCTGGGCTGGGTCTTCCGCTCGCTGCGGCAGAACGAGGACCTGGCCGAGAGCATCGGCATCGACGTCGCGCGCTACCGCGTGCTCGCGTTTGCCTTCTGCTGCGCGTGGGCGGGCATGGCCGGCGCTTCTTCGCCGCCTTCCACGCAGAACATCTACCCGCACGAGCTACACCGTCGACCAAGTCGATCTACTTCATGCTGTACTGCTTCCTGGGCGGGCTCGACTTCGTCTGCGGCGCCGATGGTCGGGCGCCTTTCTGCTGACCATCGCTGTTCGAGCTGCTGAGCGCATCTGCAGCAGTACCAGGCGCTGATCTACGGCGTGCTGATGATCGCCGTGATCCTGCTGCTGCCGAACGGGCTGATGGCGCTGCGCACGCCGCGGGAGGCGGCGATGACCGCCCCCTCCTCGAGGCGCGCAGCCTCACCAAGCGCTTCGGCGGCCTGCACGGTCAACGAGGACGTCGAGCCTCGACGTCGCGGCCAGGGCGAGATCCTGTCGGTGATCGGCCCGAACGGCGCCGGCAAGAGCACGCTGTTCAAGCTGTCGGGCTCTTCTGAAGCCCAGCAACGGCCAGGTGCTGCTCACGGGCGAGGACATCACCGGCCTGCCGCCGCACCTCGTCGCGCGGCTGGGCGTGGTGCGCACCTTCCAGGAGACGACGATCTTCAAGGAGATGAGCGCGCTGCGAGAACGTCGTGGTGGCGCACCATCTGCGCTCGCGAGGCCTCGCGCCTGGCGGTCTTCTTCGGGCCTGCCCGAGCGCGCGTGCCGACGAGGCGGCGCTTCCGCGACAGTGCGGCCGAGATCCTCGACTTATCTGGGGCTCGGCGCACGTCCGGCACGAGCTGGCGCGCAACCTGCCGCACGGCTATCTGCGTGCGCTGGGCATCGCGATCGCCCTGGCGGCGCGAGCCCAAGGTCCTGCTGCTCGACGAGCCGTTCGCGGGCATGAACCCGGAGGAGACCGACCGCGCGGTGGCCATGGTCCGCCGGGCATCCGCCAGCGCGGCGTCACCGTGCTCCTGGTCGAGCACGACATGCCGGCGGTGATGCGGATCAGCGACCGCATCGTCGTGCATCAACTTCGGCAAGAAGATCGCCGAGGGCACGCCGGCCGAGATCCAGCGCCAACCCGAGGTGATCGAGGCCTATCTGGGCAGCGAAGACGAGGCGCTCGGGCTGTGAGCGGCAGACCCCTGCATTACTTCGAAGCCCAGAACATGCGGTGCGCTACGACAAGGTGACGCGCGTTGCAGCGGCGTGTCGTTCGCAGCTCGACCGAAGGGCAGATCGTCGCGCTGATCGGCGCGAACGGCGCCGGCAAGACCATCGACCCTGCGCGCGATCACCGGGCTGCGGCAGGTCAAGCCGGGGCGAGTCTGCTTCGACGGCGACCGGATCGACGGGCGCTGCCGGCCGCCGAGATCGTGGCGCGCGGCATCGCGCATGGTGCCCGAGGGCCGCCACGTCTTCCCGTACATGATCGTCAAGGACAACCTGCTGATGGGCGCCTACACGCGCACCGACAAGGCGGGGATCGCGGCCGACCTGGACAGGGTCTTCGCGCGCTTCCCGCGGCTGAAGGAGCGGTAACCAGCAGGCCGGCACCCTGTCGGGCGGCGAGCAGCAGATGGTGGCGATCGGCCGCGCGCTGATGGCGCGCCGAAGCTGCTGCTGCTCGACGAGCCCTCGCTCGGCATCGCGCCGCAGCTGGTGCGGGAGATCGCCCGGCGCCTGGTGGCGATCAACCGCGACGAAGGCTCTCGTCATCCTGGTCGAGCAGAACTCCCGCATGGCGCTGGCGATCTCGCACCTACGCCTATGTGCTCGAGACCGGCCGCGTCGGCGCTGGAGGGCCCTCGGCCGACCTGATGCACGACGAGCATATCAAGCGTTTGTACCTCGGTGGATGATGACCATGGCTGACCGACCGACCACCATCGCGACCCCGCGCCTGAGCAACCAGGACATCTACGAGCGCATCTTCGCCGCGATCAGCGAGCGCCGGCTGGCACCGGGCACCAAGCTCAGCGAGCAGCGGCTGGCGCATCCTCGCCAGCCGCCGCGCATCCGCGAGGTGCTGCAGCGGCTCAGCCAGGAACTGGTGATCGAGCTGCACGCCAACCGCGGCGCGTTCGTGGCCAGCCCGACGCCGCGCGATCTGCGCGACGTGTTCGCGGTGCGGCGCGCGCTGGAACGCGCGGTGGCGGCGCAGCTCAGCACCCAGTTCGGCGGCCAGGCGCTGGCGGTGGATGCGGGCCCACCTGCAGAGCGAGGCGGCCGCGCGCGAGGCCAACTACCGCGCGCTGCTGGCGCGCCTGACCGGCGACTTCCACGTGCGGCTGGCCGAGATCACCGACAACCGGCTGTTCAGCGACAGTCTGCGCCGGCTGGTGGCGCTCACCAGCCTGGCCATCGCGCAGTACGACGCGCTGGCCAGCAGCGCCTGCCCCGAGCACGAGCATGCCGACATCGTGGCGGCGATCGAAGCGGGCGACGTGAGACGCGCCGAACGGTTGATGCTGGAGCACCTGGACCATGTCGAGCAGGGCATCCAGCCGCCGGCCGCCGGGGCCGGCGAGATCGACTTCGAGGCCATTTTCCGGGTGGCCACACCCGCCGCCGCGCCGCCCAAGGCCGGGCGGCGCGCGGCGACCACGCCCCGCACCTGACGCGGCGACGCCGCGATCAACGCACCCAGCCTTGCGCCGGCCGGCGCGATGCACGCCGCGCAGGGTGGCATGCGACTTGCGGATCTGGCGGCACTTCCAACTCCCCTCGGTGCCCCTGCGATGACATCCAAGCTCCTCTCCGCCCTGGCCGGCCTGGTGGCCGCCTTCAGCCTGGCAACCTCGGCCGCCAAGTCCGACGATTCGCTGAAGAACGTGATGGCCAGGAAGCCGGTCAGCCATCGCCATCCCGACCGACTTCCCGCCCTACGGCTTCGTCGGCACCGACCTGAAGCCGCAGGGCCTGGACATCGACATGGCCAACTACATCGCCGCCAAGCTGGGCGTCAAGGTCGAGCTGGTGCCGGTGACCAGCGCCAACCGCATCCCCTACCTGCAGACCAAGAAGGCCGACCTGGTCATCTCCACGCTGGGCAAGAACCCCGAGCGCGAGAAGGTGATCGACTTCACCGCCGCCTACTCGCCCTTCTTCCAGGCGGTGTTCGCCGCCAAGGCGCTGCCGCATCAAGCCGCTTCGCCGACCTGGCCGGCAAGATCGTCGGCGTGACGCGCGGCGCCATCGAGGACATGGAGCTCACCAAGGTCGCGCCGGCCAGCGCCGACATCAAGCGCTTCGAGGACAACAACGCCACCGTCTCGGCCTTCGTCTCGCGGCCAGGTGCAGGTGATCGCCACCGGCGCCTCGGTGGCCGGCAACATGATGGCGCGCAACCCGCAGCTGGGCACCGAATACAAGTTGCTGCTCAAGATGGTTTAACATCGCCAAAGAGGCGGGCAAAGAGCGTATTGTAAAGCGAAAAAATCACGACGTTGCCCAGCAGCCAGGACGAGCTTATGGCTTTCTGAGGGCAGATGTTCTGGCAGTGGTAGCACCGGATGCACCGGCCATCCAGAACCGGCAAGGTATTCAGCGTAATGCTCTGCACCGGGCATTCGTCGGCGCATATCCCGCACTGATTGCACAGGGTCTGATCAATTTTGGGCTTAGGCAGGAGGATGCGCAGCAGGTATGGTTTCGCGATGAGGGAAACCAGGTCATAGAATCCCCAGTTGAGGCTTAAGGGGTCTTTTCCCCCTTCGTGTATAACGCTTGTACCGCCGGCCTGCAGTTGCCTGTCCACTGCCTGGGCGAACGAGTGGGCACGTTCCAGATCTTCGTGACTAGGGCGCCCAGGCATGCGGCCGATCAGGCAGGGTGCAGGATGATGCACCGTGCCGCGCCCCATGAAACCTGCGAGAACCGATGCGCCTTTACCCTGTATGATGTGTGCCAAGTCGTAGAGAACCCTTCCGGGAGATCCGCCCGAGGTGGCAAAGACAAAGGCGGGTTTGCCATAAAGTGGAGGCAAGGCAGTGAGAAAGTCCTTGACCGGCGTGGGGGCCTGGCTTTCAAAACAAGGCGTTCCCATGCCCAGCACATCACAGCTCAGGATATCCGCAGGCTGAGCCTCCTTCATGGACAGGGTGCGGACCGTGTGCCCTTTATCACGAAAGGCCTCTGCCATGGACTCGGCAACCTTGCGTGTATTACCGGTCTGGGAGAAGTACACCAGCAGCATGTTCATCTCACCCAAGCCCTCCTTTCAAGCGCATTGATGATGGGCAATGTGACGTTTTCATGGCATTAATCCGATCTTCTCCAGGATGTATGCAACCTTTAAGAGCGCAGGTGAGTTTTCAGGCATGCCGGTAAGCGGGTCGCCTCTGAAGTCGAACGATCTGATCAGGTCATCGTCGTCGAGCCATCCGTACATTTCAAGGTCTGTTCTGCGCCTGATGTCGTCCACCTCTGTCTGGTTTCTCACCCTGTTGAGAACGAGCCCCATGCTCTTGAAGTCCACTGCCTTCTTCTCGTTCGCAACGTGCGCTATTGTATTTGCAACGCCAAGTCCCTTGACCGAGGTGTCCGACACCAGAACCAGGTAATCCACGGTCTTCATCACCCGCCTGTTGATTTGCTCGATGCCGGCCTCGCCATCGATGAGCACGATGTCGAACCTGCCGGCCAGATCACCTATGATGTCCTTGAGGAGGTTGTTCACCTTGCAGAAGCATCCTTCATCCTCGGGCCTGCCGATGGCAAGAAGGGCATATCCGTCACGTTCATGGAGGGCATCAAAGACCTCATAGTCCAGGAGCTTGAGCGTCTCCTTGCTCCCCTGGGGCTCGCCTTTCCGGATGTCTGCAATGAGTCCCTTCCTGATGTCGTCTACGGTTTTTTTCACTGTAATGCCCAGGGCCGATGCCAGGCCCACTGCCGGATCCGCATCTATGGCGAGGATCTTCCGCCCGTTCCCGCAGGCCAGCAGCTTCACCATGAGGGCCGAGATAGAGGTCTTGCCGACACCCCCCTTGCCGCACAGCGCGATAATCTTTGTATCAGTCATGCAATACCTCTCGTGTTTTTTCCCAGGGCGGTTTCTGTCTCCTCGAGGACAGTGATCGCTGATTGCGCATAACCATCCGCCCCGTATTTTTCTGCCAGTTGCCGGTCCAGGGGGGCTCCGCCTACCATGATAACCGTCTCGGGGCACGTCTGTTTTATCGTTCTGATTATGTCCGGCATACAGGCCATGGTAGTGGACATCATGGCCGACAGGGCCAGGATATCGGCCTTGTTTTCTACAACCGCACGCTCGAACTCAACTGTCTTTACCTGCACACCCAGGTCAACTACCCTGTAGCCGCACGCCCTGTAGACCCCCGAAATTATGCTCTTGCCCAGATCGTGAGGGTCACCCTCGACAACTCCTATAACAACGGTCATAGTCTCCTTATCTCCGGTGTCTCCGAATTCAGAGAGTTTTGCCAGACCCTGTGTTGCTGCGTCAATACACAGGAGGAATTCGGGCAATGAGGTATGATTCGACATTAAAGTCTTTCTGAGAGTGTTGAGACCATCAAGGATGGCGTGGCGCACCTCTTTCATGGAAAGACCGGTATCCATTGCCCTGGTCGTCAGCGCCACGGTTTCATCCACCTGGTAAGCAGCTACCGCTGCTTTAATTTTTTCCATAAGTCCAACTTCTCTCTTACTCATCCGGGTCCCTCTTTTCATCCATACAGCTCTGCCGCCTTGACCATGGCATAGGCATTTTCAAGGGGGGCATTCTGGGGGAACTCGCAGCCGGGTGAAAGGATATAACCCCCGCCGGGAGCGAGGTCATCGATCTGTTTCCTGCATTCGGTCATGACATCGTAAGGGGTGCCGCGGGTCAGCAGCGGGGTGTCAATCATGCCGATGAGCACGATGTGGTCTCCATAGCGCTTCTTCAGCTCCTTACGGCTCGAACAGTCGTCCGGGAGGTGTGCGAAGCTTATTGCACAGGGTTCCATGCTTCGAATCTGTGCATCGAAATATATCCCGTGACCGCAGTTGTGCACCCCAACCAGGCAACCTTTTCTTCTGACTGCCGAGGCGATTTCCCGTGCAAACGGCCCCTCGATCTTTTCCCAGAGCTCCTTGGACAACCCGTTCCATGATGCAAAGAGGGTGTCGATTACAACCATAACCACCCCGGCGTCGCATTGCGCTTCTGCAAATTCAATGAGCGCACCCGTGATGGTCTCACACGCTGCCATGACATCTTCCGGATTAGTAACACAGTCCTTGAAGAGTTCCTGTGTCCCCCGCATCATGTTGAGCACACCCAGCGGGCCGAAGAGAAAGCCTGCTACAAATCCCTTCAAGCCTATCCGGCGAACCATTATGGACAGCGCTTTTGCATACCCCTGCATGCGTATGGCATGATTGAAATCTATTGGCTTGAGCTTCCGGTAACCTTGGATATTCTTGATCACGGGGTTTGCGTAGTCGGGATGTGCGGTGGAGTTGTCCGGGTAAATAAGCCTCTGGCCGAAATCAGCGGCCTCTATTGAGAGGTCAACCAGCGCGACTATACCGTCACCGCCGATGAGATTGAAGCCGGCCACGAAGGACTCGGCAGCTATTATGGGGTCGGCGCAGAATTCCGCGTAGGTGTTTCCGATAAGCCGTCTGCCTGCGCCGCAAATTATGGGGCAGCACGGGACATGGTCAGGCTCCTTGTGCCGCAGGGTTACCAGCATCCTCTCGAAATTTGTAAGGCTGCTGATGCGCCCCCTGGCACTGCATAAACCCCCTGCAGCATCCAGAAGGAAATCCGGCAGCAACGCGGGCGAGGGGGGAATCCCTCCAGCAAGGGTCTTCAGCGCTCTGAAGATATCCTTTGTTGTGTCAGCCATGCAGAGTCTCTTTTGATTTTTCCATAAGCTTATCCCTCATGCCCTTGAGTCCATCGGCCTCATCGCATACATCCTGGTAGTCACAGGAGGAACATTCGAAATCCATCTCTGCTGCCATCTTGTTCATGGCTCCGATAATCCTCTCCGCAGGGGAGGTGATCTCCCTGAGCCTCACCACATCGTCCGGACTGGAGGTGAGATAGATCACCTCCACGGCCTTCACAAAGGGCTTGGTGTGAAAGAGCCGGATGAGCTCCGAGCCGAGGGTCCGGACGGAAAAGCCGTCCCGGATGGCCACCGTGCTGACCCTGCACCACTCCCTCATGTACTGGGAAACGGATCTCATCATGAAGCCCTTCAGGTCGATGCTGTACCGGAGAAAATCCAGGTCCTTGTGCTGATCATAGGCATTGTCTTCGGTGAAGCCATCCACTGCGGCCAGCACCACCTTGCCGAAGGGGAGGCTCATGCCCTGGCTTTCCGGAAAATCCGGTCCCACCAGGGTGATTCTCCCGTCTTCGATTGCAGCCTGGTCATGGGTCCACAGGAGGCAGGACAGGGATTCCATCTGGGGACTGCCCAACTCAAGTCCCATGTCTTCCTTCATCACGATGTTTCTTCCGCCGCCGGCAGGCCAAGCTGATGCGCCGGCAGCAGGCCATGACCTCCTGCCGGGTGTCTGTGCAAGCAAGGTGCGTACGCCGGAGATGGTGTCCGTAAAGAGCTCCATAGCGTTTTTATGCCTTCTCCATAACAGCCTGCCGGGCCATGAGTGCCGCCCCCACGGCGCCGATGATCTGGGGGTCCGTATCCAGGGATATCAGCTTGATCCCGAGTGCCTCTTCCAGCGCCAAGAACATGCCCTGGTTCTTTGCCACGCCGCCGGTCATGGTAATTCCGCTTTCAAGGTCGATGCTCCTGGCCAGGGATGCCACCCGGTGGGCCAGGGCCCGGTGCAATCCACCCACGATGTCGGGCAGGTCCCTCCCAGCATTGAGGAGCGAGATGATTTCGGTCTCGGCGAAGACCACGCACTGGTTCGAGAGCAGTACCGGGTTCTTGGCCTGGGAAGACAGTTCGCCCATGGCATCGATCTTTATGCCCATGGCTCCCGCCATGACCTCCAGGAACCTGCCCGTACCGGATGCGCACCGGTCGTTGTAGGCATAGCGGACCACCTTGCCGGTTTCATCGACCCTGATGGCCTTGGCGTCCTGGCCGCCTATGTCTATCACCATGCGGACCTGGGGATTGAGCCACTGGGCCGCCTTTCCCATGGCAGGTGATCTCCGACTCCGCTACCTGGGCAAAGGGGATAGCATTCCTGCCATAGCCGGTTCCCACACAATAGGTGATGTCTTCCATGGACAGCCCGGCCTTGTCCAGGGCGCTGCTCATGACCGCATGGGCAGACTCTTCCGGTTCGGGTTTTGCAAAAATAACATGGGAGGCGATAATATTTTCACCGTCCATGATCACTGCCTTGGCGCTCAAAGATCCGATGTCGCATCCTGCTGTCAGCATCATTTTCCCCCTGCCTTTTCTCGGGCGATCACCGCAGCGCCCAGGGCTCCCATCAGCTGGGGGTCAACCTTGAGCCTGCGTATGGGGAGGTCCAGCTGCTTTTCCATGGCTGCCATCACCCCCGCATTCTTTGCCACGCCGCCTGACATGCATACATCCTTCTCGATCCCCACGGCCTTGGCCAGGATGGCGATACGTGATGCCATGGCCTCGTTGATGCCGGCGGCCACATCGGCCTTGGGCCTGCCTGTGTTGAGGTGCACTACTACCTCGGCCTGGGCCCATACCGTACATGCCCCCGCAAGGGTGATGGGGGCTGCTGCCTGGCCGGAAATTCTGCCCAGGTCTTCAAGGTCCACGCCCAGGAGCTTAGCCATGACCTCCAGGAACCTGCCGGTGCCGGAGGCGCACTTGTCGTTGGTGATGAATTTCTCGATCTCGCCTTTTGCATCCAGGCGAATTGCCTTGCAGTCCTGGCCGCCCACGTCGATGATGGTGCGGATGGACGGGTGCAGGAAGTGGACGCCCTTTGCATGGCAGGTGATCTCGGAAAAGGTCTTCTTTACGAAGCCGATACGCTCCCTGCCGTATCCCGTTCCCACGCAGAAACCGATATCGCCCATGGTGAGCCGGGCTGAAGCAAGAGCTTTTTCCATAACCTCGGCAGCCGATATTTCAGGATCGAAGGTCGACTTGATGAGTGCCTGGCCGAGTATCCGAGACTCGTTCAGGATAACTGCCTTGGTGGTAAGTGAACCGACATCGCAGCCAGCTGTTATCATGCAAGGATCCCCCTCACGTGCATGAACTCGTTCATCTTGTCCATGCAGAAATCCCAGGAGGCGACCCTGTCGTCAAAGGCATCGGCGAACAGGAGCAGGGTGGGCAGGCCGGATCGTTCGGCATCGCGCTCGATAAGCTTGTTTACCCCATAACTGTTACGGCATCCCATGCTGCCGAGGTAGACCGCCAGATCGGGCTGCATGATCCTGGTCATGAAGAAAAGGTCCTCCCGCCATTGGCCTGCGGCGTCATACGGGCCCCTGAGCTGCTTGACCATGGGCATGTGCGAGTTAATGTCCGCCAGCGAGTCGAGCATGGTGTCCATGGTGGAGGTATCGATCTCATAGGTCTGGTCTTCTCGGCCTTCAGCGTAGTTTACGCCCTTGTTGAAGAAGGTGAAGATGAGCGTGGGCATGAGGCTGATATCCTGAGCGTCGACCCATTGCCAGAAGCGGCCGTCCGTGGTGTAATGGTCTATGTAGCACATGAGGAGCCGTGCCCGTTCCTTTCCGGAAGAGGTCCCGGCCCTGCCTGCCTGTGCATTCCTGCGCACGTCTGCCAGCATGGATTCGAGCACGGTTGTGAAGGATTTTCTCCCCGGCATATGGAGCTTCCCTGCATACAGGAACAGGTTGAAAATGGGCGGCATGGGGCAGGGCTTGAGCCTCACCAGGTCATAGATCTCGCTGATGATCGTGTCCTGCCGCTTGTGCTCCTCAAGCACTGACCTGAGTCTGTTCTCGTCCAGGCGAGAGCCTGTCTGCTCTTCTATAAAGGAGATCAATGCCCGGTAATCCTTGCGCTGGTATTCGTCGATATCCCTGCCAGTCAGCTTTGAGGGGAAGGTGAGCTGGAAGAGCGGGATATCGAGGTATGAGGACATGAACTGCATGGCATTGGCATTGGTATCACAGATGCCGGACGCCCCACAGATGAGGAAATCCGGACGTTCCGCAAGGCCTGCCAGGTAGGCGCCTACCGATCCGCGCTGGGCGGAGCACGATGTCTCGGTGAACCCTGCCTCGCAGCAGAAGTCCATGTATTCAGCTGTTCCCTTCCTGAAAATCATGGTGGCCAGCACGGTCATGATCTCGGCCCATACAGGCACCACGTTCTCAAAGGCATAGTACAAGGCTTTGGAGGCAACGAATGTGCCGAAGCAGAGCTTCTTCCCCTTCTCGTGCACGGTCTTGATGTCATCGAGATACTCTGCGCTCATCTTCATGAAGAGCTTGCCGGTCTCCCCCTGCTTTAAGAGGAGATCGATGACGTCCCTGAAATGGGGTATGAGACGGAGAAGGGCATCGTATTCCTTCCTCGTCCCGTCCATGACCTTGCTCCCCGAGACGAGCATGGACCAGAGCATCCAGTCGAAGTTATATTCTTTCGTTTCTCTTTTCATGGCGACCCCTTTCTCACACTCCCGACATGCTGATATGCGCCCCGGCTTTTATGCGCTGGATATAGAGCCCGGCACGCTGCTTCAGGACGTCCAGTTCAGTTTTGCGGGCGATGTGCTCCAGCATCTTCAATGATTCCTTGAAGAGGGTGAGCGCATCGATGGCCCGCTGTCTTTCCGCCAGCATCCTGCTGTCGTCCATGGCAATTTCGCCCAGCACTTCCATTGCAACCTCGATCTTATTTACTTCACACATGAAAACCTCCTGGATCTAAACTTCCTCGGCCCTTGAGGGAGAGGATTGGGAAGAGGGGGTCGTGCAATTTCATCAGTCCTCACGATATTCTCTCCATGAACGCATCGATGCGCATCCTTATCCTGCCGGTCTCGGAAAGGGGTCCGTACTCCCGTTCCAGCTTCAGACAGGGGATTCCTTGAGCCTCGAAGTCCCGCTCGAAGATGCTGTTTTCCGAGCCGTGGAGGTCGCAGAAGCGCACGTTCTGCAGGATGACGCCGTCAACCTTTGCCTTCTTGATCAAAGCGGTGACGAATGCATTTCTGCTCTTGTAATACCCAAGCATGCGGGGGCAGATGCTGTTGTTCAGGTAGTGGGCAGATAACGCGTGGACCGGGTCTGCTTTCTCATCCACAAGGGAGCTGTATGTGCGCGAACCGAAGCACACGGTATCCGCCACCACGATGGCCCCCGAATCCTCGATGACCCTGATGAAATCAAGGTCATCGCTGGCGCTCCCCATGAGCATGAGGCGTTTCTTCCCATCCGACAGGGAGGTAGCTGCTTTGAGCTTTTCTATGATCTCTTCGAGCAAGCCCATGAACCGCTCTGGTGGGATCGCGTGGGCAGCGATGAGTACAGCCATGGCGTCTTCGCCCGAGATGGCCACATCACTGCGGTATCTCAGCTCGTCGAGCTTCCGGAGTGTCTTCCTCACGGTATTGTAGAGTTTGATGGACTTTTTCAGGGCCTGGTCTGAAATTTTGACCTTGAAATGATTTTCAAGGGTTCCAATCATTCTTCTCAGCTCTTCTTCATAAAAATCCACACTGTAATCCACCGACTTGTGGGGGACAGCGAAATATTCGTGGTAGTCCGGCAATGTGCCGGGATAGTCCTTGCCTGCGGTCCGCCAGCACTCATCGAGCCTGCGCATGGAGTCGCAGCCGTTCGTGATGATGGAGCCGTCGAGGAAATTGTATGATCCCTGGCCGGCAAGCTGTAGGATGCACTTGGGCACGCTGCAGTTCACCGCTCCATAGTAGGAATCCCCGATGGACAGCGAAGTCGTTCCGATACCGCGCAGCCTGAAGGGCAGAACCCCTGCCGCATGGAGGATTTCCTCGGGGATGAAGGTGCACGAGTATCCCACGACCTTGCCGCCGGCCTCTTTCCACTCTCTGACAAAACTATTGTGCAGGGTGCCTGCAATCTCTTTCATGACATCGATCATTGCTCACCCCCTGCGGCAGCGTACAGGGGGCTGGTTAGATCATGAAGCCCTCTGATGATTTCCGGCATGATGACCGGGACAAGGGGTCTGATGGCATCCACCAGGTCCGGGATCAGCCATGCGCAGATCCGTTTTACCTGTTCCGTATCCACAGAATCCACGATTCCGCCTGCCAGGCTGGTCATGATATCCGGCCTGGCCTGATGGATCCTTTCCAGAACGCTGCATGCGGTATTTATCAGCCCGGCAACCTCATAGGTGTCGAAATCCGACACGCTTTCGGACACGGCAGCATCCAGTCCAGCCTGATCGGCCTCTTCCACGGACCTGAGCTTCCTGGACAGTGCCCGTGCCCGGGAGCTTCTGACCGCGCCCATGGAGGACAGGATAGACAGGAGAATGGAGGGATTGGCTTTCATTGCATCCGACAGGGCATTGGCATAGGCCTCTGTGTCCTCGGCCAGCGCGATCCGGGCCTTTTTCAGAAGGTCGGGTTTTATCACGGGGAAGCAGTCATTCAGGAGGCCGGCGAGATACATCTGAAATAGCGGCCTGCCACCTTTGCCCAGCCGGAGGCTGCCGGTGTGGATCCTCCTGATGAGCTCGCACACGGTATTGACGAGCATGGCCACATTCGCTCCTTTGATTTCCCTCACGGTCGAAAGCAGGAGGTCTGCCAGGAGATCCGGGCTGAACTGTTCGTCGATGGGCTTCAGGGCTTCACAGGTGGCTTTGATGGAGGTGTTGAGGAGCGCATTGGCGGCCATAGCCAGTGAACCTACCTTTGCCGGGTACTTCCAGAGCTGTTCATTGAAGGTGCGGATGCCCTCGATCACATGGGGATCGGCCCCTTCCACCATCTCAAGGATCTCGCCAAAATCGGTGTTTCTGAGGAAGGCGTCGATGGATGCTCCATTCGTACCGGTCTGGCATGGCTGGTCAACTTTTCGAGCTACATTGACCTTCCGGGCCAGTTCGGTCAGGAGGGTCCCCATATCGGCTGCCGTGCCTGCATCCTGTCCGTCCGTTCCCGGTTTACCCAGCCTGGAGGCTACCCACAGGGCAGGGGCAGCAATCTTTTTCTTCAAATTGCTGTCTTTGGCCCAGTTGCCGATGGATTCCTTCACAATCTCGGCAATCAATGTCCTGGAGCCCGACGATCTTATGCTCCTGCCGATGATGCGGGCCAGGGCCTGATTGCAGGCCGCCTGATGGTCAGTGTTCTTCATCCCTTAAACCTCCGTTTTGTTTTTCTGCAGATCTTCAAGGGCCTTTCTTCCTGCCTGGGTCATATGGGTTTCGAACATGAGATGGCTCATGGTGGTCAGGGTAGCAATCGCCTTTTCACGGGTGAATTTTTCCTCCATGAGGAAGCTATGGCCGAGATGCATGGTCATGCCCACCACGGCATAGGCCATGGTAACCGGATCGACGCCTTCTATGACGCCCATATCCAGCCAGTTCTGAATGTCTTCGGCAAGGTCCAAGGCGATGTCGCTGTAATGTTTCCAGATGGTGTTGTCCATTTCTTCGTCCACACCGAAGCTGCCGCGGAGCACCATGAGAAACTGCTGGCGGTGTGTGGTTATGTAGTCGAAGTAAGCGCCATAGCTCTGGTTGAGCTTGTCCACCCTGTCACCATGGTCCCAGATGTTTACCGGCTCCCTGAGTTTTTTGATGCGGAAGCGGAGTTCCTCCAGGTTATGGCTGGTGATCTGCTCGAACAGGTCTCGCTTATCCTTGAAGTAATTATAGAATGTTCCGGCCGACATGCCCACGGACTTGACGATGTCCATGATCTGGGTGTTGTGGTATCCGTGCTGGCTGAAAAGCTCCTCAGCCGCCTCGATGATCATGTCCCGTGTGTACTGTCGTTTTTTCTCTATAAGACTAGCCATCTTTTTCATTTCCTCGCCGATCACTTTTTGCTGCGCCGATCACTCTTTATTGTGTAGGAGCGCCTTCAGGCGCGATCGGTAAAGGCGGCAGCTTTAAGCCGTCTCTGTGATTTTCTCCATCGCGGCTAAAGCCACTCCTACAGCTTGTTCAATCTTTTGCGAACCCTGCCTTTTACGAGCTGCCATACCCACGAGGCGAGATGCCACTTCTGGTCAAGGAATGCCCCGGTCAGGGTAAGGGTTGCCTTGCTGACCTCCGGGCCATCGATGTTCCTGAGCACTGAAGCGATGAAGGTGCTGAAGGTCTGCGGATTGCTACGGGTTACTGTGTTGACGAACCGTGCAAGGCCGTTGATGGCCCCTGCCTTTATCTTGGGGCCCGAAGAGAGGATGAAACCTGTTGCAGCCTGCCTGATCTCAGGTGATGCACCCCACAGGGAAGAGAGAAGCTCCGTCCATGCCTTGCCGCATTGTCTGGCTGCATCCTTGTCGATATCCTCGGCCAGGCTCATGAGGAATGATTTGAGCATCTCGGGTGGATACTTGTCTTTAAGCTGGATGGCGAGTTCGGTAGAGGCCTTCATGAGGTTGTTTATAAACGTCGGCAGCGAGCTGACGAGGCCGAAGAATACCTCCGGGTCTTCGCCCATGAGAGTCCTGATTGCAGAGCCGCCTGATTTCGGGTCCATCTCGTTCAGGTTTGTCCTGAGGATGTCCTTGAACAGTGGTGAACGCATGAGGGCTTTTATGATGCCGGAGTTGTGCTGGATAAAAGGTTCGCTCTGCATTATACGTCCTCCCGGGACTGGGCTGTCTTGTGTTCGACCACCTTCCATGCTGCAAGGAAGACCGGGGCCAGATCATTGCCCAGTGCCCTGCTTTCTGCGATCAGCTGTGCCAGTGTATCCTTGTCGATCTCGTCCAGGAGTGATTCTACTAAGCTGGCAAGCAGCTCAGGCGAGAATTTATCCCGGACCTGGACGATGAGCTCATGACCTGCCCTGATGAAGCAGTTTGCAATAACAGGCAGGGCCCCTGTCAAGGCCAGTGGGACCTCGATATCCTTGCCAAGCAATGTGCGTACGAGTTCAACGCAGCTGTTCGGGTCGATGTTTTTCAGAAAGAGGCGCAGGCTATCCTTGAAGGCCGTCTTTTCAAGCAGCTCATCTAAGATACGGCTCCTGGTTTCGATATAACCCATGTTCGATCTTTCTTCCATGACCGCTCCCTTACAACGTTTTGCAGTTGAAGAAATAACGGGCAGACTCCATCTGGCAGAGCTGCTTGCCGCCCATCCATAGTTGTATAATCTTGATATCCCGCCAGTGCTTTTCAATGTCCCAATCGCGGTCAGCCCCATAAAGGCCCAGCACATCCATGGCCTTGCCGAAGCAATCCACTGCACGGTCGGACACGAAGTCTTTCATGTTACGGATTCTTCCCACCAGGTCTTCCGAGACAAGGGGTCTGCCATATGGCTTGTTCCTGCGGTCTCCGATCATGGCCGCCTCATATCCCAGGATCCTGCAGATATCGATATCGCCTGCAATGCGGCCGATAATGGCGGCGATGGCGTCGTTTTCCTTGAGCGGACGGTTATTGTAGGTGCGCGTGGACACAAATTCATAGAGCCGCTCATACAGGTTCAGCATGGCGCCGGTGAGGAAGGCCATGCTCATGACCTGTCCGAAGGAAATGAGCTGGTAGAAGGCCTCGGCATCCTTTCCCGGTCCGTGGGCTCGGTACCAGCTGGGGACCCGTACATCCTCGAACCAGATGTCGCCGTTCTTGTCCGCAGCCATGCCCGCCTTTTCATAGGGCCCGCCCTGGGTAACACCCGGCAGGTCGGCAGGCACAAAGATAAAGGCAAAATCCTTAGGGTCGCTGGAGCCAAGCTTGGTTGTACATGGAACGCCGAAGAGCTTGGACACTCCGCCCGAGTTGGTGGGCCAGAGCTTGTGGCCGTTGATCACCCACTCATCACCTTCAAGCCGGGCCGTGGTGCGGATGGTCCTGCCCCCCAGCAGGCCAAGGTTTTCAATATCAGCCCCGCCCTGGGGTTCTGTCATGGCATTGGCTGCAAAGACCGCCTTTCTGGTGTTGCAGAACATGGGCGCGAATTCGGCAAGGAGACGCTCGTTCACATAGGGTTCAACCGATGATGACGAGCAGCGGCCAGAAGGTTACCCCAAGGGCTACTGCCATGCCGGTATCGGCCCTGCCCAGTTCTTCGCAGGCCATGATATCCAAACCTGAAGATATAATCGGACTTGGCCAATCCCCACCCGCCGTATTCCAGGGGAAAGAGGCCCTTCTGCAGGCCGATCTCGCCCATCAACTTATCAAATGCCGGTTCGATGAGGTGGTGGTCTTTCCAGTCCTCGTCGAACTTGCGGCGATGGGGCATGACGCATTCATCGAGGGTTTTTCTGATGACCCGTCTGAAGTGCTTGTCAAAGGGGGATATGTATTCCTCGGGGCGTGAAAATTCATCAAAATGGTTCATGATTTCCTCCCTAGATCTCAGAGCAGTTGTAAAAGAATCGGGCAGTGTCCATCTTCACCGGGGCCTCGGCTCCGACGCCGCAGAGTACGGACTGTATGGTCTTCACGTCCCTCCAGTGTTTTTCCACGTGCCACTCCTTGGAGTAGCCGGCCGAACCCATGAGCTCCAGGCCGCGGTTCATGGCACGAAGAATGCCCTGTTGAGCCCGGCTTCCAATCATCTCGGCAAAGGTGAAGGTCCTTGTTATGCTGCCGGCTGACATATCTTCCGGCCTGGAAATGATCCGCGCAAGGTCGAAGAGCAGCAGCTTAGCCACTGCAATCTCCTCAGCAACATCTGCCAGTACTGATGCGCACAGGGGATTTTCCTTCAGGGAGGTGCCGCCCTTGATTACCCGTGTATCTCCCCAGTCACAGATCAGCTCGAAGAAGTTAAGAGCAGCACCAACGCTTACACCGCCCAGGAACAGGTTGAGCCAGATATAGAACTCCTCTACAAGGCCGTCTTCTTCCATGACGTTATCCCTGGGGACTTTAACTTCATGGAAGGTAACATCTGTGTTTATGCAGGCATTCAGACCGGTTGTCAGAAGCGGTGAGTTCCGTGTTACCCCTGGTGCATCCGCCGGGACAAAGGCGATGCAGGGCTTGCCCTTTTTTCCGTCACACACGACACAGTAGAGATCGGCCATGGCGCCGGCAAACAGAGGCCTGAGGCTGGTGCCACTGATGATATATCCATCCTTTGCTTCCTTTGCCTCGGCAAGGATTGCCCTGCCTTTGAATAATGGATGCGTGGTACCTGCAATACCGGGCCCGGGAAGAATAGGGCAGGGGGTTCTGATAGTACTGCCGGAATAAGTAAGGGCAATTGCAGAGGCAAGCTTCTTGTTAGGGCGGTGTTCCATGCCGATCATGGCAAGTGCAGTGTATGTTGCTGCAGAGAGCACACCGAGTGCAGCATCGGCCCTGCCGATCTCGGTAAGGATGGAGAGCATCCCCGGTACATTGGAAAGGCTGTTCCACCCAAAACCACCGAGATCCGCAGGTATAACAAGTTTCTGGAGGCCAATGTCAAGGTTAAGCTTCTTTCTTTTTTCTTCGAAGAGCTTGTCGTAGTTCTCCCGGTATTCCATCCGCTTGGAGATGATCTCTTTGTCAGCCCACTGCCTGACAAGGCGGATTACGCTGGCGCTTTCTTCATCAATTGCCTGCCCCGGATACACAAAAAGGTCATCCACACTCCTGCTCATAGTTCCTCCACGTAGTGATGCTGCGATAAGGTAGTATTTGCTTGGGTGGTTTGCTCACGGAAAAAAATGGCAGAACGGCTATGTCCCCGCACAAAACCCTCCCTGAGGCAACCAGGTGCCTCTTTAAGATCAATCAAATAAACAGTGACTTACCTTTTACTCGGTGGAGAAGTTGGAAAAGGTGACCACCGGTAATGAAGATTCACTATCCTGAATAGTAATTATCATTACTCGTTTGTCAAGGGAAGTAAAAAATAAATTATTTTACGAAGATTGTGTTTCCAGGTGTTGGATCTATTCAAAATAGAAATTTCAATAAGATTACACTTAAGCTAAAGAGGCATTGGCGTTCTGCTGCCGTGTGATTTCCAGGGCCTTCCTTCCATCTTCGGTCAGATAAGCCTCAAACATGGCCAGGATCATCTTGATAAGGTTTGGAATGATCTGCTCGCGCGTGAGCCTCTTCTCAACAAGATACGCATGGACCAATTGAAGGGTCATACCACTGGCAGCAGTTCCGAAGAGCATGGGGTCTATTCCCTCGATGACCCCCTCATCACTCCAGCGCTGGATATCTTCACCTGCGTCCTGGGCAAAGCCCCGGAAGTAATCCCATACACTGCTGTCCAGCTCCTCATCCACGCCGAAGCTGACGCGCAGGAGCATGAGTATCTGCTGGGGATTGCTGTCAACATAGTCAAAAACAGCGTTGAATGTCGCTTGGAGGATAATGGCCCTTGCCTCGGGGTTCCAGATGTCTACGGGGTCACGGAGGTTCTTGACCGTAACACGCAAGGTCTCCAGGCTTTCTATGGTGATATGCTCGAATAGATCACGCTTGTCTTTGAAGTGGTTATAAAAGGTGCCGGCAGACATGCCCACAGCCTTGACGATGTCCATGACCTGGGTGTTATGATATCCGTATTTGCTGAAAAGCTCACAGGCAGCCTCAATGATCTTTTCCTTTGTCGCTTCTCTTCTTTTATCTGATGTTTTTGCCATGTTTCCCAACTAACTCCTTGAAAGGGATACATAAATACATTTAATGCTGGAAGAATATGACCTCAGAGTTAAGATGTCAAGTCAAATGCATGGAAAGTCTTTTGTAAGGCTATGGACGTTATCTTTATTTTATGGTACTCACTAAGAATAGTAATTTTCTAGCTACTGCAAGCGAACCAAAAATTATGTGAGGGGGAAAAACTATGAGGCGCCTCAGTCTTACCGTCGCAGTGTGTTTTGTTCTCGGGTTGTTAGTTGTGGCAGTTGCACCATCTGTTCTCTGGTCAGCGGCCCCGGTGAAAACTATTGTTGTGGCAACAGATGCCACCTGGCCTCCTATGGAGATACTCGATGCGAATAAAAATATCGTCGGGTTTGACATAGACTTCATGAATGCCGTAGCCAAAGAGGCAGGATTCAAGGTGGAGTTCAAGAATACCGCCTGGGACGGCATATTTGGCGGACTTGAACTTGGCAAGTATAACGCCATCATCTCCTCGGTCACCATTACGGATGAGCGCAAGAAGAAGTACGACTTTTCTTTGCCTTACATCAATGCAGGTCAGGTGCTTGTAGTCCCCAAGACCACAAAGGGCGTTAAGAAGGTCGCTGACCTGAAAGGCAAAAAGATAGGGGCACAGATAGGCACCACCGGAGCCATGGAAGTGCAGAAAGACAAAGCCGTTGAGCTCAAGAGCTATGACGAGATCGGCCTGGCCTTTGAAGATATGGCTGCGGGCAGGATCGAAGGCGTAGTGTGCGACACGCCTGTTGCAGCTGACTATGCATTGCAGAGGGCAGAGTACAAGGCCAAGTTCATGATCGTTGGCGAGCCTTTCACCAAGGAACAGTACGGGATCGTTGTTAAAAAGGGCGACAAGCAGTTGCTCGACCTTCTCAACAAAGGCATCAAGGCAGTACAGAAAAAAGGCTTAGACAAAGAGATTGAAAAGAAGTGGCTGAGATAGGCTTCAAAAAGAAGAAAAAGATAGAAGTACCCAAGAAGGTATTAATAGACGTTGGAGACGGGGCCGCCATCCCCTCAAAAGAGGATGTCGGCCTCTTCACCGCGTGGCGGGTTGCCTTCTTCGGTTCCATTGCTATCATTGCCTTCCTTGTTTTCGTAAAAAGGGGGGCATACCTCGAGATCATCCAGTTCGTGCCGGACGGTATCCTGATCACCTTCGAGGTGACAGTGATGTCCATACTCCTTGCGCTCGTGATCGGTTTGTTCACCGGACTCGGCAGGATCTCCAAAAACCCGATAATCAACGGCATCGCTTCGCTGTATGTTGAGGTGATCAGGGGCATCCCGCTGCTGGTACAGCTTTTTTATATCTACTTTGCGTTGGGCCGCATCATCCAGATGCCGCCTTTGCCGAGTGCCGTGCTGGCCATGTCCATCTGTTACGGGGCTTACATGGGCGAGATCTTCCGGGCAGGCATCCAGTCCATCCCCAAGGGGCAGACCGAGGCAGCGCGCTCTCTGGGTATGACACCTGCGCAGTCCATGTACCATGTCATCCTGCCGCAGGCGGTCAAGACCATCTTGCCTCCTGTAGGCAACGAATTCGTAGCCCTGCTGAAAGACTCCTCGCTCGTGTCCATCCTGGCCGTAGCCGACCTGCTGCGCAGGGGCCGTGAGTATGCGGCCCAGAGTTTTGCCTATTTTGAGACCTATACCATGGTGGCGCTTGTATACCTCATGATCACCCTGTTCTTCTCGAAGCTCATCAGCATCATGGAGGAAAAGATCAGTGCAGACTGAAGGCCGCAGGAAGATGGTGGAGATGAAGGGCGTCACCAAGTACTTTGGCGCGCTCAAGGCACTGGACAACGTGTCGCTCGATGTTTACGACGGCGAGAAGGTTGTCATCATCGGACCGTCGGGTTCGGGCAAGAGCACGCTGCTGCGCTCCATCAACCGTCTCGAAGAGGTGAATGCGGGAACTATCATTGTCGACGGTTTCAATATCTACGACCAGACTGTCAATATCAACAAGGTCCGCGAAGAGGTGGGAATGGTGTTCCAGCAGTTCAACGTCTTCCCGCACAAGACAGTTCTTGAAAACCTCACCCTTGCCCAGACCGTAGTGCGCAAGCGTTCCAAGGCCGAGGCCCTGGATGTCGCCAACAGGCTCCTCGACAAGGTGGGCATCAGGGAAAAGTCAGGGGTTTACCCCACAAAGCTCTCGGGCGGCCAGCAGCAGCGCGTGGCAATCGCCCGTGCGCTTGCCATGCAGCCCAAGCTCATGCTCTTTGACGAGCCCACTTCAGCGCTTGATCCGGAAATGATCGGCGAGGTGCTCGAAGTCATGGTGAATCTGGCCAAGGAGGGCATGACCATGATCGTGGTGACCCACGAGATGGGCTTTGCGCGAGAGGTTGCCGACCGTGTCATCTTCATGGACTATGGTGTCATCCTTGAAGAAGGCTCTCCCGAGCACTTTTTCAAGAGCCCTACGCATGAGCGCGCACAGCAGTTCATGCGGCAGATACTCTAAAGAGATTTCAGCTATCAGTTTCTTTGTCGACAATTGACAGCCGACAGCTCCTAAATCATTGACAACTCCCCAATGTGTATGCAAAAAACATCACCTGTGCCAGCGTAGCTCAGTGGTAGAGCAGCTGATTCGTAATCAGCAGGTCCGGGGTTCGACCCCCCGCGCTGGCTTCAAGTAATTAAGCCATTCTATGATGATTCTATTATTACCAATAAGATGAGGTTATCGAAACTGCCCCCACATAGCCCCCATTCCTTATTAAATAATCTGACTTACTAGAAACATCGAGAAGATTCCTAATCCTGGTGTCGCAAGTTCGATCCTTGCCAGGAGCAATTGTATTTAAGCCATTCTCTTACAACAAGAACCCTATCCTATCTCAACTTATGCACCACCCACACAACCACACCCCAAACTTAGACCTGATCACCTTCCCGCAACTCAATCCTCTCAAATGCAGGATTATCCGGCACTAGGTACTTCACGCCACATTCAGTAATCAGCCGCTTCACCAAGAATTCTCCACCAATCACGGCAATCACAATATTGTTGGGTAACGGATCAAGAGATTTATCCACGATCAGTATATCTCCAGGGTGAATCCCAGCATCGATCATGGATGTTCCCTCAACCCTTACGAAGAATGTGGCGGTAGGGTTCTTGATGAGGAATTCGTTGAGGTCTCCGGCCTCGATCTATCCACTCTTTATAGAAGAAAAGCAAGCTTCTCACATGATGGTTTTGCATCCGTGCCAATGATTCGCACTGATGCGAATTATCCAATAGACTGATATTGCGTTTCTTTGTCGATTTTCTTCCTGTTTCATTTGCAGTCCTGCAAATATCATGTGCATCTCAAGTGACCGGCACGAGTATACAATGATCGCTTTTATTTTCATAACTTTGAAATCATTAACTAAATAATATCCTTGTAAATCTGGCACACTCATTGCTTTATAAAACGAAATATATAATATAACAAGATGTTCTACAACAAGATGTAACCCAACAAGATGTCCTCCAACAAGATGTCCTCCAACAAGATGATATGCTGACTTGATAGATTTGCTTTGCAAAAAAATGACGTGGGGGTTCAAGCGGATGTCAAAGTTTCCGTTAAAATAACAATCCACTACAAAAAAGGAGGATGTCATGTCGGTTTTCAAGAATGCAGATGAAATGTACCAAGCCCTAGGGGAGGTTTTTCAGTATGCCCTCAAGGAAACAGAGCTAGCCTCTAAACTGAAGGAGTACGAAGTAACGATCAAGTTCATCATGAAAGAGCCAGAAGGGTTTATTTGGGTCGGTCCCGACGGTGTTATAACCGGAAAAGATGCAGACAAGGCCGGCATTATCTCCATGGAGCTTTCCGGAGATACTGCCCATAAGTATTGGCTTAAGCAGATCAGCCTCCCTGTTGCCCTTGCTACGAAGAAAATCAAATCCAAAGGCCCGATTCCCAAGGTACTGAAGATCCTTCCCTTCCTTAGCCCTGTCTTTAAGAAATATCCTGATATTGCTAAAAAATACAAGCTGCCCATGTGAATCTCCAGGGCAGACCCATAAGGATACTATGAGCAGAGTCGCCTATACAAGGGGGGCTTCTGCAAATAGAGACATTGCTGCCGATGTTTTCAAACTGAAAAGAGGCAGCTTAGTGAAAGGGGAATTGGGATGAAAAAATATGTTGAAGACCTCAATTTTGAGGGAGAAGAATTCATCAGCGACTGGCCGTTCTGGTCGCCCCAGGACATTCGTAGAAAAAAAGGCGTGCTTGAAGCCGCCCGGTTGATGATCAATTCCGCCATGACTGCTCCTTTTGCCGGTGGTGTGCCCCAGATCGAAACCCACCTGATTTACGGACAGGCTGAACTGGAGGCACTGGCACGCAAGGTGGAAGAGATCGCCCACACCAATAAAAACTGGGAGGAGCCCTTCCTTTATGAGGCGGTAATGGTTAGGGACTCAGACGTGATCATTCTCATCGGTAACACCCGGTGTCATGAAACCCCATTGGATGCAGGTTGCGGCTTATGCGGCGGGACACTGGACTGTGGGTATTTCTATGACAAGAAGAAACAAAGGTATGGTCTGGTTGATATTACGGACCGTTCTTCGCCCCGCATGATCAATGGGCCGCTCTGTTCGGCTCGTGTCGATGACATGGGTTATGCAGTGGGCAGTGCACTGTGGACGGCAAACACCTTGATGGTTGATGCAAGGCCCTTTGCCAGCATTGGGATCGCTGGTCAGAAATTGGGCTACTGCCCCAATTCTGGCATGGTCGTTGGCATACCGGTGGCAGCCAAAGCTAAGAACCCCTACGTGGATGTTAATGTGGACTATCACCTGATCAATATGGATAAGGTCCTGGATAGCGCACGTAAGATGTACTCGACAGCTCGGATTATACGCGGGTTCGATTACCGGAAATGGATCCCCAAGGTAAAAAAGACCGGTAAGGAGGACGAATAATGGGACATCTAATTGGTAAAGAATACCTCCAGGAGCATATCCTAGAAGTTGCCAAGAGTATTGTCTTGGCAATCCACAAGGCCCCTCAAATTACCGGTAAGACGGAGATCGAGGCCGAAATCATCTGGGGAGAAGACCTGAAGCCTATCCTGGAGGTAATGGCCCCGGTGGCAGGCCTCATGCGGTATGTGCAGTGGGATTACGAGACCATAAATAACTGCCTCAAGAAAGGGGAGTCACCGATCATCATTGCCATCGGCGGAAAGCTCGACCGTTCCGACCTGGCATGGAACTGCGGTGCATGCGGATTCAATACCTGCAAAGAATTCAATGCCTATGCCAAAGAGACCTCAGGCGGAGGCCAATTGGGAGGTCCCTGCTGCAACTGGAAGTTACTCGATTGTGCCATTGCCTGCGACTGGGCCTGCGCTTCGGCCTGGCAGTACAAGGTCGACAACCGAATCATGGGGTCGGTAGGTTTCGCACTCGGGGCACTGGGCTACCTGCCCAATTCGAATGTAAAACTCGGCCTGGCACTGGGACCTGCCAGAGACATGGTCTATTACAGCCGGGAAGAGACAAAGAAGGTCATGAGCTATGAAATGGACAAGGCAGACATGGTCCGCAGCGTGCCCACCATGTTCGCAGGCTTCGCGGGCGGAGGCAACCCCATGTACAAGACCAAGGATGACTGGTGGGCTCCGCCTGAGTTCATGAATGTTGGATTTTCCGAAGCAGTGATGGATGCAATGGATAAGATCTTATTTGAGCAGATACCTGAGATCTGTGTAAAATATTCCGCTCAGATAGAAGCCCGATATAAAAAGAAAAAATAGGTTATTTCTCAATAAAAGGGAGGTAAGCATGAGTAATTATTTAGATCTGGATTTTAATCTCAGCGATGAAGATATTGCCATAAAAGAGGCCACCCACAAATTTGCTAAAGAGGTGATGCGCCCCATTGCCAAAAAACTTGATGAAATGACCCCGGAAGAGGTCATTGCCCCTGGATCGCCCTTTTGGGATTTCATGAAAAAGGCCTATGAGCTGAAATATCACACCATACTTCTGCCGGATACGTATGGAGGCCTGGGTGCAACAACCCTTCAGCAATCGATAATAATTGAAGAGCTGGCTTGGGGAAGTAGCGGCCTTACCGTTCAACTTGGAGTTGCATCTTTTCACGCGTTTGCGGCAGCTCTTGTCCCGGAAGACGACATGATCAATGACATCCTCGTTCCCTACTGCGAATGCACGGATGCAAGCATCAGGGGCTGTTGGGGCATCACTGAACCTGATCATGGCTCTGATACCTTAATGGCTGGATACCCCAGCTTCAGAGATCCAAAGATTAAATCCAATATTACGGCGAAATTGGTGAAAGACGAATGGGTAATCAACGGTCAGAAGTCCGCATGGGTATCTGGAGCGACGATCGCTACTCACTGTGCGTTGTTTGCCATGGTTGATCAATCCATGGGACATGCCGGCAGCGGGATTTTCATTGTGCCCTTGACTCTTCCCGGAGTGGCCAAAGGGAAACCGCTCAACAAGATGGGCCAGCGAGACCTGAACCAGGGCGAGATCTACTTTGATAATGTGCGCATACCCAAGAACTATATGATTGCAGACCCGGATTCCTTTGAACCGATGCTTGAGATAGTCCTTTCCGCAACCACCGCTTTTATGGCAAATTTAGGTACCGGCATCGCTCGGGCAGCCTTTGATGAGGCTCTTGCTTACGCAAAAGAGCGTATACAGGGCGGCAAGCCGCTCATTGAGTATACCCACGTCAAGATGGCTCTTTTCCACATGCTCCGCAGGGTCGAAATGAGCCGCCTTTTGGCCCGGGCAGCCTTTGGTTACAACCAGAACACCTCAACCCCGGCTGAGGAATACTCGATCATGGCTAAGGTCACAGGAACCGATGCAGCCTTCCAGAACACCCACGATGCTATCCAGATCTTCGGGGGGAATGGCCTGACCAAGGAGTACCTCATCGAGAAGCTGTTTAGGGATGCACGGGCGACACTGATCGAGGACGGCTCCAATGATACCCTGGCCATCGCTGCTGGGCATAAAATTATCGAGACCTATCCACGGACCTATTAAGAGCTCTCAACAACTACGCATGATGGATTCCCTCCCTTCGGGGCCTGGGATTGCTAGGCCCTAAAGGGAGAATGGGTCGAAGGAGAGGGACATACCGAAACAAATGAAAATGATGGCCTGGATGGTTGATCGTACATTCAACATGGGTCTGTAAAATAGCTAGATGAAAAGGAGGGATTATGTCTGGAGATTTTGTAGCCGGACTGTTTTCAGATGAAGTCGTAGCGAAGTTTGAAAAGATGCCTGATTATCCTATAACAATTTTTGAAAACGGAGAAAACTTTGCTGAAGAGGTTGTCACCTATGGTGATCTGTTCCTGAACGGCTGCAAGGTAGCAAAGGTGCTTAAGGATGCGGGAATCGGAAAAGGAGACCGGTTTAGTCTAGTCATGCGCAACCATCCGGAATTTCTCTATACCCTGCTTGCTGCATCTCTGATCGGTTCTGTCGTGGTTCCCATAGACCCACGGTCAAAGGGTAGCAAGCTGAGCTACCAGATCAAGGATTCCAATTCCAAGGGTATCATCTTTACCAATGAGTTTACCCCGGATGTTGAGAAGGCACTTGATGGGCTGCCCGGAGTGAAGGTTCTCGGGGTCGTTTACAAAGAGGGTTTTGAAAAACCTTTCCAGCCCCAATACCCATCCCTGAACGAGATTTTGAAAGGCCCTGAAGTGCAATTGTTTGACGACAGGAACAGAGATATAAACACCGCCTTTGAGGTTATTTACACATCAGGTACCACCGGAGACCCCAAGGGTGTTGTCATCAAGGCCAACCGCTGGCCCATGTTCAAGCTGTTGGCGGAGATGATCTGGCAGTACAATAGCGACGACAAACTTTACACCGGCCTTTCCCTTACCCATGGGAACGCCCAGGCCGTAACCATGGTGCCCTCCATTATGCTCTCAATCCCCTCGGTCATCAGTAGGAAGTTCACCAAGAGCAGGCTGTGGGATATATGCCGGAAGCACGGCTGTACCACGTTCTCGTTGCTGGGCGGCATGATGATGGGCCTCTATAGCGAGCCTAGGAAGCCTGATGACGCAGATAACCCAGTCCGCAAGGTTATCAGTGCAGGAACACCACTCAGTATCTGGGTGGATTTTGAAAAGCGGTTCAACGTGAAGATCCATGAGTGGTATGCCGCAGTGGAAGGAGGGTTTGCACATAATCCTCCGGGCGTCGGACCCATCGGTTCTTTCGGGAAGCCCATAGAAGGGGTCATGGATATTAAGATTGTCCACCAGGACGATTCCGAGTGCGAACCCGGTGAAATCGGTGAACTTATCGTCGTCCCGAAACAGGGCAAGGCTGAAGTTGAATACCTAGGCAAGGCAAAGGCGTCCGAGGAGAAAACCCGGGGCGGTGTCTTGAGGTCGGGAGACATGTGTCACAAGGATAAGGAAGGGTGGCTTTTCTTTGACTTCAGGGAAGGCGGAGGCTTAAGGCGCCACGGAGATTTCATCATGCCCGAGTATGTGGAAAAGGCTCTGGCAGACCTGCCCGAAGTAACTGACGTGTGCGTTTACGGGATTCCGGCAGAATCCGGTGCACCGGGAGAGAGCGATATCGTCGCTGCTGTTGTCCCAGTCCCTGGTCAAACACTGGATTTAAAAAAGATCTCCAAGACCCTGTCAGCATCTCTTGAAAAGAACTCAATACCGTCATTTATCCAGGTGGTAGACGAGATTCCAAAATCGGCATCAGAAAAAAATCTCGACCGCATCTTGAAGGATGAATTCCGCAAAGATGCCCCGAACGTCTACAGGCTTTAAAGACATAGGAAATCTGACGGGGTGGCGGCATATAAGGCATGTGTCCTCCATGGTTCGCATGGGGGTAGAAACCCATGCATTTATTAGTTAGATGCTCGGAGCAAATAGAACCAAGGAGACAAAAGCACTGAAAGGAGCAAGAGAATGAATGATGTATACATCATTGGAGTTGGGATGATCCGGTTCGGCAAGTACCTCGACGGATCGGTCAGAGGCATGGCCAAGGAGGCCTTGGAGCTTGTCCTGAATGACGCTGGATTGAAGAAAGATGCAGTCCAGGCTGCTTTTGTATCCAATACGTTCTGGGGTATGTTCTCCAACCAGCACTCCATACGCGGTGAAGTTATGCTGTGGGACACCGGGATGATGGGCATACCTATCGTCAACTGCGAGAATGCGTGTGCTGGGGCCTCGACGGCCATGCATCTGGGGTATACCGCCATCAGAGCAGGAATGTACGATGTGGTGCTTGCCCTTGGATCCGAGAAGATCACTCATCCCAATAAGGCTCTTTCTCTAAGCTCTTATGCCACCTGCATGGATGTCGAGAACTTTGAGAAGCAGATCAACATGTTTCAGGAAATCACAAAAAATCTTGATTTTAAGGTTCCAGACGGCGAGACACCCCCAGGTGAGGGCAGGAGTATTTTCATGGATGCCTATGCCATGGGTGCCAGGTGGCACATGAAGAAATATGGGTCCACCAAGAAACAACTTGCTATTATCTGTTCCAAGAACCACTTCCACGGCTCGCTGAATCCAAAGGCCCAGTACCAGGAGACTATGAGCGTGGATGAGGTCATGAATGCACGTCCGGTCACGTATCCTCTTACGGTGCCCATGTGCGCTCCTGTGGGGGACGGTGCCGCTGCAGCCATCATCTGCTCCAAGGGCTTCCTCAAGAAACTTAAAGATGCAAGACCCGTCAGGATCAGGGCATCGGTGTTGGGTTCTGGTACAAACAGGGGCCTTGATGGTGTGGACATAGGAGAACGACTTTCCAAGAAGGCATATAAAATATCTGGGTTAGGACCGCAAGACATCGATCTGGCGGAACTTCACGATGCGACCGCCTATGGGGAACTTCACCAGTGTGAGGCTATGGGCTTCTGTCCCATCGGTGAGGGTGGGATACTGGCGGAGACCGGGGTGACAACCCTGGGCGGCAGGATCCCGGTAAACACCAGCGGCGGGCTGGAGTGCAGAGGACATCCCATCGGTGCGTCGGGCCTGGCTCAGATTCACGAAGTTGTGGAGCAGCTCCGGGGAGAGGCTGGGAAACGGCAGGTCGAGGGAGCCCGCATTGGATTGACGGAAAATGGAGGCGGGAATCTAGGTGTGGAAGAGGCAGCCATGACCATTCATATCCTCGAGAAGGTTTGAAAATAGTTAGCTGGCGACTATTGAGCTCATTACGAATAAGAGGAACTTCATCAGTGAAGGCAGGTATGGTGAAGGTAAGATCATACAGGACCATGAAATAACAATCAAAGGAGATTATCATGGACCAGCTGACAAAAGAAAAATACTCGAAACTGTTTCTGATCGGCGCCCTCTGGAACCTGTCTATCGGTGGCAGCGCCCTGTTGCTGCCTGGGTTCATAAACAAGCTCGTCTTCGGTTTCAAAACCGTGATCACCTATGGGGCCACAACCTTTGCTCTCAGGCTGGCCTGGGCTCTCATCTTCGTTTATGGCATCGGCTATTATTTTGTCTCCCAAGACCCTGAAAAGAACAGGGGGATCGTATGGATGGGTATCCTAGGCAAGATGGCAGTTTTCATCACGGCGCTCTTCTATTTCCCCAAAAAGATCATTACCCTTCTCGCGATGCTCCTTTGTTTGGGTGATTTCGTATTCTCGATCCTTTACGCACTCTTCCTAGTGAAGACCAAGGACGTTGCTAAGGGTACAGTTCAGAGGGAGGCATAAGAAATTGTATGCCCTCCCGGGCAGCTCATGGACTTGCGATGCCATAGCGACTCAGAGATCAAATAAGGAGAAGAACTATGATCAGCTATAAAGGAAAGAGAGTGCTCATAACCGGCTCTTCCATGGGCATCGGCAAGGGTTTGTCCCTGTGCTTCGCCCGTGAAGGAGCGCATCTGGTTCTGGCCGATCTTCCCGGGGAGAAAGACCGGCTGGAGGGTTTGGCAGAAGAACTTCGGAAGGACTACGGCATTACTGTCTGGACCTTCTAAGGTGACCTCACCTCCCCCGATGGACCGGAAAAGCTCCATGCAGAGGTTATTGCATCTGTCGGGGAAATCCATACCCTGGTGAACAATGCGGGGATCTGCTGGTTCGGCCAGACAGCCGACATGCCCATGGACAAACTGGAAAGGATGATTCTGCTCAACGTCATCGCATATACGAAGCTGAGCAGGCTTTTCCTACCCAAAATGATCGAGCGGAATGAAGGGGCCATACTGAACGTTTCCTCGGCATCCTGCTTCCAGCCGGTTCGCATGATGTCCGTATATGCTGCTACCAAGGCATATACGCAGAGTTTCACAGAGGCCATGCGGATGGAGCTTCCCCGAAGGAGCAGGGTTGTTATTTCAGCTATAAACCCGCTCTTTACCCGGACGGCGCTCATGGAGGATGCGGGCATACCCCTGGATTTCATCCCCATTCTCACCAGTTACCTGCATGTGGATGAAATGCTCAAAGGGGCTTTTCCGGCCTTCCTGAAAGGTAAACCCCGGTATGTGCCCGGGCTACTGAACAAGATCACTCACTTGGGTATCGTCAAATATCTGCCCCACGATCTCTCGAACATGGTGGTAAATTCCTCGCCCACAGGCTCTCGGAATACCTCCCTAAATTTGTGGTCAAGCCCATTGTGAGAATGAGGACCAGTTAGAAAGCTCTAAGAAAATGAGGCTTCGGCTGGAAGATTGAGATGAGCAGCATAAACAGTGAACCGGAGGTAGGAATATCATGTGTGAGCAACGAAAAGAAAAGAAGAACGTATTCATAACTGGCGTGTCCGGCTACGTCGGGCAGAGGATCGTGGAGCGCTTCAGCAGCCGGGAGGACATCGGGGAAATCATCGGCATCGATATCTTTGACCCCCCCTGCCACCGGGACAAGATGATCTTTATCAAGCACGATGTGCGCGATGACATGACCCCGGTCATGTCCAGGTACAAGATCGACTGGGCAGTCCATGCAGCCTTCGTGATAAGCGTTATTCATGATAACAACCTTCTTGATGACATCGATCTGAAAGGCACCATCAATTTTCATAATGCATGCGAAAAGCTCGGCATCAAGAATGTCATGCAGATGTCTTCAACCACGGCATATGGCAGTCACAGGGACAATCCCGCACTGCTTACGGAAGACCTCCCCTTAAGGGGCAACGATGATTTATCGTACGGGAAGAACAAGGCATTGCTTGAAAACACCATCGTGAAGGAATTCAGGTAAAAAACATCCCGAGGTGAACTACACGGTGATCAGGCCATGCTTTGTCTGCGGCCCTCATTTCTACAAAAACCCTCTGGGCAGACACCTGATGAAGAAGATCGTCATGCTCCCAAGCGACATGAAGCCATTCCAGTTTGTCCATGAGGACGATGTGGCCGACAGCATCTATTTTCTTCTGAGCAACAACCTGAACGGAGCCTTCAACCTCGCCGGGGACGACACCATGACCTTCAAGGAGATGGTCGCCATGACCAGGGGGATCTATCTGCCTCTTCCGCCGTTCCTCTTGAGCCCCGCCACCGACCTGGCCTGGAAGATGAATCTTTCTTTCCTGACTGAGTTCCCGAGCGGTCCCATGGCGCTCATGAGATATCCATGGCTCGCCGGCAACAAGAAGATAAAGGATGCCGGCTACACATTCAGATATACCACGAAAGAGACCTATGAGACTTTTGCCGAGCAGGTGAGGAACTTCTTCGGTAGGGGAAGGAACAGGGCTATCTAGGTGAGTCCGCTACGCGCAGGAAACCCGGAAGGGGATCGAACAACCATGACGGCTAAGATCATGGCCGTTATGCGGGGAAAGGGGTATGGCAAGACGTCCATATCATTAGAAGGGATGTTCTATGACCATCAGCCAGTTCAGCGAATCGCGCGGGATCGTCTGGGCCAGACGCCCGGTTTAGTAGATTAAATCTGGTTGAGCACATCAATTTTTACGTGCGCACAAAGATGGTCGTGCTGTCCAAGATGATTAATTTGATAAATTGCTGACGCCAAACTCAGATCATGAGCCATTGATTATGCAATAAAAATAGCTGGTTCCACGAGGCCTTAAAAACAGATGAGTTCATGTCAGAGCTGACACTTTGAGCTTGTAGCCTGAATACCATAGATCTGAAACCAAGACCATCGGTTTTCGGCCATCTCAAAACCAAGATGAAATCGAAGAGATAGTCATATGGGGTGAAGCCAAATCTCAACTATGCGCCACCACCACGTCCGTTGGAGTACTTTGATAGCCAAGTTTATAACTCTATTAATTCTCCATCTTCCGGGATCATCACTTTGCTGGACAACCCTTCTTTTGAAACAGCATCTCTGAGTATATCACGAGTTGTTAAACAATGATTAAAAGCATCCAGATGCACGGCAATGACCTTACCTGGTGCGGTTCTTATAAAATCCAACTGCTCATTGAGCGGCATAAGAATGGGTCTTCCAAAATCAAGGATTGCTGTTCCTGCATTTAATATGGAAATATCAGGCCGAAGGTCATTGAGTACATGCTTGACAGTTTGAGTCATAACAGTATCACCACTGATATAAATAGATTTATCCCCTGGCAGTTCAATTAAATATCCTGCTCCGGGTCTCATGAGTACACCTTCTAAACCGTGTCCATGTGCAGTAGGAAAGGTGGTAATACTTCCCGTGAGGAATTGACTTCTCTGATTCATTGTAAGGGGCATTGTATTGAGGTGGCGTCGCCTCAGAGACGGTTCATCAAGGGAGTTACAATATACAGGGACTTGTTTTTGCGCCAACAGGCGAATTCCTGATTTATCAAGATGATCAAAATGTCCATAACGGCAATGTGTAATAAGTCCGGATGTTATTTTAGACAACATGGATTCCGCATTCGGGGGTAAATCAACAATGGGGTTAAGCCTAGGCCTCTTACGAAAAAGGGTATATGGCGGCAAGCTGCCTTTTGAGTTGAGGCAGGGATCTACTAAAATTCTATGCTCATTGTAATGAATGATCATGCATGCATTTCGGACATGTTGAATCTTCATGAAACCACCTCCATATATGCTGCGTTATCGACAGCTTATTCCTGTACAGTATGAATGGCAAGTTACGAAATACTATTGAAAAAATATCGCTAATAACTCGTTGATCCTGTGTCAAAGGCAACGAACTGAGTTGGGATTTTCAAAACCATAGATTTCGTTATCTGCAATGGTTTATGATTACTGAACATTTGAAACCATAATCTTTACTCAGACCCTGGTATCAAGTTGCCTAGAGAAAAGATTTATCGCTTTATCTCAATCCAGCGAAGAGCCTCATCAGGACTATCAAATATCTTACCAGTGCTCTTTTCTTCACCATTCATATCAATTGATGCCATATATTTATCGCCGTGCAAGCTGCTTTGCCTGCGGATATGGCCAATGAGCTCGTCATCATTGTAGACTTGAAACACCGAACCATCACTTGCATAAGATCTCAATGCGATCATTTGTTTTTATCCTTAGGTATAAGAAGCTCCTACAGATCATATTGCCATTAGAATATTAACATATCTGAACACAGAGAGCCAGTATACTCCATCTTGATGCATGCTGTCTCTCAGGTTTTGGCAGTTTTGACAGTTCATACATAAGAGATCAGGAGGTATTGTTGCAGGGTAAGTGGATTGAACTTCTCAAACCTTGTATATGTCCCCACAGAGATAATGAGCACTGCCAAAACTGACAGAACCTCCGGCATCACAACTTTCAGTAACTTCTTGACGATGTGAAGCCCCACACTGCATGTCTCATCAAACGACCCATTGATGACACAAAGATCTTGCTATATTGCTGTGACGATTATCCAGGCTTTAAGAGTCTCATGAAGCCATCTCATTAATCATTGTCACCAGTAAGAGATGGATTAACAATAAAGGTGGGGTAGGTAGTGTCTTATCTTTGGTTCTCAATCCACTTGAGAGCATCGTTAGGGCTGTTAAACTCCTTCCCAGCTGTAACCTCTTCTCCATCCTTATCAACCGATGCAAAATATTTCTCTCCTGTCATACCACTCTGCAACTGGATATGACCAATAAGCATGTCATCATCATAAACCTGAAATGACCGATCACCATCAGTAGATCTCAATCCAATCATTCTTTCCCTCTCATCAGGATAGCTATCTGTTTCTCATTACATCAATAACATCATGGGGTGCTACATGACTTAGATATCTGTCCGTAGTCTGCAAGGATGTATGCCCAAGAGCCTTCTGGATTATAGGCATGGGTACACCCTGTTTGGCAAGTTCCCAAGCACAAGTGTGTCGTAGACCATGGAAGTGAACCCTCTTGTCTATTCCTCCACGTTCCTGCAGTCTCTTCATCAATGCCCTCACATATGAATCACTGATAGGCTCGCCATCCAGGGTACAGAAGATAGGCACCTTGTTGCTGAGCTTCAGCTTTGTCCTCTTATCAAGCCATCGATCAAGAGCCATGCAGGCATCTGGGGGAAGGCCTACAGTACGGGCCTTGCCTCCTTTGCCGTGAAGAATATGGACAATGCCTGTGTCGGTCTCTACATCCTTGGGGTAAAGAGCTAGGGCTTCTGATAATCTGAGTCCTGCCCTGTAACCAAGATAAAGCAATGCTCGATTACGGATTCCTGTAGGTGCCCTATTGGAAGGGGTCTTTAGTAGCACAGTGATCTCGTCCGGAGAGAGGACTTCCGGGGGATATTTTTTACCCTTATTTGCTGGTGATTTATTTGCAGTCACAAAGCACCTCCAAAACACGTTATAGTTACGGTATTAACTATTAGCGTAACTATATAACATACCTAGGGGCTTGTAAAGTCAAAAGCGTAACTATTTTGAAAATATTAGCAATGAAATATTACAAGAAAAATGACCTTTCATGACCTATGTAATGCTCCAGATTGATCAAATATTTATGAGTCGGGAGATTCTTGCCATGGCTATTGAAAATAGGTGAAGATTATGGTTACAAATATTCAATAATCAAAAAGCGTTGCACCTGGCACGAACTCATCAGTTTCTCAAAACTCGTGGAACCGTTGATTCTATTTGTAGATCATTGGTCCTGGGACATTCTAGAACCACCCATCTTATTGCATGGTCTCTGTTTTGAGAAAAAGTTTTTAAGGAGGTAAGGCCGCCTATTATTCATCGACTTTATTTAGCTAACATCTTGATATTTGTCCTTTAGCTTCATATGGTATAATATGTATTATACTTTGACCAAATAGTTGCTTTCAAATGTAGGGGGGAGAGGCCATCATGATTGGGGTCGATCGGCGAGAAGCAAAGGCCAGAGACTCTCAAGTATCTCATTCATCACAATCTCTCACAAGTTTAATCCAAAGCATAGCCTGGCTGCCTGTAGTTATTTTTTTTATCACTATCATAGCCTTAGCCTTCATTCCTATAGAAGTTGTCTGGAATCCTCCCAACCTTCTTAAAGTCCTGAATATTACCTTCCTGACAATAATCACATTCCTCGTGTCTTTGTTGGCAGCAAGGAGCTATTTAGGAACTCATACCAGTTTTTTCCTTCTGTTTGGTTGTGGAATGCTGGCCTTGGGTTTGGGTGGAGCGCTTGGAGCCCTGCCCCTTGGTAAACCCGGTCCAAACTGGACGGTTACTGTTTACAATCTATCTGCATTCCTAGCAGGACTCTGCATCACGATCAGCGCCCTTGAGGGAGGGTCAGTTAAACCGTGGAGACTGAGGTCCGGATGGCCCGTTTTGCTGACTTTTTATCTTGGAATCATGGTGATCGAGTCTATCTTCGTAATGGCAGTCCGCAATGAACTGCTGCCGGTTTTTTTTATTGATGGCCATGGCGCAACTATATACAACCTTCTGACCCTGTGGACCACTGCGGGGTTATTCACAGCTTCTGCCATTTTACTGAGGTTTAACTATGGATCAAGCAAGTCGAATTTTTATTATTGGTGTACTTTAGGCTTTGGGTTGATAGTAGTTGGTCTTTTAGGTGTCTCATTGCAAACAAAATTCGGTAGTCCTTTGAACTGGACCAGTAGATTTTCACAGTATCTTGGTGGAGTGTACCTATTGATTGCCACAATCTCTTCAGTAAGACAAAGTGGTACCTGGATTTTGCCACTGGAGAAGGCGCTCCGTGAAAGTGAAGCACGCTATCGGTCACTCGTAGAGTCATCACCGGATGGTGTTATCGTTCACCGTAATGGAAGATTTCTCTATGCAAATTCTGTTGCTCTAAAAATGTACGGCGCAGATTCGCTCGAACAACTTCAGGCTAAAACGGTTCCTGACTTAATTCATCCTGATGACCGTGATGCAATAAAAGCCCGGATGCAACTGGCACTGGTGGAACAGAGAGTTCCATTGCGGGAAACCAGGATGATGAGCTTGGACGGCCGAGTAACTCCGGTTGAGACCGTAGGCAGCATTGTAAATTTACAGGGTGAGCCTGCTGTTCAGATCATTATCCGGGACGTCACTGAACGTAAGCAATCCGAGGAGGCGTTACTGCAGAGTAAAGAACAGTATCAGTCGTTATTCACCGGAATGACCGAAGGCTTCGCCTTGCATGAGATCATCCTGGATGACCAGGGCCATCCCTGCGATTGGCGCTTTCTGGAGATCAATCCAGCATTTGAACAACAGACTGGCCTTAAACGAGAGAAGGTCGTAGGCCAAAGACATAATGATATCTTACCCAATGATGACCCCAAGTGGTTACAAATCTATGGCAAGGTAGCCCTAACGGGTAATCCAGTTCAATTCGACAACTATTCTCCAGTGCTCAAGAGACACTATGATGTCTATGCCTATCGCCCGATACAGGGCCAGTTTGCTGTTATATTCATGGACATCACCGAACGCAAGCAAGCAGAGGAGTCCTTGCGGGAGAGCGAGGAGCGGTTCAAGGCGATCACATCCAGTACCCCTGACCATATCATGTTACAGGACCGTGAATTGCGCTATACATTTGTAGTAAATCCTCAACTGGGTCTGTCGGAACAGGATATGATAGGTAAAACCGATTTTGATATCTTAACGAAGAAAGATGCGGAATCCCTCACAAAAATCAAGCGACAGGTCCTGGAGACAGGCAAATCTATACATCTGGAGATGCCTGTGTCTTCTACCCAAGGAGGCCAACAATTTTTCAACGGATCGTATATTCCAAAATTTGATGCGCAGGGCCAGATCGATGGCCTGATCGGGTATTTTAGGAATGTCACTGAGCTGATACAGACTGGAGAGGCACTCCGTGAGAGCGAGGAAAAGTACCGCACAATTGTAGAGACTGCAAACGAAGGTATCTGGATCACAGATACTGAGAGGAAAACCATATTAATTAATCAGAGAATGGCAGATATGCTTGGTTGTACAATAGAGGAAATGATTGGCAGAGCCCCATCAGAATTTTTAGATGAGGATCAAGAACGACTTGCACTAAAGGTCAGAGAAAAACTGAAAGCAGGGAAAGGAACACATGAAGAATTTAAGCTTCATCAGAAAAATGGTTCCATTCTATGGGTGATATCCAATGCCATACCCATGTATGACTCTGAAGGTCATTTCAAAGGTACTCTATCCATGCTTACAGACATCACCAAACGCAAGCAGGCTGAGGAGGATTTGAAAAGTTACCGTGAGCACCTGGAAGAACTAATTATGCAACGAACAAATGAACTAGAAGATACGAACTTACAACTTCATAAGGAAATGATTGAACGTTTACATTCTGAAGAAGAAAGGAATAGGCTTGAGGTCCAGCTTATACAAGCCCAGAGAATGGAAGCCCTGGGCAAGTTGGCAGGGGGTATAGCCCATGATCTGAATAACATACTCCAGCCGATACTCCTCAACTCAGAGATGATATCAGATAAGCTTCCAGCAGGGACACAAGAGAGGGAGTATCTTGATCAGATAATCGATGCAGCACAGCTTGGTAGAACCCTAATCAAGCAGATCAAGTCTTTCGGCTCAAGCCTGAATCCGATACTCAAGCCCATTCCAATTAGTCAGGTTGTCCATAAAGCCTTGAAACTTGTCAAGCAAACGCTCTCACCCAATATCAATCTTCATGACGATATAACTATGAATGGCTATCTGGTAAATGCTGATTCAACTCAGATCAATCAACTGGTTCTCAATCTCTGCACAAATGCAGCACAGGCTATGAGTCGCAAGGGTGGGACTCTGGATGTGTCGCTCGATGAGACTGAGATTACACAAGCGACTCCCGCCATTGGCAATGATCTTAATCCTGGAAAGTACATGAAGCTCACTGTCAGCGATACTGGGTCTGGGATTAAACCGGAGATTATGGGGGACATATTCGATCCATTCTTTACGACGAGGAAAGCAGAAGGCACCGGGCTGGGCCTTGCTATCGTTTATTCAGTTGTCAAGAATTCCCAAAGCTCCATGCTGGTATATAGCGAGGTAGGAAAGGGAACCCGGTTCGAGATATTTTTCCCATTACACCTTGATTCTTTGAGTTAGAAACTTAACATAATATTTCCAAATGAACGGACTACGAACGAAGCATATCTTACTTGTAGATGATAACTGGTCAGACCTGCGAAGTATCAGTCGGCTTCTTGAACATCTTGGTTACAATGTGACCTCTACCATCAACCCAGATGAAGCAATCAATTTATTTCGTGAAGAACCGGATAAATTTCATATTATTATCACTGATCAATTCATGCCTGGGTTAAAAGGACATGAGCTTGTGACCCTTGCACGCAAGATACGGGAAGACATACCTGTGATACTCTGTTCTGGCTCGGAAGAGGTTTTGCAGGAACTTGACAGTGAAGGGATAGGCGTTCAGAGATTCCTGCCTAAGCCATTTTCAAGATCCGAATTAGCAGAAGCTATTCAGAGCGTATTAGCCTGCTAATCATTTTTATCATGATATTCCGCAATAAAGATCAAACCACAGAATACGAAATATACTTAGATTTCATTAGTATTAAAATGATGACCCCAAGCAAGTTGAATTGATCTAATATGTGTTCCTTAAGAAGTGCTCACTTATCGTCATAAGCCTGAAGAGAACAGTCTGGCTTTCCTGAATCACAGGATCAATCCTATGCGACAAGACAAAAACTTCATAGTCCAGGACCACAGTTTATTCTGGACTCCTCTAATATGTTGATATCATTAATTCTGAATAAATAGAGGTGGCTGGCACACCTATTGAATACTGTCGGTGAAACTGGAAGGTTAAAAAGATGGTTACTGGGCCTTCAACACACAGAAGGGGGGGGGTTATGAATAGTATTGAAAATAATCGCAATTATCATGTTTTCAAATGTCGTTATCCTGGATGCAACGAAATCATTCCAGTCGAGTCATTCAACTCCTCCACTATCCCATCCAATGGCATGTCTTATCTACAGAAGGAAGGGGCGGGATTGAGCTATGACATTACAGCAGTCGATGTAACCTGTCCGTACTGCTTTCGTACAAACCAATTTCAGATAAAAGATAGGATCAGACCTATAAGTAGGCATGAATATGAGGTGCTTAATAGTGCTGTAAAATCAAAAATGTCACTGATGCGGGTTACCAAGATCTTATTAAGTAATGAACAGGTTGATAGAACTGAATGAAGGAGAGAGTATGTTCATTAGTGACACACCAGATATCGGAAAAGACCTGATCCGTATCCATTCTGTGATTACACGAGGTCTCTATGTTGCTCTTGGATACAGTCATTCTTCCAGCCTGGCAAGACATATCAATGAATCAAAAAACAGGGGATTTATCAGTTATGTGAAAAGCCTCATCTCAGTAATGAACGGTCACCATCATCTCGAAGACAAGATCGTATATCCATATCTGAAATACAGAATGCCTGAAGTACCATTTGATATGCTGAGAACGCAGCATCAGGATATGATGAATGACCTTGATAGCATTGTGAAAACCATGGAAGAACCGATGTCAAGTAGGAGCTTTGGAGAACACCTTGGAGTCTTAAATAGAAAATTGGGTGACACTAAAGAGAAATGGCATCCTCATATAGAGGTTGAAGAAAAGTATTTCACCACTGACAAAATAGATATGGCAATCGGATATGGAGAACAGACAAGGCTTAGCAGAATCTTCAATGAATATATCCACAAGCACGCAGTACCGGATTATCTTGTGGTTCCTTTCCTCTTATATAACCTTCCTCCTGCAGAAAGGGCTGTTATTTCAAAAAAGATACCTCCAGCTTTGACTAAACAGATCGCCTCTGATGGATGGAAGAAAAAATGGTTGCCCATGAGCCCTTTCATGCTGCTTTAATGGAATACTCAAGACATACTCATAAACACAATGGGTATTAGTATAGATAATTTACAGTATGAATATATGTTACATGCGAGTCTGTTGAAAAAGTCCGGCGATCTCAAAAACCACCAAATTTAAACCATCAAAACACAAGCCCCGATAAAAGATCTTCCATCGTAGAGCATTCTATGATGTCGATTTTTATCACGTTCCATCCTGTGAAGGTTTTTTGATAGCCATCTAAAAGGTTCACTCTACAAATCATAAGAGCCGTTAACGGATAAAAAGAAAGAGGAGGCATCTTATGGGAGAGCTGTATGTTGGGTTGGATCTGCATTCAAGGAACACATACATGGGAATCATGGAAGGTGAATCGAAAAGAAGGGTTTACCAGAATAGGCACAATAATGACCTTGGTGAGATACTACAGGCGTTGGAGCCTTACCATGATGAGGTGAAGGGGATCGTTGTTGAGAGCACATACAACTGGTACTGGCTGGTCGACGGGTTGATGGAAGCGGGATATGGTTGCTTACATTTAGCGAATCCGTCAGCGATCAAACAATATGAAGGGATCAAGTATAAAGACGACCGTCATGATGCATTCTGGCTAGCTCAACTTCTGATCCTTGGTATTCTACCAGAAGGGTACATCTACCCCAAGGAAGACAGACCGGTAAGAGATCTGCTGAGGAAGAGAGCGTTTTTGATGCGGCACAGGACAGCCAATCTCCTCTCATGCCAATCAATGATTGAACGGAACACGGGGATGCGAATAAATGGAGCAGGGATCAAGAAGCTGTGCCCTGATGATTTGAAGAAGATCTTCACCGACGAACATCTGTTGTTCTCTGGGAAGGTGAGTACGAACATCGTTGATTTCCTGGGCCACCACATAACGAGCATAGAAAAGGCAGTGCGGAAGGTTTTAAAGATACGCTCTGGGTTTGAGAATCTGCTTACTGTCATCGGTATCGGAGATATCCTGGCGATGACCATCATGCTGGAGGTAGGGAATATATCCCGATTCCCTAGTGTTGGCAATTTTTCCTCGTACTGCAGGTGTGTCTCCAGTGTGCACACCAGCAATGGAAAGAAGAAAGGGGTTGGCAACAAAAAGAACGGGAACAAGTATCTGGCCTGGGCATTTATGGAAGCTAGTAATTTTTCCAGAATCTACAGTGAACGGGCAAATGCGTACTATCAGCGCAAGTCACGGGAAACGAATCCTATTATTGCGAGGAAGGCACTGGCAAACAAGCTTTCCCGTGCTTGCTATTACATCATGAGAGATCAGGTTCCTTTCAAGGAGGAGGCCTTGTTCTCATAGAATGGCTGGGGTGGTGAGTTCGGGGAGACTGTTGGCCGACAACCACTGTTTTTTGATTGATCCACCACCCTATGCCTCTAAATTTAAGATTATTCAGCAGGGAAGGATAATCACTTTCTGATCCGCCTCTGATATGAACCATACGAGTTTGGACATAGAGCCAAGGGTTTTGAGAAATAAGTTGGACATACCAGGGAACAGACGATTTTCTGGGGCCTGGATATCAGGCCAGGGGTTACGCAGGTATGGCTGTTTCTTCGCTCCGAGATTCCTTATGTCTCTCCGCTTCGCAACAGCCATACCTGGCAACCTTGATCCCGATGGGTGACTGGTGCGGTTCAGGATAAATGAATCGTAACCAAGAAAAAGAAATAACTGATGCGAGATCGGAGAGAAGGAGAATCGTCCGTGCTGGCGCAATGGTAAACTCTGCAAGAGATAACGGCTCTTGTAATGGGAGAACTATTTTCTCATTGACAGAACCTTTTAATGGGCAACAGTCTCTGCCATGAACAGTGGTTTCTGATTACTGAATGCTTTTAACCATAATCATCGGTTTGCCTATAGCGTTGATCCCTGCGATAGACGGACACTTTTGTAAGGACTGAAAACAGATAATCTCAAAATATAATCTATAATGAAATCAGGCCAGATATGAGTGTCAGGTATGACACATGATCTACACTTCAGCTCTATATCAGGTCATGGACCTTTTTTTCTTAGCGCCGAAATATCTGAAGATCTAACCCTGTATGTATCAATTTCTGTTCTCAATGTGTCTTTCCTAAAGATGCTATAAGCTGGAAATATAATCACGGGTAATTTAAACTTTTGCTTTAATATATGGCCAAGAGTATCAATCCTACTTTTTTCAGGTACGCTGAGATCAAGGATAACGAGGTCTGGCTTTTTAGAATTTTTTGCTAATAGGGAAAGCGCTTCTTTCCTATTAGACACAGTCAATACTTGATACCCATCTTCAAACTCTTCATTGAGAAGTAGCTGGGTGCGTTTATCATCACTTACTAACAGTATTTTCCTCATGCTTACTTAATAGATGGAATTTGAGGAAATGCGGTTCACAATCTAAAAGAACTTAGTTTTTTTGGCTAGAGCGCTTCTAATGAGTGTGTATTGGATCTGTAACGAGATCTATGCCTTTCAGGCTAGAGGATAAAGTACCGATCCTGGCGCGAAATCTATGGTTCTCCCTATGGCTATACTTTCGTATTTTATTTCAACCCTTGCTATTGATTTTCATGGTGACCGAGTATTTTTAAGAAGTCTAATTATTTGCATATAGATTCTTTGTTGATGCTATTGAGTGTCTCTTTTGAATGATTCCTTGTATGCCTTTTTGTTTTCATTACACCACTATGAACCCCTAGATTCAGAAGGTTTATGTCAAAATTATAAATGAAGGGAGGCAAATTTGCCGGATTGGTTTTACCTGGTGTTTTAAAGATAATACTTAACAGAGAAAAGTAAGAAAAGGGGGATGGTAAATATGTCTATCTATGTCCCTAAAGAGATCTTAACCCTAACAACGAAGTGTCAACACGAATTCTCCTGCCTTGAATCTGGCAAGTGTGGCGAACGTGAGATGTGTGAAGTTAGCTATGCTAATGGACCTTATGTCTTATTCTTGAAATCTAAAATAAATGAAGAATGTCCGTATCGAGCAAGTATTGGCTTCAGTAAAGTATGCAGTTGCCCTACGCATTACAACAGCTATTGGAGGCAAAAACAACGATAGACTCCATAGCTATGATCTCCAAATAATTGTTGGTCCAAATATCAGATTCTGAACCATAGATCCCTGTGATAAGTTGGTGCTTTCGCAATGGCCAAAAACCGATGATCTTGGTTCGGAACATATGCTGCAAGGCCCTTCATATCAGACCGTGTCCTGTGGCACGAAAGTTACACTTTATCGGCAATCAATATCTTCATAGCTTTCGAGACATAATCTTTGGTTTTGGTGGTGTCAAGATTGTTTCGCAGGAATCAACACTATTGAATTTCCTGGGTATGAAATAAAAAGGCAGGGCTTTGACTGACCCTGCCTTTCTCACATCATTTAGGTGAACTCTACTTCCTAAACCTCCTTCTGAACCCTGCAATCCCAATGATTCCTGTACCCAGCAGAAGCATTGTGGCTGGTTCAGGAACTGGTGCATCAGGAATTCTTTCAACTATGGCATCATCAACAATGACAACAGAAAGTAAAGGATCCCAGTTCTGCAGGTAGATATTCAGCTCTCCATTGAGGATCGCCTGAGAGACTTCAAAAGTTCCCCCCATGAAAATCCAATTACTTAAATATCCCCAACCTATGTCTGTCCAGGACATCCCTGGAGCACCTGAGATATCGTAGATTAAATTTGGATACGTAGCACCACCAGCAGAAAAGTAGATATTGGTTGTAACCCCAGTTCTGTCGTTGTTGTACTCGACTGTAGGATCATCTAGGGTTAAATAACGAAACCATGCACCATACTGGTATGTGCCCATTTCAGTGATGTTGAATTTGTCGGAAACAACGCCGCTGTTATCAGAAATCTCATCAGGATCCAAAAGATATGCTGCGTAGCTGCCAGTACGGGCAAGACCCCCCGAATCTACTCCAACACCCCCGTATTCATTCCAGTTTGTGAAATCACTACTGCTATTCCAATTCTCAAAGCTTGCATTCTGTATGAGGTTGGCAGATGCAGGCATTGCAACACCCACGACAAGAAAGATTATCAGAAAAACCTCTAACATTTTTTTCATGTATCGAACCTCCTTATATTAATAGTGATCTTCATTGATTTACAGAAGATTGAACTCCCGGTATGATCGTAACATTCTACCTACCGGGAGTGAACCTGGCTTAATTTCAGCGGATACCTCATCACTGGCCTCATCTCTACATTTTTTAAAAGAGATACTCGTGATTGATTTGCCACGAAAAAGCAGTTCTGATGTATCTCGATACAATTCATAGAAAATATTTTTATTCATAAATCATGCCACATTCAATAACCTTTATAATTTAAAGGTTATTTATCATAAGTGGGCAAAATGATGTTGACGAAATGTTAAGCAAACCGACAGCTCAAATTTATGACTCAGTATATTATGCTTATTTTACTAATGATTTCTTATGGTGTGCGCTGTAAAATTTATCGACAGTTTGAGACTTTATTTACTATCAGGAACTGACCTCTATGGTTCCTTTCTTTCATTGGCTCATCCTCATAGGCTTGTTGTTTCTTGAATGAAATTCTGGCATGTATTATTCCAACCAATGTAACTGTCTTATTTTATTAACATCTGGCAATATTTTGGGAGGATGTGCTGGATAATTTGTAAAATTGACCGACAGTTTAGAACTCAGATGAGTCAGATGAGATTAATAATATCTTTGAGTTCCTCATGATCTATTTTATCCAGTGATTGTAAAACATCTCGACACTCATCAGGATCAGATTCATCGGAAATTTTGTGTAAGATGTTACGATTTTTAAAACATGGGTGCCATACATCACGCTGTTACCATTCGTGATGTCCACCAAAGATTATAACTCAAAATCACCGCTTTACTCGAACCGATGAGTACTGCGATAGATGGGCGTTTTGTAAATGCCCTAAAAATGATGATCTGCTGATGTTATCTATGCCTAGATCCGGTTCATTACTGACCACGCATAACGAAAGCTTCAGTCTATGTATACGGAAATTATTATCAACACCTATTGACTTCTATCAAGTCTGAAGCATTATCATAAGGCAAAGACAATAGTCATTTTGTTATTCAATAAATACTATTTAATGATCTATTATCAATTATTGTTTGATTATCTTTATGAAGATCATAAACTGATGATATTCCCGTGGAATCTTATTTCATCTATTAAGACTTAGTATTCATTTTAAAGCCTGATGAGGAGGATGAAATGAATTTAAATAATTCATGGGTCGTCATTACAGGTGCAAGCAGAGGTATTGGGGTTGCCATTGCCGAAGAATTTGCCAAGAAAAATGCAAATCTAATTCTGATCGCACGATCGGCAGATGGGCTTAAAAAAACATGTGAGCAGGTTGAAACTCTAGGTGGCAAAGTACATGCCATACCGTTTGATCTTGCAAAGACTGTGGAAATAGAAGACTTGGCTGAAAAGATCTATAAGCTGGCACCCCATGTAGATGTTTTAGTGAATAATGCGGGTTTGGAAAAATATTGCTTCTTTACAAAGTATCAACGGGAGGACTTTACATCCATTCTTTCAGTGAATCTGATTGCGCCCATGGAACTGACCCGATTGCTACTCCCTGGCATGCTCAAAAGGGAAAAGGGGCACATCATCAATATCAGCTCACCGGATGGCAGAGCACCTGAGATTTACAACAGTATTTATGATGCATCTAAAGGCGGAATTGATTCATGGACTGATGCGCTGCGCCAGGAGTTGCACAAAACAGGCGTTAAAGTCTCTTCGGTTAGTCCAGGGGCAGTGAGCGATACCGGTATGATTTATAATATGGGTGTAAAATATCCCGCTATTATTGGGTCTTGTACAAGCAGGAATGTTGCTGACAAGGTTATTAAATGTACCTTGAAATACAAAAGTCGAGTTATTGTCAGCAGCATTCCGTACAAGCCGTTCATGTTGGTTAACGTCTTGTTCCCACGACTGTTTGATGCGACTGCGCGGCTAGTAGGGTTGACGAAAACAAATACCGAAAAGGTGAAAAGGCGGATGAAAGCGGATCAGGAAAATGATAAAAGCCATGAACAAGTGAGCATGTAGATTCAACCGATTCTGTAGAAAGAAACTTTTGAGAATGGCATCTTATCTATGGTTTTGAAAATTCCAACTCAGTTCTATACTTCACTTCTTGGAACCATCGGATTTGCTTTTGTCGAAGAATTTCATGTAATTCTTGTACATGATCCAGAATCCTGAAAGGATACCCAGTAACATGAGAATAACGGTGAAGATAGGGTAGGTACCAAAGTGACTGTCCAGATAGATGCCAAAGCCCAGACACACGACAAGGGACAGAATCACAGAGATTCCAATGGTGCTTAAATCAGCCATCGTAAGGTACATTTTTTTTGTTTCTTTATCGTCCGTCCTCAACAGCCTACCCCAAAAATATAACTCTTTTTTATACTATATTACTTAATCACTATTCATCATCTGTATCTGTTTGCTCATCAAGGTCATTGTCATCAGCATCCACAGCATATTCAGCATCAACTTCACTAACAACTTCGATCACATCATCACTATCTTCTGGAGCAGTGATGGCATGATCTGTACTTACGAAAGAAGAGGACTTACGTCTTTTCTTCCGTTTGTGCAAAACCTTTGCCTCATCATCGTTTTGATTGACTGCACAGGAAGGGCAGAGGGGTTCTGGTCTGCTTAGGTCATAAAACTTGGTGCCACACTTAAAACACTTGTATCGGTTCCCAAGATCAGCTCCTGCAAAAATAGTGCTATGATGCTTCATCTCATTTAAGATTGGTTCTTCTTTATAGCTTTCAGAAGACGAGCAGTATCAAAATATACTTCATTACGTATTATCTTATCATTCGATACTTCAACAATATCTAAACCATAATCAACAACAGTGCCGTTTTCAAAAGGAAGAGACACTTTCCATTTTAATGTGAATCCATTTTCTGTGGGAAATATCTCAACGTACTCATACTCCCAGCTGGGATAAAAGCTTACGAAGTTTCTAAAATAAGCTAAGATCTGCTCTTTACCTTTAACTCCTTTAGGAATGAACGGATCTGAATAAAAGGCATCATCAGCGTAGAATGAGATAAGAAATTCAGGTCGGTTGCCTGTCCAAGCAGGTAACCATCGATTGCAGAAATCTTTTGCTTTATTTAATTCCATGATCTTCCCCTTATGTAAACATGTCCCAAAAATTGCTCCTACTTATTCACCACAGCTTTGAATGCTTGTCCTGCCTTGAAACGAGGAGCCTTACTGGCCTTGATCTTTATCTTCTCTTTTGTACGGGGATTCATACCTGTACGTGCAGCTCTTTTAGCCACATCGAAGGTACCGAAGCCTATCAGAGTAACCTTATCACCTTTCTTGAGTGCGCCTTGGATCGCATCTGTAAGTGCATCGATTGCATTTAAGACCTTTGCTTTTGGTAGTCCCGCCTTATTAGCAACTACATCAACCAACTCCGATTTTGTCATGATTCCCTCCTCGTATTTACCAAACCACGTATTATCATGCTCAGTCCCTTATTAATAAGCTAAGTTCATGAAGAATGGCTCTTACTGGGTTTGAGCATTAGCATCTCTATAATATAACAATAGCACAATGTCATCTTTTTCATTATAGGATCGCCTGTCACGAGTCTTCCATAAGATACTTATAATTAACCTATTGATAATTTGTGAAACAACACTATTATTTGAATCATCAATATGGAGGTTCATAATGAGCGAGCATATAATGATGATCCATGGAATGTGGTGTGGAGATTGGGTATGGGACAATTATAAGAGGTTCTTTGAATCAAAAGGGTATCACTGCATTACTCCTAACCTCAGATATCACAATAAAAAATACAAGGATGACCCTAACAATCAAGTAGGTACAACGAGTCTGTTCGATTATGTAGAGGACCTTGAAAAGGAAATCTATAAGCTTGATCAAAAACCTATTCTCATGGGGCATTCCATGGGGGGTCTTCTTGCGCAAATGCTTGGAAGCAGGGGTTTAGCAAAAGCGCTAGTGCTTCTTACACCAGCTTCACCAAAAGGGATAATTGCCTTGAGAGCATCTGTAATAAAAAGCTTCTGGAGTTCAATGACGAGACCGGGATTCTGGCGGAAGCCAATACTGCCGACATTTAATGAAGCAGTGTATGCCACGATGCAATTAATTCCTGTTGAGGAGCGGAAAGAGATTTATGAAAAATTGGTACCTGAATCCGGCAGGGCTGCATTCGAAATCGGTTATTGGCTTTTGGATCGAAAAAGTGTTTCCAGTGTTGATTCGGCAAAGATCACGTGCCCTACACTCGTTATCTCAGGAGGGCAAGATAAACTCACTCCTTCATCAGTTGTCCGAAGAGTTGCAGATAAGTATAACGCAGTTACCACTTTTAAAGAATTTTCAAATCACACCCACTGGGTTATTGGTGAACCGGGTTGGAATGAAATAGCCGAGTACAGTTCGGATTGGCTGAATCAGGTTTTGATAACAATGCCTCAGCGACCAAACCCACCAACTATCCGGAATATCAGGACCTCTGATAGAGTGAAAAAGGTTATGTCAGAATACAAAGAAAAATGGTTTCCGGTCAAACAGGAAACTCGAAGGGTACACAAGCGAGCAGAAGCTGCTATGGGTGTTGCGGTGAACATTCCTTGTAGCAGGAATGCACAATATTATGAATTAGGGCATGCAGTAAATATTAGTCTGGGTGGAATATATGTAGATACGAATTTGGCCCTCGATGAAGGAACCTATGTGAATGCAAATTTGGATATCAGTAAATCAGAGAGACCAGTGTGGGTGCAAGGACGTGTTGTTAGATCCTCTGGCATTGGAGTGGCTATGGAATTTTCTCATGCAGAATCAGATAAACTGAACAGGTTGATATCTGCATAGCAATTATTATTGACCTGTCGAACGTGATATCTCTTGATGAGATTTGCGTACCTAAAATTGCAACTTATGCCATGACATCTGACACGAAATTTACACTTCGGGTATGTATATTCCCCTTTGCTGCTTGCTCCTTATTGAGAAATGGGGAAAAGCTTGTCAAGTTTAACTGATTTGAAAAATGGATAAAGATTTTCATGGATTCCTTTAATCTCGAAACTTGCCTTAGAGCTATCAAGACTTTTAAAGAACATGAGTATCTTGCCGATGCCTAATGATCCCATAGTTGGAACCTTCTTGAGATCCAATACTACTTTTTGAGGGTTTTGTAGTAGGATCTCCCTAAGTTCAAATCTCAGGTTTTCTGCTGCAAGGGTATCAATGGCACCGATGATTTTAATAAAAAGAGTATCTCCTCTTTTCTTTGACTTCAATTGCATATGCCCCCCTAAAATAATTCAATTGATCTTATGTAAAATACTATCGGAAAATCAGTTCTATAACTTAAAACCTCAACAATTGATAATTTATCGATTTTAGTGTGAGATAGTTCCTCTTTATTGAGCATTATAAATTATTAATTAATGTATTATTATAATTGACAAACATCCGATAAGACATTTAGTTGTTATCATTTAAAGAACATGAGGCCAAGGAGAGCCGCTATGAACATAAATGATATAACTGCGAACCTGAATATAAGAAGTAACACTCTGCCGTCTGCTGGGGAGAAAATCAGAGCTTTGCCAACAAGTGCCGAATTAATGGTAATCCTCATGCAGAAAAGTCTAGAAAAACCCACTGATAAAACAGCAGAGGCAGTAAAGAGTGACAAGGTAGATATAATAACTTAGTACAGGCTAATGACCAGCCCTGAGGTCGCTGTACGTAAGTATGGGTCGGAATAAGGAACATAGATTAAATCCACGTATCTTCGGTTTTAAGGTATTTCGAAACGAGAAAGTCGAGTAGCGCAGGGGAATCGCACCCCCACGCCCTCACAGAACCGGACGTGAGACTCTCACCTCATCCGGCTCCTACTGTCCAGTCGCAGGTATTATACCAAACGACTTTGCCTTATCCATAAGCTCCTCCCATTGCTGGTTGACTCATAAATAAGGTTGGACAGCTCAGCCCCTTCGCTCCACTTCCATTACAGAAGTTTCTTCACTACTACGGGCTGATCCGCCCCTGCGCTCTGCATCGGTACTCTCGTCTTCATGGGGCCTCCACTTCGACTTCTCCCTTAGCATCAGAGCGCCAGGTTCCCACGTTCCGCATGAAAGCCTGTACCAGGCTCGCGCCACCTTTCTGCCGGCCACCATCTGGGCAGTAAACAGGTTCCCCCCAGACTCTGTCCCGGACCCGATAACAAAGCCCGGTTTCGATGACGTCTGTATCTTTTCGACAGCTCATCAGTGGTTCACTCTCGTTCGCCTTCCTGGTCCTCACCTGACAAGGTCTTGCCTCGCCTTTTCCTGGACCGCTCACCACCTGGGATCTTATCCCCACGCAGCGCCAGGCGGTTTGAGATCTGATCCTGTAACCCGATCCCGAGGGGCCTCCCCTCATCTTCCATGCAGCATGGCTGCTCCAATGTAGCCCTTTAGGCTACCTCTTCGCGCCTTCGTGGCGCACGTTATCGCAGAAATCTCTAATACATTTGCATGAAGAGGGGCAGCCTTTATGACTGTCCCCCTCAATTCGTGTAGAAAATTGTAAGAACCATTCTACCAGAATCAGATTGCGATTGAGTTATGAAATGGATTTTTATGTTTGGGTTTGCACAAAGCCATTCCTGAGCATCTGATTCTAAGTTATCAAGATTGGAATGAAATATTTTAACCGTCATGAAGCTCTCCTATTACTATGTACCTACAGCGATTTTATACGGTCTATTTAGGCTTCTTGGTAGGCTTCTCAAGGTATTGATTCACAGCCTCTTCGATAAGCACGTTGACAGCAGTTTCCCTCTCTACTGCTAACAACTTCAATTTCTTGATAAGGTCTTTGTTTAACGTAGTAGTGAACGGGATTCTTTTTGTATCTGTCATACACACATACTTGCACACATTTACACTCAAATCAAGATATACGTTTAAACGTATGTCATAAAAAAAGACCGGGAAGCATTGGCGCAACCCGGCGTAAAGGAGGTCAGAACACCACTCGGCAAGGATGCCGAGCGGGGCTTGAACTGATATTGATATACAGGTCAACAAGGAGGAATGCAACCACCTTCGGCCAGATATGGTTTCAAAGTCCAAACTCCGATTATTGTCTCTAACGCGAACTCATCAGTTTCTTAGGATTTTTTAAACATCAGCCTTCAAATTCAAATGCCATTGGTTAGTATGTTGAAGCTGATGGGTTCAAGATATAATGGAAAGAGCGATTTCGTTGCGGGCAATTCATCCCGTATGGCCATGAACAATGAACCCACCCCCATATCAAGGGCCCATGGTACCAGCGCGTCATGATGGATTGGGATGTATGTCTTTGGATTGTACAGCTTCACTAGGGGGAGTGTTTCCGGAATCTGTTTCTGGGCAAAGACCTGTGCTTGATAGGCGACCATTGCGATGTCAGTTCCCTTGATCTGCTCCATGAGTGCCCGTTCGGAATTGGTGATAGGACCGGCGCTATCGCGAATAATGACGCGGTAGCCGCTGTCGAAGGTGAAAAGATACGCAAAGGTCCCCTGGGTGATAATATCCGGGTCCCATGCCCCCTTTAACATGATCGTTTCTTCCAGGGCCGCGACCTCGGCGGTTGGCGGAATAGCTTCATTATAGGCGTCACATATTTTACCTATGTAGGATGGGAATTCGCAATGTTGGGCAAGGACGGCCTGGACCTTGAAACCGTTGAATGAGTAAATACCGCCGTCCGTGACCAGGTTGATTTGATCCGGTGATACTCCCTGGGAGAGGATTTTTTCCCGGGCAAATGGCGGCGCAAAAACGCTTGCCCCGGTTTTCATGGTGACAGCGGCGGCATCGGATATGTGATCGTAATGTCCATGACCGATGACAATGGCATCTAGTTGCTGGATTTGCTCTGATAGGATACCGATGGAAAAGTGCCGGGGACCGCGATCGATAAAGGCATTCACAAGAATGATCTGCCCCTGATACGAGAGTTCAATATTGGCTGTTCCCAACCAGCGAATAACCAGTAGATCCGGATCCGTGGGTATGTGACCGCCAGCGCATGCCGGCAGGAGATTTCCATTGTCTGTCATAGGAACCCTCCAATATTGCACAAAAAGGACGCAGGGGTATTTTCCCATCCCCCACAATATGCACAATATGGTTTACCATTAATAATGGTCCTCTCCCCTGTCAAGTCATAAAAAAAAGGAATTACAGGGTTGATTCTGAAATAGAATCATCGGTCCCTTAAGCCCTGAGAAACTGGAGATTACGTGCGAAACTGTTGAAAAAGCCTCCTAACGCAAAGGATAGAAGCAGATCATTTATTTAAAAAAGAATCCGAGTTCAGAAGACCTAAACAGATCAATTATTTCATAAAAAAGTAAATTAGATCTTTATTATCAATATATTATGTGATATAAGGTTATTGTCTTAACGGGAAAGATTTCTTTCTGAATCTCCCTATTCCTGAAGCGAGAGGGTACCATGGCAAAGTATAAACCTTACACATACGCACAGGACATGCTGATACCGGTAGGGTTGAAGGAACAGATCATGCCCGGGAGTCTGGAGTATGCGATTTACACGCTTGTGGATGAGCGTATGGACATGAGCCTGTTCGATGAAAAATACAGGAATGATGAGACAGGACGGCGTGCATACGATCCACGGATACTGCTTAAGGTGATATTGCTGGGGTATTCACGGGGTCTGACATCATCGAGGAAGATCGAACAGGCCTGCCATGAGAATGTAGTATTCATGGCGCTTTCTTGCGGGCAGTACCCTGACCACAGCACGATCTCCACATTCGTGAGTTCCATGAAGGATGAGATTCTGCCGCTGTTTCGGGATGTACTGCTTGTTTGCGAAGAGATGAAGCTACTCGGGGGAACGTTCTTCGCATTGGACGGGTGCAAGCTATCATGCAATGCATCTCCGCAGTGGAGCAGGACGGTTTCTGAGTTACGGGCGAAGCGTCAGAAGCTCGAAGAGAAGGTGAATGAACTGCTGACAGAACAGGAAGAGGAAGACCGGAAGGAAGATGATGATTCAACTCCCCCTGATAATCGTTCCTACCGATGCAGACAGATCGAAAAACTGAAGAAGCAGGCTGATCGTATCGAGGCATGGCTTAAGGAGAACGGGGAGCGTCTCGGGGTGAATGGAAAGGAGATCAAGAGCAATATCACAGACAACGAGTCTTCGAAAATGGTGACATCCAATGGGACAATCCAGGGATATAACGGTCAAGCGCTAGTGGACTCCAAGACACAGGTGATCGTACATGCGGAGGCATTCGGTACTGGCCATGATAATGACCTTGTTCCTCCGATGGTGGATGGGGCCAAGGAAAACGTGGAGGAGATAGGTCTTCCCGGGGATTACTTCAATGGGGCGATGTTCGCTGCTGACAGCGGCTATCACAGCAAAGCGAATATCCAGAAGTGTATGGATGAAGGGATGGATGCCTACATACCTGATAAGAGATTCCGTACAAGAGATCCTCGGTTTAAGGGAAGGAAGGGGCGCTCGATCAGGACCCATTATGCATTGGAGGATTTCCACTATGATGAGGAGAGCGATCAGTACGAATGCCCCAACGGCAAAAAACTAGGTCTTAAGGTAAAGAGCCATCGCTGTACTGGTACGCTCTATCGAATATATGGTGCACAAGAACAGGACTGCAGCGGTTGTATGTTAAGAGGTAAGTGCATATATGGCAATGGCCGTGGACCAAAGACCTTGAACATTCCCATCGGCTCGGATGGTATTAACCTCACCAAGCTTATGATAGAGAAGATCGAGAGTGAGAAGGGACGCAGGATCTACCCACAGAGGATGGCCATAGTAGAGCCGGTGTTCGCAAATATCCGCACCCACAAACGGCTTGATCGGTTCACAGTAAGGGGCAAGATCAAGGTGAATATCCAGTGGTTGCTGTACTGCATGGTACACAACATCGGAAAGATAGCTAATTATGGCTTTGCATGAAGAGAAAGATATGAAGGTTGAGATAAGAAACCAAAGAATGGTCCGATAAAACCCAAAATCTGCGACTATCGGTAGTACACTAACCAACTAACCAAAGTACCGGGAAATCTTTCGTTTCAAAAACAGCTTTTTCAACGGTCTCTGCCACGATCAACAGTTTGCAATTATCTAAGATTATTCAAATTAATCTTGGTTTTAAAATCTTTAGATACTGATGATCTTGTGTTGAAACATATGAAACTTGTCGCTTCATACCAAAGCGTCATCCCTGGCATGTACTCTATGGTTTTGAAATATCAACTCAGTTCGTTGTCTCTGACACATTATCTTTCCCGATGAATATGCAGGAGGGTCCAACTTTTGGAGGGTTAGCCTTATTTCATGGATATACTCTATTCCGTATGACTGTTCTGGAATATTCATGGCGCCAGCCAGCTATGTCTCATTATTGAGGTTCCACTTATTTGCCAGTTTCTTGGCCACTTCTATTTGGGACTGGGTCATCTTGGGACAAAGTATCACACGGGCTCTTACTGCTTCATCAGTTTGCTTTTCCGCCCGAATAAGCTGCGTTCATTCCTAGCAAGGTTTTCGTTATCTGCAGCCTCCTCGTAAACCCGGGCAGCATCGATCCGCTTGCCGTCCGACTCGTATATTTTGCCCAGCAAGAGATAAGGATCGGCCATGGCAGGTTTTGTCGTGATGACCTTCCGGAGGATGAAGACTGCCTCCGCTGAGTTTCCCACATGGCTCTCGAAATAAGCAAGCGTATAGCCGTATTTTGGATTTGGGCTGATCTCGTAGGCCTTCCGGAGCATTTTCAACGATTCCAATGGGTGATCCTTCCCAAGGAGGACACCAAGATTATATGACGCCTCTGCCATCTGGGGATCATATTTACATGCGAGGCGGAGGTGTTCCTCCGCCTCCTTGATCTTCTTCTGCTGCGCCAACAGTAGTCCCAGGTTCAAGTGTGCCGCTGCATTGCGGTGATCGAGCTTCAGCGCTTTGCGGAGAGATTTTTCGGCGTTTTGCTCATCTGCCAGTTGGGCGTAGGCCATTGACATGTTGACCAGGGGAACGGGCGTGCGCGGGTCGCGCTGCGTTGCTACGCCGTATGATGCCAGGGCCTGCTGTGGGTATCCGGCTCTAAGTAAGTAGTTCCCCATGTTGTAGTAGGAGCTCCAGTGGTCCGACCGGATCATAAGTGAATTTATATATTCTTGCAGCGCTCTATCCACGTTCTTTCGGTCCGCTTCCCCGATCTCAGCCTTGGGAAAGCCTGCCAAAGCCGCCGCTGCCCGGATACGGACGATCCGGTACTCGTCCCCCGTGGCTTTGACCAGAGCCTGATATGCCTTGCCTGACAGGTATTCCGATAGTGCTTCTGCGGCCGCTGAACGGACCAGAGGAGATGGATCGTTCATGGCCTCAAGGATTATCGGCCATTTTTCCTGGCGCGGGCAGGGATGCAAGAGCCGGATGAGCGATGCTGCGAAGATCTCGTCACGGTCTTTGCTTTTGAGAAAGGTATCTATGTCGGACAGTTTCGACCAGTCTCGTTTCCTCGCCGCATCCACAAGCCCTGCTCGGTGCAGAAAAGGGGCCTGGTAATCGCGTGTTCGCCACTTGCGGACGTTTTCATCGGCCCACTTGGCGTCCTTATCGGTGTGGCAGTTATTGCAGGCATTGGGGGACTTGAAAGCAATCGTGGATGCCGGCACCGGCGGCAACAGAGAGTGGTCGCTCCGCTTCATCCTCGCAAACTCTGTCATTGGCATGTGGCACGATACACAGCGGTTCCCCGGGGATTCCTGTGGGTGATTCGTGTGTGCTGGGGAGTTCTTCACGCGGGACTCATGGCATGGTAAACAGTCGTTATTGAGTTTTTCCTTTGCCTTGAAACGGTAGCGCCCGCTCGACGTGTGGCAGTGGAGACAATCGAGCTTGCCGGACTTCACACAGGGGCTCATGAGCCATGTCGTATAGGTGAAATTCTCCCCCAGGTCCCGGCCATCGGGGTAGTAGTCAAGGTTCTCCAGGGCTATGAGATCGTGATGATCGGAGAACCTGTCTCCCGGCATGAAGATATTCGTAATTGGAACCATCTTGGCGTGACAGGGGGCGCAGGAGTCGTTTTTCTGGGCCGGCGTGAATTTTTTCCAGCTGATGATCTTGAGATCCGCCGGGACCGTCCCCTTCGGGGCTTCAGCGCTGACCCGATTGTGCTCTTCACTGGGCCCATGGCAGGCCTCGCAGTTGATCCCAGGCTCGCGCCAGACGGTCCGATAAACGTCCGTTTTCGGGTCGTAGTTGGTCGAAAGCTGGCTCACGTGGCAGCTGTAGCATTGGGAGTTGAACGTGTATTCGGGATCTTTCCAGTGAAAGGGCGCTTCTGCCCTCTGATCCGGGATGTGGCGGAGGCTGCTTGCAGCAGTGTCGAGCCACTCCTTGCGGTTCGTGTCGTAAGCCACAGGCAGAGTCTGCAGCCGCCCCTTCCCGAGGGTTGTGAGAAAGTAGAAGACGTTCTTTCCACCCATCACATGCTCTATTGTGTAGGTCCTTGTCCCTTTCGGGCCCCTCTCCGTCATGAACCCGCCCTCGGGCGAGACATCCATGCGGTAGCGGTACTTGCCGATAACGATGTCCTTTGCCTGGGGGGTGAGATTTTCCTTGGCGAGCGTTGCCGAGTAGGGCTGCATGGCCAGGCCGTGAAAGGAGGTGGACCAGAGCTTGTAGAACTTCTCGTGGCACTTGATGCAGCTTGCAGAGCCGGCATAGTCGGATTGATTGGGCATCTTCGTCCCACCTGAGAGGTTCTGGGCGATGGGGCTCTGGCCGGGAAGGCCATTTACCAGAATCAAGCTGACAAGCAGGACAACACCGAGAAACAGGGAAAGCCTTTTCATTTACCAACACCTTCACGAAGCCGTTGCAGAAATACCAAGGTTAGCCCTTGAACCTCTTCGACCATTGTGCCTGAGCTAGTAATGAATGCTACTCGCTCTTCAGGCGTCGCATGCCTTCAATAATTGGGTGCCACCCGTACACGAACGTGATCATGAACTTGTCCATGCGAAGGTCCGTGGGAGAGTTGTCGTTAATGGTCGACATGTAGCCGAAGGTGAGGTTCAGGTTGTCGTTGATGTTGTACCCGAGCGTGAGCCCCAGGCCGATGTTGTTGACCTTATCCCCCTCGACACCGGCGATGGTCGCTTTGCCGCCGGTGTACCAGGTGGCGTCGATCGCTCCCCAGAAACTTTCGGTGAAGTCGCGTGACAAGTGAGCGTCCAGTTGGAACATCGGATCGGTCTCCATGGTCTGCCCGACATAGTCGTTATTGTTTCCGAATAACCATACGGCAGGCAGGAATTCCAGGGTCGTTCGCCGGCCCGGCACCCATGGGCCGAGCTGCAAGACGATGGGCAAGCCCAGGCGTCCATACCATCTGTGCTGCCCGATATTCAGGGGCTGGTCGTTGTCGTACTCTCCGATCGGCAGCGCCAGGTCAACGAGCAGGTCGACGGACAATCCCGGTTCATAGCGCACGACATCGGGGATGCCTTTCTGTGCCTGAGGGCCGAGGACATTGATGTCGAACTCGAGCATCGGGTCGCCGAACCCCCTGGTCGATTGTTTTGCCGTCTGGCCGGCCACGGTGACCTCGCCCGAAATACGCCCCATGGGCATGATGAGCACACCCATGGCCGCGCGATCGAACAGGGAGAAGGTCTGCGCAAAACACGCCATGGCCATGGTTGCGTCAAAATTCGCATCCGGCGTAATGGTATGGGCGGGATCGAAAGGGTTCGTGTTGCCGCTCAACGACTCGTAGACGAGAGGCGCCGCCTTCGCATACGTAAGAGTCTTCCAGTAGAAGCGCGCCGGCAGCTGGGCCAGAGCCTGTGGAGGGCAGAGCAAGCCCGTGGCGAACATCGTTAAGGCGACCATCTGCAACCAAGCAACCGATTTCATCCGACCTCCGTTGTCTTTCATGAGATCTCCATCCTTCCAGATTAATTCTCGGATCGTCATAACGCTCAAGGTTTGGGATCAGCCATCATGTTCTCGGGCGGCACGAACTGCTTCTTGTAGAGTAGCGGCGGGTAGCCGGGCTCGACCGGGACGCGCGGCGGAAGAGCGTCTTCCAGGGTTTCGAACATGGAGCGGCTCGGCAGGATCACGTTGTTCGCCTGGACGTAGCGGTCCCAGAGCTTGATCATCTCCTTCACCTTTTCGGGCTGCTCGGCGGCAAGGTCCTTTTTCTCGGAGGGATCGGCCGCTATGTTGTACAGCTCCCATACCCCCTTGCCGAACGGCTTATACTCGCAGCGGATCTTCCACCCTCCCTGGATGACTGCACGGTTTCCGAAGATTTCCCAGGCCAGGTAGTCCTGCGCCGTCCGTGGCGAATCCGCCTTGCCCGAGAGCATGGGAACCCAGGATTTGCCGTAGAGGCTGGGAAGCTCGTGCCCGTCGCGGGTTTTCGGGTAGCTGGCGCCGGCGATCTCGAGCAGCGTGGGCATGATGTCGCCCACGTGCATGAGCCCGTGGTTGATGCTCCCTTTGGTCCGGTTGACTGCCGGACCGCTGACGATGAGCGCGTTCCTGATGCCGCCTTCACCCATCCACCCCTTGTACTGGCTGAAGGGCGTCATGGACACCTGCGCCCACATCGGGCCATAGCCAACGTACGTGTCGTGATCGCCCCACGCGTTAGGATGGGTCTGCGACCACTTCATGGCTGCGAAGAGGAAGTCGCGCGTGCCGGGCGAACCCGCGATCATTTTGAAGAGGTCCGTGCCTTCGGCGCCGTTGTCGCCGAAGATGATGAAGATTGTGTTCTCGTACTCGCCGATCTTCTTGAGATGGTCGATGAGCCGGCCCACGTGGAAGTCGAGGTTCTCCATCATGCCGGCGTAGAGCTCCATCTTCTTTCCGAGGACCGCCCTGGGCCCCGGGGCGAGCACGATGGGATCGGGCAGGAACCACATCCGCTCGGAGAGCTGCGTGCCTTTGGGGATGATGCCGAGCTCTATCTCTTTCTTCAGCCGCTCCTCCCTCACCGCGTCCCAGCCCTTGTCATACTCGCCGATGTGGCGGGTGCGCCACTCCTGCGGCATGTGCAGCGGATCGTGCGGCGCCTGGTGGGAGACATAGGCGAAGAAGGGTTTGCCATCGCTATGGTTGGCGTCGATGTATCCGATCAGCTTATCCGTGTAGGTCTTTGTCGCGTAGTAGTCCTCGGGAAGCTTCGTCAGATAGCGCCCGTCTTCGGTGTAGACCGACTGCGGCGCCGCGGCGGTGAAATTCGTCATGTCCCAGTAGCTGCCCGCACCGTCGAGCAGCGAAAAGTCGCGCTCGAACCCGCGCGCTGCCGGGATCTGTTCGGGTTTTTTACCCAAGTGCCACTTGCCCACCATATAGGTGTGATAGCCGGCATCCTTGAGCAGCTGCGGCAGCGTGACCACCTTGTCGTTGAGATTGCCCTCGTAGCCGTCAACGCCCCACTGGTTGGGCGCGGTCCACTCATCCATGTTGCCCAGGCCGTTCAGGTGGGTATCGACGCCGCTCAGCAGCATGGACCGAGTTGGCGAGCAGGTGGCGTGCGTGTAGAAGTTTGTAAAGCGCACACCGTCGCTCGCCAGCGAGTCGAGGTTCGGTGTTTTGATTTCGCTGCCGAACGAGCCCATGTCTGAGTACCCCATGTCATCGCCCAAGATGATGACAATGTTCGGCCGTCGGGATGCATCTGCAGCGGAGGCGATAACAGGCGCGGCGAGCACGGCGACCATGCCGATGATACCCAGTGTTCTCAGCAACCGACTCAGGTTTACTGGTTTCCTAACTATGGCGCGCATCAAGCGCTGCAGCATGGTCTCCATTGCACACTCCTTTCCCCATTGTTGAATATATTAAACTACCAGCCACCACCTTTTCAACCCGTATCTTTAGTAAAACCACTCGTCGTACTACTTCTTAGTCTGAACTACGTCCATTATAGCCCTCATTCTGGTTGCCCAGAACTTGAAGGCCTCATTAGCCGACCCGTACGTGCTGAACCTTTCCGTGAACCCTGCAATCTGTTCATCCTGGCCAAGGCCGATAACCTCATTGGTCATGCTGTCGAGCACCATCGACTCCGCACCTGTTGCGCCTGAGCCGATCCATGCCCCTGTGGTGACTTTGGTTACGGGATTGGCTGCCAGCGCGGGGGGCATGACTGAGGAGAAACAACTAATGATAAGCCTGCTCTGCTTGATGCCTGTCAACGCAATCCTCCAGCGAATGACATCAGGGCCCGGCTCATTAACGATAGTGTACTTGTCTTTCAAGGCATTCACCAGCTCAGTGTTGAAGGAGTCTGTCAGCTCTTTCATCACATTAGCGTCGATGCCCTTATCCTCTGAATCAGGGGCAAAGTAGAACACAACACTGTCCAGCATCACCTTGTTGTATTTTGTAAAATCATATCCTGGCTTGATCCATCGCATTTTAAGAGAGCCTTCTGGTCCCGGTTCCAACTTCTTGTAATTATCACCTAATTATCACCCAGGAAACCCGAGTTCTTCTGAACCTATGCGCAGGAAGTGACCGACACTGCGAAAGCGAAACAGATCATTGTTACAACTGCCATTTTTATTGATTTCTTCATAACTTTCTCCTTTTTTTTGTTAGTTTCATACGGTGCCGGCAAATGACCAGAGATGATTGGCCAGCAGGCCGTAGGTGAACCCGCTTTCCTGCCTCAGCACATCACCAGTCGGTCCAGCGCACCACTTCTCGGTTCCCAAGGCATCATTTCTCGCCGATGGATAGAGGAAAACAGGACCAAACTCCATGCTCCATCCGTTCACCGGTTTCACGGGCGAAATGAAGAAGCTCTGCTGGATATCGCCCAGCCCGCTTTCGTCTTCTCCTCCGGGAACTGGAGATTCTGCCTTGATGATCGGGACGATGGTCCTGATGATGATGATTAATATAATGTATAATATTTTTGAGACAACCACATTTGATGCCATGTAAGGTTTTTAAAATGATGTGAAGGCTAACATCCGGATCATAACCTATTGACAGCAGGTCCTATACAATTCTGACAGATTACATGTTGTACTCTTTTTAAGCTGTAAGGACGTACAGAATCAAATGGCCAGGACTTAAGGGAAATACACAGTAACTCTTTTACTCGAACGGATGAAGGTTGAGACAGTAATTATTAGCCATATAAGTACAACCGTGTATCATTGTATGCCACTGATTTGATCAAAACTATTCGTATTGGCTAAAGCTATGATTATGCAATAAGATGGGTGGTTTCAGAATGTCCCAGAACCGGTGATTTGCAAATATTACCTACACAAACAGACAGTTCAATCTAGAGCGAACCTGATGGCATGTACTCATCAGTTTCTCAGGTCTGGTAGAACTGCTGATGCTGTTGAATAATCTATGGTTCATGATTTGATTTTGGGGTTAGCAGATCATTTTTGAGTAAGCGTTTTATAGGATGCCAAGTTTTTTCATTCGCGCTCTCAGTGTGGACGGGTTTATCCCTAGGAGATTTGCAGCACCTCTCTTGCCCGAGATGCGGCCCTTTGTTAAAACAAGGGTCTGCCTGATGTATTTGTCTATTATCTCATCCAAGGTCAGGTAGCGGACTGGGTCCTGAGGAATAGCAACGGTATATTCTTCACGGGGAACACCGACAAGGCTCGGGAACGACAATGGTTCTCCACGGCTAATAATCAACGCACGCTCGATGATGTTCTGCAACTCCCTGACATTCCCTGGCCAATCATAATCCTGCAGTTGTTCTATTGCACCCGGAGTGAATTGGGACTTGTACGGAAGGTTCATTTCGATGGTCTGGCGCCTGATAAAGTATTCAGCCAGGGCCGGTATATCTATTTTGCGCTCCCTTAAGGGCGGGATATGGATGGGAAAGACATTGAGCCTGAACCACAGGTCCTTTCGGAACTGCAGGTTCGTAATGAGGTTCGTGAGGTCACGGTTTGTGGCAGCGACCACCCGTACATCCACCGAAATGGGCCTCTTTCCACCTACACGATGGAAAGTCATGTCCTGCAGCACCCTGAGCAGCTTTACTTGGGCCTGCAAGGTAAGCTCGCCAATCTCGTCCATGAAGATAGTGCCCCGATCGGCCTGCTCAAAATACCCCTGCTTCAAGGAGTCGGCACCGGTAAACGCCCCTTTCTCGTGGCCGAAAAGCTCGCTGTCGAGCAGATTGTCGGGGATGGCGCCGCAGTTGATGCTTACCATGGGCCCGTCGGAACGTTTCGAGAGATGATGGATGGCATTGGCAACCACCTCTTTGCCCACCCCGGTTTCTCCCATGATGAGCACAGGGACATCCAGAGGGGCGGACTGCTCGACCAGAGACATGACCTCTTTGAGACCAGTTACAGCACCGATAAAGCGCTGTCCCATCAGGCGCTTCCTGATATCCTGGTTTTCTCTGATGAGGCGCTGTTTCAGACTTATGATCTCGAGCTGGGACAGGATGTGCCGCACGGTACTTGCAATGGGCTCGTAAAGCTCTTCCAGAAGCTTGAGGTGCATTCCCTTATAGGGATCTTCCCCCCAGGCGGCGAGGCCGAGCACCCCATAGCGGGACGGTCCCAGCTCAATGACAAGGGCGATGCTGGCCCCTCCGTTGTCGTCGATCCCCAGATGGGCTGCGACTTCCCTGGTGATGGAATGGCGTTGAAAGTCTCCAAAGGAAATGACCTTCTGGGAAATGACTTTTAGGGCTTCTTTCTGAGCGGCCTTGGACAACCTGACGGTCTCGTCCGCAAGGATGACCCCCTCGTCTGTAACGAACGCCCGATATCGCAAGGTGCCGAGCTGGGCATCGTAGATGGGCAAGTTCATGAAATCCAGGGGAAAATATCTTTTGAAGAATTTATAGACCTCATTGATAGAGAGCTCTAGATCGTGGCTGTTGAAGACACTATGGCTGAATATCTCGATCGCTTCCTTTTCCAGCAGTGCCATAAACAACCTCCCAAAATTAAATCATCATTACGCCATATATGGTGAAATAAGCAATATATAACTTATTTTAATTACCATATATGGCGAACATGACAACCAGATTATGCAACATATTGATTATACTATCATCAATGCCATGGCATGAACCTTGAGTAATGTATTTTTGATTAAAGGTTAAAGGAGTGTCCGGACATGCTGACTGTGGGACTTGATATAGGGTCCATAACAACAAAGGTGGCTGTAATGGAGAGCGGAAGGATCCTGTGTACGGACATTTCTTTTACCGGATACAATCCGGAGAAGGCATGGAGGGATATCCTCGAGCGGACCCTGAGCGGGCTAGGGCTCAAGGAGTCATCCGTGGACCGCATTGTATCTACAGGCTACGGCCGAAACAACGTGAGCATCGCCCATAAGAAGATCACCGAGATCCTCTGTCACGCAGAGGGCGCCAAACATTTCCTGCCAAAGGTGCGATCGGTCATCGACATCGGGGGCCAGGACAGCAAGTTCATCCGCATGGACGAAGGCGGAGCGATAGTAGATTTTGTCATGAACGACAAGTGCTCCGCAGGGACAGGGCGTTTCCTCGAGGTGATGGCCCGCGCCCTTGAGGTTCCGCTGGATGATTTCGGGGCCATGTCCAACAAGGCAAAGAACACGGTACGGATCAGCAGCATGTGCACGGTCTTCGCCGAGTCCGAGGTGATCTCGCTCATCAGTAATGGCGAATCCCGTGAGAACATCATTGCGGGCATCCACGATTCCATAGCATCACGCATGGTCTCAATGATGGGCCGGACAGGAGTGGTAAAACCGGTGGTGATGACAGGTGGGGTAGCAAAGAATATCGGCATCAGGAACGCCCTGGAAAAAAAACTTGGCATAAAGCTCGACGTGCCCGAGACAGCCCAGGTCAACGGTGCCATCGGGGCGGCCATCATGGCTGGCAGGGAATAAGGGATTGAAATCAGACAGTTGGAAGGAGGAAAGGGGCATGAAAAACATCACGAAATGGGGATGGGTCATAGGTGGATTCATCTTCATGGTGCTGCTGCTGCCGTCGAAAGGTTTCAGCAATGCGTATTTCATAGACCACATGGACGGCAAGGCAACGGGTATGGCCGACGCGTTCACCGCCATGGCAGATAACCCTTCGGCAGTCTACTACAATCCGGCAGGCATCGTGCAGCTCGATGGCACCCAGCTCTCACAGGGCCTCACCTTCGTGAACATTTCTGATGCGAGCTTCACGAGCAACGGGACCTCGGCCTTCGGAGCGGACGGCCAGGAGACCGTTGCACGGCCGACCCAGGCTTACATTCCCAGCCTGTTTGCCACGCACAAGCTGAACGACTCGCTGAGCCTTGGGCTCGGGATCTTCGCCAACTTCGGGCTTTCCACGAACTGGCCCGACGGGTGGGAGGGCCGATACATATCCGGTGGTACGATGGCAGAGATCAACACGGTCTCTTTTAATCCGGTGATGGCGTACCGCGTCAACCAGAAGATCAGCTTCTCCGGCGGGCTCGTTCTTCAGAAGGCCGATGCTAAGTTAGAGAGCAAGGTGCCTGTCGTAGTGGGTGAAACGGTGTACCCTGACGCCAATATGAAACTCACTGCCGATGATCAGGTGAGCTACGGATACAACCTTGGCGTCCTTGCCTGGCTGAACGACAATGTGAAATTCGGCATGTCCTATCGCAGTGCCATGAGACATGAACTGGACGGTGATATCTCGATAAAGGGCACTCCAGGAGGCGCAGGCAACGTTAAGGATGATGCCAGTCTGGTCATAACGCTTCCCGCCCTGCTGTATACGGGCGTTGCCTATGTCAAGGGACCGCTGGCTGTGGACTTTGACGTGCTCTGGGTGCAGTGGTCGCACATCGACGAGATGAAAGTTGATTTCGACAACCTGCCCACATCCGTGACCCCGAAAAACTGGGACAATACCCTGACCTACCGATTGGGGGCGTCGTACAAACTCACCGATGTCTTTTCTCTCAGGACAGGGATCGAATATTCAGAAAACCCGATACCAAGCGACACCCTCGAGCCCACCACCCCCACCAACGACCGCTGGCGTGTAGCCCTGGGCGGTGGGTACAAGGCAGGTAATATTTCGCTGGACCTCGGGTACAACTATCTCTTCTGGACCGATGAGCGGGACTACGACAACGGGACAGGAGATTACGGGGCGGCAGGAAGAGTAACGGGCAAGTTCGATGTGCCGGCTCACCTGATAGCCGCTACTATCGGCTACAAGTTCTAACACAAGGGAGGGTTACTATGGGTTCGAAAAAAAATGATGAGCTGAGGAAATTCGCCTACTACGACACAGGGCATGAGTTCCCGGAAGAGATCGTCATGGCCGCAGGGTTCACTCCCTACAAGATACTGGGAGATGTCCATGAGTCAACCGACCTGGCTGACCGGTACGTGCACAACTACATCTGCCCGTTCTCGCGAAGCGCCCTGACGGAAGGGATGCTGAAGTCGAATGAGTGGGCGGGTATCGCCTTCTGCCACGGCTGCGACACCACGAACAACCAGTTCGACATCTGGAAATACCACGTCGAGACCCCCTTCCTGTACTGGATCAACACCCCGGCCAACAATAACGGGCCAGCGAGAAAGTTCCACGTGCGCGAGTTGAAGCGGTTCATCGACCACCTCGAGAAGGCCTTCAACATTGATATCTCAAATAAGAAGCTGGGCGAAGCCATCAGAACGTCGAACAGGATAAAGGCCCTCCTGAGGGGGCTTGGGGCCCTCCGCTCGAAAAAGGACATCCCGAACCCCGAGTATCAGCAGATCATGCGCAAGAGCATCCAGACACCGAAGCCCGAACTCATCAGGGAGCTGGAATCGACCTTGAAGGACTGGGAGGCGCGGCCGGAATTCCCTTCGGGCATGGTGCCCGTGCTGGTGACCGGCTCGGATATCAGCTATCCGGAATGGATGGAAGTGCTCGAGAGCGCAGGGTTGCGGTGCGTTCGCGACGACATGTCCCTGGGGGAGCGATACTATGCCCAGTCGATCCCCGAGACCGGCGATCCCGTGGAGGCGCTCGTAGAGTACAACTCCAAGATCCCCCAGCCGCCCACGAGGCTTCCGTTCGAGGCGCGTCTCGACTACCTGCTCGCATGCCTCAGGGAGACCCCAGTCAAAGGCGTGGTATTCCAGAACCTCAAGTTCTGCGAGCCCCACCTCCTCGATCTGCCGTACATGACGGACCAGGTGAAGAAGGCCGGGTACAAGGTCATCACCATAGAGCGGGAGTATACCCCTGTCATCGATCAGCAGGTCGTCAGCCGTCTCGAGACCTTTCGAGAGATCATATAATCAGGAGGATTACCATGATCAGAATAACCCAATTCATAATGAAACATCCGAAGATGCTCGTCGAGGGCATAAAGGGGTACCTGAAGCAGCCCCTGACCCCGCGCATGTTCCAGATCATCCTGCAGTACATCAACCGGACCAAGCTCATGAAGCTCTTCCCCTGGGTCAAGACCGGGGCGTATACGGCCGGGTTCCCGGTGGAGTTCGGCCGGGCCTTTGGTCTGTTTCCCTACTACCCGGAGGCGTACGCAGCCCTGACCGGAGCGGCCGAGTGCACCCTCCCTTCCATCGAGCACGCCGAGAGCCTGGGCTTGAGCAAGGACCTGTGCTCTTACATGAAGACAAGCGTAGGTGCCTCTCGCCTCGGCTGGCCTGAAGACTTCGGCGGCTACGAGCCGGCAGACATGTACCTCTCTGCCAATCCAGTGTGCGACACCCACATGAAGTGGCTCGAGAGCGAGGCCAAGTTATTCGGCAAGCCCCATTTCGGGCTGGACGTCCCGAGCAACGTGGCCGGTGTGACCCCGGAGCGGATAGAGGAGTACGTCGACTACGTGGAGGAGCAGCTGTGGGACCTCATCCGGTTCCTCGAACAGCACACGGGAAAGAAGTTCAATGAGCAGAAGTTCCTGAGGACCATCGACAGGTCCTACGAGATGGGCCGTCTGTTCTCGGAGATTTACGACTACCGCAAGCGCTTCCCGGCAAACCGCTACTTCGAGTGGGTCAAGCTTTTCATGCTGCCGCTCGTGTGCCAGTGGAACGAGGCCGACGCGCTGAAGTTTTACCGCAAGCATCTCAAGATGGCGCACGAGCGCTACAGCGACAAACAGGTCATCGAGTCGGGCAGGGAGAAATTCCGGATCGCCTGGGACGGCATCGTCATCTGGCACAAGGTGGAACTTTACCGGAAGACGCTGGCGGAGAGGGGCGCATACGTCGTGGCCGATTCGTACACCATATCCTTCGCCTTGCGCAAGAAGCCCGCTGCCGCCACGGTCAAGGAGACCCTACGCCAGATAGCCAGGGAGCTTATGCATGTCCCGTACACCATGAACCTGGATGACAGGATCGAGTACTTCGACAAGATGATCGTGGACTTCGATCTCGACGGCGTCATCCTGCACGCCAACCAGAGCTGCAGGCCCCAGAGCACGGGCCTCCAGGACCTGCGCGATGCCATCGTCAAGAAGCATGGCATACCTGTGCTGATACTGAACACGGACCACTGCGATCCCAGGGCATACGCCGAAGGTCCCATTACCACGAGGATCGACGGGTTTGTCGAAATGATGGAAGCGAACAAGAAAAGGGTTGAGGCGCGGCAGTAAACCAGGAGGGGCTTCGGGTCTGGCGACAGCCTCCCCGGGCCTGGGCCTCTCAGTACCACCTGCATGAGCATGGGGGATTGATATGAGATTCATGGAACGAAATATCGTCGCCAACGGCGTCAGGTTCAATGTAATCGTCGAGGGCGCAGGCCCTGACGTGATTCTACTGCACGGGTTCCCGGACAGCTCGCTCATCTGGCGCAACCAGATCCCGGCGCTCGTGCAGGCAGGGTACCGGGTCATTGTTCCCGACCTGAGGGGAAGCGGCGAATCGGAAGCCCCCACCGGCAGGGCCAACTACAAGCTGGCTATCCTTATAAATGACGTCATCGGCCTGATGGACGGCTTGGGCATCGGAAAGGCAAGGCTCGTCGGTCACGACTGGGGAGCCATCCTGGGCTGGCACGTAGCTCTCGCGCACCCCGAGCGCGTAGACCGCTACGTGGCCATGTCTGTGGGCCACCCGACTTCCTACAGGAAAGGTGGGTTCGAGCAGAAGGTCCGCTCCTGGTATGCCTTTGCGTTCCAGATCCCAGTTATCCCGGATGTCGTCACGAAGGCCTTCGACTGGGCGTTCGCGAAGCTGCTCTCGCAGAACCATCCGGAACTCGTCAACTGGAAGGATGACAAGGGGCGGCCCGGCAGGCTCAGTGCAGGCATCAACTGGTACCGTGCAAACATGGTGCACATGCTGTTCGGAAAAACCGGCCATGCGAAGGTGCCGGTGCTCGGCATCTGGAGCGACGGCGATTATTTCCTAACCGAGAATCAGATGAAACTGAGCACCCTCTACGTGGACGCGCCCTGGAGATATGAGCGCATCGACAACTCGACCCACTGGATTCAGGTGGACCAGCCCGATCGCCTGAACGCCCTGCTCGTCGGCTATCTAGGTAATTCCCTATGACGCGGGCGAAAACCGAAGTACGACAAGGAAAGGAGACAATGTCATGAAGGATCTGAAGGACAAGGTGGTGGTGATCACAGGTGCGGCAAGCGGCATCGGGCTGGAGATGGCCCGGGCGTTCGGACGCGAAGGCGCGAAGCTCGTGCTCGCTGATATCAATGCAGCCGCCCTGGAAGGCGTGAGGCAGGATTTCGAGGCACTTCGCTCCACCGTATCTACCCATGTTCTGGATGTAACGAAGAAGGAGCAGATAAAGGACTTCTGCGATCATGTATACGAGACCGCGGGCCGGGTCGATGTCCTGTGCAACAACGCCGGCGTGGGCTGGGCGGGAAAATTCGAAGACTGGACCCTGGAATCCTGGGAGCAGATCGTGGCGATCAACCTGTGGAGTGTCATCTACGGCTGCCACTACTTTTATCCTCGCATGATCGCGCAGGGCGGGGGCGGGCACATCGTGAACACAGCCTCGGGCGCGGGGCTTCACCCTGCTCCGCTCCTGTCGGCATACTGCGCCACGAAGCACGGGGTGGTGGGATTCACCGAGACGCTCCGGGCCGAGGCCGCGCTGAACGGCATCGACGTCACGTGCGTGTGCCCGGGCATCGTCAAGACGAACATCACGGTGACGGGCAAGGTGTTCTCGGGCACTGCCCACACCTCGGCCGACCAGCTCATAAAGAAGCTGGATCAATTCTACATCAAGGCGGCCATGAAGCCCGACTACGTGGCGGAGAAGATCGTGAAGGCCGTGAAGAAGAACACTGCGGTCCTTCGTATCGGCCCGGACGAGTTCTTCAACGACAATATGCATCGGGTGAGCCGTGCACTCCATTCGTTTGTGACCCAGAAGACCATTAAGCTCGTGCTCGACCGACTGTGATGGCCGAAATTCATTTCCAGAGGAGGCTCTATGAAAAGGCATCGTTTTGAAGCAGCGCTCGGGATAGTTTTCATATTTTTCTTCATTTTCTTCTGGCTCTGGCATTCGCCCATCACCGGGAAGCTCAGCCAGGAGGAGATCGGCCGCTACATGGGGATCCTCGAAAAGAGCGCCTTCCCCCCGGCGGAAAAGGCTGAGTCGCTCAAACGCCTGAGGGCCTGGGCCGAGGGCGATGACGGCAGGCCAGTGTTCATGCTCAACCTCATGCGGAACTTCCCCGAGGTGCAGCATTATCCCGGCACGCCGGATTTCAAAGGTACCCCTGCACAATCGAACAAGATCTATGAAAATGTCGCCATCCCCCTCCTGTTCAAGCGGGGCAGCTATCCTGTGTATCTCGGGAAGCCCCAGGGCAAGAACCTGTTCGGATACAAGCCCGCTCTGAATGACTGGGACGAGGTGATCGTGGTGCGGTATCGGGACCGCCGAGCCTTCCTGGACCTGCTGGCCGACCCCAAGTATGTCCCGTACATGCCCTACAAGTTAATGGCCTCTGAACTGAACCTCCTACCGACCTCTAGTGAGCTGGTTTTTCCTGATTTCCGCATCGTGGTCGGGGGGCTGCTGCTGGTGATCTTTCTGGGCGCGGGCTGGTTCAGGGCCGAGCGTAGAAACTCATAAAAGTGCAAGGAGGAATATTCATATGAAGAATCTCAACGGCAAGGTAGTGGTGATCACGGGAGCTGCAAGTGGTATCGGGCTCGAGATGGCACGTGCATTCGCAGCCGAGGGTTCAAAACTCGCCCTGGCAGACATAAACGCACAGGGTCTCGAAAAAGTCAGGAAGGAACTTGAAGGGACAGGCAGGACAGTATATACCCAGGTGGTGGATGTGTCGAAGAAAGAGCAGGTGAAAGATCTCTGCGACAAGGTGTATGAGAAGATGAGCAGGGTCGATGTCCTATGCAACAATGCCGGAATAGCAACAGCGGGAAAGTTCGAGAAGTTGCCCATGGATTCCTGGGAGAAGATCATGGGAGTCAATCTGTGGAGTGTCATCTACGGCTGCCACTACTTCTATCCCCGCATGATTGCTCAGGGCGGAGGCGGACACATCGTGAACACGGCATCCGGAGCCGGCCTTGCGCCGCTTCCACTCATGACCGCCTACTGCTGCACCAAGTTCGCAGTGGAGGGGTTCTCCGAGACACTCCGGGCAGAAGCGGCTCTCCATGGCATCGGGGTCACGGCCGTGTGCCCTGGGGTCGTGAAAACGAACATCACGGTATCCGGCATAAAGGTTTACTCGGCTTCCTCTGACGGGGAAGACTTCACCAAGAAGCTCGACACCTTCTACGCCAAGCGCAACTACACGCCGGACAGGGTGGCGAAGAAGGTGGTGACGGCAGTGAAAAAGAATACAGCAGTGCTCCTGGTCTGTCCCGAAACCTACATGGGCGACCTCACGCACAGGTTAAGCCGTACCTTTTCCATATATCAGGCCAAACAGCTGGCAGGAATATTCGGCAAACATATTTAAGACACGAAGCCATCATCACACAGGAAAGGAGAACTCTATATGAGTGTTTCTATACCGCTCCCCGAGATTGGAAGTCTACCGCCCGGGATAAAGGAAGCGGTCGAATCGATACCGCTCAATGTCTTCCGCATGGCAGCGAACGCCCCGGCCAGTTTTATGACCTTTGCCGCCTTTGCCCGCTCCATTCTTTTCGAGAGCCGGTTTAATCCTCGGAAACGTGAAATAGCTGTACTCAGGGTCGCACGGGTTACCAACGCTAAATACGAGTGGACTCACCACGTTGCCATGGCGAAACAATGCGGCGTTACTGAGGAGCAGATTGGAAAGATCGAGGCTGAAGACCCGGTGACTTCCCTTGGCGATGAAGACAATCTGATTTGCACAGTAGCGGACGAGATAAGCCGGAACGTAAGGCTCAGCGACGAGACTCTGGAGCAGGTCCTCAACCGGTACGGCGTACGGGAATCGACAGAACTCATCCTGTGCATAAGCTACTTCAACATGGTGAGCAGATTCCTCGAGTCCACCCGGGTTCCCATTGAAGACGAGGATACATTAAATAAGATTCACAAGACATGAAAACCTATTTTTTCATGCCCAGCGCCCTCATGCGGGAATAAAGGCTCGTGCGCTTCATTCCAAGGATGTCGGCTGCGCCGCCCGGTCCGCTGACCCTGCCCTTTGTATATTCGAAGACGTGCCTGATATATCGATGCTGCAGTTCATCAAGCGTGGGCAGGTCATCAAAGGTCCCTTTAGCGACTGCCTGGGGTTCCGAGGGGAACAGTGGTATCTGGAGTTCAGGACCTCTCGATAGGATGACCGCCCGTTCGATGACATTCTGCAGCTCCCTAACATTGCCGGGCCAGGCATAGCTCATCAGTATGCGCTGGTCTTTCCGGGAAAGTTCAAGACCGGTCCTGCCATACTTCCTTGCATAGAGCTCAACAAAATACCTCGCCAGCTCAAGGATGTCATCTTCACGTTCCCTCAGCGGCGGCATGGATAGGGGGAAGACATTGAGACGGTAGTAGAGGTCTTCCCGGAAACGGCCTGAAGCCACCTCGTCCCTCAGGTTCCGGTTTGTGGCTGCGAGGAGACGGAAATCAGATCTGATGGTAAGTCCCCCGCCTATCCTGACAAAGGTCTTCTCCTCCAGGGTCTTGAGGAGCTTTGTCTGGAGATTGAGATGAAGCTCCACGATCTCATCGAGGAAAAGAGTCCCTTCATGCGCCAGCTCGACACGCCCGAGCTTCTGCCTGTCAGCCCCGGTGAAGGCACCCTTCTCATAACCGAACAGCTCACTCTCCACAAGGTTCTCCGGAATAGTCGTGCAGTCCACCACGATGAACGGTCCATCCGATCGGCGTCAGTTTTAATATGCCTGGACACCGTAGATTATGAACAGTACTCTTCATATTAGCTTTAGTGTAGATAATGCAATAAAATCATCGGTTTCATCTCCACACACGCAGACAGAGATTATGTTCCATAACCAACGAGTTGCCTAAATTGATGGTTTTGTGGAAAACTCCTATAACTGTTGCATCAACAGGTTTCCTCATATTGTTCCACGTGGAATATATGGCATGTATAACTCTAAAAATTTCAGAACAAATTTAAAGGGAGAGAATCACATTGTGATACTCTCCCTTTTTCTTATTGCTTTCGCCACCTTTTATTTAGTTTAACCGAAGAGGTGAAAACCTGCTTTGTGTTCGGCCATTCTGATGGCGAAATCCCTCACAAGCTCTTGAGGGATTCGGAATTTTACAAAAGCAAGATGGTCCAGCTTGTCCATTTGCTCATTTGAGATGTAGGGAAGCCCGAAGTTACATACAGCAAACTCATCTTCAGCATATATCTTAATGCATTGGAATATGTCTGTGGTGAAATACACTTCATCGACAAAATGATAATCTTTATGACCTAAGTAGAAACTTTGTCCATAGAGATATAACTCAGGGTTGAATGACTTATGAAACACTGGCTTTCCAGTTTTCATGTTGATGCCATAGTAGGCGATGCGCTCTCCATCATCATTGAAGACAGTGAAAGCCACACACCCAGCCAGCATAGTCTTTCCTTTAGGAACGCCTATCTGGAACATTTCGCAGATTTCTTTGCTGATGCCTTTATCTTCCAGGAACTTGTGGTACTCCAGTTCATATTTGAGCTGTAGCTGGTCAGTAATAACATGCGGCGTTGCCCGGGCTTTCTTTAGCCACTCGCAGGCTTCCTGCCAATTGATGTTCATAATTTTCATCACCAATGAGATAATATGCCCTGAAAGTTTGCAACGAGGGCAATAAAACAGGTTCTTCTTGTTGCCGTGGGTTTTAATTAGTGCCAGTTCATCACAATTGTCAGAAGGACATGGGAACTTAATGTATGCTCCCTGTGGAACACGTGCATTAATTCCTAGGCACTCTAAAGCCCTTGCTGTATCTATTACTTGAAGTGTCTCGCGATAGTTCATAGTCCACCTCCTATATGGGACTTTTATTGGGACTTTGAAAAAAACTAGACTCTTTTGACCGACTTTGAGCCAACAGGCACAAGAGACATTACAGTAAAATCAATAAGATAAGCCTCGCAGACAGTATTCGTAATCAGCAGGTCCGGGGTTCGACCCCCCGCGCTGGCTCCATAAATTTAATAGGTTAGCCTGCCTTCAGACCAGCTGATATATTCTATACGGGATATTTCTATGGTGATTTAGATGTAAAAGAGCATCTGAATCGGTTTTAAGATTACTTAAATTTTTCTAAAAGCTAGGGGGTAGGAAGCTTCCACAGCTTGAATTGTTACTAGTCAAATATTATAGCTTCTTATAAGTCCTACTCATGATATTTTCACTTTTCCATGCCCCTTTTTTCGATGATTATGGAATTTAATCTATACGTTGGAAGAAGCATTGGCCTTGGTAAGTTATATTCACTTTGCCCTGACACAGGAAACAGCAGTATATTACCACTTGAAAAATCGAGGAGGAGATCAATGCCCATGGTTAAAGTCAGGCCCATTATTAACATTATTAAGATGATAGTTCTTTCAGTAATACTTGTACACTTTCCCCTCCCTTCCCATGCCCAAACGGATATGAATAAGACTCTTTCACAAGGTGAGACAGTGTATGTTTCTATCTATTCAAATGTTCATGCAGGACCCAAAGGCTCACCCTTTCTCCTCTCAGCTATGGTTAGTATTAGAAATACCGACCCGAAAAATGAGATTACAATTGATACTGCCGACTACTATGACACCGAGGGTAAGAAGATTGAGAGCTATATTAAAAGTCCGATAAAGCTTAAACCCCTTGCAGCAACATTTGTCGATATTAAGGAGTACGACAATCGGGGTGGACCAGGCGCCAATTTCTTAGTCAAATGGAAATCCAACAAATTGGTCAATCAACCTATTATCGAGGGGGTCATGCTTGGCCTTAGATCAGGTCAAGGGGTGTCTTTTATATGTCCAGGTCAGGTACTTTTACATACGAAGTAACTTTTAGGACTGTTTTTTTGTTTGCTAAAGAAGCAACTATTTCTGTGATTTATCCTCGGTTTAAAGATGCCTAAAAGCTGATGATCTTTGTTTGAAGCCTATGATGCAAGGTTGTTTCATACCTGAGCGTGACAAATGTTATCTTCACTTGTCATAGCAAATGAAACAGCGGATGTATCAACCCTGCTATGAAATCTCCTGTTGACCTTTATTCAGGAGAACGGTTGCGGCGTTGACCGCCTCGCGCGTACCTACAAGAGCCAACATGTCACCCACGCGGAGATGCTCAGTAGCACTCGGCATTATGACATTCTCCTCTCCACGTACTATTGCCAGTACGGACGCCCCGGTCAAACCGCGAACATTAAGCTGGGCCAGGGTCTTGCCAACAGCAAAACTGCGTTCATTGAGCCGAAGGGAAACAGGTTCACCCAGACCGGGAAGAAGATGCTTGATCTCCATGAGCGATTTCTGGCCTGATACGGAAGACTTCTTGTGCGCTTGTTTTGCCAGGGCCTCAACAACAAGCTCCGCTCCAGCATGGATGTGTCCTTGAAGGTTCGTGGCATTACGCCAGAGCATCACACCCAGGAAGATAATGAGCACGCCAATCGTCGAGGCAGGGATCCATCGCGGAAGGAATGGCTGGGTCAAGGCAAGCAGCGGAAGCCCTACAACCAGTACGATTGCCAGTTGCAGCATGACCACAAATGCCCGCCGTGGGGCATCAGCCAGATCGACTTTACCCTCGCCGGCCTCGGGTAGAGCTAATAACGCCAATGAGAGGCCAAGACCTCGAGCGATTCTGATAACACCGATGATAAAAGGGAGAGCGAGTCCCAGCACTATCAATACGAACATCAGCCGGACGACCACATCCGAGAGGCCCAACCTGATGACAGCGACATTTGCAATGGTGTCCATGGAAACCGCTGCCCCGATTACAAGCACAGAGAGCAGCACGCTGTCGAGCATCAGCAACTTCACCAGCCTTCTTACTACCCTTCCTTTGGTCCTGTCCTGAGGCGATGTCCACATGTTCTCGATCCAACTCCCGTAAAGTGCCGCAAAGGTCTGGAAAGGTCGAGGCAGCTTGCGGTCGATGAAACGGGCTGCGGGATCACCTGCTCGAATGAGCCATGGCGTTGTGAGCGTTGTGAGCGCAGACACGGCGACCGCAATCGTGTAGAGGAAGTCCCCCGTGGCCTTCAACGAGATCCCCAGCCCGGCAATGATGAACGAGAACTCGCCGATCTGAGCGAGGCTCATGCCTGTCCGTACCGAAGTCCGTATTCCATTTCCGGTGAAGAAGGCCCCCAACGTTACCCCGCTTACCTTACCCAGGATCACAACCACAGTGAAGACGGCAACCTCGGGCCAGCGCTGCAAGATGATAGATGGGTCGATGAGCATACCCACCGACACAAAGAAGATGGCGACAAACATATCGCGAACCGGGAGGACAAGATGCTCGACGTGCTTTCCCTCTCCGGACTCGGCGACAAGGGAGCCTGCAATGAAGGCTCCGAGAGCTGTCGAGTAGCCGAACTCGCGCGCGATAAGGGCAATCGCGAAGCAGATTCCGATGCTGGCTACCAAGGTTGTCTCCGCACGCTGTAAACGAATGATAGTACGGACAAGACGGGGGATTATAAGCAATCCGACCACGACCAGGCCGACCAGGAAGGCTACGAGTCTGCCGCCCGAATGGACAATAGTGGCCGACGACAGGCCATCGCCCGTTGAAAGCGCTGTGAGAATAGCCATCAAGAGTATGGCAATCAGGTCCTCGACGATGAGGATTCCGACTACAAACTCATGCAGTCTCCCCTTGATGTTCTGTTCTTCGAAAGCCTTTGCAATGATCGTTGTGCTGGATATAGCGACTATGAATCCGGCAAAGACACTCTCATTCTGGGTCCAGCCGAAGGCCTGACCGGCGATATAACCGAGCCAGACCATGATGCTCGTTTCTATAACCGCCGTGAGAATAGTCGAGGGGCCGACCTGTACAAGCTTGCGCAGGCTGAACTCAAGTCCCAATGAAAACATAAGCAGTATAACGCCGGTCTCAGAAAGGATCCGGATAATAGCGCTATCGGCGACGAGTGGACTTGGCACATTCGGGCCGACAATGAGCCCTGCGAGTATGTAGCCGAGTACCACAGGCTGGCGCAAGCGCTGGAAAACCACTGTGGTCACAGCAGCCACACAGAGGACCATGGCTAGCGTAGTGAGGAATTCGTGCGCACTGGGCATTCTACTCAATCCTTCTTTCGCAGGATAAAATGATCATCCTCTAAGATGTCTTTCTAGTGACATGTTCTCAGAGAGTTTTTTATACGTCACCACAATCACATTTTCAATGCGTAACAAATGATGAGGAAAAGTGGTAATTCCGGAAGCAATGAATCAACAAAATTAATAATTATAGTATAAAAATAGCAAGGACTGGAATCAATAGGCTTAGATGAGAATTGGGCGTTGGTACTGACTAAATATACCAGCGATAAATCTTCACTTGAAATAATATCTAGCCGAAGGTGGTTGCATTACTCCTGGCTGCCTTTATAATAAACTAAGTTCAGCCCTACTCGGCATCCTTGCCGCGTAGGGATTCTGACCTCCTTTACGCCGGACTGTGTCAATACGGTCCGGTCTTTTTTTAACGAGGGAGAAGATTTTAGGGCAATTAATGGAGAAAGGCCGATCCAAACCTAAAGGGATCAGCCTTTCAATAAGGATTAGCATAGTCCTACTATACTAGGGCTAAATTTGATTAAGTCAAGATCCAGGGTGTTCAGACTACAGACAATACCAATAACCTTTCTCTTTTCCGTATGATCCATTTCAAAATGAGTTTAGAAGCTCACTTCAGGTGCTTATTAATACTGGGAAGGAAAGGTCAGTTTGTCTGTCTCTCATCGTCGCAGAGAGTCACCCTCAACTTTGCCATTCTGGCAAATTTAGGGGTGTCCCTGAGGTTATTTTGTCATTTTGTACCTGCACATGTTCTGACAGAAGACTTTTATGCCAAAATGGCAATCTAAGGAAAGGTCATAATTTAATAAATAAATAATATCATTAAGTTATAAATTATCAGAACCTGGCACGCCCCTTGCCTTATATAAGCTAGAAAGAAAAAAACAAACCCCAGGAGGGCAAGACAATGATGACATTATGGATCGTAATCGGCGCACTGTTCATGACCGGCATAGGGATCAGGTTCACCTACAAGGTATTGGGACTCACCCCGGTAGAAGCAAGCGCGGTATTCGTCCTGGTGGTCGCCCTGGTAACCATCAACACCGGCCCGGCACGCGAGATCCTCATGAGCCTGTTCTAAGGCAGGACTCATAGAGATAAAAAGGATAAGGAGGAAGGCCATGAAGACAAAGAAAGAAAAGATCGAAAAGGCACTGGCCAACAGGCTCAGCAGGATAAGCGCATACAGCCTGGTGCTCGTTATGATGACCTTCCTCGGACTCTACGGCGGCATGTATCTGGACAGGGTTCTCGGCATGGCACCCAACTTCACGATGGTAGGACTGGTGGCCGGCATAGCACTGGGCTTCAAGGGGTTCATCGAAGAGGTCGTGATAGAGAGAAAGGTAAAGAGGGCATAGCCATGACAGTCATCTTTGTAACTATCGGCTTCACAGCATTCCTGGCCCTGACTGCACGGTTCGTGAAACGCGCAGGGCATGCTGCCAGGGCAGCGCAGATCCGGTAATCGAACAGGCCTCCAGCGAACTTCCTCCCCGGGAACGATCCATATCACACACCACGGCCCCGAAAGGGTCGTGTTTTTTTATTCAACTGATTATCCTGCGAGAAGCAACGGGCCGCCTTGAGGGCGACCCGCATTCGTGATGTAGGCTGCCGGATTGTAACCCGGCTTTCTTGAGTATCGACTAGGACTGGTATCTGACCCTGCGGTTGTTCAACTCATCTTTGGCCTTTGTGTAGTCCGTGAACATCCGTGCAAAGCACAATCCCATGCCCAGCACAAACAGTCCAAGCATGAAGGTCGGTTCCGTATTGAACTTCACATCGATCCACCGGCCTGCGAACAGGAACAGGAACGAGGAGATAACCAGGGTGAAGCTCCATGCGCTCAGCATGATGATCTGATTCAGCGTCTTGGTCTGGAGTCTGTTTCTTCGTACCCTTTTCATGGCCTCTCCTCCTTTTTTTATTGATAATCTTCTCAGCTGATCATGCCTTTAACTGCTTCGATGACCGGTGCGGTGAACAGAGCTACCAACACTGCATACAGAGCGAAAGATCCCACTGCCTCGCTGAGGTATATCTTCTCATAGCGGTACTTCATGGAGATGATGGTGAGTCCGCCCATGATCAGGCATCCAAGGTGGAAGTAGGGGAAGCTGTTTCCGCCGGAGGTTGCTGCTGCTGCAAAGGCAAAGGTACCGGTGATCATTACCACGAACATTGCAACGATTATTGTCTGGATTGTCTTTTTCATTGTCTGACCTCCTCTTTGATTTTCTGTATGCTTATCTATAACGCAACCATCGTGCCAATTCTGCAGCACGAGCACATATTAACCTTCATCATATTGTTAATATAGACTATTAACTGAATTGCAGTTCACCTGTGGACCCGATAGGAACAGAGAAAAACCATGATTCATTCGATGGAATGTTTAAGGTGTTGAATGAAACGTTTGAATGGAGGTATTATTATTTAGGCTTATGCACAACCCTTAACATGAAAATGTATAGATACTTCCTGATGGATTATACCAAAGAATAGGTACCTGTCTCAGTTGCTGCTGCACCGCGCCTGCATGGCAAGGATATCTTCGGGCAACAGTCTTATGGAATCGGAACGATTCAGATAGTACATGATAGAGTCAGGGTTTTTACTGTGCTTAAGCCCCTGGGCATGTCCGAGTTCATGTGCCAAAGCCCTCACCAGCTTTTCACGGTCCTTGACATGGAATATCGTGATGCTTTTTTCACCGTAGATATTCATTTCATATCGACCCGCATCGAATTCACCACTGAGGTCCTTGCGCGTATTTTTATAGTTTATTACCTGTGAATTGTGATTGGAGGCTATTTTGCCGATAACAGCCACCATATCGTTGAGTTCATCCACTGTTCTCTGCAGGTCGGAGCGCTTCACCTGGAGCGCAACAAGCTGAACGTCGAGGCAATGTTTTTTCTTCTGAAACCGCTGGAATTCATCCCTGGAAACAAAGGCCTTATTATTGGCAGCATCAATCTCGGTCTGGTAATCATTGAGAGCTGTCAGGTATGAATTATTGTCTGATATATAGGCACCTTTTTTTTTCTCAACCACAACTAATATATCATCATACCGGGACATGAGTTTATTATATGACGACTTTGCATCATCAATGTCCTCGCTTATTATTTTTAAACTATCCGTGACTGCCTGCCGCTTATCATATACAAAGTCTATTCTGATATCGCCCTGGGGGTCTTCCTTGAAGATAGTATGACCGACAGCCTTTTCCCATAAGAAAACCGCCTGATGAACTGCGTCCGAGATTTCCTTACGGCTTAGAGTGAAACGTGTGTCAACAGAGTCGATGCGGTATCTCAATATCTTATCCCCCGCAAGTGACTGGCCTGAGCTGACGCACTCAATAAATATGCATGTGAGAAGGATCAGGAAGGCCCGGAAGATCACCCTGGATGGATAGGTTATGTCTGATTTGTTATCCATACTATTCATATATTTTTCGGGTGATATGCAAAAAGCTTAACAGGTCGTCCTGACAGGAATGATCAGAAGAGGATAGATTGACAGATGATGGTTTGCCATGGACCTATCCGGAGAGAACACACAGCGGCCTTAATATGCAGCGAAAGAATAGCGTCAGGGTATCAGAGTGATACCCTTGATTATCGATAGGGTTTTGTTACTCCTCGAAACCCACAGAAAACATGCCTTCGAGGTCATGCCTTGAATATGCCCGGAAGGCAAGCATGGTTTCGGACTCGGTTATCCCCTCAACCTTGCGCATCTTTACTGTTACGAGTTCTGAGAGCTCATCATTGTCCTTTACCCTGGCAATGGCTATCAGATCATAACGGCCGCTCACGGAAAATACCTCCGAAATGCCCTCAATGTCTGAGAGTTCCTGTGCCGTACCATTGATGCGTTCTCGGGCAACCTTCAAAATGATGATAGCTGTAACCATGTTCTTCCTCCTGAGGTTAACCCTAAGGTATCAGGAGAGGAGAAGCAAACAAAATTAAATCTGTACCTATTGATACAGGGAACCACAGGTATAATCAGTTATTATCTCACGTATTCCCATTACCCTTGCCATGGCCTTTCCCTTGATTCTTGTTGTCGTTTTGGTTGTTATCATTTTGCCAGTAATCACCGGGCTTGTCCGCTTGCCGGCCCTGGCCACGGGTCTTTCCCTGTTTTCCTTGTCTAACATCACGGTCAATAGTCGATAAAGCTTTTTCCCTCAGACCGGTATTTCATGACCTGTTCAGGGGCATATCTGTGATGCTCTGATATGAACTTAAGGTTTACCTGATTCACGATATCCGCATCCCTGAGGTCGCCTCTGTGCCATCCACCCCTCGGATGTCTTTTGTAATGACCATAGGCATTCCCATAGGGATGACCCTGCCTGAGAGGGACATAGTATATTTCAGGGCTCAAGCCGTAGTGAAAGGTTATGTCCATCCAGTTCATGCCTCTCAGGCGGAGCCTGACAACGGCCTCGGGCGATACATGGGCCCTTTTTGCAATAAAGAAAATCACCGGCAGCTCTTCTTCATGAATTCCCCGTTTATGAACAACAACAACCTCTCTTTCCGGGACATGATAATATTCACCAATGGAAAGTCGGAAGGAACGAATGCCTTCATCTCCTCCGGAAACCCCCACGTTCCACTGGGTAGCTGCAAAGGACGGTGTAGAAGCGGCTATCAAGAACACAAAGAAACCGGACATTATGGAGAGAATGCCCTTCAACAAGAATCCAATATTTTTCGCTCTCATTACTCTTTCTCCTTTTTGAACGCGCGATTGTTTCTGTCTTTCACATGTATTCATCTATTTTCTGCTATAGACGATCCCTGCAAACGAATAGTTTACACGGTTCATGTGATCATATTTATATTTAACAAAAAGAAGACCTTGGCTATTCTTGGAATTGAAAACAGACGATTATAAAGAGATTACTCTCCTGATGTGAGATCAAAAGGAATAAGCATAGACCTAAAAGGACAAGAGAACGCAGATTTGAGTTTTACAGAAAGCGTATCTCTCTTGTTTTTTTCTTACCCTTTTTGTCTGTAAGCTGCTTATTCTCGTTTACCTCATCTGTCACGGCCCGGATGGTAAGGTCTTTCGTGTAGTCAGGACAGTGGACTCCGTTGCCCTGCATGAACTTCTTGTTGCAGTCGCCTCTCCAGGCACAGATTGCACATAATGTTCTATCCATTGACATGAAGTTATTAATAGCGTTGGTATTTGCTAAGTCAAGGGCACTTGTTTTCATGTTAGATTTTCCCTAATGAAACCAATCAAGGGTCTATTATGTATTTACAGGAACGGTATTTTATGATCTTCTCTTGTGCTGTTCAAAGCCATCAAACTGCCATGACTGAAAAAGTAAAGCATAAGAATACCTTATGAAAGGGGTCATCTCGAAGATGCTCATACGATCATATTTCAAGATCCTGACAGCGTGGATACTGATATTCATCTTTGCCCAAATCAACAACCTCTGTGCCCTTGAGTGGGCAACCCTTGACAAGGATTCGGTCATTGCTCAAGCCTCCATGGTAAAAACTGATAAATATCCTGATGCCGAAGTGGCGGTGGTGGATCAGCATTCATGGGTGAAATATCGCGTTGATGGCACCTATGTTGAATGGTTCGAACAATATATAAAGGTGCTCACTGAAAAGGGTAAACGCCGCTATCGTACGCTCACCTCATCCTTTTCCGTACCCTACAATAACACGAAATTCACCCTGGTAGAGGTCATTTCCCCTGACGGTACTTCGCGGAAGGTGGATGTGGAGAAAAACAGCCGGGTCATGGTTGATTCATCGCAGATGGCCTCGAATATCTATGACCCAAATGACAAGATGCTCCAGGTGAGCATCCCGGAGTTGAACATCGGCGACACTGTTCATTTTATTACCTTTGATGATTTTTTCAAGACACGCATGGCTAATGAATGGAGCGACTTTATTACCTTTGAAGAAACCGACCCCATCATATGTGCCCGGCTTACGATTATTGCCCCTCAAACCAAGCCTTTGAAAAGCATGGCGCTCAAGAATGAGATCCCCGGTAGGGTGACATTCCTGAAGACATCCGAAGGAAGTGATATCATTTACCAGTGGGTTGCCAAAGACATACCCAAGGCCTTTGTGGAACCGGAGATGCCACCGTTGTACACCCAGGCCCAACGGCTGCTGGTAAGCACAATCCCCGATTGGAATACCATATCCAGGTGGTATTGGAACCTCTCAAAACCACATATTGACAATACAACCCCTGAGATGCGTAAGATGGTAAAAAGCCTGATCAAGGGAAAAAAAGGACAGCAGCAGAAGATAGAGACAATCTTCTTCTGGGTCTCTCAAAAGGTTCGCTATCTGGGCATTACTGCTGAAACAGAGGCGCCGGGCTATGAACCTCATCCCGTGTCCATGACCTTTGAACGCAGGGCAGGTGTATGTCGCGATAAGGCAGCGCTGCTTGTTGCCATGTTGAGGATTGCAGGGTTCAAGGCCTATCCGGTGCTTATCATGAACGGACCCAAGAAGGACCCCGAGGTCCCTCAGCCATTCTTCAACCATGCAATTGTAAGCGTAAAGAACAAGGATGGTTCTTATCTGCTCATGGACCCCACTAACGAGAACACCAAAGAGCTCTTCCCGGCATACCTCAACAATCAAAGCTACCTTGTGGCCACGCCAAAAGGTGATTCGCTCAGGACAAGCGCCATAACACCTGCAGCGAAGAATATGGTTCACATAGTTACATCAGGTAAACTCAATTCAGCCGGTACATTAAGTGGTAAGACTACATTCACCTTCGATGGCATCAATGACAATTCCTATCGTGGATACTTTTCCAGTATCGCAGAAGATGAGCGAAGGCAATATTTCGAGAGGATGCTCATGAAGGTGTTACCGGCTGCCATTCTTGATGAACTCATAATAAGACCTGAGAATATGATGGATACCTCGCAACCTTTGCAGGCGAGCTTAACTTATTCTGCAAAAGATTATCCTGTACATGGCGCTGATGTAACCATGCTGCCGGTTTTCAGGTTTGGTGACAGCGTAGGGGTTGTAAATCGCCTTATAGGTGGAATGGGCCTTAAAGAAAGGAAGTATACCTTCATGACCGATATTGCCTGCGGTATTGATGAGACCATAAACATCGACATCGATCACTCACTCGGCAAACCACTGAGCCATCCGGTTAATGAAACAGCCGTTGATGAAGGGGCAACATGGAACAGATCCCTTGAAGTAGGGGATGGGGTCATGAAAGGAAGGAACCTATTCATGATGAAGCTCACCGAGTATTCCCCTGAACAATATAAACGTCTTCAGGATATTCTCAAGAAGGTTGAAAAGGCAAATCGCTTTATGCCGGTTTTTGCACCGGGCCATTTCTCGGCAACTGTATCAGGCAAGCCCTGGTACACTGTATATAATCCTGATGCCGTGGTGCTTGATGAAGATATTTCTATGGATATCATTGATAAGTCCACCGTTATTCAGACAATACGAAAAAAGATCAAGGTCCTTACCTATGCAGGCAAAAAGGATAACTCCGAACTGTATTTTTCCTTCAACCCTGTGTGGGAGGATATCCAGATAAAAAAGGCCACTGTGACCCTGCCTGATGGCCGTTCAAAACAGATTAACCCGAATGAAGTCAATGTGATGGACCAGGAATGGGTCGGCAAGGCACCACGGTATCCGGCAGGAAAGGTAAAGGTTGTGAGTCTGCCCGGGCTGCAGGAAGGAAGCATTATCGAATACGAGTATGTCCACAGCAAGAAAGATGCATGGCCATTCCTTATACAAAGTCAATTCCAGGCTGAGTACCCCATCGAGAATAAACAGCTGCACATAAGTGCTCCAGCCGGCATGGAGCTGACCATTTCCAAGGCGGACAACGGATTCTATCCTGATGAAGGATGGAGACCTTTTCCAAAGGAATTTATTAAAGAGACAAAAAAACTTCAAGGTGGCAAGACTGTTTTTGAATATAGCGTAAATCACGTGCCACCCATAAAACATGAGGATTTCCTGCCACCCGGATATAGTTATGTGCCCTCGGTTTTTGCCTCAACCGCACAGGTGAAAGAGTATGCCACGGAGGTCCTTGATGTACTTGAAAAGTCATCATCTCTTCAGAAGGAAACAGTGAACAAGGCGTTTGCCTTAACAAAAGATATTTCTTCAAGTGAAGGGAAGGTCACTGCAATAAGGGATTACGTTGCAAAAAATATCAAGGTAGTGGATATTCCATTCTCACAACTTCCCTTAAGCCGGATCAGCCCTGCAGATGTTACCCTGGCTGCAGGGTACGGCAACAGCAGTGACCGTGCAGTGCTTATTGCTTCCATGCTCAAGGCTATCGGCTTCAAACCCCAATTTATCCTGACATCATCTGCATCACCACTTCAATCATTGCAGGGGCCTCTTTTAAAACATATTGCAGCCGCATGGTTCACCTCAGTCTTGGTCAAAGTAGAGTTACCTCAAGGACAGATCACATTAGGCGATACAGACCAGTATGCAACACTTGGCACTGTATCCTCTTTCGGCAAGTATGCCCTGAATGTGTCATCAGGTGAGTTCGAGACAATCCGGGCATCAGGTAAAATTTTTGAGGATAAGACCGAGACAGGCATCAAATTAGACCTGAGTCCTTCGGGTGACGCCATCATCACCTATCAAAGAAACTATTATGGAACCGCTCATGCCATGTTTTGCAGGGATTACCTTGAGATGTCACCTGAGGAACGCAGGCGGCGATTCCAGGATATCATGTCTTCAGTGAGCAGGTCAGCCATAGCCATGAGCCCCTATAATGTATCCTACACAACGTACCCTGCCACAGAAGAATTCATCGTATCCGTGCCCGGTTATGCAGTCCGCCAGGGTGAACTCCTTTTCCTTGAGATTCCCGGCCTCACTCAGGGCCATAGCGGGTGTTACCAGTGACGAGAGGTCAAATCCTTTGTACCGGGACTCCTTCTTAAAACAGTATACAAAGATCGAGGTCCTTTTGCCCGAAGGTGCAAAGGCTATCGAACTGAGTCCCCCCGAGACGAAAGAGTTTCAATTACCGGGTTCCAGCATAGTGACACTATCAACGAAAATAATTCTACCCGATCAAAAGTCCAACCCTAAGGACCGGATCAGTCTTTTGGTAGAGCAGCTGAGCGACATCAAGCCCGGGCTTGTAATGCCTGATAAGTATGCTGACCTCCTTGATGTTAATCACACAGTAGCGAACCCTGACATGAGGACAATTGTGGTGAGAATGGATAAGTTAAAGATAAAGCTTGACTGACAGCCGGGCTGCACTTACCATTAACTCCACCGTTCCATGGTTTCACTGAGGTGCTGAAAGACGAGATGCGCCTGATCAGTATGGGGAGATTAATACCGCAGAATATGATCAATGCCATGGGTATGACATCTTTGTTCCTGAAGACCTGCATTCCATCACGAGAGAAGAACATTTTTTCAGCACCGGCTATTCCATCTAAGTCAGGCTATCAGAACGAAAGGGAAGGGGCAGGATGTCAGTATCAATAAAAAGAGGGAGGAGAATACTATGAGGGTTTGGAAATTGATCGTACTCAGCATGGTGGTATTTTGTCTGGCATTCATTCCTACTGCCGGCTCAGCAGCAAGCAAGGACACCATTGTCTACGGCACGACCGAGAAGGTCAGCGACATGGATACGGCCAAGGCCTATGACTTCCACACCTGGGAGATCTTCTACAACGTCTACCAGGGACTTCTCAGCTATCCGGCCGGTAAAACAAATATTGTCCCTGGCCTAGCTGAATCGTTCTACTGTCAGCAAAGATGGAAAAGAATACACCTTTAAACTTAAAAAAGGCCTAAAATTTACCGATGGCACCGCCTTTGATGCAGGCGTGGTGAAATGGTCAATAGACCGTGTCATGGCGCTGAAGAGTGACCCTTCATGGCTGGTGACCGATTTCGTAGAGCGCGTAGATGTGGTGGATCCCTTACATGTGAAGTTCGTTCTCAAGAACCCGGTATCCTACTTCCCATCACTGGTAGCCTCGCCGCCTTATTACCCGCTGAATCCGAATGTCTATCCCAAGGACAAGCTTGTTCGCGATCCTTCCGAGCTCAAGGGCGGCAATCTTGTGGGTATCGGACCGTACAAAGTAGTATCATTCAAGCGTGACCAGGAAGTGGTGCTGGAAGCCAACAAGATGTTCTACGGGCCAAAGGCAAAGAACAGCAGGGTTGTGATCCGCTACTTTGCCGATGCCACGACAATGAGACTGGCACTCGAAAAGGGCGAGATCGACTTCGCCTTCAAGACACTCAACCCATCCGACATCAAGGACCTGCAGAAATCAAATAAGTACGAAGTAGTCACAGGACAGGGTCCCTTCATCCGTTATCTCTGCTTCCGCTGCCAGGGCAAGCCCTTTGATGATAAGGTGTTGAGGAAGGCAGTGTCCGCGGCCATCAGCCGCAAACCCATCATTGACAAGGTATATCTGGGCCAGAATTCACCCCTGTACTCCATGGTGCCTATGGGCATGATGTCTCATACGGATGATTTCAAGGCCTTGGACGGCAATATTGCCCTGGCCAAGAAGCTGCTGAAATCAAAAGGATACAGCGAGACAAACAAGCTTTCCTTCGAGCTATGGTACACACCTTCCCACTACGGCGACTCTGAGGTTGACCTTGCGGCTGTCATGAAACAGCAGCTGGAAGCTACCGGCATGATGAAGGTGGATGTCAAGTCGGCGGAATGGGCCACCTACCGGGATAACTATGCCAACAAGGTTATGACTGCATACCTGCTCGGCTGGTATCCCGATTACCTCGACCCGGATAACTATACCGCGGCATTTGCGGGCACGGAAGGCTCCAAGGGAAATGGTATTTTCTTCTCCGATCCCAAATGGGACGAATTGTTCAAACAGGGCCAGATGGAGACAAATGAAGCAAGAGGGTTGCCCTGTACAAAAAGGTCCAGAAGATGTGGACTGATGAAGTACCCACTGCGCCGATCTTCCAGGGTAACCTCTATGTCATTGCACAAAAAGGTATCAAGGGCATTGTTCTTTCCCCGACGCTCCAGTTCAACTATGGCCCCATCTATCGTGCAAAATAACTGAGACTATGCTAAAAAAGAGCCGGGCCATCAAGCCCGGCTCTTTTTATATATGCTCTAGGACAAAACCTTAGAAGAGAACAGCGGCATGAGAAACCTATTGCGTTACATCATTACCCGTACTCTCATGACCATCCCCATGGTCTTCATCCTTCTTACTATTATCTTCGTCGTGCTCAGACTCATGCCGGGGGATCCCGTATCAGCCATGCTCGGCGGCCATGCCCCGGAAAAGGTGATTGAACAGAAACGCGAAGAACTCGGGCTGAACAAGCCTATGACAGCCCAATATGCAGACTATCTCTGGAAGATCTGCCACCTCGATCTGGGCGACTCCATGGTCCTGCAACAGAAGGTTACGACTGCTATTGCAGAGAAGCTGCCCGCAACCATCGAGCTCACCTTCTTCGGCATGCTCATCACGCTCATCCTTGGGATCTTCCTTGGAGCCTATGCTGCAGATAAAAGGCGGACCATGCGTGACTCAGCCATTCGTCTCTACGGCATCGTGGTCTACTGCATACCGGTCTACTGGCTCGGGCTTATGCTCCAGCTCATCTTCGGCATCTGGCTTGACTGGCTACCCATCGCGGGAAGGACAGGGGCGCGTATTTTTTCATCCGACTTTGAATATTCAGGTTTCTATATTCTTGACACCCTGCTCACAATGGATTGGGAGGCCTTCAGGCGACGTCTCCATCCACCTTGTTTTGCCTTCCTTAACGCTCGGGCTCACCCTTTCCGGCATCTTCGTACGGCTTACAAGGGCCAATATGCTCGACGTTCTCAAGGCTGACTACATCCTTGCAGCAGAATCCCGCGGTATAAAACACAGCAAGGTCGTGTACAGGCATGCACTGAAAAATGCATTCATACCCATCCTTACCATGATGGGTCTTCAGGTGGCCCTGCTCATGGCAGGCGCTATCCTTACGGAAACAACATTTTCGTGGCCCGGCATGGGCAGGCTCCTTCTTGAGCGGATCTACTTGCGGGACTATCCGATGATCCAGGGGTCATCATCGTGTTCGCCCTCATGGTGGCATTTATCTCGCTGCTGGTGGACATCATCTATGCAATCGTGGACCCGAGAATAAGGTATTAACGTGGACGGCAGGCCTTGTGCCTGCCCGATAAGAGGCAATTGTAGGAGCGGCTTTAGCCGCGATTGTGCCAAAAGGGCATGGTCAGGAATAGAGCATCATGAAATATTCAATGGCACAAGGGCTGGGAAGGCCATTCAATGCCTTTGCCAGGATGGGTAAAAAATATGGGTTGGAGTGGTGGATCCTCGTGGCAGGGGCCGTTATCATCCTGGCCATCATCTACATGGCGATGTTCCCGCAGACCTTTACCCATTCAATCCATACGACCAGAATACCGGCCCGCAGCTCGCCACCCCGGGCGGCGAGCATCTCATGGGCACGGACAACCTGCAGAGGGATGTGTGGTCCCGCATTGTGTATGGGTCCCAGACCATCCTCATGGTCTCGGTGCTGGCAGCAATCATCTCTTCCTTTATGGGCATCTTTTTCGGCCTGCTCTCGGGTTATGCAGGCGGGACCATCGACAGGGCCCTGTCGCTGGTCATGGATGCGGTTTATGTATTTCCCGGCCTCATTCTCGCCATTGCCCTGGCAGCCATGTTCGGCCCCGGGGTGATCAACATCACCTTTGCCGTTGCCGTCATTTATATACCCACTTATTTCCGCCTGGTTCGGGGGCAGACCCTTGCCATCAAACAGGAGCTCTATGTCGAGGCTGCCCGTGCCATCGGCGCCTCCGGTATCACCATCCTGATGAAATATATCTTTCCCAATGTGATCGCCACCACCGTGGTGGTGTTCACCCTGAATGTTGCGGACGCCATCATGATCGAGGCAGCGCTCACCTACCTCGGCCTGGGCTTTACCGCCTTCCATTGTGGACTGGGGCATGGACCTGGCCATGGGTAAGAAGTACCTGCCTTCGGGCATTGGTGGCTCATCACCTTTCCCGGTATGATGATCTCCGTGCTGGCCCTCGGCTTTACCATGCTGGGTGAAGGCCTTGCCGAGATCCTGAACCCACGGCTGCTGGAGCGATAAGCCTGATGAACATCGGTGAACCTTGCTTGATATCCAAGACCTCAAGGTGGAATTCCCCATCAACATCGGCACGGTCCGGGCGGTAAATGGGGTGAGCCTGGAATTGAAGCATGGCGAGGTCATGGGCCTGGTGGGCGAGTCCGGGTGCGGCAAGTCCACGCTGGGTTTTTCCATCCTGCGGCTCCTCAGGCCGCCGGGACGGATTGCAGCCGGCAAGATCATCTACCGTGGACAGGGACATCGTATGCATGGAAAAGCACGAACTTCTTTCTCTGCGAGGCTCCAAGATCGCCATGATCTTCCAGGACCCGCTCACCTCGCTCAACCCACTGTTTTCTATCGGTGAGCATTTTATTGAAACACTCAAGACACATGAAAAAGGCATAAACAGAAAAGATGCCCTGCACAAGGCGGAGTCCATGCTTGAAAGCCTTGGTATCGCCAGGGAACGGCTGCATGAGTACCCGCACCAGATGTCGGGCGGCATGCGTCAGCGCATCATGATCGGACTTGCCCTTATCATGAACCCTGATCTTCTCATTGCCGACGAACCCACAACCGCCCTGGATGTGATCGTGGAGGCCCAGTTCCTGGATCTGCTGAATGATTTGAAAAACCAGTTCAACCTCACCATCATCCTCATCACCCATAACCTGGGTAATGTCGCCCAGCTGGCAGACCGCATCACGGTGATGTATGGCGGTACCATCGCAGAGGTCGGCACCTGCCCAGGCCCTCTTCGATGAACCCATGCATCCGTATACCCAGGGCCTGCTGGCTTCAATTCCCAACATCAAGCTCGATCAACCCAAGCTTGTAACCATGCCCGGCAGCCCACCCGACCTTGTGGATCCGCCTTCAGGATGTGTATTTCATCCGCGGTGCCCCCATGTCATGGATATCTGCACGCAAAAACAGACCGCGCAATCTTTGCCCGGGACGGTCATCAGGTGAGCTGCTGGCTCTACAGGTAAAAGATATGGCTGAAGAACTTATCAAGGTTGAAAACCTCATCATGCACTTTCCTCTCCAGAAGGGATTGCTTGGTAAATCTCTTTGCAAAGGAAAAACGGTTTGTAAGGGCCGTGGACGGCGTCTCGTTCATAATCAAAAAGGGCGAGGTCCTGGGGCTCGTGGGCGAGAGCGGCTCGGGCAAGACCACCACCGGCAGGATGATCCTGCAGCTCCTGGATGCGACCTCCGGCAAGGTTTTCTACAAAGGCGAAGCCATCACCGGCTACTCAAAGAAGAGATGGAGTGCTTAAGGGAAAAGATGCAGGTGATCTTTCAGGACCCGTACGCGTCGCTGAGCCCGCGGATGTCCGTGGGCAAGGCCATTTCACATCCATTGCACATTCATGGATAGCGAACGGTTCCGAAGCCCGGGAAATAACCCTGGACATGATGGAGAAGGTGGGGCTCTCCCCTGCGTCATTCCTTTACCGGAAATACCCTCACCAGCTTCGGGCGGGCAGCGCCAGAGGGTGGTGATAGCCAGGGCCCTTGTTACAAACCCGGACTTTGTCGTGGCGGACGAGCCCATTGCCATGGCAGATGTATCGGTCCGCGCCATGATCCTGGAGCTCATGGTCAGATGCAAGGAGATGTTCGACCTTACCTACCTCTTTATCACCCATGATCTTGCGACCTGCAAGTACATCTGCGATCATATCGCCATCATGTACCTGGGCAAGATCGTGGAGATAGGACCCCTTCAGGAGGTTTTTGCAAATCCGGTTCACCCCTATACGGCAACGCTGTTGGATGCAGTCCCGGTACCCGACCCCAGATTCCGCAGGACCCATGCCATGCCCAAAGGCGAGATCCCGAGCCCCATCAATCCGCCTGCCGGATGCAGTTTTCACCCCAGGTGCACTTATGCCGAGGCATCCTGTGGTATTGAAGGGCCTTATCTTGTGGATGTCGGCAATGACCACAAGGTTGCCTGTCCGGTAATGACCAGGGCATAAAGCCGGATATTGCGTATAAGAAGAGGAAAAAAACTGATCTATTCAAAACCTAAATCTCGCAGTATTTGCAGCATGCTTAATTTGTCGGTCTAAAGCTGCGAGATTGAGATTTTGAACAGACCTATTTAAAACATTTTCACTGAAGTAAATCATGTCAGGTACCGAATGATATCTATGGAGCACAAGAAGCTTTTATTCATCTTCGAAACAATACTCATGAAGATGGACACCAGGAGTTTTGTCGATGAAGTTAAAGAGCAAGATGGTGATTGTTCTTGTAGCAATCATGGTCATCCTGACAATCGCATATTACGGTGTATTCCGGCTTATAATACTGAAGAGCTTTTCTAATCTCGACCAACGCATCGCCATGCGCAACATGGACCGTTGCGTGGCGGCATTAGACAGGGAGGTGAAGCACCTGGAATCATTCAACAGCGACTGGTCAAACTGGGATGACTCCTACCAGTTCGCCCTTGATGGAAACAAGGCCTATATCACAGCAAACCTTATAGCAGAGACATTCAAGAATCAGAAGCTGAACCTGATGCATGTTTACGACTCTCATGGCCGCCTGGTATGGGGCAAGACCTATGATCTTCAAACAGGTAAAGAGATACCCCTGGATCTTTCAGTCGAACTGGGCTCGAATGTATTTCATACTATTGTCAATCAGAAGAACCCTGATAAGTCCATCAGTGGTTTTATATTGACCCGTTACGGGATTCTTTTTATCTCTTCAAACCCCATACTGGACTCAAATAATAAAGGGCCAAGCCATGGCGCCTATGTTATGGGAAGATTATTCAATCAGGAAATGCGGTCCATCCTTTCGGAACAGGTCAGTGTAAAACTCGATGCCTGGTCATTAGGGGACCCGAATCTCCCGAAAGGGTTAGGGACAATCGTTAAGGCACTGAACAAGGGGACGCCGGTTAAGCTTATTGAGGCTACACCTGATGAGATGCATGCATACAGCCTTTTGCGGGATATTGAAGGAAAATCCATATCAATCCTGAAGGCATCCATGCCCCGGGAAATCATGATAGAGGGCAGGTGGGCCTATAACCTTGGAATGGCCTTTATTATAGGTGTAGGTTTCATCATACTCATTTCCGTTTCCGTCCTCATGAGTTTCATAATCCTGAAGCCTCTGTCAAAGTTGACGGACAACGTCCTTACCGTGGGCTCAAAAGAGGGCGCCATTGGTTTTGATACTAAGCGCAGTGATGAAATCGGAACACTTGCGCGTGAATTCAGCGTTTTGATCGAAAGGCTGCATGAGCGGCAAAGGAGCCTGGAATTCGGGGAAAAGCGCCTGAGGCAGATCATTGACCTGGTACCCCACTATATCTATGCCAGGGATAAAGAAGGCAGATTCATCCTGGTAAACAAGGCAGTGGCTGGATTTTTCGACACTACAATTAAAGCGCTCATAGGAAGGAACGATGTCGCGTTTGTCCGTTCACCAGATGAGATCCGGACAATGCACGAAAAGGATCTTGCTGTTTTGGACAGCGGACAACCCCGGAACATCGGCATAGAAGAGATCATGGATGCACATGGACATACACGCTTTGTCCAGACCAATAAGATCCCATTGCTCTCCTGGGATGAATCTACCCCTGCAGTACTCAGTGTGTCGGTTGACATCACCGGGACAAAGATTGCCGAGGACGCATTGAGGGAATCGGAACGCAGGCTCTCTGACATCATTGATTTTCTTCCTGATGCGACCTTTGCCATAGATCGCCAGGGCAGGATCATTGCCTGGAATCGAGCCATGGAGGATATGTCGGGCGTATCCAAGATTGATATCATGAGCCAGGGCCGGTATGAATATGCCATACCTTTTTATGGCCAGGCACGACCTGCGCTTGCAGATCTGATTTTAGAAGATAATAAAGAGATTGAGAAAAAATATGATTACGTCGTTAAGGACAGTGATAAGCTTATCAGCGAGACCTTTGCCCCTTATCTGTACGGAGGCAAGGGGGCATATATCTGGGTAGTAGCAGCGCCCCTGTATGACAGCAATGGAAATGTTACCGGTGCAATAGAGAGTATCAGAGACATCACCGAGCGGAAAAAGGCCGAAGAGATACTCCAGCGGCATAGCGAAACCATAGAGCAGTCTCTTGATGGTATTGTAATGGCAGACCTTGAGGGTAAAATTCTCTATATAAACCGTGCATGGGCAATGATGCATGGCTATACGGCTGACGAAGTCATAGGTATGCACATCAATATCTTTCACACCCAAGAGCAGTTGGAAAATTGGGTTATTCCTTTCAATAATAAATCTTTAGAAAAGGGCAGCCACAGGGACAATCTATGGCATGTAAAGAAAGATGGTACGATTTTTCCTACCCTGATGTCTGCATTCATGTTGAAGAATAAGAAAGGTGATCCTGTGGCTGTGATCGGTATCGCACGGGACATCACCGAAGAGTTGAAGATGGAGAACCAACTCCTCCAGGCCCAGAAGATGGAGGTTGTGGGAAGGCTCGCAGGCGGTATAGCTCACGACCTCAATAACATGCTTTCCCCTATTCTGGGCTATGCTGAGATCATCCTGGCGGGTATGCATGAGAATAATCCATTATTTGACAATTTATCCCAGATCAAGAAGGCTGCAGAAAATGCACGAACCCTTACCCAGGAACTCCTTGCATTCAGCCGCAAGCAAGTCCTTGAGATGAAGGTAGTGGATCTTGCAGAAGTTGTGGCAAGTTATGGCAAGATGCTCCGCAGGACAATCCGCGAGGATATAGCAATCCAGATAAGACAGAACGTCAGTAAAGGTGCTGTGCGCGTGGATGTGGGTCAGATGGGCCAGATCCTGATGAATCTTGCTGTGAATGCCCAGGATGCCATGTCCCAAGGTGGGACAATAATTATTGAAATTAATGATGTAATTGTTGATGGGACCCACACATTACCCAGTCAGGATATGCTGCCCGGAGAATATGTGACCATGACATTTTCCGATACCGGTTCGGGCATGAACGTGAAGATCATGGAAAACATCTTTGAGCCATTCTTTACGACCAAAGAAAGAGGAAAGGGAACAGGCCTTGGCCTGGCAACCGTTTATGGCATAGTCAAGCAGCATGGCGGTCATATAGTCGTCTATAGTGAGATAGGCATAGGTACGACCTTCAAGATCTATCTGCCTCGGGTGGAGGGTATTCCTGAAAATCTCGTCACATCAAAAGTAATAACAAAGATCAAAGAAGGTACAGAAACAGTTGTAATTGCAGAAGATAACGAAGGGGTAAGAGAACTCGCCTTCGATATTCTCACAATGAGCGGATATAATGTGTTAACCGCAAGCAACACCGATGAGCTTTTACAATCAATCCAAGAGTATGATGGCTCCATCGACCTTCTGCTTACCGATGTCATCATGCCGGGGCTTAACGGACCGGAGCTCTATGAAAGGCTCAAGGGCTCATACCCGGTATTGAAGGTAATCTATATGTCGGGATATACCGACGATGTGATTGCCCATCATGGCATTCTTGAACAAGGGGTGGATTTCATACAGAAACCCTTTTCCGTCAACATTCTCACCGATAAGCTTCGAAAAGTATTGGATGGCTGAAGTCTTGCTTTTTCTCTAAAACCCTTTTATTGAAAATGATATTATTTAGAACCCTTAGAAAAGGATTACCATGCTGTCCTCAATAGAGAAGGTGTATGCAACCCTGATTAATAGAGAATATCAGCAGACGCTCTTCGGCGGGCTTGGGTTGTTCCAGCGAAAAGGTACCGGCTTTATTTCATGCTGTCCCTTCCATAAAGATCCGTTGCCCACATTGCTTATTTATGGCGACAGACCCGAATGTTTCTGCTTTGCGTGTAGTAACCGGGGAGATTGGATCAAATACCTCAAGCAAAAGGAAGGTCTATCTTTTCATGATGCCTTAAAAACCCTTGAACGCGCTTGTGACATATCGATCAGGGATTATAGTGAGGAACAGTGGGAGACTGAACTGTTCCGGACCAAGATACTCGAGTCTGCCATGGATCTATACATTACGCAACTATGGTCAAAGCCGGGAGAGGAAGTCCTTCACTATCTCTATAACCGAGGGTACTCTATGTCTGAAGTAGAGGGTATGTCTCTTGGTTATTACCCCGGTTTTTCCAAGACAATGCAAGGTCTTCTCAACCAGGGTTTCAACCAGGGTCATCTTGAGAGCACCCTTTCCCGGCTATGGAAAGCCGGTCCTGATTCACCGGGGCTTGCTATACCATACCGAGATGCATCGGGGCGGCTCATGGGAATTATACACAAGGATGTCAGGACCGATGGTTCTGCCTCCTACAGTTTACTGACCGACTTCTCATGCCTGAATGATATCCCGTTTCTCATGTACCGGTCACGCGGCCAGGAAGAGATCATTGTAGTAGAAGGATTCTTTGATGCCCTGCTCCTGGACCAGGCCAGATTGAAGCCTGTCATCGGTATTGGAAACGCCGGGGTGAAAGCCGGACAGATTCAGACAGCCGCCTTTCTCGGGACAAGGCATTTCATACTGGCTCTGGGCAGCAGTGAACAACAAATTGATGCTACGCGTGCTGCAATAAGCCTTATTAATAAATTGGAATTAACAGCTTCCGTATTGCCAATTCCAACCGAGTACAAAGATCTGGATGAGTTTATTCGAAAGAACTGTCTTGATCATTTCAAGACCCTCTTGAAGAAGGCTGAGAACTCTGAGAGTTGGCTCGCAAATCATATGAGAGGATTATGAGAAGATGAACGCCAGATCATACTTAAAGGCTGTTATTATCGGTGCCGGACCTGCCGGCCTGGGTGCTTCCCTAGGCCTCGCACGCAAGGGAATTGCCGTGACAGTTATTGAGCAGCAGGAAAAATTAGGCTTGGTCCGTAGAGGAGAGACCATTCGTGCAGATATGCATATGGAAGAGATACTCGGTCATGGTTTCTTCGAACGTATAGCTATCAGAAAGGTACACCAGCGCCGATACTTCTCCCATACAGGCAAATGCCAAATTGAGCGTGCGATCAAAAACCCCAATATCATTTTTTCTTGGCCTGACCTTATCAATGAGATTGCCGGCCTGGCAGAAAACTCAGGGGTAAGATTCCTTACAGGCCTCCATGTTGACGCCCTCCTTGAACACTCGGGGATTGTAGGTGGAGTAATGGCATCTAAGGACGGTGTGCCGCAAGAGTTCCTGGCAGACGTTGTTTTTTCATGTGGAGGCTGCAATGATCCTGCTTCGCATCACATAAGACAGGATCGTAGCGGTATGGATAGGCCTGTAATAAAGCGTCTCGTAAGAGGATATACAGGCCAGGAAAGACAGCTTGAGTATCATTTCCATATCAAGCCCGAAGGTATTGTGGTCGGGACTATGTTCCCGCGGGGAGGAGGGGAGGCTGAATTCATATTGCTTGACACCTCGATGGGAAACCGCGTTCAACCTGCCTTTGATGAATTCAGTTATTTTCATCCTGAATTTGGGAAGCTGCTGGAAGGAACCCAGACCTTCTATGAACTTGAGACCTGCCTCCCTATGGGTGGGATTCTCTATCCCTTCTCTCCACGACAGGGGCTTGTTATGGCAGGAGATGCACGGGGCCATGTCCAGGCAAGAGGCGGTAGTGGCATAAAGACATCTTTTCTTATCGGCTATACAGCAGGTTTGCTTGCTGCCGACGTTATGCGCTCAGGTGGGTGGACACAAGATAGTAGAAAGAAATTCGAGAAAACTATAAAATCCAGCCCACACGTTCGTTCATTAAGGCTGCATAACCTCATTTTTTCCAGTCTCAGGACTCGGATCTTTCGATGCATCACCAGCCCGGAAGATATGGACAGGAAATGGCCCATTTTGCAGATTGCATTGAGATAACTGTCTTTGGCCTGAGGAGATGAACTGAACCAGGCATTGTGATAAAAAAATGGGGAGCCCTTGCAGCCCCCCGAAGAGGAGATTCTGATATAGTCTGTTGCTGCTCTATATGTGAGGTCGACGCAGTATTTTTTCAAGTGCTCATTCGTCATCGGATCATATTTTTATAGAATACCATTCTCATGGGATTGTTTTTTTCACCGAATAGATGCATAAGGAATTATTCAGCATGGAGGGTAGATAGGTTGTCAATTCTAAGATGGAATCTAATCGTGCTTATTCTTTTTATATCCATGGGCTGTTCGACAACCAAAGTTGACTGGGAAGAGGCCCGCAATATTGATACAATAAAAGCATATCAAAAGTATTTGCAGAAACATCCAAATAGCCCCTTCTCTGAGCAGGCCCAAATAAAACTGGAAACATTTTTCTACGAAAAGGCAAAGGAAGATGGAACGGTTATTGGCTATTCGAACTATTTAGCCAAGAATAGTCATGGAACTCACACAGCCGATATCAGGGCTAAATTAAAAGCTATCCGATGCCAAGATACCGGTTTTGTAAAGGTCTTTCCATCATGGTTGGTAAAAGGGCAACCTTCCGATCCTAGGCGTCATTCGAGCTGGTTTTTAGATAAGACCTATATTGGCATTCCCCCAAGTGATATTGGCAGAGGTTATAAGGCTGCATGTGATGATCCGGAGTACCCGTTGGAAATGCAATGGGGGGCCGGGGTCCTTATTTACTTCAGTGGAAGGGGTGTCATTGTAGGCCCGGATGGCACACAAGTACTGGTCGGATATTCTTGTAAATAGCATTTTACCATAGGGTGCAGATCGCGCTTGACGCAAGGCGATGTTTATATAATCTAGGCGCATGATCAGCATTGATAATCTCTGGAAGAGCTATGGACCCCAGGTGCTCTTCGAAGGGATCAGCTTCAAGATAAATCCTAAAGAACGTGTTGGACTCGTGGGCCGCAATGGCCATGGGAAGACAACGTTACTGCGTCTTATCACCGGTGAAGATGAGCCTGATGCCGGGTCCATTGTGATACCCAAAAACTACCGGATCGGCTATGTTACTCAGCAGCTTGGATTCACCCAGGAGTCTGTACTCAAAGAGGGGATGAAAGGTCTTCCTGCGACCCAAAAAGAGCAGCACTGGAAGGTGGAAAAGGTCCTGGCCGGTCTTGGCTTCTCCACACATGACATGGACCGTCACCCAAGCGAGTTTTCCGGAGGCTTTCAGGTGAGGCTCAATCTGGCAAAGGTCCTTGTATCAGATCCGGACCTTCTTCTTTTGGACGAGCCTACCAACTACCTGGACATTACCTCTATCCGCTGGATAGAGCGCTTCCTCAATACCTGGCCGCGAGAGCTGATCCTTATCACCCATGATCGGACCTTTATGGATAGGATAGTCACACACACCATGGGTATACACCGAAGAAAGATGCGCAAGATAGAGGGAGGCACCGAGAAGTTCTATAATCAGATTGCCCAGGAAGAAGAGATATATGAAAAGACGCGTGTCAATGATGATCGCAAACGCAAGGAGGTTGAAGAGTTCATAGCCCATTTCAGGGCCAAGGCCCGGCTCGTCGGGCTTGTTCAATCAAGGATTAAACTTCTCGGCAAGATGGATAGGAAAGAGAAACTGGAAAAAATCAAGACATTGGAGTTCTCTTTCCGGGGTACACCCTTCTATGCAAAATATGCACAACAGGCCAATGACCTATCTTTCTCCTACAACCCGGAAATCGAACTCATAAAGGACTTCAACATTGTTATACGTCCAGGAGAAAAGGTTTGCATCATAGGACCAAACGGGAAAGGGAAAACAACCCTGCTTAGATTGCTTGCAGGCCAACTGAAGCCCAATAATGGAGAGATCATCAATAATCCTAAAACTATAAAGGGTGTTTATGAGCAAACAAACATGAAGACCCTTGTTGACTCACGAACTGTTGAGGATGAAATATTTTATGCAGGTGGTGATCTTGACAGGCAGTCGGTACGCAACATTTGCGGCGCCATAATGTTCGAGGGTGATTCTGCTCTAAAAAAGATCGAGGTACTCTCAGGAGGCGAGAAGAGCAGGGTGATGCTGGGCAAACTTTTGGTGACACCGGTCAATCTCCTGCTGCTTGACGAACCTACAAACCATCTCGATATGGAGACAAGCGATGCCCTGCTAGCAGCCCTTGATAGCTTTGACGGGGCAGTTGTCATGGTTACCCATAACGAAATGTTCCTCCACGCACTGGCCGAAAGACTCATAATATTCTACCATGATTCTATAGAGATCTTTGAAGGCGGTTATCAGCGATTTCTCGATAAGGGTGGCTGGGAAGACGAAGAGGTAATCCAGCCAATAGCGAAAAGAGAAGGACTCTCAGATCCCGGAGAAGGTAAAACAAATAAGAAGGAGTTGAGAAAGAAACGTTCTGAGATCATCACTGAACGTTCCAAGGTATTGAGCCCTATTGAAAAAAGGATAGCCAAGGCTGAAGGCGAAATTGACCGGCATGAGAATATCCTTAAAGAACTTCATGTGCAGATACAGAACGCAACCATGAGTAAGGATGGGAAAAAGATATTTGAGATCTCCCATGCCATTCTTGAAAGTGAACAGGCTATTGAGGCAAACTTTGCCGAGCTTGAGAAAATGCAACCCCTATTTGAGAAGCACCAGGCGGAATTTGAGGAGAGACTTGCACAGGCAGGTGAATGAAAGTGAAGGTTGGTAGAGTGAGTTTGAGTAATAGATCTTATCTTCTCGCCCAACTCACCACTATTCATTAAAAGGCATGGTGATCTCATATGCCCCGCTTGACAGACTTGACTTCACCGGGAGGCCTGATTTTTCGAAGACCTTTAACATGGACTTGTTCGAGGCTAGCACGTCAGCTATAAATCCCTGAAGTCCACGTTCCTTGGCAAGCCGTATGAGCATTTCAAACAGATATGATGCAATCCCAAGGCCTTGATACTCTTCATCCACGACAAAGGCGACATCACCATAAGGCCGGTTTCTGTCTTTGACAAAACGTGCCTCTGCAATAATGTGCTCCTGATCCAGAGGGCCTATCAGGGCTACGATAGACAATATGCGGTTACAGTCAACATTTACGTACTGCTGCATCTTTGCATGGGGCATGGTTTTTATGGGACTGAAGTAGCGATAATAAACAGTCTGATCGGAAAAACGATAGAAGAGGCGGCGCATCTCTTCTTCATCAGAAGGTTTGATGTGGCGGAATCTTATTTCTATACCACCTTTGAATTTATGTCTTGCTGTTATATCGGCAGGGTACAAGGTTGTGCATTGAGGTAGGAAGATCTGGTCGGGGTAGAGAATATTTTTATTCTTCCCTTCCTCTACAAGGCGTTCCCTGTCGTCCGGGTGTGCCACATCAATGAGGGCCTGGGCCCGCTCGCGAACGGTTCTCCCCCTCAGGTTGGCTACTCCGTATTCAGTAATCACCATGTCCACGGATTCTCTGAATCCGAGAAGGTTGGGGAGTTCTTCAACGGAGAGGAGAATATTAGGACTACCCTTGAGATTCCTGCTAGGAAGGGCAAAGATTACACAGCCTCCCTTGGAAAGCTCTGCTCCATTGATAAAATCCATGGCCTCACCCGGGGTGGTGGCAACAGCACCCTTTCCGGTATGAAGTGCAATACGCCCGGAAATATCAACTTTCCGGGCCGGTATTATGGACATAAAACGCGGATTCTGGCCTATCTGGACCGGATTGAAGACGAGATCTATACCCTGGAATTCAACCAGTGGGTTCTTGTCAAGCCAGTGCATGAGATTTTTTGTGCCAAAGGCATATGAGACAAGGGATTTTCCCCTATAGATACCTTTGTTTCTGTTTGTCACTGCTCCGCTGTCTATCAGTTCCATAAGGGCATCTGTAATGAAAGGGGAATGGATTCCCAAGTTCTTTTTATGCACAAGATGCTTGCCCAAGGCCTCATAAATAGGACCAATGGAAAATGAAATGCAGCTGCCGTCTTCAACAACTGAGGCTATATTTAAGGCTACCTGATCAAATATATCATCAACAGGCCATCTGGCAAAATACAGGGGGTCATCCTCTGAGTTTATGAGAAAATCAAATTCACTCACAGAGATAAATGTATCACCAAAGGTATAGGGAACTTTGGTATTGATCTCTCCAACCACCAGTTCTGCGCGTTCAATGGCCTGTCTTGCCACATCAACTGATACGCCGAGACTGACATATCCGGCCTCATTAGGTGGTGTCACTTGGATAAAAACGGCATTAATAGGGAGTTGGCCTGATTCGATAAGCGCTGGAATACGGGTAAACCGGCTTGGGATTAGGTCAACATGCCCCTCAGTTATGGCACCGCTCGCTGCCCATCCGGAGAAAAAGGTCTTCAGTCTGAACTTCTGGGTCTGCAACTCCTTCATGGTAATGAGATCACCAAGGCACACGAGTTGGATCAGCTCAAGGTCTTGTAAGTTTGACAGATCAGAGTTCATGAGGTGTTTGACAAGGGTCCTGGGTTCAGCAGCCCCTGTGCCAAGAAAGATCTTCATGCCGGGTTCGATCTTTTCCATGACATCAGATGGGGTAACAACTTTTTCTTTCCACTTCCTCATAATATTCCCTTACATCTTTATGATTCAGTCTAGACACCTATAATGGCAACAACATATTTTGAAAAGGGGGAAAAAATAGAAATTATGAAAATAAAACGCCACCCCATCAATTGTGATGGGGTGGCGCCTAGAGTTTCTTTTTTATTTACTTCTTATTACTTTAATCCGGTGATCCTCATACCGTAGAAAGAACGGTACACAAAGACCAGGGCGATGAAGGTGAACACAACTGCCAGACCTGTTCTGAGACCGGTATTCGTCATGGTTACGGCGATTTCGGTAGCAAGCAGGCCGAACAGTGTTGTGAACTTGATAACCGGGTTCAGAGATACCGAGGAGGTGTCCTTGAACGGGTCACCCACTGTGTCACCAACAACCGAGGCTTCGTGCAGCGGGGTGTTCTTCTCTTTCAGGTCAACTTCTACGATCTTCTTTGCATTATCCCAGGCGCCGCCGGCATTGGCCATGAAGATAGCCTGGAACAGGCCGAAGAAGGCAATGGCGATGAGATAGCCCACAAAGAAGTATGGGTTGAAGAAAGACAGACCCAGGGCAAAGAAGAAGATCACGATGAAGATGTTGATCATACCCTTCTGTGCATAGATCGTACAGATCTTAACGACCTCTTTACTGTCCTCGATGGAGGCGGATTTCTTGCTGAGATCGATCTTTTCTTTAATGTACACAACAGCGCGGTAGGAGCCTGTCACAACGGCCTGAATGGATGCGCCGGTGAACCAGTAAACAACGCATCCGCCCATGAGCAGGCCGATGATGATCTCCGGCTGCACCAGGCTCAGCTTGGCTGCAACATTACCGTAGAGGCGCTCGAGCAGGATGATGATACCGAACACCATGGTTGTGGCGCCCACGACTGCCGTACCGATGAGCACGGGTTTGGCTGTTGCCTTGAAGGTGTTGCCTGCGCCGTCGCAGGATTCGAGATAGTGCTTTGAGTGCTCAAAGTCAGGTACGAAACCGAAATCTTTCTTGATCTGTTCCTTTATGTTGGGCTCGGACTCAATCATGGAGAGCTCATAGATGGACTGGGCGTTGTCCGATACCGGGCCGAAGCTGTCAACCGCGATAGTAACCGGACCCATGCCGAGGAAACCGAATGCCACCAGACCAAAGGCGAAAACCGGGGCCGCAAAAACGAACTCAGGGGGCATAAGGGCCATAATGGAAGCGTTCTTGGATACCAGATAAGACACCAGCATAAGGATGAGGATGGTCAACCCCTCCCAGAAGGCAGAGAAGTTACCTGCAACGAGGCCTGAGAGGATGTTCAATGAAGCTCCGCCCTGACGGGAACAATTCACGACCTCTTCAACGTGCTTGGATTTTGTGCTGGTGAATACCTTGGTAAACTCGGGGATCAGGGCGCCGGCAATGGTGCCGCAACTGATGATTATTGAAAGTGCCCACCACAGGTCGCCGTATTTAACAGGGTCAAGGTTGCCAAGCAGGACATAGCTTGCAGCAAAGGTGACCAAAATGGAAATTATAGAGGTTATCCAGACCAGGTTCGTCATGGGATGTTCAAAGTCGAATTCCAGTTTCCCTTTGAAGAGGGCACTGCTCAGAGCATTATTGACAAAATAGGAAACCAGTGAGGTGAGGATCATGAGGATACGCATTGCAAATATCCAGACAATCAGTGTGCCGCACATTTCCTGGTTGCCGTACAGGGCCAGTGCAAGGAATGCGATCAGGGCGACACCGGTTACACCGTAGGTCTCGAAGCCGTCGGCTGTGGGACCTACACTGTCGCCGGCATTGTCGCCGGTGCAGTCGGCAATAACGCCGGGGTTCTTGGGATCGTCTTCTGGAAGCTGGAACACGATCTTCATTAAGTCGCTTCCGATGTCAGCGATCTTGGTGAAGATACCGCCGCAGATACGAAGTGCACTGGCACCCAGTGACTCGCCGATGGCGAACCCGATAAAACTTGGGCCTGCAAGTTCTTTCGGGTATGTAAGCAAGGATCAGGATCATGAAGAAAAGTTCAACGCTCACCAGCAGAAGGCCGACGCTCATGCCTGAACGGAGGCAGATGTTGACGATATCCAGAGGGCTTGACTTGAGAGATGCAAAGGCAGCCCTGGAATTGGCAACGGTGTTGATCCTGATACCGAACCATGCCACACCATAAGAGCCCAGGATACCCATGATGGAGCAGAAGAGGATGATGATGATGCTGGACAGGGGAGCGCCCTGGAGCCCGGAGAAATAATAGACGATACAGATCGCAATGAGTACCCAGAGTCCGAACAGGAACTTGCCCTGCTGGCCCAGATAGGTCTTACACGTTTCCCAGATGGTGTTGGAAACGGAAAGCATGGCGCTGTGTGCAGGCAGATTCTTGGTCTGGCTGTACTGCATAAGGCCGAAGAGTAAACCGATGACAGATACCACCAACCCAAAATTGAGGATCGTCACACCACTTACAGCAGCTCCACCGATGTTGAACATCACATTGGACAGATCCGGAAGCTTGATATCCGCTTCCCCTGCGAAGGCTGCAGGTACCATGGTAAATAGCGAGGTACCTATGGCCGTCATTAAAGACCATAAACTTAGCTTTACTTTACTCATGTCTCATCTCCTTGTTTATTGGTCACTACATCGAATATGTGCCTATAACAGGCACATTTCTAGCTTAGCTCCAAATTTAATTTTAAACTTATAAATTATCCCTGTCTGAAATATGTTGCATCAGCACTGGTTTGTGCTTTGATAGATACTACCCTCTCCTACGAACCAACCCAATTCCTTCATGAGTGAATCATCATTCAGCCCACGAAAAGGTACAATAGGTCTTTTTCACTGTCAAGGCTTTTTTTATAGTTCAGCAGTAGTTGCATAGACTTGAGCTACATGTAACTAATCAATATATTGATAGATTTATGAACGCTTGCAATTTTTGAGAGAAAATCTCTTATGCTAAATATTTTTTTTAAAAAATGCTTGAATAATATCAGCTGATCAACTCAGCAATCTGAGATCATGATTGCCTATTTAAGAATAGAAACAGATTTACAGTCTCATGTACTGCATGGTGCCGTCCTGTATAACAGCTACCTTAGCCTCATTCGGGTAATCCTGCTCAAGGATAGCTAGCACTTCCTGCCATGTTTTAACTGTTCTGGCATCATCCGGGTGACAGACCAGATCAAGGCCCATCCTGTCGGGAAACGGATTAAGGACAATGAGTTTTTTCATAAGGAGTTGCACAAAACCCGGAGCTCGGTGGTTGTAGTGCCGTCCGCCGTAGTCTAATCCCCATGCCCTCATTACATAGTGAGGCACTTGACCCTCAGGGGCATCGGAGATGAGCACTGCTGTGCCCTGGCCGGGTTTCATGGTCTGTAGAGAAAGAAGCAGTGCAATGGCTGATTCGCTGGCCTTTGCATAAGAGTTGCATACTACTATGTCATACCCATTGGAGAAGGGGATACCATAATGCTCTTTACCCTCTTCAGCCCCTGCTGCGTGGGTAGCTCTGAAAGGTCCTGAATAAAGGTTGGTAATTTGGCCCTTGCGGTTGATGAGGCAGTCGATCTTGAAATTGAGCCCTGCCAGATCGCCCGCAGCATCACATTCACCGCGCATGATATTCTTTTCAAAATTACCAAGGCCTGTAAGAGATTGATCGCGGAAGAGCTGGTTATGGAACTGGTTAATGGTCTCAATGCCTGCAACACCAGGCATGATGATCTTGGCGCCGCCACCGAATCCTACATGGACATGAGGGGTAATACAGCCGATCCCGATCTTCAGGTCACAGGACATGAATTCCCTGTTGAACCAGACCTCTACACCCGTTGGGGTCCTGCCCACACGAACCGTATTCTGAAAAGGGTCATGATTATAGACTGCATAATTCTCGACAATATGTTCACCGAGCTTCTTGCGGGCATTTATCATATCATATGCCCCATGACTTCCGAGTGACCACAGAAATCTTATCTGGTCTCGATTCATACCTGCCCTGTGAAGGATATCTAAAACGAACTGCGCAACATCCTTGACCGGGGTAGGCCTGGTCATATCATCGAAGACAATGACTGCCTGCTTTTTGTTCCTTGCAAGCTCGACAAGTGTTGCTCCTTCAATAGGATTCTCTATCTTAAATTTAATCTGCTCAGGGGTGAGTCCGGGTTTATTAAGACCGGGAGAGGTGAGGTTGGTCACATCCCACCTGTCAGGGAAGGTAAGCTCTCTCTCCGTGTTATCGTACCAGAGCCTCGAAGGAACGGATATCGCCTTCATGTTTAACCCCCTTGTTAAGCATCTTGATTGATTAGCTCATATTATCAGTTTATGAGAAAAGCATGAATAAAGAAATGTGGTTTTTGACATAACTTTTAGGTGTGGATAAATAAATGATGGATATATAAATGATAGTTCACGGGGTATATCCGAGTTGTAGTGAGACTTGTTGAGAAGTATATCTTACGGCTTCAATAATTTCATCCCGGCGTTTTGAAATATTCTCAGGATTGCCCGTTATGGCAAACGCTGAGATGACCATGCCCATGTGGTTGAAGACCGGCCCGCCGATGCCGGCGAGGCCATTGAAGTTTTCCTGGTTGTCAAAACTGACCCCTGTAGCCTTGACATTTTCAATCTCTTTCAAAAAGTCCTGCTTGGAGGTGATGGTATTTGATGTCCATGGTTCGAAGCTGTAGTTGGCCAGGAGAAGATCACGCTTTTCAGCGTCCATGAAGGCAAAGAGCGCCTTGCCAATGCATGTGGAGTGTGCGGGAATGACAGAGCCTGCCTGCGGAAAGACCATGTAGCGGTTTTCCGGCTCGGTACGCATGACGATCATGACCTTATCTCCCACGAGCATACCCACATTGACCGGCTCCATGAATTGGAAGCAGAGTCGTTCCATCCATGATCTTCCGATTTTAACAAGGTCCATGTTGGTGGCGCATTTCATTCCAAGCTGAAATATGTGCGGGCCAAGGCGATATTTGTTGGTCAGCGGGTCTTTCTCCAAATATCCGATTGCCTCCAGGGTGGAAACTATGGTGGCTATGGTTGACTTGGGCAGACCGAGAAGTCTTGAAAATTCGGTTATGCCGAGAGTCTTTTTTTCATCAATGAACAGGGCCAGGATGTCAGAGGCACGCTTGATGGATTGGATCAGACGTTTTTCCTTCATGCCATTTACTCCTATTCTGATTTATTTCAATGTATTGGCATTCATGTTATGGATTACGCTGTGTCTTTTTATTTTTCCGATTATGTTATTTTAATTTGACACCCATGACGGCAATCTCTATAATCGGTACAATGTTCGACATTATCGAACATAGCTTTTCAGACAAAGCGTGTCAACAGGTATGAGCGAGAGTTGTTTGTCAGGTCCGGCCGTTATGCTTGGATACTTGGGTCAGCCGAAAGAGACTGTTCGGGTTTTGAAGAGGCATGGGGACGGTCGGACCTGAATGTACACTAGTGAGATCGATACTATGGTAGCAGAGGAATTCTTCTTTTTCTAGTTGTGTCATAAGCGTATGATCAAGTCCTCGGGTGTAAATGTTTATGGTGTAAATGTTTATAGATATACAAGTCGAAGAAGTATTGTGAGAGCATTCAGTCATGTTTGCATCTTAATCAAGATGAAGGAGTTCACATGAAGTTATCTCAGGAATATATCCGTGTATCTTCCGATCCCCACGGTTATGCAAGGGATCTGAAGGCTGCAGGAAAAAAGATCCTCGGGTATTTCTGTTCCTATACTCCCGAAGAGATCATCCATGCTGCAGGCATTCATCCTTTGAGGCTCTTCGGGAGCATGGGGGACAGCGGCATTGCTGACAGACACCTCCAGGCCTACTGCTGTTCTTTAGTAAGAGGGGCACTGGCAGACGGTCTCACAGGGACATTGTCTTACCTTGACGGGGCCGTGTTCCCTCATACCTGTGACTCCATCCAGCGACTCTCGGACATCTGGAGATTGAATACATCCTTTCGGTTCTTTGCTGATGTCGTACTCCCGGTCAAGCTCACTACCGACAGCTCCAGGCAGTACCTAGCCGATGTCCTGAGAAAGTTCAAGACTGACCTGGAAAAGGGATTTTCAATCACCATTACTGATGATGCAATAAGGGATTCGATACGCACATACAACCTTATCCGCTCATCCATGAAAACCCTGTATGAGATGCATTCGGAAAACCCTGCACTCCTTTCCAGTGAAGATCTGAACAAGATCATGAGGGCCTCTGTTATACTAGATCGTGAGCAGGCAGCACGGATGCTCAGCGAACTCATCCATAAGCTCAAGACAATCAATCCGGCAAAACCGCATGAGAGAAAGCGAATTATGCTCGTAGGCAGTGTCTGTGACCAGCCTGACATATATTCACTGCTCCATCGATCAGGGGCCGATGTGGTGTGGGATGATCTCTGCACTGGATCACGTTATTTTGAAGGGACCATCAACGCCAGCGGCGATCCTATAACTGCACTTGCCCAGAGATATTTTGAGAGGATTATCTGCCCTGCAAAGCATTCGTCCATAACCATACGGGGGGAAACCCTCGTCAGGTATGCCCATGAGCACGATATCCATGGTGTTATCTTCCTTCTCCTCAAATTCTGCGATCCGCATAGCTTTGACTATCCATACCTGAAGGAATATCTGGACAAGGAGGGCGTGCCGAACATGCTTCTTGAAATCGAAGGCCAGCTTCCACCCGAGGGTCAGCTGCTCACACGGTTTGATACCTTTGTCCAGATGCTCTAGTGATGCAGGAACGGTTTTAAGCCTCAAAAGCAAAATTGAAAGGAGATGCCATGAGCACCCCTGATACAGATAAGAAGAAAAGGAAGTTCAGGTCAGCCACAAGAATGCGGGAGATTATGACCGAGTATTACATTGATGCAAAATCAGCCTCGCAAACAGGCAAAAAGGTTGCCTGGATTACCAGCGGAGGACCTGTTGAGCCTTTGATAGCCATGGATGTGATCCCTGTCTACCCGGAGAACTATGATGCAATGATAGGGGCCTCACATATGGGCTCCGACCTTTGTGAAAAGGCGGAGGCCCTGGGCTACAGCACTGACCTGTGCTCTTATGCAAGGGCCGATATAGCCTGCGCCCGCGAAAACGGCGGGCCCATAGGAGGCTTGCCGAAACCCGACATGCTCATCTGCTGCAACAATATCTGTGGTACGGTGCTAAAATGGTATGAGGTACATGCCCGCTATTTCAATGTACCTCTCTTCATCTTCGATACACCTTTTTGCCACACCGAGTTTCCCGATATAGCAAGGACTTACGTGCGCAAGCAGATTGACGAATACATTGCATTTCTTGAACAGGCATGTGGCAAGCCCTTTGATATGGAAAAAAGCAAGGAAGTCGGTCGGCTTTCCATTGAAGGCCAGCGATTATGGCAAGAAGTACTCGATACGGCGGCACATCAGCCTGCTCCCATGACGGCCTTTGATGCTTTTTTCTTCCTGGCCCTTATCGTCACCCTGCGCGGGACACAGATTGTTATCGACTTTTACAAAGAGCTCCTTGCTGAGATGAAAGAGCGCATCCAGCAGGAGATCTGGGCCTTGCCCAACGAGCGATACCGCCTCCTGTGGGACAATCTGCCTGTCTGGTATCGCCTCAAGTGGCTCTCGGATACCTTCGCCTCTCACGATGCATGCCTGGTGGCAGACACCTACACAACCGCCTGGTGCGGATCCATGAAATACATAGATGAGAACAATTTTCTTGATTCCATGGCTGAGGCCTATACGCGAATATACCTCAACATCGGTATCGATGAGATGGTAAAGACCATCTTTGAGATGATAGACAAGTATCAGGTAGACGGCGTGGTGTTGCATTCAAACCGGAGCTGCAAACCGTATTCATTTGGTCAGTACGACATCGCCGCTATGATCCAGGAACAAAAGGGAATACCATGCATGATGATCGAGTCGCACATGGTGGATGAACGGAGCTTTTCTGAGAGTCAGACTGCCACAAGGATAGATGCCTTCATGGAAATCATCAAACAGAAAAAAGGGTAGGAGATGATACGATGGGTGCAATCAGATATGGACTTGAAGACAGGGTTTTTGTGGTTACGGGCGGGAGCAGGGGCATCGGCCTGGAGATTGCCAAAGAGCTGGTCAACCAGGGGGCCAAGGTTGCAATCTGCGGCAGGAAACAAGAGACCCTTGATTCTGCCCTTGCAAATATCAATGGCAAGGACAGGGTTATTACAGCAAGCGCCCATATTGCCAAGGAAGATGACGTGGAGAAGATGTTCAACACCGTGCTCACCAAATTCTCGCGAATCGATGCCCTTATTAACAATGTGGGCATGAACCTTCTCACCCCTTCAGTTGCAGACACGGAGCTTGCCATGTGGCAAAAAATCATGGATACAAACCTGAACGGGACGTTCCTGTGTTCCAGGAAGGCAGCAATAATCATGCAGGAACAGAAGAAGGGCAAGATCGTGAATATATCATCAATCGCAGGCAGAAGGGCTTCGCCTGCCATGGGAATTTACGGGATCGCCAAGGCCGGCGTCGAGATGCTCACCAAGGTCCTGGCTGCAGAACTTGCCCAGTTCGGTATCCAGGTGAATGCAGTGGCGCCTTCCATGGTCAGGACCGAATTCAGCAAGCCCTTCTGGTCCAATGACATGATATATGAACAGATCGTAAAAGGCATACCTTTGGGACGCATAGCAGAGCCAATGGATGTAGTGCACCCTGTGCTGTTTCTCGCCTCCGATGCCGCTGATTTTATCACCGGCCAGACCTTGCTCGTGGATGGTGGAGCTACTGCAATTTAAAAAGGACATTTAGCTTAATGATAACAGCAGGGATAGATATCGGATCCATCACCACCAAGGCAGCACTCATTGATGACGGACGCATCATTGGAACTAGGGTGATTTTTACCGGTTACAATGTTGAAGTTGCTGCCAGAAGAGTGTTTGAAGAGTTGCTTTCTGATTTTCACATAGAGGAATCTTCCATCCAAAAGATTATCTCCACAGGCTATGGGAGAAACAGTGTGCCCTTTGCAGACAAGGCCATGACTGAGATCATCTGCCACGGAGCAGGGGCTCATTTTCTTCAGGACAATATCAGGACCGTAATAGATGTTGGTGGCCAGGACAGCAAAGCCCTTGTCGTGGATACATCAGGCATGGTGAAAGATTTTGTCATGAACGACAAGTGTGCGGCAGGCACCGGCCGTTTTCTGGAAGTAATGGCAAGGGCACTGGAGGTAAACCTGGATGATTTCGGTGCCTTATCTTTAAAGGCTATTAATCCTGCACGCATCAGCAGCATATGCACGGTATTTGCCGAATCGGAGGTTATCTCTCTGATTTCAAAAGGAGAAACGAGAGACAACATCATTGCAGGCATACACGAATCAGTGGCTTCACGTGTTTTTGCCATGACGCAGCGGGTAAAGGCAGAACCACCCATCATGATGACCGGTGGAGTAGCCAAGAACATCGGCGTGGTAAAGGCCCTTGAGAAAAAATTCGGTTTGCATATTGAGGTGAACGACCTTGCGCAGGTTAACGGTGCCATTGGGGCAGCAGTACTGGCCGCAAAGATTTAATGTCGTTTTATACCCAGATCTGCAATTTAATGTACCCACAATAGCTGCATGCTCATTGGGATGCCTTAAGCATGAAACTCATAGCGACTGCTGTATCGTTTTTAAAATAGGTTTTGAACGGATCAGGTTTTTTAACTTAACTTAGAAGCAAAATCTGGTTTAAAACAAAAAAAAGGCGGAGGCATTAAGCCTCCGCCTTTTATACTTATTCGTCTGATCCCTTATTCCGGGGGATACATTGCCTCGATTACCGGACCGTACTTCTGGTTGATCACCTTTCTCTTGACCTTCATGGTAGGTGTCATCTCACCGGTATCCTGTGACCATTCAGTCTCCAGCAGGGTGAACTTCCTGATCTGTTCAACACGTGCATAGTCCTTCATATTCTCGACAAGTTCAGTCTCATAAAGCTTCTGGATCTCGGGCTTCGCAATCAGGTCCTTCCTGCCCGTGAAGGTGATGTTATTCTCATTTGCCCAAGGCTCCAGGGCTGCAAACGATGGCACGATAAGGGCTGAGAGGTATTTCCTGTTATCGCCGATTACCGCCACCTGCTCGATGAATCGTGATGTCATGAGGGCATTCTCAATATTCTGAGGAGAAATATTTTTACCGCCGGAGGTGACGATCAGATCCTTGATCCGTCCGGTGATCTTGAGGTAGCCATCATTGTCGATTTCACCGATGTCTCCGGTACGGAAAAAACCGTCCGAGGTAAAGGCCTCTTTGGTAGCAGCCTCGTTCTTGTAGTAACCCTTCATAACCTGTGGGCCTTTAATCAGAACCTCGCCGCCTTCGCCGATCTTGATTATGGTATCCTTCACCGCTATGCCAACAGTACCAGGCTTGATTTTGTTGGGCTTATTCCCGTTGGTGATAGGGGTTGTCTCAGTAAGCCCGAAGCCCTCAAGGACCTTGATGCCCATGCCAAGGAAAAATTCTGCATCTGACACGGACAGGGGGCCTCCTCCGGAAAGGGCTCCATGTAGTTTATCCATTCCTAGAGCTATCTTGAGCTTGCTGAAAATAAGCTTGTTGGCAAGGTTGTATTTGAATGCAAACCAGCCGGTCCTAGGTTTGTCGTTGCATATGTAGGGCAGGTTATCCTTTGCAATTCCCATGGCCCAGCCGAACAGGGCCTTCTTGACAGGCGAGGCATTTGCGACCTTGGCAGTGATACCGGAATGCACCTTTTCATAGATGCGAGGAACGCTGACAAGAAAGGTGGGCCGGATTTCACCGAAGTTTGCAAGGAGCTTTTCCGTGCTCTCGGCGAAAGCCACCTTATGACCAAGGAAAATGGGTATATAGTAGCCGACTGTCCTTTCAAGTGAATGTGCCAGAGGAAGGAATGACAGGAAGGTATGGTCCCCTTTTAAAAAATCAGGAGCAATGTCATAAGCCTGGTTAACATTTGAGACAAAATTCTTATGGGTAAGCATGACACCTTTGGGATTTCCGGTAGTCCCAGAGGTATAAATAATGGTCGCTACATCTTCAAAATTAATTGATTTGAGCCTCTTTTCGAACTCGTCTTTGTTCTTGTATGCCTTGCCTTCCTTGAATGCATCCTTCAGGTTAATAACATCGCCTGCAGGTTTGTCGAGGTCATCGAAGAGGATTACATCACCCAGGTTCGGGAGCTTTCCCTTTGCCTGGAGGATTTTATCCATGTGCTCTTTCGTGCCTACAAAACACATCTTGGAGTCAGAGTTATCGATAACGTACCGGCACTCTTCCGATGAATTTGTAGAATAGATGGGTACATTTACTGCGCCTACGGAAATGATGGCAAGGTCTGCAATCCACCACTCATACCTGTTCGGCGAGAAGAGGGCAACCTTGTCGCCGGGCTGTATCCCCCTGTTAATAAGGAAAAAAGCAAGATCACGAACCATTTCGTTCATCTTGTTCCAAGAGATCTCTTCCCATATTTCCTGCTTGTTCTTATACTTCACCAGGGCCTTGTCACCGAATTTCTGGACACGATTCTGAAAAACTGCGCCCATAGATGTTTCTTTTAATTCTGCCATAGGATAACCCTCCTCAAATAGATTATTGTCGCAAGTACTAATTTTGAATATTTACTTAATATAATAGATGTAATAATTTTTTTCAATACACTAATCTTCCGGAGGATACAGGCTCTCTATAATGTTGTTGAATTTCTGATTAATGACCCTGCGCTTGAGCTTGAGTGTAGGGGTCAGTTCATCGGTTTCCTGTGACCATTCCTTTTCAATTAATGCAAATTTTCTAATCTGTTCAACCCTGGCATAGTCCTTCATGTTCTCTTCGATCTCCCTTGTGAAGAGATCTTTGACCTTGGGGTTCTCTATAAGCTCTATTCGGGAGGAAAACTGGATGCCGTTATTTTTTGCCCAGGCCTCAAGCTCGGTAAATGCCGGTACGATGAGGGCGGAGAGATATTTCCGGTTATCTCCGATAATGGCAACCTGTTCAATATATTTAGAGGTCTTCATGCTGTTCTCGATATTCTGGGGTGATATGTTCTTGCCCCCGGATGTGACGATGATATCCTTGAGACGGCCTGTGATCTTCACATAACCATCTTTATCAATCTCAGCGATATCGCCGGTTCTGAAAAAGCCGTCATCAGTGAATGCCTCTTTTGTTGCCTCCGGATTCTTATAATACCCCATCATAACCTGTGGGCCCTTAATGAGGAGTTCTCCGCCATCTCCGATCTTCACCAGCGTGTCTTTCACTGTCGGTCCGACGGTGCCGGGTTTGATCTTGTGACGATTATTGGCATTGGTTACAGGTGTTGTCTCAGTAAGACCGAAGCCTTCAAGAACCGTTATATCCATACCCAGGAAAAATTCCGCATCGGATACGGACAAAGGACCTCCGCCGGAAAAGGCGAACTCGAGCTTATTCATCCCAAGGGCATATTTTAGTTTGGAAAAAATGATCTTGTTTGCCAGATTGTATTTGAAGGCGTACCAGCCTGTCCTGGGCCTCTCATTGCAAATATAGGGGAGGTTCTGGGCTGCAATGCCCATAGCCCAGTTGAAGATAGCCTTTTTTACAGGTGGTGCGGTAGAAACCTTTGCCACAATACCTGAGTGTATCTTCTCGTAAAGCCTTGGCACGCTCACGATACATACCGGCCTCACCTCCTGGAAGTTGTCAAGGATCTTGGCGAAGTCTTCTGCAAAGATATACCTTCATTCCATGTGACATGGGGGTGTAGTAACCGCAGGTGCGCTCAAATGAATGTGCAAGGGGCAGGAAAGACAGGAAGGTGAGTTCGTCAGCCCTCTTGAACAACTCGGGGTCCACATTGTAGATCTGGTTCACATTGGCAAAAAAGTTGTTGTGTGAGAGCATGACGCCCTTCGGGGGTCCGGTGGTTCCGGAAGTGTAGATGAGTGTTGCCAGGTCCTGGCCCTTGATGGCATTGATCCTTTCGTCAAATACCTTTGCATTAGCCTTGGCTGCACCTTCCTTCAGGGCTTCCGTCAGTTCGATTACCCCTTCGATGGGATTATCCAGGGGGTCAAAACTGATGATTTCGTCCAGGTTCGGGAGTTTGGATTTCACCTCCAGGATTTTCTTCATGTGCTCCTTGGTGGCAACGAAACACATCTTTGAATCGGAATTTTCAATGACATACCGTGACTCTTCTGCAGAGTTCGTGGCATAGATGGGAACGTTCACTGCCCCGACGGAAAGGATGGCCAGATCAGCAACCCACCACTCGTAGCGGTTAGGCGAGAAAAGTGCGATCTTGTCGCCGGGCTTTACCCCTCTTGCAAGGAGAAAATATCCGAGGTTACGCACCATCTCATGCATCGTATTCCAGGAGATATCTTCATATACTCCACTCTTGTTTTTATAGGCAACAATTGCCCTTTGACCAAATTGCTGCGTACGATTCTGAAAGACAGCTGGAATGGATTTTTCTTCAAACTTCGTCATGGAATCCCCCTCGATTGAATAATGAATATGCTTAGACTCTAATAATCGCACAACTATAAAAGGCTTATAGAAAATTATCAATCGTTTTCTAGATTATTTTCAATGTTAACCCTATCCTTGAGGATATTCATCATTTATTATATATATCTTATAATTGGATTTTTAAGGGAGGGCAGGTGAAGATAACCAAGGCTGATGTTTTGCATGTGGCCCGTCTTGCACGTCTTAAACTTGAACCCCAGGAGTCGGCATCATACCAAAAAGAACTGAGCGAAATCCTTTCCTATATGGAAATTTTAGGAGGAGTCGACACAACCGGTGTAGAACCGACATTCCATGCCCAATCCATAATTAATGCCCTCAGGGATGATGTTGTCAAGCAATCACAATCTTCTGGCGATACACAGCGCAATGCCCCGTGTATGAGCGAGAATACCTTTGTCGTACCTAAGGTAATAGAATAAAGCCTGTCATGCTGGATACTGCACGCATCTACCGTAATGATGGTGTAACACCCAGAAAGCACATTGAGAAACTCTTGGTGCGCATCAAGAGTGACCCTCTTAATGCCTTTGTCACGGTGAATGAAGATGGTGCGCTTCAACAGGCAGTGCTTTCGGGTAAGGCAATTCTGCATGGAGATGAAGATTTGCTGCTGGGCATCCCCATAGCCGTCAAAGACAATATAAGTACCAAGGAAATACGAACTACCTGTTCATCGGATATCCTGAAAAACTATGTTCCAACCTATGATGCTCATGTCATTGAACAGCTGAAGCAACGCGGGGCCATCATCGTCGGAAAGACCAATCTGGACGAGTTTGCCATGGGCTCCACCACGACAACGAGCAACATCGGCCCCACAAAGAATCCCTGGGATGAAAAAAGAACACCTGGAGGCTCAAGTGGGGGATCCGCTGCTGCCGTAGCTGCAGGGTTGTGTGCAGGAGCGCTTGGATCAGACACTGGCGGGTCTGTCCGCCAGCCAGCGAGTTTCTGCGGTATTACCGGGCTGAAACCGACCAATGGGGCCGTGTCTCGCTACGGGCTTGTGGCCTTTGCCTCGTCCCTGGATCAGATCGGTCCTATGGGCCGCAGCGCCCGCGATGTTGCCGTTCTGTTCGATGCCATAAAAGGCTATGACCAGCGGGATTCCACAAGCGTACCACGTGAATATGCAGCAACTTCTTTTGATGGAATCGATATGCATGGAATCCGGATAGGTGTCCCAGATATCTTCTTTTCCGATGGCCTAGCCCGTGATGTGGAGCGCTCTGTGAGGTATTCCATTGGTGTTTTTCAGGAGCTCGGCGCCAAGATTGTTCCCATTGATCTTCCCCATATCAAGTATGGAGTGGCCGTGTACTATATCATAGCCCCTGCAGAGGCCAGTTCCAACCTTGCGCGATACGACGGCGTACGATATGGCATCCGGCATGGTGATGAGAAGGACCTCTTCGATATGTACTGCGAGACAAGGGCAAGAGGATTCAACGCGGAGGTGAAACGCCGGATCATGCTCGGAACCTATGTTTTGTCTGCAGGCTATTACGATGCATACTTCCGAAAGGCTTCACAGGTACGGACGCTCATTGTCGATGATTTCCGGAAAGCCTTCGAGGTCTGCGACATCATTGCAGGCCCAACCGTTCCGGTGACCGCCTTCGGTCTTGACGAAATGATTGATGATCCGTTGAGTATCTATCTCCTGGACATCTACACCATCCCTGCAAATCTTTCAGGTATTCCTGCGTTGAGCATACCGTGCGGGTTCGGCGATAATGGGATGCCCATCGGGCTCCAGCTTATGGCGCCGGCCTTTATGGACCATGTTCTCCTGGGCGCTGCAATGACCTTCCAGGAGCACACGAAATTCCACGAGGTGAGACCGTGAATGACTTTGTTGAGGTCATCGGTCTGGAGGTTCATGCACAGCTCCTGACAGAATCCAAGATATTCTGTCCATGTTCAGCTGCCTCCGTGTACAGCCCAAATACAAATACATGCCCTGTCTGCATGGGCATGCCGGGTGTACTGCCCGTGTTGAACAGAAAGGTTGTGGACTTGGGGATCAAGCTTGGTCTTGCCCTGGGGTGCACGATAGAAACACACAATGTGTTCGCCAGAAAGAATTACTTCTACCCTGACCTGCCAAAGGGCTACCAGATTACTCAATACGAGAACCCGTTATGCAGTAACGGCCACCTGGTCATCGAGGCGGACGGTGTGAAGAAAAGCATACGCATCAGGCGCATCCACATGGAGGAAGATGCGGGCAAAAGCATACATGACGAGACAAAACCCGTATCTTATATCGACTTTAACCGTGCCGGTGTGCCGTTGCTTGAAATTGTGACCGAGCCGGATATATCGACTACCCAGGAGGCAGTGGCCTATCTGAAGGAATTGCGGCAGATCCTCATGTACCTGGAAATATGCGACGGAAGCATGGAAGAGGGATCTTTGAGGTGTGACGCAAATATATCGGTTATGAGAAAGGGCTCAGACCGGCTCGGGACACGCACAGAGCTCAAAAACATGAACTCGTTCAGGAATGTGCAGAGGGCCTTGGAATACGAGATTGCCAGGCAGACACAACGTGGCGAAGCAGGCATGGATGTTATTCAGGAAACCCTTCTGTGGAATACATCACAGAATAAGACACAGCCCATGAGGTCCAAGGAAGAAAGTCATGATTACCGTTATTTCCCCGATCCCGACCTCATCCCTGTTTTCATTGATGATGCATGGATCAAAAGAATAGCCGGCTCAATGCCTGAGCTGCCGGAGGCAAAACGCCGGCGGTTCGTGCAAGAGTATGGCATTCGGGCCTATGATGCAGAGCAGCTTACCCAGACCAGATCTATGGCGGATTATTTCGAGCAGTGTGTCAGTCTGCTGAATTCACCAAAAGAAATCAGCAACTGGATAATGTCCGAGGTCCTGCGCGTCCTCAATGAAAAAGGTATAGAAATTAATGATTTGAAAGTGACGCCTGCCATGCTCACAGGGCTCCTGGAATTTATGAAAAATGGCATAGTCTCGGGCCTTATGGCAAAGGAGATACTCACCAAAATGGCAGACACCGGAAGGAGCGCTCGGGAAATAATTAAAGAACTGGGTCTTGAGCAGGTGAGTGACGAGGATTCATTGAAAAGAATCATCAGTGAGATCATTGAAGCCAACCCCAAGGAGGTAACCCAGTACCATGCCGGCAAGCACCAGCTGCTGGGCTTTTTTGTGGGCGAGGTCATGAAAAAAAGCAAAGGCAAGGCCAACCCCAAGGTTGCCGGTGAGTTAGTTAAGGAACTCTTATCCTAGATGATCAGGCCATTTTACTTTAAGGATAAAATATTTTACATACTCGATCAGAGGCGGCTTCCGCTGGAAGAGACATGGATTGCCTGCACATCATCCAATGAAGTTGTCCAGGCCATTAAAACGCTGGCCGTAAGAGGTGCACCTGCCATTGGCATTGCCGCCTCATTCGGGCTTGTGCTGGAAGCATCAAAGGGTAGGATTCATGTGGAAAAGGCTGCAGAAAGCCTTATCAATGCAAGGCCCACGGCTGTTAATCTTGCCTGGGCGGTTAAACGTTGTCTTTCTTCGATCGCATCCACGGCTGAAAGACATCTTCTGGAAAGGCTTCAGCAAGAAGCACAGGCCATCTGGCAAGAAGAGATTGAAGCAAACGAGTCAATGGCGGTGCTTGGTGCAAGTTTGTTCGAACAGGGCAAAGAATATTCCGTGCTGACTCACTGCAATGCCGGTTCCCTTGCTACCGGAGGAATCGGGACTGCCATCGGGGTCATCCGAAGGCTCCATGAGCAGCACAAGCTCAAGATGGTATATGTTGATGAGACAAGGCCATTGCTTCAGGGTGCAAGGATAACGGCATATGAGCTGAAAAACGACACCATACCCTGCACGCTCATCACCGACAGTATGGCAGGTTGGCTCATGAAGCAAGGACAGGTCGATGCCGTGATCGTGGGGGCTGACAGGATCGCCTGCAACCATGATACTGCCAATAAGGTAGGCAGCTATTCATTGGCAGTTCTTGCACGTGCCCATGGAATACCATTCTATATTGCAGCGCCCAGGTCAACCTTTGATCCGTTAACCCCCACGGGGGATGATATAACCATTGAGGAACGTGACGCAGATGAGGTACTTTTTTTCCATGGAACACAGAGCGCCCCACGGGTGAGAGTATTCAATCCTTCCTTTGATGTAGTGCCTCATGAACTGATCACCGCAATCATCTCGGAGTTAAAGGTTCACTGGTAAGCGCATAGGAATCTTTCATGCCTGAGGTCTTAAATCCGGGGCATCCGCGTAAACCATAATGAAGCCCCTTCAATTACAGGCAGTAAGGGCCTGTAGATGATTATATTAATGTTTATTTTTATGGTTTTTATGCCGATAACATAATCAAAAAACAAACAGATGCTGATGCTGCAGCCACTGGTTATCAGCCACTGGTCATAGTTGTACCGACAAGATCAGTACCGGGGTAACCCATCAGTATCCTGATTGAATACCACCGAACCTTGATCGGAAGAGGAGATAGAAATGAAAATTAACACGAAACTCATCACTCTCACAACAAGTTCCACAATTATTATTGTTCTCTTAGTCGTATCTGTCTGCCTTGTAAATATAAACAAGGAATTAAAGCGAATCGCTTTTGCCAACCAGGAAACGAGGATGAATGTATTAAGAGATTTGCTTGCGCAGAAAGGCGATGAATTCAGAATTCTTGAAGATAAGATGATGGTCGGAGAATATACCATCAACAATAATTTTGAATTGCCTGACAAGTTGAAGGAACTCTGTGGAGGAACAGCCACCATATTCATGCGAGATGAAAGGGTATCCACCAATGTAATGAAACCTGATGGAGGTCGAGCAATAGGCACAAAGCTCGTTGGTGATGCCTATGATTCGATATTCCGTGATAAGAAACCATACCGGGGTGAAGCTGACATTTTGGGAAATAAATTCTTTACCGCATATGATCCGATTCTTAATAATAAAGGAGAAATAATAGGAGTTCTCTATACCGGTATCTTGAAGAGCGAGTTTTACAAATCATTCGATAAACTCATTACCCTTATTATTGTAGTCACTTTATTGATGGTAGCAGTTGTTCTGGCAGCTACCATCTTTTTCATTCGACGCAATGTTTCTAAACCCCTTATCGAATCTATCGAGTTCGCGAAAAAGATCTCTGAAGGGGATTTTACTCATGAGCTTGATTTGAATCAGAAGGATGAGATTGGTCAGCTCGCCGATGCCATGAGAAATATGACCAAGAAAATGCGTGTGATTATTACCGATGTCCACAACGCAGCGGACAACGTGGCATCAGGAAGCGAGCAGATGAGCTCTACTGCCGAGGAGATGTCCCAGGGCGCTTCCGAACAGGCATCGGCCGCAGAAGAAGCATCCTCCTCCATGGAAGAGATGGTATCCAATATCCGGCAGAATGCTGACAATGCCCAGCAGACCGAGAAGATCGCCGTCAAGTCGGCAGAAGATGCCCGCGAGGGCGGCAAGGCTGTGGAAGAGACTGTATCCGCCATGAAGACCATAGCAAACAAGATAGCCATTGTGGAAGAGATCGCACGACAGACCGATCTTCTGGCCCTGAACGCCGCCATTGAAGCAGCCCGGGCCGGAGAACACGGCAAGGGTTTTGCCGTAGTAGCTGCAGCAGTGAGGCGCCTTGCAGAACGTTCCGCAGAAGCCGCAGGCGAGATCAGCAAGCTCTCGGTGAACAGTGTTGCACGTGGCCGAAAAGGCCGGCAAGCTTCTCGGACAGATCGTGCCCGATATCCAGAAGACCGCCCAGCTTGTCCAGGAGATCACTGCAGCGAGCAATGAGCAGAACACCGGGGCGGAGCAGATCAACTCCGCCATCCAGCAGCTCAACCAGGTGGTCCAGCAGAACTCATCGGCAGCCGAGGAGATGTCCTCCACATCGGAAGAGCTCTCAAGCCAGGCCATGCAGCTCCAGGAGGCCATCTCCTTCTTCAAGATCGACAAGGGCGGCACAAGAAAAAACACGACCGCATCCAGAAAGACCAAGGCCTCTCACGCCCCGGCCAAGGCACACATTTTCAGTGTAAGCCATAATGACCCAAAGTTCCTCAGGGGCGGCAGAGGCGATGGTGCCGGCCGACATGCTGGGGTGCTCATCGATCTGAGCGACCATGAGACCACCGGTGATGCCAGCGATGATGATTTCGAGAAATATTGATCAATACGGTTCATGAGGGGCCGCGCATGAAAGACAGCCATATGCACAAAACCATGCCGGGACTTCTATACGATACAAACACATTTTGTTGTCCTGCTACGTTGGAGACGAACCTATAAACGGAACAAGGAGAAACCCATGAGTGTGAAAGGAATAATAGAAACCAGGCAATACCTCTCATTTAAGCTTGACGAAGAGGATTTTGCCCTGGACATCTCCAAGGTGAGGGAAGTACTCGACTTCACAAAGATCACCAAGGTGCCCCAGACGCCCGATTTCATGAAAGGGGTGATCAACCTACGGGGCACTGTGGTGCCGGTAGTGGACCTCAACAAGAAATTCAATATCAAGGATACACAAAAGACGGTGAATACCCGCATCATCATTGGGGAGGTGGATATCGAGGGAGATCAGGTGGTGCTCGGGGTTCTGGCTGACTCGGTGCATGAGGTTATGGAACTCGAGCCCGGGAGTATCGATCCGGCTCCCAAGATCGGGAAAAAGCTCAATACCGATTTTATCAAGGGTATGGGCAAGCGGGATGAGGAATTCGTCATGATTCTGGACATCGACAAGGTGTTTTCGCTTGAGGAATTGTCCATTGTCAACCAGGCCGGATAGAACTCCGGCACGGCAGACATGGTGGACCTGCTCATATAAACCGTATGGAGGAGGCGATCCCTCTGTGGGCAGGGCTACCCAATACTTTGGTTTCCTGAACATCACCCAGCAGCTCAATCAAGTAGTCCGAAAGAATACATTATATGCAGCCGAGGAATGTAAACCTCATCTGGAAAGCTTTTGAGCGAATCTGCTTAACTCATCAAATTATAATTTTCGGCGATAATTTTTGATCTCTTCTATCACCCCCTGAGCACAGTATCCATGAAAAAGGCCTTGATCTTGCGCATGAAACGCTCAGGTCTATTCTTATACAGGCCTTTATGGAGCATGGTACGGCCGAAAAGGGTGTGTATCATGGTTTGACCCGGGTCGTGGGTGTCGAATATTACTGCATGAAGCCTGTTAGGCGCTTGGCCCGGATTTATTGCCAGACATCTGCCGATTTGGGCTTTATAAACACCTGACATGTAGGGGGATTCGTGGATGTGTCCATGCAGGCTCACCATGGGCTGGGTTCTTTCGAGAAAATCTCTGATGGCCCTGGAACCGATTGGCTTGTAGTTGTGCAGGGTGTCGAGACCGGTATCATATGGAGGGCAGTGGAACACACAGATGGTCTTAGCGGGGTTGTCAAAGGAAATCCCTGAAAGGTCTTCTGCGATACTTGGGTTTTTTATTGCGTAGTCACCATCTGGGCTTACCGCAAGCCTGTCCGTATCGCTCACAATGGCAAACTTGCTCGGCACATGGGTATCATTCTTACAATCCCTTCGCGCAAAATCCTTTACCCAGAATGTCGAATCCGTCACGCAGGCATAACCGAAAAAGGCAAGACCATCCAGGTACACTGTTTTTCCATGGATGCACGCGAGATGCGGAAGGGCTTTGATTAAACTCTCTACAGCAGGTATCCAGCCATGGTTGCCCGGAATGTACAGGGTTTTAATGCCGGGGTTTGATGATTGGAAGGAAGAAAAAACCGGGGCAAGGTAGTCTTCGACAAAACGAAGCTGGCCGTTGAGATCATCCTGAAAATCGGCGTGGCCGTTGATGAGGGCTAAGGGGTTGGGGATCAGCGTGGGGAGGATATCGCCGCCGAGAATAATACAATCCACTCTTTCTTTGAGTGCGATCTCCATCATGTCTTCAATAAGATTGCGCCGGCCGTGAAGATCAGCGGTAAAGAGCACTTTCATGTGACTAGTCGTCTTCCTTTATTTCTTGAATTGAAATGCTGGGAAATCTGCAATAAGTTCTGAAGATATGTTATATGGGTAATGAAGAGATCCCGCAAGTAGACTTGTAATAATAAATTATCAACATGCCGATATAATCCAAATAGTTAATTATGAATTCCCCGTGGGGAGGTAACAGAAAGAAGATGTTTGTCGCAGCAGTAGTGATTTTTAAATCCATACTGCACGAAAACTGTATGGAATCTATTGATTATTTTTGATTTGGAGGTGGCATTATGATGGAAGAATACCTGAAAAAGCGGATAACCACAGAAGAGGTCCTGGGTATAATCAACCCGGGTTCCAGCATGTTTGTGGAATCAGGGTGCGCTGAGCCGCAGTACCTTGTACGGAAGCTTATCCTCGACAATATCGACTTAAACGATGTCCAGGTATACACCACTATCCCGCTGCGAACATATTCCAACTTCGGCGGAGAGGCAGGTTCCCGGTTTCGTATTCATTCCTTTTTTGTGTCGCCTGGAATGTCCGGCTCGTTCTCAACCGGAAAGACCGACCACATTCCTTTGTCATCCGACATGCTGGACAGATTGATACAGGAAGGCTCCATAAGAATAAACACGACTGTCATCCAGTTGAGCCCCCCTGATGAACAGGGCTATATGAGCCTTGGTGTGACAGTTGATGTGGTGAAGTCCATGATCGATCATGCAGAGATTGTAATAGCCCAGGTCAATTCTCACATGCCGTTTACCTGCGGAGAGAGCCTCGTGCATATATCGGAAGTCGACTACATCGTGGAGCACAACGAGCCCTTAATCAGCTCTCAGGCAGAAGAACTTGACTTTGAAACAATGCAGATAGGTGAACATGTTGCAAATCTCGTGAAAGACGGTTCCACTATACAGATAGGTTTTGGCAGGATACCGGACGCTGCACTCAAGGCAATGAAAAACAAAAAAGACCTGTCCATTCATTCCGAGATCATCACGGATACTGTCTTCGACCTTGTCAGTGCAGGTGCAATTCCCAGAGGCAATACTATAACCGGTTCTTTCTGCATCGGCACCCAGGCGCTGTTTGATTTTGTCAGAAATAACAAACAAGTCCAGATGAGGCCGCTTACCTTTGTCAGCGATCCCCAGACGATCCTTAGCAGGGCACCCTTTGTAGCCATCAATGGCGCCGTGGAGATCGATATCACAGGACAGTCGTGCATGGCCCTGGGTGAGCAGGGTGCACACTTCGGCGCACTGGGGCAACCGCATTTCAACAGGATAGCCCAGATTACGAAAGGCGGCAAAGCCATTATAGCCCTGAGGTCAACTTCAAGGGACGGGAGCATATCGAGGATCGTACCCAGGTTTACCGAATCCAAAATGGGCGTCTTCACAACTCAGACCGATGTGAGCTATGTAGTAACCGAATTCGGAAGTGTAAACCTTTTCGGCAAATCCATCCGCGAGCGGGTGCTCGAACTCATAACCATAGCCCATCCAAAATTCCGTAAGTGGCTGTTGGATGAGGCCAAGAGGATTAACTATATCTATCCTGACCAGGTCCTTCCTCCTGAAGATTCTTTCTACCCTTCCCAGTACGAACAGCAGCAGACATTTGGGGGGAAAGAGGTCTTTATCAGGCCGGTCAAGATCACGGATGAGCGTGGCATTCAGAACCTGTTCTACTCTCTGAGCAGCGATGAAAAATTTCACAGGTTCCATATTCACCTCACATCGCTGCACCATCGCCAGGCTCAGCAGATGGTGAACTGTGATTATAAAAATTCGCTTGCCTTGGTTGTGGAGGCTGTTCATGCCGGTACAACAAGCATTATCGGCATAACCCATATAATTATGGATAAAGAGGATAACAAACGCAGGACGTGCGAGTTTGCGGTCATGGTCCATCCGGCATGGCAGAATCTTGGCCTTGGTTTCTACCTTTTGAATTCAATGACCAAGATCGCACTTGATCTTGAATTTGAGATATTCCGTGCCTATATCTGGGAGCAAAACACCAAGATGCTTCATGCCTTTGAAAAATTGAATCTGCATATGAATGCATCAGTTGAATATAACGTAGTGAAGCTGGATTATGAACTTGACCCTTTTGTAGTGCCCCGGCCGGGGCTTAGAACCCACCCAGGGGGTAATCACGAAGGTGAACAGTTCATTGTCCCTGACAATATCAATTTGATTCCCGCCAATAAAAGAATATTTTGAAATTGATACTCAGGTGACAGAAGTCAGAAGCCAGAATTCATAATGACATGCTAATAGGCCTCCAACAGGTTGCTGATTTCTTAAAGAAACCGACATAGCTCACAAACATCGTCGTTCTCAAGTTTCTTGAACTGGAGACCTTATTCTGGTTTCTGACCCTCTTTCTAAACCTTAACCATGTAAGCCTTGACCGGGATCTGCTTCGGTACTAAAGAAAAATGCAATGAACAGCCATGACCGACATGATAACCTCCTGAACACCTTTATTAGTACTCTCACCGGTCCATGTGGCGTTAACAGGGACGACTCCGTGCTTGTATGTGTCTCAGGCGGCATGGACTCCATGGTACTTCTTGACCTCATGCATTCTGTCTGCTGGTCCCTGGGTCTCAAGCTTGGCGTCATCCATGTGGATCATGGCTTACGCAAAGGCGAATCCAGGCAGGATGCCAATTTCGTGCATGAAAAGTGCCGGGAGCTTTCAGTACCATTTCATCTGGTTGAGCTTAATATGACCCCCGGCATGGCAAATCTAGAAGAGAAGGCCAGAACGAGGAGGTATGAAGCTATCCACGCATGCATGCAGAACCATGGATACACCTCTGCCGCAACTGGCCATACACTTGACGACCAGGCCGAGACCATCCTGTATCGCATCATCAGGGGTACCGGCATCAGGGGTCTTGCTGGAATTGAGTTCATGAGGCCTGATGGAATTATCAGACCCATGCTCAGCATGAAAAGGAGTCATATATCCGAATATGCCCGATTGCAAAAGATTTCCCATAAGAACGACAGGACAAACCATGACATACGGCTGGCCCGAAACTATATTCGAGCGGACATAATCCCATTATTGGAAAAGATAAATCCCCAGGCTGTTCGCTCTATTGCCTCATTAGCGAGTATTGCCAGAGAAGAGGGTTCAGCCTTAGAGAAAATGGCCCTTGATCTTGAACAAGGATCAACTGTTTTTGACTGGGTCATGATCAAGGCCTTCAGGATTGATGACCTGAGGACAGCGCCCGAAGCAGTTATAAAGAGATTTCTCATTCTTGTCATCTCCGGGTTTATCAAAGAACCCCGCGGGATCGACGCGATCCAGATAGATGCCGCCATTGAGGTCGTCAAGGGGACCTTGCGTGCACATACCATCAAGAGAAGGGTCAAGATGCTCCTGGATGGCGACCTTTTCATCGTGCACCTCACTTCAGAAGGTCCTCATTATGCAAGGAAGATAACTAAACAGGAAAGCATTTTCATACCCGAGATCAACAAGACCGTGCATATTGCGATAACCCGAGGCATTGCTGAGACCTGCCTGCTCAGATCATATATGAAAGGTGACAAGATGATGGGCAAAAAGCTCTCAAGCACCCTTGCCCGAATGAAGATACCATGCGTATTGAGGCCTTTCTGGCCGGTCCTTGAGGCGGACAAAGAGATTATCGCAGTGGCCGCTTTTGAAAAGACACCTGCCCGGCATGAGATGGTGCTGGAAGAATACCATGGAAAATAGATTGATACAGAGGCTTTCGTCTGTGCGCTCTGTCGGGTTTTATCCTGCATCGCTCCGAGCGCTTGTGGCGGCATCCACCTGGCGACATGACAAAAAGCCCGTGCTCTGGATCGTAAAAGATACGGATGAAATGTACAGGGCTGAAGAAGACCTTCTCAGCTTTTTAAAACCAGAACACGTCAAGATATTCCCGCCTTATGATGTTAGGCCATATCAGGACGACAGTCCTTCAAAGGAGATAATGGCCCGCAGGATCAGTACCCTGCACGCCTTGCTGACAAAGTCAGCTGCAATAGTGATTGCGCCGCTGACGGCCATTGTCGGCTTCACCATGGGCAAGATTGATCTTCTTTCAAGCATTGTGACCATCAAGGCGCTCGAGGAGATAGACAGACAGAACCTGTCTCTGACACTCATCCGCATGGGCTACACCAGGGAAGCCCTTGTGGATGATGTTTCACAATTCAGCATCAGGGGCTCGGTCATGGACATCTTTTCACCTGGCATGAACGCCCCTGTACGCCTCGATTTATTCGGCGATGAGCTCGTTGCTCTCAAAAATTTCGATGTACAGACCCAGAGGACCCGCGGGACTTTATTGTCTGCGGAAATACTCCCTGCAAGCGAGGTCCTTCTGGACTATTCCCACATGAAGAACGCCAGGACTCCCATTCGAAGGATGGGGGATGCAAACACCAGGTTCATCATAGAGGATATGGAACAGGGCATCCATACCCCCGGAATAGAGTCATACCTGGTGCACTTCTATGAAAAGCCATCTACCATCTTTGATTATCTCCCCGGCAACGCTGTCATTTTAGGACCTGACCCAGTCGAAACAGGCTTCCTGTGGGATGAGAGTTTCGATGCATGTGTCCATGGATATAATCGGGCGCTGACCAGGCAGAGGGTCTATGTGGTCCCTGAAGATTCAATGATAAAGAAAGCCGATCTGGCGCTCCAAATGGCAGGTTTTGACCGGCAGATATCCACCTCTGCTTGCAGAGTCGGGGGTCACCTCAGGCCATCCGCATCTCAGATTCGAGATGCTGTCCTGCAAATCGGTGGATGCAGTCTTTGACCGGATCGTCTCCCTGGTGCATGACGGCCTGGATATATTCATTTTTTCCAGTGCTGACATGCTGACCGAACGCATCGAACACGCCTTTACCAGCAGGGGCTTCAAGACCGAAGCCACAAGCGCAGAGTTCCTGATGAATTATGGTGGATTCGGTGCCCGTGTACGCATGATCGAGGGAAGCCTGTCTTCAAGCTATATCCTGCCTGAGCTCGGCATAGCGCTCATATCTGCAGAAGAGATGCTTGGCGCCCGCAGAAAGAGAAAAAAGGCCCCTTCCGGCCCGCCCATCTATGATCCATTTACCCAGCTCAATGTGGGTGATGCCGTTGTGCATCGCGACAATGGAATAGGGGTTTTCAAAGGTGTTGTCAGACTGGAAATTGACGGCAACCTGAGCGATTATGTATTGCTCGAGTATCTCGGAGGAGACAGGCTCTATGTGCCTGTTTACCGCCTTTCACTTCTCCAGCGTTATATTGGTGACACGGATCATTACACAATAGATAAACTGGGAGGTACCAGGTGGGCCAGCGCCAAGGCCAAGGCAAGCCATTCTGTTGCGAAACTGGCCGGCGAACTCCTGCAGCTCTATGCCGAGCGTCAGGCTGCCCAGGGCGTGTCATATGACACTGCAAGCCCTATGATACAGGACTTCGAAGACTCGTTCCCCTTTGATGAGACCGATGACCAGCTCAAGGCCGTGGAAGAGACCTATGCAGACATGGCATCTTCTAGGCCCATGGACAGACTTATCTGTGGAGACGTGGGATACGGCAAGACCGAGGTAGCCCTGAGGGCGGCATTTGCAGCGGTAATGTCGGGCAAACAGGTAACGCTGCTTGTACCAACAACCTTGCTTGCCAGACAGCACCTCATTACCTTCCGGGATCGTATGGCCAAATGGCCCATCCGGGTAGAGGCCCTGTCCGGTATGAGCACCTCTGCAGACAGCAAGGAGATACTCTCTGACCTTGAAGCCGGCAAGGTGGATGTCATCATCGGGACACAGGCCTTGCTCTCGGAGAAGATCAAGTTCAAGGATCTGGGCCTTCTTGTGGTGGACGAGGAGCACAGGTTCGGTGTGCAGCACAAGGAAAAGATCAAATCTTTCAGGTCAGAAGTGGATGTCCTGACCCTTACGGCAACGCCCATTCCCCGCACCTTGAATATGGCCATATCGGGGTTAAGAGAGCTTTCGGTAATCGAGACTCCTCCTGCAGAACGTAAATCCATAGATACAATAGTAACAAGGTTTGATGACGAGGCAATTGCAGCGGCCATCACCAAAGAGCTTGAACGGGGAGGCCAGGTTTTCTTCGTTCACAACATTGTAGCCAACATCGAGTCCATGGCCCGTCATATTCAAGTGTTGTGCCCCCAGGCACGGATCGGTGTCGCCCACGGCCAGATGCCGAGGACCAAACTGGACCGGGTCATGGGCAGCTTCATGGACCGTAGCATCACCGTGCTGGTAAGCTCTGCCATTATCAGCTCCGGCCTGGATATCTCCAATGCCAACACCATCATCATCAACAGGGCCGACAAGTTCGGCCTTGCAGATCTCTACCAGCTCAGGGGAAGGGTTGGCAGGTCAAAGATCAAGGGCCATGCCCTGCTTCTTCTCCCTGAGGTCGGTCAGATCACAAAGGATGCCCAGAAAAGGCTTGCAGCCATCAAGGAATATGAATCTCTGGGTGCAGGTTTCCATATGGCCATGCGCGATATGGAGATCAGGGGGGTTGGTGATATCTTAGGCAAGGCCCAGTGGGGCCATGTCACGGCCATAGGTTACGAGTTGTACCAGGAGATGCTCCACGAAGCGGTAGATTCACTTCAGGGAAAGCAGACACTGCCCGCCATCGATCCGGAGATCAGGATAAGCCTTGATGCATATATCCCCGAAGATTTTTGTCCTGATCAGCATTTGAGGCTAGGTCTTTATAAGAGGCTCTTCACCGCCTCAACCGATGAACTCACGGAAATAAGCGAAGAGTTGAAAGACCTCTATGGGTCACTCCCGGGCCCGGTCAAGTCCCTGCTCCTCATTTCCGAGGTCCGTGACATAATGAAGAAAAAGAGGTTTAAGAAGATCGATATGAGCGAAGATGTGTTGAGGTTGTACCTGAGCCGTGATAGCATTGTGGACCTTGACAAGGTGATTACCTTTGTTACCCGAGTAATGGGCAGACTCAGGCCGGAGGGGGTAATAGAGATACCGCTGAAAGGAAAGGATATACCCAATGAAATCCGTGAGATATTATATGCGGTATCGTGATGGAGAATGAGATTTTGTGTGGAGAACTTTAAAAACATGAGTATAGCAAGGCGTCTGATTACAGCAGTTGGACTTAAGGGTGTTACGCTGTTTCTGCCTTGTGCTGCTGCAGTACTTTTAACTTTATGGTGCAGCCCTGTACAAGGCGAGATGATCGACGGAATCGTGGCCGTAGTAGATGAAAAGGTTATCATGCATTCCGACCTTGTGAAAAAAATGCAAACACTCGGCGCACAAGAATATGATCCCTTAGCTGCCCGCCAGGTCCTTCAGATCATGGTGGAAGATGTCATTGTAGACAAGGTTTACCGCAGCATGGGTATGCCCCGGATTGATGTCAAGCAAGCCGAAGAGGTTGCCAAAGGCATGAAAATCGATATTGTAAGCGCTCAGTCCATCATAAAGAGGAATTCCCTCATGGAACTGATGGTCAAATCCCGCATTGTGGTGACTGAAAGCATGATAAAGGATTATTATGACTCTCACAAGGCATATACAGGCGCTGAATCACTTCATTTAAAACAAATTCTGATAAAAAAGGATGTTCAGAAGGCAAACAAGGCACTTGATGATCTTCGTAAAGCCGTTCCTATGGAAGAGGTAGCCAAGGCTTATTCAGATCTGACGGTCAGTGGCAATCCGGACATAGGCTGGATAGCCGTTGACGATCTTGCGAATGAGGCCAGATCCGCCCTTGCTGCCGGAAAGCCTGGCGACATTGTCGGTCCTATTACCTTGGGCGAAAACATACTCATATACCAAATTATTGAGCGTGGCGTTTCAGGTGGCAAGCCCATTGATGAGGTCCGGGACGAAATTGTAGAGACCCTCCAGGACAAGTTTCGCAATGAGGCATTCGAGCATTGGCTCAAGATGATTATGGGAGATCATTATATCGGGATATATCTGTGAGAGCGAACGATATAGGAGCGGCTTTAGCCGTGATTGGAACGAGTAATCGCAGCTAAAGCCGCTCCTACAAGAAGAACATCCATGAAAGACTACATAGATATCAAAGGCGCAAGCGAGCACAACCTGAAGAACATCAATGTCCGTATACCCCGCAATCAGTTTGTCGTGATCACAGGTGTTTCAGGATCAGGCAAGTCGACTCTCGCCTTTGACACACTGTTTGCAGAGGGGCAGCGCAGGTATGTTGAATCGCTGAGCGCCTATGCCAGGCAGTTCCTGGAACAGATGCCGAAACCCCAGGTGGAATCCATTGAAGGCCTTTCTCCTGCCATTGCCATCGAGCAGAAGACCACCTCCAACAATCCCCGCTCCACAGTAGGGACCGTCACTGAGATCTACGATTATTTACGGGTACTCTTCGCCCGAATCGGGACGCCGCGTTGCTGGATATGCGGCCGGGCAATAGAATCCATGTCAATCCAGCAGATGGCCCAGGCCGTGCTCGAGTACGGGCCCGGCCGCAAGGTGATCCTTTTCTCGCCCCTGATCAGCGGCCGCAAGGGAGAATATACAAAGCTTTTCGAGCGTCTCGCGCGTGAAGGATTCGTAAGGGTGCGCGTAAATGGCGAACTCTACGATATTGAAGAAGTCCCCCGCCTGGACAAGAACAAAAAGCATACCATCGAAGTGGTGGTGGACAGGATAGTGCTCAAGGACCAGGTGATGACAAGGCTGCTGGACTCAATCGAGACCGCATGCAAACTCTCCGGCGGGACAATCACGGTGGAGGATGACCTTGGGGGATCGTACATCTATTCCGAGCATTACAGTTGCCCGGTATGTAATACCTCATTTTCTGAGATTTCGCCCAGGATGTTCTCCTTCAACAACCCCCATGGCGCATGCGATATGTGCCATGGCCTGGGTGTGCTCATCAAGATCGACCCTGACCTGGTAATCCCGGACAAAAAGCGCTCTCTGAGTCAGGGGGCCATCATTTCCTGGGGAGTTCCTCCGGGCAGATTTGCGAGCCGCATGATCCGTTACCTGGCAAAGAATCTGCGGTTCGATGAAAATACCCCTTTTGAGAGGATCCCTGAAGAGGCCAGGCAGGTGATACTCTACGGCGGTGCCATGAAAGACTCGTATGCCGAGCCCTTCGAAGGCGTCATCCCCAATCTATCGCGCAGGCTCAAGGAGACCGAGACAGGCGACATCAGCAATGATATTTCACGCTTCCTCAACAATATCACCTGTCCTTCATGCAAGGGTGCCCGTCTGAAAAACGAGGTCCTGCACATTACCATAGGTGATAAAAATATCTTCGAACTTACCGCCATGAATGTGGATGATCTGATCTCATTCTTCAGGTCATTGAAATTGAGCCTTAAAAATGAAGAGATTGCAGCACGGCTCATCAAAGAGATTACCGAGCGTCTTGGGTTTCTGACTTCGGTGGGTATCGGGTACTTATCTCTGAGCAGGTCTGCCGGCACGCTTTCATCCGGTGAATCCCAGCGTATCCGGCTTGCTACCCAGATAGGATCGGCACTGATGGGTGTCATGTATATCCTTGATGAACCGACCATAGGACTGCATCAGAGGGACAATGAGCGGCTGATCAATACGCTGAAGCACCTGCGTGACCTGGGCAACACGCTCATTGTCGTTGAACACGACGAAGAAACCATCCTCGGTTCCGATTATGTCATCGACATGGGGCCGGGCGCAGGGGAGCAGGGTGGCAGCATCGTGTTCCAGGGTATCCCTGCAGACCTTGTAAAGGATACATCTTCGCTGACAGGGAATTATTTATCAGGCAGAATCAAGATCCATGCCCCTGAACACCCGAGGCGGCCGCTAGGTAATTACCTTCGTATCAAAGGGGCCCGGGCCAACAACCTGAAAAACATCAACGTGGATATTCCGCTGGGCCTGTTCACCTGTATAACCGGTGTGTCGGGATCGGGCAAATCGAGCCTTGTCATAGACACCCTCTACCCGTTTTTAAGCAGTGCACTCACCGGTAACCGGATTCACAATCTCCAGGTAAAGGGCGTTGCCGGCCTGGAACACCTTGACCGTGTCATCAATGTGGACCAGAGCCCCATTGGCAGGACACCCAGATCGAATCCTGCCACATACACGGGTGTCTTTACCCTTATCAGGGAGCTCTTCTCCATGCTTCCCGATGCAAAGGTCCGCGGATACAAGCCGGGCCGCTTCAGCTTCAATGTCAAAGGTGGAAGGTGCGAGGCCTGCCAGGGTGATGGGCTCATCAAGATCGAGATGCACTTCCTGCCCGATGTGTATGTCATGTGCGACCAGTGCCAGGGGAGACGGTTCAATGACGAGACCCTGGAAATAAAGTATAAGGGCAGGTCCATAGCAGATGTACTTGAAATGACCGTAAGCCAGGCCTTCGAGCTCTTTGACGCAGTGCCCAAGATCAAGCGCAAGCTCAAGACCCTCATTGACGTGGGCATGGATTACATCAGGCTCGGCCAGAGCGCCACAACCCTTTCAGGGGGCGAGGCCCAACGGACCAAGCTGGCCAGGGAACTTTCCAAGCGTTCAACCGGCAGAACAGTATACATACTCGATGAACCCACTACAGGCCTGCACTTTGATGATATCAACAAACTCCTTATCGTTCTTCATAGATTGGTGGATGAGGGGAACACGGTTATCATCATCGAGCATAACATGGATATGATAAGGTCCGCAGACCATATCATCGATCTCGGCCCCGAGGGCGGAGATGAAGGCGGCAACCTTGTCGCCCAGGGCAGCCCAGAGGAGATTACCCGGGTCGCCGGGTCATATACCGGCCAGTATCTCAAGGGGCGTCTTAAAAGATAAGGTTCTATGCGTTGACTCACTATCGGATATGTGTTTAGAGTTTGATTCATTGCAGGGATGAACAATTTGTAATTCCATGGAGGGATATGTTTCTGGGGAGGGAGGAAAACAATGAAAAAAACTATTTTTATGATCGGTTGTGTCTTTTTTCTCTTGGCCGGACTGAGCATGACCTGCCTTGCAGAGGAAAAGAAAATCAAGATCGAGGTTTTACAGGTTACGAATATCGAGCCGTTCCAGAAGTCATACCTGGCTTTTGTCAAAGAGCTTGCGAAAAATGGGTTTGTCCAGGGCAAGAACCTTGAGATCAGGCGGAAGATTATTGGATTCGACATGGAAAAGGCAACCATGTGGAGCAAGGTGGGTGTGCTCATGCAGATTAAGAGCGAAGCCATGAGGATCGCTGACACAAAGCCTGACCTTGTGCTGTCCATAGGAACACCTGCCACCAAATATGCAAAGGACAAGATCATCGGTGAAGGCATCCCCCTGGTATTTACTGCTGTAGCCATCCCTACTGCTGCAGGGTGCAAGTCCATGACGCAGGCAGGCCCTGGTTTTACCGGGTCCACACTCTACATGAGCATGAAAGATGCCCTCAAGATCGTAAAGCTCGCATTTCCCAAGCTCAAGACAATAGGCATCATCAACAGTGATGACGAGAACGGCATCGCACACATGGAAGAGGCAAAGAAGGTTGCTGCGTCGGCTGGAATGACGGTTATTTCCAAACAGGTCAACAATAAGAATGACAAGATCACCCCTTTGCTTGTCGATCTCCAGAAGCAGGGGGTTGAGGCCTTTGCTGTGCCGCTGGATACCTATTATGGCATGAGGAACTACGAGGCATGCCACGAGTTGGACAAGTTTTCTAAAGAGACCAAGATACCGGTTTTCAGTTTTGCACTCATGAAGGTCCCTGGAGCGATCCTGTATGTCGGGTCTGATTTCAGTGAGATCGGGACGTTATCCGGCCAACAGGCCTCCAAGATCCTCAAGGGTGAAGCAAAGGCGGAAAACCTGCCCATTCTCAAGCAGGAAGACCTCAAGATCCTGGTGGATACGAAACAGATGAAGGCCCTGAACTGGCAGCTTCCCATGGAGATCCTCCAGATCGCACAGGGAGTGGATTGACCTCTTAAAATATATATAATCAGAAAGGAGAATTGTATGATGAGAATGATTAAAGTCTTAATATGTTCTCTCGTGTTCTTGGCGTTGGCAGTCCCATGTCTTGCTGAAGACAGAACCTATAAGATCGAAGTTCTTCAGGTTATGAAAGATGCCGTGCCCTTCCAGAATTCATATAATGGGTTTATCAAAGAGCTTGAGAAAAATGGGATCGTGAAGGGCAAGAATCTGGTTATCAACCGCAAGATGATTGATTTCGATGTGGAAAAGGGCGGCATGTTTAAAAAAGTTGGCGTCCTCATGGAGATCAAGAGTGAGGCCCAAAAGATCGCTGACAGAAAACCTGATCTCGTCCTTACCATTGGCACGGCACCTACGAAGTATGGAAAGGATAAGATCATTTCAGCGGGTATCCCGTTGGTATTTACCGCAGTGGCCGTACCCCAGGCGGCAGGGTGCAAGTCTCTCACCGAGGCAGGCCCGGGATTCACCGGCTCCACACTCCACATGGACATGAAAGATGCACTCAGGATCGTGAAGCTGGCATACCCTTCTGTGAAGACCTTAGGCATTATCCACAGCGATGATGACAGTGCCATAGCGCACGCCGCCGAGGCAAAAAAGGAAGGACCGGCCCTGGGATTGACATTTATCACTAAGGAGATCAACAAGGCCGATTCCATAAAACCTGCAGCACAGGAGCTCATTGCAAAAGGTGTTCAGGCTTTTATCATTCCTCTTGATACATATTACGGGATCAGAAAGACCGAACCCACCCTAGAGCTTGCAGCGATTTCACGGTCAACAAAGATCCCCATCATCAGCTTCATGTTAACCAAGAATCCAGGTGGGGTGCTGTATGTGGGCTCTGACTTCACGTTGATCGGATCTCTGGCCGGGCAACAGGCTGTGAAGATACTAAAGGATGGGGCGAAACCCGAATCATTGCCAATATTGCGGCAGCAGGATCTGATGATCCTGGTGGATGTAAAGCAGATGCAGGCCGTCGGTGTACAGCTTCCCATGGAGATCCTCAAGCTTGCGAAGCCGGTAGAATAATACTCAATATTGATGTGCAACGGCTTCATTACTGCTTAAATGGCTGCTAATGCCCGGGGATAAATGACTTGACATTGTTTCGGCAACTAATATAAGTGTGGCAACCTAGAAAAGAAAACAAAAGGGGGAATATATACACATGGCAGTCAGCATCAGATTGACCCGAGGAGGCGCCGCCAAGAAGCCTTTTTTCCGTATAGTCGTTACCGACTCACGCAACAAGCGTGATGGAAGGTTTATTGAGATCGTAGGATATTTCGACCCCAAGTTCAGACCCGAAAGTATCAATCTTAAGATGGACAGGATTAAAGAATGGGTTAATAACGGCGGACAGGTTTCTCCGGCTGTGAAAAAGCTCATTAAGCAAAAAGGATATTCGCTCTGATCCGTTTGCTTGATAACGTTGAAGTGAGGATGCCGTGAGAGAGCTTATTGAGTACATCGCCAAGGCATTGGTGGATAATCCGGATGAGGTGAAGGTCTTTGAAGTTGAAGGTGAAGCAACTTCTGTGATCGAGTTGAGGGTTGCTAAATCGGATTTAGGAAAGGTAATCGGCAAGGAAGGCCGTACGGCACGCGCAATGCGAACACTGCTCACTGCGGCATCTACAAAGCTGAAAAAGAGGGCCATGCTGGAAATAATTGAATAAGTGCAATGACGGATCTTATAGAGATCGCACGGATCAGCGGTCCTCATGGACTGAAAGGCAAAATTAAGATCATCCCTTTTGGTGATTCTTTTCAGAGGTTTCTCATTATTCCCACCTGATAATAGGGAAAAACGGTTCACCACTTGAAATCCTCAGCGCACAAGACCGGAGAAGCTTTTATATTATCGAACTCGCAGGCTTTACCAACATCTCCCAGGTGGAGCCTCTCAAGGGTGAGACGCTTTATATAAAAAGAGAGCAGCTGGAAGAGCCTGCTGAAGATGAATATTACTGGCGTGACCTCATGGGCCTAAAAGTCATGGATAGCGCAAGGGGCGTGTTCTTGGAGAAATTGTGGACATCTTCTCTACCGGAAGCAATGATGTATACGTGGTAGACAAGTCAAAACAGTATTACATACCCGCCACCAAAGACGTTATCAAGGAGATATCACTCGAGAAGGGCTGCATTACTATTGATGCATCACTCTTGGAAGGCCTCCTTGATTAAAGACCTTCATTCATGAACATCAACATTATCACCCTTTTCCCTGACATGTTTTCAGGCGCCTTCAACGAAAGCATGATTTCCAGGGCCATAGCAAAAGAACTCGTCACAATCCACATAGTTCCCTTGCGGGATTATGGTCTTGGTCCTCACCTGGTCGTTGATGATACACCCTATGGCGGTGGTGGGGGCATGATCCTGAAGCCTGAACCCATTGCCGCGGCTCTTGAAAGTCTTGAAGAACAAGGCAAGGTTATCCTTACCACGCCAAGGGGGCGGTTGTTCTCACAGGAAGATGCCTTACGGCTGAGCAGGCAGGATACGATAACGATTATCTGCGGTCATTATGAAGGAGTGGATGAACGGGTATCAGAGCTTTTTGTAGACGAAGAACTCTCCATAGGCGATTATGTCCTCACCGGAGGAGAAATACCCGCCATGGTCATGACAGATGCCATTGTGAGGCTCATTCCAGGTGTTCTCGGCACAGGACACCCTACATACCGGAGACTCCCACTACGAAGGCATACTGGAACACCCGCACTATACGAAACCAAGGGAATTCAGAGGCCTTAAGGTCCCGGATGTTCTTCTTTCAGGAAACCATGAAGAGATCAGGTTATGGCGTGAGAAGACAGCACGAGAAAAAACCCGTGAAGTCAGGCCCGATCTCATGAAGAAAATCATTGTCTCCACAGGGCTCCATCCCCGGCAAGACCAAGGAACAGCCTTAAGGGGATTCAACTATGCTCAGTATCGGATTACTTCACTGGCCATGCCTTGACAAGAATGGTCAGGAGATTGCAACAGCTATCACCAATCTTGATTTGCACGATTGTGCAAGAGTATGCTTGACATACGGCATCAATACGCTCTATATCGTTCACCCAAACCAGAGCCAATTGGATTTTGCTCAGAAGATCATCGACCACTGGCTTATAGGTTTTGGTGGGCAGTATAATCCCTTAAGAAAAAGAGCATTAGAGATTATTCGGCTCGTTCGTGATATAGATGAGATAAAGCGGCAGACAGGAGCGTTTTTGGTAGGTACGTCAGCCGCCGGGATAGAAGGATGCATATCATGGGCTGAGGCTCGAAGTCGTGCCTGCTCACAGGATATGTGCCTGTTGTTTGGTACAGGGTGGGGTATATCACCGCGTCTCTTTGGCACATTCGACGCCGTGATAGAACCTATTGCGGGAAGGGGCGACTTCAATCATCTTTCCGTACGCTCTGCCGTATCAATAGCAATAGACAGGATCGCGCAGGAGGTAATAAATGAACATCATTGATGAATTTGAAAAGGCACAGATGAAGGAAGAACTTCCCGAGATACGCATAGGAGACAAGGTCCGTGTATCCATGAAGATCGTTGAAGGTACACGTCAGCGCATACAGTTATTCGAAGGTGTTGTTATCGCCCGTCACAGAGGGAATAACCGGGCTTCCATTACCGTGCGCAAACAGTCCTACTCCGTCGGCGTTGAAAGGGTATTCCCTCTTCATGCACCCAGTGTCGAAAAGATCGAGATAGTAGGGCATTCAAAGGTAAGGCGTGCAAAACTCTACTACATGAGAGAATTGAGAGGAAAGGCGGCACGGCTCAAGGAGATCCGCTTCTAGCATGCCCCTGGAAGAAGATCTCATTGCACAGGGTATATGGCCCTTGTGTGGTGTGGATGAGGCCGGCAGGGGCCCTCTGGCGGGCCCTGTCGTTGCTGCTGCGGTAATCATGGATCCCAAGAGTCCTTTGCGATCTCTCGTAAGAGATTCAAAACGTCTTAGTGAAACGCAAAGAGAAAAGATCTTTGGGATGCTCATGTCCTCAAATGAGGTTTACATCGGCATCTCCATGGTGGATGCTGCAACCATTGATGAAATTAATATCCTGAAGTCCACCTTGATGGCCATGGCCCAGGCTGTGGGTAAACTTGCCATCTGTCCTGCATGTGCCCTGGTGGATGGAAATGTGCCGCCGCTTCTTGATTGCAGATGCATCACCGTGGTCAAGGGTGATGCCACGGAACCATCAATATCAGCTGCAAGCATCGTAGCAAAAGTAACCCGGGATAGATACATGGGAAAATTGGATGAACTGTACCCGGGCTACGGGTTCTCAGTGCATAAGGGGTATCCTACCAAAGCCCATATGGAGGCCATCTACAGGCTAGGCCCAAGTCAGATCCACAGGAGATCCTTTAGAGGTGTGTCCTAGATCATCCCGAGAAAAAGGTGCTCTCGGCGAAGAGATAGCCAGAGAATATTTAAGGCATGAGGGTTTCACAATCCTTGCTGCCAACTTTCATGCATGTTCCGGTGAGATCGATATCATTGCAAAAGATAAACGAAATGATTGTTTTTATTGAAGTGAAGTCAACAACAAAGGACACGTTGTTTGGAGACCCCCTCGAGTGGATCCCGGTATGGAAGCAGCAAAGGATCATAAGGGCCTCCCTTGCTTACCTGAAGACAAAAGGTATGATAGAAGCACTGATGCGTTATGATGTAATCACTATTGATCGGAACAAGAAGGTATTCCATGTCAGGGATGCATTCAGGGCATCAGGTCCGTTTTCTGTGTGATCAGAACCTGGGCAGACTCGCCAAATGGCTGAGGATCCTTGGCTTTGATACAGAATTTATGCCCAAATGGGACGAAGACTTCATGAAACAGGCCATGCAAAGCGGCAGAATCGTACTGACAAGAAAAGGCACGTTATCTGAAAAAAGAGGCATGGTGTTTATTTCGCATGACCATGTACAAGATCAGCTTCAGGAACTTACATCTCTTCTTGATCTTAAGCATGAGCCCTTTATCAGATGCAGCCGCTGCAATACACTCCTGGTGGACAGATCCCGCGATGAGGTAAAGGGTCATGTGGCGGACTATGTGTATGCCACACACGAAATTTTGCCGGATGCCCCTATGCGGCCGCATCTATTGGAAAGGTACCCATATTTCCCGTATATATGATATGATCCATCTTGCCCAGAAGGATTAAACCATGACCAGGCATGCGTTAGATGAAAAACTGCTCAGTCTCCTCAAGGGGAAACGCAAGGTGCTCATCATTACCCACGAGAACCCCGATCCGGACAGCATTGCCGCTGCCTTCGGACTTAAACACCTCTTCAGGAAGGTCGCAGGCATCTCAAGCGTCATAGCGTACAGCGGGATTATCGGCAGGGCTGAAAACCGTGCCATGGTGAAGATCTTAGGTATAGATCTGGTTCCTCTGAATACTGTTTCCCCCAGGAACTTTTCAGTAATCGCCGTTGTGGACTGCCAGCCCCATACGGGTAACCTCGATCTGCCTAAAGGGGTATTCCCCAGCATCATCATCGATCACCATCCTTTACGAAAGACTTCACTTAAAGCCGAATACCTTGATATCCCTAAGGATGTGGGCAGCACATCTACCATCGTCACCCAGTACCTGCGTTCAAGTGGCGTCGAGGTGGACAGAAAGGTTGCCACAGCACTCTATTACGGGATCAAATCCGATACACGCGATCTGGGCAGACAATCCACGGATGCTGACATCCGTGCATCTATCCATCTTTTTCCCCACATACTCCAGAAAAAGCTCTCCCGAATCGAACATCCGGATAAACCCCGGCAATACTTTGAAGAACTCAATTCAGTCCTTAACAACGCAAGGATATTCGGGGATGCCATCATAGCCAGGCTCGACGTTATCAGTTGGCCCGAGATGATAGGAGAATTTGCCGACGAACTGATCCAGTTGGAAGGCATACGCTGGTGCATGTGCTATGGAAGGCATAACGGATCCGTCCTCTTCTCTATCCGGGCCAAGAGAACGAACTACATGGCCGGGGTTCTTGCGCACAAGATTGCCCTTGGCATCGGCAAGGGTGGAGGCCATGAGACCTTTGCCGCCGGCAAGATCGATGTGGCACAGGCACTCAAGAAGGTGAAGGACCCTGAAGATATCCTGGTAAAGCGATTTCTCAAGGAGGTCAATCCCAAAGGTATTGAGGCCTTGACACTCATAAATGCTGAGAGAAGACCTGTCTAGAAAATGATCTTAACCGGGAACAGTGATTCTTGACTTGGATGAATAAACATGAGGAGAACGCATGAAATTCGGTACTGATATCTTACGCATCGACCCGGCTGCCCAGACAGTTCGTCTGGTTGAATTCCTTCAGGAACAGGTGAATTCGGTATACCGACGATCAGGGATCGTAGTGGGTTTAAGCGGGGGCATCGATTCTGCGGTCATGAGTGAACTCGCTGTTCGTGCCGTGGGAAAGGGGGCGGTAAAGGGTCTCATTTTGCCGGAAAAGGAATCAAACCCCATAAGCAGCAGTTATGCAAGGGTCCATGCAGAGAAGCTTGGCATCGGCTGGAAAGAGATTGATATCACCCCCACTGTAGACAGTGTGATGCCCTATGCCTTAAGAGACGAGTTCATCCGCTCCCTGGTCCCTGAATATTCACCTTCGTGCCGGTATAATATCACGCTCCCAACAGACCTCCTGGAACGAGATGCCTTCAGCTTCTATGTCCTACAGGTAGCCCTGCCCGATGGGACAATGAAGAAGAAAAGGCTTACATTTGACGCATTCAGGACCATAACCTCTTTTGCCAACATAAAGATCAGGGCACGCATGATCCACCTCTATAACGAGGCTGAACGAGGTGGCTTGGTGGTCGCAGGTACGACGAACCGTACTGAATACCTGCTGGGAGATTTCTGTAAATATGGTGATGGAGGCACGGATATAGAGCCTATCGCACACCTGTACAAGAACCAGATCTACCAGCTCGCCGACTACCTGGGTGTTACCCCAGAGATCATCAACCGCGCACCAAGCCCCGATACCTTCAGCCTGCCCGTGAGCGATCAGGAATTTTTCTTCCGTATCCCCTTTGATAAGCTCGACCACCTCCTCTATGGATGGGAGCATGACATCGCTGTACCTGAGGTGGCAAGTGCCCTGGATCTCCACGAAGATGCCGTGAAAAGGGCATTCGCTGATTTTTCCACGAAGTCACGTGCCACAGCTCACTTGCGCCACATGCCGGGGTCGATTCCTTTTGACCAGTAGATTTCGCAAAGAGGAGATCCTTATGCCCAGACGCGGCAGTATCCATCCCATGCTCTCCGATTTACCACCTTCCAGGATGAGGAAAGGTAAAATTGTTTCCGCTCAGGAGGCCATCCAGGTCATTCAGGATGGTGACACCATTGCAACAGGGGGATTTGTCAGTATCGGTGTGCCTGAGGAGATCCTGCAGAAGATTGAGGAATACTTTTTGGCCACAGGCAGACCCAGAGACCTCACCTTGGTGTATGCGGCAGGGCAGGGGGATGGAAAAGACAAAGGGCTCAACCACCTTGCCCATGAAGGTCTTGTAAAAAGGGTTATAGGCGGTCATTGGGGGCTAGCCCCCAAGCTGGGGAAACTGGCAATTGAAAACAAGATCGATGCCTACAACCTCCCCCAGGGAGTAATCTCTCATATGTTTCGAGACATTGCTGCCCATAAGCCCCGCACCCTTACCACTGTCGGCATGTGGACCTATATCGACCCGCGTTTTGGTGGAGGTAAGATAAATGAGAGAACCAAGGAAGACCTGGTTGAACTCGTCAGTTTTGATGGCAAGGATTACCTTGCCTACAAGACCTTTCCCATAAATGTAGCAATTCTCCGTGGCACCACTGCCGACACGGATGGGAATATCAGCATGGAGAAAGAGGCGCTGACCATTGAGGCATTGGCCATAGCCATGGCTGCCAAGAACTCCGGCGGCTTTGTGATTGTCCAGGTGGAGCGCATTGCGGAAAGCGGGACGCTCAATGCCCGGCAGGTGAAGATCCCGGGCATTCTGGTGGACTGTGTTGTTGTCGCTCGCCCTGAAAACCATTTCATGACCTTTATCGAACGTTACAACCCATCATACAGTTGCGAACTGAAGATCCCCATGCAGTCTTTGCCTCCCATGGAGATGGGGGCGAGGAAAATCATTGCCCGAAGGGCAGCCTTTGAGCTTAAGGGCAACAGCATCATTAACCTCGGCATCGGTATGCCCGAGGGTGTCTCACAGGTGGCCAACGAAGAAAAGATCCTTGAATATATCACGCTGACTACCGAACCCGGCACTATCGGTGGAATGCCGGCCGGCGGCCTGAGCTTCGGTGCTTCCACGAACCCTGATTGTGTCATCGACCAACCCTACCAGTTCGACTTCTATGACGGCGGCGGGCTCGATTGCTGTTTCTTGGGGCTTGCCCAGGCAGACAGTCAAGGGAATACGAATGTAAGCAAGTTCGGCACCAGGCTTGCCGGTTGCGGCGGATTCATCAACATCAGCCAGAACGCAAGGAAGGTAATCTTTGTAGGTACCTTCACAGCAGAAGGACTCAAGGTCATCTGTCAGAGACGGAAAACTTATCATCGACCAGGAGGGAATAGAAAGGAAGTTTCTGGAAAAGGTGGAACAGGTAACCTTCAGCGGACAATATGCCATGATGAAGAGGCAGCCTGTTTATTACATCACCGAACGGTGCGTGTTCTCGCTGACAAAAGAGGGCATGGAACTCTTGGAGGTTGCGCCGGGTATCGATATTGAAAAAGATATCCTTTGCCACATGAATTTCATACCCATCATGAAAAACAAACCACGCCTGATGGATGAGAGGATTTTCGCTCCATCGGCCATGGGCCTGCTGAATGACCTCACAGAACTACAGCTTGAAGAACGACTGACTTATGATGCTGATGAGAACCTTTTCTTTGTCAATTTTGAAGGGCATAAGATAAGAAATAGCAAAGATATTAAGGATATAGAAGAAATGGTCACCAATATTTGTTTACCTTTAGGAAAAAAGGTGTACACAATTGTCAATTACGACCATTTCGATATCATGCCTGAGCTTGTAGACGAGTACACCGACATGGTGAAAAGGGTGGTAAAGAAATACTATTCAGGTGTTACACGCTACACAACCAACACATTCTTGCGGATGAAGCTTGGGGATGCCCTTAAAAAACGTAAATTAGCCCCTCATATCTATGAAACCAGGGACGAGGCCAGAAAGGCGCTTGTGAATGATTAGTGATATTTTAAGAAAGCAGTTTCATTTCGGTAAGAACATCGCGAATGGGAGCAAATGAGAAATCCTGCAGCAGTGAAGAGAATTTCTGAAAAGAAGTACCTATTCCCACATAGGTTCTGAAACGGGAGCGAACATCCATACCCGCTACTCTTGGGGTATCCGGGTTCAACTCCCAGGGATGAATGTAAAAAACGAAGGGATTATTAGTGTGCATCAATGCCTTCAAAGCGATTTTTGTAAAAAAGTAGGGGAGCAGGCGGAAATAACCACCTCCTGATATGGGGATATTTATCGGTCCAACCTTGTGTGTGGATATTGGGAACTCCACAAGGGTGCTGTCAGGCAATAGGTAGGGAAACCGGGGGGCATTGGGCATACCATAGTTATCATGATAGATGGGGAATATGCTTGAATCATATCTGAATCCGAGCTCTTCAAGGATGGTCAGAGCCCATAAGGTCTTTTCTGTGATGGAATAGGTAGGGGCACGATACCCTATGACAGGCTCCCCTGTTACATCCTCAAGGATATCTTTGGCCCTTGATACGTCTTTACGGAACACAACCTTATCCTGCTGGTAGATGACCTGGTGGGCAAACCCATGACAAGCTATCTCATGGCCCTGGCTGTGAATACGCCTGATGAGTCCCTTGTGATGCTCGGCGATCCAACCCAGGCAGAAAAAGGTAGCCCTGATGCGGAAATTTTCAAGCAGGTCCAGGATTCTCACCGTATTATCTTCAATCGAAGAAGGGAAGTCGGGCCACCTGTCAGGTTGAATCAATCCTGCCAGGGCGTGAATCTGAAAATATTCTTCAAGATCTATGCTTAAGGCATTCGTCATCGGTGGTACTATAGTCAATTTCAAAACCTCTGGCAACCTTTCTCCGGGAATGGAATTTACTGCGTTAAATAATGGTTGATCTATGAAAAATAATATATGAACATCAACTCATACATCAAGAGAAGTTGAGGGCACCTTAAGAAATTAGAAGGAGGATATCATGGGTTATTCTGAAAAAAACATGGCCGGCATCTTCCATAACAGGGCGGATCGTTATCAGTATGAAACATGCGTGAGGTACAAAAAAGACGGAAGATATACACCCATCAGCTGGAACGAAATGCGGAATATGGTAACCAAAGTCGGTCTGGGTCTCATTTCTCTGGGTGTAAATCCGCAAGATAAGATCGGCATTTTTTCTGAAAACTGTTGGCAGTGGATTGTGGCGGACCTTGCATCGTTGTCCATTGGGGCCACAGATGTTCCCATCTATGCTACAAACTCCGGCTCAGAGGCTGCTTACATTATAAACGACTCGGGGGCCAAGGTGGTCTTTGTGTCGGACAAAGAGCACCTGGACAAAATCCTATCCATAAAAAACAAGATTTCTCATCTTGAATATATCATCACCTTCGATCCAATCAAAATACCTGGAGAAAAAATCATGAGCCTCGATGAGCTTATGATTAGAGGTGATGCGGTAAAAGACAAATCGATCTTCGAGGAACGTATGAACGCCATCAATACGGATAGCCTCGCCACCCTTATCTATACATCCGGAACAACAGGGCAACCCAAGGGAGTTATGCTCACCCATGGTAACTTCCACGCCAATGTGCTTCAGGCCTATGCATCACACCCTATGATCAACCACCAGGACGAGTCGCTTGCTTTGCTTCCCTTGAGCCATTCCCTTGGCAGGACCGTATCTCTCTATCTCATGATTCACATAGGTGCGGTCATCAATCTTGCCGAGAGCTTTGCCACTGTACTCGAGAACATGCAGGAAACCAGACCCACCTTGATGGTGAGCGTTCCCAGGCTATTTGAAAAACTCTACTCTGGGATAAAAACAAAAGCCGACAAATCAACCCCTGTGAAAAAGAAGCTCTTTGAGTGGGCAATTAATGTCTCAGACCGTGCTGTGGATTACATGGTACAACACAAGCCATTGCCTCCTACCATTAAAATACAGTATGACCTCGCCGAGGCAATAGTCTTTTCAAATATGCGCGTAACGCTTGGTCTGGACCGTATAAAGTTATTCATAAGCGGGGGAGGCGCCCTTGCCCCCGAGATCGACAGATTCTTCAACGGTATAGGTGTTTCGGTGCACAATGGCTATGGACTCACAGAAACGACACCTGTCACCAATGTGAACCGGTTTGATGTTTTTGAATTTGGTTCGGTCGGTCCCGCATTGCCTGATACCCGGGTCATGATCGCTCAGGACGGGGAGATCCTCATCAAAGGGCCCCAGGTAATGAAGGGATACTACAACAAACCCGACGATACCAAGTCGGTCTTTACGCAAGACGGCTGGTTCATGACCGGGGATATAGGAAAAATTGATGCACGCGGATGTCTTTATATTACCGACCGCAAGAAAGACATCATAGTGACGGCTGGTGGAAAAAACATCGCCCCCCAGAATATCGAGAACACCCTTGTTTCGGATCTCTTTATCGAACAGTCAGTTGTAATTGGTGAAGGCAAAAAGTACCTAAGCGCATTGATTGTACCTAACTTCATTGAGCTGAATAACTATGCTAATAAACATGGTATTTCTTTCGATTCACCTGAAGACCTCGTTAAAAAGCCGGAGATCGTTTCTTTTTATAATGATAAGCTTAAGATGCTCATGAAGGATTATGCAAGGGTGGAACAGATCCGCAGGTTCACAATTCTTCCGAAGGAATTCAGCATTGAGACCGGAGAACTCACTCCCACACTCAAGATCAAACGAAATGTAGTCTCTGCGAACTTTGCTCATGAGATCGAAAGAATGTATAAGGATAGTGATTAATTTTTCCCTTGCATTCTCATACTAATGCCCTATATATAGTATGGTGATAGGTTAAATACACTATATATAGTATTAAGAGATGAAACAACTTGATGCAATCTGATGAGAGCAATGACAGTATCAGCAAGAGAAATTTATAAGGTAGAGGGGAAATTAAGGCGGAATTGTCATTAGTAAAAGTAATTTTATGAGTTTTACACTCCAAGGGGGAGAATGATATGTTCATCACCATCAAGAAGAGAAATGGCCGGGTAGTAACCTTTGATGCTTCCAAGATCACAGCTGCCATAGCCAAGGCCGGCAGTGCCACCGGAGAGTTTGATGACGCCACGGCACACAAACTTATGGTCAAGGTCCTGTCCATTGCTGAGCAGACCGTAACAGACATACCCACAGTAGAGGAGATCCAGGACATCGTGGAGGAAGTGCTCCTCCAGTCGATGCTCAAAAAAACAGCAAAGGCATATATAATCTACCGTGACCAGCACGCAAAAATTCGCGAGATCAAGGACGGTATGGGGGTTGATCTGATCGACCAGTATCTCGATAAGCTGGACTGGCAGGTGAACGAAAACAGCAACATGGCGTTTTCTCTCCAGGGTCTTAACAACTACCTGTCATCAGAGATCAGCAAGATTTACTGGCTTAACAAGATCTATCCTCCTGAAGTAAGAAATGCCCACTCCGGCGGGGATTTCCATATACACGACCTCAACATCATCAGCGTCTATTGCGTTGGATGGGACCTTTACGATCTCCTCGTCCAGGGTTTCAAGGGCGCAGCAGGCAAGGTTGAAAGCAAACCGGCCAAACATTTCCGCACCGCTTTAGGACAGATCGTGAACTTTTTCTACACCCTTCAAGGCGAGGCTGCCGGGGCCCAGGCATTCTCCAACTTTGACACCCTGCTGGCGCCCTTTATCAGATTTGATGGACTTGATTATGTTCAGGTCAAGCAGGCCCTTCAGGAATTCATCTTTAACATCAACGTACCCACAAGGGTAGGCTTCCAGACCCCGTTCACCAACGTGACACTGGACCTTGATGTGCCGGCACACTACAAGGACCAGGGTGTGGTAATCGGCGGAAAGATACAGGAAGCAACATACGGAGAATTCCAACAGGAAATGGACATGTTCAACCGTGCCTTTGTTGAGGTAATGGCTGCCGGTGATGCCAAGGGCAGGGTGTTCACGTTCCCTATTCCCACCTATAATATTACATCCGACTTCAACTGGGATAATCCGAACATTGCCGGTCTGTGGGAGATGACTGCAAAATACGGGGTTCCCTATTTCTCCAATTTCATCAATTCCGATATGGACCCGGGCGATGCGAGGAGCATGTGCTGCAGGCTCAGGATCGACAATCGGGAACTGGTCAAGAGGGGAGGCGGTCTTTTCGGATCAAATCCGCTCACCGGCTCCATAGGAGTTGTAACCATCAACCTGCCGAGACTAGGATACCTGAGTACAAGCGAGACGGATTTCATGAGCAGACTCGAGGCGCTTATCGATATCGCCAGCTCAAGCCTTGAAATCAAACGAAAGGTATTGGAGAGCTTTACACAGAGTAATCTATACCCGTATACGAAGTATTACCTTATAGGGATGAAAGAGAAATTCGGCGAGTACTGGAAAAACCACTTCTCGACAATCGGCATTCTGGGCATGAACGAGGCCTGTGAGAATCTCTTCGGAAAAGATATCGGCACCGATCAAGGGAAAGCCTTTGCACTGAGGGTCTCAGATTTTATAAGGCATAAGCTGGTCCTCCTCCAGGAGATGACAGGCAACAATTACAACTTTGAGGCAACGCCGGCTGAAGGCACATCATATCGAATGGCTCGGATCGACAAGAAGGCCTTTCCTGACATCATCTGCGCTAATGAAGACGCATATAGGCAGGGCCATGAGCCATACTATACGAACTCTTCACAGCTCCCGGTGAATTACACCGACGACATATTCGAGGCACTTGACCTCCAGGATGAGATCCAGACCAAGTATACCGGTGGGACAGTCATGCATCTTTTTGCAGGTGAGCGAGTGGATGACCCTGAGGTGATCAAACTCCTGGTAAAGAAGATCTGTCTTGGTTATAAGATTCCCTACTTCACCTTCAGCCCCACCTTCAGCGTTTGCCCTGGCCATGGATACCTCACAGGCAACCACGCTCAGTGCCCTGACTGCGGTGAGACTACCGAGGTTTATTCACGTGTTGTGGGGTACCTGAGGCCTGTGGCCCAATGGAACAACGGCAAGAAAGAAGAGTTCCTCCAAAGGAAGTCCTTCAAGGTCCACAGGGCTATCCATACTGAAGGGTTGGCGACAAGCCAGGTATATAAGATAAAAGCCACCCAGCCTAATACTGCACGCGAAGCATTGAGACCTCTTCCGGAAAACGAAAAGGATATTCTAAGACAGGTATAAAGGTTTGGCACCTGGCCTTAGGCACGAGGTTATGCATGCAAATGTATTATGAAAAACCTTATGCATAAGGCCTGGTGCCTTATAATTCAGGTCATCCTTAATTACTTAGGGTCTGTGCAATGACTTCGCTGAGGTCTTCCATCTTGAACGGCTTCTTGATGACACCCTTGAAGCCATATTCTTTACAGTTTGTCATGATCGGATCATTGGAGTATCCGCTCGACACAATTGCCTTCACCGAAGGGTCAAGTTGAATGAGATCCTGGATGACATCCTTGCCTCCACGGCTTCCTGGTATGGTGAGGTCCATAATTACGGCACCAAATGGCTTTCCTTCCTGCAGTGCGGCACTGTATCTTTCAATGGCCTCCTGCCCGTTCCTCGAGAGTTCCACCTCATATCCCAGGTATTCAAGCATGCTGCTCACAACATCAAGAATAAGATCTTCATCATCCATTATTAATATGCGTGCCTTTGCCATGATTATTAAATCGTCCTTATGAAAGGATATCTTGAATGATCAATTTATATTTATTTGCCAAAACATGCAAGGGCATTGGTTTTGTATGCATATCATTTGTATCATCATTAATGGTTTTATCGATAAATTATTTATTGTGAGTATCGTATGAAGATCGGCTATGTACAAAAGACATCATTTATCGATTATCCGGGTAAGATAAGTGCAGTGGTCTTTACTCAAGGCTGTAATTTCCGGTGTCCCTACTGTCACAATCCTGAGCTTGTAGACAAGAGACGTTATGGTGATACTATCCTTTTGAGAGATGTATACACCTTTCTTGAAAAAAGGAGGGAAAAGCTTGATGCTGTAGTCATATCAGGGGGAGAACCGACTTTACAACCAGGTCTTATCGCATTCATGCAGAAGGTGAAATCCATGGGTTACCTGGTAAAACTTGACACCAACGGCTCAAGACCGAAAGTACTCCAAGATGCTTTTCGAGGAAACGTTCTTGATTATGTAGCAATGGATATCAAGGCACCGTTGGACAAGTATTCTCTTGTAGCGGGGTCTCTTGTGAACATAACTCATATAAAGAAAAGTATCGCTTTGCTGATGGCTTCAGGTCTTGCTTATGAGTTCCGCACAACCATTGTTAATTCTCTTCTCCGCCCGGTAGATATAATAAACCTAGCAAAGATGATTCAAGGAGCGCAATTGTACATACTCCAAAAATTTGTCTCTTCGAAGCATGTAGACCAGGCATACATAAAGGAGGCATCTTTTACCGATAAAGAGATAGAGAATCTTATCATAGAGCTTAGTCACCAGGTCAAAAGATGTACTGTTCGTTAATCTCATCCCTGAAATACTTCCCTGACCTTATCAATGAGGTCCTGCGGCAGGAAAGGCTTTGAGAGAAACACATTCCCTTTGAGGTCGCTATCACTGATCACATCGCCTCCGTAACCTGACATGAACATTATCTTGATGTGCGGCCAGATTGACCTTATCTTCCTGGAGAGCATTTTTCCATCAATTCTGCGCATAACCATGTCTGTGATGAGGAGGTCGATATGGCCTTCATACTGACGTGCAAGTTGTAGTGCATCCCCACCGTTGCGGGCAGTCAGGATTACATGACCTTGCTGTTTGAGGATCTCGCATACGAGGTCGCGAACCGTATCATCATCTTCAACAATAAGTATCGTCTTGAATTCGGAAGGGAGTACTTCAGGCTTTGTCGGTCTTGTCTTACTATGAACGACCCTTTCGGCCTCATGGGAAGAAAAGGGGAACAGTATTGAAAAGGTTGTTCCTGATCCAGGCTCCGTGTCTACAACAATAAATCCTCGTGCTGCACTGACAATGTTATGGACTGTCCACAAACCAATACCCTTCCCACTCTCACGGGTAGAGAAGAAGGGGTCGAATATCTGACGCTTGACCTCTTCTGTCATACCTTCTCCTGTGTCCTTTACTCTCAGCAGCATGTAATCACCATGGGGCACCTGGGGGTACACCTTCTCATTGGCGGCATTGACAGTTATACCTTCGGTCCCGATAGTTATTTCCCCGCCCTTTGACATAGCTTCCTTCGCATTCACGGCCAGGTTGATGAGGAGGTTGCTGAATGTGGAAGGTCCTATGGTTATCGGGGCAAGATCTGCTGATTTTTCAAAATTTACCGTTATATTTTGACCAATCACATGTTTGATAATGCTTTCCTGGTTGGTAATTTCAGTATTGACATCAAGGGGTTTTGCTTCAGCTTTATTCCTCCTGCTGAAATCCAACATCCTGTTGGTAAGGACAGATGCCTGTTTGCCGGCTAAGCATATCTGGCTGATTTTGTGGTGCAAAGGGTTGTGTTCATCAATGGACATCTTCAGGATCTCGGAATACCCATTTATTACCGTGAGCAGGTTGTTAAAGTCATGTGCAAATCCACCTGCGAGCTGAGTAAGGATCTCCGCGCTTGCAGAGTGCAGCATATTTTGCTCCTGGACCTTTTGATCGATCATGTTAAGGGCCTGGTAATGGAACATGACAATCTTGCCGTCTCTTATGATGGGCCGGCCGCTGATAAGGAAATACATTACATGACCTTCATTTGAGGTCATGCGAAGCTCATACCTGACTTCCTTTTTTTCCAACATACTCTGCTTCCAGAGTTCTATTACCTTTGGTTTGTCATCCTTATGTATAAATTCCAGGATGTTTCTCCCAATCACGGAATTCTTATCTTGGACCTGGCCGAAGAACATCTCCAGTGATCTCTTATTCACTTTCTTCAGTATGCCGTTTTCATCAGTAACAGCCGATACGGCTGTTGAGTTCTCAAACAGGTCCTCGAAGAATGTGTCGTGAAATTCGCTGTTGTATGCCATGTGTATGTGCCCCCGAATTATTTAATGAAGTCTTGGGCGGATTAACTCATATCTAGACGTAATGATAGTATCGGCAGGGGTCAAAGGGAAGATAAGTTATTATGAAAGTGATAAGTGATGATATTATCAATAAGGATAACTGTTTACTGATTACGGATCACGCTAAGAAAGGGCTTCTTCGAGGATCTGGGAAAGTTCGGTTAAGTTAAAGGGTTTATTCAGTTTAGCTACTATCAGGGGATTTGAAAAAAAATCTTGTTTCTCGTGCTCAAAAGAGAAACCTGATGAGATGACAACCCTTGTATCTATCTTGAGCTTCTCCATTTCCACAAGGGTGTGATAACCATCCAGCCCGGGCATAATCATATCAAGGATGATGAGGTCAAATCCCATTGGGTCATTTTTAAGGACCTCCATGCATTCATGACCATTGCATGCAGTCTCAACAGAATGACCTAACAGATTAAGCATTTCTTTTCCAATGTCTCTGAGCATTTCCTCATCATCCACAATCAGAATCCTCGCTTTGTGTTTGGAAATGTACTGGGAAACTTTATCCTCGGAAGGTAATGCCTTTTCTTTGAGTTTGGATACCGGCAACAAAATGCTGAAAGTTGACCCCTTGCCCTCAGAAGAGCTCACTTGGATGCCACCGCCCGAATTTTTAATAATATTATAAGCGATGGAAAGGCCAAGCCCAGTTCCTTTGTCAGGACCTTTCTGTTTAGTACTGAAAAAAGGATCAAAGATTTTGGATAGGGTTTGGTTATTCATACCAATCCCGTTATCTTTAACTTCTAAGTGTGCATACTTGCCGATGGAACCCAGGAGAAATTGTCTTTTGGAATCTTTATCTACTAGGATCTGGCTCATAGATATGGCAATCAGGCCCTCCTGATCATCGCCGATGGCATCCTTGGCATTCACAATCAGGTTCAGCAGCACCTGAGTGAGGTGTGTATGGTCGATAAATACTGCATAATCCTTTCCATTTGTATTGTAATCGATTTTGATGTTCTTGGGTATTGATTTTATTGACATATCAATGACTTCTCGGATCACCTGGTTCAGAGAGATATGTTCGGGTTTGCCTTCATTCCTTTTGGTGAAAACAAGCATCTGCTGGGTGAGATCCCGGGCGCGCTCGGCAATATTCTCCAGGGTATTGATGTATTGGATCCTCTTCTTTTCATCAGTAGTGTATTTCAGCATGGAGATATTGCCGGTAATCCCTGTCAGAATATTGTTGAAGTCATGGGCTACACCACCTGCCAGTTCACCGATAGTCTCCATCTTCTGTGCATGGATGAGCTGAAGTTCCATGTGTTTTTTATCGCTGATATCCACAGCGGTAAATACAACGCCACCCAGGGAAGGATTAGTCAGAGGATATATATTTACATCAAACACATTGTTTGAATTTTCAGAAAGTATTTTCTCGTGAAGAAACTGCGGGGTTCGTTCCTTCTGAACCTCGTGAATAACTTTCTGAAAAGAGGTCATCGAAGGGCTCAGGGAAGACAGGCTATTACCGATCATAGCTGAGATCGGTTTATGGAAGATCCTTTCCGTAATGGGGTTGGCCATCTGGATCTTTCCAGCACAGTCAAGGCATATAATCATGTTCGGGCTTGATTCAAAAATACTGCTCAGGAGGTTCTTGAGGTCTTCTATAGTTAGTTGAGCATTTTTAAGAGAAGAAATCTCTTGCGCATTATACTGCACCTCTTCGATTTTTCCACCTCTTCGCAACACACTTCCACTGGCAAGGAGATATCTGGTCATACCATCTTTTGTAAGTGCCTTGAGTTCGAATCTTGGGGTCTGACCCTCCAGAAGATGTTGCCAGAATTGTATATAGGTAAGCCGATCATCGGGGTGTGCAATTACCAGGATGCTCTTGCCGATGAGTTCGTTTCTTGGATAACCTGAAATCTCTTCAACCTTTTTATTAAGCCTCTTGATATATCCAAAGGCATCCGTAGTCAGTATAAGCTCATTTGCGTTCTCAAATAGGGCCTCGAACCGCTCCCTGTTTTGGCGGAGCTGCTCTTCAAGTCTTTTCCGTTTGGTGATGTCGTTCACCAACCCGCAGAACCCTATAATATTCAGGTCATTGTCACGAAGAAGGCTGATTGTATTCTCAATGACTTTCCTGGTATTGTCTTTTAAAAGGATCTCGTATTCTACCCTTTGAGGGATCCCTGTCTGATAAACCTTGCTGAAGGTCTTATAGACACGCCTTGAGGTGGCCTTGGTGGTATAATCCATATAGTTCACACCGAGGATTTGATCTTCTGGCAGTTCGGCAATCCTGCAGACGATTTTATTTACAAATTTGAAGGTTCCTGTCAGGTCAATCTCGTAGTAACCTTCCTCCATGTCCTCGAGGATCTGCCTATAACGCATGTCAGCCATGATGTTACCTTCGTGGTGAGTATCGGAGATTTCTGAATAAAACTTTACATATCAGATCCCTTTTCAATATACTACACACTTTTTTATATCATTGGTTTCATTGTTTTTTATAGCCAAGGGCTTGACTCAGTCATAACCGGCCTTACCTTATAAAAATAGAAAAGGAGGTTGACATGATAACACTGGAAGTCACGAAGGAAGATCTATTATTGCTCAAGATGCTCCTGAATCGGGAAGAGGTAACTGTTCGTATTGAGATCCATCACGCAAGGGCTTCTTTTGAATATAGAGACTACTTGAAGGCACGCCAGAAAGAGATCAGTGAGGTTCTCGCGAAAATCAAAAAGCATCTTCCCGATGAAGTCTAGATGATAACGGCAATATTTCACACTGTTGTCGGTTTTTCATCTTCTGAAAGCACCGGAGAATATTCTCATAAATAATTATGTGCCTCTTGTCATTGTATACCTCAATAGCTCGGAGCTATAATGTCTACACCTTTCCTTTCATTATGCCCCTAATATTTGATTTTCGATTTATTCCCGGATATGTTACATGCCGATAGAAAGCCATGGGATTATCAGTACAACACATGAACAGCCGGGGGCTCATCCAAAAGATCTTTCAGCATATGCATGGTGTCTTTCTTGGCCAGGACACTGTTCTGACCTGTGTTCTATGCGCGCTTCTTTCAAAAGGGCATGTACTTCTGGAAGGTGTGCCGGGGGTCGGTAAGACCCTCATTGCCATATCGCTATCACAGCTTCTCCATCTGAGCTTTAAACGCATTCAATTTACCAATGACATGCTCCCCTCTGATGTCACTGGATTTCATATGTTCAGAAGCAGTTCAGAGGGTCTCGATATGGTAAAGGGCCCCATATTTGCCAGCATTGTCCTTGCTGATGAAATCAACAGGACTTCCCCAAAGACACAGTCGGCACTCCTGGAGGCGATGCAGGAATCGCAGGTGACCATTGATGGTATGACCTACAAGCTTCCTGATCCGTTCATGGTAATAGCAACACAGAATCCTGCTGAAGTGGTCGGCACATTTCCTTTGCCTGAAAGCCAACTGGACAGGTTTCTCATCAAGGCAAATGTGGGATACCCCCCCATGGAGTCTGAGACAGAGATCCTTAGGAAGGATATTGATCACGCAGATGCATTGAAGTTGAGCCCCATAATGGATAAGCCGGAAATTATGGCCATGATTGAAGCTGCTTCTCAGGTAAAGGTTCATGCAGAGATCCTTTCCTACATCACTAAGCTGGTACGCGCCACCAGGACACACCCTGATGTGGAACTCGGGGTCTCCCCCCGGGGTGGCCTTGCGCTGAAGCGGGCATCTCAGGCCTGGGCGTTTATCGATGGCAGGGACTATGTAACTCCAGGTGATATCAGGAGTATTGCCCCTCATGTTCTTCAACACCGGATCATTTCAAAGAACGGTGCCGCAGGAAACATTATTGAGAACGTACTCGATGAGGTTAAGATCCCTATTTAAATACCTGAAGCCTCCCCGGGGCTTCAGACTCACGAAGCCGGGTAAGATCTTCTTCGGCTTCCTTTTTAGCCTTATCGTCATTGCCATGATAACCGGAAATAACCTCCTTTACCTCGTGCTTGCAGCGATGATGGCGTTTATGATCGTCTCGGGCATCGAGTCCGAGATGAACCTCCGCTATCTTGAAGTCAACAGGGTGCTGCCCTCTGAGATCTTTGCAGCTATTCCTTTTAAAATGGGATACCTGATAAGAAACCCAAGGAATGAATCAGGCCGTCTTGTTTTGAAAGATTTTTCACTGGTCAGGGTCGAAAAGCTCGGGCGCCAGGAGACACAGGTCTTGTATGCAGACTTAACACTACCCATGAGGGGTAAGGTTCAACTGGGAACTATAACGATATTTACCACATACCCCTATGGTCTCTTTGAAAAATCCATTACATTCCCGGTTCAAAAGGAGATACTGGTCTTTCCTGAACCCCTGGTATGCAACCCTTCTTTTACATCCGGAACAGTCGACTCCGGGGGCGGCAAGGCCAAGGATTCCATCTCGCATGTACGTCCCTATGTGCCTGGTGATCCGCTCTCAATGGTAGTATGGAAGAAGCAGCACCATGGGCTCATTTCGCGGGTCTTTGAGGGAGGCGCGGGTATGAGCGGCGTGGTAGTTCTGATGCCTGGGCCTTACCTGGAGCAGAAATTATCTTGGGCCACCTACTTAATATCCGAACTGCACCGCATGGGTAATCCCTTTGGGCTTGTCCTGAATGGATTGTACAGCGGAATAGGATCTTCACGCGCCCATAAAATCGATATCTTCAAGCATCTCGCCCTTGCCCAGGATATACATCAGCCATCACCAGAGGTCATACCCTCCGATGCCCGGATCATATACATCTGAGAAGATCAAAATCCTTACTATTGGAATTTCCGTGGCCGGGATGTTCTGCCTGGGCCTTTCCGAACTCCTGCCATGGCCTCTTTTTATTATCCTTGCACTCGTGCATGTCATAATCCTGCTAAGCTATTTCGACCGTGAACTGATCGGTCCCTGGAGCGCATTAGCCATCATTACCGGTGTCTTCGCCTTTGAAATATTCCAGATTAACAACATGGGAAGATCTGCTGTCGTTTCCGCAGTCAGGGATTTGATCCTTGTACTTGCACTCATAAGACTCCTCATGAAAAAGACACCGCGCGAGATCTATCAGATCGTCGGAATCTCCTTTGCCCAGTGTCTGCTGGCAACAATCTTCACCGTTAGCCCCCTGTTCCTCGTCGGCCTTGTGCTCATGGTATTCCTTATCCCTATGACCCTGTACGCGCTGGATGCCGAGTCCTTTTCCTTTCGCCGGGCACTTTGGTTTGAAAAGCCTCTGCACTGGCTCAAGGTCTCTATGGGTATCATCCTTACTTCATGCCTTTTGTTCTATCTGCTTCCGAGGCCTGCATCATCATTAATCAAACATGGCCTTTCACAGCGGGGAAAGATTTCTTTTGCAGAAAATGTTGACTTGAAGGATTCCGGACGATCCGGTCAAAACCGGACGGTTGTACTGAGGGTGGTGTGGTCATCAGGAAGGCCCCCGAAAAAGTTCTATCTTTCAGGCGCAAGGCTTGAAGGCATCTCCCCTGATGGTTTTTTCAGGCAGGAATCCCGAGGTTCTGTAGCGCCGGTTTCCAGCAGCTTTACTGATAGGCTGACCATATACTCTACAGCCCTCAACTCGGAAAATGTATTTTTCCCGTTCTGGGTGCACGCTGTTCTGCCAAAATTGTGTATGTTCAGGGGTACGAACCTTTACTGGGGCAGTGAACCACCTGCCGTATACGATGTTTGGGTAAGCCGTGTGGCCGGACTGGGATATCCCGGCAGTAGTGAGATACCCCATGAGCTCTCACATGTCCGAGATCTTGCGATTCACGTTGCAGGGCAGGGAGAACCTGCTTTGCGGGTTCATCGAATTGAGCGTTTTCTGATGAAAACATGTACATATACACTCGAAAAACAGAAGATACCACCCGGAAGACATGGAATAGAGTGGTTTGTGCTGACGCACAGGAAAGGGAGCTGCGAGCATTTTGCATCGGCACTTGCTGCCATGATACGCTCATGCGGTATACCTGCCCGGGTGGTCACAGGTTTTCTCGTGACGGAATACAACGAAAGCGGTGATTATTTCATTGTCCGGGCCTCTGATGCCCATGCCTGGGTAGAATATTTTGACAAAACCTGGATCGTAATCGATGCAACCCCTTCATCTCGTCAAGCCCCAGGTATACGATTCCATATTATCGATGAGCTCCGGTTCCGCTGGATCAGGTGGGTAATCCAGTACTCACTTGATGATCAGATAAACTTCGCCACCAGTCTCTTCACCACGGCACCCCGAATAACTTCACAATTAGAATCCATGGCAAAATATGCCATATTGCTGTTTGTTTCTGGTTTGTGCGGCTGGGCCCTGTACCGGATCATCAGGCGCAGGTACGTTCCTCCATACGAAAAGATTCTCAGGCTTATGGCCGGAAAAGGCCTTGTTATGCCGGAGAACAGCACACATGAAGAACACCTCAGGGTTATCTCAGAGAACTGGCCTTCCTTAACTCCCCACTTCGAGCATTACCTTACCATATATCTGTCCTGGAGATTTGGTGATAATGGGATAGATATTCAGGGGCACACAAGACTGATGCTCAAGAGGATCAGGAATACCCCGATGCCTTAAGAATCAGGGTGTAACAATGATCTCCACCCTTCGGTTCATGGCCTTGCCTTCCTCAGTATCGGGATCAGCTATTGGCCGGGTGTCTCCATAGGAAATAACTGAAAGCTTATCTTTTTTAATGCCCAGACTCTCAAGCACAAGTAGAACTGAAACAGCCCGGGCATGTGAAAGGTCCCATTGTGTGGGATACGTCTTTAATGACTGCTTCGGTATGGCCGTTTTATCCGTGTGACCGGCAACCTCGACATACATGGGTTTGAATTCATCGAGCCCTTTAGCAATCTTCTTAATAATGGATACCCCCTTGGGCATCAGCCAGGCACTGAAAGGAGTAGGAAAGAGGACCTTCTGGGGAATGATAATCTTCACTGCATCTTCTGCCTTAACAATATAGAGATGGTCATTCATGCGCTCTGCTGCAAAAAAACTTGTAAGATAATTATTTGCGCGCTCCAGCCTCCCCTGGGCATCCTTCTTTTCCTGAAGCAGGATCTTTAACCGTGAAATCTGTTTGAGGAGGGCCTTATTTTCCTCCATACAAGTGATGTTTTTATCAAGGAGTTCCTGCTTATTGGAATAACCCGAAGTGATGTCTGTTGATGCCTTTTCAAGATTTCTGCGGGCTTCATCAAGCTCCTTATCCAGACGTTTTTTGTCAGACTCACATGTCGCATAGAGTTTCTTGCCGGCATCCAGTTCAGATTGAAGGTCTGTGTACTCTTGGGTTGTATGTCGGTATGCACACCCTCCAGCAATAAGAAACAAGGGAATAACGATAAAAAGGCTAAAAAATCTCTTCATTTGTGAAAAGACCATACAATTTTCTTCCCATGGTGTCAATCTTTTGGGCATGACGCAAGTACTGTCTTGATCTGCTGTTGTAGACAACCGTTGTCATCCATGCGTATAATCTTAAAAGAGTTATGCGGATTAAAAGATACATCTTTCTATCTCTGGTTGAGGTCTTTGGCGCCACGATCGCTGTCTTGTTCGGCGTGATGCTGATCATTCAATGGATTACGTTGGGCAAGGCCCTTAGTATAAGTGATATGGATGTGCTGCTGCTTGCAATGGTTCCCTTGTCGTCTTTTGTGATTCCCATGGGGCTTCTCTTCACTATCTTGATTGTCCTTGAAAAGTTATCGGTAGAATCCGAGATCATAGCAATGAAAGCATGCGGCGTGAAGTCACTTACCATATACTTACCTGTTATTTTATTGTCTTTTTCCGCCATGCTTCTCCATATGCTCATTTCCACAAACCTCGGTCCTATGGCTATGAAAACAGTACAAACAAGGCTTTTGCAGAGTGCTTCGCAAAAGATATTTTCCTTCTTGAAAGAACGCGAGTTTGATGACTCATTCAAGGGTCTGATTGTATATGTGGAGTCGGTAAACCCAAAGGAGAAGGAATTCAAGAACGTGTTCATCGAGACATCCGGTAACGAAAGATCTGTGATAACCTCAGAAAGAGGAACCATTGAGGTGAATAAGAACTCCATCATCATGAAGCTGAAAAAGGGAAGTATTTTTATGAAAACAAAGATTGCAGACCGTTATCTGACGTTTGATGAATACAGGTTCTCTCTCGATGCCGACTTTACAAAGAAACTCAGGATAAAATCCTACGATTCAGCCACCCAGGCCGAGTTCAGAAAACTCATAAAGGAAAAACCGGACCCCCAAAGGATAAAGGAATACTATAATCGAATCTCTTTTCCTGTATTGGACTTGATCCTAGGTTTTGTCGGGATCAGTTTTGGCATTGTCAGGCCCCGATCACCCAGACATACCGGTTTCATCATAGGCATCGGCACCATCGTAGGCTATTATTTTCTGTTTACCGTAGCAGATAGATTGGTCAGGGCTCATGTTATGGCTCCACTCCTGGGGGCATGGCTTCCTGATATAGTTTTTTGTTTACTGCTATGCACTGTCCTGCTTGCTAGAAAGCTGCGGTTAAGCGAGGGAGGGATCTGATTATTAGTACACTTAGTAATTATATTTTAAAAAAGGCATCATCCATGTGTGGTGCAGCGTGCTTGAGTCTGACTCTGCTTGTTTTTCTCTCAACAATCTTCGGAAATTTGAACTCCTTTTCCCAACACAACGCCTCCGGGTCGATAATTATGCAATATCTTTTTTTCTCACTTCCTCGAATGATCTATTATGTACTTCCTTTTTCCATATGCGTCGGCATTGTTGCAACACAGGCCCAATTCTCTCGACATGTAGAGACCATTGCCATGCAGTCATGCTCTGTCTCATTCCTTAGACTATCACTACCCTATATCTTAGTAGGATTAGGGGCAGTGTTTATCATGTCTTTCCTTTCCTTCTCAGTATATCCAGTATCTCAGCAACATGCAGATAAGATAGAGGATATATATATAAAAAAGCATGACATCACGGGGTCTTTTTCTGTAAATGGCGGGAGATTCATTGTAGGTAACGATATATATTATGTTGAACACCTGGATATTTCGAAAGGCATCATGCGCAATGTCTCCTGTTACAGGACTAAGTCCGGCAAGCTCTATGCAATCTTAAGATCTGACTATGCAGCCTGGGACGGCAGGCAATGGAATACGAATATGTTGGATACCATAGGGATGTCCACGTCCGGGATTTCCTTCTCACAATCCGTTTCCTCGTTGCCTCTTAAGCAGGAACCAAGCGATCTGGCAATGGCTCAACCAAAGCCGGAGGTCCTCTCTCTTCTGGAGTTGATGGAATACCGGGCGCACCTCCAGGAAGACGGGATCAAATCAGTGAGCCTTGAAACCCAATTCCACAGCCGTATCAGTTTCACCATGGCCCCTCTTATTATGACCATACTCGTCCTGCCCTTTGGGTTAAGGTTTCCCAGGGCCGGGGGCATTGCACGCGGCATATCCATAGGAATCATCCTTGGCCTGTTCTACTGGGCCATTCATTCCGCTATGACAAATGTAGGCATTTCCGGATTTATGAACCCTGCATTAGCCGCCTGGTCAACTGACATAGTCATGCTGGCCGCCGGGATTTTTTTCATGATGAAAAGAAGGAAGACCTATGGCTGATGTTGTCATTATCGGTGCCGGGCCTGCCGGTATTTTTGCAGCTCTCGAGCTTATAGAGACGGATCCAGGGATGAAGATTGTCATCATAGAGCAGGGCAACGATATCCATAAAAGGTCAAGAACCGGCAAAGAGATGCTCGTGGGATGGGGAGGGGCAGGGGCATACAGCGATGGGAAGCTCACCATATCAACCGATGTAGGGGGCCGGCTCTCAAACTTCATCTCCGATGATGAACTTTTCAAGATGCTCGAATACGTTGACGAACTGTATACCCGGTACGCGCCTTCAAGTGACCTGTTTGCCTTGGAGAATGATGAGTCAGAGAAAATATCGGCACAGGCCCGGCTTGCTGGCCTGGTATATATCCCCACAAAGATAAGGCACATCGGCACGGAAAACCTGTTGGTCACCCTTGAAAACTTAAGGCTTTACCTCGATGGCAAGGTCGATATGATATTCAATACACATGTTGAAGAAATCCTTACGAATGACCTTGAGGTTATAGGAGTGAGGTTGTCTGATGGAGCAATTATAAAAACTCCCCAAGTCATTGCAGCACCAGGCCGGGTGGGTTCGTCCTGGATGTCTCACCAGGCCAAGCGTCTCGGACTCGAAACACACCCGAACCCTGTAGACCTGGGTGTGCGTGTCGAGCTCCCTGCAGTGATCATGGAACATCTTACCTGCAGGGCCTATGAGACTAAATTCGTCTACTATTCCCGTACTTTCGATGATAAAGTCCGGACCTTTTGCATGAATCCCTATGGAGAGGTAGTTATCGAGACCCTGGGTGATATCGTTACGGTCAACGGCCATTCCTGGGCTTCAAAGCGCACGGAAAACACGAACTTTGCCTTGCTTGTGAGCGCCGATTTCACAGAACCTTTCGACGACCCCATCGGATATGGCGAATCAGTGGCCAAGCTCGCCAACATGCTCGGCAAGGGGGCAATCGTGCAAAGGCTGGGAGACCTTCTCGGCGGCAGGCGGACTACCCCGGAGAGGCTAGGAAAATGCTCAACCAGACCCACCTTGAAGCAGGCCACACCCGGCGATCTGAGCTATTGCCTGCCCTATCGGATACTGACGGACATAGCCGAGATGCTCTCGAGCCTGGATCGTGTGGCCCCGGGGGTAAACTCTGCACACACCCTGCTCTATGGTATCGAGGTCAAGTTCTACTCCAACAGAACCAAGCTTGACAGCAACCTCATGTCACATATCCATGGCCTCTATATCATAGGCGATGGCGCAGGCATAACCAGGGGCCTCATCCAGGCGAGCTGCTCCGGGATTATCGCAGCAAGGTCGATACTCAAGAGTACTTAATTCCATAGAAAAGTAGTAAAACGAATATGACTTCAAAGTTACGCTGGTCTTGAAAGAATAAGCCCTTGGACACCATTTTTCACTTGAACAGAACTCTTTATTTATACTATCGTTTACAAGCTTCAACCGAATATCAGTATCTGATGAAAAGGGAGACTTCTCATGGCAAAAAAGTATGTTTATCTCTTTGGGGGCAGGGGAACCAAGGCTGAGGGTAATGCTGACATGAAGGCCGTCCTTGGAGGAAAAGGGGCCAATCTCGCTGAAATGACCAATCTTGGAATACCTGTTCCGCCAGGATTCACGATTTCTACCGACATGTGCACTGTGTATTACGAAACGCATGGGCTTCCGAAAGACTTAAAGACCCAGGTAAAGGAAGCCATTAAAAAGGTTGAAAGGTCAATGGGATTCGGTTTTGGCGATACAGAGGCCCCGCTGTTGTTTTCTGTCCGTTCAGGCGCCAGGGCATCCATGCCGGGTATGATGGATACCGTGCTGAACCTCGGCATCAACGACGAAACCGTTCACGGCCTTATCAAGATGAGCGGCAACGAACGTTTCGCATGGGATTGCTACAGGCGCTTTATCCAGATGTACTCGGACGTGGTCATGGGTGCCGACTCAGATGAGCTGGAAGAAGAGCTTGAAAAGATGAAAAAGAAAAAGGGGGTAAGGCTCGATACGGAACTCGATGCCAAGGACCTGAAAAAACTTGTTCAAACCATGAAAGAAAAAGTGAAAAAGCTCACTGGCATGGAGCTTCCTTCAGACCCCATGGACCAGATCTGGGGCGGCATTGAAGCCGTGTTCAAGTCATGGAACACACCGCGCGCCATCACATACCGTAAGCTTAACAACATCCCTGATGAATGGGGCACGGCCGTGAACTGCCAGGCCATGGTTTTCGGCAATATGGGAGAAAGCTCTGCAACAGGCGTGGCATTCACCCGTGATCCGGCTACAGGCGAACATGTTTTCTATGGAGAGTACCTGAAGAACGCCCAGGGCGAGGACGTGGTGGCCGGTATACGGACTCCCCAGCCTATCAATATCAAGGGGAAGAGGAGCAAATCAGACGTATCCATGGAAGAGGCCCTGTCCGAGCAGTACCATCAGCTCGTGGACATATATGAGAATCTGGAAAAGCATTATCGCGACATGCAGGACATTGAGTTCACGGTCCAGGAAGGGAACCTCTGGATGCTCCAGACCAGGAACGGCAAACGCACTGCTGCCGCTGCCGTACAGATTGCTGTTGATATGGTGAATGAGGGCCTCATTACAAAAAAGGAGGCTGTGCATCAGAGGGTAAATCCTGAGCAGATCGACCAGCTTCTGCACCCGCAGATCGATCCCAAGGCCAAGAAGAAGATCCTAGGCAAGGGTCTGCCTGCTTCACCCGGCGCAGCCGTAGGAAATGTAGTCTTCTCTGCGGAAGATGCCGAGGTTGAGGTGAAGAAGGGAAAGAAGGTGATCCTGGTCCGCGTCGAGACCTCACCCGAAGACATCCACGGCATGAATGTAGCCCAGGGCATCCTTACGGCACGCGGAGGCATGACCTCACATGCTGCTGTTGTTGCCCGCGGTATGGGCAAATGCTGTGTATCCGGAGTTCAGGACCTGGTCGTGGACTATGCCAAGCAGAAGTTCACCCTGGGTGGCCAGAGCGTCAAGAAGGGTGATGTCATTTCTTTGGATGGTACCAAGGGAGAGGTTATTTTAGGTGAATGCAAGACCATCCCGCCTTCGCTCTCGGGTGCCTTCGGGACGCTGATGAAGTGGACTGATGAATACCGCAAGCTCGGGGTCCGCACCAATGCAGACACGCCCAAAGACGCAAAGGTGGCAAGAGAATTCGGCGCAGAGGGTATCGGTCTGTGCCGCACTGAGCATATGTTCTTCGAGGAGGACAGGATACTGGCAGTGCGCGAGATGATCCTGGCAAATGACGAAAAAGGCCGCAGAAAGGCCCTCGAGAAGATCAAGCCCATGCAGAAGGGAGACTTCAAAGAGATCTTCAGGGTCATGGATGGCCTTCCGGTCACCATCCGGCTTCTTGACCCGCCGCTGCACGAGTTCCTGCCGCATACCGATGCCGAGATCGCCCAGGTGGCCAAGGCACTTAAAAAACCGGTTGATGAGGTTAAGGCAAAGCGGGATTCCCTCCACGAAGCTAATCCAATGCTGGGGCACAGGGGCTGCAGGCTCGGTATAACCTTCCCCGAGATATATGAGATGCAGGTAAGGGCCATTATTGAGGCTGCCTGTGAGGTGAAAAAGGAAAAGATCGATGTTCTGCCCGAGATCATGATCCCGCTTGTAGGCCATGTCAAAGAGCTGGAGATACTGAAGAACATGACCGTCCAGGTTGCGGATGAGATTATCAAATCGTATAATGTTAAACTCAGCTATATGGTGGGCACCATGATCGAACTGCCCAGGGCGGCTCTCACTGCCGACAAGATCGCCGAGCATGCCGAGTTTTTCTCTTTTGGCACCAACGATCTCACCCAGACCACCTTTGGCCTTTCCCGTGATGATGCAGGGAAGTTCCTGCCTGATTATGTTGAAAAAAAGATCCTGCCCATTGATCCGTTCCAGGCCCTTGACCAGGATGGTGTGGGCGAGTTGGTTCGCATCGGCATCGAAAAGGGCAGAAAGACACGTAAAAAACTTAAGGTGGGAATATGCGGCGAGCATGGTGGAGAACCTTCATCCATTGAATTCTGCCACAAGGCCGGCATGAATTATGTAAGCTGCTCGCCTTATCGTGTGCCTATCGCCAGGCTAGCTGCAGCCCATGCAGCAATGAATGACGAGAAGAAAAAGAAGTGATCATAAGCTTTGAGGGAGGGGAGGGCGCAGGCAAGACGACCAATGTTGCCTCTCTCGGCGCTTACCTGACAAGCAAAGGGCTGCCGTGGCTTTCGTTCAGAGAGCCCGGCGGCTCTTCTTTTTCTGAAGAGATAAGGGATCTTTTTCTGAAACAGGACCTGGATGTCATGACCGAGCTCCTCTTGATCCTTGCTTCCCGGGTTCAGAACATCTCCAGGATCATAGAACCGGGCCTAGCAGAGGGGACAATCATCATTATCGACCGGTTCGTGGATTCCACCCTGGTCTACCAGGGCATTGTAGGTGGGCTTGGCTATGAAAGGGTAAAAGCAATCATGGATTATACCGGGACGTGGATCGAGCCGGACCTCACCTTTATAATGGACGTGAGTCCTGAACTGGGCCTTTCAAGGATACAACCTTCTGACCGGTTCGAACACAGGGGACAGGAGTATCATCTAAGGATCAGGGATGCCTTTCTCCGGATATCCTGCACTCATCGCCATCGAATCATTGATACAAGCCTCGGCCGGGAGCAGGTATATGAAAGGATAATCAAAGAGGTGGATGCCTCCCTACTGAGTCTATCACAACACAAACCTTTCAATAATCAGAAAACTTCTTGAAACCAACTTGAAAACCCAATTATGATATGTATAAAATAACCATGGTGAAATACTGACAATTGGATATAATCATTACCCGATAACTATTAAGAAAAAAGGAGACTAGACAATGCATAATCTTTCATATGGCATAATCATCGTCCTGGCAGTGGTCTTTTTAGCACAAGGCTGCGCCACCGATCCTTATACGGGTGAGCAGAAAATGAGCAAGACCGCCTGGGGCAGCATAATCGGGGGTGTCGGTGGTGCAGCAGTTGGCGCCGCAGTAACCGGTCATAAGGATCGCCGCAAGGGGATGCTCATCGGTGCAGGTGTAGGCGCCCTTTCAGGCGGCGCTGTCGGGTACTATATGGATCAGCAGGAGACCAAACTCCGACAGAAACTCCAGGGATCGGGAGTAAGTGTTACCAGGCAGGGTGAAAATATTATCCTGAACATGCCGGGCAATATAACCTTCCAGACCAACAGCGCGGATATTAATGCAAATTTCTACAATGTCCTTAGCTCGGTGGCGCTTGTAGTGAAAGAGTATGATAAGACCCTCATCGATATCGCTGGCCATACCGACAGCACGGGCAGCGATGCAATCAACCAGCCTTTGTCCGAGCGCAGGGCAGCCAGTGTGGGGAACTACCTGACATCCCAGGGGATCGATTCACGGCGTGTTGTTACCCAGGGTTTCGGTAAGTCACGTCCTATTGCGAGCAATGATACAGCAGAAGGCCGTTCCCAGAACCGCCGCGTAGAAATTCAGCTTACCCCGCTGACACAGTAATGGATCAATGACCAGTTATCAGAACTGAATGACTTGACTTGTTAACGAGATAGGGAGGGGCGGATTTTATGTCCGCCCCTCCATGCTTTTATAACGCCCTTTTATATGTACCGCTCCTGCCACCAGACTTCTCTTCAAGCCTAATTTCTCCAATGACCATAGTTTTGTCAATAGCCTTCACCATATCATAAATGGTGAGCAAGGCCACCCCTACGGCATGCAGTGCCTCCATCTCCACGCCGGTCTTGCCTGATACCTTCACCGTGGATTGCGCTTTAATGGTCGATGTTTTTTTATCGAGGTGAAATTCGATCTCTATATGGTCAATGGGTAGGGGATGACAAAGGGGTATAATGTTACAGGTGTTTTTTGCCGCCATGATACCGGCGATCTTTGCAGTGGCAAGGACATTACCCTTTTTGACAGAATCGGTTGTAACGGCGCTAAAGGCTGTGGCGCTCAGCTTGATAGTCCCTGTGGCCTTGGCGACACGCCTTGTTACGATCTTTTCATCCACGTCCACCATGGTGACACGGCCCTTTTTATCAAGATGCGTCAGGGCCATGGATTGAACCTAGTCTTCACTTTTCGTTGTTGGAGCAGGAGACGGGGTTTCTCCAGAGGATGTCTCTGTAGTGCTTTTACTTTCATTAGAATCTTGGGGTGAACTCTTTTTGGCATAGTCCGTGAGGTACCAGCCGGATCCCTTTAATTGGAATGAAGACCTGGAGATGAGCCTCTTGACACCCCCCCCACAGGACGGGCATTTCTTTAGCGGAGAGTCGCTGAACTTCTGCATTGCCTCGAATTCATTCAGGCACTTCAAACACTTATACTCATAGATAGGCACGGATAAACCTCCCTTGATTGTTCACAATGTGTTCGTTATATAGTGGCGCTGCCTCCATTTTGTCAAGGACGGCGAGGACCTTTTTCAGGCCGGTCACCGGGTTCTTGGCAAGAAAGAGGCGGGTCAGGGTATCCACCACCACCTCTTCTTCGCCCGTGGTTCCATAGAAGTCGGCTTTACCCGTGGCGAAACGTTGTATATGCACAAGCTCATGCGTCATGATGAAGGTGATAAAAGAAAGCATGTCAACCTGGGGGTTTTTTTCTACAAAGCTTAAAATTTCAGAATCATGCAGACACACCCGGTAATGGTGGTGGGCGGTAGCCTTTTCGGGCTTTACAATCATGAGCTGGGCAAAGATACCGCCTTTATATTTATGCGTCATGGATTCGGCCAGGGTCTGGATGTCGTACACACCTGCAACATTCCAATCCAATTCCTTGCGGACTATTCCTTCCGCAAGGAATGATCCATACACCAGTGTGTTTCTATGTTGGGGCATGAAGTATCCCATACTATAGCCTATAGTAGTGATTCACCCGGCAAATTGCAAGCCTATCATATATCCCTGCCCACAGCCTGTGCAATGAGCTTGATTCCATCCATGACCTTTTTGAACTCTTGAGGCCGTAAGGACTGGGGACCGTCTGACAGTGCCTCTTCGGGTTTCGGATGGACCTCGATCATGAGCCCGTCAGCTCCAGCAGCGATAGCAGCATACGACATGGCCTCCACATAGCGGGCATGTCCGGTACCATGTGATGGGTCTACGATGACGGGCAAATGGGTTTTCTCCTTCAGAACAGGCACGGCAGAGAGATCCAGGGTATTGCGTGTTGCTGTCTCAAAGGTACGGATTCCACGCTCGCAGAGAATAACCTGGCTGTTGCCTGCGGCCATCACGTATTCGGCTGACATGAGTAACTCTTCGATGGTTGTAGACATGCCTCGCTTGAGCAATATCGGCTTGTTTGTCTTACCCACTTCCTTAAGAAGCTGGAAATTCTGAATGTTTCTGGCTCCGATCTGAAGGCAGTCAGCATTCTCCAGGATAACCTCAATGCTTGCAATGTCCATGACCTCGGTCACAACGGGGATCCCGTATTCCTCCCTTGCCTGAGACAGGAGCAAGAGACCGTCATTCTTCAAACCTTGAAAGGCGTATGGAGAGGTCCGCGGTTTGAAGGCACCACCCCTCAATATATGACCGCCACTTTCTTTGATTGTCTTGGCCACTTCCATGATCTGTTCTCTTGATTCTACTGCGCATGGACCGGCAAAGATGGCAATGCGGTGGTTGCCGACCTTTACGCCCATTCCAATGTCAACAATGGTGGACTCCGGCTTGGTTTCGCGGGAAGCAAGCTTGTATGGGGTGAGTATGCGGATAACCTTCTCAACGCCAGGCTGTGCTTCGAGGCATGTGAGCCTCTCTTTGCCTCTCTCGTCGCCGATAGCCCCGAAGACTACCCTTTCCGATCCTATGCTCTCGTGAACCCGGTATCCGAATGACTCGATAAGGATCTTGACATGGTCGATCTGTTCTTGAGTGGCACTCTTTTTCATTGAAATGATCACACTAGCCTCCTTAACTTTTTATGCCGTGTGTGTCACTTCCTGGAGGCCACAAATGAAAAGGCCGTGGGAAGGTGACCACCCACAGCCTTTGTGTTCGATTACGAACAGCTCAGCCCACAGGCGGCCACTTCCTAAACCAAAAATAATAGCCATAAAAACTGTGTGCTGAAACTGTAATCATAACCTGTATATAGCAGATTATTTTCGGAAGGGCAAGAGGCAAATTGTATCAGCCGCTTCAGATATTGACAGTCCATATACCATCTGATATTGATCGCAAACCCTGCTGCGGATTCAAGGGAACCCGGTGAAATTCCGGGGTGGGGCCGCCGCTGTGAACGGGGAGGGAAGGCCGATGCACGCCACTGCATATGCGGGAAGGCAAGGCCGCCTCTATGATCCGTAAGCCAGAAGACCTATCCGTAGTCCGGACTACACCCGCGTGCCTGGGTGGAGACTCCAAGGGAATATTCCATGGAGGTGTCCAAATGGACTATCACAAAGTATCCCGGCTCCTTGCTTCAATCCTCATTGCTATAGCATTCATGAACAGCTCCATCCAGGCAGCTTCAGACATCCTCATCGTTGTCACTCCCACAATGGGAAGCAAGGACAAGGATTCGGCAACGAAAAAGGCGCCCACTGCATTTACCGATATAGTCATCCCGGGACCTGAATCCTCAGGCCTCATCGATACGAGTGAGGCGCTCCGCAAGGCAGCATCGGTTGACCTCTCCGACTACGGCGGAGCCACAACATCCCCGGTAACACTGCGCGGTTCCAGCTACCGGCAGACCCTCATCACCCTTGATGGCATACCGCTCAATCCAATTACAGGAGATATGGTAGACCTTTCGCAATTTATGCTTCCTGACCTAGACCGGATTGAGATTATCAAAGGCAGCAACAGTGCAGCCTTCGGTAACTCGGCCATGGGGGGGGTCATCAACCTCGTTACAGAGAACCCCTCTCCCATGGATGAATACAATCTTTACTCATCCCAGGGGACCTATGGATACGGCCTCTATCACGGCCATGTAAGCACCCATGCCGGCCAGGTGGGTATCCTGGCTAACCTCACCCATGCCTTTGCAGACAATGACTTCCGTTACAAAAAAGATGACGGCACATGGACACGAAGGGAAAACAACGACATAAAAAACACCACGGGCCTCATCAAGGCCGTTTTTGGTGAACAGGACTGGAAGAGCTCCGTTACAGGCAACTTCATCGACCAGTCCAAGGGGTCGCCTGGGGCCGAACCCGGCTACATTACACCTGATGACAGAACTGACACTATCCAGAACACGATCCTTTTCGAAACCAAAAAGGCCTTTGCCCAGGATCAAACGTTCAATGCCCGCGCATGGATTTTGTCCGACAGAATCCATAACGAGAGACCATCTTCGGGTAATAATACGACAAAACTTACAAACAAAAATCTTTCTGTATCTTATTCAGGCAAATTTGGTTTTGTCACACTGACCCCGGGTATGGAATATCTTAATGAGAGAATGAGCAGCGACGATTACGGTATACACTCACGCAGCACCGGCACCGGTTCCTTATCAGCCTGTATGGATTTTCAGCCGGTTTTTCTCGAGTTAACAGGCAGATATGACAATAACTCGGATTTCAATGACCAATGGTCATACCATGCAGGCGCTGCATGGAAGGTCTTCGACCATCTACAGCTCAAGACCAATGCGGGCACCGGATATCTTGTGCCCGATATGGGCAAGCTATATGCCCCTTCATGGCCGGGCAGCACCTTCATTGCTAATCCGGATCTCAAGCCCGAGCATTCATTCAGCTTTGACATCGGCCCATGCATTTCCATGAACACCTATGGCTTTAGCATGGACTATTTCCTTACCACTTATTCAGACCTCATTAAGGCTGATTACCCTACAGCCGACACATTTACCTATGTAAACGTCAATAAGGCCAAATCATCCGGCATGGAGGCAAATGCATGGGTAGCACCCATAAGCTTGGTTAAAATTTCGACTAATTACATCCTGAGTCACAATACCTTTGAAAGCGGTCCATACAAAGGGAAAGATCTCGGTCAGAAGCCTTCTCAAGTGCTCAATGTCCAGGCGGATTATTTGCCGGAAATTGCAGGCAGAAATGCGACGTTTTCTCTTTCATATCAGTTCCGGCAAGGCACATACGAGGACAACGCCAACACAGAGCGTACCGATAACCGTTACATCGTGAATGCCGGTGCCTTGCTCGAGGTGAGCAAGGAAGCTACAATCTCCTTCAAGGTGGATAATCTTCTGGATGACCGATCTCCAGAATACGTGTACAAATCTTCTTGGGGTACTTCCTGGTATCCTGTTCAAGGGAGAACATACCGGTTTGCGGCAAAGGTGAGTTTTTAGCCCCTTGGTTATTGGCTGTCAGCAGTAAGCTTTTTCTGATAGCTGATTGCTGAGCGCTTCTCTTTAAGCTCTGTTGACAAACCCGGCCTTCATCCACGATAATCATGCCCAATTGAAATTGGTTTGGAGGTTTCATGCTTCACTTTTATACAGCAGGTGAATCCCACGGCAGGGGTGTCTTTGCTTTCCTTGACGGATTGCCGGCAGGGCTTGCGGTGAATAGAGACACCATCAATGCCGATCTTGCAAGGCGCCAGAAGGGATATGGCAGGGGTCCCCGTATGTCCATCGAGCTTGACATGGTGGATGTGTTGTCAGGCGTCAGAGGGGGAGTCACATTGGGGAGCCCGGTGCTCCTGGCTGTCTGGAACAGGGATTTTGATAGCTGGAAGGAATACATGGACCCGTGGGAGATAATCCCGGGAAAGGAACTCCATACACCCAGGCCCGGTCATGCAGATCTTGCAGGTGCCGCAAGGTTCAGACACACGGATCTGAGGAATGTGCTCGAACGCTCCAGTGCCCGTGAGACAGCCGGAAGGGTAGCCGCAGGAGGTTTTTTGCGTTCTTTTCTTTCCTGCCTTGATATCAATGCCTATTCATGGGTGACCAGGATCGGAACATCGACCTATGAAGGCCCCTTCGATCAGCTGAAGAGGGATAGATCAAGCGTTTTCTGCCCGGACGAGGAATCTACACAGGAAATGGAGCATGTCATCGACCAGATAGCTTCACAAGGCGACACCATTGGCGGTGAATTCATGGTAGTGGTTGAAGGCCTGCCTGCCGGTATCGGATCTTACACCCAATGGGAACAACGCTTGGATGCCCTGATGTCCATGTATCTCATGTCCATCCCGGCCATCAAGGCCATCCAGATCGGCGCTGGTGTCGCGTGCGGTGAACTGCCGGGATCAAAGATCCATGACCCCATCCGGTCTACTAGGCCCAAGACCAGGTCATCCAATAACGCAGGCGGCCTGGAGGGTGGTGTAACCAATGGTGAACCGGTAGTAATCAAATGCACAATGAAGCCCATCCCCACCCTCAAGAAGGGTATGCCTACCTTTGACATGCGCACCGGTAAGGCGGTTCAGGCAAGCTATGAACGTTCGGACGTGTGCGCTGTACCTGCAGCATCTGTGGTAGGAGAGGCCATGGCTATCATTGCAGTGTCTTGCACCATCATCGAGAGCTATAATCAGCCCAGTATGGATGCTCTTAAAAAGTCTTTTGACGGGCACAGGAAATTCTGGGAGGGCCTATGATCTTCCTTACCGGCTTTATGGGGTCAGGGAAGACTACGGTAGGCAGAAGACTCGCTGAACTTCTCAGCCGTCCATTCATCGATCTCGACGAACATGTCACTACAAAGGCATGCAGAACTGTAGGTGAGATCTTTTCAAGTGCAGGTGAGGCTGTTTTTAGAATCTTCGAACACGAGGCACTGATCGATGTTGTAGGCAAGGATCATAAAGCAGTTGTGGCAACAGGGGGCGGGCTCCCGGTAAATCCTGTGAACAGGGCAATCATGAAGGCCTGTGGCCATATTGTATATCTGCGTGCCACCTTTGAAAATCTCGCAGAAAGGGTCCCTAAAGACTCTGGCAGACCATTGTGGACCGAAAAAGCGCGAAGCCTTCTCCTTGAAAGGACACCCGCTTATGAAGATGCCGATACCATCATAGACACGGATGGAAGGTCGCCCCATGAAGTTGTTCAGGAACTTTTCAGTCTGATAGACACATCCATAGAACCCGAGTCAGTCCTTACCCAGGTCAACCCTTACCCCATTTATATCGGCAGGGGCATCTTCAAGGACCTTAGGAAATATATTGCCCGTCACATCCATCCCGAAGGCATTCTGGTGCTCGCAGATGAACAAGTCCTCATGTACTATGGCGAGCTTATCCGTTCTTCGATTGCAGGATTGAAACACCACATTATAACAATACCTTCCGGCGAATCATCAAAGTCATTTTCCTCCCTGATAAGGATATTGGACGAGATGTTCTCAGTCCAGGCAAACAGGCAATGGCTCTGTCTTGCCATGGGAGGCGGCGTTACTGGAGACCTGGCGGCCTTTGCGTCGAGTATTTTCATGCGTGGCATCCCGGTGGTACAGATCCCCACCACACTGCTGGCCCAGGTGGATTCAAGTATCGGCGGCAAGACTGCCATTGATGTCAAGCATGGCAAGAACCTTGTGGGGACCTTTCATCAGCCTCTTTTCGTGCTCAGTGATATAGAATTTCTTTCAACGTTGGACCCTGCTCATATTAAGGATGCCATGGCCGAGGTTATTAAATATGGCATCATCATGGATAAGGATCTCTTTGATGAGCTTGAATCCGTGAATACCCCTGATTATGAGAAGATCGTGGCCCGATGTGCTCGCGATAAGGCATTTGTTGTTAGCCGGGATGAAAGGGAAGGCGGCCTGCGGAGGATACTCAACTTCGGCCATACCTTAGGGCATGCCATGGAGCTTTCCCGGAATTATAAAACAAGCCATGGCAGGGCCGTGGCTGGGGGGATGTTTTTTGCTTCCTGGTTATCACATGAGCTCGGCCTCATCGAGGTAAAGGAGATGGAAAGGATATTCCGACTGATTAAAAAATGGACCTATTCCCTTCAAGAACTTCAATATCCTCAATCAGATGAGATATGTAGTGCCATTGCTATGGACAAAAAAGGAGAGCAGGATGGAATTCACTTTGTATTGACTCCATCCATCGGCGATGCTACCATTAAAAAGCTCACTGGTTCTCAAATATTAGGTGCTTATGGCCGGTTTATCAGAGAATGTGAAGATAGCCTTTGAAGAGGGCAGGCTACTGGACGTTGTCCGGGCAGCCAAATACCGTAGAAATCCTGAAGACAGGCTACTGCTGGGGATTTCGCTATTCAAGCTTGGCAGGGAAGGCGAGGCGCTGGACATCTTGGGCAAGGTTGCAGGCCAAGCCGAAGGTTTAATGAAGTCGTTTTATTATCTAGCCCTCATCTACAATCAGAAAGAAGATGTTCTGCAGGCCAAGGCATACCTCCAGAAGTATCTTGCATTTCATCCTGAAGATGATGAGGCAAGGGATATGCTAGAGCAGCAAGAGGTCCCAGAGATGCTTATGAAGGAGCCTTCCCTTGAGCTTGCTAAAATATACGCTCAACAGGGACATTATGAGCAGGCACTCGATATCTATGCTCAGGTCGGTAGCATTACCGGGCTTGATGATACAGCCCTGCAGGATGCCGGTAATACGCAGAACCTCTATATTATGAAAACCCTGCATGGCTGGCTTGAGAGGTTGAAAAAATGAAGATCCTGGTAATCAACGGACCAAATCTGAATATGCTTGGCCATAGGGAAACATCCATATACGGCACCACAACGCTTGATGACCTTGAAGGTATCATCAGGCGTAAGGCCTTCACCATAGGGATCGAAGTAGATTTTTTCCAATCGAACCATGAAGGTGATCTTATCGATAAAGTACAGAAGGCCCCGGCGTCGGGCATACATGCGTTCATTCTAAATCCGGGAGGATACACCCATACCTCGGTGGCCTTACGGGATGCCCTGCTTGCTGTAAGCCTCCCTTTCATTGAGGTGCATTTGAGCAGGGTTGCTGAAAGGGAGCAGTTCCGCCAGATCAATTATTTTTCCGATATCGCAGCGGGCAGTATATCGGGGTTCGGTCCTCTAGGTTATGAGCTTGCTGTTGAGGCTATATGGGGACTTTATGGAAAAAAGGCTCAGTAGGGCCCGCCACTTTCTCAAGGGGCTGGATGCCATCCTGTTGCTGTCCAGACCCAGCATAACCTACTTGAGCGGTTATTCCGGCTCGGATGCAGTTTATGTTTTTACTGAATTCAAGGACTTCCTATTCGTGGATTCCAGAAACACCCTCCAGGCCAGGCAGGAGACCCAGGCGCAAGTCGTTGAGATAACCAGACGTTGGGAAGGCATCTATACAATACTGCTCGAAGAGGGTGTGAAGACCTTGGGGATCGAGTCGAACTTATTGGATGTCGACAGCTTTATCAAGATGAAGGATCTCTACAAGGGCATTGAAATGACACCTCTGGGAGGTCAGCTCAAGACACTGCGCACCATTAAGGATGCCCAAGAGCTTGATCTAATAACGGAGGCTGCACGTATTTCGGAAAAGGCCTTGCAATCCGTACTTGCCAAAGGGATAATCGGACGTAGGGAACAAGACGTTGCCTTAGACCTTGAATGGGAGATGAGGACACGTGGTGCGAGCGCTTCCTCTTTCGAGCTCCTCATCGCTTCCGGTCCACGTTCTGCTATGCCACACGGTGCTGCTTCAGACAAGGTAATCGACAAGAATGAAGTGGTGATAATCGACTTTGGATGTGTCTATAAAAGCTACTGCTCGGACCAGACAATCACGGTTACTACAGGACATATTGAAGGGGATTTTAAAGAATCATACAGAAGGGTCAAAGAGGCGCAGGCGCTTTCCATCAAGGCATTAACCTCTGGTGTGAAGGCTTCTGACATTGACCGGATAGCTCGTGATTACCTTAATACACACGGACTGGGGGACTTTTTCGGTCACGGGCTAGGTCACGGGGTAGGCATGGAGGTCCATGAGGCCCCGTCTGTATCGTCACTGTCTGAAGATACACTGGAGGAGGGCATGGTCATCACAATTGAACCCGGTGTATATTTGCCTGGCCGGTTCGGCATTAGACTCGAAGACATGGCACTCATAACAGATAATTCTTGCAAGCTTCTAACAAATCTTGATAAGGAAACCATAAGAAACATCATCTAGAGGTGAAGATACATGCAGTATTCAACAGCACAGTTCAGGAAAAATTTGAAGATTGAGATCGATGGTGAACCCTTTACCATAGTAGATTTTCAGCACGTGAAACCCGGCAAGGGTGGGGCCTTTGTAAGGACCAAGATGAAAAGCCTTATATCAGGTAACGTCCTGGACAAGACTTTTCGCTCCGGTGATAAGGTGGATGTTCCTGACCTTGAAGAAAAAAAGATGTCTTTTCTATACCAGGATGAGACGGGATACTGCTTCATGGACACCCAGACCTACGAACAGATGACACTCACAAAGACTCAGATGGAGGAGGCGCTCGGTTATATCAAAGAGAATGTCGAGGTGGAGGTACTCCTGCACAACGGCAAGGCCATCGGCGTTGAGCTTCCCATGTTTCTCAATCTTAAGATTGTGGAAACCGACCCGGGTCTGAAAGGCAATACTGCCTCCGGTGGATCGAAGCCTGCCAAACTGGAGACTGGTGCTACCATTCAAGTTCCCTTGTTTGTCGGCACTGGTGAAGTGGTCAAAGTAGACACCAGGACAGGGAACTATATTGAGCGAGTAAGTTGAATGAACATTAAGAACGTGAAGGATCTTATTGAACTCATAAAGGATACCGACGTAGTAGAGTTGGATTGGACACCTGAACGAATACATATTATCCGTAGATCCACCCAGTATGAAGCAACCCCTTCACGGCATCAGGACAATGACCGGTCCAGTATAGGTATGAAGGAAAAACACACCGTCACCGTGACATCACCACTGGTGGGAACGTTCTACAGGTCTCCATCCCCGGAGACATCTCCATATATACAGGTAGGGGACCGGGTGGCCAAAAACCAGGTCCTGTGTGTTATCGAAGCCATGAAGCTCATGAATGAGATAGAGTCACATGTAGACGGGACTGTTGCGGCCATACTCAAACGTGATGGTGATAGAGTAGGGTATGGAGACCAGCTCTTCATTATTGAAGAGCTATGAACACATGGCAGCTCCTGCATGATGGGAGATGCCAAGCCAAGCATACCATGGAAAGAGACCTCGATCTTTTCGAGGCACTCAGGCAAGGAAAAATCAAAGGGGCTTTACGCATTTACAACTGGGCTGAGCCAGCACTGACTTGCGGTTTTCACCAGAAACACTTCAGTATACATGATGCAAGTCTTGATATACCAGTACTACAAAGGCCTACTGGCGGGGGAGTTGTGCTTCATTACGACGACATCACCTTCAGCATATGTTCAAAGGCAACCGGAGTACTAGCCGGGAGCATCCCCGCTTGTTCGGAAGTTATTTCAAACGTATTTAAAGGAGCCCTTCAAGGGTGTGGGATAGAGGCAGAAAGAAAAGGTGGTAATTACGCCTTCTCTTCAATTTGTTTTGCGCGGCCGACACCCACTGAACTGGTAATTGGAAACAATAAAATCATGGGCCTTGCCCTTGCAAAAAAAGGCGACTATTTACTGGTTCAAGGTGTTATACCATTGCGGATAGACAAGGAATTATCAAAAAGGGTATTCGGCGAAGGTCTTCAATATCCACTCAAAGGGTTAGTAGACTACCTTCCTCACTTTTCAAACAAGCTCTTCTTCGACTATTTGCGCGATGGTTTTCTCTCTGAGATGGGTGTTCTTCTTAATGAGGGCCACCAGCATAATCATGAAAACTGCTGCACAAAGGAATGAGAGGTAGAACCTGGGGGAAAGAAACTGGGTAAGGACCATGTGACCCAGCAGTGAAAAAATGGCTATACCAGGTACTATCCCGAGGATTGTCGCCTTCATGAAATCCCGCCAGCAAACACCCGATGCTGCAGCAGCAAAATTTATCACAGTAAAGGGGAGGATAGTAAGGACCTGAAGTATTAACACAAGGGGATAGCCGTTGGCCTGGATAGCACTCTTAACCCTGGATGTCTTTTTTCCATTTCCCCAGGCTGTCTCCACGCCAAGGGTCTTCACCAGAAAAAATACAAGATTTGCATTGATCAGGCATCCTACATACGAGAGCACCATACCCAGCGGAGCCCCATATACCGAAGAACCTGCCATAATAAGCAGACTTAGAGGTGCGGCCAAGGGCATTATTGCCACACAGAATATGAAAAGCACTGCACCTGATAGACCGACCTTCTGGAGCAAAATTCTTAGATGAATCCAGTCTTTCAAGGGATACGGGTCCATATAGCTGAAGATACCCATGATGGAAAAAAAGCCGATGACAGAAAGGAGAAACACACACAAAAACCTGCGTATTTGAGGAGAATTTATTGTTAAGCTTGATCCAAGTTCCATGTCCAACCCTTCATCCATGAAGTTCATTGTTTCCAACATATTTCTCATCGGTCGGAATCGCTTTTCCATAAGGGGTGTTACAACATTGGGTGATACTTTTGTCTGCGAATTTATGGTATCAGTTTTTTATTTAGGAATTTCGGCATAGACATGCATGGAAACTCTCATCATAGTTGAATTTGGAGGATGAATGGCAGGCAATCCCATTGAGAAACTCATGAACCCTACCAGCATCGCAATCGCCGGCGCAAGCAACACCTTCACCACTATGGGCACTATCCAGTGTCTGAACCTCATCACAAATGGCTTTCCCGGAGAGATACTACCCATCCATCCCAAAGAGAAAATTGTGCTCGGCAAAAAGGCTTACCAACGGATATCCCATCTCCCCTATGCCCCGGATGTTGCCGTGCTTGTCGTCCCTACACGCCTCATTCTTGAAATGGTTGATGATTTTGGAAAGCTTGGGACAAGATACATAGTTATTGTCACGGCGGGTTTCAGGGAGACCGGTGAGGAGGGAAGGGCGACTGGAGAAGGTATTGATTGAAAAGGCAAGGCAATACGGCATTCGATTTCTCGGCCCCAACTGTCTCGGTATCGTCAATACCCATTTGCCGATGAATCTAACGGTTGGACCTATCCAGGATTATAACGGTAAACTCGGCCTTGCATCTCAGAGTGGCACCTATATAGCCCAGGTAGTTTCCTATCTGCATAAAAACGGCATTGTCTTGAGCAAGGCCATCAGCGTGGGGAATGAAGCGGACATCACCATCATCGACTGTCTTGAGTACCTGGGGCTAGACGAAACCACAAAGGCCATTGGTTTGTATATCGAAGGGATAAGGGATACATCCCGGTTCCTTGAAGTGGCTAAAAATGTGAGCAAAGTCAAACCTATCATTGCTCAATATGTGGGCGGGACCGAGGCAGGTGCGCGTTCAGGGTCGAGCCATACAGGCGCCATGGCCGGGCCCGGTCATTTATATGAAGCCTTATTTAAACAGGCGGGCATTATTAGTGTTGAGAGCATAGAGGACGTGTACAAGATCGGCTGGGCCCTGGCTACCCAACCCAGACTCAAGGGCAGGCGCATTGCCGTGCTTACGAATTCCGGCGGTCCCGGGACAGGCATTGCAACAACCTGTAACCGTGTAGGGCTGGAAGTGCCTGAGTTCTCCTCTGACCTGCAACAAAGGATTTCCAAACTCCTTCCTTCCCATGGAAGCGCCCGAAACCCGGTTGACCTTACCTTTCATACCGATATGAAGGCATTGTCCGTCGATATTCCAAAGTTACTCTTCGAGTCGGATGAGGTTGATGGTATCATAATTCATGGAATCATGGACACGGGGTTCTTTGAGCTTCTCTATCCGGCGATCAGTGGATTTGTGGACGTATCCAAGGAAGACCTCATGGGGGTAATGAAGATCGATCTGGATGAACTTGTATCCATGCCGGAACGTTACGGCAAGCCCCTTCTTATCTCCTCCTTTTTCGGCAATGAAGACAACTGCATCAATACCCTGCATAAAAATGGCATCCCAACCTTTGACTCCCCTGAAAAGGCCGCAAAGGCTATGGGTGCTTTGAATACATATTCCAACAGATTAAGGAGGTTACATGATGCCATCTGAAAAGATAAGTGAAATGATTGCAATTTATCCTGAAAAGGGCAGGCTCCCTTGTGCCGTAGCACACTACATCGCCGCCTATCTCAGCCTTGAACCCATTGAGGTGGGCAGAGTGGCAACCCAAACCGGCGCTAAGTTTTATCAGTGCCAACTAGGCCTGTTCGGTTATGGCAGGAAGGGGAAGTCCGAGTACAAAATCACGGGCCGGAAGATTGAGGTAGACCAGGAAGTAGTTGATCTTATCAAGGCAGAAGTTACTGATGGCAGGATCTCCTGTGCCATGCTCTGGAAGATTGCAGATTCAAAGGGCATAATCCGTGCAGAGGCAGGAAATGTTGCGGATGCATTGGGCATCAAGGTTACACCGTGTCAGCTGGGGGCGTTTTGAGAAAGACCTGATACGTGTAAATTCAGAAATACCCATTGAAACATACGCTAAGCTTTTGTATTATGAAAAAAGTTTTTGAATGATTATTTTGATTGTTTATCTTTAATCAGAAGGAGCTCAATGACCATACGGTTAACCTGGCTTGGTCACGCAAGTGTTAAGATAACAAGCCCCTCCATTACTATTTACATTGACCCGTGGAAAATTGACAAGCATTCCCCGCATGCGGATATTATACTCCTCACCCATGATCACTATGATCACTATTCTCAAGCTGATCTTACAGTAGTCTCTGAGTCCTCTACCCGTGTTGTAGCACCCATGTCCGCCCCGCTTGTTACCGATCGGATAAAGCCGGGTAACACAATGATTATAAAAGATGTATCCATGCAGGCAATTCCTGCATATAATCAGAGAAAGGCCTTCCATCCCAAGGCCAATGGCTGGGTAGGGTATATTATAACAATAGGTGGAATTAAGATCTATCATCCAGGTGATACAGACAGGATCCCTGAAATGAAGGGCCTTGTCGTTGATGTCGTTTTTGTGCCTGTGGGGGGCACCTATACCATGGATGCGAAAGATGCGAGTGAGGCCATCAGAGACATCAGGACAATATATGCAATTCCCATCCACTATGGCGACATTGTAGGTTCCAGAAAGGATGCTGAAGAATTTGCCGGACTTTGCTCGTGTGATGTCCGGATCCTTAACCCTGGCGAATACCTGGATATAGAAGGAAAGTCATGAATATATATTACGACCAGGTAAAGGCTGTCTTCGATGCAGCACCAATCGCTGTGTGTGCCTTTGACGCAAGCGGAACGGTTATTTTCATAAACAAGCTCTTGGAATCAAATATTGATCCCTCGGAACTGCCTTTTGTAGGCAAATCGCTGTATGAACTGATCCACAAATTCCTTGTTGATGACAGGCTTGAGAGTAATCTCAAGAAACTTATTGAAACAAACAAACCCTTCTCTCTCATTGTAGAGACCTTTAGCTCGCCGCGGGTGCGGGTATCAGGTTTTATAAACGTCACCGGATACAGGCTGAACTCTCTCTTCGTGCTTCTCGCCGATTTCGTAAGCGGGAGTTTGGCCCGTGAAGGCAGATACAGCAAGCTTATTGAAGATGCACCTGATGCCATCCTCATCCTGAATCATGGTTTCATTACCTTTGCAAATCCTGCCTTCGCCTCCATTATCGAAATGGGCCAGGATGATATCCTCGGCAAGGCTATATTTGACTTTGTGGATGATAAAGGAAAAAATGACCTTGCAAATTTAAGGAAAAAATTCGCCAAACAATTTTTTACTCAAATAGTAATGAACATCAAAGGTGGCCAGAAGATACTTGAGGGCAATTTCCATTTTATAGAAGACAGGCCCGGAACCTCCATTGCCATGCTCCGTGACGTGACTGAAAAGGTGCTCCTGCAGAAGAGGCTCCTTCGTCAGAACCAGGACCTCTCTGCCGTCAACAGCATATCCAAGACACTCTCCTCCTCAGTAGACCTCAACGAAGTGCTACAGAATACCCTTGTACAGGTGCTGCAGATCATGAACATCGAAGCAGGGCTAGTTTATCTGCTTGATGACAAGAAAAAAGTATTACGATGTGCATATGCATATGGTATCTCCGAAGAGGTCATACAGACCGTAAAGGAACTCAAGATTGGAGAGGGTATTGCGGGTCGGGTTGCCCAAAGCGGCAATCCCATTATTATAGAAAATGCCTCTTTAGACCGGCGCATCAGCTCCACTGCATTTAAAAAGCAGGGCATAAGATCGTTTGCGTCCATACCTCTCCAGTCCAGAAGCCGCCTTATCGGCGTAATGAACATCGGTTCCTTTGGCCAGCGCACCATTTCGCCCGAAGATGAGCGGTTACTCATTACCATCGGTGTGCATATGGGCACTGTTATGGAAAACATCCTGCTGTTCCAAGAGGTTTCCAAGACCACTGAGGAACTCAAAGATGCACTCAACCTCATCCGTCAGCGCAATGAGGAACTCAGGACCCTGGTTTCCACTGTATCGCATGACCTCAAGAACCCCATTATCGCCATCAACGGCTTCTGTGAACGATTCATGAAGACCGGATTGAAGAAGTTATCCGAAAAGGAAATACAATATATTGAAGCTATTCACGAAAGCGGTAAACACATGGAGTCATTTGTCACGAACCTCCTCACCCTCTCTGCAGTTGAGAACCTTAAACTCAAGAAAGAAGAGTTCTCAATCCAAGAGATCATTGATGACATCATCATGGAGATCACCAATCAGCTTGATGAGAAGAACGGAACCATTGTTATTGAAAATACAATGCCCTGTGTAAAAGCGGACAAGATCCGGGTGATACAGGTTTTCAGCAATCTCATTTCAAATGCCATAAAATATTCGCATCCTGGCAGAAATCTGGAGATCCTTATCGGATACCAGCCTCAGACCAAGATGCATATCTTTTCCGTAAAGGATAATGGATCAGGGATATCTGAAGAACATACGAGCAATATCTTCGACATCTTTTACCGGGCATCAGACAACCATGTGGAAGGCACAGGCATCGGGCTTGCCATTGTGAAAAAGGCCTTGGCCGTGATGGGTGGGGACATCTGGGTAAAAACAAAACTGGGTCAGGGGTCGGTTTTTTTCTTTTCCATACCCATGGAGTAATGAGTTTAACTTTTGGGTCTGGCATCTGTTCCATAAAGTCAAAGATGATAGATGCTTAACCTCCGGTAAATGCCTCATTCCTTGGTCATCAGAGCTTGTTTTCATCTTGACAGGTATCAGACCGGATTGTATAGATTCTCGCAATGGCTCGGGCCGCTAGCTCAGCGGGAGAGCGCTACCTTCACACGGTAGAAGTCACAGGTTCAATCCCTGTGCGGCCCACCATTTTTTTGAAGTATCTTCTATTTGATTCTTTGCTCCAAATAGCTCCACCTCGTAGTATCACATCCAGACAAGAGAAAGACCTCCCGTGCGGGTTTATCTATCACTATTGAATTAACATACTATTCCATATCTATAGAAAATGTTTCCATTTATTATAATAAATCTCGCAGGGAAATATGACAAAGGGACATTAATTCTAATACTTGTCAAATGGCATTGACATTGCTTATAATATAAAATGGGATTTCTATTAGGTTAATTGTCTTCCTAATAGAGAAGATTAGAAATAGTAAAAAAAGAACTCGGAAATGTATATTTTATTCGGAGGGGGGGAATTAGTAATGTGTAAAACCTGGTTCTACAAGATAAATTTGACATTGATCATTCTTTCTCTTGTCATGTTTATTGCGGGCTGTGGTGGTGGGGGAGGTGGTAGTTCTTCTGTTACCCCCGAGGAACTAACTACCATCAGTGTTACCGGCAAGATCCTTGACAGCAATAAAAATCCTATATCAGGGGCAACCGTTACCATCACGAGTGATCCTGTCGTAGTTACAACCAATCAGTGGGGTGAATTCTCAGCCAAAGTTGCCCCCGGTGAACATACGATTACCATAACCATGGGAAATGAAACCCTTTACAGAAATACTTTTACAGCTCAAGAAGGGGCACACATTACTTTGGGTTCCATTACCCCGAATTACCCGGATAGTAGCGGAGATACGCAAGCGCCAACAGTCCCTGGAAGCTCTGTTGCAACGGCTGCATCATCAAGCCAGATAAATTTGAGCTGGCTTGCATCCACCGACAATGCTGGAGTAACAGCTTACCGCATATACCGCAATGGTACGCAACTAACAAATTCCGTTACAGGGACTTCGTATTCAGATACGGGCCTCAGCGCCTCGACACAATACTGTTATACCGTAAGCGCCGGTGATGCTAAAGGAAACTGGTCAGCACAGAGCACCCAGTCATGCGCCACAACTCTGGCAGCGGGGAGCACGGGTGATACGCAGGCACCGACAATCCCGGGAAGCGTTACAGCAACGGCAGTATCTTTGAGCCAGATAAATTTGAGTTGGAGTGCATCGAGCGATAATACTAGAGTAACGGCTTACCGGATATACCGCAATGGGACGCAAATAACCAATACCCTTACAGGAACGACGTATTCAGATGCAGGCCTCAGCGCCTCGACACAATACTGCTATACCGTGAGTGCCAGCGATTCAGCAGGGAACTGGTCCACACAGAGCATTCAGTCATGCGCCACCACGCTTGCAGATTCACAGGCACCTACTGTCCCGGGAAGCGTTACAGCAACGGCAGTATCGTCAAGCCAGATCAATCTGAGCTGGAGTGCATCGGCAGACAATACAGGTGTGACTGGGTATAGGCTATATAAGGGTGGAGTATTTCTGAAGCAGGTTGCGGGGACATCGACAACCGACACAGGGCTCAGCGCCTTGACGCAATACTGCTATACCGTAAGCGCGGGGGATGCTACAGGGAACTGGTCGGCCCAGAGCACCCAGGGGGCCCAGTCCTGCGCCACCACTTTTGAAGTAGACAATCAAGCACCTACTGTTCCGGGAAGCGTCATAGCAACGGCAGCATCGTCAAACCAGATAAATCTGAGCTGGAGCCCATCGACAGACAATATCGGGGTGACTGCTTATGAGCTATACAGGGGTGGTATATTACTGAAGCAGGTTACCGGGACATCGACTACAGACACAGGCCTCAGTGCCTCTACACAATACTGTTATACTGTAAGGGCTAGAGATGCTGCCGCAAACTGGTCGGCTCAGAGCATCCAGGGAGCACAGTCCTGCGCCATCACGCAGTCTACACCCTTCACTGTTATCTACGTATCTCCCCCATCCAATGCCTTCAATGTAGCCACCAGTGCTCCGATCATTACAACCTTCAGCGAGAGCGTCGATCCTTCGACAGTCACCGGTTTAAACTTTGCTGTTTCTGTGGGGACCTCTGGCATTAATCTCATACCCGGCACCATAACCTGCAACGGCGCTACGGTAGTATTCACCCCCGATCCAGCCCTTACATATGGGACCTCATACAGAGTCACTATAAAATCAGGCACATCAGGTATAAAGGATATGGCCAGCAATCCACTGGCATCAGATTACCCTCCGTGGTCATTTACCACTGTATACTCGGGAGGCATACCGGATCTGTTCATGCAGTTCATGAGCGACCCCACTCAGTCGAACTATGATATCCTGATGAATGCCATTGCGGCAGCGGGTGACACAAATGAGGCCAAACTGTACAAGGCCATGGGAGAGCTTCTTGACATCTACAACAGCCCCAAGACGAGGCAGATTATTGCGGATGCCGGGCTCCCGACGATCGGGTTCGATACGAATTTCGAACAGCTCGAGTCCCTGTATGACATAAACAGCATTGTGGACACGTACTTCAAGCATGACCCAAGACTCTATGACTCGGACAGTCAGGCCCTGTTCCTGGAGACCGAGGACAGGTTTGCACGTGTGGATGCTCTCCTGGCCGAGGCCAACGGCATAAATGAGACCATCAGTTATGGGCCTCTTTACACGGTAAATGTCGACTCCATCGACGTCAAGATCCTCAGGTGCATGGTAAATCTCGCGAAGGCCTACTTCGTCTATCTGCAGTCGCTGAACCTCACCATCACGAATTTCAACATCAGCTACAACAACGTCACCTACGATATCCGCAATCTCTATACGAACAAACCCGATGTCGAGGACTATGAAGACTTGCTGAAATCCGCATGGTTGCAGGTCCTCAACAACAATCCAACCCTCCTGACCTACAAGGATAGGTCCGATTCATCCAAACTCGCCCAGTTCAGATCTACCCTCCAGACCGCCTTTAACTTCTACGGATCTGCAGTGACTGACATAGCAGGCCTGACGGACGAGCAGAAGCGTGACAGGTACAACAACGCATTCAACCTCGACGGCGATGCAACCATGGCTATGGCCGAACTAGTGCGGGACCAGGGGATGGTAAGCGCCATGGCATGCATGAACGGGACTTCCTCACAGCTTGTTTTTCCCAGGGCAGTAATGACGAAATCAGAGTATGTAAATGCTTCTGATGAGGATGATCTCTACTATCTGAAGGAGACGTTCGATATCTATCTCGACCATTTCTGCCCTGACAGTGCTGCCTCGGCGATCACCGCATTCAGACTGTTCGGCTCAGGCGCAGATGTTGAAAAGACCCCAAGGGATGTGATCCTGGAGGTTACTGCCCTTCTGGAAGATGCTGAATACTATCCCTACATCCTGTGCAGCACCCCGGAGCTGTATCTCTCCAATATCTCGGATATCATCTGGGAAGATTTCATGGAAACCTTCCCCATTCCTGAAGCCGCGATCAACATTGACGGCTTGTCGGGCGACTGGGACGGCGTAAATGTGTTCTATACCCTTGGAACATGCACATATAAGATCGCGCGGGATGCAAGCAACAACGTATACCTCTCAATTGAGAGCACCCATGTCCCTTCAGGCATATACTGGTCATCAACTTTTGGTATGCTTATGGAGTATGGGAACGATGATCTGGAAGGGCATGCAGGTTTTTCCATCAACTGTTACATTAGCGGAAACAGCAACCTCACTGCCGGTTGCGGCGTATGGGATTGGGCAAACGGAACAACTATGCCAGCAGGTACATGTGCGATATTCACGGATTCCGTGGGCGTAGAGATGCGTGCTCCAGTATTAAACGAGTTGCTCAAACACGGTTCCGGAAACTACTTTTGGATAACTGAGAGAGATCTCGTCCCATGGTATGGCCAAGACATTAAGCTCTTGCCCGAAATGCCCTGATTAAGCTATGCACAACTGAGCGGGGGCTGAGCTATGCAGCCCCCCGCTCATGCAATTCGATGAAGAGAGAAATCAAATACATCATACTCGGTCTTCTGCTGGTCGGTATATTGTGTGCCGTTCTGTACTCTCTCTCCAGCAGGGATACGGAGTCTGACGCCAAATTTTCTAAGGCTCCAAGTCGGCTCACAATACTTGGGCCGTATGCCAAAAACATAAATCTTACCGAGAACATCGGGGCCTACTCATTGAACATCAGTGCAGAGACTCTGTTCATGAAAAAGGGCAAGATAATGGGATTCAGCACCGCGCTCCACAAGAAGTTAGTGACAAACAACTTTCGACTCTCTTTGTACAAGAACGGCACAAAGACACTGGAGCTCTTCAAAGATCATGTCATCTTGGACGCTTTCATGAGGACCATCGAGGTCGACAGCCCCAAGATCCTGTACCCTCCCGATATGAACCAGCCGAAGAAGGTCAGCCTGGATAAACGAAATCTGCTGTTCAAAATCCATTACAAAGACAAGACTGACGTCTGGAACCTGGCTAGGTAGACCGAGCTGATGATCCTTTCATCCCAAGCTGAAAGCCGGCCTTATCGCCATGGGATCAGCATCTGAACTTCTGGTTCACTCCCATTGTGGACTCCCGTTCCTTTCTATGCTATTGGGCGCTTGGACCTGAAAAAGAGCAATCTATCCGTTCTTAGACCAGGGCGATTGATCAATCATACGACTGAAAGCGAGATTATTGTGGATCCTTATACCGCCTTATGGACCTTTCCTGCCATTGTTCTCGCAGCCATGCTCATTGCCTGGGCTGCAGAATGCGGGCAGTTCTTCATCTCACAAGGTCTTGCTCTGGCTGTGCTTGCATGGATACAGACCCTGCCCGAATTCGCGGTGGAGGCCGTCATCGCCTATGAAGCAGCTAAGGACCCTGCCAAGGTACACCTTATAACGGCGAACTATACAGGGTCTCTGCGGCTCTTTGTCGGACTGGGATGGCCCATGGTCTTCTTTGTGGCAATGATCTTCAGAAAATTGAAAGGTCCGAACACCGGGTCATTCACCATTGAACTGGATGACGAGCATTCCATTGCAATCCTGTCGATCCTGCCGGCCCTTGTTTATTTTCTGATAATTTACTTCAAGGGTACGCTGAACATATTTGACGGGATTATCCTGATTGTCATCTATTTCATCTACCTTTACTTGCTCTCAAAGATGCCTCCCCAGGACGAGGAGGAAATAGAAGACCTGGGACATGTCCCGAGATTTGTCATGAGGCAGTCATATCCGGTTACGATCATCCTCATTGTCGGCCTTTTTATCCTCGGGGCGGTCATAATCTATTATTCAGCCCACCCCTTTCTCTACTCCATGCTTGCCCTGGCCACATCCTTCGGGATCTCGCAATTCGTCTTTGTCCAGTGGGTGGCTCCTTTCTTGAGCGAATTCCCCGAGAAACTGTCAGCCTTTCACTGGGCACGGACAGTCAAAAAGGCGCCCATGGCCCTGGTTAATTTCATCTCCTCTTCCATCAACCAGTGGACACTCCTGGTGGGAATGATTCCCTTTATCTATTCACTGGGTATGGGAAGGGTAGAGCCTGTTGTTTTCGACGAGCACCAGAAACTTGAGATATTGCTTACCATCGTGCAGTCCTACCTGGGCTTTCTCGTTCTTGTGAAAATGGACTTCCGTCTTATTCGAGGCAAGCGCACTGTTCATGCTGTGGATTATCCAGTTTATGATCCCTGGCATACGGGAAGAGATACTGCTGGTATACGCGGTATGGGCTCTCATTCAGACCGTTGTAATGATACGGGGCCTGAAGAGGAGAAATGCCTTCCAGGTGTTCAACGAGTTATGCAAATCCCATTCGATCTTCGGTAAGTCATAGATTACCACTAGCGATAGGTCAGGATGGTGACTGTTCAGAAGACCCTCCCTGAACAGGCACCATAGGATACCAGATCAGTCTTATTCATTTCCAACCGTTTCAATCTGGGTCTGAGCGATTTTCAGGGTTGGGGAAGTGACTATGATAATCTCGGTGGAAAACTCCTGCTCGAGCCGTATAAGGTGCCTTTTCTGCTGGTTGAGCACGTACAGACAGACTTCTTCGGGCATGGTCACCCTGATCTTTGCTGTCTTGTTCCTTGAAAGGTAAAGCTGGATCTCGCGAAGTGACATGAAGGCCGAGGATTCAACAGATCTTATCAGTCCGGCACCTTCACAGGTTGGGCATTTGACATGGCTCTTTTCCAGCAAGGGGGGTGAGAGTCTCTCGCGGGAAAGCTCCAGTATCCCGAACTTGGAGATCTTTCCTATAACCAGGTGCGCCCGGTCATTCTTCATCCCATCGCGCATTGCCTTCTCAACACCTCTGATATTTTCCTTGGAGCGCATGTCAATAAAGTCAATGACAATGAGTCCGCCCAGGTCCCTCAGTATAAGCTGGCGGGCTATTTCTGCAGCTGCTTCCTTGTTAGTCTCAAAGGCAGTCTCCTCGATGGACTTGCCAAGTGTAGACTGGCCGGAGTTTACATCGACAACCACCATTGCCTCGGCGGGCTCGATAATGATTGTGCCGCCGGACTTCAGCTTTACCTTTTTGTTGAATATGCCCTCGATCTGCTGCTCTAACTCGTATTTGGTGAACAGAGGCTTGTTCTGCTTATAGGGCTTGATGATCCCTTTTTGCCTGGGCATTACAGCCTTCATGAAGAGTGCTGCCCTACCCAGGGTCTCATCGTCGTCGATAAGGATTTCGGTAGTATCCGTGTTCAGGTAGTCCCTTATGGTACGGATAATGATGTCGCCCTCTTTGTAGATGGAGCTCGGGCATGAGGCTTTGCTGAATTGATCCTCAATGCTCTTCCAAAGCCTGCTCATGTATGTCATGTCACGGGATAATTCAGCCTTGGTCTTGTCCATGCCGGCCGTCCTCACGATGATGCCCATGTTCTCAGGCGGCTTGAGCTGTTCGATAATCTCCCGCAGACGTTTACGCTGCTTCTCGTCATCGATTTTTCTGGAGATCCCGGCCAGGTCCTGGTGGGGGAGAAGAACGAGGAAACGGCCCGGCAGGGAAATGTTCATGGTAAGCAAGGCACCTTTGGCCCCCTTTTCCTCGCGGATCACCTGTACCAGGATCTCGAGACCCTTATGCAGGGAATGCATGATATTTTTCTCCATATCCAAACCGGGGATGAGGGAAGGGTTGATATCGCCGGCTGAGAGTAGTCCGTGCTTCTCCCGGCCGTAATCCACGAACACTGCGTTCAGGCTGTGTTCGACCTTTGAGATTCTGGCCTTATAGATATTACCCTTAAGCTGTTCCTTCAGGGCACTCTCCATATAAAATTCCTTGAGTATTCCTTCATCTACAACAGCCACCCTTATCTCTTCCGGGTGAATGGCATTGATAAGCATCTTCTTCATTTCAAGGTTCCTCTAATGGGGTTCAAACATATCAATTGAGCCGAGCCCATGTCTTATGATCTCCAGCGTGTCGGTCTCCAGGGAGAGAATCGTAGATGGTATGTCGGGCAGGATCCCACTGTCCACGATAATATCAACCATATGCCCGAATTGTTCCTCGATCTCCAGGGGGTCGACATGGATCTTATCGTCCGAAAGCGGGATACTTGTCGTGATGATGGGTTCGCCCACCATCTCGACAATGGATTTACAGAACCAGTGCTCCGGTATCCTGACGCCAACTGCCTTGCGGTCCCTCTGTAACAGGCGCGGCACAAGGCGGGTAGCCGGGAGGATAAAGGTGTAGGGACCCGGCAGCAGCAGCCTCATGAGCCTGAATGCCTCATTGCTCACCTTGGCATACTGGCTTATCTCCTTGATATCAGAGAACATGATGCTCTTGGGTTTCTTTGATGTCTTGATCTGGTTGATCTTATCGATACCCTGTTTATTGGTAATCATACAGCCCAGTCCATAGACCGTGTCCGTAGGATAGACGAATATTCCGTCCTTTTTCAAGATATCCGCCACCTGGGACACTGCGCGGGGTTTCGGTCGGAACGGATCAATTTCGATCCGCATTGGTTTTCTCCTTGATGCACAAACTCTTCATATCTATATTCCCCAAGGCTGCAAACATTGAATGTTTAACGAAAGGTATATCATTTTCCAATATTTTTTATAAAGTCCCTGATCAGCCCTCGTTTACTGTCTGGCCTGATGGGGCACCTTATCTCAACCGGCTCAATTGCAAGATGCGTATAATAAGCAGTGATGAGCTCTGTGGTGCAGTAGGCCAGGGGTCTTATGATCCTGTTCTTTCCATCATCAGAACGTCGTGCCGGTGACATGGCCCCTAACTGGCCCGTGTAGAAGTTTCGTAAAAGAAACGTTTCTATGATGTCATCCATGTGGTGTCCAAGGGCAATGGACAGGACTCCCAATTCTTCAGCAATTCCATAGAGTTTGCCTCGCCTGAGCCTGGAACAGAGTGCGCAGGGGCTTTTCCCCGGATCTGCAACAGCCTCCATGATCTGGGAGATATACCCGTCATAGACCAGCACCTCATAGCCCAGGTTCTCCTGGATCCAGGCGGATACACTTTCAAAACCCACGTCATACCCGGTCTTCACATGCACCGGAACAAGCTCGAATTCAAGGGGGGCAGCATCTTTCAGGGCTACGAGAATCTTCATCATTACAATGGAGTCCTTACCCCCGGAAATGGCCACAAGCACCTTGTCGCCCGGTTCGATCATCCGATAGTCGTGTATGGCCTGCCCTACCTTTTTCCTCAGCCTTCGCTCTAAGAATCGTTTGGATGTATGTGCCACAAGGTTTGTCTAGCATAAGCTTTGTGGGTAGGCCATATATTAAAACTCAATATGTAGAAGCTGTTGGGTTAAGGGTGGTAAATAACCTACCTGTTCAGATCATGCACCTCGCCCAGGCGAGGTGCATGATCTGAACAGGTAGGTTATTTTGTCCTTGCTTAATATGACGTACTCGGCAGTCGAACACGAATCTCTCTCAACTCAGTTTCTTGAGCCACTCAGATACCACCTTGTATGCCTGGCCTGCTGACTGGAAATACACATGGTCCTGCCTGGTCTTCATCCAGGTAACCTGGCGTTTTGCATATCGTCTTGTATCACGCTGGATCAGGCGGATTGTCTCAGACAGGTTTATCTCCGCATTGAGATGCCTGGTAACATGTTTGTATGCAAGAGTCTGCATGGAGCGCAGCTCAGTGCTGTAGCCCATTTCAAGGAGTCTCTGTGTTTCATGCAGAAGCCCGCTATCGAACATCTTTATTGTCCTCGAATCGATGTCCCTGAAGAGCAGGTCGCGTTCCGGCATGATGCAGGCGATCTGTGCATTTAACAAAGGCTTATAAAAGCGGTGTGTTGCATAGATGTCGCTTGTCTTGCGTCCTGTCAGAAAGATGATCTCCAGGGATCGTATGACCCGTATTGCATCGTTCTTCCTGATCACGGATGCCGTATCAGGGTCGAGCCTCAGCAGTATTGCTTCCAGATAGTGAATGCCTTTGCGGTCAATGATTGATCTCAAGGCCTCCCGCAGCTTATCCATGCGGGCAGGTGCAGGGGCCAAGCCATATATGAGTGCCTTGATATAAAGACCGGTTCCACCGACCACAATCGGTATCTTCCCTCTGGACTTCACCTCGGCAATTCTGTCCCGTGCCTTCTTTATAAACATTGCTGCCTGAAATTCCTGGTCAGGGTCCACCACGTCGATGAGATGGTGGACAAGAAGGGCACGCTCTTCAGGGCTTGGCTTGGCAGTAGCGATGTCCATATAACGATAAACCTGCATGGAATCGGCAGAGATTACTTCAATGGCATGTTTAAGGGAAAGCTCAAGTGCAAGGGCTGTCTTGCCCGAACCGGTTGGCCCGGTTATGACGATCAGACCCTCCTGCCTATCCATCGTTCAATCTCTTCTCTCGTGATCTTTTTGAATAATGGCCTGCCGTGAGGGCAGGTAAGCGGTGAACCTACCTTGTCAAGCTCGCCTAGCAACTTGGCGGCTTCTGGAAGAGTAAGTTTTTTACCTGCGCGTACGCTTGCATGGCAGGCAATGGTGGCGATCATGGAGTTGAAGCGGTCATTGCCATGCGTTTGTACAGGCAGTTCGCCGTCCATGAACGCATGGATAAGCCCGTAAACCGCCCCGGTGATATCCGACTCACCTAAAGGTGGAGGCACTGAACGTATGGAGATTGTATTGCCTCCAAATGGCTCGCAATCTATGCCGATTGCACGTATCTGCCCGGAAACCTCCTCAAAGGCTTTGAATTCCTGAGGGCTTAGCTCCATGATAATGGGGTTCAACAGGAGCTGGGTGCTCAAAGGACCTTTTGAGTGCAGGGCCATAAGCCGTTCATAGGTTATCCGCTCGTGGGCGGCGTGCTGGTCAAGGATATACATTGCCGAATCGTCCTGGAGCAGGACATAAGTGGCATGCAGCATGCCGATAATTGCCTTGTCGGAATAAGTGAATACAACCCGTTCCGGCAGGGGAGGATCGCTGAAGAGACTAGCTGTCTTTGCCCGGTCAAGTGCCTTGGGACCATACACAACCGACATGCCTTCGCGTACCTCAAAGAATGTGTGCCCTGTTTTGTCATTACGTTGGGGCAAAGGCGATGAGGTAATCCCAGGATAATCTGCCTCTGCCACCTTACCGGGCACGAGGGTGTCCTTCAGGGTCTTTGCCACAAAGCCGAACACCGCAGAAGCATGCATGAACCTTACTTCTGCCTTTGCAGGGTGTACATTCACATCCACTTCAGCCGGGTCCACCTCAACAAAGAGTACGGTTATGGGGTATCTACCCTTCATGAGCATGCCGCTGTAACCTTCAATAACAGCAGAACTCAGCAACACATCCCTGACAGACCGGTTGTTTACATACGCATGAATACCCGAGCGGTTCTGCCTCGTCTCATTGGGCGTGGCCATAAGCCCATGTATGGTAATACCGGGAAGTTCCCGCATGAACGGGATAAGGTTTGCTGACTGCTTGGTTCCAAGCACATTTGATGCACGGTCCTGCAGGCTTGACTGGGCAGGGAGGCTCAGGACTGTCCTGTTATTGACGTGGAGGGTAAAACGTACATGCGGGTAGGCCAGTGCATAGCGTGACACCACATCAATAACGTTTCTCTGCTCCGTGGCCGCTGTCTTGAGGAATTTCCGGCGTGCAGGGGTATTAAAGAAAAGGTCAGCCACCTCAACTATGGTTCCAGGAGGTATACCTTTTTTTGTGCGCCTTGATATAGAACCTGCCTCCATATCAATAGAATAGCCATAGGGTGATTGATGCTTTCTTGAGGATATTACAGACTTGCTAACCGAAAGTATGCTCGGCAGTGCTTCTCCCCTGAAGCCGAGCGTCCGGATGGCAAAGAGATCGTCAACCGTGCTGATCTTGCTCGTTGCATGACGCTTAATGGCAAGCTCCAGCTCTTCCTCACCCATCCCGGAGCCGTCATCCGAGACCCGGATAAGTTCAAGACCGTTACCTTCCATCTCCACAGCTATGCTTTTTGCCCCGGCATCAATCGCATTCTCCACCAGTTCCTTCACTACGGAAGCAGGGCGTTCAATGACCTCACCGGCAGCGATCTGGTTAATAAGGTCCTGAGGAAGTATTTTAATCTGGGTCATATATTCTCGAATATGTACATGAATGGCTCGGAGGGTACAAGGTTTAAGGCGTAGTATAACAGTACTAGGTATTCATTGCAGGGTGGTTTTCAGAGGTACAACGATCATTCATGTCGATGCTTACTTATTGCACCTTTAACAAAATGTCTTGTTGCTTAATCTGAGCAATTTAAATATCTGGTAAATTGTAATTTAATTATACTATTTTATCTATTATTATAATATGTTGCTTTCTGCTTTTAATCATAGCAAAAATATAATTACAGCTACTCAGTTACTCCCAAGTCTCCGGTAGATGCTTAAAACACCCAGGAGAACCAAGGCAGCAAGGATTACAAGAGCCATCTCCTTAATAAATTGATCATATAAAATATTTGCCGAGTTAGGGCTGTTTTCGCCGCGTTCTTTCCTTTCTGCTCCCCCTCTTTTTGGATCAGACACCTTATTTGGGCCAAGGCTTGAGGAAACAGTTCCTTTAGTATTTATGGGAACAGAAAGTACACCCTCACTACGCACTATTGGCTTGGAGGTTCCATCTTCAAGTTTGCTTGTGGATGAGATTAATTTTTTTCTATTAGGTGACACTGCCTCATCAGAAGGTACGCTGCTTGCCATGACGACCTGCCGGTTATTGCCGGCATCGAGTTTATGTGAAGGTGCACCTGAGATACTGCTGGATACTATTACCCCTGTATCAGTAGCAGCATTTTCCTGAGAGGTTATTAATGTGCTCTCCTCGTTAGAAGTTACCGGTTGAGAGGAGATGTTGTTCTGAACGTCGGAGTTCTTGGATGACTCATTTCCGGAATTTTGCAAAGAGGTGTTCAACATTGTTGACTCGTCTTTATAGACTCCGGCAACAACACTAGTTTCACCCTTGAGAACAGTTGAATCGGCTACATCTAAGACCCGAGGTAAAGAGGGGGGGGGTGATTGAATCTCTGATTTATTGTAGTGTAGAATTGTCCCTGCATCGCCAACAGCAAATACATCGTCTGAACAGCCCCAGATCTTGTAGAGAGAGTTACGTGTCCCCCTGCTCATCGTGTTCCACTCGGTTCCGTCATAATGGAGGATTGCGCCTTCTTCGCCGACAGCAAATACATCGCTTCCCGAACCGCCCCAGACACCATTGAGAAGCGAGGTTGTCCTGCTGTTCATGGGGCTCCAGGCAGTGCCGTCATAATGCAGGACAGTGCCGGCCTCTCCTACGGCAAAGACATCGTTTGCCGAGTTGCCCCAGATCCCCAATAACGTGTTATGGGTGCCTTTGAACATGCTGGTCCATGTGGCACCATCAAAGTGAAGTATGGTTCCTCTTTCTCCAATGGCAAATACATTGTTTTCTGAAATGCCCCAGACCTGTGTGAGGTTTAATGTTGTTCCGCTGCTTATCGAACTCCATAGGGTGCCGTCATAGTGAAGGATTGTTCCGTTATAACCAACGGCAAATACATCATTTTCCGAGTTTCCCCATACCCCTGTGAGGATATTGGTCGTACCGCTCGCCATGCTGCTCCATACCCCACCGTTGCTGTGAATGATCGCACCATTATTTCCTACAGCAAAGATATCGCTTCCCGGTCCGTTCCAGATGGAGTTAAGGGAGATATTAGTCCCAATGTTTTCGGAATTCCAGATATTACCATCATAGCGCAAGACTGTACCTTCACCACCAACAGCAAGTATGTCGTTTTTCGAGTTTCCCAAAACGGCTAACAGTTTATTCTTTTTGCCATTTGTGATGGAGGCCCATTCGCTGCCGTCATAGTTTAAAACCATCCCTCCAGCCCCTACTGCATAAATACTCTTATCCGAAACACCACCGATACCATAGATATTACTTGTTCTATCACTTACCATTGGGGTCCATGTGCTGCCATCAAAATGAAGGATCGTCCCTCCATCACCTATGGCATATACGCTCTTTGCAGAACTTCCCCATATACTGAGAAGGTCCTTATGGGTGCCCGAATCCATGATACTCCAGGATGTGCCATCAAAATGAAGCATAGTGCCATCGTATCCAACTGCAAAGATATCACTGTTTGAGACGCCCCAGATCCCTAACAGGGCTTTGTGTGATCCGGAGTTCATGATGTCCCATGAGGTACCGTTGTAATGAAGGATTGTACCATCATATCCTACAGCATAGACTTCAGTGTTCGAATTTCCCCAGATCCCTCTCAAGGTTGACTTCGTTCCACTGTTCATGCTGGTCCACTCGGTGCCGTTATAATGAAGGATCGTACCATTATATCCTACTGCAAAAACATCCCTGCCTGAAGAGCCCCAGATACCCCAGAGGTAATTTGTGGTCTTGCTGGACATGGTGGTCCATGAACTGCCATCAAAATGAAGGATAGTTCCATTATTTCCAACTGCAAAAAGATTGTTGCCAGAGCTGCCCCAGATGCACCAGAGATCGCTGGTAGTGCCACTGGCCATAGTGCTCCAGGTGGTGCCGTCATAGTGCAGGATTGTGCCGTTATACCCTACGGCATAGACATCATTGGATGAATTGCTCCAGACTGAATTAAGATTATTGCCTTGTGGAAGGGGATTCTGCCATTCCCACTCCTTTGCATATCCTTTTCCGGAGAGAAAAAAGATGGAACAAACCAGTATGATAAACAAAGAAAACCCGCAGGTCTTCCTTGACCTAGCAATCCCCATGTAGAACTCCATGAAAAAAATGACCATGCTTCTATAAAAAAAATGCATCCTTCATTAAAAGGAAATCATTTCTCTTGTGCAGAGTCTAAGTTTTTATTGCAAATTGGTTGCCACAATATTGATGTCGGAATATCAATTTGTTAGCAATATTGTATGCTCATAATACATGTCGCATGGGAATATTTTTGCCATATGAATGGAAATGCCTTTCCTGTAGTCAGCAATCCCATCTGCTTGGACATAATTATAGACTGCATTGAGCATAATACTGCTTTCCAGCTTAGTCGGGGCACCGGCAAAATCAAACCAGCTTGAGCTTGACCAGATATTCAAGACAATTGTATTCATTACATTAGTGATAATAGGCACCTATACACAAGCACGCAGTATGGATCAAACCTGAGCAGCACACAGTGGTTTTCGTATAAGTTCATGTTATAATATCTGGGAGGTAATATAATCTTCATGAACAAATACGATTTCAAGAAGTGCAAATTTCTGGTTTCATGGTGGGAGATAAAACCGTGAATTATGAAAATGTTACAAGGGAACAGCTCATAACAGAGTTGATAGAAGCACGTCGGGAGATAGCTGAATTAGAAAAATCAAATTCTGATAATCATCAAATAAAGGAGGCCCTACAGGAGGGTGAAGAGAGGTATCGCCGGATAACCTCGGCCATTAGCGATTACATCTTCACTGTTGAAGTAGAAGCCGGAATTGTAGTGAAAACATTGCACACCCCAGTCTGTGAACCCGTGACCGGGTACACAGCGCTCGAGTTTGAGAGTGATCCTTTCCTGTGGTTCAACATGGTAGTGGAAGAAGACCAGGATCTGGTCCGAGATCATGCCTTAAAGATTCTCGAAGGAACAAACATAGGCCCCCTCGAACATCGTATAAGACGCAAGGATGGTAGTGTCCGATGGGTCAGCAACACACCGGTGCTCCATTATGATCTATTTGGAACCCTTATTGCCTATGATGGTGTTATTCGAGACATAACAGAGCGTAAACAAGCTGAAGAGGCGCTAAAAGAGAGCGAACAGAGACTGCAGATCATCCTTCATGGCTCCCCGATTGCTACTTTTGTCATTGACAAGGAACATAGGGTCATTTCCTGGAATGAGGCCCTGGAGCATTTGAGTGGAATGAAATTTCAAGACATGGTAGGCACCTGTGATCACTGGAAGGCCTTTTATGACGACCAAAGGCCGTGTATGGCAGATCTTATTGTTGATGGTGCAGAAGATACAATTCACGTGTGGTATCCCAGCAAGTACAGTAAATCTCCATTGATCAATGAGGCCTATGAAGCCACCGATTATTTTCCTTCACTCGGGGGAAAGGAGAAATGGCTCCGTTTTACTGCAGCCGCTATTAGGAATACTGCAGGAGACCTTGTGGGGGCCATAGAAACATTTGAAGATATCACAGAGCGTAAACAGGTTGAAGAAGAACTGCAGAAACTGGCTTCTGTTGTCAGGTACAGCAATGAGCTTGTTAATCTGGCCTCCCTCGACGGAAAAATGGTCTTTCTCAATGAAGCAGGCAGTAAAATGCTGGGTATCGACCCTGAAAATGTACAACATACCAATATCCTTGATGTTATACCCTCCCATTTGCTTGAGATGGTGCAGACAGAGATCCTGCCTGCTCTGTTGTCAGGCGACACTTGGGAAGGTGACCTGCAATTCCGCAACCTCAAAACCGGTAACATTACGGACGTGCATGCCATAACATTTACCATAACAGATCCGGGGACCGGGGCGCCATTGTTTCTAGCCAATGTTTCACTGGATATCACGGAACGCAAGCAGGCCGAAGAAGAAAGAAAGAAGCTCGAGGCCCTGCTCATCCAGTCGCACAAAATGGAGGCCCTAGGGACACTAGCTGGCGGAATAGCACATGATTTCAACAATATCCTATCAGCCATAATAGCGTACGCGGAGCGGGGAATGCTTGGTGTATCAGATCTTGAGAAGGTGCGTAAAAATATTGATGAGATACTCAAGGTAAGCAACAGGGCGAGAGAGCTGGTGAAACAGATTCTTGCCTTCAGCCGTCGGACCAAACACGAATTTGTTCAACTTAAGCTTGATGCCACCATCAAGGATTCACTCAAGATGCTCAGTGCGCTCCTGCCCAAATCCATTGAGATCCGTCAGAACTTTCTTGCAAGTGGCCGTGTCATGGCCGACTCCACCCAGATTCACCAGGTGATGATGAACCTCTGCTCCAATGCAGCTCAAGCAATTGGTGACAAGAGTGGGTTACTGGAAATCATCTTGAATAAATGTGAAATACATGAGGGGTCCGAGTCCCTTACCCTGGGTCTGCCACCCGGACCTTATTTAAGGCTTTCCATAATTGATTCAGGACATGGCATGCCCGCTGATATCTTGGAGCGGATCTTTGATCCTTACTTTACTACAAAAGAAAAAGGCCGGGGTACTGGCCTAGGTTTGTCGGTTGTGCATGGGATTGTGAAAAGCCATAAAGGGACTATCACTTGTAAGAGCTTGCCCGGAGAAGGAACCACCTTTGAGATATATCTACCGGAAATTGAATTCAAAAAAGAGGCAGTGACATCCCGGGCCGAGACTCCTTCCCTGAATGGAACCGAACGGATACTGTTCATTGATGATGAACAGATTCTTGTAAAGGCAACGAAAGAGCGCCTGAGATACCTGGGATACCGTGTTGTTACAAGGACAAGCAGTATCGAGGCCCTTGATCATTTTCAGAAACACCCCGACCAGTTTGATCTTGTAATTACAGACATTATCATGCCGGTCATGACAGGTGACAAGCTTGCCCAGGAATTTATGAAAATACGCCCGGACATCCCGATTATCCTGTGCACCGGGTATAGTGAGCATATGACAGAAGAGAAAGCAAAGGAGCTTGGCATTCGAGAATTTCTAATGAAGCCCTTTGAAATCGAAGACCTGGCAAAAACCATCAGAAAAGTGCTGGATGGGAAGTAACCGTAAAAGTGGTTTATATTTCAAAAAGATAGGGTAAGTTCATTGTGAACCTATCCCCGATTTCCCTTGCGACAATCTGGATGCGTTTGTTATGCACTGAGGGATTTTACAAACAGAACCCGGTCACTGCCTTGCCCATCATAGTTCTCAGTCACTGAAATACCTTCTATGAACTTGTCACCCGGCTCAATGCTGAAACCCAGGCGAAGATGAAATGCAATGGATACTTTGTTAACCGGCGAGGTAACACTGCGGACAAATTTACAGCCATGTTCCCGGGCAATTTCAAAAAAATGTCTGTAGATATTGCCCGCAAGTCCTTTCCTCCGACAATCAGGTTGAACCCCTGCAAAGTGGATATAAGCCTGGTTTGGAAAAGTTTGTGATAAGAATCCGATGAGAAAACCCACTATCTTTCCATTACATTCAGACACAAAGCTTGTGTTCCGGAAGTGGACAAAAAAGAGCTTTGGGAGCATGTCGCTCATATTCCGGCCACCCCACCAATCATTAAGCACAGAGATAATGGGTTGATAATCAGATGATTCTACTTGACGGATAATAAGATTATCCATTTGTGGTCTCCTATGAATAAAACGTTTCTATCGCAACCATGTGCTGATTATTCATTAATTGATCACGCCTGGTTCCATGAAAATAATGTCCCAGATACGGCGATCCAAGTCTTGAAATCCAGTTGCATTCTGTAATCAGATGCTGACATTTCCCTTCACCCGCCGCCAGATTCAGATAGATGGTTAATCCAGTACATGCACATGACTTGCTGTACATGTGCAGCATCTTGTATAGCTTCAGAAAAAATATGTCACTATTATCTTTTAATAAATACGAATATATCAATTAAATCTTCAGGTCGATGGAGTAGGAAGTCCCTGATGGCCTATCTTTATCATTATGATAAAATGGCGGGCCAGGAAACAGATCAACATCAGACGCAATCGGCTTCCTTTCTATATCCATAATGCAAACGGTAAAAAGTGAGAAATATTTTTTTCTGATATCGCTCAATTTATGGATGTTGAACAATAATGCTTTCCATAAACTCCACTTTTTCCTCCTAGGCATATACTAAGACAATTTTTCCGTAATGCAAGACAGGCCACTTCATGTGATATCTCCACATAATCCTGGTTATGCTTCCCCTTGACAAAGGCAGGCACAACAATATTTTAGTAATATGCAAGCTGGAGAGGACATGGACACATGAGGGGATGGCAGAGAATAATTCTCATCTTATTGATACTTGTATCAGGGTGTGCAACCACCAGAAATTATGAAAAGGCGTTGAATGCCTTGATCGGTTCAAATGAAGAAGACCTGGTATTGGTTTTTGGACAACCGAACAAAAGCTATAACCTTCCGGATGGGAGAACAGTAATTGAATACAGCAGGTACCGTGTCGTGGAAAAAAATGTCGGGGAGCCGTATTTATCCATATTACCTGAAAATTACATTGATACCCCGGATATTTATAAGAAGATCTTGTGGTGTAAAACCAGTTTTGTTCTGGATCAAACCGGAACAATCACATCGTGGAGCCATGAGGGCAATGACTGCAAGGCATCACCGGCCAAATGACCTGCTGACACTTCATGTCTTGTACTTTCGGAAGGATGCGAATCATGAAAAAAGAAACCCTTTGCGTGCATAGCGGGACATACAGGGACGACATTACGGGCGGCATAAACACCCCCATCTTCACCTCGTCTGCCACCTCCTACCTTGACAGGGAAAAGGCTCCATATCCGCGCTATTTTAACACCCCTAACCAGGAGGCGGTGGTGAGCAAGCTCTGCGCCCTGGAGGGAGCACAGGCAGGGGTTTTGTTCAGCTCGGGCATGGCGGCCATGAGCACGGCCATCCTGGCCTTTGCCAGGGCAGGAGATCATGTGGTGCTCATGGACGAGCTCTATGGAGGGACCCACTCCTTTGCCACGGACGATTTCAAGAACCTGGGCATCAGCCATACCTTTGCCGCAACGGATGCCGATGCCTTGTGCAGGGCAGCCACCAAAGATACCCGGGTGATAGTCATCGAATCGCCCACCAACCCATTACTCAGTATCATAGACATAAGGAAGGTAGCGGAGTTCGCCAGGGCGAAAGGCATCATTACCATCATTGACAACACCTTTGCCTCGCCCATACTCCAGAACCCCATTTCGCTGGGAATCGACATTGTGGTGCACAGCGGCACCAAGTACCTGGGCGGGCACAGTGACCTTTGCTGCGGTGCCGTGCTTGCCTCAAGGGACAAGGCTGAGTCCGTTCGTATGCTGGCGCGTCACCTGGGCGGGACCCTGAATGCACAAGACTGCTACCTCCTGGAGAGGAGTCTCAAGACCTTGTCTCTGCGCGTGGAGCGCCAGTCAGCCAATGCCCAGAAAATTGCCGAGTTTCTTGAGGGATGCAATGAAGTAATGTGGGTAAACTACCCTGGCCTGCCGGGCTTTACCGGCCATGACATTGCCAAAAAGCAGATGAGCGGTTATGGGGCCATGCTCTCCTTTGACATTAACCCTGAGAAGCTTGACCCGAACCGGTTCGTGAGGAACCTCAAGCTTATCAAGCCTGCGGTGAGCCTGGGTGGCGTTGAGACCACCATCACCTCTCCTTCTCTCACCTCGCACTCTACTATGTCTGCGGAAGAGCGGATCCGCATCGGCATTACCGAGACCCTGTTCAGACTCTCCGTGGGCATTGAGCATGCTGGCGACATCATTGCCGACCTGAAGGCGGCATTGGAGGGGTAGGCATTACGGATAGGAATGCAGTTTACAAAATAAAGTGGACAAATGGTTTGCATTTTTTCATGCAAAGGGGATTTTTCATCGGCCCTACCTTACTGATGGTTTGCTGCGAACTGTAAAATAGCGCTTCTAGACATTTTGAGCGTGTGTTTTGCTTTTTACCCAGACGAACCAGTATAGCATTAATATGCTTTCAATTGCATATTTATAATATTATTCGTCTGTTAGCCACCTACTGCCCATTGACTCAACCTGGTCAGACCCTTATATTTTAACTAGTTAGGCTGCATAAAAAAGGAGGGTCACATGGATAAGATACTGAGGATTGATATGGGGTCCAAGGGGGGCCCGCAGTTCAAGGTTGAAGGGCTTGGCGAATATGCAGGCCTGGGGGGCAGGGCCATGACCTCATGCGTCATCTCCAAAGAGGTTCCGCCGCTGTGCCACCCCTTAGGCAAAGAGAACAAGCTGGTCATTGCGCCAGGTTTTCTCAGCGGCACAGCCGCATCCATGTCGGGGCGCATCTCGGTTGGATGCAAAAGCCCGCTCACAGGCGGCATCAAGGAGGCCAATTCGGGCGGGCAGGGTGCCCAGGTCCTGGCTCGTCTGGGTTATGCAGCTATCATCTTCGAAGGCAAACCCGAAGGTGACGATCTCTACAAGGTCATTATCAACAAAGATGGCGTGAAGATCGAGAAGGATAATGACCTGAAGCTGCTCCCCAATTACGACCTGGTGGACAAGATGAAGCAGGCCTATGGTGACAAGATCACCTGCATCTCTATCGGTCCGGCTGGAGAGATGAAGCTCGCGGCATCTTCAATAGCCATAACAGACATGGAGGTTCGCCCTTCACGTCATGCAGGACGAGGCGGTGTTGGGGCTGTGATGGGGGCCAAGCGAGTCAAAGTTATCGTGCTGGACGATACGGGTCTCAAGAACCGCGAGCCCAAAGATCCTGAAAAGTTTCGTGCCGCTAACAAGGTGTTTGTGGCAGGGCTTACCTCTCACGCAGTCACCGGCCAGGCCCTGCCTGCATACGGTACCAATGTTCTCACCAACATCATCAACGAGGCAGGCGGTTACCCCGGCTACAACTTTAAAGACGGTCAGTTTGCAGGGGCATCCAAGATAAGCGGCGAGACCTTTGCCGACATGGAAACCAAACGCGGCGGCAATGCCACGCACGCCTGCCACCGCGGTTGCGTGATCCGATGCTCCGGCACCTTTGTTGACAAGGACGGGCACTTTGTCACCAAGCAGCCCGAATATGAGACGGTGTGGGCCCATGGCGGCAACTGCGGCATCGATGACCCGGATGCCATTGCCCAGATGGACTTCATGGATGACAACTTCGGGTTGGACACAATCGAAATGGGGGTAACCATCGGAGTCGCCATGCAGGCGGGTATTGCCAAGTTCGGCGATGCCAAGGCTGCCATTGAGCTCATCAAGGAAGTCGGCAAGGGCACACCACTGGGCAAGATTCTGGGCAGCGGCGCTGCAGTGGCTGGCAAGGTGTTTGGCGTTGAGAAGGTGCCGGTTGTGAAGAACCAGGCGCTTCCGGCCTATGATCCCAGGGCCATCCAGGGCATCGGTGTGACGTATGCCACTACACCTATGGGCGCAGACCATACCGCCGGGTATGCAATTGCAACCAACATCCTGAAGAACGGCGGGTTTGTTGATCCGCTGAAACCGGAAGGACAGGTGGAGCTGTCCCGGAACCTCCAGATAGCAACCGCTGCCATCGACTCTACAGGTATGTGCCTGTTCATCGCCTTTGCCGTTCTTGACCAGCCTGAAACCTTCCAGGCCCTCATCGACCTCCTGAATGCCTTCTATGGCTGGAACCTCACGGGCGATGATGTAACGGCCCTGGGCAAGAAAGTGCTTAAGATGGAACGCGATTTCAATGCCAAGGCAGGTTTCACAAAGGAGGACGACCGGCTTCCACGATTTTTCTACACTGATCCTGTGGGGCCGCATAACATAACCTTCCAGGTAAAGGATGAGGAAATGGACTCTTTGTTTAACTGGTAATGAACTTCAAGGCCGTGCCGGGTCGATGAGCATAATTGCACCGTCCGGGCACGGCCTTATTATTGTACACATGACCTTAAAAGATGAAGATAACAGTAAAACTCTTTACAACACTCCGCCACGGACGCTTTGACCAGAAGGTAATGGAGGGAGATGAAGGCATGGTGGTCCGCCATGTTGTAGCCGTGCTGAACATCCTTGAAAAAGAGGCTGCCATTATTTTTGTCAACAGCAGACACGCTGATTTTGAAACTGTTTTGAAGGAAGGGGATACCCTTGCCATATTCCCGCCTGTGGGAGGCGGCTGATGAAACTGCTTCATGACTTCCTACGCACCCATGCCGCAGAGGGTTTCATTACTTTTTCCAATCAGGAAGCTGCTGTCATGAAATTCGGCCTCTCCTTTATCCAGGTGGAGGAAGTGATTCTCTCCATGGATTTGCTTCCTGAACGCTATAAAAAAAATCAGAAAACCATATCCGGGCAACAGCAAATGAGGCTTTTCAAAAGTTGTGCAGCAGTGATTGGCTGCGGTGGGCTTGGCGGGTACATCATCGAAGAACTGGCCCGTATCGGTATAGGAAGGATTATCTGTATTGACCCTGATGTCTTTGAGGAACACAACCTGAATCGCCAGCTCTATGCCACTCTAACAACTCTGGGGGGATCAAAGGTAGCAGCAGCGGCCCAAAGGGTAGGGGAGATAAACCCTGCTGTCACGGTCATCCCCCTTCAAAAGGCCTTTTCCAAGGATAACGGCGCAGACCTTCTAAATCAGGCCCAGGTTGTGATGGACGCCCTGGACAGCATCCCAATGCGGCTGGTCCTTGCCGATGTCTGCGAATCCATGAACATACCATTGATTCACGGGAGCATAGCCGGCTGGTACGGCCAGGTGACTACACAGTATCCCGGGGACAGGACCTTGCAGAAGCTTTACAGCGGATACACCTCGGAAAAGGGTGTTGAAGCAGAACTGGGCAATCCTTGCTTTTCGCCGGCACTGGTGGCAAGCATCCAAGTGGCTGAGGCCGTAAAGGTTCTTCTGGGTGAAGGGACAACGCTGCGGGGAAGGCTCCTGTCCATTAATCTCTTTGATCTGGAGATCGTTGATATGAGCATCGAGGAATGATTTTTGACGACTTTTGACGAATCTCCTGCGCTTAAACCACACCCAACTAAACTGATCGTTGAAATTACGACACGCTGCAACCTGCAATGTCCCATGTGTTTGAAAAACATCTGCAAAGATTCCTTTTGCGAACAAGACATGACCCTTGATTTATTTAATGCCCTGCTCCCGGCTTTACCTACTGCGGAGGTCCTGATACTCAATGGCATAGGCGAGCCGTTGCTCCATCCTGACCTGAACAAATTCATCCGGATGGCAAAGAAAAAAATGCCCCCGGGAAGCTGGGTTGGCTTCCAGACAAACGGCCTCTTGATCGACGACAAGATTGCTCGGGATCTCATCAATGCAGGGTTGGACAAGATCTGCCTGTCTATAGACGCCGTTGATCCTGAAGGGTTCAGACTCATCCGAAAAGGCGGGGAACTTTCAGGTGTCCACAATGCCCTGCAGTCATTGCGTCTTGCAAGGATCCAACATAACGCCGTCTTGGAAATCGGTATCGAGTTCGTGCTGAGAAGAGATAACATAGAAGAGCTACCTGATACTATCCTATGGGCAGGATCCATGGGTGTGGACTTCGCTCTTGTAACACATCTCTTTCCATACCATCCCGACCTTGTTTCTCAGACAGTCTATAATGCAAATCTAGACGAGTCAGTTGCTGTCTTCTTCGAATATCAGCAGCAGGCAGAAAGAAAGGGCTTGGATATCAGGCGTTACCACGATGTTTATATGAAGTATGAAAAGAGCCCTGAAGACAAGCAGATAATCGAACTGGTGGACTCCATGATGGTTGACGCAGTCAGCAGAGGCGTGACATTGAACATCCAGAAACTTTTTTACATGGAGCACTCATGGGTGGAAGAAACCGAGGCAATCTTTCAAAAGGCCCGTGAGTCAGCCTCTCTGACCGGGCTTGATTTAAAGCTCCCCGGGGTTGTTCCCAAGAGTGCCCGCAGGTGTGATTTTATGGAAGAGGGATGTGTTTTTATATCAGTGGATGGTCTCATTCATCCATGTTACTTCCTTTGGCATCAATACAGGTGTTTTATCAACGGACTTCAGAAAGCGGTAGGGCCGAAGTCGTTCGGAAGTCTAAATGACAGAATGATCCTGGATATTTGGAACGGCAAGGACTTCAATAACTTCAGGCGTAATGTCCTTAAATACGATTATCCGTTCTGTTTCAACTGTAACTTTGCCCTGTGTGATTATGTGGATGGAGAGGATTTCAGCCAGGACTGTTACATCAACAACGAGCCCTGTGCTGTGTGTCTCTGGTGCATGGACATTTTTCAATGTCTGAAGTAGGCCCTTATCTTGATAAAACTGACTACTTGTATTTTATTGGCAAGATCCTACTATAATAATGGGTATATCCATGTCTGACAAAAAAGGAAATCGTTGGTGGTTGCTCGGCCTGTTGACTCTCATCATACTGATAGTTGGCGGCATTGTCGGCTTTCGGGTTTCACTGGGAATCCTGAAGGGAAAGGTCGTTGGTGCCCTGGGCCCTGACAGTGAGATTCATGATATCCGGGTGGGCTGGACCGCTGTAGTTATCGACGGACTTCGAATAAAGGGATCGAGCAGCTGGCCTGCAACCGATACGATTCGGGCAGATCGTGTAACCATAGTCCCCAGTTTTCGAAGCTTGTTTTCCGGGCAGTATCGTATCCATTCCATAACTGTAGCAAACCCCTATATTTCTCTCTATCGGACCAAGGCAGGTAAGCTGCTTATGCTCCCAAGCCTGTTGTCTAAAAAAGTTAACCCTGAAAGGACTTTGACACCGGCTGTTTCCCCTTATAAAGTGATTATTGGAAACATCATACTGAAAGATGGCATAGTGGAATTCTTTGATGCCACAGTAGCTCGGCATCCTTTGAAGATAAGGCTGGAAAAAATCCAGGTAACTATAGATGACATGGTCGCCCCGGCACTGAATGCCAGGAGCAAGTTTACTATCAAGGGGGTAGTGAAAGGGATTCATCAGGATGGCCGTGTTGATATCTCAGGATGGGCTGATCTCTCTACCAAAGATTCCTCCGTTAAGCTGCAGCTCAGAAAAGTGGATATGAAGGCCATAGAACCTTATCTCATAAAGGCAAATGATACGGGTGTTAATAAGGGCACCTTCGACCTTGATCTGCAATCGGATGTGCGCAAGAACAGGCTGAAGGCACCCGGGAGGATGACCATCTCAAACCTGACACTCGCCCCGTCAAAAGGTATTATGGGCACCTTCATGGGAGTCCCCCGTGATGCTGTGCTGACATTCCTGAAGGACAAAGGAAACAGTATTACCCTGGACTTTGTCCTGGAAGGTGACATCAACAATCCCACGTTCTCGCTGAACGAGACCATGAAGCAACGGATTGCCTTCTCCATGGCCGATCTCCTCAATATTAGTATCATCGGGGTTGCCAAAGGAGCAGCTTCCCTTGGGAAAGAGGGTGTGGATGCGGCTGCAGGGGTAGTAAAGGGTGCGGGGAGTACGCTTCAAGGACTCTTCGGAGGCAAGAAAAAATAACCATAAGCACTGCTCAAGAGAAAGAGCGGTTTCTCTATCAACCCCTCCTCATTGAAGTATGGACCGTAGATGATTTATATCTTCATTTGACCCCTTGCCAGGTCCATGAGGAATATGCACTATGATGCATAGGACGGGAGGTGGAAATATGCATCAGATCGAATGGAAAGATGAATATTTTACTGATATAGAAGAAATCGACAGTCAACATAAAGATTTTGTAAAACTGATCAACCGCCTCAACATCGTTCAAGAATATGGCAACAAGAAGGCAATTGCCGTGCGTTTATTGACCGAGCTCGGTAAATACATAGAATACCATTTTGCGAGTGAAGAAAACATCATGTTTCTGACCAAATATCCTGAAATTGAGCGTCAGCAGCAGGCACATGCAGCTCTGTTGGATGAATATTCAAAACGCATGCAGAACTTTCTGAATGATAAAGGTACCATTGACGACGTAATCCGATTTCTGGAGGGTTGGTTTGCTCGTCATACCGTAGAGGAAGACAAGAAGATCGGTTATCATGTAACTGCATCGAAGACTTAGAAATATTATTGGTCTTTTTCTATAAATGAACAGACTTTTTTGGGAGATTTGAACATGGATTTCAAAAGCTCAAAGCCCGGCAAGACAGGAGCAACCAAGTTAACAAAAGAGGAGATGGATCAGTTCGTGGCTAAGGCCCGTCGGCTCAATGCCGAGCGCTTGAAGGGCTACCGCGAACAGTCCTTGAAGATTCATCCATGGGTATGTGCCCGCTGCGGCAGGCACTTTACCATCAAGAACCTGAACATGCTCACTGTACACCACAAGGACCACAACCATGACAACAACCCGTCTGACGGCAGCAACTGGGAGAACCTGTGTGTGTACTGCCATGACAATGAGCATGGGAGGTATGACAACGATGGTGATGGAACGGAACAATTGCAAGATCAGACTGATACCATGACCCATAATCCTTTTGCAAAACTGGCTAGCATGTTGAAAGATAAGAAATAGTAAGGATAAAGAGAAAATGAGTGCCCTGATTCAGCCCTGATAAAAGCAGATAACTATTTCTTGGGTAATTATTTCTTAAGGAGAACCATCATGACGGATAAGAAGAAGGTCCTGGTGATTTTAGGCAGTCCACGGAAAAAGGGAAACAGTGCATTACTGGCTGAGCAGATAGCCAAGGGCGCCAGATCAGCAGGTGCAAAGGTTGAGACAGTCTTTCTCCATGGCCTGAATATATCCCCGTGCAAATCCTGCTATGCCTGTCAGAAACCCGGCAGCAAGGGCTGTTCTATCAAAGATGACATGCAGAAACTCTATAATAACATGTTAGGGGCTCATGCCTGGGTTGTTGCCAGCCCTGTGTACTGGTTTAACATGTCTGCCCAGACCAAGATCTGGATGGACAGGTGTTTTGCATTGCCCGCGCATGGAATTGACCCGTTTTCAGGAAAACGGATCGCCATTGCAATGAGTTATGGCGGGGAAGACCCTTTTGACTCTGGATGCGTCAATGCGCTCAGGACATTCCAGGATTCATTCGGTTTCGTTGGGGCAAGCATTGTGGGCATGGTTTATGGTAGCGCCATGGGGGCAGGCGAAATCGAGGCAAACAAGGCCTTGATGATAAAGGCGGAAGAATTAGGGCAAAAACTTGTCAGTGATAATGACTAACAATAGGGATCTGACCATGCAAACCCCGTTTTCTTTGAAAGCCTTGGCTGATAAGATTCGAGCAACTCTGGAGTGGAAACAGAAGAATTTAATTGCCCGCTGCTTTTACGAGAGAATTGGAGATCATGCCCCAGTTATTCTGATAGATCATATACCGGGGAAGCTCAAAGGGGTCTTTGTTGGCAGAAAGGGGAGAGAGTAGGGCGCCCCACTTTATGGTAAATGCGCATTTGTAGCCTGCCTCTTTCAGTGTTTTTCTCGTGATCTCCGAATGGATGCCGTTGGGATAAGCCATGGCAAGGATCTTGAGATCCAGTTTTTTCTCCAGGAACTCTTTTGAACCATTGATCTCCTTGATGAATGCAGTCTTGTCCTTATCGTAAAGATTCTGGTTCAGGTGCAGGTGGTAAAAACCATGGGAAGCTATGTCACAGCCATCTTGTGAAAGCCCTTTGAGTTGCTCCCAGGTCAGGGCGTAGGACTTCTTTCCGATAATGCCGGGATAGATGGCGAGAACAGGTTTGATATGTCTCGGTTTGAATATGTCATAATAGGCCCGGTACACACTTTCATTTCCATCGTCGATGACGATGAGAATGTTATGTGATCCTTTTACCGTACCTTTGAGAAAGTCCGAGAGTGAGACAAATTGAAATCCCTTGTCCTTGAGAAAATCCATCTGCCCCCTGAGTTCCTGCATGGATACATCCCCTGCAAAGCTTTTGTTGCCGAGAAAGGAATGATAACAGAGAGCAAAGACCTTCTGATCAGCAGCCAGGGCGCAATGCCACCCAATCAGGCTGAATGAGCAAACAAGGATAAAGGCTGAAATATAATAAGTTAATGATTTATATCTGTGCATAGCATGGTCCTATATCTTGGCATTGATCTTTATGAAATAAATGATAGAAGATTTAGTTAAGGCCTTTCACTCTCAATAAGTTTCTGTTGTTAAAGGCAACGATCGAATTTGAGACATATAAATTGATCCCGCTGATAATCCCTTTTACAATACTGTTTTGATAAGATTTTTTTTGCAGGAGCTTGCTTTCAGTCGCATTGGTGATGAAGCCGGTCTCGATAAGTATGGAAGGCATCTGGGCACCCATCAGGACATAAAATGGCGCCTGCTTTACGCCATGATCTTTATTCACATGACCAGCCTTACCGAGAGATGAGATAATTGATTTCTGTATGGATGAGGCAAACCGTGATGATTCATTAATCCTGGCATTAAGCGTTAAGTCCTTGATGATAAACTGGAGCGCATTCATTGACTTGGATGCTATGGCGTTTTCCCTGTCTGCCACCTTGAGGGCGGAGGCATCTGTTGTCAGATTGAGAAAATATGTCTCAACACCTCTCAATGACACTTTCTCGTTTGCATTCACGTGAACTGAGATAAAAAGATCCGCCTTTTTCTTGTTTGCAAATGCTGTACGTTCTTCAAGGGGTATAAAGGTGTCATCTTTTCGTGTGAGAAAGATCTCAAAGCCAACTTCATGCAATCGTGCTGCAAGTTCTTTGCTCACGTCCAGGGTAATATTTTTCTCTTTCTCCCCTGCCGGCCCTATAGCCCCAGGATCCTTCCCCCCGTGACCGGGATCAATAATAATCCTTGATATTTTATGTTTATCAGGGGTGTCTGTGTTGGCTGCAGAAACGGTCTTCTCCAATAAAGGGAGTAAGAGGACTACAGTTATCATAAGTACGATGAATGCAATTTTATTCATTCTCATTATCTTCATTTACACTGATCATTGTTCTTTGCAATAACTTATTTATTTTCTGCCCCTTGGCCTGGCCATTATCTCCAGTACCTCCAGGTTCAGGAAGCGCTTTGATGGTTTGGCCTTGATGAGCAACACCGTGTCTGCACCATAGCCTGTACCAGCCACGGCAAGGACTTCGGCATCCTCTGGTACAAGACCGGCGTCACTTGCCTCCATGACAATTTCGACTGCAACTTTAGTTCCTTCACCAAATCTGCGAAGGGTATTAGCAATGATATAGCCTGGATAAATGCCGTGAAAATTATCCATCAGGGACTTCTCAAGAGAGTGTGTGAGTATGGTTCCGGTATAGAGGGGTACACCTTTTTCAACCAGGTATTTTCTTGAATCTTGATCGAATTCGTCTTTGCCAGGTTCCTTGAAACCTACGCTATGGGTAACAATTACAAGTCTTGCCGATGTTTCTTTCAAGTTTTTGTAAAAGGATAGGGCTGTTTTTCCGGTTGTAGAGGCCACCACTACATAGGTCTTACCATGCTCTTTTATATATTGCTTAACCGTATCGATGCAAACATCGGTATTCAGATCACCAGGTTTTTCAAAGAGTATGCTTTGCATTGTCTTCATCCCTGCACCCCTTGAATAACAAGGGCTATTGATCTATACAACAACATCATCATGTATCCCTTCAATTTTTCGTAAGAATTTATATGTTCTTAAGCCATGGACAAGATCGATTGCCTTATCTTCACCACGTTTTATCAACAGTTCAATGTGACCAAGATTCAGATTATTTAATGCTTTGAAAATAAACCATCTTAAGATCTTTGCATAGAAGAGATCAGGGAAGACATGTTTTTTAAGGAGCCGTACATATGTCTTTTCGAGCGATACCTCATTTTTCAATGAGTTGTATATACTCAGTGAGGCAATTTCTGCACTTCTTTGTGCCTGGTAGATACCTTCACCGGATATGGGGTCAGAGAACCCGGCAGCGTCTCCAACAAGCATAGCATTTCTATAGACAGGCTTTGAAAGGTAATTTCCGCTTGGCACCGGATGTCCGCAAATCTTTATAGCCTGGTGGTTTTTCTTTATAAAAGAGGGAGCTACAGCAGAGATATATTCATAGCAAATCTTTTTGATTTGTTTATTATTTTTTCTGTTCAACCCACCCAGTCCTACAATAATCTCATCCTTGTTGGGGAATATCCAAGAATACCCCCAGTCTATATATCCAAATTGAATGATCGGATATTTTATATATTGCTGGAATTCGTTTCGAGGAACAGTAATTTCTAATGCTGTTGCTAGGTTATATTCCCATTTTCTATTGTGAATATAATGCCTTGGCAGATATCTGCGCACGACACTATGAACACCATCAGCGCCGATGATGAATTGTGCATTATAGGTCTTCCCTGATGAAGTTGTTAAAGTATTACGCTCAGGATCAATATTTTTTACCTTATCACCTTCAATTACCTTGACTCCGGCATCCTTAACCTTTTGTAGAAGAAAATTATCATAGACGTATCTGTCTACAAATATAAATGGGTATTTCGAAGTTCCATGGGACATCAAGGTATCTTTGAAATATATATCATACCCATTTGTTAAATAATTAATGACACCAGCATGTTCTATGGTTTTATCAGTTTCTTTAAACACCCGGTCCAAGAGCTTGAGCGTCTTATGTGTTAATACACCCCCGCAGAGTTTTTTCCGCGGAAACACACTTTTATCTATTAGTAGGGTGTGAATCCCAAGGGTTCCAAGGATGTATCCAGCGGTAGATCCGGCTGGACCACCTCCAACAATAATTACATCATATTTTTCCATAAAATTTATGCATCAATAGCGCTTTTTGCCTTTAGTTCTGAGGATTCTCAAACAAAAATATCTTTAGTTATGAATTTATCACAAAGACCATAGTTATGGTATGGGTTTATTGGAGAGTTAGGATTTGAATATATCAATAAGATGAAACTTAGAGCAATCTACCCTGCAAACCATGGATTCATGAGGTTTCGCAAAGTGTCTTCATAATTTGCCCTGTATCGCATTTTATGATGGAGGGCAAGGTGTTCCTATGTCCTAAAACCAGTTAGACCATCATTTTTTTGTCGGTTTAGAGGTTTTTTGCTATTGAACAGGAATTTTGTGTTTATGATGAGTAAAAATTCGATCTGTTCAAAATAGAGTTTTGGATAATTCGAGAAAGAGGGGGCTTGTTATAATATTGGCTTAACCACAAAGGTGCGAAATAAATTATAGGATAAAATGTTTAACACCCGGCCGAAGTTCTGGCGTTGAGACTGGTCAGCATCAGCAAAGGACAACTGACAAATATCTTATTTAACATAACATATATTATCGGCTTTATTACAATTAGGTTGTCGGTCTCGAATGTCCCTTGTTCCTTTATGAAAAATCAGGTCCGGTACTGGGCATTGATTTCAACATAGCGATAAGTCAGGTCCGTGGTCCATGCCGTGAAACTTCCTGGGCCATTCCCAACATTGATTTGAATGGTTATCTCTTTTTCGGCCAGTGCCTGATGAAGGTCTTCCTCTGTGAACGTGGAGGATTCCATTGTGTTTTCAATCACCTTAAGCCCCTGGATGTGGATAGATATTTTAGTTGGGTCTATGTGCACGCCTGCATAACCTACGGCAGCAACTATCCGACCCCAATTGGGATCGGCACCAAACAGTGCGGTCTTCACCAATAATGAATTTGCAACAGCCATGGCTATTGTTCGCGCATCGCTACTGGTGTTTGCCCCTGATACCATGATGGTGACAAACTTTGTTGCTCCTTCACCATCATGAACTATCATCAAGGAAAGTTCCCTGATAACCGTGGTGATTGCAAGGCTGACCTCTTCCAAGTCAGCCTGCACAAGTCCTGATGAAAGCGCGATCAGAGTATCGTTGGTAGACATATCACCGTCAATAGTGATAGCATTAAATGTCTGTTCAATAGCATTTTTAATAATAATATCAAGTTGTTGCTTGTCAATTATAGCATCAGTAATTACTACGGCAAGGGTTGTTGCCATATTAGGCGCAATCATACCTGCCCCTTTTGCAAAACCTAACACGCAAGCCTCCCCTGCCCGCTTGGAAACAACTTTAGGAAAGGTGTCAGTGGTCATTATGGAACGGGCAAAACTATCTGTATCATAGGACAAATACTTCACAAGTTGTGGGATCTTCTGGAGAATCCTATCTACAGGCATCTTAACACCGATGGTCCCGGTGGACATGGGAATCACGTCATCAATCATGACACCAAGCCGACTCGCTGCTGCCTCCTGGATCGCATGTGCGTCATCCAGACCCTGCTGGCCGGTACATGCATTTGCATTACCGGCATTGGCGATTATCGCCCTAGCCGTTCCATTCTTGACCAGATCCATACCAATCAGAACGGGCGCTGCCTTAATAAGGTTGCGTGTGAAAACACCTGAAAGGACAGCCTGGGTTGAACACGATATGAGCCCTAAGTCGAGACCCTCATAAGCAGGTGCTTTAATCCCGACATTTACTGCCGAAAAACTGAATCCCCTGGGAATCATGCCTCAATTCCACAACATTGCTTATATTTTTTGCCTGAGCCACAGGGGCATGGGTCGTTCCTGCCCACCTTTTTGTTTATTCTCTTGACAGTGGGCGGTTTATCACCAGGCCCCCTGCCCAGTTGAATACGCTGCCGGCGCTCCCTCTGTGATACCTTTTCAACATCCTCCTGCCGCTGGATCTGGACCTTGAAGACCCTCTCCAAAGAGAGCTCCCTGACCCGTGATAGTGTGGAAACAAACATATCAAAGCCTTCTTTCTGGTACTCCCTCAAGGGATTCTTCTGGCCATATCCGCGCAGACCTATCCCTTCCTTAAGGTGGTCCATGGACAAGAGATGGTCTTTCCAGAGCGTATCAAGGGTCAACAAAAGGAAATGCCTTTCCACCATACGCATCACATCAGGGGTAAACTCCTGTTCACGCAGGTTATAATACTCCAATATGGCACTACTTATCTTCTCATGAAGCTGATCACGAGTGGTTCCCTTTTCAACAGTGAGATCTATGGTAATGTCAAAGATGTTCTTCACCCAGTTCGTGAAGCCTTCAATGTCCCATTCAGACACTGCCCCCTTCTTGGGTATGTAGATATCATAGGTTTCTTCAAGGACCTCACCGATCATCTCTTCTACAAGGTCTTTCAGATTCCCTTCTGAGAGTATCCTTCTACGTGTTGAGTATATTACCTCTCTTTGTTTATTCATCACATCGTCATATTCAAGAAGATGTTTGCGGATTTCAAAGTTTCTTCCCTCAACCTTTTTCTGGGCACCTTCAATGCTCTTGCTGATGAGATTATGTTCGATGGGCTCGTCATCTTTTACCCCGAGCTTATCCATGATCGTGCCAATACGTTCGGAACCGAATATACGCATGAGGTTGTCTTCAAGGCTGAGGTAAAATCGCGATTCACCAGGGTCCCCTTGCCTGCCCGACCTTCCCCTGAGCTGGTTATCAATACGCCTGCTTTCATGACGCTCGGTTCCCAAGATGAAAAGCCCTCCGGCATCGACTACTTCCTTATGCTCCTTCTCGCATTGCAAAGTAAATTTGTTAAATATTTCTTTATAGTTATCATCACCAGGATTGATACGCTGTCTTGTTAAGTATTCAGGGTTGCCCCCGAGTTTTATGTCTGTACCCCTGCCTGCCATGTTGGTTGCTATGGTAACGCCTCCTTTTCTTCCGGCCTGGGCTATGATTTCAGCCTCACGTTCATGGTGCTTGGCATTGAGGATATTATGGGGGGTACCTTTGCGTTTGAGGAGGTTTGCCACCTTCTCTGAGTTCTCAATAGAGCTCGTTCCTACCAAAACCGGCTGGCCCTTTTCATAGCATTCGATAATCTGTCTTATAACGGCATTGTACTTTTCTTTTTCCGACTTATAAATCACATCAGGGTTATCTATCCTGATCATGGACATATTTGTAGGAATCACCATAACATCAAGTCCGTAAATGTTTTTAAACTCTAATGCCTCGGTCTCGGCCGTGCCTGTCATGCCGGCGAGTTTATCATACATGCGGAAGTAGTTCTGGAATGTTATGGAGGCAAGCGTCTGGTTCTCATTGGCAACCTTTACACCTTCCTTAGCCTCCAGCGCCTGATGTAGGCCTTCGGAATAGCGTCTCCCAGGCATTAGCCTGCCTGTGAACTCATCTACGATAACCACCTCGCCTTCTTCACTGACCACATAGTGCACATCCCTTGAAAAGAGCAAATGTGCCTTGAGGGCCTGATTAAGGTGGTGAACGGTCTCGAATTCACCAGGGTCATAGAGGTTGGCCTTACCAAGGCGTTTCTGCATGAACTCAATGCCCTCTTCCGTGAGAACGACACTGTTGGTCTTCTCATCCTTCACATAGAGCCCACCTTCTGCATCCTTCTGCTTGAGCAGGTCCTTAATGGCATTGTTTGCATCATAGTATTTTGATGTGGACTCCTCGGCAGGGCCTGAAATGATGAGCGGGGTCCTTGCCTCATCGATGAGGATGGAGTCTACCTCATCAACTATTGAATAGAAAAAGTCTCGCTGCACATAGTCTTCAAAGGCAAACTTCATGTTATCGCGCAGGTAGTCAAACCCAAACTCGTTATTGGTTCCGTAAGTGATATCAGCATTATAGTTCTTCTTGCGCTGGTTATCATCCAGGCCATGGACTATGACACCCACCTCAAGCCCAAGGAAACGGTAGATGGCGCCCATCCATTCAGCATCCCTGTGGGCAAGGTAGTCATTCACCGTGACAACATGCACCCCTTTGCCTGCAAGGGCATTGAGATATACAGGCATGGTGGCAACCAGGGTCTTTCCCTCACCTGTCTTCATCTCGGCGATCTTCCCTTCATGAAGGACTATGCCGCCAAGGAGCTGGACATCAAAGGGCCTCATACCCAATGTTCTGATGGATGCTTCCCGGACAACAGCAAAGGCCTCTGGAAGGATATCATCGAGACTCGCCCCGTTATCAAGTTTCTCTTTCAGATATGGCGTCATGGCCTTGAGATCGGAATCACTCTTGGCACGCATACCTTCTTCAAGAGAGTTTATCTTCTCTACAAGAGGGGCAAGTCTTTTAAGCTCACGTTCATTTTTGCTGCCGAATATTTTGATCAGCCATTCTAACATATTTGTTGGTCCCTATTGCGTCATAAAGGATTATTCTTGTTAAGATACATAGGATAGCAAGGAATTCATTTCAACAGCTATCTTTGATTGTATACCGCGAAAAATATCTCACTGGGAGCTTATGTCTACGGTATCCACAAGGATCGAAGGGCAAAGGACATGCCCGAAACCTCTCGGATCGTCCCCAATCGCCACTACGCGGGTGAACATATCATAGATGTTACCCGATAAGGCTGCCTCACGAACGGGATAAGCCGGAATCCCTTTTTCCAGGAGGATTCCGTTTATACCAACAGATAGCTCGCCAGTTATGGGATTTGCCGTATGCATACCCATTATGTCAGTTACTTTCAGCGCAAGAGGTAGTTCCTCAAGTTGCTTGGATATCGGTATTAAGCCAGGTTCAAGGCATATGTGCCGTATGCCCAGCTGCGGCCACGACCGATATCCGCCCCGCACTGAATTGCCTGTAGACTGTTTGCCGGCTAGAGTTGCCCAATAAGTGTCATAGAGAAATGCAACCACGGACCCATCATTGACCAAAATGGTTTCTTGTGAAGGAACCCCTTCTCCATCAAAGGGGCAGGAATCTGCTGAGCGAGTGTCCAAGGGATTATCTGATATCTTGATACATTTAGAGAAACATTTCTTGCCAAGCTTTTCCTTAAGTGCAGACTTGCCCTTCATGACATTCTCCCCTAAAAAGGCATCGGAGATAAACTCGATCATCTCTGAGGTTGTGTCCCGGTCGAAGAGAACAGGTATCTTCATAGTCTTTAGCTGCCTTGCGCCCAGCATCCGGGCAGCGCGTGATACGGCGGATCTGCCTATTCTGACGACATCGAAGCCTGATAATGAATGGCTGAAGTCGAAATCATAGCCTGACTGCACATCACTGTCCTGCCTTACAGTGACCATGAGGGAGGCAGCTATGGATGTTACTGAATAAGATGATTGTATGCCATGGGAATTGAGGATCTGAATATTCGCAGATGAGCGCGAGAATGATGCCTTTCTAATATTCTCCACACGCGGATCCGCCTCCCTTGCAGATTGTTCCAGTTCTATGGATCTCATTATGCAATCATCCGGGCTCAGTGAGGCTATATTCTGATCAAATGCATCGATACCCGGATATCCGCCTATAAGGCTTGGAAACTGGTTGTGTTTGTCTTTAAACTGATATCTGGCTGAAGTTATTGCTGCATCGATCAGTGCATCATCCGCATCTTTCCCATAAGAAAAGCCTATGGCGCCATCCATGAGCACCCGTATGCTGATACCGCTTTCAGATGAACGGTTGAGAAAATCAACTTCTCCATGTTTTGATTCCGCCCGGATAGCGTCGGAAAAAATCCCGAATACTTCGAAATCTTTTATTGTTTTTTTTCTGAGCAGGGCACATGCCCTTTCCATCGTTTCTACAAGTCCCACGCTCACCTCTTAAAGATCATATATGAGTGCAATCTCCCTGCAGTCCGGAAAATACTGACAGTGGATGCAGTCAGCCCAAATCTTGTTAGGCAGTTTTGCCTTGTCAACCTCGATAAAGCCGAGTTTTTTAAAAAAATCCGGTACATAGGTCAGTGTGAATACCTTCTTCAGTCCAAGGTTCCGGGCCTCCTGGAGACATGCTTCTACAAGCCCGGCACCATCACCCTTTCCCTGGCAATCCCTGCGTACAGCTAGTGTCCTGATTTCGGCAATATCAGCCCAAGAGATGTGGAGCGCGCAGCAACCCTTGATGAGAGTAGTGTCCTCTTCATTTGTATATACCCAAAAATCTCTGATAGAAGTATACACCGAGTGGAGAGATCTTGGGAGGATTAAGCCTTCCTTCACAAAAGGGTCTATAAGATTTCTTATCTCAGCTGCTTCAGCTATGGCTGGTTTTCGTATCATGCAACAATATCCATCGAAGCAAATTTTCCTACATAGACCACCAAGGTCTTGAAAAGTCAAATGCAAATCAAAAGCCTAATTTTCCAGCAAGGGTCGCCCTTCGTGCGATCTTACCAGCTCCTTTGCATGCTCGATAACATTTAGGCTCGGGGAGTCGCCGCCCATCATACGGGCAAGTTCATTGACCCTGTCCGTGTTTCTCACCTTTTGAAGGGCTGATGATGTAGTCCTGTCCCTGACTGTCTTGGTGATAACAAAATGTGAATCAGCGACAGATGCCACCTGATGGAGGTGTGTGACCACTATGGCCTGGGCATGCCCGGAAAGCTCCTTGAGCTTATGGGCAATGGCAATGGCGGTCTGCCCGCTGATACCTGCATCTATCTCATCAAATATCAGGGTTGCTTCAGACGAGGCCTTCTGCGAGACCTTTATTGCAAGCATGATGCGGCTCAATTCCCCACCCGATGCAATCTTGGCCAGCGGTAAAATATTCTGACCGACATTTGTGGAGATAAGGAAGTCGCCTTTCATGAGGATATTAGGTGAAACAGCCCTACCCCCAATATCAATGAATGCCTTATCAAAATCCTCAGGCATCAGCTGCGATACCCTGAAATCGGTACCCGGCATGCCGAGGTCTTTAAGATCTGCGTTGATTCTCTTACATAGTCTTTTTGCAGCACGCCATCTCTTTTCCAGGAAGGTCTTGGCCGTTTCCTGATATCTGCTGCGGGTTTCATCCACCTTTCTTTTTGCGTTTGTGGTATTGTTTCCCGATTCATCGAGCATGCTGAGCTTCTGCTGCATCTCTGCTGTGAGCCTGATGAGTCCTGTCTCATCTGTGCGGTGTTTTCTCTTGATCTCACGCAAGGTATTGAGCTGTTCTTCAAGGTCTTCAATGCGCTGGGGGTCATATTCATAAGCATCGATCCTGCTTCTGAGCTCCACATGCATGTCCTCAAGCTGAGCCTTGATCTCGTCCATTGAATGAACCAGTTTTTCCATGGAGGGATCATGAACCACTATACGGTGTATCTGCTGACGGGCTTCGGCAGTGAGGTCTGTAATGGATGGGGTTCCTGTGTAGATAAGCTCCTGGGCAGTCAATGCCGTCTGTTTGAGCTCTGAGGCTTTTTGTGCTGTCTGGAGTTCCTGTGTGAGTCTTTCCTCCATTCCTTCCTGGATGCTCGCGGCAGTCAATTCCTTAAGGCAATGTTCCAGATATTCTTTTTCCTGCATGAATGAATCGATCAGGCGTTCAAGTTCTTTGTAGGCCTCTTCTGCCAGGATATATTCCTTATATAATGCTTCCACATTGTCCCTGCTTATGCCTGCATAATCTTCAAGTATCTTCATATGCTGCCTGGGGTTCAACAGGTCCTGATAATCATGCTGACCGTAAATGTGTATAAGCCCTGAAGACATTTCAACGAGACCGGCAGAGGTTGTAAGCTTGCCATTAACGTAACACCGGCTGCTGCCTGTAGGATAAAGCTCCCTTCGCAGGACCAGCTCACTGCCTGAAACCGTAAAAAGCGCCTCGACAATGGTTTTGTCGCATCCCGGCCGTATCATCTCACGGCCTGCCCTTGCGCCCATGAGCAGGGTCAGGGCGTCAAGTATCAGAGATTTTCCCGCACCGGTCTCTCCCGTGATACAGTTGAGCCCTGATGTGAAATCAATCTCGATCTCATCAAAGATCGCCATGGAAGAGATCTTTAAAAAATCGATCATCTCTCCTGCCACTTGAGTTTGCTTCTGAGAATTTCGAAATAATCCCTCTGCGGGAATCTCAACATTATGGCCTTTCTGGGCCCCTTCTTGATACTAAGCCGGTCCCCTGCCTGAAGAGGGTGTCCTTTCTGTCCGTCAAGGGTAAGATAAATATTATCCGAGGCCTTGCTGGATTTGACTACAATGATAACCTCCTGGGAATCAGGAAGTACGAGGCTCCTGTTGGAAAGAACATGCGGACATATGGGATTGAGAATGATTGCATCAACATGCGGGTGTACTATAGGTCCGCCTGCAGCAAGGTTATAAGCTGTTGATCCGGTAGGGGTGGATATGATGAGGCCGTCTGCTCGATAACAGGTGATGAAAGAGGAGTCGGTCCACACCTCAATGTCTATAATGCGTGCCAGAGCTCCCTTGTTGATAACAACATCGTTGAGCACATGCTGTGAGGCAATGGTTACATCGCCCCTTAAGAGGGTTACCTCAAACATGGTTCGCTCATCCCTTATGTATTGACCGCTTTTCAGGGCATCCAGGGCTTTAAATACTTCGTCTTCCATGACCTCGGTAAGGAACCCCAGGTTGCCCATATGAATTCCGAGAACAGGTATTTCCCGGGGTGCAGCCATACGTATGGCCCTCAGAAAAGTTCCATCACCGCCAATGGCAATAAGGACTTCCGAATTAGTCCATGCGTCATCAGTATGCTCAATTTTGAGGTAATCGGCGATATGGTTTTCGATAAGACAAAGTAATCCTGCATCTTGCATCCAGCGGACAACCCGCTTGGAAAGGGCAAGGGCTTCTGGGTTATCCTCTTTGCTTATGATCCCGACGATCATCAGGATTCATATACAAGCCGGTTCATTCCTTTGTCTAGTTAAAAACTGAATTGCCTTCTAGAGATATTACATTAAAAAGGGGTGGATTTTAACGTTCGAGCACTGAAACCGATTCGATATGAAAGGTCTGTGGAAACATATCGAAAAAACGTGCACTCTTTAATTTGAATCCTTCTTTTATGAGAATGGCAAGGTCCCGGGCAAGGGTGGATGGATTACAGGATATATACACAACCTTGTTGATCTTCATTCTTGGAATAATGTGAACGATTTCCTGGGCTCCTTCCCTGGGTGGGTCCATGACTACCGCATCAAACGAAACACCTTCCTTTTCCAGCCATTTTAATGTTCGGGCAGCCTTTTCGTTTATGAACCGTAGGTTTCTACATCCGTTTTTACGGGCAAGATCTGCCCCTGACTTTACCAGTCCTTCGTCCTGCTCCACGGCAAGCACCTCATCTGCCTGGAAAGACAACGGTATGCTGAAGTTTCCAGCGCCGCTATAAAGATCGATCAGCTTCTTTGATCCTTTTGTACTATTATGAACATATTCAACAAGTCTCTGATTCATATACATGTTTGCCTGGATGAATCCACCGAAACTGCCTGCAAGCATGACTTTCCTGCCATGCACAGTGATGTCATAAAAACAGAAGCGCTTGCCAAAGACATGTTCATGCCACAGGTTGTCCTTGGAAAAAATCGATAAGCCGCTCAGGGCTATAACCCTATAAACACCATGAAAAAAATCCAGGGCATCTCTTGAAAGCGGCCCTTTCAAAAAGACCCGTACGAGAACCTCGTCCATGGGTGCATGGATCTCAATGAAGTCGAGTCCTGCAATCAGATGGTCTCTCAACATCTCCCTGATCTGATTAAGCACTTTCTGACAACGTTTATTGAGTATAAAGCACCGGTCAAACGGGGTAATAGTATTTGTCTGTTTTCGGAAGAACCCTATGTCAAATCCGTTTTTATGCGTACATTGCACAACTGCATGACAGCGATATTCAAATTCTTTTGACGATATCTCCGGATTGTCAAAGAGCACGTCCGTTTTTGGAATTTTTGCAACTATCTGCGCCTTCAGAATTTCCTGTTTAAGCGCAATCTGTTCTCTATACATGATATGCTGCCAGTCACATCCGCCACAGTCATAAAAATGCGGACATGGTGGTGTTACCCGGCAAGGCGATGCCTCCAGGAGTTCCTTAACTTCGGCTTCTATATAATTCTTATGTTCTTTTCTAATAGCTGCGGCAACCTTCTCTCCAGGGATAACCCGGGGTATGAAAACCACCTTACCATCCTTTCTCCGGCCAACTCCGCTGCCTCCATAAGCCATGGATTCGATCTGCAGGGTGAAATATCCGTCTTCCATACCTTTATTCCTTGGAATTAAAAAGATTGTGACCCGAGGTCTATGTATCTCCGGTATTGAATTATTGCAATGATTTTTGAGGTACTCTATACTTTCCTCATGATGATGTAATCCGTGCTTTTATTGCAGTAGTTGGCAGCATGAAGGTTGTTTTTATTGTCTATATCCATTTTTTTAAAAAGAGATCTATAATCAATGATGTAAAAACATAAAATGATAATTATTGAATGAGCTCTCAATGTATGTGAAATGTTAGCAAGTTTTGTATTTTATCAGCGTTGTTCAATATGCCTTATTTATTGTCCTTTTTTGTTTGCATATCTTTTACATATTATGCCTCTTGATTTTGTGTAAGATATAAGCTATTCTAAAATATCCGAAATTTGGGGAGGGTCTATGGGGAGCAGATATCCGTCTTCGGATTTTGAAAACTATACCCGGAAGATCAAAGACTATTCCATCCTCACCCCAGAAGAAGAGCAGGATCTTGCTCGAAAGTATAAGCAGGGCGACATAGATGCCGGGAAGAAGATTATCACTTCTAATTTGCGTTTTGTATTAAAAATCGGCCGACCGTATTTTTACCTTGGTTATGGTCCTCTCGAGATAGTGCAGGAGGGGAATATGGGTCTTGTTAAGGCCCTAACCCGTTTTGATCCTGATATGGGGGTAAGATTCATCTGCTATGCCATATGGTGGATAAAGGCCTATATCAAGAATTTCATCCACAAAAGCTACCAGGTGCATACAGGCAGGCTCACCCATGCCAAAGGCCTTGTATCTCTGGATTGCATTATTGCCGGAGAGTCCCAGAATGAAGAAAGTCTCATGGATCACATTCTCTATGAGGGACCAGATCCGGATGATTTCTACTCAATCAAGGAGAGACATGCCTACCTGCTTAACCTCTTGCGTTCAGATCCACCCATCCTGAGCAATCGGGAAGTATTCATCATTGAAAAGAGATTCTTCTGTGACCCGCCGGCCACTCTCAAGGACATAGCTAACCTGATCGGGGTGACCAGGGAGCGTGTACGACAAATTGAGTTGAGATCCCTGCAACGGATCAAGGCTGCCATTGAAAAACACAACTCAATCCTTGCTGAAGACGTCCATATAGGACACGAATATCCCATGCGAAGGAAAAAGATTTGATATCTGGGATTAAGGCTAAGCTCTTAATGCCTTAAGTCAAGCTCCCAGAATTTTGTATATTCCGGTATCCATTTCAGTTTTATGGTACCAGTAGGCCCATTCCTGTGTTTAGCCACGATAATCTCGGCAATGCCTTTCTCCAGGCTTTCTGAATTATATACATCATCTCGATAAATAAAGCAGATAACGTCTGCATCCTGCTCAATGGCACCGGATTCCCTGAGATCCGACATCATAGGCCTCTTATCGCCGCGCTCCTCTACCCTTCTATTGAGCTGGCTGAGTGCTACGACTGGTATGTTGAATTCCTTGGCTATAGCCTTCAGTGTCCTGGATATCTCAGATATCTCCTGTTCTCTGGAGTCAGACCGGCCTTTGATAGTCATGAGCTGAAGATAATCCACCACTACCATGCGCACATCTGTCTGGGATATGAGCCTGCGGATCTTGGCTCTGATCTCCATGGGTGATATGCCTGGAGTGTCGTCAATATACAGGGGCGCCTCCGAGAGTTTTCCCGAAGCCTCCAGCAGTTTGCTCCAATCCTCTTTCTTAAGCATGGAAAGTGCCGTGGCGGAGCGCACATGGCTCTGGTTTATCCATGCCTCTGAGGCCAACATCCTTAGCACGAGCTGTTCGATACCCATTTCAAGAGAAAAAACTGCAACGGGAAGTTGTTCGGTTACCGCAACATACTGGGCAATGTTTATTGCCAGCGAGGTCTTGCCCATTGAAGGCCTGCCTGCAACTATTATGAGGTCGGATTTGTGGAGGCCTCCAAGCAATTGGCTGTCAAGCTCGCTGAATCCCGAAGGGACTACGCCCTGATCAATCTCTCCTTTGGCCATTCGGCTCAGGTTATGATACAGGTCATGCAGAGGAACGCCGATCCTGGTAAGGCCGCCTTTCCTGTCCTTGACCTGTTTATTGATGGCATAAATAATCTGCTCTGCAGAGTCCAGTACATCAGAGACCTCTCCGGCAGGCGACCTTGCTGACTTGATTATCTCGCCGGCTCCAGTGATTAATGACCTGAGTATGCACTTTTCCCTTACAAGCCGTGCGTAATATTCAATGTTCGCGGTGGTTGGGATGTTATCTGAGAGTTGAGAAATATACGATGCGCCGCCAACCTTATCAAGCCTCCCTCTTGCCTCGACAGCCTCTGTAAGCGATACAAGATCGATAGGCAGGCCTTTATCCATGAGTCGGATCATCTCCTCAAAGATAATCCTGTTCCGCTCTGCATAGAAATCAGCTGGAGAGAGAATCTCCGATACAGTATCGAATGAGGAGTTCTCCATGAGAACCCCTCCGAGTATATATTCTTCTGCTTCCCTGTTGTGGGGAGGAGAGATCGGCGAAGAATCCATCTTATTCGCCTTGTGGCTCTGGTATCACCTCCACTTTTATGTGCGCCATCACTTCCGGAAAGAGGCGGACTGCGACTTCATGCGTACCCACATGCTTGATGGCGTCTGTCAGGATAATCTTTTTTTTGTCTACCTCAAATCCCTTCTCTTTGAGGGCATCAAAGATATCGGCATTGGTGACAGACCCGAACAGCTTTCCTTCCTGACCGGTCTTGACCTTGAATTGTAAGGTAACAGCAGATAACTCACTAGCGAGTTTAGCAGCATGTTCCTTTGATTTGGCCTCAGACTTGATGCGCGCCTGTATCTTGCCATGAAAGGCCTTAATGTTGGAATCGGTCGCCAGAAGTCCCAATCCCTTGGGGATAAGATAGTTCCTGGCATAGCCATCTTTAACCTTTACCTCCTGGCCCACGCTGCCCAGACCATCGATCGTCTCTAAGAGTACTACCTTCATTGTATATCTCCTTTTGGTGTTCGTATCCTTTTCCTGAAGTCAAACCAGGTGTCAAACAAACCGAATCCGGCTACAATAATCATCATATATATCTGGATCAAGATTAAAATGTAAATAGGCCACCGAATCATGCCGGGCCACTTGCGTTCATCCATGAAAACCGAGACAATTGCGAGGCCCTGAAAAAAGTAGACCTGCCCTACAAGGACCAAGAGATTGAGCCCTATTGTCTGGAGAATTTTATGCTCAAGCAGGGTAAACAATCCTGCAAGGATGAAAAATGCAACAATCCAGTCCGGGCTTTTCCATTCTTTTACAGATATCGTCTTGATTTTCCAGGTTATAATGAGCAGATTTATCCACATGATAACTGCTAAACTTGATATGATTATTGATGGAAAAAGTGTGACGATCATTACCTGGAAGGTTTGGAGGTTCTGTTTGAATTCCGATTGTTCGCTCGAAGAGAGCGCACTTTCAGAAACCTTCATCATCTCACCTACCACCTGTGCTGCCCATTTGGTCAACAGTTCTTCAATAGTATTGCCGCTATTATAAGATACAAAAAAAATGCTCGCTGCCACAAAAGCAAAGATCAGAATGGATGGCGCTGCAACAGCAAGCCCGATGTCTGCCCTCTTTAATAAATAGTGCATCATAAGAGCTGTTGCCAGAAGAGCAGCGTATATCATGGCGCCAAAGGAGAATGCCGGGATCAGTGAAAGCGTAAGCGGTGCACAAGCTAGAAGCCCCTGCCATCTGTACGGTATCCGTTCTGCATACATATAGTATGCAGCAGGGAATATCATTGCAGCAGGCAATGCCAACTCAGTTGCCGTGACTATCAAGACACAAAAAATAAAGAAGGCCCCCATGATAATCCACAGGGTCCTCCTGTCTCCACCCATAAGGGGCATGTCTCTAGTCGTGCACGGTGAATGGAATAAGGGCCATGATCCTTGCCCTCTTTATCTCCGTGGCCAGTTTCTTCTGGTGGTGCGAACAGGTGCCTGTGATGCGTCTCGGCAAGATCTTGCCTCGTTCAGTGATAAAGTCCTTAAGCACATGCGGTGCCTTGTAGTCTATGGGCAGTGTCTTCTCTTCACAGAACCTGCATGTCTTTCTCTTATAGTACGGCTTTTTGCTGCCTGATGAAGTTCTTGGCGGTCTATCCTGCATGTTAAGCTCCTACCTCCCCCTGTTCTGGTGCCGGCGCCGGTGCCGGAGACGCCTCGGGTTGAGGTTCAACCTTCGGCTCGAGATCCTGTCTTGTCACGTGCTTATCAAGCCTTACAACGACGAATCGTATGACATTTTCATCTAGACGCAGAAATCGTTCGATCTCGGCGACCATAGAGCCAGGACCTTCCAGGTTGATCAGGAAAAAGTGGCCCCGGGATTTTTTCTTGATCTTGTATGTAAGACTCTTGAAGCCCATGTCGTCGAAGCGGATGATGTCACCGTTGTTCTTGCTGATAGTGTTCTTCAGGCGGGTAGTTGCCTTTTCCCGTTCATCTTCCCCTATGTCGGGATTCAAGACGAACATAATCTCGTAAAGATTCATGAAATCCTCCTTGTGGATTTGTAGCCCCAATTAAGGAGCAAGGAGCGAAAAGTTCTTATACCAAAGGGATTTCATATGCAAGCATGAAATACAATCAATAATAGCGTATATTAAAAGCCTTAAACTCTTCGTTCGGACTTGTTTCGCTGACATCGATACCTTCCACGCTTGCGCCCGGTGGGCCCTGTGAGCACCATGAAAGCATTTTCTCAACAGACGACTCATCTCCCTGAATGTGCGCTTCAACATGGCCTTCAGGTGTGTTGCGAACCCATCCCTTAATTCTGAGCTGACGGGCAGTTTCCTGCGTTGATGCCCTGAACCAAACGCCTTGTACCCTGCCTCGAATCATCAGGTGGAGGGCCTTCATAGTATCATGTCCCCTTAATCATTTCCAGAAATTGCTCTTCCGAGAGAACCTGTATTCCCAGTGATTGCGCCTTATCAAGCTTTGATCCTGCATCTGCACCGGCAACTAGATAACCTAGTTTCTTGCTCACTGAATCCACAACGTTCCCACCCATGGCCTCAGCAAGCCCCTTTGCTTCGGATCGGCTCATTGAAGAAAGGGCACCGGTGAAACATATACTCTTGCCGGTGAATATGGTTTCTTTATGTGCTACTTGCGGTTTCACAGCTATGGATATGCCATAAGAAAGTAGTTTTTTAATGACATAGCGGTTCTGTTCATTTGAGAAGAAATCACAGACGGATTGTGCAATCTCTTTTCCTATCCCTTTTATTTCTAGCAGTTTTTCAATATTTGCATCAGAGAAATCATCCAAGGCATTAAATTTTTTTGCCAGCTGTTTCGAGGCAACCGCCCCTACATGCAAGATGCCCAGTGCATAGATAAACCGTTCGAGTGTTGTGGACTTGCTCGATTCTATGGAGGCGAGGAGATTTGTTGTGGAGAGTTCGGCAAATCCCTCTAACTTCAGAAGGTCTTGGCGTGACAGGGTGTAAAGATCGGAGACGTCTTTTATCAGGCCCTTTTCCACAAGCTGGTGAATGATCTGCCTGCCAAGACCATCAATGTTAAGCGCTTCCTTTGAAGCAAAATGAAAGATCTGTTCACGAACAATAGCGGGGCATGTAATATTTACGCACTTAAATATACTCACGATCTTCCTGGCTTTCTTTTGTTTATCATCTTCATGATATTCCTTAAGACCTGAGCCGCATACCGGGCATGCAACCGGCATGTCAAAGGGCTTTGAGCCCTCAGGCCGTTTGGATATCACAGGCCCTACAATTTCAGGGATCACATCACCGGCCCGCTGGACTATCACGGTATCACCCTCGCGGATATCCTTTCGCAGAATTTCATCCCTGTTATGAAGCGTGGCCCTGCTAACAATGACACCTCCTACCCTTACCGGATCAAGCATGGCAACCGGGGTTACTGTGCCGGTGCGTCCCACCTGGAGACCTATTTGTTTTAGTATCGTTGTTACCTGAGTTGGCGGATATTTAAGGGCGATTGCCCACCTCGGTGATCGGGCCTTGATTCCAAGCAGGTCTTGATCAGGTATGGAATCCAGCTTGATCACTACACCATCAATTTCATATGAAAGCATATCCCGTTCTTTTTGCATCTGCTGTGCAAACTCCCATATGTCATCTACTCCGCGGCAAAGCCTTCTTTCAGGATTGATCCTGAATCCCAGTTCGCCAAGGCGGGACAAGATGGAGTATTGTGAATCAAGCCTGAGTGAGGAGGCTATTGAAACACCATAGGCAAAAAAGACCAGCGACCTTGAGGCTGTTATTCCCGGATCCAGCTGGCGCAGGGATCCTGCAGCAGCATTCCTTGGATTTGCAAAGAGAGGTTCTTCCTTTTCTGCACGTTCACGGTTAAGTTCAAGAAAGGCCTTCTTGAACATGACCACTTCGCCTCTCACTTCAAGCAGTTCTGGATGTTCAGTCCCCTGAAGTTTGAGAGGTATGCTTTTAATGGTCTTGAGATTGAAAGTGACATCTTCGCCAACAGCACCATCCCCACGGGTTCCACCTTGAGTAAGGTGCCCCTTTTCATAAATTAACTCTACTGCCAGTCCGTCGAATTTGGGCTCGCAACAGTAGGTGATTTCATCTTTCTCAAGCCAGCGCAGTACCCTTTGGTGGAATGATATCACCTCTTCCTTATCCATTGCATTATCCATGCTCAGCAACGCTATCCGGTGAGTCATGGCTGGGAAGGCCTTGAGTGGTGCTGCACCTACACGCTGTGACGGTGAGTCAATGGTTATAAGATTACGATAATCTTCCTCTATTTTTAAAAGCTCCCGCATGAGCCTGTCATATTCACCATCTGATATTTCAGGGGAATCCTGGACGTAATAACGATAGTTATGTTTTTCAATGGCGTTACGGAGTTCGTTCAAGCGTTCTTTTATATGATTGGGCGCTTCGGCCATGGATTTCATCATATAACCCTGGTTGACCTTTCTTTATAAAAATCGTGCTCTAACATAAAAAAGACTTGATCTATAGAATATTATGATTAATAGATATAGCAATAAGGAAAATCGTTAGGAATACAAGCACAACATACAAACGATTGTAATAACAGTTGATCCCTCGCCATAAGGAGGTTGTAATGGGAAAAGTTGTGTTTAACGTGCAGGATCAGTTTCTGAATCAGGCACGCAAGGAAAGGGTTCCGATCATTGTTACCCTCGTAGACAACACCAAGGTTGAAGGTTTTGTGAAGAGTTTCGACCCCTTCTGTATCTTAATCCAGACCGAGAAGCCGATCCTAATTTATAAGCATGCAGTGGGTCGGATTGAACCAACTGAGATTAATTCCAAACTGAAGGACTTCCTCGCAGGATGAGCATTTCCCGCCTCAGTACGTGCGGGGTTTTCTGGCTGATCCTGATGCAATTTATCAGCCTCAGCCCCGCACGTGCTGAAGTATCGCTGGTAGTTTCAGGCATAAGCGCCATAACCGGAAGCAACATATCTCAAGCAGAAAAAATTGCTTATGATGATGCCTTTTACAAGGCATATCTTGACCTGGCCCTCAAGCAGGTACCTGCAAGCTCTGCAGTTGACCTTGCCCAGAAGCTGAAAGGATTTGTTGCTTCACGCGGAACCCAGGACATCATCCAATATCAGATTGTGTCACGTTCACAGCAGGAGAATATTCTTATCCTGAGTCTGGATCTAAAAGTTAACGATGTACCCTTGAAAGAATGGCTCCAGTCTCAAGCCTTTACAACGCCACTCGGACTGAGGCCCCTGATCCTTCTTGCCATAACAACCCGTGGCCCGGGCGCATCTGAGCGTTATGAGTGGTGGTCTGCGGCTAAATCCAAGGGATATTCGCCCTTTGAGACACAGCTTGCACTGAGGCTCAAGAATGCAGGCGAGAATGTATCCGAAGTACCTCAGCACATCGCGGCGCTGCCTGCAGGGCCTGATCGGACAGTTGCCATGGCAGCTAACTCAGGGGCACAACTTGTCATAACAGGGACAATAACGCATAGATCCTCTGATGCGCTCAGCCTTGATTCCCGCATGGATATCTCATTAATAGACGTCAAAACCAGGCAGCGCATCTTCAATTCAACCATTACGCTCAAAGGTACAATCGATGTGAAAACCATGAACGATCTTTTGATCACAGCGGTTCTTGACCAGATAAGATCAGAAATTACCAAGAAGGTTGCTGTTATAACCCCTGTTTTAAGGGAAAAAGAGCTGTGCATTGAAGGCGTCAAGGAATATGATACCTACCAGTCCTTGTTCACTGCCCTGCGCTCAATGGACACGGTCACAAAGATTGCGGTCTCCCGCATTCAGGGGCATACCATCTGCCATACCCTCCAGATCAAGGGCAGCCTCCAGGACATCCTTGACGGTCTCAAACAAAAACAGATCACCCAGGCGGACATGGTGGTTGATGGCGATGTGGCGTCAATACGCCTCCTTAATCTGTAAAACCTTTTTTTAAATTGAGGAAATCTACGAATCTCTTAAGCATATAAAAAAGGCTCCGGGTATAAAGTCCAGAGCCTTTTCCACATTATTAAAATTGAAAACTACCACTGCTTTGCAGGTTCCATAATTCCTTTATATTCATTAGCGTCTTCTGGTTTGAGCAGGCGTGGGACAACATAGATATCTGTTGCCAAGAGTACATCTCCTTTAATTTTATCATCAAAGGACATAGATCCTTTGGAAAATACAAGTATCCCCTTTTTCAGATCCTGTTTTTCAAGCATCTTACCCTTGCCATCAGTGATGCTGGTTTTGATCTTCTTTCCCGAGATGCTTGTGTCAAGGATGACAACCTTTTTTTCCTGTATGATAATATAGTCAGATCCTACTTCCATAATGCGTCCATGGATCACTGCAGGATCCCAAGCAGTCAGGGCTTGGGAAAGGGTATCTGCATATGCAGAGGAAAAGGATATCATACAGGCAATGAAAAACATCAGGGATATCCCAATTAATTTATTAATATTATTGACAATTATCATGTTCATTCCCCCTTTCGCTACTGTTTCTGCCAGAAGAACCGGGTAATAGTACTCTTATCGTTGGTATTGAATGAGCTTGTCCCCTTTTCCGTACCAACGACTATGAATGTTCCACGTTCGGTGACGACAAGTGATGGCTGTGACGGGATGCCGCTACCGAGACTAACAAACCTGTCCTCCTTCGTGAGCTTTTCATTGATCCCGTCGAAGTAGTTGAATACCGCTTCACCGGTCAGGTAATCGACGGCGTAGAGTCTTCCCTCTCCCGAACCTGTCCCGCCGGCGCATTTATCCTCGCCTGTTAACGCAGAGGTGGTCGGTACAAATGTGGTAAAATAGACCACCTTGTTGTACACGAGGGGGGATGAAACGACCTTTTCACCGGAACCTTCAAGATCGATATACCATCCCGGATTGGTAGACAAGTTTAAGGTCTGAACGGTACGTTGATTTTTCTTCTTCCGTCATTGCAGATGGGCTGGGAACAGTCCCCTGGAGGACATCAGCCGTGACATCAGTGAGGTTTGTGTCGGTGATGGGGCTGTTGTCATTCCAGGTCTCAGGCCATGTGTTTTTAATGGCATAAAACCGGTTAATCACGGTTGTACTTGGGGGGTTCTCGCGATCTCCGCTTCCGATGTAGACATAGTCCCCCCAGATCTCCTGAGCGATTCCGGGCGAATAAAAGAACTTCCTCAGTTTACTGGTGCTTCCATCCTGTTTCGCAGCCTGGAAGAGAAGTCTGTTCGACCAGACGCCATTGTTGACCGCACCTGTCTTTGCATCGTCGAAAACAAAGAGGTCTCCTCCCAGAGAGGGTGCGTAAATGACATCGTCACAGCCGTCATCGTTGTCATCATATGACTTAAGATCCACCATACTGTACTTCATCTTAGTGTAGTTGTTGTTGTTGAAATTCAGGCTTGTCATGAGGGATCCACTGGAGGCATTTACTGCAAAAACGGCCCGCCCCTTGCTGTCACTGACCCCTGGGTCGTCATTGTCCTGATTAGTGTCGTAACCGCCTGTTAAAAGGAGGACCTTTGCCTTGTCACTCTCACCGGTACCGGTCTTTATGGTGCAGAAATAGGGTTGGGCCCAGGACTGACCGAGCATCTCCGTACCCAGGATACTCTTTGAAATACCCGATACATAACTTGGTGTGCTGTAATTAGTGATATTGAGGATGAAATACTGGTTCTGAAACTCCGTACCCGTTGTTATGTTTCTGCCACCTCGTCTGAGCCCGAATGCCAAGTATGTGGAAGTGTCTATCTTGTACACCTCCGGAGAGCCATCCACAAAATAATCATGAATGGTGTCTCCTGTTATCAGGTTTGTGGATGGATCGGAAGATGAAGGCAGGTATTGGAGATTCGGCAGGAGATCCCAAGGGACAAAGGCCCAGGCCTCACTCACCTCATCATCCGATAGGTCGTTTTGTGTCGCTCCAGAGGGAATTCCCTTGTCCCAGTCCACAAAGCAGTGCAGGAATCCGTCATTGGCACCTACGAAGAGCACGTTCCTGTTGTTTGGCCGGTCGTAGAGGATAGCCGGCTGGGAATGAATGATGTCGCCCAGTATCCACGACCGGGGCTTGGTTCCATTCGGGGCATAGATGCCGCTTGCTGTGACAAAACCCATGAGGTCGTTACGCCTGTTGATGTTGTCGGCAAGCGTATCATCCGCAGAGGAGCACAACCCGAGGTCTGACGGCAGGATGGTTGATGAGCCGAAGGTGATGTCTCCCGTGCCTGCACCGGTACCAGGCTTGAATGTCTTGAAGTACCTCGTGGTCTGGGTCTTGAGAACCTGTCCGACTCCACCTATGTCCACCTGCATTCCCTCGTTTCCGCTAATATCCACCCAGGCGGAATTGGCAACATCCATGATGGTTCCTGTCGAGTTTGTCGCTGGATTTCCATCCCGATCGAGGATTACTCCATCCTTGCTGAACCCGAACTTCTTGATATTCCCTTTCCAGAGGCCGTTGAAGTTGTTGTCGGGTGCGAAAATACCCAGATATAACCCGTTGTCGGCATAGGTACGGTTAATCCTGTTCACCGGAACAACCGGTGATACGAACTGGGAATTGACCGCAAGGATGCCGCTGATGATCCTTTCAAAAATATCTGAGAGGCTGACAGTGCCACCCGTGGTGTAGTAGTTGCCCTGGCCGTTAATACCGGTGTCACTGAGCAGTTTGTGGTCGATATCGAATCCGATGGTGTAGGTCTTGATGTTCTGCTCAGGAAAATCGCTGTGGTCGAAAGAGACGCCACTCGAGTCGTGAACACTCGCAGGGAGAAGGTCGTTGACATTGAGGAACTTGGCCACGTCATCAAGGTAATCGCTGCCGCTATCGGAGTATGCAGTCTGGTGGGTGGCGCTGTCCATCCAGTAGTACTCGCTTGTATGTTTCCCATCAGCGAGTGCACCCACATCCTGATCATAATCACCAATGGATTTGTTATACATATAATTCGCTGCTGTAAGGATGGAGTTTCTGTCCTGTGTTGATTCACCGTCAGTCATGACAATGACATAGTTCTTCTGGCATCTCCACAAGACAGCGTGTTCGGTACCTCCGAAGTCGCTGGGGTCGGAGTAATCCACATTCGTATCGAACCAGGAGGGCTGCCGCGCAAAATATAGACCCGCCTCAGCCAGGGTCTCTGCAAGGGGGGTCCATCCGCTAGCACTGAATCCATCGATGATACTCTTCAGAGCGTCCTTCTGTGCCTGTGTATTCCGGTCAGCGCACGGGGCCACCAAATGTCCGCCCTCACTGTAGTTGAAGACCATAAGTCCGAAGCGGACACTCCGGTGGTGGTATCGATAAGGTTCTTGATGGTATCCTTGGCCACATTGATCTTTTTCCTGGATTGAGGACCCTGGCTCTGGAGATAATTGCGATAATTGCCGGTTCTCCAGTGCCTGTCGCGCATCCTAGTACCGGTGCAGGAATACGTATTTCTGGTATTGATCGTACCCAGCCAGTGTCCCTGGGTATTGAGGATATCCCTGACTTCCTGACAGGCGATCTCATCTGAATCCACATCTTCATTGGTCCCTATGTAGATGTCCTGGTACCACCAATTACCATCGTCCGTTCTATAGAGCCACCTGCGGCTGTAACTGCCCGAATAAGCAATGTTCGGGTCATACGGGTCACTGGACCCCTGGACGGTCACATATTCATCCATACTTCCAGAAGTGTCGAAGATGATGAGAACGTTCGGCGGAATATTTATTGCACCACCGCCGAAGATCTCGGTATCTTCAGCATGGACAGTACCAAAGAAAGAAACTATGAAACAGGCGATGCCGAATGTGAGGGCTCTTTTAAGCATATCACCACTCCTTTTTATTGATCGTGCTCACTCCCTATTGAGTGGTCGGTGGGAAGACCTTGTAAGCTCCAACAGTAACACGCTGTTCATCTTCACTGTCAGTTGCCTGGAAGTTATAATACCTGGCCCGTTGGGAAGGGTCGAAACCTTTCCCCACTGGTGGCTTCTTAATATTGGTAAGTGTTATGGTGACCCTTGTCCCTGAAGGCAGATAACCGGAAGTATTGACATAGGAACTGTTTATAATATCGGAAACTGCTGCCAGTGATGCCGTGTTCTGAACCAGGGCAAGGTTCATGGCGCTTTCAATATCTGCAAAATTTTCGAGGTACCTGCGTTCGTTACCGGCCATCCTCGACTCCAGGGATGCACTCCGGATGATCATGACACCCATAATGATCGAGGCAACCAGGACAATGAGCACGAGTACGAGAACCATGCCTTTTTCATCTTTCAAGACATTTTTTATCATATCAATGGCTCCCTGGTTTGTCCCATAATCAGAACTCGGTCAATGATGCCGGTATATTGAGCTGGTGAGCTATGGCCTTTTCCTGCCATGTCACCAGGAGATTCACGTCCCTTGCAAGATTACCTGCCTGTAATGTGACTACCCATGACACGTTATATGGGACACCCATCAAGGTAACAGGTACCGGCGGATTATGAGCACCTATGGACATGGAACTGTGGGTAAAAGGAAGTCCCCGGAGGAACTCGAGTTCACTGTCTGCTACGTTCAACGCCTGGGTAAGCTGCATGCTGTAGGCATTTGACTGAACTGAAGCCTGGTGCATCTTCATGATACCTACTATGCCGATGGAAAACACAAGTATGGCAACAACGAGTTCAATAAGGCTGAAACCGCCTGATTTTTTAGGTTCGGGATGAATTTTATCATTATTCATATGTGTCGTCTCGATAGCTAATTTCGCCTGCAAATAGTTCTCTGAAGGGCTCTGGTAATGGGGAGGCCTGTCTGCGAGTCAATTTGATCACTTTCCTTTGTGATGGTCAAATTGACATATCTCACTGAGTTCGCTTCATTGTTGTTGAGTGTACCCCCTGGGCCTGTTGGATTGATGACCGTATATTGTGTTCCAAAGTAGGAAAATGCAAGCTGGGTTACATTATTTGCAATGACCTGGGTGACACCGGCATTGATGTCAACACGCTCTAGTTGTCTATTTGCATTAATTTGGTAACGGATATGTTCACCGGCATTTGCAATACCATTTGTCGCACCATTACTGTTCAGATCCATCACACTCTCAAGCAATGCTGCCCCACTTGTGTTGGCAGGTATGCCCTGAATAGTAGCGAAGGTCGGGTTTAATCCGGCATGCATGATATCATGGGATATAATATCCATTGCAGCCCTTAAGTCCTGCTGAGTGGCTGTCACCTGTGTCTGGGACTGACCTGATGCGTGCTGAAGCTGGTAGGTCATATACACTGCCGCCATGAGCAGAAGCGACAGGACCATAACGACCATGAGCTCTACGAGCGTAAGGCCTTTATTGTCTGATAACAGGAGAGTTTTCATCATTATTCAATACTCACCACACCACCGCGTGTAAGGGTTATAGTCCTATCTCTGTTGGCTGTAGGGGCATTATCGCTGCGTATAGTTACAGTGCCTTGTTGAGTTGCGAAACCCCTCGGTGTTATACCTGTTGTATTACCTATCGCACTTAGGGGGAAAGTAGTGCTATCGATAGTAATGCCCTGCGGCATATTCGTCTGTGAAACAATGTCAATATCAGCACCACTGCTCGTATATAATACTCTGTACCAGTCTGGATCCATATGAACCTGGATCTGTATCGTTCTACCAGTGGTTATAGCCTCGTTCTTCGCTCGTTGGAAATCGGTGAAGATTTGCCGTGATATGGAATCAAGATCTTTCTTGCCAAACCAGCCGCTCATGCTGGGTATGGCTACGGCAACAGCGATACCGATGATTACTATCACTACCATCAGCTCAAGAAGGGTGAACCCTGCTTTGTTGTTTGATGGCTTATTCTGACAACATTTTTTGTACAATCCAAGCCCCCCTAGTCCTTCCTATTGATTATCGGCAAGTGGATGGCCTGACTTAACATTGAATCCCTGTGACAAAGATGTAATCATTATCTCTCCCTGCTGGTCTGTCCTGTACGTTTTTATCCTCCGTTTTTCAAGCCGTTTTATGGATTCAGGGGATGGATCACCATATACATTATTCAGGCCGCAGGAGATAACAGCAATTTTAGGCTTGACTTTATCCAGAAACGGATCAAGGCATGACCTCTCTCCGCCATGGTGGGAAACCTTGAGCACGTCGGCATTAATGTCCATTTGCAGATGCGAAACAATCAGTTCGCCGAACATGTCCGCATCACCCATGAAGAGTCCCTTCATGTTTCCATCGCTTGCCAGTACCACAACAGATTGCATGTTCATATCCAGTTTCCCCTTTGGGGTATCAAGCCGTGTCAGAGGATTCAGGACATCAATAGCCAGGCTTCCCAGATGGAGGTTATCTCCAAGACAGACACTTTTCATGGGAATGGATTTTTCATTCGTTATACGCAAAATTTCCTGAAAATTGGGATTGTCAATCTGAGAAGCATTTGTCCATACCTCTTTAATGGGGAATCTCTCAAGCATATACGGAATACCGCCTGAGTGGTCAGGGTGCATATGGGTGATGATTACCAGATCCAGTGCGGCAATACCCCTTCGAAGCAGGTGCGGGGTTACAACGTGCCTTCCCATGTCAAACCCTGTTTGTGCCGGGCCGGCATCTATGAGCGCTGCATGGGGCCCTTTGGTTACAAGAATACTATCACCCTGGCCTACGCTGATGAAATCAAAACAAAGGGATCTTTCTATGTCAATGCGGTGTTGAATTATTGGTATGAACACAATTGCAAGGCAAAATGCTATCAGCAATAAGGTTCGTAGGGAGGATTTTGCAGCAAAAAAAGCAATGATAAGACCTCCATAACAGGAATAAACCCAATAGATCGGAGGTCTCGGAATAGCGATCAAGGTGCCTAAGCTATGGCTCATCATAATCAAAATACCAATGGCATGGTTGGCAAGCGAGAACAAATAGGAAGCACATGGACTCGAAAAAGGAAAAACGAAGAGTCCCGCTATCCCGAGGGGCATAATTGCGATACTGAAGAAGGGTACTATGAGAATGTTTACAATGATACCTGTCCAGGAGATGAACCCGAAAAGGTAGATGATGATGGGCATGGTGAATACGGCAACAATGATAGGTATGGTAATGAGAGTTGACCATTGCGGCAACGCTGCACCCTTTTGGATTGTTCCGATAATCCCCAGGACCGCTGCAAACGTGAGTAAGAAACTGGCTGAATAGAGAGAATAAGGCCAGAAAATAAGGATGATGATACCGGCAAATGCTAGGCTTTCAAGGACTTGAGGTTTCCGGTGCAGGAAGAAACTTAAAATTACACAACAGGCCATGATCGCAGCCCGTAATGTCGGGATATTAGGTCCTACGAACAGGGTATAGATGACAACAGCCATAACGGCTCCGACCTGTGCTATAAGAGGGGCATCTAGCCGCAGAGCCACAGGGGGAATAATCCTCAAGAGGCTGAAGATAATTGTGTAACCAATAATCATGATGATGGCCATATTGAGCCCGGAAATGGCGATAAGGTGGGAGATGCCAAGAGAATTGAAGCTGTCCTGTATGGAATCTGTTATGCCGGATGTATCTCCGGTAAGCATGGCTTTCAATACCTCGGCCTCAGGACTCGCAAGCTTTGATAATGACGTGTTTACTTTGTGTTTAAGACCGTATGGATTGAGATATCGCTTTATGGTAAGGTCATAAGGGCTTATTACAATACCCTTCATCACAATGCCTTTGGACAGGAGAAATCGTTTATAGTCAAACTCATCTTGATTGCCGAATCCCATGCGAGCCTTGAACCGTGCGACAGCTCTCACAACTGAACCAGAGGCTAGATCAACTACTTCCCGGTAGACACTCAACTGGGCATGCCCACTCACTTTTCTTCCATCCACTATGACATTTTTCAGAATCATCCTGTACGTGCCTTCCCCAAACTCGGATGAGGACACAACCCCGTCAATGGTATGCAGGCCTTCGTCAAGATCCACCCATGAAGGGGCAAGCCATATTGATACAACACCTAGTATTATCCCTATGACAGTATGTATGATCCTTGACCTTGAGATGAGACTGGAAAGGATAATTACACTTAAAATCAGCGCAGGGAAGTCATGCAGCCAAAAGAGAATTCCGCTACAGAGCGAGACGAATACGATAACAAGAGGGTTTGATCTGCCGATATCGCTGAGCATTTTGAGACCTCTCTCCCAATACAATCCATTCCATTCTTTTCTGTCTGATGGCATGAGTAAAAAAGTCCATCAAAAGGATATCCATATAAGGGAGATCCTTCATGAAGTCCTATGCCTGTTACAAAGGAAGGTTTATATCAAGCTTCAATGGCGCCAATGAGTTCTGATACAGATTCAATATGAAATTCTTCCATATAAGCATGGATTCCATCAATGATTTCAATATAGCAGAACGGGTCTCGTAGAGCTGCGCTGCCGATCTGCACTGCCGTAGCGCCAGCCAGCATGAACTGAATGACATCGCGGGTTGAAGTGATGCCGCCGGATGCTATAATGGGTATATGTACGATACGTGACACATCCCAGACTATCTTCAATGCAACCGGCTTGATGGCGGGGCCAGAAAGCCCCCCCGTTATATTGCCGAGGACAGGCCTACGGGTCTTTTCATCGATTGCCATGGCAGGCAGGGTATTGATGCAGGTTATGGCGTCTGCGCGAGCCTCCTGAACGGCGAGCGCAATCCCTGAGATATCAGTGACCATGGGGGAGAGCTTTACGATCAGGGGTTTTCCGCAAACATCACGAACCTTTTTTACCAGGGCATGGAGCCCTTCCGGGTCTCTTCCGAACTCGATGCCCCCCTTTTTCACATTGGGGCATGAAACATTCATTTCCAGGGCAGATATGCCTTGCCTGTCAAGGGATTGGGCTGCTCGCACATACTCATCTTCAGTAGTGCCGAAAAAGTTTACGATTGTATGGGTATCATATTCCATCAGGAACGGGAGCTTTTCCTCAATAAATCTGGGGATACCAATATTTTCAAGCCCGATGGAATTAATCATGCCGCAGTGCGTCTCTACGATCCGCGGTGTAGGGTTGCCTTCCTTTGGGGCAAGGGAAAGCCCTTTCGTAACAAGGCCGCCAAGAATACCCAGATCAAAAAGTTCAGAAAACTCCTCTCCATAGGCAAAGGTGCCTGAAGCACTCATGAGAGGGTTCTTCAAGATAAGACCGGGAGTAATTTCTACTGAGGTATTCACGTTCAATCCCAGATGATATCAAGGGCATTAAACACCGGCCCTTCCCTGCAGACCCTCATGTTGCCCTTTATGGTCCGGACTACGCAGCCTGTGCAGGCGCCGAAACCGCATGACATTCGTTCTTCAAGTGATATCTCACAAAGGATGCCGGTCTTGACTGCCAGCCTTGATACCGCCTTCAGCATGCCTACAGGCCCGCAGGCGTAAATGATGGTGTCTTCACCGTTCTCTCCATCCCTTAAAACATTACTTATAATATCCGTTGCCAGTCCCTTATTGCCGAGAGATCCATCCTCGGTCATTATAATAATCTCGGTGTTCGGGATTGCCTGTATCCGCTCAAGCAACGGCAGGTCATACCGGTTCTTTGCGCCGATGATAAAATGGCCTGATTTGATTCGTTCTGCAAGTGAGAGAACCGGTGGAAACCCGGTTCCTCCGGCAATATAGACTATCTTTTTCCCATCATGTCGTGTGAACCCTTTGCCCAGAGGGCCAAGCACCTTGAGAGTTTCTCCCTCCTTCTTCTCTGATAGGATTCTTGTGCCTTCACCCCTGATTCGATAAAGCAACTCCTGATAGTTGCTTTTTTGCCCGAGAATCGCCAATGGCCTCCTGAGAAAAGGTTCCATACCATTGTTTATCTGTACCATAAAAAACTGGCCCGGTGCAGAAAACGGCAGCTCGCCTTCAAGTATAATATGATAGGTTTGGTTTGCAACCTCGACATTTCTGATAACAGTGCACTCCACATCTTGAACCATACCGGATCGTAAATCCTTCACCATAATTGCTGCATCCTCATTATTATCATTATAATATCTGCTCCATGTGCTCATGTGGGAAAACCCCATGGATGAATAGAGTGATCGTGCAGGCACATTGGTTTTTCTCACCTCTAATACGGCATATACCTTGTCTTTTATTGCCGCGTCCATAAGGATTTCTTTCACGAGCTGTCTGGCTATACCACGCCTTCTATATTCAGGATGTACCGCCAGATTGAGGATGTGGAACATGTTTTCAAGGTTCAGCGCGAGACAGTAACCTACAACCAACCCATCTTCAATTGCTACAAATGAGTTGCACCTTGTATCTTCCAGGGTAACAATAAAAGTTTCCTCATCCCATGGGGATGGAAAAGACATGCATTCTATAGCAACAATTTCCCTGACATGCTCCGAGGTTGCCAGAAGGATGACTACAGGATCCATGTGAGCAGAAGCACAAGGGTCATGCCCAGGATGAAGACACTTGCATGTGCTTTACTTGGCAGTTCCTTGGAGATAAGGGCGGCAAGACCTATGATCACACACGCAAAGGGCATGAACTTCAGTGCTGCAAGTATTCCTTCAGGGATACCGGCCTTAATAAAAAAGGTAATGGTCCCGAGTAAAATGACACAGACAGAAATCACAATAAATGCAAGAAAAAAAGCCCTTGCTATAGCTTTTCTCATAGCTATTGAAAAATCATTTTCCATAACCTGTGAACCTACGGGGAGGAGTCCTTCATTTAACGTTCGCAAGCGCGTATCAAGAGATCTGCCCACAAGGGCAGTCGGCAAACTCAATAAAATGGATAAACCAGACGCGGCCATATTGTCCATGGATGCGCTTGCAATTACAGCTACAGGTACGGCAACTGCAGTACAAAAACTTTCATCGTTGGGAAGATAACTCCCCACCGGCGGGGCATTGAGCCAGAGGAGCTCACATGATGCCCCAATGAGTATCCCGATCTTTACATCACCCATGACAAATCCAATAATCGGTCCCATGATCATGGGACGGCTTATCATGAGTTGGAATATATAAACCCTATCCAGCCAGAGCAGCGAACCTGTAAGTACCCCCAAGAAGCCTTCTATTATCATATATCTACCATATCAATAATGGATTTCATGTCAATAAGGCGTTCTCGCGGAACGGATTGCAGGGTAACTTCGATACCTTTGTCCATGAGTGACTTGACCATATCAAGTTCTTCCTGGTCCACCCATACGGAAAAGGAGAGCTGTTTTGATGGCACTGCAGCCTTGTTGTTCCCAATATTAAGTTTGGTGAATATGAAACCCTTGGAAAACAACCGGCATGCATCCTTGATATTGGATACGATCACCAGGCAACGTTTCCCATGAAATTCGCAGTCATCAATGAGACGCTCTGCATCTACCAGACTCACGATCTTCAGTTTGATCCTGTCGGGAATAGCCATGGACATGATGGTCTTTTGAATCTGATCACCGGCAAGGCCGTCATTGGCTACAATGACACCCTGGGCTTTCAAATGTGGTATCCAGGACTCAAGAATTTGTCCATGAATAAACCTGTCATCCACCCTTACCAGCACTACATTCATTTTTCAGTCACGTTTGTTGCGAGGATCTCAGAAGCTATATGTATGTTCTTTGCCCCTCCCTCCTTCAGCATCCTCGCCAGTTCTCCTATCTCTTTTCCTGTTCGCTTTGTGAGCGCAGTGATTACCATGGGGAGATTGACACCGGTGATAACCTCAATCTTTCCTTTTTCAAGGAAAGATAGGCTTATATTCGACGGTGTGCCTCCGAACATATCCGTGAGTATAATGACGCCATCACCCCTATTTACTTCCTTGATTGACGATTTGAGCATCTTACGAAGGCTGTCAACATCGCTCCCCTGAACAAAGGAGCACGTCTTGAATGCCTCAGCAGGCCCAACGATCATCTGGGCTGTTTCTTCAAAAGCGCGCGCAAGTTCTCCGTGTGCAACAACAATAATTCCGACCATAAAACAAGACCTCCTCAGGTTACATCACGATGCTTCAACCTGCTCGGGTATCCGGCGGTTTCTATCACTTCCTTGATCTCTTCCGCAATTGCCACGGATCTGTGTCTGCCGCCTGTACAGCCGATGGCAATATTCAGATATGCTCTTCCTTCTTTCTTGCATAGCGGGAGGATGAATGTAATCAGTTCCTTGAATTTATGCATAAACTGGGCGTAGCTATCAAAGGAGCTCAAATACTCTTTAACCTCTTTGTCGGATCCGGTTTTTTCCTTGAGCGTTTCTACAAAATATGGATTTGGCAAAAACCTTACATCCATGACAATATCAGAATCCATGGGAAGTCCTTTCTTGAATCCAAAGGAGCACACTTCAATATACATATCCCGCGATTTGTCTTCCGTGGAAATGATTTCCTTGATCTTACTTACAAGTTCATGGACATTCATTTGTGAGGTGTTCACACTGAGGTCCGCCATTCCCCTCAGAGGCGCCATGAGATCTATCTCCGCCTCAATGGCATCCAGAAGGTTCGGGTAGGAATCACTTAAAGGATGCCTCCTTCTTGTTTCCTTATACCGGTTGAGAAGATTTTCTTTACTTGATTCCAGGAAGATAAGCCTGACATTATCGGCAAAGGACCTCAATCTGGATATAATCCAGGGTGCCTTTTCTGCAAATGACGGCGCCCCAGCCCTCACATCCATACAGATACATACTTTATGGATATTGAATGAGGCCGAGTCATAAAGCTCTAAAAATTTATCCATAAGGTCTATAGGCATGTTGTCCATACAGAAAAAGCCCTCATCCTCAATGGCCTTGAGTGCTGTTGACTTCCCTGAGCCGGACAAACCTGTGATCACAAGGATAAAGGCGTGTTTCATGAAACCATCCAGACTTTACCCATAATCGCATTATCAGTGGATATTAAGCAAACCTTCCGGTAATGCCCGATCTTCATCACGTAAATACCCCCTGCCCGTCGGATCTAGATATATCTCATTGAGGCGTCTGTCAATGTGCTTGTGTCCCTTTAATTACCTGCTGTTTGTAGTCTTGTAGCTTGATAATTTTTTGATCTGTCTTACTATTGTTGCAATACCATAAAGATTAGGATCTGATTTTCCGAATGGTATTAACAAGGATGAGCATATCCGATTTATTAGCAAGAATTACCCTAATAAAGGAGGCCTTACATGGATGTGGCAACAAAAGTTAATGGTGATACCTTGATTGTTAAGGTTTCCGGTGCTGTAGATACCGGCGCTGCGGAGATACTCAGGTCTGAGCTGAATAAGATTGCCGGCCAGAGACCGAAAAAAGTAGTTATGGACCTCTCAATGGTTCCCACCATGGGATCTTCCGGCATCGGCAAGATACTCATGTTCTTTAAAAGTCTTGACAGCGCAAAGGCGGGTTTCGAGATTAAAGGAATCCATGAAAACCTCTATAACATTTTCAAGGCAGTGAAACTGGACAAGCTCTTTCCCATATCCATGAGGTGAGAAAGATGGAAATTAGTACTGATGACCAGGGAACAATTATCCTCAAGGGCAATCTTGTTGTAACAAACATAGAGTCGATACATTCTGAAATCGAGTCTTTTCTTGAGGATTCCTCACGGAATATTACCCTTGACCTCAGCCAGGTGGATGAAATTGATATTGCAGGCCTGCAACTCCTGTATTCTCTCAAGAAGACCTTTGAGAACGATGGAGCGTTGCACATACTTGCGATAAACCAATCCATCAGAGATATCATCGACCTCTCGGGGTTTAATGTTCCCTTGAAGGAGACCCTCCCATGAAAAAGAAGATCCTTGTGGTCGATGATTCTGCAACACTGCGGGCATCGGTAAATTATACACTGAAATCAGCTGGATTTGAGACAATCAACGCCGTCAATGGGGCCGATGGGTTAGAGAAGCTTACTGAAGCCCACAAGCAAGGTGACCAGATCGGAATGATCATCAGTGACATTAACATGCCGATTATGGATGGGATCACCTTCATCAAGGAAGTTAAAAAGACGCCTTTTAAATTTTTACCAATCCTTGTTCTCACCACCGAGTCACAGGATGATATGAAGCTTAAGGGCAAGCAGGCAGGGGCTTCCGGCTGGCTCGTTAAACCTTTTAAACCGGAGCAGCTTGTATATGTCACAAAAAAATTCATGAGGTAAACCTAACCATGGCAATGGATGAATTAGTCAAGGTATTCATGGAAGAGAGTGAGGATGAGATTCGTGAGCTGGAATCCGGTCTCATCAGGCTCGAAGAAGATAAAAATGATGAAGACACAATCAACAGGGTCTTTCGAGCAGCCCATACGATAAAAGGGTCTGCAGGTCTTGTAGGATTCGACAGTGTCAGCATTTATACCCATACCCTAGAAAATATCCTCGACAGGATTCGCAAAAAGGACCTGACCATCACGAAAAAGCTCATTTCCACGATGCTTGCCTCGGTTGACTTTTTGAAGCGTATGATTGCAGCCGGCAGTGATGGTGAAGAGATAGATGAAAAAGAGATTGAGCAGTCTATACAGTCACTCAAACGTTTTTCCAGGGCTGCAAAATCCGCTGGTGATACCCAAGGTGAACTGTCGAAATTGAAAGATATGTCAGGAGAAAAGATAATTTCAGTCATGATGAAATTCAGGCCTGACATCCTCGCAACAGGTCAAGACCCCATTATGCTTATCCAGGAATTGAAAGATCTTGGAGAAATTATCGAATCACGGGTTTATGTTGATGCCATTCCGGACTTATACAATCTTGTTCCTACTACATGTTACACATCATGGGATATCATAATGCGGACGAATCGTCCCGTTTCCGATGTCAACAATGTCTTCATCTTTGTTATGGATGAAAACGAGATTTCAGTTGCCGATATATCATCTCAATATAAAGAGGGCATTGACCTCTCGCTTGCGGAAAAACCCATCGGTGAGATCCTTGTAGAAAAGGGCCTTGTCACTCAGAATGATGTCGAAGAAGCCCTCATGGAACATAAGACCACAGGTCAGGCCCTTGTGGAAAAGGGCAAGGTATCACGGGATGCTGTGGAGAAAATGGCCCTGGCCCAATCCCAGAGCAGGAAGATCGCCAAATCTTCCACTATCAGGGTCGATACGGACAAGCTTGATAAGCTTGTTAATCTTGTTGGCGAGATGGTTATATCTGTTGCCCGTATGTCACAATGTGCCAGCGATATTGCGGATACGGCACTTTCACGATCATTGCAAGGCGCCATATCAGCCCTTGAGCGCATCTCGCGTGATCTTCAGGAGCAGGTCATGCGGGTCCGTATGGTCCCGGTGGAAGGCACGTTTAACCGCTTCCGCAGGGTGGTCAGGGACCTTTCTTTCGAGTTGGGAAAGAAGATTGAAATCAAAATGTCAGGGACCGAGACCGAGCTGGATAAAAACGTTATAGAACAGATTAGTGATCCCTTAAAACACATGATCCGAAATTCAATAGACCATGGCATTGAAATGCCTGAAGAAAGGCGCCGGATCGGAAAGTCTGAGATCGGTACCATTTGGCTTAAGGCATTTCAGCGCGAGGGTAACATCTATATCGAAATATCAGATGACGGCAAAGGCATAGACAAGAAAAGGGTACTGGCCAAGGCTATTGAAAAGGGTCAGGCCGAGTCCGGCAAGTCATATTCCGACAAGGAGATCTTCGATATGCTCTTTGCCCCGGGCCTTTCCACTTCTGAAAATGTCAGCGAACTCTCGGGCAGGGGCGTCGGCATGGACGTTGTGAAAAGGAATATAGAGGACCTCAGGGGCAGCGTCGAAATCACTTCAGAGGAAGGCAACGGTTCCAGATTCAGGATCAAGCTACCTTTGACGCTGGCCATCATAGACGGCATGATGGTAAAGGTGGGCACTGAAGTACTGACTATTCCACTTTCTGTTATAGATAAATCTGTGCGTCCATCAAAGGCCGAGATCAAGACCGTTGAAGGAAAAGGCGAGCTTGTTGATATCAGAGGGGACTACCTCCCTCTGGTCCGCCTCTATCAGCTCTTTAACCTCCCTTCCGTCAAGATAGACCCTACCGAGGCCCTTGTGGTCGTCCTTCATGGCGAGCAGAACAGGTTCGGCATCCTGGTTGATGACGTGCTCGGTCAGATGCAGGCTGTTGTCAAGAGCATTGATAAGAATTTCAAAAAGATCGAGGGCACATCCGGGGCCACGATTCTCGGCAATGGCAAGGTTTCATTGATTTTAGACGTATATAGTATTGAGCGTATGGCGTTCCGTTAAGGAGTGACGTCTGAAATATTTGATTGATTCTGCTTTTACGAGAGTATGCGTGATGGAAACATTTAACATAAAAGTGAATTATTAAGAAATTATAGATGTAAAGGAGTATATATGGCGCTCAAATGGAAACTCCGAGGTCGGCTGATTGCCCTTGTCGTTTGCTCCGGTCTGATTCCGCTTCTTGCCGCTATCATCTATGTTGGTATCAGCACCAGCAGCTTCATGCAAAAGCAAGCTCTCGACTACCTGAAAGTTAAGGTTGAATCCTTTGCCAGGATGGCTGAGGTTCGTAGTGCATCCATCGAGGGTAACCTTGATATCATCAAGGATCAGCTCATGAAGTCCCTCAAGACCGACCTCATCAACGAGGCGTCAAAAGAGAAGTACTTCGAGACGGGCTACCTTGCAATTTTCGCCCCTGATGGTACTTGCATCTACCATCCCAAGGCCGAATTCCGTAACAACAAGACCCTCTATGACACCTATGACTGGGTACGCAAAGCAGTTAACCAGAAGCAAGGCGTAAACAAGTATTCCTTCGATGGCGTTGACAAGATAAGTTATCTGGCCCATGTCAAGCCTTTAAACTGGGTCCTGTGGGCTGGTGTACCTTCTACTGAGATACTTGCCAATGTCCGCTCCATGCAGATCCAGATGTATATATTCCTTTTTGTCTCTTGCTTGGTTGTGGCTTTAATCGGAGCCGTAGTAGCGGGCAAGATCGCCCGGAGGGCAAGGGATATTTCCGCCAGCATGATGGATATCGCCCAGGGTGAGGCCGACCTTTCAAAAAGGCTTCCTGTGGTTTCTACCGATGAGATTGGTGAGATCGCATCCTGGTTCAATACCTTTGTAGGGAACCTAGAAGAGGTGATCACTAAGGTGAAACACTCTTCAATACAGGTAGGCACAGCCACACAGGAGGTTTCGGCAGGGGCACAGGGTCTCTCTCAGGCAACTCAGGAGCAGGCGTCCGCCATCGAGGAAGTTGCTGCAACCATCGAACAGATGACCTCGTCCATCAAACACAATGCAGAGAATGCAACCGACGGCCGCCAGAAGGCTTCCGACATGGTGCGCATGGCCTCTCAAAGCGGCGATGCCGCTCAAGAGCTTGTCAGGGGCATGAGTGAGATATCAGCGGCATCCAAGAAGATCGGTGACATCATCGTCACGGTCAACGAGGTGGCCTTCCAGACCAACCTTTTGGCCCTAAACGCAGCAGTTGAGGCTGCAAGAGCGGGAGAACACGGCAAGGGATTCGCTGTTGTGGCCGAAGAAGTAAGGGCTTTGGCTCAGAGGTCGGCCGATGCATCACGTCAGATCAAGGCCTTGATCGAAGACACGGTGGGGAAGATAAGTGCCGGAGACATCATGGTAAAAAAATCAGGCGAGTCTCTCGATCTGATCATAAAACACATCCAGGACCTCTCTCAGGTTATGGAGGAGATAGCAGCGGCAAGCAGCGAGCAGGCGAGCGGTGTGGACGAGCTGAACCGTGCTGTTTCACAGATCGATACCACTACCCAGCAGAATGCATCCACGGTAGAGGAGCTTGCGAGTACCTCGGACAACCTCAGTAACGAGGCCAATGACCTTTCCGAAACCGTAGCACGGTTCAAGGTATCTAAGGATGAGAAGACATCCAAGGGTAAAAAAAGCGTCGTGAAAAAACAGCAGCCTGTTAAAGCAAAAGCTTCGCCCATAAAGCCGGCCGCTACAGATTTCGAAGATGATTTTGAGGAATTCTAATGAAAAGTGAACCTATTTCAAAAACAAATGATACGGAAAAGAAGCTGACCAACCAGTTTGTAACCTTCCAGCTGGGGGCGGAAACCTATGGTATATCCATCCTCAAGCTTAATGAGATTATTGCATACCAGAGCTGTACAACTATACCGAATGTACCGAGTTTCATTAAGGGTGTGCTTAATCTCAGGGGTATCGTGGTGCCTGTCATTGATCTTAGGGAAAGATTCAGCATGGAACTGAAGGAATACGATCAGTTTACCGTCATCATGATCCTTGATGTGTCAGGCAGGATTATGGGGCTAGTGGTGGATGCGGTAAGCGATGTCCTTACACTGAACAGTGAAGATATCAAACCACGGCCTCATTTTTCTACAGGGATCAGCACTGAATTCATCTCCGGGATGGGAATCAAAGATAAAAAATTCATCATCCTCCTGAATGTAGACAAACTGCTCTCGGATAACGAGTTGAATATGGTCGATGGTGTATGACACCGACACTGTGCGCACAATCATTCTCCATCACAGAAAAGGAATTCCACCTCTTTCAGGACATCATTTACCGTCAAACCGGCATCCAGATGACCGAAAAGAAGAGGAACCTGGTTGTCGCACGTCTTTCAAAGAGACTCAGGGCACTTAATCTTTCAAATTTTTCCGAGTATTACGAATACCTCAATACAAGCTCGAATGCATCGGATGAACTCAATAACCTCATCAACCGAATCACTACGAATAAAACGGACTTTTTTCGAGAAAAACATCATTTTGACTTTTTGGTAAACGAGATCTTCCCTTCTTTTATCGATACGGCAAGAAAAAGTGGAATGAGACGATTAAGGATATGGTCCGCCGGATGTTCTTCCGGAGAAGAACCCTACAGCATCGCCATGACAGTTTCTGATTTCTTCAAGGACGAACGAGGCTGGGACCTGAAGATCCTCGCTACGGACCTTGATACGGATATCCTTATGAAGGCAGCCAAAGGTGTCTATTCAAGCCAGCAGATTACACCGGTGCCCATAGATTATCTGTCGAAATATTTTGTCAGGACATCTCAAGGTTACGAGGTAAGCCCACAGATTAAAGCCATGATCGCCTTCAGGAAGCTTAACCTTATGGACCCTTCATTCCCCATGAAAAAACCCTTTGACATCATATTCTGCAGGAATGTGATGATCTATTTTGATGAAGAAACCAGAAAGGATCTTGTAAAAAAATATCACAATCATCTCAGTGATATGGGCTATATGTTTGTCGGACACTCGGAGTCTCTCATGTACATGAAGCACCTCTTCAAGTTTCTTAAACATACTGTTTACATAAAGGTGTAGCATGTATAAAAAGCACAGCCCGAAATTCAACCGCACCATGGTGATCATCTATCCCGGGGAATTCTATGTGAGCCCGAACGATGTCATTGCTACGGTCTTAGGTTCCTGTATCTCTGTTTGTATAAAGGATACTAAGACTGGCATCGGCGGTATGAACCACTTCATGCTGCCCGGTGATGTCCGTTCCGAGGACATTTTCCTCTCGGCATCTGCAAAGTACGGTATGTTCGCCATGGAGCAGCTTATTAATGATATGCTCAAACGGGGTGGATTACAGAAACACTTTCAGGCAAAGGTGTTCGGGGGCGGACATGTATTGAATTTCAGAAAGACTGACGGTAATGTTCCTGAATCAAACATCGATTTTGTAAGGGCTTTCTTAAAGATGGAACAGATAGAGATCATAAAGGAGGATGTAGGTGGGTATACCGGGAGAAAGGTCCTCTTCTTTCCCGACACCGGCAAGGTCCTTCTCAAGAGACTCAAGTCAACGGTAGACTCTAAAATCATTGAAGCAGAGCAGGCATATAAGACAAAGCTTTTCCATGAAAAGGAAAAGCTTCAGGTTGAGGGTGGAGAACTAACGATCTTCTAATGAGACGAATATGGATAAAGTAAAAGTACTCATCATTGATGATTCGGCACTTGTGAGAAAGCTTCTGAAGGATATCCTCGAGTCAGACCCTCATATCGAGATTGTCGGTACTGCCCCTGACCCGCTGATTGCCATACGAAAGATTAAAGATCTTAAGCCCGATGTGCTTACCCTTGATATCGAGATGCCAAAGATGGACGGTCTGACCTTCCTCTCAAGGCTCATGCGATCATTCCCCATGCCTGTTGTAATGTTTTCATCTCTCACCGAACAGGGCGCAGACGCCACAATGAAGGCCCTGTCCCTGGGCGCCATTGATTTCATGACAAAGCCCAGGATCAAAATCAGTGAAGGCATCGAGGATCTGAGGATAGACCTCTGCTCAAAAGTCAAGGCTGCCTCTACTGCCAAGCTGAAAAAGGCTGTCGCGCCTACAAATCTTGAGGTCCCTCCAAAGCTGGGCATGGATGTAATAATAAAGGCCGAGAAGTCCGCGCCAGTTATTGATGGTCAGCCGATTTTTGTTATCGGTGCCTCCACTGGAGGAACAGTGGCACTTGAGCAGATTCTCAACAAGCTCCCGGCAAATGCGCCGCCAACATTAATCGTGCAGCATATGCCTCCGGTATTTACAAACTCTTTTGCCAAGAGAGTGAATGGATTATCAGCTATGACCGTCGTTGAGGCAAAAGACAACGATGAGCTCAGAACAGGTCTTGCCCTTATTGCACCCGGAGGTAAGCACATGATTGTAAACAAGGGCCCAAAGGGCTACTTTGTAAGGGTAAAGGATGGGCCGCCTGTTAACCGACATATACCTTCCGTTGATGTATTGTTCAGGTCAGCAGCCAATACCCTTGGACCTAACGCCCTGGGCATCATCCTCACCGGCATGGGTGATGACGGGGCACGCGGCATGCGCGAGATGAAACAAGCAGGTGCATTCACCATTGCACAGGATGAAGACAGCTGCGTTGTTTTCGGCATGCCCAAGGTTGCCATCGAGATGGGGGGTGTTGCCAAAGTCCTCCCATTGCTATCGATACCCGGATTTATCATGAACTTGAGCAAGCATGATAAAGGATCATGAGGCGATCTAAGATCTACGAACAGTTCATGATAAAGGGCGGGATGTTATGAAGTTGATTCAGAATGTACTTATCATTGATCCGGACAGGGCTTCACGGGACCTTGTCAAAAAGCTTTCCCGAAAAGGGTTTAATGCCAAGTTTGCCTTTTCTCCGGATGATGGAATAGCAAAGGTCATTCAGGATAAACCAGATCTTGTTATCCTGTCAGTAGACCCTGCTGATGAATCAGGTCTCACGGTCCTGACCCAGATATCCCAGGCCAGTCCTAAATCCATGGTTATTGTCTCATCAGAAAAAGTCGATGGTTTTTTAGCCCTTCAATGTATGAGACTTGGGGTCTTGGATTATCTTATCAAACCAATAAACATAACAGCACTCCTTGAATCGATACAGCGGGTACTGAATCATCAGCGGTTTCTCTGCCTGGGCATTGAGCCTGATGGCCACAGTGTTATCAGCGAAGATAAAACCCTTGTCTTCGGGAATGATCCTGAGAGAATCCCTTATATCATAAATCAGGCTGTACTAAATGCAAGAAGGGTCTGTGAAGATACTGAGATGCTCAAGATGGCGACTCGGAGAAATCGTTCTCAATTCAATAGAACATGGCAACCTGGGTATCACCATGGAGGAAAAGGCAAAGGCAGTTAAAAAGGGCTCATTTGAAGACCTGGTTAAGCAGAGAATCAATAGTCCAAAATATGTCGAGCGGATGGTAACTCTTCATATCCACATGGACCAGAACTCTTTAGAGTATCATGTCATAGACGAGGGTGAAGGTTTTGATTATAAAAAAGAATTTAACCCTGACCCCAATGCCCACATAGGCAGCGGCCTTGGTATTCAGATAGCCAAGACCTTTTTCAATGAGGTAAGATACGAAGGAAGTGGAAACAGTGTGCGACTCGTATACCGGAAAAACAAGGTAAGCAAGTCAAAGCAATGGACCCCTGCACGTATTATTCGTGACGAATTCATCGTACAGCTCTTAAAATCATTTCCATCAGGCCTCCTTGTCATCTCTGATAAAAGCGAGGTCATACTCTGGAATAAAACGGCTCAAAAAATAACATCCATCAAGTCTTCAGACGTCCTGGGGAAAACTATGGACAACGTCCCCGAAATCGTTAAGAACCTGTTCTCACCAAAAGATAAACAAATAACCCTTGATCTTGGCGATTTTGATCAGCGTTATCTTGAAAAAACCACACACACGGTTGAACCTAAGGGAGGCGGCAAGTATACGGCTATTCTCTTTACCGACGTGACAGAGTCCGTCAGACAGAAAGATGACATGGAACGGCTTCTCATGGAGAGTGCAGAGACCAAAGACCTCATGGAGGAGCAGGCGGCTCATCTCACTATTACACTGGCTGGGATGGAGGAGAAAAATGAGATCATCCGTGCACAGAACCAACGGATGATCGATGAGCTCGAAATGGCTGCCAGGCTCCAGAAGAGTCTGTTGCCGGATACGTTTGAAAACATGAATGGGGTGAGCTTTACCTGTAAATATATCCCTTCAATCCATATCGGAGGGGACCTTTACGATGTCGTCAACCTGGGAGGCGGTCAGACGGGTTTTATTATTGCCGATGTCTCCGGCCATGGCGTGGCTGCCGCCCTTATCTCTTCCATGTTCAAGATGAGCTTTCACGCCCTGGCCGCGACCGTGGCAAGCCCTACAATTCTCATGCACATGCTCAACGGTGAACTGAAACCCGTGCTGGATGAGGACTACATAACAGCGTTCTTTGTATTAACAGACCGTCATGCCAAGTCCATCACCTACTCCAATGCAGGCCACCCTACCCCGCTGCTTTTTAAGAGAGCCACGGGAAAGATCCTTGAACTCGATACAGACGGTTTCTTCCTCGGTTCCTTTGAGGATGGAGGATATGAAGAAAAATGTGAGAACAACATAGAGATAGGCGATGCACTGCTCATGTACACTGACTGTATCCTGGAGACCGAGAACGATCAAGCTGAGCAGTACGGCAAGGATAGGCTGATCCAGTGCTTCCATAACGCTATCCAGACCATGCGGGGAAACGCGGTCATTGAGGTTATAGAGGCAGACGTACGGTCGTTTAACTGCAAAGAGGCCCTTGATGACGACTTCACGGTCATGCTGCTGGAATTCTGGGAAGAGGCGAGCACCACTGAAATCCAGGCAGATGAGGAGGATGCCGGTGGCGGGTTTGTGGAGTTCTGAGTGTTATTTCGCACCTAAATACGGATTGAAATAACCCCTTCTCAGCGGGATGCTCTCGATGAGTGGCTTGATGCCGATACCCGAAGGGAGTTTCTGACCAATTTTTTCCAGGTATACATCGGGGTCCATATTGAGATTGCGCCACTGGATCATGTCTATGCCGGTAGAGTCGATGAAACGTCTCAGTGACTCTACCTCTTTCGGGGCATCCGTGAGGCCGGGGAACACGAACAGATTCAAAGATACAAAACGGTTCCTTTTTTTCATCTCCAAGGCACTCATGGCCAGGGCTTCAAAGGGGTACGTTTGCCGGAAATAGGCTTTATAGGTGTTTTCCCTTGGTGAGTTCATGCTGATACGCATACTGTCAAGCCCTGCATCGGCAAGCTCTGCAACCTTCTGAGGCAGGCTCGCATTGGTGTTCAGATTTATTGTACCGCGAGATGTCTTTTTCCTGATAAGCACTATTGCATCTCTTATGGTGTCGGCTACCATGAGCGGCTCGCCCTCGCACCCCTGGCCAAAGCTCACAACAGGGTCCAAGACTGAGTCTATATGTTTTAAGGCAACTTCTGAGATTTCTTCGGAGCTCGGTACGAAACGGATGCGGTCCTGGGGCGAAGGAGGTCTATCACTGCCCTGTTTTGATATGCACCCCACACAGGAGGCATTACATGAAGGCGATGTGGGCAGGGGGGCCTCCTCTCTTCCCTGGAAGAGATTGAGCGCTGCCGGACATCCATAACACAAGGCGCAGTTGCTGAGGTGCTCGACAAGTCTGTTTTGTGGAAAATCGGCCTTCCATTGCGTAACCCCTTTCCTCACCTTTTCCTGGTCGAACATGTCAGGGTCCTGCCTTCGGGATAGGTCTGTACGCATCGCTGTGGTCACGAAGCCGTCATTCCAGCCCAGGGCGGTGTAGGCGAACAAGGGGAGTTCAGAGGCACTTTGTGAGCGCTCCCATGCAGCAATATATGTCTGTGTATGGGCTGCCGGAAGAAAGGCGGCAACGGCATAAATGGGGCATGAACCATCATAGGGATTATCCTTCAGGATAACGATCTCACCTGTTTCGCGGTCCAACCCTATTGGGTGCCTGTCTGGGAGCACATAGAGTTGCGCCCCTTTGGGTAAAGGGATTGTATCCGGTTCAGTTACAGGCAGGAAATAATCCCCGCTGCGGCCCAGCATAGCGAGTCCTGGAAAATCCATTATGCTGCCATTGCAGTCTGCAAAAACCAGATGGGGCATGCTATCAATCATTGGCTGCACTTAGTTCATGTGATAAACAAATGCAAGAAGATCATGTGTTTATAGGTTCTCGAATTAGTCCTACTCCAAGGCAGACAGGATCTCATTGATATCGGGAAGCTCTTTGATAGGGTATACCTTGATGAACTCTGCATGACCCTTTTCATCAATGATAATGTTTGCACGTTCGGAGATGCCTTCTTTATCCCTGAAAATACCGAGCTTATTTGCCAGCCCCCCATGGGGCCAGAAATCGGATAGTAAGCAGGTGTTTTCTATTTTCAGCTCTTTCGCCCAGGCCTTCTTGCAAGGTGTGCTGTCCACGCTTACACCAACTGCGATAGTGTTTTTCTTTTCAAAAAACCCTCTCTTCTCTTCAAGAGACTGCATCTGTTTGGCGCAAATGCTTGTCCATGCCAAAGGATGAAATGAGAGCAGCACCTTTTTACCGGCATACTCCGAGAGAGTGAAGTCCTTGCCATGCTGATCCTTAAGGGTGAAATCTCCAACTTTTTCGCCAATAGTTATCATGCATAACCTCCAAGGGAAATTTTATCAGTAATCCCTTGATAAGGTCACATCTTGCAATGTCAATACAAGAACGAATGACGAGAATGAATTATTTTTCTTCCTTTAAAGCCCTTCGCAATGACTTCTCGATGTAGTCGATGTGTTCGATGGTTGCAGCTTTGGCGGCATCGGAGTCTCTATTCTCGATGGCATCATAAATCTTCATCAGTTGTTTGGTGATGTCCTTGGAACTGCCTGGTACAGTGGATAACTGCTTCCTGCTGTAGGGAAAGGCGCCTGTTAATATTGTAGTAACGGATTTTCTCAGGTGCAAGAATATGGTATTCCTGGTGGAGTCTGTCATGATATCAAAGAAGTCAGAATAAAGTATGCCCCCTTCTTTGGAGGTGAGTATCTTATCAGCACCGACCTTATCGAGAACGGTCATAATCTTCTTAAAACGATTCTTCTGTTCTTTTGAGACATTCTTGGCAGCAAGATAAGCCGCCTCTGAGTCGATAAGCCTGCGGACCGCAAGCAGTTCCCAGATTTTTTCGTGATCAATGGATATAAGGTCTTCTATGGAGGATTTCACTTTGTCGGTCAGCGATTTGACAAACTTACCTTTCCTGTCTTTTGATTCGATATAACCTTTGGCCTCAAGAAGTTTCATGGCTTCTCTCAACGAGATCCTGCTGATCCCGAAGAGCTCGGTCATCTCCTGTTCTGAAGGCAATTTATCACCGATCTTGAGCTTTCCTTGTGATATGAGCTCTATAATCTGATTCATGACCAGTGTCGGTATATCAGGGGATTTCTCTATGCGTGAGAGCCCGGGCATCTTTAATTTCTTATCCATTTCATCTCCTCAAATCATTGTATGTACTAGTATAATGTTCATAACATATTAAATTATACCCATATGATCGTGGAAAACAAGTATTAACTTCAAGGATTATCAGTATCATAGATAAGTTTCGGACAAAAGTCGAGGAAGTCTGCCGATACAAACTCGAACCTTGTTGCACCTATAGTACGCTTAAATCCGTTGTAGTTGAGAGCACCCAAATGCATATGACCGAAGACCCAGAGAGAACACCTGAATGGGGAAGCTATTTTGAGGGCATTGCCCGGCTTCCCCTCTAAGGAGATGGGCGGAAAATGCGTCATAATAATTCTTATATGTGCATCATCGTTTAATGCCTTAAGGGAAAGGGAAAATCTTCCTAGTTCGCGTTGATGGATCTTTCGGTCTTCATCGGTTGCTACTTCCAGCATCAGGTCCGGATCGATCCAGAGTCGTGAGCCGGCAATGCCGACATGACCGAACATGACTGCCGTGTTTTGAAGGGGGATTATTGATTTGGGCATAACCTGCTTCACCTTGCTTAAAGAACTCCACCAGTAGTCATGGTTTCCTTTTATAATCACCTTCGTGCCGGGCAAGGAGTCTATGAACTCAAGGTCTGCTGCAGCATCATGAAGTTTCATGGACCAGGAGATATCTCCCGGGATAAGTACAATATCGCTCTGTTTGACCGATTCACACCAGGCATTTCTAAGTCGTTTGGGATGATCCTCCCAGTGTGAACCAAAGATGTCCATGGGTTTGTCCGCATGGAACGAGAGGTGGAGATCAGATATGGCGAATATCTTCAATTGTATGCCTTTTCTTCAGGATCTCTCTGGCCTTGAGGCAATCGGCCTCGATCTGCTCAATAAGATACCGCTTGTCGGCAAACTTGATTTCGCCACGGATATGCTCGATGAATTCAATAGTGATGTCTCTATTGTAAAGATCTCCTTCAAAGTCAAAAATAAATGCCTCGATAGATGTGTTTATATCACCAAAGGTGGGATTGTTTCCGATATTCACGATGGCATCCCATGCTTGATTTTTATTGTACACCCGTACGGCATAAACCCCATATGCCGGCAGCAAGGCCTTATTGGGCTCGATATTCGCTGTGGGATACCCAAGTCCTCTCCCCCTTGCCATACCATGGATGACCGGACCGTTGATGCGGTAGGGATGAAGCATGAGTCCGGCAGCGCCTGACACATCTCCCGATTGAATCATTTTCCTGATCCGTGTACTTGATATCACCTCTCCATGTAAAATTACCGGGTCTACGCACTCTACAAAAAAACCCATCTTGGACCCCATGCGTTTGAGGAAAGAGATATCTCCCAGTGCCTTTTTGCCAAAAGAAAAATCATGCCCCACCACAATGCCGGATGCCCCGATCCTGCGTACAATGGTCTCCTTCAGAAACACCTCTGGCTGGGTTTCTGAATACTCTTTGGTGAAGGGTGCAATGATGAGACAGTCCATGCCTTGTGATTCAATGGCCTTGATCTTTTCATCCAGGGTAAAGATAAGCTGGGGGGTGATACCTTTGATAACCGAAGCAGGATGGGGATTAAATGTATAAACCACGGAGACTCCTCCAATGCGTGATGCATGGGTTCGTGTCCTGCGGAATATCTCCTGATGGCCTTTGTGGCATCCGTCAAAATTACCGATAGTGATCACAGGCTTTTTCAACATATCCTTAGCTGATAGCATCAGTGCCACTGAATACTTGCATTCACATCCATCCTTGACTTTTATTCGGTTCCAAACTATAGGGGAAACACTTAATGTTTTCAAGCTAAAGCATGCCGGGATGGCGGAATTGGCAGACGCGCTAGATTCAGGTTCTAGTGGGTGCAAGCTCGTGCAGGTTCAAGTCCTGTTCCCGGCACCATTTTTTATCTATATACCTCACGTATTCTAATCCTCTTGTAAAATAATATTATTTATATTATAATAATAATAGGTTAAGCATATGAGACTGCATCTGACAATTCTAATTCTAATCATGCTGATGCTGCTCGGATGCAGTTCTGACAGTGGTGGAGATAATGAACTCCCTCCAGGAATGCATAACGTAAAATATGAGGTTTATACCTCGACCCAGGATGCAACTATTGTATACCGTGATGAAAACGGTATTGACCAAGAAATTACCAACGTGAACACCCATGATAAACCCTGGATCTACACGTTCACTGCTGCGGGGGGCACACACCTCTATTTATTTGCCAGACTCCTTGGTGATGGCGTAGACACGGTATATGTCACAATCTATGTTGATCATCTGGAGGGTTATCAGGAGCATAGTTATGGACAAGGTGTAAGCGCCAGTAGAACATATGATATTCCCCTCACTGATTAAAGCCTGATTTCATGAATCATGAGAAACAAAAGCGATTTTATTTGGCAATCATCCCGCTGGTGTACCAAGCCATTGGATAAGATTATCGGGTGATTCTCCTAAAAAGGCGGCTGGGTAATGTTTGTTCAAGGATGCATCTGATTTGAATTTTTCAAGCCAGCTGTCTTGCAAAGGGATCAAACTACTCAATACTGCAACATCCTCCATACCAAGACGCTTGGCAAGATCCACTTGCCCCAGGAAAAGTGGTTTATCAGCCAAACCGATAACAAGATAGCTGAACCGGGTCACCCTCACGATATCAATCTTGCGCCCCTTTATGGTACCCTTCCATGCCGGTGAAAATCCTGTGCCCGAAGCAATCGAGGCCCTCAGCATCTCCAGAGCGTCTGCGGTAATATTCGTACAGAAGTCCATGAGCTCGGCCTTTGTGAAATTTCTAAATTTCAGGTTTATCTGTCGATAGGGCCTCATCTGGTACATCACGTGGTTATAGCCCTTGAGAACTTGCAAAGATGGTCTCTTGCCGATTTCCAGCATATGCCGGTTTACCTTTACGGCCTGAATATCCTGGCGGCGTGATTCAAGAAAACCAAGAAGCTCCTTCGGGGTTTCAAGATTTGTATAGGTAAGGGGCGGAATCCAGTCGCATGAGACCGACACCAGAGAAAAAACCACAATAAGGCCTGCAGCCAATATCATCAGAGAAGTAGTTATTATCTTTCTCTGTTCAATCATCGCCGCTCCCATCAAGGTTGATCAATTCGCGTACTGCCTCTGCCAGCTTCGGGTCCTTCAACCACTTCATATCCTTTGGGTCTATATCCGGCTTCCTTACTACCCGTATGGTTTTACCCTTTTGCAGGGGCTTTTGCACATGGCCGAATTTGCCTTCTACCTTGAGTATTTTAATCCCGGTGATATCCTTGATCTGTTTTTCAAGAACCTTTGTCAGCATTCCTATCTGCTGGGCCCACGCAGGGGAATCGCACATCACCAGCAGAACCTTTTTTTTGATTACAACCGGCTCAGCATGAACAGACAGCACCTCACCTGCAATTTCTTTCCAGTTTTGACGAACCATCATGATCTGGCCTATCTGCTCATTGCTTCTTGCCAGTAAGTCCCCAAGCCTTTGCATGATAATATGATCGGGCAATGGTGATTGATTGTCAAGGGGCGACGTGACGCAGTGTATAATGCCTTCATGTCCATTCACGCATCACTCAGCAGGTGTCCCTCTCATCAAGCATCCGGATTACCCGATTCATGTCGTCAGGCATCTCGCTTTTAAATTCCATCTGCATATTCGTGATGGGATGTGTGATCCCCAGGGTAAAGGCATGGAGCATCTGCCTGTCCAGAGCCTTCATATATGATTGAAGGAGAGGATCTTCAATGCTGTTTGCCCTCCTCCTTCCGCCGTATTGCGGGTCCCCTACAACGGGATGGCCCATGTCGGACAGGTGGACTCGGATCTGATGTGTCCTGCCTGTCTGCAGAGTCAGCAGCAACAAGGAGAATCCCTTCCACTGTTTGATCACTTCCCAGTGGGTTACAGCCCTTCTCCCTTTATCCGCGCGGGAGGTCATCCTTTTCCGATCCCTGGGGTTTCTCTGCATGAAGGTCTCAATGGTGCCCTGAGCCTGCGGCATATGACCATAACATATGGCCACATACACCCTGTGGTGCTCATGTGTTTTAAAGGCATTGGCCAGGATTGCATGAGAATTAGCTATCTGCCGCAACCACCATCACCCCCGAGGTCATCTTATCAAGCCGGTGGACAATGCCTGGTCTATGGGGATCACCCACACCTTTTATCTGGGGGTATTTGGCCAGGAGGGCGTTCACCAAGGTGCCATCAGCATTGCCTGCACCGGGATGAACCATAAGCCCTGCAGGCTTGTTAATAACTATGATCCACTGGTCTTCATAGATGATATCAAGGGGTATAGTACAGGGCTCAAGCGGGGCGCTCTCGTCCGTCATGCTATAGGAGCCATGTACTCTCATAGCGTTTTTCATTTTAAATGATGGCCTTTTAATACTGCCCTCCACCATTACTTGACCATCATCAATGAGCTTTGCAGCGAATGACCGGCTTATGGACAGGTGCCTGGTAAGAATGACATCCAACCGGATACCGAAATCTGCATACTCGGAGATAAAATCTATCTTTTCATCCACAGCATCGCCTTGATCCTTGATGTCCTCAATGCCTTCCTAAGACTTGGGATAGCCTTAATTCCGGCCAGATAGCCGGCGGTTATGTAGGCATCGATATTCTCGAATTCAGACCACTGGGCATCACCAACCTCAGGGTTTATGATAAAGTCAGCATCACGAGTCCTGACGGTATTCATGAGTGAACGGGTGATGTCTCCTGCCCTGAAGAGGATGTCCATACTGTTCTTGATCTCTTCCTTATAATCGATGGGGGTTGTCTCACGGGACACATCCACACCGACAACGAACCGTGCGCCAAGAACCCTGGCTGCCGAGATAGGAACCGACTCAACCCAGCCGCCGTCAACGCACATCCTGCCATCGATGGCTACAGGCGGCAGGATGCCGGGCACGGCGCTTGATGCCTTGACTGCCTGCCTGGTCATACCCGAATGCAGGATCTGAGGATATCCCGAGACAATATCCAGGGCCATGCATGCAAAAGGGATCTTGAGTTCCGAGAAGAGCTTATCAGGGATGACACGGTCAATCTCGGTGAAAAATGTCTCGGCAGAGACCACTGATTCCCTGAAGAGAAACCGGTAAAAAAAGTATCCTTTCTTTGCAGTTGCAAATATTCTATCAAGAAATCCCCTGTCCATATCCTCTGAGCCGGAAATCCTGTTTACCTTCTGACGGAATTCTTCAGATGTCAGCATATTTTTAATGCAGCTCTCAACAAGACCGATATCGCAGCTATCGGCATAGAGCGAACCCACGATGGCACCCATGCTTGTGCCGGAAATAACATCAGGGATTATGCCTGCTTCCAGGAGCGCCTTTAATACCCCGATGCTTGCCAGACCTCGAACACCTCCGCCACCCAGGGCAAACCCAACCTTAGGCTTCATGGGCAAGCACCTCGTTGATATTGTGCGCCAGCATGCTGATCTCCTGCTGTTCTACAGACTTCAGATCAAAGATGAGCGAGTCTTCCTCTATCCGGCAGAGTACTGCAGGGCTGCACAACCTCAGCCTTGCAAGGACCTGCTGTGCCTTCGGATTCTGAACAAGCACCCCGTAGGAGGGGAAACTCTTGGTAGGTGCAGACCCCCCGCCGATAACTGCCTGAGTGGAAACGATCCGGGGACCATGGTTTTTGATGAGCCTCGCTAATTTCTGGGCACGCTTCTTTACCTCGCTGAGCGGCTCGGTAATCATCCTCAGCACCGGGATACGGTCGATCCTGCCCTGGGCAAGGAGCCGCAACGTTGCTGCCAGTGCGGCTATGGTGAGCTTGTCCGCCCTTATGGCCCGGTGGAGAGGGTGCCTGGCCATGGTTTCCATAAGGTCGGTCTTTCCAAGGATGATGCCTGCCTGGGGGCCACCCAGCACCTTGTCTCCGCTGAAACTGACGATATCAGCACCCTGCTGGAGACACATGGGGATGGTCCATTCGCCCTGGATGCCCGACGGGCCCAGGTCAAAGGGAACGCCCGAACCCATGTCGACAAAGAGCGGTTTGCCGAAATCCCGGCTTAAAGAGGCCAGGTCATCAATCCCAACTTCTTCGGTGAATCCTACAATGGAAAAATTGCTCCTGTGCACCTTCATGATGAGCGCAGTATTGTCCGTGAGAGCATTTTTATAATCAGAGATCTTGGTCTTGTTCGTTGTACCGACCTCTTTCATAACTGCGCCGCTCATTGCCATCACATCGGGCATACGGAAAGAACCGCCGATCTCCACCAACTCGCCGCGTGAGATGATAACCTCGGAGCCCTTTGCCAGGCTTGCGATTACGAGCATGACAGCAGCGGCATTGTTGTTGACTACCAGGGCATCTTCCGCCCCGAAACAGGCCCTGGTCAATGGGCGGATATGATCCTGCCTGGAGCCCCTTTTCCCTTCTGCAAGGTTGTACTCCAGGTCTGAATAGGAAGAAGCTGCATGAAGAACAGCATCCATAGCCTCCCTGGCCAGAGGTGCCCTGCCAAGATTGGTAAACACGACCACGCCTGCGGCATTGATGACTGTTTTCAGCCCGGCTTCCATGACGGTCCTGACATAACCTGCAACCTCTTTGGCTACAATGGAGGCATCAGGACTTATGGTGAGTCTGCCCGAGGCGATATAAGTCCTTATGAATTCAAGCTTATCCCGCAGGAGCCTCTTGATGATCGCACTATCATAGGGCAGCTCCTGAAGGATGGGCTCTTTCAGCACCATGTCCACCTTTGGTATGCTCCGGTATGGTTCATTCTTGGGCATTTTCCCTCCTGAAACCTCTTATTGCACTGGCGCTTCTTTCCATATACATAAAATATAGGGTGATGCATATCCTCTTCAGTGCAATGACTGCAGAGCCCTATGGAGCATAGTTTACTATGGGAAAGCCCCAGACCATTGATCGTCACCTGTGCCATGGCAAAGATAAGGAAGAAAAATATAAAGACCTCATTGCCCTGGACTACTGGTGGGGCCTCAGAGAGCTGGCTGCCGACTTTGACATAGCACACTTCATGAACCTCGAAGGCCCCGAGCTTACCCCAAAACAAGATAAAGACATCTCTTATATTCAGATCCTTCATTACACTGTCGAGGTGAAGCTCGCCGGGGCATTCTATCAGATCGAAACCATGGATAGGCTTTTCACTTCCAATCTAGATGATGGTTCGAGTCTTGACCTGAGGGTGTTCGAGGCCAAAGAGTCTTTCGATGCATTGCATGGCGACCTCTATCAGGCTGTGTGCGCCCTTGCAAATGAGTTCTTCATACTGCTCAACCGGGCGCATTACACCCCCACCAAGGTAGACCACACCAAACCCATCGCCATGAGCCCCTCAGACCTGAGATACTGGCTCAAGCTTAACCGGCATAAGGACTATCTTGGTATAAGCTCCATGATTAATGACTGCGACAATCTGCTGGATGTTCGCCACCATGCCACCCATTACGGTGCGGTACCGGTGTATGCAAATGCCAAGACAGGCATCCTCTATCTCCAGAAAGATTTCCGTATGGGGGTAATGCTCACCAAGTATGACCTGGGCAGGTACCTGAAAACCGGCGGCGCCATGAGCTCTCTTGTGGAAATATCGCGGCCCAGGGCATCCATGCTCTGTTCTCGCATCAATGACATCTACCGGTTCATCTATCTCTCGGATATCTTTGAGCAGTTCATGACTGACCGGAAGATAGCAATCAAGGATAGTTACAAACCATACTGGGAAAAGTAAAAAAACTAAGACCGTTCAATTTAAAAAAACAATTGACTCAACTTGATCGCAGAACATGCCTCCACCTTACTTCCAGGCATGCCTGGTATTTCATCAAGCATTACCTGCAATCTCTTTTTCTTTTATCATCTGCCTGGCATGATCCGTGGCAAGGAACAGGTACATGGCAGGCACCACGAACAGCGTGAACAGGGTGCCGATGGCAATGCCGGTGGTTATTACCAGGCCCATATTGTAGCGTCCCGCTGCGCCTGCTCCGGATGCAAATACCAAGGGCATGATGCCCAGCACCATGGCCGCAGTGGTCATGAGGATCGGCCGTAACCGGATTGCAGATGCCTGCTCTATTGCCTCGCGCTTGCTCCTGCCCTCGCGCTGCAGGTCATTGGCGAACTGCACGATCAGGATGCCGTGCTTGCTGATGAGGCCGATGAGCGTCACCAGGCCTACCTCGGTATAGATGTTCAGGCTTGCCCCGCCGATCCCGAGGCTGATGAAGATGAGCGCACCGCAGAGGGACATGGGCACACTGATAAGCACGATGATCGGGTCTCGGAAGCTTTCGAACAAGGCTGCAAGGGCAAGGAAGATGATGATGAGTGCAAAGGCGAAGGTGAAAAGCAATGCCGTTGACTCCTGCATGAACTGGCGCGATTCGCCGCCGTAGTCGACGCTGTAGCCCTGGGGCAGGACTTCATCTGCTATGGTCCTGAGGGAATCCAGTGCCTGACCCAGGGAGATGCCGGGGGTGAGGACCGCCGAGATGGTGGCGCTGTTGAGCTGCTGGAAGTGATTGATGGACTCAGGCACCACTTTGTTCTTCAAGCGCGCTATGGTGGAAACCGGTATGGCCTCTCCCGTTGCGGCCCTGATGTGGTAGTTCATGATCTGGTCCGCGGTGAGCCGCTCGCTCTGCTTAACCTGGGGGATCACCTTGTAGGAGCGTCCGGACAGGCTGAAATAGTTGACATAGCCCCCGCCCAGCATGGAGGCCAGCGATCCGCCTACATCCGCCATGGTCAGGCCAAGTTGCGCAGCCTTGTCACGGTCAAACTCCACCACGGTCTGCGGCTTGTCGATCTTGAGGTCTGTGTCCACATACATGAACATGCCGCTTGCATTTGCCTTGACCATGAAGGACTGCGCGACCTCGTTCAGCCGATCAAAGGAGTCAGTGGTGCCGATAATGAACTGCACGGGCAGGCCATGTCCGGTCCCGGGCAGAGGTGCAGGCTGAAACGCCACAGCCCGGGCACCCGTTATCTGGCCGAGCTTGGCCTGAATCTCAGGCTGCAGCATGTCTGTTGTGCGGTTCCGCTCGTCCCAGGTCTTGAGCACAAGTCCGGCAAAGCCCGAGTTGAGGCCGAAGAAACCCTCCACCTGGAAGAGATGCTCGACCTCCGGTATGGGCGATATGATTTCGGCTAACTGCTTCGAGTAGAGCTGCGTCTGCTGCAAGGTGGCATCCGGGGCTGCCGTGAGCATGGCGAGCATGAACCCCTGGTCTTCCTGGGGCGCGAGTTCGCTTTTTGAACCTGCAAACAGAAAATAATTGCTTGCCAAAATGATGGCAGCGAACACCCCGACCACAGGGAGCATGTTGAGAGCTCCCCGCAGCATCCTTTCATACCAGGATCTAAGAATGTTGAACTGGCCGTCGATGAAATCCACAAAACGGTGCCGCTCTCCAGGACCGGCGTGCTTGAGGAAGCGCGAGCACATCATGGGCGACAGGGTCAGCGCGATAACGGCCGAAACGAGGACCGCGCCCGCCAGGGTGTAGGCGAACTCGGTGAACAGGGCGCCCGTGAGGCCGCCCATGAATCCGATGGGCACATACACGGCAATGAGCACCACGGTCATGGCGATAATGGGTCCGCCCAGCTCGCGGGCGCCCATAAGGGCCGCATTCATGAGCGAGGCGCCCTCCTCCATGTGCCGGTGTACATTTTCCACCACGATGATGGCATCGTCCACCACCAGCCCGATGGCAAGCACCAGGGCGAGCAGGGTCATGAGGTTGATGGTATAACCTAACGCCAGCATGATGAAGAACGCACCGATAAGCGATAAAGGTATGGCCACGGTGGGGATGACGACCGAACGCACCGAGCCAAGAGAGAGGAAGATCACCAGGGTCACGATGATAAGCGCCTCAACAAGGGTGGTGACCACCTCCTTTATGGAACTGTTCACATAGTCCGTGGCGTCGTAGACGATGCGGCCGTCAAGGCCTTGGGGCAGCTGCTGCGTAATAGCAGGAAAGGCCTTGCGTACGCCATCGGCTACGGTGAGCAGGTTTGCGTTCGGAGCGGCCTTAATGCTCATGAATACGGCGCTCTTCCCGTCAAATCGCACCGAACTGTCGTAGCTTTCCGCCCCGAGTGTCACATTGGCCACATCTCCTAACCGGACGATGGAGCCGTTTACGGATCTGATCACGAGGTTGCGGAACTCATCAACCGTGTGCAGGCCGGTAGCTGCGGTGAGATCGACCGTAACCATCTGTCCCTTGGTTCGGCCCAGGGCCGAGATGAAGTCGTTGTCAACCAGTGCCTTGCTCACGTCCAACGCAGTCACATTGTGTGCAGCCATCTTTTCAGGGTCGAGCCAGGCCCGCATGGCGAACTCCTGCTTGCCGAGGATCTCCGCAGTCTGCACGCCTTCGACAGCCTGCAGTTTGGGCTGTACTACCCTGATGAGGTAGTCGGTTATCTTGTTTGTAGCCAGATCCTTGCTGTAGAAACCCATGATCATGGAGCCGATGTCCTCGCCGGTGGACTGACTGATGACCGGCTGCTGGGACTCCTTGGGAAGCTGGTTGATTACCGCGTTGACCTTGGTGTTGATCTCGGTCAGGGCCTTGTTCGCATCATAGTTCAGGCGCAGGTTCGCTGTGATGGTGCTCACGCTTGCCGAACTCGAAGAGGTGAGGTAGTCAATGCCGTTGGCCTGGGCTATGGAGTTTTCCAAGGGTGTAGTGATGAAGCCGGAGACAAGCTCGGGGTCGGCTCCGGTGTAGACGGTGGTGACCGTGACTACCGCGTTCTGTGTTTCCGGGTATTCACGTACCGGCAACAGGTTGATGGATCTGAGCCCCAGCACCAGGATAAGTATGCTCAACACGGTTGCGAGCACTGGTCTGCGGATGAAGATGTCGGTAAAGTTCATGGGTGCCTCTGCCTCATCACTGCTCTACGGGTCTGGGGGCAGCATCGTTCAATGGCTGGACCCGGTTGTTTATGATGACCGGGCTGCCGCTCTTGATCTTGAGCTGTCCGCTGGTGACAACCAGATCGCCTTCCTTGATTCCCGCGAGGATGGCCACCTGATCGCCCCGGGCAGGACCCACGGTGACAAATTTCTGTGCAGCGAACAGGCCCGGCTTTCCAGCCTTGTCTTTGCCTTTTTTCTCCACCAGAAACACGGTCTCGCCGTAGGGATTGAAGGTTACAACGGTCCTGGGCAGTGTCAGGTAGCGCTGTTTTTCGCCTGCCTGTACCTCAACAGCGGCATACATGCCGGACAGCAGTTCGTGCTTGGGGTTGGCAATCACCGCCTCTATCTGGACATTACGGGTCTTGGGATCTACCTTGGGGTTGATTGCGCTTATGGTGCCGGAATATGTCCTGCCCGGAAACGAGTCAGTGGTGATGGTGACCGTCTGGCCCTTTGAGATCCGGGAGAGTTCCTGCTGAGGCAGGAAAAAGTCTACAAAGATCGAATCGAGTGACTGCAGGGTAACGATTTTTTCGCCGGAATCCAAGTATTGTCCAGGATTGACGGAACTGATGCCGAGCTGCCCGGCAAAGGGTGCGCGTATGGTCTTCTTGGCTGCAACTGCTGCCTGCTGGTTAACCTGGGCCTTTTTACTTTTAAGATCCGCAGATGATGCATCAAATGTGGACTTACTTATAGCCTGCGCTTCGAGTTGTTTTCTGTCTCGTTCATGGGTTATCTCGGCCAGGTCAGCAGCAGCCTCCAGCGCTTGCAGTTGTGCAATATCGGAATCTGCATTGAGCTGCACCAGCAGCTGGCCCGCCTTGACCTCGTCTCCTGATTTAAAATGCACACTTCTTACCAGGCCTGATATTTCGCAGGCCAGGTCAACCCCTCGCACGGCCCTAAGGCTTCCCACCGCCTTGAGTTGCGGCTGCCATTCCTCATTCGAGGCTTGAATCGTTGACACCGTAACCGGCGGCATACCGCCTGCTGACATGTACTTCTTCATCACTATACCCATATAGGCCTTATAGCCGAATAAGCCGCCGAACAGCAGGCCTACCGCCGCCAGCATGATCACCATTCGCTTGGTCATCTGTTGTCTCTCCGTGTCATTACTGTAAAATCTGACTTTAGCGTTTCACTGCATCCCAGCAGGCTTCAATAATATTTCTCAAGTAAAAGACAAGGTTTATTTTAGCTCCTGCAGCGCCTTAGGCACGGTATCTTTTGGGCTCACCTTGTACCAGGCCTGAATGATCTGTCCGTTTTCATCAATCAGAAATGAGGAACGGATTATACCATGGAGATTCTTGCCATAAATGCTCTTCTCGCCCCAGACACCATAGGCCTCTGCCACACTGTGATCCGCGTCGGACAGGAGCGGAAAGTTAAGCTCGAGGTTGTTATCAAACTTTTTGAGAACCTCAGGCTTATCCGTGCTTATACCGATAGCCTCTACACCCAGATCAGCCAACGATTTCCTTGCTGCGCTGACCTCCCGAGCCTGGGAGGTGCATCCTGCTGTGAGCGCCTTGGGATAGAAATAGAGCAAGATCTTTTTTTTATCTTTGAAATCGGCGAGCTTCATGATGTTTCCGTTCTGGTCAAAGAGCGCAAAATCCGGGGCCTTGTCTCCTCTTTTAAGGTTATCCATTAAATTTCCTCCGAGCATTCCTTTACATAATGTACTACCATATATTGGCAAGTCACGCCGCCCTCGTTTTGGTGAGGCAGCTTCTCTGAGAATCGCAGATCACTTGCGGCCGCCGGATCATAAATTCTTTGCGAGTTCGAATTTCTTCTCCACATTGTCTTTTATCCAGTGCGGGTCCCACCACTCCTTCGGATCGACAAAGACACCGCCCACGAGCAGGCTGAAATGCAGATGGTCGCCACCTGCAAAGCCGGTCAGCCCTGTATTGCCGATGATCTGCCCCTTGGTGACCTGCTGGCCTTCCTTTACCGCAATGGAGCTCATGTGGCCGTATTCGGTGGAGATCCCCTGGCCATGGTCGATGATCACTGAATTCCCGTAGATGCCCATGACGTCGGCAAACAGGACAACCCCGTTATTAGCAGCCTCTATAGGAGCCTGGGATGTGGATGCGAGGTCCACACCGAGATGGATGCTGTTTCCGAGGGGCCTTCCCTGGTAAACATACGTTCGCTCATCACCGAAAAGCGCCTTGGGGGCGGAATTTTTCAGATCGCAGGAATGTGCCCTGCCAGAACTGCTTGGCGCTGGTTTTCGCGCATATCGCCTGAGTCTTCTTGTCATTTTCCGCACGAATACTGGTATTGACATAAGCAAAGACTTCTTCAGGGGATTTCCCTGCAAGGCTTGAATCCTGTTCCTGAAATTCTACAGCCTTCTGCTGAATAAAGGCATCACTGACTGTAACCGTGTCACTTCTGAAAGGCCTTACGCTGCGGATGTAGAAGGGAATACCCGCAATGGCCTGATTGCCGCCCTTGTCCTGAGCCGTGACAGCCATGGTCGTAGTTCTGCTCACATCGCGGGGTATGGCAAAATAGCACACATAATACGGTTTACCCTGCCCCTGAACGAGGTAGCCGGGAAAAAATTTATCGCCGCACTTGACACCGCTTGTCTGCACTGCCTTAGTAACGCGATAGAGGCTCAGGCAGGTACCGCCGGGATTGATATTGTGTGCACTTGACAGAAGCGTAATCCGAGGCGGTATGGAATCAATGGTAATCTTGGTCTGTTGTTCCGTGGTATTGCGCAAAGGTGAAAAGTCAACGGCCCGCACGATGAAGACCGCCTCTCCGTCTTTTATCCTGAGATCCTTGGGAACGATCTTCACTGCCACGGTCTTTTCAAAAGTACCTTTAACAGGTATCTGTTCGGATGCCACTTCAAACTCATGCTTATTTTGGACAATGGTCACCTTGAAATTTCTGATGCCGCTTCGATTATCCTGCATGGTGATGGTGATATCCTTAAACTTTCCAATAGTTGTAAATGATTTATCCAGGCTGATCTTAGGCTTCTCCCATTCGAGATAATAAAATCCGGCCCCAATGATCGAGCCGACGAGTATGCACAGAAGCAGAACCTGGATAGTCGTTCTTGAGCTTTTCATGATTTTCTCCTCATATAAAAAACTTCATTCGCACAATGCGTACTAAATGCAGGGAGAATATTCAAGGGTAATAAATGTAATACCTGATAAGTCACTAGTCACTGCCAACTTATATCTGGTATATAAAAACCCTTAATCGACTATACCCTTTCAGGACGGCCTGATGGAAAATATAACAGAAAAGATAACTGTTGCCCGATTATCAATACTTTCTAATACTTCGCTGATCATCATGAAGGTCATTGTGGGAATAATGATAGGGGCCGTATCCATCATATCAGAGGCAATCCACTCGGGTGTTGACCTGATCGCTTCAGTAATAGCCTATATATCCGTGTCGAATTCAGGTAAACCTGCTGACAGGGAACATCCCTTTGGTCATGGAAAGATAGAGAATATCTCAGGGGCGATAGAGGCGCTTCTGATCTTTTTAGCTGCAGGTTGGATCATCTATGAAGCCATAAAAAGACTCATGAACCCGCAACCCCTCGAAGCAGCCTCATGGGGTGTCGGAGTCATGCTTATATCCTGTATTATAAATATATTAGTCTCGGAGAGGCTTTTTGCAATCGGAAACAAAACAGATTCCGTGGCGTTAAAGGCTGATGCATGGCATTTGAGAACCGATGTCTACACATCTGCGGGTGTCATGGCCGGCCTTTTCCTTATATGGATCGGCGGACGTATCATGCCCGGGGTTTCACTGAACTGGATCGACCCCATTGCCGCTATCGCTGTGGCCCTGCTCATTATCCATGCAGCATGGGAACTTACCATGCAGTCTGCAAAAGACCTTCTGGACCACACCTTACCAGCGGCTGAGAGGACTTTGATCAGGGAACTTATTACGAGCATGCACCCCGATGTGCACGGATATCATAAACTGAAAACCAGGAAGGCGGGACACATCCGTTTCATTGAATTTCACATGCTTGTAGACCCACTGATGAGCGTTGAAAAGTCGCACAGCATCACGGATGATATTACCCGCATGATATATGACCGGTTCCCTTATTCGAATGTAACCATCCATGTGGAACCGTGCGACGGAAGGTGTGACGATGAATGCACGGACAACTGCCTCCTCTCCATCGAAGACCGCACCCGTTTGCTGAAGGAATTCGGGAGAGGCAAACAATAAATATTAAATCCAAATTTTGTGCTTTAGATGCGTAAAAACTTGATCCGTTAAAAACCTGCATCTCGCAGCCGCTGAAGAATGCTCATCTCAACGGACCTTCAAGGCTGCGAGATGCAGGTTTTTAACGGACCTATTTAAAGAAATCCGGGTTACGATGCCTATTCCACAACCTTGAGTATGTTCGGCTCGTTCCTCGGCGTCGTGCCGGGTATCCTAACCGGGTAGCCCAGTGCCAGGGTGGCAACGATTCTGTATTCTTCGCTCAGGCCAATATCCTTTTTCAAGACAGGGTCTTTTATTGCAGAACCCAGGTCTATCCAGCATGTTCCTAGACCGCGATCCGCAGCTGAAAGCATGAAATAAGCGGCTGCCAGTGCGCAATCAACCGTTGCAGTGCGCTTGTCATTCAAACCGATGATATAGATGACACAAGGGGCATTGTAGAATACGTTAAACTCAGGATTCTCCAGTATGGGCTTATAGCCCACCAGGTTTGGCAGCGGGTTGACTTCCAGTTCCTTGAGTATGTTCTTCTTGCTTTCATCCGAGATCCTTTTCATCATGCCCTTGTTGTTAATCACGATAAAGGCCCAGGGCTGAGCATTACTGGCATTGGGGGCCAGTATGCTGTCATGGATGATCTCTGTGATGAGATGGACTGCGACCTGCCTATCCTCAAATTCCCTTATTGCCCGCCTCTTTTTCAACAGCTCTCTGAATTCCATGGTACACCCCTTAAATGAATTACTATCTCTTTAAATAATCTAATAGGTCATAATAACCTTGCGCATTCAGATTGCAAGGAAGTTTTTCCTGACTCTTGCCTTAAAGAATTCTGTTATTAATATAAAGTTTCACAACTGGACCGGCATATTTGATGAACCGAATATCAGTTTAAGAACATCTCTAAATTGCTAAGATATTTAAGTGAAAGGAACGGTTGGAGACAGATTAATGGCCCTTACATGCGAGGATATTAAAAAAATCCTCAGATAAAAAGGAGAAAGGTTATGTTTACTCCCAAAACAATACTTGTACCTACAGACTTTTCAGAATCATCTGACAGGGCATTGGAAAAGGCTGTTGATATGGCTGAAAAATATAATGCGAAGGTAATTCTCCTACATGTTATTGATGAGAAAGTACAACAGTGTGCAGCGGATTATTGCCTCAAAGATGAAGACGTGGGCAAACTTGAAGAAGAAACTACCAGAAGATCCACACAGAGACTTGTGGATGAAGCCACGGCCTTGAAAGGATCGAGGCATGTTGAGATCGATTATGACCTCAAGACAGGAACGCCGGCAGAAGTGATATTGTCGGAGCAACTGAGAACAGGGACCGACCTTATCATTATTGGGACCCATGGGAAAAAAGGGATTATGAAACACCTCATCGGTAGTGTTACCGATAAGGTGGTCCGCGCTGCAAAATCCCCTGTTATGGTAGTGAGGGAATAGCTTGACAAAAGGGCATGCGGAAGGATCGGATCAGATTTCATTCTGACCGGACCTCCGGATGCCGCTTAAGTTATCAGGTTAATCTGACCATGCTGGTGCTGTTTTATATCTTCAAACAGCAGCACGAGGGAAATGATGACATGAAACCAATCGGCCCTTTGATGTGGGAACACAGGCTCATTGAGCGCCTGCTCCTCCTTTTTGATGAGCAGATTACAAAAATCCGTAAAGAAAATTCCATTGATCCGGTCTTTATCGATAATGCCATTGACTTCATCCGGATATATGCAGACCGGACACACCATGGCAAAGAAGAGGACATACTTTTCCGGGATCTTGCCAAAAAGCAGCTCACTGCCGTGCATGCAAAGATTATGGATGAACTGGTGGAAGAGCACAAACATGCCCGAAAAGTAGTTGGAAAATTAATTGAAGCCAAGGAAATGTTTCTGAAGGGAAACAAGGCTGCAGTGCAGGATGTCATTGCGTGTCTCAAAGAACTTTGTGAGTTTTACCCCAGGCACATTGAGAAGGAGGATAAACACTTTTTCTTCCCCGTACTGGACTACTTTTCAAAAGATGAACAGGAGGCAATGTTGAGCGAATTTAATGAATTCGACAGAAACATGATCCACGAAAAATATACCAGGTTAGTGGATGCCTTGGAGGTGTCTACGGCCTTGGACACACGATCTTCGAAATAGATTCGAAATAGAATTGAGCGACCAGAGCCATGATTTTGCGCCGGATCAATGTTGTCTTATTCTCTATGAACAACGTCATATGGATAGTGGTGCAATACTTGTAGCACTACTGTGTCGGATCCATGCTGCTATCTCTTAGGTAATACGTGCAAGTTATCAAAAAACAATTTATTGAAAATAAATATTAAAAAAAATAAGCAATTGCGGTCAGATGGATAAAGTCATCTTGTAATCATTATGAGCCGTCTGGGCACAATGAAAAACATGTTCCGTTTGAGAGACTTGTTCGGCTCTTGTAAACATCGTCTCTATTCCCCTACCTTCGCCTTGAAGCGAAAATTGCAACGTGCATATCCTGCTGCTAGAGTTTCGGTTCGCTCAAGCCAACCACCCCACATTTCGGCAAGGGCATAATCCAGGTTACACCATGTTCCTATGCATAGGTCTGACGCATCTTGCTTGCGGAAATACTCTGCAACAGGACACCTTAGCATATCCATTGATATTCCATCACTACTCGGTAGACGCTTTTCAACATAGCCTGGCGGCGTGAAAGGAAAACGCGAGAACGTATTTACTGACATCCGAAGTCGTTCACGAGGATCGCGAGTCAATAACCCTGCAACGAACACCGGGAGACGCCCGAATTTTGCGTATACTTTCCAGGCCACGTCTCCAATGAGTTCTATTGCATAGTGCCTTTCAGTGCCGGCCACCAGTAAAACCCGGAAACAAGCGAGTGTCACACAAGAGAGCAACATAACCATTCGATTGCCAAGTGTAGTCTCTTGCGGAACAAGAGGTGCTAGATGGTCGTAAGTCAGCCAAACCTGCTTTAGGATATCATCCACTTCTGCACGGGTGAACCGGCCCTTGTCAGGGTTGTGGCGATCTCGATTGCGGCCTATCAGACCTGTGCGGGCCGCCTGACTTGTCACTGGTCGATAAATCAATTTCAGTAGGGTGATATTCATCTGGAACTCTCCTGTTGTTTTCCAGGGTAACCCCATTTCTGTCTTCTGTCATTCCCCTCTTTAAGAATCATTCTGATAACCGACTTATGTCCGGCTCCGTGCAATAACTCTCAGATAAGGCATTTTGTAAAAATTTAGTACTAATCCAGCCTCTTCTGGATTCTGCTTATGGCCCCGGCAAACAGGACAATTCCCAGAATTGTAAGCGCCAGGAACTGCGGCCACAGCACGTGAAATCCCACACCCTTGAGGAATATTCCCCTGAGGATTACCAGAAAGAACCTCAACGGGTTCAGATAAGACAGCCACTGCACCACCACGGGCATATTGGCGATGGGGAAGACAAATCCCGAAAGCATGAAAAACGGCAGGATAAAGAAAAAGGTTGTCATCATGGCCTGCTGCTGGGTGGATGACACGGTTGATATGAACAGCCCTACCCCGAGGGTGCTCAACAGGAAAAGGCAGGTTGCAAAAAACAGCAGCGGCAAGCTTCCGACTATGGGTACATCGAACCAGAATTTGGCCAGGATGGTGACCACGATCATCTGGACAAGGGATATGACTACATAGGGAATCGTCTTTCCCATGATCATCTCTATGGGTTTCAAGGGGGTGACAATGAGCTGTTCCAGGGTGCCTGTCTCCTTTTCCCTGATCACGGCAATGGAGGTGAGCAGCAATGAAAGGAGCATGACCACAAAGGCAACGATGGCCGGGACAAAGAAGTTCTTGCTGTCCATGTTGGGGTTATACCAGGCCCTGATGCGGGCATCGATATGGCCGTAATCCAGGCTTTGCCCCTTGAGCTCCTTGATCATGTTCTGGTTATAGGTGTCCAGCACCATAAGGGTATAGGCGATCCTGACAGATGCCATATTGCTCATGCTGCCGTCCGCTAAGATCTGGATGTCTGCGGTCTTGCCCTTTCTGATACGGCTCGTCATGTCGGGCGCGATCTTGATGCCGATGTCCACCTTGCCCTTAAGGAGCAGCTGTTCGAGGCCCCTGGGGTCTTCGGGGTAACTGGTGATGTTGAAGGTCTTGTTGCCGGCGACGGTTTTGATGAGACTTCTGCTCTCGCTCGTGTGTGCCTGGTCCATCACGGCCACCCTGATGTCCTTGATGTCGTAATTCACCACATAGCCGAATATGAGGATCTGGATTATGGGCGCAATGATGAGTACACGCCTGTTCTTTTCATCCCGGAACAGGATGATGAACTCCTTGCGCACCAGCTCCCTGATCCTCATCCAGCTCATAGACCCTCCTTTTTGAGCAGCCTCACATTCAATGCCGCCAGAACGATGAACATGAGCGAAAGCACGGCAAAATCCCCCCAGAGCTGGGTGAACTCCAAGGTTCTTCAGATAGATGCCGCTCAAGATATCGATATAATAGGTGGCAGGCACGATATAACTGAAGGCCTGGAGCACTGCGGGCATGTTCGTGATCGGGAACACGAAGTTCGACAGCATGAGGGACGGCAGATAGGTGAGCAGTATTGCCCCCTGGTTTGCCATGAGCTGTGACTTTGTAACGGTGGATATGAGAAGCCCCAGGGTAAGGGCCACGAAGATATACAGAGATGAACCAAAGATCATGAGCCAGAAACCCGCCTTCATGACCACGCCAAAGAGCACCTGGCCTAACAGCACGGATATGAATACATTTGTCAGCGCTATGAAGAAGTAGGGGATGGACTTGCCCACGAGCAGTTCCAGCGCGGAAAGCGGCAGTGATTTGATGGTCTCCATGGTCCCGTTCTCATACTCGCGCGCAATGACCAGCGAGGTGAGCATGGCCCCGGCAATCATGATGATGACCGCGATGAGACCCGGGATAATGAATTTTTTACTCTCCAGGTCCTCGTTGAACCACACCCTGACGCGGCCTTCCACCGGCGGGTTCATCCTTTCCAGGCTGTTCCTGTTCAGGAAGCTCAGCAGGAGCTTCTGGTTGTACCCGGCAACAAAGGCATTGACATAGCCCCGGGCCATGTTGGAAAAGTTCGGGTCACTGCCGTCCATGAGGACCTGGATGGGCGAGCCCTGATCAGATTTTATCTTGCGGGCATAGCCCGGCGGTATGACGATGCCGAGCGCAGTAGAGCCATGATCGAGATATTCGGTAACTTCTTTTACATCGCGGGCATAGGCCTTTACCCGGAAATATACCGAGGCGTCAAAGTGTTCTATGAGGTCGCGGCTCATGTCGGTGCGGTCATAATCCACCACAACGGTTTCCACGTTGTCCACGTCCAGGCTCAGGGCATAGCCGAACAGCAGGATCAGGCTCAAGGGGATGATGAAGGCAAGGATAAGACTGCGGGGGTCCCTGATGAGATGGACGAACTCTTTGCGCATGACTGCATTGATCTTGCGCGGGTTCATTGCTGCCCCCTTGACATGAGCGTGATGAAGGCATCGTTGAGGTCCGCATCCGGCTTGTCCGGACATATTTCCGAAACGATCTGTGCAGGGCTCCCCTGGGCTACGATGTTGCCGAGATTGATCATGACGATACGGCCGCAGTTGAGCGCCTCATCCATGTAATGCGTGGTGACGAATACCGTAATGCCCTGCCCTGCAATGTCACCGATGAAATCCCAGAAATGCCTGCGGGTAATGGGGTCCACCCCGGACGTGGGTTCATCGAGGAACAGGATATCGGGTTTGTGAAGGAGGGCGCAACCCAGCGCGAGCCGCTGCCTCCACCCCTGGGGAAGCTCTTTTGTCAGCCGGTCCTTCACCTCATGGAGCTGTGCCATGGTAAGGACCCAGTCCATCCGTTCTTTCCATTGGGCAGTGGGAACACTGTAAAGGCCGAGGTAAAACCGGATGTTCTCAAAGGGCGTGAGGTCTTCGTACAGTGAGAATTTCTGTGACATGTAGCCGATTGCATGTTTTACCTCTTCGGTCTCGGTCATGATGTTGTGTCCTGCCACAAAACCCTGTCCCGAGGTGGGGGTGATGATTCCGCAGAGCATGCGTATGGTAGTGGATTTGCCGCTGCCGTTGCTGCCCAGGAATCCGAAGATCTCCCCTTTTTTCACGGTGAAGGTGATCTTGTTCACGGCAACGAAGTCGCCGAAGCGCTTTTCCAGGTCTTTGACAAAGATCACATCATCGTTTGAAGGTGTCATGGATGAGTTCCTTATCCACTGCCTGGATGCGCGCAATCATGGCATCTTCCAGGGATTCGTATTCAGAGCGGATCTCGGTGGGCGTGGCCACGGTCAGGAGGTGTGACTTGTGCATGAGGCCCAGCCGGTCGCACTTCTCTCCCTCATCCAGATAGGCGGTGGAGACCATGATGGTCATACCGTGATCCCGCATCTGGAGCAGGATGTCCCAGAATTCCTGGCGCGACACCGGGTCCACCCCGTTGGTGGGCTCATCGAGGATAAGGGCCTCCGGCTCGTGCACGAGTACGCAGGCAAGTCCGAGTTTCTGTTTCATGCCGCCCGAGAGGTTTCCGGCAAGACGATCGAGATAAGGCAGCAGGTTGGAAAACCCCAGATATTTCTCCTTTCGCAGCTTTCGTTCCTTGCCTCGCACACCGAAGATGTCCATGAAGAAATCCATGTTCTCCTCAACAGTCAGATCCTGGTAGAGCCCGAAGCGTTGTGGCATGTAGCCGATAAGGGGTTTCACCTTCCACCTCTGGCCCGCCACGTCGATGCCCCCCACAAAGATACTGCCTGAGGTGGGCCTTATCATGGTGGCGATCATCCTGAGCAGTGTTGACTTGCCGGCCCCGTCGGAGCCCACGAGCCCGAAGATGCTCCCTTTTTCCACCTCCAGGCTCACCTCTCTGACAGCCTCGGTCTGCCCGAAGCGCATGGAGGCCATATCAACCTTGATAAAAGCGTTACTTGAGGTAGGCATCCGCAGGCATCCCTGTCTTCAGCTCGAATGCGGGGTTCGGGAGAGAAACCTTAACCAGGTAGACGAGCTTCACCCGCTCCTTCTTTGTCTGGATGATCTTGGGTGTAAACTCGGCCTCAGGGGATATGTAGGATACCAGGCCTGAAAAGACCTTGTCCTTGAAGGTATCCACCTTCACCTCCACCTTCTGGCCCGGTCTTACCTTGGCAATTTCAGTTTCATCAACAAATATCTTCAGATCCACGCGTGAGAGGTCGGACAGCGTGAGGACCTCCCTGCCCGGGCTCACCACCTCGCCGGGTTCCACATTTCTGCTCGTTATGATGCCATCATACGGGGCTATGAGCTTCGTATATCCAAGCTGAATCCGGGCCTGGTCAAGGGTGGCCTTGGCAAAATCGATCTGGGCTTGGGCTGATTCTATATCCTTCTTTGTGGTGTCGATCTTTTTCAGGTTGCTCTTTGATTGCTGATAAACGGCGTCACTTTCGTTGACCTTTGCCAGGGCATTATCGAAGCCGAGTTTCACGCGTATCCCGCTCCTTTTCAGAGATGACTCCCTGCCTGAAGAGCTGCTGGAATCTTTCATTGTTTTTTCGGGCATCGAGCATAGTATTGCGAGCTGCGGAGACATTGGCCTCGGCCCGCTTGACATCGTCCGGCAGCGTGCTTGCAAAAATTGTCAGGAGCTGTTCCAGCTGCTCTTTTGCCATAGTTGCCTTATCCAGACCTGCCTTTGCCTGGTCGAACCGTGCCTGATACTCGGCGGAATCAAGTTCGGCAAGCACCTGTCCTTTTTTAACGGCCCTGCCCTCTTCGGCCTGGATAATCTTCACATGCCCCGACGCCTGGAAGGCGAGGTTGGACTGGATTGCCTCGATGGTGCCGGAGTAATACATTCCACCATTTTTAGACCTCTGCTGTGCGAAGTAAACCATGGCGCTTACGCCCACAAGAAGTACGATGAAGACAACGATGACAATCCTCTTTTTCACAGCTCAACCTCCCTTTGGGAATGCCGTACCTTCATATGCTTATGGCCTTTAATATAAGCCGCTCAATTTCCGCTGCCACTGTTCCTGTAACTTCAGTACCCATGGCTTTGAGTTCTCCGGCATTTCAGATCGCCTCATCAGGACAGGGGCTATGGACTTGTAGATAACAATGGCGCCCATGGTCATGAAATGCACCAGCAGGGGGAGTGTATCCGTGAACACGCCTTTGGCCTTCCCTTCCTCAATGATGTCTGTCAGCGTGGTGATAATGGACAGGAGGTCTTTCACGAAAATATCGGGCAGGTTGTTCCCGCCCGATGCAATCTCGCGCATCATGATTCGGGGCATCTGGGGGTTATCATCAAAAGCGGCAGTCAGGGTTTTGATATATGTTCGTATCTTGTCCTGGGGAGACAGTGAAACCATGATTCCCTTGGCCAGATTCACTGAAGCCGTACCCACCACATCATGGATGGTCTCAGCATAGAGAGCTTTTTTGTCACCTATGTGGTAGTAGAGAGTGGCCTTGTTGACCCCTGCCCTCCGGGCGATTTCATCCACCCGTGCCCCTCCAAAACCCTTTTCAGCAAACACATCCTTGGCCGCTGCCAGGATGCGTCGCAGGGTATCTTCCTTTTTTTCTTCCTGTCTGTCTGTCATGGCGAACTCCATGAATAATTACAATTTTAAACTAACCGTTTGGTTTAACTATTTGGTTATATATTGGACAACGTTCTTTATGTCAATAACTTTAGACTTTGAGTAGACAGATCGTGGGTTACAAGCAGGAGTTCCACATTCTCTCGTTCGCCCCTTCCCCAGACGAGATTTTTTCATTTCTTTATAATTTCTTAAAAATCTATTCAGTATACTTTGCACCCTCCCAAATTTTATCCATGTCCTGCAGATTCATTTCTTCGAGACCGATACCCCGATGTTTAGATTCCTTCTCGATTTCCTCAAAACGTTTTCTGAACTTGCGGTTTGTTCGCCGCAATGCGGCCTCCGGATCCACCTTGCACTTGCGGGCGAGGTTCACAACACTGAAGAGCAGATCGCCTATTTCATCTTCCATTGCGTCCGTATCCTCAGAATGTATGGCTTCGTCAAGCTCTGCTACCTCTTCCCTGATCTTCTCCATCACTCCGCAGGGGTCTTTCCAGTCGAAACCCACCCTGGAAACAGTGGTCTGGATTTTACGGGCGGCAAGGATAGAGGGCAGAGATTTGGGTATTCCATCCAGAATGGATTCCCTCCCAATCTTACCCTTCTCGCTTTTTTTCAGTTTTTCCCAGTTGCGAATGACCTCTTTTGCTGAATTCAGCTGTACATCTTCAAAAACATGGGGGTGTCTGGAGATCAGTTTATCAGCCAGACCATTGATCACATCCTTCAGGCAGAACTCTCCGAGATCTCTGGCTATGATGCTATGAAAGATCACCTGCAGGAGGACATCCCCGAGTTCCTCTTGCATATGATCCCTGTCTTTATTGATAATGGCATCGAAAAGCTCATAGGACTCTTCAATAATGCACTGGGATATGCTCTTATGGTCCTGCTCTGCATCCCAAGGGCAACCGCCGGGTGCTCGAAGCCTTTCAAATATCTGCACAAGCCTGTCAAATTCTTCCATTTCTCACTATCCTTTCATGCTCTGTTGTTCTATGGGATACCATTCATAGAAAGATCAACTCACGATCGTTTATTCTTCAGATATACCCTAAGAAGTCTTATAAAGAGAAGGTTTACCGGGAACGAAAAGGATTGGAATGCTCAAAGTCGAGCAATGCCCCTGATTTCAGGAAAGCATTGGTGAAAAAGACATGAAGACGCGTATAGCCTGATTACATTAACCCATTAGACTCTGCCCACAGGGTTTTTTCATACGTTACTTTTACCTTTACAGGGGTCTTTTCATGGTGTGCTAGGGGCTGTCTGTTTACGAGCCTCCTGGTTAAACCCGAAAGGCCGATTAAAAGGCTGCCGGCGAATAAGGGAATCAAAAGGCCTTCGAACTGCTTACCGGCTTTGCCAAACGCCGTAACGTCCGCCGAATGCATAACCCACATCCCTGCAAGATGCCATCTTCGGTTCAATACCAGGTACATCACTCCCTTTGGCTGATGGAATAGTGAAAGATGAATTATCCTCGTTAAGATTATCTAAGGAGATCAGAAAGTTCTTCATGGGACAAGAGTATTGAAAGACCTGTGTTGGATGCACCATTGCCGATAAATTGAAATATAGGCCCGGCACTGGCTGATGAAGCAATAAATAATCATGTACGTACCAGCAATCATACAAAAAACAGAAACCCTCATACTGCCTTATTACCCCCACTAGATAAATCACTTATCCTCGCTAACACTCAGAGAACCTGCCTCAGTCATAAACACCATTTTCATTTCCCGGTTTCCAAAAAACAATGAATTCCCGTTGGAATACAGCCCCGGATGAGGAAACCATTTCTACAAACAATATTTCTTTGCAAATATCAGGCCTTTACCATGACCCAGGTCAAAAGGCTCATCTCATCAAATGAAAGATTATAATAATAGTAACTTATGAAAAATCAAGACCTGTCAGGATATTTTTCATTTTTAAACAGAATAGAAAAACTATTCTCTCATTATGAAAACATTTTCTTCCTTATTGTCCTTATGGCTCAAATTTGGCATCCGGACACTCTGAACAAATCGGGGGTATCAGGTGAATGACAGATCTCTCCTCTATTACACGCATTGTCTTCCATCTGCCTTGAAGGAACCGGAAAAAGAACATGAATCCCAGAAGGATCACATATACCGTTGCCGCTGACCATGCCGCCATTACCCCGTATCCGAGCATCATGATTAAGATATAGGTTGGCACTACAAGCACAAATGTCGAGACCAGTACGATCATGTACATAACAAATCGTGTGTCGCCCGCCCCTTTAAGGGCTGAGGCAAAGATGATATTCATGGTATCGAAGATAGAGTAAAGCGCGACGAACCTCAGGAGGATCTCGGTAAGTCTTTTGATCTCAGGGAAGAGTGCTGCATCGGAGTGTGCTGCAAACGGGGCGGTGAAGATCTCCGGGACAGCAACATAGAGTACCGCTATGGCGCTCATGTATACGAAGGTCATGAAAAAACCCGAATAGGTGCTCCTGGATGCAATATCCGGCCTGCCTTTGCCCATGTACTTGCCCACAAGGACAGACACGGCAATACCGAAACCTATCATGGGCATGAAGGCCAGCGTGTTAATGTTGAATGCGATGTTGGTTGCGGCTAGGTTCACTTTCCCCAGGCGGCCAAGGATAAGGACAAAGGCCGTGAATCCTGCCATATCAAGAGCGAATTGAACCCCTGAAGGCAGCCCGAACTTTATGAGGCGTCTGAAAAGTTCGGCTTCAGGCCTCCAACTGGAAAATATCCGGAACTCGATGTTATAAGAAGATTTCGCCATAAGGACAATGTAGGCCCCCAGCGAGAAGAATCCGGAAATGACCGTTGCAATGGCAGCCCCTTTCATGCCCATTTCCGGGAATCCCCAGTTCCCGAATATCATTACATAGTCGAGCACAAGGGTTACCCCTGTTGATAGAACATTGACCCACATGACCGGCCATGACCTTCCGCGACCGGTAAAAAAGCCGGACAGGACGGATGACGCGATAACAGGAAACCCTCCAAGACAAAGGTACTGGAAAAAAATAATCTCATTAACCTTAATAGCCTGTTCATGTCCTATGAAATCAAATATGGGCCTTGCCAGCGGGATAAATCCGAGCATGATTATTCCGCCCAAGAGCGAGAAATAGATACCCTGCCATAGTGCGGGCCCAATCCTGTGCTGCATGTCTGCACCGTTATACTGAGCTACAAAGGTGCTGACATAGCTTGCAGTGCCGATGAAGAGACTCATGATTGCGAAGTTAAGAATACCTGAAGGCATGGCTGCGGCAATGGTCTCAGGTGAGTACCAGGAAAGGAACATCCGGTCTACAAAGTGCTGGATTGACCATGATCCTGTGCTCAGCACCAGCGGGAAGGCGAGCACGAGCACCTCTCGGATTCCGCCTTGGCCTGCCCATCTTTCTTTCAAGTAATTATTCATGTGACCACCATGTCTTACATTTCTAAATTCATTCTTGATAAATTAATAGCACGGCTGAAATACTTTGGAAATTGCCACGACCTGATTCGGGCTTGATTCATTCCCCATGATCTATTAAAAATGAACCACACAAGCTTGTTTCTCCATCAAAATAAGATCAAACTGAATAGGATCATATGAAGGAGCATGATAATGGCTGTGAGTTTTGAGCAAGTTGAAAAGGCCCTTGATCAGACCCGCTCAGTCCTCAAGAGTGACGGCGGAAATGTAGAACTCGTTGACGTCTCACCCGATGGGATTGTGCAGGTACGGCTTAAGGGTGCATGTAACGGATGTCCAATGGCCACCATGACACTCAAGTCTCTCATCGAAAGGGTAATCAAGAAAGAGGTGCCTGAGGTCAAGGAAGTTAAGGCTGTGGCTTAGTGACCATTGACCCCTTCCCCCTTATTGGCTCTATCCGCGCGCTGACGGTTCCCTTACCCGGATTCCCTGCGCTCATCTGCTCCAATATGTTTGTTCTGGGCAGCGGCCCCATAACCCTCATCGATACCGCACCCAAATTCCCGGGTTCGTTGCACACCCTGGAAAGGCAGCTCCATGAAATCGGCTTTGAGTGGAATGACGTCGAGCGCATCATCATCACCCATGGCCATATCGACCACTTCGGCCTGGTGGGCCAGATCCGCAACGCCTCCAGGCATGCCATCCCCTGCTACATCCACCAGGACGACCTGTGGAAGCTATCCGGAGATTATCTTAAGAGCGGTATGTGGAGCGAGGATGCGGACGCATTTTATGCAAAGATAGGCATGCCCGAACATACAGTGGAACGGATGAAGCGCAGGTCGCACTTCTTTAAAAATCTCTGCGATCCGGTTGATGATGCGCTTCCCTTGAAGGAGGGGGACACCTTCCAGGGAAGCGGGTTCGATCTTCAGATCATCCACACCCCCGGTCACTCGCCAGGGTGCTGCTGTCTCCATGAGAGGCAGCACAATATCCTTTTCAGTGGAGACCACCTCCTCAAGCACATCACACCCAACCCTTTCCATGAGGTGAACCGTTCCCGTTTGAAAGACCCATCATACAAGAGCCTTAAGGCATATATGGAATCTCTTGAAAAACTTGAGCATCTTAAAATTGACTTCGTCTTCCCTGCCCATGGAGAATGCATTATCGACCTGGAATCTCTCATAACAGGCTACAGGAAGCATCATGAAAAACGTACTGAGGAAATTCTACAAACACTGAGAAAAGGTGAACGTTCTATCTACGGGCTTTTGGCAGATGTTTTTCCCGGCATTGACGAATCCGAGGCATTTCTTGGTGTCTCTGAGATCCTTGTCCACCTGGAACTCCTGATTGAGGCAGGCAGGGCCGAACTTGCAGAGGAAGGACCGCCGGCACTTTTCCACACCTGCTGAGTCACCGCATTAGGAGATTGATCACAGAATTGAGGTTATGAGTACTATACTTGAAAAGACTCAGCACATCATCGAAGACTGGATTACACCACAGAGCCGAGTGCTTGACCTGGGCTGCGGCGACGGCACTCTTCTGAACCGCCTTACGGAAAGGAAGCAGGTTGAAGGTATCGGTGTCGAAATATCCCGGGATATGATCGTGAAATGTCTCGGCAAGGGTATCAGTGTCTATCAGGCAGACATTGACCACGGCCTGTCTCAATGGGACGAACTCAGCTTCGACTACGTTATTCTCACAGCCACCCTGCAGGTTATCCACAGACCCTACAATGTTATCAATGAGATGCTCCGGGTGGGGAGATGCGCTGTCATTTCAATGTCCAACTTTGGATATGCTGCGAACAGATTGGGGATTATTGCCAAAGGCCGCATGACAGACGAGATGAGGCTTACCGGGGACTGGCATGACACCCCGGTGATACGATTCGTCTGCCTTTCCGAGTTCATCAGTTCATTAACGGAAATGGGCATTGATATTCTGGACGCAAGGTTTTTTCTCCCCTTTGACCTTACCGTGAAAAACAAGATGCCCCTTGATAACCTGATCGTGAAAGAAGCCGTATTTATGCTGGGGCACAATAGATGAGCGCAAAGCCCATTGTTGAGACCAGCTTCGTCTCAATCGAGAGGCCCTTCAGGCTGGAATCCGGTGAAATACTCCCAGAGATGAACATTGCCTATGAGACCTACGGAGAGCTCAACAAAACGAAAGACAATGCCATTCTCATTGAACATGCCCTTTCCGGCAGCGCGCATGCAGCATTCTACCAAAAGGGTGATACAAAACCTGGCTGGTGGGATGTCATGATCGGCCCTGGCAAGGCGTTTGACACGGATAAGTACTTTATTATCTGCGCAAACGTTATCAGCGGTTGTAATGGGACAACCGGGCCGTCTTCTCTCAATCCGGCAACGGGTGCGCCCTATGCCCTTACCTTCCCGCCCGTGACCATCCGCGACATGGTGGAGGTACAGAGGCTTCTCATCAGCCATCTCGGCATTGAACGGCTTAAAAGTGTGGTGGGAGGTTCCATGGGAGGCATGCAGGCCATGCAGCTTTTCTGTGACTACCCATCGCTGTTTGATTCATTCATCTGTATTGCCTCCACCATGAGGCATTCGGCCCAGCAGATTGCCTTTAACGAGGTAGGCAGACGGGCCATCATGGCAGACCCGAGATGGAACGGGGGCAATTATTACGCAGGAATCCCCCCCGAAGGTGGCCTGTCGGTTGCACGGATGATCGGCCATATCACCTATATCTCAGAAAAAATGATGCAGGAAAAATTCGGGAGGCTTCGCAAGGGCAAAGACTCCAAGGCCGTATTCAGACCATCCTTCGAGGTTGAACACTACCTGGACTACCAGGGCATAGCCTTTGTCCGCAGGTTTGATGCCAACAGTTATCTGTATATCACAACAGCCATTGATAACTTCGATCTGGTCTCCTCCATCAGCGGCTCTACACGGCTACGGGGCGAAAACCGGGCCAGGGGAAAAGGCTTCGATACCTTAAGAAGGAAAAAAGGCCTTGTCATCTCCTTCACCTCAGACTGGCTCTACCCATCTCAACAGTCCCACGACATTGTCCGGTTCTTTTCGGGGTTGAATGTACGTGTCTCATATGCAGATATTGCCACTGACCACGGCCATGATGCCTTCCTTACGGATTATGAACATCTCTCTGTGATAGTGAGTAGTTTTCTTGACGCACACAATGAAATAACCAGCAAATAAAACTCAAGTTATCCCCTATAAAATTACGATAACTACTTGATAGGGGTATACCTGGATGATTCAGTCGTTTCTCATGCATCAGATTGACTACCTTACCTTCATTACTGCCTTTTCAATGCTCATTGCAGGAATCATGTTTGCTTCTCTATTCTTGCGTGGCAAGGCAACGCTGCCGTGGAAGTGGGCGAGCATCTTCGGACTGCTCCAGAGTATTTACTGGTTCATGACCATGCTGGCCCTGAGTTTACCCGACAGCACAACATTTCAGGTGATCCGCCTTATCATATTCATCCTCTCTTTCCTTTCCCTGGCGGAGTTTGCCAGGCTCGGCATCCGTATCCAGACTGGATTTGCCGCTAGCGTATGGACTCATTTGGTCTTTGTTCTGCCTGTTACTGCCGGCGGACTGTTCGGATTGAACGGATTTGATGCAGCATGTCATGTGGCTTTTGCCCTTCCCATAGGATTGCTGGCTGCCTTTATCCTCTGGCATAAGAGTTCCGCAAGGATGAATAAGCCTGATAAATCCCGGCTGAGACTGGCAAGCATCTGCCTGTCTGCCTATATTCTCCTCATTACCGTTATCGGGTCAAACAAAGGGTTCTCCCTCATCACCATCTTCATTCCTGAAGACCTTATATCGCTGTGGCTCTTCATTCTCCATGTGGGACTTGCCTCGTGCTCTTCTGTCTTAGCTATTACACTGACGCAATTTACTTCGGCCTTGAAAGATGATCCGCTGCAGGCCAAAGGACTTTCAGCGGCCACCAGTCGATTTACCTGGATATTCTGTGGTTTGATTGTCTTTGGTTGGGGTTTTACCGAGTGGACAGGTCACCTTGCAGATATGGCACAACGCAAAACGATCCTTACTGAAGCAAGGATTGCATCAAAGGCCTTTGATGCCTCTGAAGTGAAATTGCTCACCGGTACTTCTGCGGACCTTACTTCACCAGTTTACTCGCGCATAAAAGACCGTCTCATGCGTCTTCGAATGGCCAACCCCCTGTATCGGTTCGTCTATCTTATGGGAAAAAAGGACAAGACCGTCTTCTTTCTGGCAGACTCCGAACCTTCGGAGTCAAAAGACTATTCCCCTCCAGGCCAGGTTTATGAGGACACGACTAATCTCTTCTTCAATACATTCGATTTCGGCAAAGAAAACGCTGAAGGTCCGCTGAGAGATGATTGGGGTACCTGGGTAAGTGCCTCCATCCCTGTCCTTGATCCTGTCTCGAAAAGCGTGGTCTGTGTGCTTGGGGCCGACGTCGATGCATCCAACTGGCTGAAGAAGATCTATGCCTCCAGGAGACAGCCTATCCTGGCTATACTGATCCTGACCCTCCTGGCTCTGGCTTTCACCATAGACCGTCGGAGATCCAGATTATCAAACCTCAGGGTCGCTCAATCGGAGCAGCAGCTTCAATACGCGCTGAACGCCACGAGCGAAGGCGTATGGGACTGGAATATCCAGACGGGAAAAACCACATACAGCACTCACTGGATTGAAATGATGGGTTATACAATCGGAGAAGCTCATCAGATAGGTGATTTCCGAAAAGGCATTATCCATGAAGATGACTTATCAAAGATGTTTGAAGCCCTTAATGCATATCTGCAGGGGAACAACCCTATTTATGAATGTGAGATCCGCCTGAAGACAAAGACGGGTGAATACAAATATACCCTCGATAAGGGCAAGGTAGTTGAATGGGACCAAGAAGGCTCACCGATCCGCATGATCGGAACCTTTACAGATATCAGCCTGATCAAGGAAATGGACCGGAATATCAGAAAGAGCGAAGAGCAATACCGTCAGCTTGTAGAAAACGCCAGCGACCTGATCTACGAGACTGATGCAACTGGTTACTTGCGGTTCATCAACCCTGCAGTAGTCAAGTTCTGTGGATATTCAATCGACGAATTCATTGGCAGACACTATCTGGAGTTCATCCCTGAGGATTATCACAATGAACTCGCCAGGGTTGTGGGGCGGCAGTTTGTAAAAAAAATACCGATCATCTCCCATGAAATTCCCATAATTACAAAGGATGGCCGCAAGGTCTGGCTCTGGCAGAGTACACGTCTCATCTTTGAGGGTGATTCCATCACGGGATTTCATGTATTTGCACGCGATATAACGGAACGGAAAAAGGCCGAAGATGCCCTGAAAGAGAGCGAGGAACGTCTCCACGCAGTCTTTGATTTCGTCCAGGCGGGTATTATCCTGATTGATCCGTCCACCCATACCATCGTGAGCGCAAACCGTATGGCTGCCGATCTATGTGGTACAACCACGCATGAGATGAAAGGCATGCTCTGTCATGAACATATATGCACTGCCCTGAAAGAAAAATGCCCCATTACTGATCTGCACGAGGCAGTTGATAATACCGAACGCATGCTTCTGACAGCAGACGGGAGAACAATCCCGGTCCTCAAGACAGTAGTCAATGTGACTATAGGCGGGAAGGTATATCTGCTGGAAAGCTTTATAGACATCCTTGCCAGGAAACAAGCGGAAGATGCACTGCTAAGGTCTCATGAAGAACTTGAGAATATCAATAAACTCATGGAACAAGCCAACCTGAAAAGCATAGAGATGTCGATTAATGCCGAGATGGCGAATAAGGCCAAGAGCGAATTCCTGGCGAATATGAGCCACGAGATCCGCACCCCCATGAACGGCATTATCGGGATGAGCGAGCTGCTGCTGCAGACTGATCTCAATACAAAGCAGATTCAATATGCCGAAATAATCCAGAAAAGCGGAGATGCGCTTATAAATCTTATCAACGATATCCTTGATTTTTCAAAAATAGAGGCGGACAAACTTGACCTGGAAACCATCGATTTCGATCTGCGGCTGATGCTGGAGGACCTGACCGACCTGTTGTCCATCCGTTCCGCCGAGAAAGGCATAGAGCTCTCCTGTCTCATCGAACCCCTTGTCCCGACCCGCCTGATTGGGGATCCGGGAAGGCTCCGCCAGATCATCATGAATCTTGCCGGTAACGCATTAAAGTTTACCCACCAAGGTGAGGTGGCAATAAGGGTCGTCCTCATTGAAGCAAAAGATGAATCAGTAACCCTCAAAGTGTTTATCCGCGATTCCGGTATCGGTATCCCAATGGATAAAATTCCCATTCTTTTCAGCGCTTTTACCCAGGTAGACACTTCAACCACACGCAATTATGGCGGAACAGGCCTAGGTCTGGCTATCTCCAAGCGGCTTGCAGAGATGATGGGCGGCACCATCTCTGTGGAAAGCACTGATGGAAAAGGTTCAACCTTCTCATTCACGGTGGTGCTTGGCAAACAGACGGCTATAGCCCCCTGTCATCCGTTACGATATGAAGGGTTATCAGGACAGCATGTACTTATTGTTGATGAAAACGCCACAAACAGGGAAGTATTATCTTTATTCTGTGATACCTGGGGTATACGCCATGACGAGGCGGCAAACCCGGAAGAGGCGCTTACCATCCTTAACCATGCACGGAAAACAGGTGATCCGTTCCGCATTGCAATCCTCGATGCCGTCATGAAGAGCATGAATGGTGTAGAGCTTGGTAAGCTGATCAAGCAAGATCCGCTTTTTCAGGACACAGCCCTGGTTATGGTCTCATCACTTGCCTTTCGCGGTGAGGTTTCAAGGCTTAAAGATGCAGGTTTCGAGGCATATCTCACCAAACCGGTCCGACAGACGCAACTTTTCGATTGCCTGACCGCCGTACTGGGCTTACACAACGAAGATACGAAACAAACGCAAAGCGCTGCCAGGTTTGTCACACGTCATACTATTAACGAATCTAAACGCCGTGGCTGGCGTATTCTCCTGGTGGAAGACAATCTGACCAACCAGATGGTTGTAACTGGCTTGCTCGAAAACATGGGGTATCAGTCGTGTATTGCTAGTTCAGGTACTGAAGCAATCAAGGCACTGGAGACCTCTCCTTACGACCTCGTCTTTATGGATTGCCAGATGCCCGGCATGGATGGCTTTGAAACCACCGCCATTATCCGAGACCCACACTCAGGTGTTATGAACCATGCTGTTCCAATAATTGCCATGACTGCCCATGCCATGAAGGGTGACCGGGAAAAATGCATTGCTTCGGGAATGGACGATTACCTTTCAAAACCCATCAAATCTTCAGAACTTTCAGCTATGCTTTTGAAGTGGCTTAAGAAGCATGAGAATGAACCTCTATCAGGGACTGTTCATGATATAAATAATGATAACAGTATAATATCCACCATACCTGCATCTTCAGATTCACCAAGAACAGCAAGCGTCTTTGATGCTGCAGGTCTTATGGACAATCTCGATAATGACTCGGATCTGGCTCGGACAATTCTCTTTGCTTTTTTAAACGACATACCTAACATTCTCTCACAACTGCAGGATGCACTTGCAAAGGCTGACACGAAAAATATCAGTCACTATGCCCACACAATCAAAGGGGCATCAAGCAATGCATGCGGCATTGCCCTAGCCGAGATAGCATTCAGGATGGAGAAAGCCGGCAAGGCAGGTGATATGAATACCGCAACCATGCTGATGCCTGAACTTATCTATCAAGTTGATCTTTTCAGGGCCGCTGCCGAGAAGAGTAGTTGGTATGCAAAGGATGGAATATAAAATGAAGGCACTCATTGTTGAGGACGAATTAACAAGCAGGATCATCCTGCAAAGGATCCTGTCACCTTTTGGAGATGTTGATTTGTGCTATAACGGCAATGAAGCGATAGATTCCTTTTGCTCCATGCTCAATCAGGGTACACCATACAACCTGATCTGCATGGACTTCATGATGCCTGAAATAGATGGTCATGCAGCACTGACCCGAATCAGGGCTATCGAGAAAGAACGCGGTATTTCACAAGGTGAACGGGTAAAGGTCATCATGGCTACGGGTTTAAGCAATATTGAGACAGAATATGTCGACATTACTTCCATGTGCGATGCGATCATTATCAAACCATTTCGTAAAGATGCACTCCTCAAGGCCCTTCAGGAACTTGGTTTTTCAAAGCCTGGTTGAATGCTGAATTAATCAAGGATTTTTCTCTTGAAAAAACAAGGAGGCGTTTCACTTCTCTGAGCGGAAAAAAACCCCGCTCAGCAAAGATGAAACGCCTCCCTTTTCTCGGCGAAGTTGTTATCTGCCTTTGTTGACGACTTCTTTCAGTGCCTTGCCTGCCTTAAAGCGAGGAACCTTGCTGGCCTTGATCTTGATCTTTTTCTGGGTGCGCGGGTTGATCCCTTCGCGTGCAGCCCTCTTGGCAACTTCAAACGTGCCGAAGCCTACCAATGTAACCTTGTCACCCTTTTTGAGAGCCGCCTTGATGGCATCGAGGATGGCATCCACCACTGTTGCCGAAGCTACCTTTGACTTGCTGGTCTTCTTTGCAATTACATCTACCAATTCCGACTTCGTCATACTACATCCCCCTCTAGAATAAGTATTTTCCTGCTTCCAGGACTATATCACTTCCTGAAAGCAAGTGTCCATCACATTCTTCGGCAACAGGTGTCTGAAACATTAATTTCTTTATAAGCTTACAGCTATCTCAGTTCCATATTGTCGATAAGTCTTGTGGTTCCAATTTTCACAGCAAGCGCTATGATCGCCTGTGTTTCAATGTGATCAATACATTCCAGGGTATCTGGATGGACAATCTCAACATAGTCTACAACAGCCTGGGGAGTGGATGATATCATGTCGAGTGCCATCAGCCTTATCTTTGAAGCATCCTTCTCTCCGCTCTTCACAAGTTCACGAGCCTTATGTAAAGATTTGCTGAGTACAAGTGCATTCCTGCGTTGCTCGGAATTCAGATACTTATTTCTCGAACTCATAGCCAGGCCGTCTTCTTCCCTGACCGTGGGATGAGCAACGATCTTTACATTCATGTTGAGGTCATCAACCATGTGCTTGATAACCGTGAGCTGCTGGTAGTCCTTTTGGCCAAAGACTGCAACATCAGGCTCGATGATATTGAAGAGCTTGGCAACAACTGTGGTTACTCCTCGGAAATGGCTCGGCCTGGCAAGACCACAGAGTTTGCCCGTAATACCTTCAACATTCACATACGTTGCATACCCTTGCGGGTACATCTCCTGTGTATCAGGGAAGAATATGCACTCCACGCCGACACCTTCCGAGAGCTTTCTATCATTCTCCAGGTCACGGGGGTATTTGGCCAGGTCTTCACCAATCCCGAACTGGGTGGGATTAACAAAAATGCTGATAACGAGATGGTCCGCAAGGGTCCTGCCCAAACGCATGAGGTCGAGGTGACCCTTATGGAGATAGCCCATGGTAGGCACGAGACAGATGGTCTCGCCACGTTGTTTAATACCCTTAACATAGCTCTTTATGCCTGGGATCGTAGTGATGAGTTCCATTCTCACTGACTCCTAGCTTTTGAAACAGTGTTCTTCATCCGGGAACTCGCCGCTTCTCACCTCTTTGGAATAGGCATTTACCGCATCTTTGATTGTTTCATACAGGCCGGCATAGCGCTTCACAAACTTGGGTTTAAACTCTTTGTTCATGCCCAGAAGGTCCTGGATCACCAGTACCTGGCCGTCGCAATATGGCCCAGCTCCAATGCCTATGGTGGGTATGGAGAGTGCTTGTGATACCTCTTTGGCTACAAGTGTCGGGACACATTCAAGCACAAGGGAGAATGCACCTGCATCTTGAAGCAGGAGGGCATTTTCCTTAAGAAGCTTTGCCGCATCTTCTCCCCTGCCCTGCACCTTGTAGCCGCCGAAGGCATGTATGGATTGCGGAGTCAGCCCCAGGTGACCCATCACGGGGATATCAGCCTTCACAATGGCTTTTACCTGCTCGATTACCCGCTGCCCGCCTTCGAGTTTTATTGCCTGGGCGCCCGCCTCCTGGAGAAAACGGCCTGCATTTCGGACAGCGTCAGCGACGCTGGTCTGGTAGGAGAGGAAAGGCATATCTGCAATGACAAGGGCCTTGGGCTTGGCATTGGTGACGCTTTTTACAAAAAGGAGCATCATGTCCATGGTAGCGCCCAAGGTATTGTCGAGTCCTGCCATCACCATGCCTGCAGAGTCGCCCACCAGGATGATATCAATATCGGCATCGTCGACAATGCGGGTCATGGTCGCATCGTAGGAGGTAACCATAACGATAGGATGGTTGCCTTTCTTGCCGACGATATCCAGAACCGTGACAGATTTCTTCATACCCCACCTTCCTCTAAACCATTGGTACACTTGATTCTGTAAAGGATCAAGGAAATTTTCATGAAAATAACCTGTAAGATGGAAGAAGGCATTTTCTTAAAAAGGGGTCAGGAATTGGGTTAAAGCACAAAAAAGAGATGGGGATTAAAGAAAACAGTGATCAGTGATCTTAGCTGTATTCGATTTTTCCGCTCATCACCGGTTGTTCAGATCTCCCAACCAGCTCAGGGTCTTCCCGAGTATTCTTGCGTAGACCTGTTCTTCGGTCACACCAGAATCGGCAGGCATCTTGAAGGAATGATCCGCTCCTTCGACAACATCCAACGTCCAGGGAGCCTTTATCCGGCTGAGCACATCCTTAAGGATGGCAACGTCGCAGAAAGGGTCATGGCCGCCTTCAACAAAGAGCATGGGTACTTCGATTTTATGGAGATGTGCATCGCGCAGGATATCCTTCTTGCCGGGCGGGTGGAGGGGATACCCCAGCAGAATCAATCCACAGGCATTCAGGAGCCCTGCTGCTATGGCCTGACTGGCGATTCTTCCGCCAAGGGATTTGCCCGCCACTACGATACGTTCCGGTTGATAGGCCGGATGGTTCTTAAAATACTGGTATACGTTTAACCAGGTGGTCATTAGTACATCATCGCTGTCAGGATTCCTCCTGCCCTTGTCCCGGTAGGGGAAGTTGAATCTTATGCATAAATAACTGGCCTGCTCCAGGACATTGGCCATATGGGTGATGAGAGGATTGAACATGTCATTGCCGGCGCCATGGGCAATGATCACAGCAGGTTTTTTTGATGCATCATAGTTCTGGGGGAAAGATACCAACGTAGATATCTTTCCACCATGCTCAGCGGGTACAAAAACATATTCATCAGCTGACACAATTACCTCCGATTCACTGCAGATACCTTAAAAATCTTCATAAAAACCTCTGGAGTACAGCTCCAAAAGATGCATCACCCTTATTAATCATACAATGATGCCTCATGTCAAAACCCAGGTGACATTTCATATATCGGTCTTTACGGTTTGGATATTCACTATATAAGTAAACGTGTGATGGGGGTTCGTAATGGCGAGACCAGCCCAGTTCAGTCCCGGAGCGACCTCTCTTCCGCTGAAGACATGAAACGATGAGCTATCCTCGGACGCGCACGGTGTGAGTGAGAACCAGGTATTAAGAGCCGTGCTTGCCACTATGGTATTAAATGAAACCTTCTTCCATGCAGGTATCTCTACGTCCTGTACTGAATGATCATTTGATTTCAGCTGATCGAAAGTGCCCCCGTCCACTTCATTGAGCATAAGCAGCCGGCCCGGCCCTATCATCAATCTGCCATCGATCTTCACTTTGAACCCTTTTGGGGTTGCTTCATAAACTACACGGCATAATCCTCTGCTTGGTCCCGGCTCCATGGAACTTCGAATATCTAGGCATGACAGGACAAGAGTGCGCAGTTTCAGCAATCGATGCTGGATAGCAGGTATTTTCATGAACCCATCAACAAGCCTTTCAACAAAGATGTTGAACCATGCCGGGGTATATCTGCCGGCAATACGCCATACAAGGACCCGGTCCATCTGAAATACTTTTTCAATGGCAGTCTCACTGATTACCTTGGTTGAAAGGAGCGAGGGGAAGATTGTATGGTTCCTGGTTTTCCACACCGGCAGGCCAATGCCGGCCGATTCTCCGGCACATAGTCTCCCCTTGCAGCACAGAAAAAGGCCTTTTGCCATATCCGTTGTCTTGCCGCAGTGTACTGATGCATCATGGATCAGTGAAATATCATCCGAGAGTTTTAGTGCTATTGAGTCTTTCATATTCATGGGTTCAATAGGCATTCGAACTTTGCCGACGAGCGAATTGCACATAGGTCTCTTCAATTCTTTTATTGAGATATGCCTCATCGAATTCAGACTGGTAGATAATGCGGTTCTCATTCTCATAACTCCAGTCTTCATTGTCCTTTATACCGCATACCTTTTCGTAAAGTTTTGTACCGGGAAGGGGAAAGGGTATTGTGAAAGATATCTCTTTCAGGGGTAGTTTTAAAGCCCAGGCAAATGTTGCCTCGATAGTTTCATGCGTCTCCCCGGGATAACCCACCATGAAAAAGCCCGCTGTCTCAATGCCGCTATTGGTAAAGAGATCGAGCGTCTTTTCCGCCGCCTCGATGGTATTGTGTTTATTCATAAGCCTGAGTACTTCATTGCTTCCTGATTCCAATCCGAAAAAGACCTTGGAACATCCTGCTCGCTGCATGAGTTTCACATCTTCAAGGGGGATCGGCTCTGTACGTGATAGGCAGGTCCACTTCATCCTCAGATCATCTTTGATCATTCTCTCACAGAACGCCCTTACATGATTAAGGTCCAAAGTGAAACAATCGTCAGCTATCCAGAGACCATCGTATCCGAATGATTTGATATCATTGATTTCTTCAAAAATACTGTCTATGCCCCGCCTTCGATAATTTGTGCCGAAAACTGGTTTTGCGCAGAAATCACAACTGTGAGGGCAGCCGTAGGTAGACATTATGCTGGCTTGCGCAACACCATCTTTCTCCAGCCAGAACTTCTGGTAGCTGCCATGGTCAAAGGCACTCCTGTCAGGTATGGGCAATTGATTTATAAGCGTTTCATCAGTCGCTTTTTCAGGTGCTTTGATGACTTTGTTGGTGTGCATGTCAAGCAGGTAGATTCCCGGATAACGTTCATGATGCTTGATAACGTCTGAAATGTCCGCGGCATCCAGGAAATCCGTGCAAAACAGGGGAAAGGAGAGAATGGACTCACCCCTGAAGATGAGGTTGAAATCCCGGTCAAACTGTTCCGGCCGAAGGGTGGGCATGGGACCGCCGCAAACCAGGAGGGTTTCGGGACTCATGGCTCGTATCTTTTTTGCCAGGTAGAGTGCGTTGTCGATCATGGTGAGCATGACATAGATACCTACTATCCTGGGCTTAATCTTGGAGATTTCCATAAGGGCTTTATCCGTATTTCTGAAGGTGAGATCAATAATCGTGGTATCCATGCCCCGCTGTCGGAGTAAAGCACTCAGCTGCGCGATGCCCAACGGGTGGAACAGCATTGAATTTCGTGCATGTTTATATACATACGGATACACCAATACAATATCAGACATATGTTTCATCCTTCATTTACCTGAATACAGTCTAAGGTTATTATAATAATAGAGGAAAACCGTGTTGCAACTGTCCTCTTCCAGAAAACCTCTTTGCTGACAGGATTTGAAATATAATTTTATCTTTTATTGTCTTTTGTTTGACGCAACAGCACAAATAATTTATTTATACTGCATCAGTTCATTCGGTATAAGGTTATGCTATGAAAATATGCAATGAGGTTATCAGGAAGAGGATCATTCAGACTACCAGTGATTTATTGATAAAAAACGGTCTTAAAGGATGGAACATGGACCTACTCGCCCATGAGACCGGTCTTGCCAAGAACACCCTCTACAAGATCATCGGCTCAAAAGAACAGTTGTTGGAGCAGGTCGTTATCTCAAAAATGACCCATGACCTTGAGCATATCGATCTTATCGTACAAGAAGAGAAAGATTACATGACAGCTGTGAACAAGATGATAGAGAAATTTGTCGATCTTACGAAAAATAATAATTTTATTTCAAAAATCTATATCGAGTATCCCTCCATTGAGATGAAGATCAGATCAAAGCAGAGGGATATTATTGCATCCATTTTCCGTTTTATCAGAAACGGTATGGACATGGGCCTGGTAAGGGATGATCTGGCCCCGGAGTTCATATATGATCTCATTGAAGGTGTAGCCATGCATTATTTCCGTATCGGTCTGGCGGGATCTGAATTCGAAAAGGCCTTCCAGTGCTCCATGGACTGCCTGGTGAACGGGTTGAAAAAGAGAGAACAGTAGCGCCTTAATGGATGTTTGCTCCGGCATGAACATGGTTCATGCCGGACTATGAAAAGTGCTGTTTTACAAAAGGGGGAGTATGGCAAGCAAAGGTAACGTATTCAAACGGGTTATTGCAATTGGGGCTGTTTTTATTCTGGTTGGCGCTCTGGGCTTCTACTTCTTTTTCAACAAGGATAAAAATTCCATACCGCAAGGTTTTGTGAAGGGTAACGGCCGTCTTGAAGCCACTGAGGTCGATATTGCCACAAAATTATCAGGCCGGTTGGCAGAAGTCCTTGTAAAAGAGGGCGATTTTGTTGACAAAGACCAGGTCGTTGCAAAGATGGACACGACAACACTTCAGGCCCAGCTCAGACAGGCCGACGCAGAGGTCAGGCGGATGAAACAGGCACGTCAGACCGCCCTTTCCAAGGTAGAGGGGTTCCGTCTCAGATGTAACCTTGCAGGAAAAGAGCTTGAACGTTCAAAGAACCTCTTTGCACAGGGCATTGTCGACCCAACAGCAATATGATCGGGACCTGACCACCAAGCAGGCCCTGGAGGCTGATTATTCCGCAATAAAGTCTTCCGTTTCAGAGGCTGATGCTGCCATTGAAGCAGCCATTGCCCAGACAGAGAGACTGAAGGCGGAAATCAATGACTGCATGCTGAAGAGCCCCATCAAGGGACCGGTGCTGTCCCGCCTTGCGGAACCGGGCGAGGTCCTGCCGAATGGAGGAAAGGTACTGACCATTGTTGACCCTACGGATATCTACATGAATGTCTACCTTTCCGAACGGCATGCCGGAGAAATACCCCTGGGCGGTGAAGCAAAGGTCGTTCTCGATGCCATACCGGATAAACCATTTTTTTCAAGGGTAGCCTATGTCTCTGCAAAGGCGCAGTTCACACCCAAAGAGGTCGAGGCTGCAGAGGAACGTCAGAAGCTCGTTTTCCGCGTTACAATCAGTTTTCAGGAATACGATGATCCCCGGTTGAAGCCGGGAATGCCCGGTGTTGCATATATACGTCTGAATCCGTCCGCAAAATGGCCGGAACTCCTTAAGTGAATGCATGCATGAACGGCCGTGATACCATCGCACATATTGAAGGGGTGAAGCATCGCTACGGCAAAAAGCTTGCCCTTGATTCAATTGATCTCCATATCCCTGCCGGTTGCCAGGTGGGCTTCATCGGACCGGATGGGGTGGGAAAATCAACCCTGCTTGGCCTCATAGCCGGCCAGAAAAAGATTCAGACAGGCACGGTCCATGTCCTGAACGGAGATATGCGCTCAGGTATCCACCGCCATGAGGTCTGTTCCGAGATAGCCTACATCCCTCAAGGCCTCGGCCAGAACCTCTATGCAACCCTTTCGGTATATGAAAATGTGGATTTTTTCGGCACGCCTCTTCGGGTTCACCCGCACTGAGAGAAAAGAGCGGATTGAACGGCTCCTCAAGGCCACCAACCTTGCCCCCTTTTCCCACCGGCCTGCAGGTCAGCTTTCAGGGGGCATGAAACAGAAACTGGGGCTGTGCTGCGCCCTGATCCACAACCCTGATGTGCTCATCATGGACGAGCCCACCACCGGCGTTGATCCACTGTCCCGGCGCCAGTTCTGGGAACTCGTCAAGGATATGAGCAGCCATCATGCGGGCATGAGTATCCTCATCGCCACGGCATACATGGAGGAGGCCGAGCATCTCGACTGGCTGGTCATGATGGAGGGCGGCCGGGTCCTCGCCTCGGGAACACCTGACGATATCAAGAAGAAGACCGGGAAATCGACCATAGAGGATGCATACATCGCCATGTTGCCAGAGGAGATGCGCTATGGGCACCGGAGCTTCACGACCCCTGCCAGGATACCCTCGGGTGACGGCTCGGCAATCGAGGCCAACCATCTCACCAAACGGTTCGGCGACTTCACTGCGGTGGACGATGTCTCATTCACCATACCCAAGGGAGAGATCTTCGGTTTTGTCGGATCGAACGGCTGCGGGAAGACCACGACCATGAAGATGCTCACCGGGCTCCTTCATCCGACTCATGGCCAGGCCTATATCTTCGGCAGCTCTCTGGAAACCGGAAGCATCGAGCTCAAGAAGCGTATCGGGTATATGTCGCAGTCCTTTTCGCTCTATGGCGAGCTGACCGTCCGGCAGAACCTGGAAATGCATGCGCACCTCTTTGATCTGCCGTCTGCCGATGTACCGGCCCGAGTGAAAGAAATGGCCGATCAGTTCGGACTGAACGATGTCATGGATGATCAGACCGAACGGCTGCCGCTGGGCATCCGCCAGCGCCTCTCTCTGGCTGTGGCTGCCATCCATGAACCCGAGATACTGATCCTTGACGAACCTACATCAGGCGTCGATCCGGTAGCCAGAGACCACTTCTGGGAGCTCCTCATAAAACTCTCCCGGGAACACGGCGTGACGATCTTTGTGACTACCCATTATATGAATGAGGCCTACCGGTGTGACAGGGTTGCCCTCATGAGCATGGGACGGGTCCTTGCCTGCGAATCACCCAATGAGCTTGTACGCATGCGCGGCTGTTCCAGCCTCGAAGAGGCCTTCATCGCCTACATGAAGGATGATATCGCCAGAAACACCACCACCGAACAGGATGACGAAACACAGAGCATCCCGTTCATGCTCGCGCCTGAGCGTGTGCGCAAGCATGGCCGGTTCTTCGATATCTTCCGGCTGGCTGCCCTGGCCAGGAGGGAGACCATTGAACTGCTCCGTGACCCTGTCAGGCTCATAACCTCATTTCATTGTCTCCCCGTTTCTTCTCATTGTTTTCGGCTTCGGCATATCCACCGATATCGAAAACATCAAATTCTCTACGCTGGACTATGATCAGAAACTGTGGAGCCGTGACTATCTGGAGTATTTCTCAGGTTCCCGGTACTTCAGTGAGCAGGCGCCTATACATTCTCCCTCCGAGATAGAAAAGGGTTTTCAGAAAGGCCGAGTTCAAGATGGTCATCGAGATCCCGCCCGGATTCGAGAAAGACATCAAGAAGAGGCAAGTGCCCCTCTGTGGCGCTCTGGATTGACGGCACCATGCCTTTCAGGGCCGAAACGACGAAGAACTATGCAGAGGCCGTTCATCTGTCCTATCTCCTGGACCTTGCCGATTTATCTCCGATACCCGTTGAGTATTCATCCGCCAATGTCCAGCCCCGGTACTGGTACAACCCTCTGGTAAAAAGCAAATTTTCCATTGTTCCCGGGCTCCTGGCCGTTGTGTTGATGCTGGTTCCTTCCATGCTCACGGCCATCGGGGTAGTAAGGGAAAAGGAGTTGGGTTCCATTACAAATTTCTATTCCAGCCCCATGACCAGGCTTGAATTTCTCTGGGGCAAGCAGATCCCCTATGTCGTGATTACTGCCATAACCTTTGTGATACTTGTCGGCGTGATCAGGTTCCTGTTCCATATCCCCTTCAAGGGCAGTGCTTCGGCCCTGGTTTTAGGGGCGATGCTCTATATCATTACAAGCACCGGCATAGGTCTCCTGATCTCCACCTTTACCCAGACCCAGATCGCCTCGCTGGTGGCCGCCTTTGTCATTACCCTGGTGCCTTCTTTCGATTTTTCAGGCCTGACCACCCCGGCCTCAACCCTTATCGGCGGGGCCAAATTCATGTCATGGATCTTCCCTGCCCGGTATTTCCTGAACATCAGCGTAGGGACCTACACCAAGGGTATCGGTTTTCCGGAGCTTGTGTGGAACTTTGTCTTCCTGGTCATTATTTATACGACCATACAGACCATGACGGTCTTCTTACTGAAAAAGCAGGATAAGTAGCATGATCAGAAAACTCTGGCACATCTACCGGCTCGGTTTGAAGGAACTCATCAGTTTCCGTTATGACTATGTCCTGGTTGTCCTGGTCATCTATTCCTTTACCGTCATGGTCATTGTCCCGTCAAAGGGCACCGGGCTGCAGGTGCGCAACTCTTCCGTGGCCTATGTTGACGAAGATCAGTCACCTCTTTCTGCCCGGATCATCGACGCTATTCAGCTGCCCTATTTCCAGAAACCCCAGGCCATCGCATTCCAGGAGATCAACCAGGTCTTGGACAGGGCAGAATATATCTTTGTCATTCATATCCCATCGGGTTTTCAAAAAGATCTCCTCTCCGGCAAAACTCCCGAGGTCAGCATAGATGTCGATGCCACGGCCATCGGCCATGCAAAACTCGGCACATCCTACCTGAGCAGGATTATCAACGACGAGATACAGACCTATCTGCATGGAGCACCAGAAGCCGCTGGTACCACCCGTCCAGGTAACCACCCGCGTGCTGTACAATCAGAACCGCGAAAGCTCCTGGTTCATGAGTGTTGTTTTCCTTACGCACATGATCACGCTGCTCTCCATCATCCTGCCTGCTGCAGCCCTTATCAAGGAAAAGGAACGGGGGACCGTGGAGCACCTGCTCGTCATGCCCCTTGTCCCCTTGGAGATCACCATAGCCAAGGTCTGGGCGAACAGCTTTATCGTGGTGGCCGGGGCGATGTTTGCACTCTTCTTTTCCATCAAGTGGGTCATCGGGGCCCCTATCCACGGTTCGACGCCGCTTTTCTTTCTGGGGACCATTGTCTTTCTCTATGCGACAACCGAACTGGGTGTTTTCCTTGCAACTATTGCCAAGAATCAGCCCCAGGCAGGTCTTCTGAGCATGCCCATTATCGTGCCCATCTCCATGCTGAACGGCGGGATAACCCCCACTGGAGTCCATGCCCAGGTTCCTCCAGATCATCATGCAATTCGCCCCGACCACGCACTATATGGAATTCTGTTCACGTGTGCTGTTCAGGGATGCCGGAATCGGTGTGGTCTGGCCGCAGCTTCTTGCCATGGCAGCCATAGGGACCGTACTTTTCATCGGCGCCATGATACGCTTCCGCGCCACATTCAGGTAGGTATCTACAACCTTCCTTCCTGTTTGAGCCTGGCGATGATCTTCTGAATAGCCGGCAATGCCTCCATTGCCGCCTTTTCTCCCTCCAGGATAGCCTCATGACGCTTTTCCATTTCTGTTGATCCGATATTTTTCACATTCGGACGTATCACGATGTCAGCCTTCTTGACCTGATAGGCGGCAATATTGGAATACATAATGTCAACAGACTTCATCATGGTGTCCACAATTCCCTGTGGAACTTCGCCTGCTATGCCACCCGAGATGTCTACTGCAATTACCACATCGGCCCCGTATCGCCTTGCCACGTCAACGGCAACAGGGCTGACAACACCGCCATCCATATAGGTCTTTCCCCCGATCCTTTTCGGCTGGAATACACCTGGTACGGAACAGCTTGCCCGAACAGCCTCCCCTGTATTGCCCTTTGCAAAGGCCACCTCTTCGCCATTGGAGATATCTGTTGCAACTGCATAAAAACGGATCTTCAATTTATCTATAGGGGTGTTTTTTACGGTTTTGTTGATGAATGCTTCAAGCTTTTCACCCTTGATGAACCCATTGTCAGGTATTGTATAGTCAATCACATCACTCTTCTCCACCTTCATGGCTACACTTTGAAGGGTAAAGGCATCGAATCCATAGGCATATAAGCTTCCAACCAAACTGCCGGCGCTTGTCCCTACGATCATGTGGATGGGAATCTTCTGTGTCTCGAGCACCTTCAAAACACCGATATGGGCAAATCCCTTGGATGCACCGGCCCCGAGTACAACCGCTATCTTTGCGGGTTTTGGAAGTGGTGGTGTTTCTTTTGGTATCTCCTTATGTGCGCACGAAAGAAAGGCCAGAATACAAAAAACCACTATGAATGCATCAATCAGCCTTCTGAACACGTACGAAAAACCCTTCAGATTATTTATATTTCTCATCAGCCTACCTTCTCGATAAAAATTTGCCTGGGTTATTACCTATTGGACTCACAAAGGTCAAGCACTCTGATACTGGTTTATATGATGCTCTCTTATTACATTTAACTGTCCTTTCAAGACCTGGTATGAAAATCCCGAAATATTTTCACATGGGCACAGGAATGAAAAAATCCGGAACTGTTACTATCCCAAGATCAAGTATCTGGGTATTGCTTTTCCTCATCACCATTTTGCTGATCGTGAGCATCTATCGAATCCAGCCCGGTTCGTGCTCTGATCCTGTGACGTATCATATCGGCTCCATTGATCCAAGGTTCGGCCTGAGCAACGATGAAGTTGCACAGGCTGTTAGCGCTGCGACATCTATCTGGGTTAAGGCATCAAACCAAGAGCTTTTCCGTGAGGATCCCAAGGGCTCTGTTGAAATTAACCTTGTTTATGACTATCGCCAGGCCGCAGCGGACAAACTGAAGAAAATAAGCGGCACTATCAATAACACAAAAGGGTCCTATGATGTCCTTAAGGTACATATTGAAAACCTGGATAAGGAGTTTAAAGAGAAAGATGCTGCCTATACAGCAGATATGGCTTCTTACAACCAACAGGTCAGTGCCTTAAATGCGCAAATCAATATCATGTCCGGAAATGCCGGGGTACCTGAAGAAGTACACCAACGCCTGAAGTCCGAAAAGGAATCCCTGGATTCCCTGCGCTCTGACCTGCAATTGCGCGCCCAGGAGCTGAAAAGTATTATTGACACCTTGAACTCTCTGGTGGTGGTCATCAATGGCATCGCATCAAACCTGAACCTTGATGTAGTGAATTACAACAATGCCGGCGATGTGCTGGGTAAAGAGTTCAATGAAGGTCTGTATGAAAAAAGGAACAACTCACAGACTATAACAGTCTTTCATTTCAATAACCATGACAGGCTGGTACGTGTATTGGCCCATGAGCTTGGTCATGCCCTGGGGCTGGAACATAACATTAACCCTCAAGCACTTATGTTCCGCCTGAATCAATCCGAGGCACTCGAACTTGCACCGGAAGACATCGCTGCCCTGCAAGCACGATGCAGGGGTAAATGAAATAGGTTATCGATTTTTTCTGAACTGGAAGTCTTGGGGTAAAACTGAAAAGACAGGAAAAACAAGATTGGATTTATTGGATTTTGCAGATTTATTCTTACGAGACTCTCGGCCTGGATCTGGTATAATTTATTATCTTCAGGTTTTCACGTATCTCAGACATAAATATCCGAGCTAAATGGGCTCGTACCGATCATCCCCCCACCATTTATAATGGGTTTCTGTCTCAGATACGGTAGCATTCTTACATTCGACCGCACTGAAGACATCCGACTTGTTCTTTGAATTATTTATGTAATCGAATACCTTATTTATGATCTTTCTCATATCAATTCCTTTTTCCTTTCGGGCCATGTATCGCCCCCTTTTTCCCAGATGGATCCGAACTTCCTCTTCGATAGCAGCTGATGTTTCAGAGCTACCATCATCTATGTTTATATTTTTTACCACAGATCAGGCCAAGGTATGCTACTAAATTAACCCCAGCCAAATACCAGGCAATACCTAGTACAATATCTTAGATATTGTCATCTCACCCGGGCTTGTACTAGAAGACCGGTAATGACACCCATAGAACTTCTATCGCCGGCAAAAGATCTTGAATGCGGCAAGGCAGCCATTGATAATGGCGCCGATGCAGTCTACATCGGCGGCCCATCCTTTGGCGCACGTTCCGCTGCCGGGAATTCTCTTGCCGACATCGAAACGCTCGCCCGCTATGCCCATCGCTTCCGTGCAAAGGTGTACCTGACGCTGAACACCATTGTCTTTGATGACGAACTTGACTCGGCCAGGATGCTTGCCAGGCAGGCCTGGGATGCCGGGGTTGATGCCCTGATCATCCAGGATATGGGGCTGCTGGAGCTCGATCTGCCGCCCTTTCCCCTTATTGCCAGCACCCAGATGCACAATGCAGAGGCCTCCCATATCCGGTTTCTGGAACAGGTGGGATTCGGCCGTGTCATACTGGCCCGTGAGCTGACTTTATCACAGATCCGCGAGATCCGAGGAAAAACAACAATAGAGCTTGAGGCCTTTGTCCACGGTGCCTTGTGCGTGGGATACAGCGGCCGCTGCTATCTGAGCGCCTCCCTTGGCGGCCGCAGCTCCAACCGGGGGACCTGCGGCCAACCCTGCCGCCTGCCCTGGACCCTTACCGATGCCGATGGCCAAGTGCTTGAACATAATCGTTTCCTATTAAGCCTTAAGGACATGAATCGCTCCTCTTGCCTGGTTGACATGATTGACTCCGGCATCACTGCCTTCAAGATCGAGGGCAGGCTCAAAGACATAAGCTATGTCAGAAATGTCACGGCCTTTTACAGCACCCTGCTGGACAGAATAATCGAGGCACGGCCTGAACTTAAACGCGCCTCCAGCGGTCGTACTGAAATTCCTTTCACCCCGGATCCTGGGAAGACCTTCTGCCGGGGAGCCACCACATATTTTATGAAACAACGAATCAGATGATATCTGGTCACCCGATACACCCAAGTCAATGGGCGAAGAAATAGGCACGGTTATAAAGTGCGGACCTGATTGGTTCGAACTCACAAGAGGTTCCCCTGCACTCAATCCAGGCGACGGCCTGTGTTTTTTTGACGAGAAGAGAGAACTCCAGGGCCTTCAGGTAATCAAGGTGATTGACCAGCGCACGCAGGTTCACCTGGCATGCGGCGGGCTTCAGCCAGGCATGACCATCTTCCGCAACCGGGACCATCAATTTCTCAAACACCTGGATGCCCGAGCCTCGGTACGAAAGATCGCCCTGTATATGACCTTTCGGGAAATCCCTGATGGCTTCGCGCTTGAGGGTATTGACGAAGACGGAATCCATGGCATAGCAACCCTCTTAACTGCCAAGGAGCCGGCGGAAAAACCTGAGGCCGCTGTGGCAACCATGAAAAAGCAGCTCTCCAAATTGAACGACAGCATGTTTTCTCTCGCATCCCTGAACCTTGAAACAAGGCCCTATTTCCTCCGGGCATCAGAGCTCAACCAGCTGCGTCGGGACCTTATCTCCCTTATGGAAGACAATCGAGACCAGGCATACAAGCGCCTTAAGTCCCGAGCCGTTCCGGACACCTCTGCCCCCTACCCTGTACCCGAATTGGACTACAGCTATAACATCAGCAACCATGCTGCCCGCGAATTCTACCAGAGGCATGGGATCACCGCCATTGAGCCCGCCTTTGAGCAGCAACAGCCTGCACCGGGTGCCGTGGTCATGAGAACAAAGCACTGCCTTCGCAGATGCCTGAATGCCTGCAGCCGAAAGAAGAACCAGGTTCCTCTTGCAGAACCCCTGTATATTGAGAATGCGCTCCGACGCTTCCGCCTTGTTTTTGACTGCCCGAACTGTGTTATGCTCCTTGTTAAGGATTGATTGAAATCACTGAGCGAAAGTGAAGATCGTGAAGGCATTCTTAAACAAACTTAATTTGCAGATCGAATCTCGCTATGATACCACGGCCACACTTTTTATGGAGCCGGCACCATGATACATCTGACAAACATCAGCAAACAGTACGGATCGCAGGTACTGTTCAAAGACGCCAGCTTCCAGATCCTGCCCGGCACCCGCACCGGTCTCGTGGGCCCTAATGGTTCGGGCAAGACAAGCATCTTCCGCCTCATCATGGGTGAGGAAGAATGTGATTCCGGTGAGATATCAAAGGCTAAAAAGACCGTTGTAGGCTACTTCTCCCAGGACGTGGGAGACATGTCCGGCTGCACTGCATTGGAAGAGGTCATGTCCGTTTCCGTCAAGGTGATGCTGCTGGAAAGGCAGATCAAGGAGATGGAAGCGGCCATGTGCGAGCCCATGGACGATGACGACATGGCATCGCTACTCGAACGCTACGGCGAGGCTCTCTCTGAGTTCGAGCATGGCGGCGGCTACGACCTGGAAAGCCGGGCACAGGCAGTTTTAACCGGACTGGGCATTGGGCCGGATGATTATAATAACCCGGTGGAATCCTTCAGCGGCGGCTGGAAGATGCGCATCGCCCTGGCCAAGATCCTCACATTGAACCCCGACGTGCTGCTGCTTGACGAGCCCACCAACCACCTGGATGTGGAATCCATCATCTGGCTGGAAGAATGGCTCGCCAATGAATTCAAGGGTGCCCTCTTCATGACCTGCCACGACCGTGACTTCATGAACCGCATCGCCAAGCGCATTGTCGAGGTGGCAAACAAGACCATAACCACCTACAGCGGCAACTATGACTTCTATCTGCGCGAGCGGGAAGTCCGCCGCGAACAGCTTTTTGCCAGCCATCGCCGCCAGCAGGAGATGCTCTCCAAGGAAGAGGAATTCATTGCCCGCTTCGCAGCCAGGGCCTCACACGGGTCCCAGGTGCAGTCCCGGGTGAAGAAGCTTGAAAAGATCGAACGTATCGAGCTTCCCCCCGAGCAGAAAAGGGTCAGGTTCGATTTTGCCGAACCGCCCCGCAGCGGTGACGATGTGTTCAAGCTCGATAACCTCGGAAAGACCTGGCCTCTGTTCAACGGCAAAGATAAACCCGTATTCAGCGGGGTCTCCGGGATGATCCGCCGCCAGGAAAAGATCGCGGTGGTAGGTGTCAACGGCGCCGGCAAGTCCACCTTCCTCAAGGTGCTTTCCTCCCAGACCGAACCAACTTCCGGCAGCGTCACCATCGGGGCCAATGTGAACATTGGCTACTTCAGCCAGCACTCCATGGACCTGCTCGACCCCAACAAGACCGTCATGGAAACCATGCAGGACGCCATGCCCAATGCCACCTTCGGTACGGTCAGGAATCTGTGCGCCGCATACCTGTTCCAGGGGGATGACGTGGAGAAGAGCATCAAAAGCCTCTCGGGCGGGGAAAAGAGCCGTGTGGTCCTTGCCACCATCATGGCCAGGCCGGTCAATGTCCTGGTCTTGGACGAGCCAACCAATCACCTTGACATACTGACCCGCGAAATCCAGCTCGATGCCCTCCAGCGGTTTCCCGGCACCGTGATCCTGGTGAGCCACGACCGGCATTTCCTGCGCTGCCTGGTGAACCGGGTCTTCGAGATCGACCACGGCGAGATGCGCATCTACGAAGGGGATTATGAGTACTACCTGCACAAGACCGGCCGGGATCACCGGATGGTCTGACATAGGATAAACCCCTTCCCTGCGTATATAAATCCAAGCCGGATGTTGTAGTTCAAGAATGCGTAAAAAAACCTTATCCGTTCAAAACCCTGAATCTCGCAGCCTGTTGTTCGGCGCTAGTTAGTATCCCGCGAAGGCTGCGAGATGCAGGTTTTAACAGACCTATTTTTAAAGACAATTCCAAGGTTACTATGAGTTTATGATCAAATCATGATGCATAGAGTATTCATGGGTTCATGCAATGGCAAAAAGCGGATTGATCCATTGTAACTGGCCGTTGCAAATCATAATCCCAGAAGGTATTGTCTCTTTTTCAGATTTCCAGGACAAACGCAAGTACTTGCCAATCTCAGGGAAGGTGCTGCCTATATAGGTGTCCTGGGAATAAAAGGGATTCACATGCAGGATATGCGCAGAAAAAAGATCTGCATAATCGGGGCTGCGGCCGTGGGGAAGACGAGCCTTGTTGCGAGCTATTCAGGCTCGGTATTCAGCAGCGGGTATCAGTCGACCCTCGGGGTGAGGATCACCAGGGTTGTTGTGGCCATCAGTGAGCGCCTCAAAGAGCTTGTCGTCTGGGACATCAGGGGCGAGAGCGAGTTTTACCGCATTGACCCGGCATATCTCTATGGAAGCGACGGCTATGTCCTGGTAGCGGACGGCACACGCCGGGCCACCCTGGACTGCGCCATGGATCTGCATGCGCGCATGGAGAAAATCGTCGGCAACATACCCCATGTGCTGTTGATCAACAAGCTGGACCTGAATGATATATGGGAAGTGGATGATACGTTTCTTTCAAGCGTTCATGCGCGGGTGTCTGATGTGTACTCATGCAGTGCGCATGGAGGAATAACAATCCATACTGCCATAGAGAACCTTGCCCGCAGGCTGTGGGGAGTGAAATGAAACACCTGCCTGCCGAACTTGCCGCCTATCTCGTGGATCACAAACTTCAGGAACGCAAGCCCGCCTATCTCGTTGTCGGCAGAAACGAGAAACTGGAAGACTACAGAGGGGACTGCTCTCTCTACGGACTCGGCCACCTGGAAGTCGGTAAATCCGTGCTCGATCAGGTCCCTTTCCTTGAAGGACTTCTGCCCCTGAAACCTGCCGACCTGGTTCTCCCCTGCGTGCAGGTCGATTCGGCCCGATGGGCTGATGTACATATCATCAAAGACGGCCGCCGGCACTGGGTGCTCTTCCTCCAGGTCACTGACGACGAGCTTAACCACCTGCACCTTTTTGAAAAGGCCACCGAGTATACGTACCTGCGCGAAAGGCATGCCAAGATGCTCGACCAGTACCTGGGAAAAGAACTGGTCAAGGCACTTGAAGAAGGTAAGGTCGCCATCTGCGAAACCGGCGAGCGCAGGCATGTGAGCATCCTGTTCGCCGACATCCGCGGGTTCACCTCCTTCAGCGAGGTAAATCCCCCGGAGGTGGTCTTTGCCACACTCAACCGTTACCTGGATGCCATGATCCAACCGCTGCTGGAAGAATCGGCCGTGGTGGACAAGATCATGGGCGATGCGGTCATGGGCGTATTCGGTATCCTGACCATTTCCGTGTCTCCTCCTCACCAGGCCGTGGTGGCTGCGCTGAAGATCCTCTCTGCCGTGCATGAGCTCAACGCTCACCTCACCGTTGAAGGCAAACCCGTGCTGGAAGTCGGTATCGGCATCTCCACCGGTCCTGTGGCAGTGGGAATACTGGGAAGCCTTGTGCGCAAATCCTTCAGCGTGGTGGGTCACCATGTCAATCTCGCTGCCCGCCTGCAGGAAAAGGCTCAACCTCTGGAGATCCTCGTTGACGAAAACACCTTTTCGGAAGTCGTGGCCTTTCAAAAGGGTTTCCGGGAAACCGACATACGGCTCAAAGGACTTACCGGCCAGGTACGGGTCTTTGCCTATCACATGCACACAACGGAGATACCATAAGAATGGAAATCAGAAACGCTCAGAAGATTGCCATAACCGGAAAAGGCGGGGTGGGGAAATCCACCATCACTGCAGCCCTTTCCCTCTTAACTGCAGGCATGGGCCATAAGGTTCTGGCCATAGATGCCGACCCGGATGCCAACCTGGCCTCGGCCTTGGGGATTCCCCTGGAACTGCAGAAGGACATCGTCACTATTGCCAAACACAAAAGGCTCATTGAAGAGCGCACCGGGGCCAAGGTCCAGCAATACGGGCAGATCTTCAAGCTCAACCCGGAAGTTTCGGACATTGCCGACACCTACGCCTATCATCACAAAGGCATTGATCTTGTCGTTTTGGGAGCCATCCAATCGGGCGGCTCCGGGTGCGCCTGCCCAGAGAACGTTCTCCTGAGCGCACTTGTTCAGGACCTGATCCTGCACCGGGGAGAGGTTCTGTATATGGATATGGAGCCCGGCATCGAACACCTCGGCCGGGCAACGGCACGGGGCGTCACTTCCTTTGTCGTGGTCGTGGAGCCGGGCACGCGTTCCATCGAATCGTTCAAGCGCATCTCATCCATGGCATCTCAGATCGGCTTGCAAAATATTTCGGTCATAGCCAACAGGATAAAATCCCGGGCTGATGAAGATCTTATCATGAGCGCACTGGGGGCAGCAAAAATCATCGGTATGATCCCCTACTCTGAAACAATCCTGAACAACGACCGGGACGGGAAGTCGGCAATTGACAATCTTGATGATTATCTGCTAGGTCTTTTCACGGATATTGTGCAGAAATTATTGTAATAGCTAATAATATTAATAAGATCAAAGGGAATTAACAAGAACTGGATTCCCGCCTTCACGGGAATGACGTTTTAGATATAATTTGACCCCGAACCTTAAACGTGTTTCGTAGGAAAGAAAGATAGTGAAATGACCATCAAGACAAAGTGCATAGCAACCGCCATTGGAAGCTTTCCCCACAGTGAACCGGGAAAGGCCCTGGATATCGTGTTCGATGCCTTGAGCCATGCCCCTGTGTGGCCGCAGCTGCCCAAGCTATCACTCAATGAGCAGATGGAGATACAGTTTTCTGAAGGCATGCCCCGAGCGGTCATCGATCATGAGAAAGGCCGATTGTATTTTGATACCTCAGGTGATTATTCCGAGGAGTTCGCCCTCTTCTACGAAGCCTACATGGCTGCCCTTGATCCGGACAGCGGCAACCGGGACTGCTCATCCATGGCCATCAGCAGCGATTTTTCAAAAGGGCTTTACGGCTTTGAAGAACGGCTGAAGGTTAAGGGCAGCACATATCCATTCATAAAGGTACAGACTACAGGGCCCTGCTCTTTCGCCCTGACCGTGGTGGATGAGAACAAACGCGCCATCTATTACAATGAAGAATTCCGCGATACAATCGTCAAGGCCCTGGCCATGAAATGCTGCTGGCAGATCCAGAAGTTCAGGGCCTATGCGGACAAGGTTATCTGCTTCATCGATGAGCCCATCCTTTCCGCCTTCGGTTCGTCGACCTACATCTCGGTAAGGCGCGAGGAAGTTGTTGCCCTCATCGGCGAAGTGGCAGATGCCATCCATGCCGAAAACGCCATTGCCGGTGTACACTGCTGCGGGAATACGGACTGGACCATTCTCATGGATGCAGGCGTTGACCTGATCAACCTCGATGCCTTCAGCTACGGCGAGACCATTGCATTGTATCCCGAGGCACTCCATAAGTTTATCACTGATGGCGGACTCATCGCCTGGGGGATCGTCCCCACCTCCACTGTCATCCGTGAGCAGAGTGTTGGTTCTCTCATGGAACGCTTCTCCAAGGTCATTGACAATCTCTGTGCAAAGGCGGGCATCGACAAAAGTCAACTCCTTGATCAATCACTCATTACGCCGTCCTGCGGCACCGGTTCGCTTGCCGTGAGCGATGCAGAGATGGTTTTTACCATGCTGAAAGAACTCTCCCGACATGTCCGTGACCAATTCGGGCTCTAGCAGGTTTGTGCAGTCTTGACGAAAAGGTATACCATAGCGATCACCGGTAAGGGCGGAACCGGAAAGACCACCATTGCCGCCGCAATCATCAAGAGCCTTATCAACAAAGGCTATAAGCCGGTCCTTGCCGTGGATGCCGACCCCAACTCCTGCCTTGATGAGGTGCTTGGCGTGGAGGTCAAAAAAACCGTGGGCCAGATCCGGGAAGAGAGCCGCAAGGCAGGCGACAATCAGCCGACAGGCGTTTCCAAGCGTGAACTCGTGGAGCTGCGGATCGGCCGAAGCCTTGTGGAGGCGGAAAACTTCGACCTCATCGCCATGGGACGCCCCGAAGGCCCCGGCTGCTACTGCTACGCCAACAACCTCTTTGGCGACTGCATCAAGGAGCTCTCCAGCCATTACCCCTTTATCGTCATCGATAACGAGGCCGGTCTGGAAAACCTGTCACGGAGACTCTATCAGGAGATCAACCTTCTCATCATCGTTGGCGATCCTTCAAAGCGGGGAATTCAAACCATCAGACGCCTGTATGATCTTGCCGGGGAGATGGGAATTGTATACGAGCGCCTGGCGGTTGTGGTAAACCTTGTGAGAAACGGATCTCAGCCGGATCTGACAATGCTGCAGGGGTTGCAGCCTGATTATCAGCTCATGCTGCCCTTTGACAGCGAGCTGGCCATTGCGGCCGAGAAGGGCCAGAGCATTCAGGAACTGAGTATGGCCAATCCGGTGCTGGCCGAGATTTCCGGAGTTTATCTCGCAACTGGATCTGCAGGAGAAATGAATCATGGATAACAGCACGAAACTCCCGGAAGACCGGGCATGCGACCCGGCATCCATAGAAACCATTGAAAAGGCCAAGCGTGACTGCGTTGATCTGAGCTTCTTCCGCATGGACCAGCAGAAGAACCAGTGCACCTACGGCACCAAGGGCCTGTGCTGCCGCATCTGCCACATGGGCCCCTGCAGGATCACGGCAAAATCTCCGCTGGGCGTATGCGGGGCCGATGCCGACACCATCGTTGCCCGCAATTTCCTGCGCGAGGTTGCAGGCGGTTCAGCATGCCCATTCCGACCATGGCCGGCACCTTGTGCTGCTCCTGAAGAAGATCGGCCTGGGCAAGGGGCGGCGGATACGCCATCAAGGATGAACACGCCTTGCGGAAGATCGCAGCTTCTTATGGCATCGATGACCAGGACATCCCTGTGGCTGAGCTGGCAGTCAAGCTCGCCGAACTTCTCATAGGTGAATACACCTCCCAGGAAGACAAGCTCAGGACCTTGAAGCTCGCCCCGCTTACCCGCCAGGGCGTCTGGCAGAAAAAGGATGTGGAGCCCGAGGGCATCGACCGCATGATCGTGGAGGCCATGCACCGCACGCACATGGGCGTGGACCACGATTACCGGAATATCCTCATGCATGCCTTCCGCCTGGCCCTTGCTGATGGCTGGGGGGGCTCGCGCATCGCCTCCATGGTCTCCGATGTGCTGTTCGGCACCCCCACCCCGGTGCGGAGCAATGCAAACCTGGGCATCTTGGGCGAGCACACGGTAAATGTCCTGGTCCATGGCCACGAGCCGGCCCTTTCCGAGATGCTCGCCGCCGCCTCCACAGACCCTGAGATCAAGGACTATGCAAAAAAGGCAGGCGCCCAAGGCATAACTCTGGCCGGCATATGCTGCACTGCCAACGAGATCCTCATGCGCCACGGCATCCCTTTGGCCGGCAACTTCCTGCAGCAGGAACTGGCCATTGTCACCGGCGCGGTGGAGATGATGCTCATCGATGTCCAGTGCTGCATGCCCTCGCTGCCGGACGTGGCAAAGGCGTATCATACCGAAATCGTCTCCACCAGCAGCATAGCCAAGACCATCGGCGCCACATCCACGGAGTTCAACACCGACCATGCCTATGATATTGCAAAAGATCTCTTGAAACGGGCCATTGACAATTACAGGAACCGCGACCCGAAAAAGGTGGCCATACCCAAGCACATGAAGCCCCTCATCGCAGGGTTCAGCGTGGAGAGCATCAAATACATGCTGGGCGGCACATACCGCGCCTCCTTCAGGCCGCTCAACGACGCCATCATCCAGGGCCGCATCAAAGGGGTGGTGGGCATCGTGGGGTGCAACAACCCCAAGACCAAACTCGATTCCTACATAAACACGCTTACCAGAGAACTGCTCAAGGAGAACATCCTGGTCCTGAAGACCGGGTGCGCCGCCATTGCCTCGGCCAAGCAGGGCAACCTGACGCCGGAAGCGGCCCTCGAGTTTGCCGGCCAGGGCCTGCGGGAGGTGTGCGAGGCCGTGGGCATGCCGCCGGTGCTGCATATGGGGAGCTGTGTGGACAACTCCCGCCTCCTGGAGGCGGCAACCGAGATCGTGGCCGAAGGCGGCCTTGGAGACGACCTGTCGGACGTTCCGGTCGTGGGCGTTGCCCCGGAATGGATGAGTGAAAAGGCCATTGCCATCGGCTGCTATTTCGTCGCCTCAGGCATCGATGTCATCCTGGGCAACCCGTTCTATATCTCCGGTTCGAAAAATGTGAGCCAATTCCTCAACAAGGACGCCGCACAGAGTCTTCGGGGCGTCGTTCCACATCCATGAAGACCCCCATGAGGCTGCGGCAGCCATCCTGCAGATCATCAACGAACGCCGCGAAAGGCTCGGCATCAACAAGAAGGCTGATACGGAAGCTCATGGATATGAAGGACAGGAGAGAGCTCGGTGTCTAAGCTCATCTGCTCAAGCGCCATCAATGGCGCCATAGAATGGGTGGCCAGGGCCGAGGCCAAGCTGGACGAGGCCATCCGGCCAAAGGCGAGGCATGCGCGGTCGCCTTTCCGGATACGGCCTATCATCTGCCCGTGATCTATTCCTTTACCGGCGAGAAGGCTGAGACACTCTCCGATATGCGCCGCATCCTGGCGCGTGCTAAAGTCCCTGCTGAGCCCACCGCCTTCCGAGAAGGTCTGGCTGCCCTACCTGGGCAATACGCTCGATGCCGGCGTGGCAACGTTGTTCGCCTGCGAGATCATCGAGGCCTGCAAATACCTCATAGGCCCGAATCCGGTTCATGGAATCTGGCTGGGTGCTGCCAGCGATGTCATCATGCGCGAGCGCGGCATCGAGTTCGTGGACGGCACGGCGCCTGGGTTTGCCGCCATTACCGGCGCTGCCCCGACCAACGAGATAGCCGTCAAGATCGCCCGGGAGCTCCAGGAAAAGAACATCTACGTGTTCATGGCAGGAGCAACAAATGGCAAGCAGTTTGCCGAACAGCTTGCTGAAGAAGGCGTCCAGATGGGCTGGGAGACCAGGCTCGTGCCCTTTGGCAGGGATGTGTCGGCGCTGATCTATGCCCTGGGCTTTGCCAACCGCTCCGCCCTTTCCTTCGGCAACGTGAAGCCCGGCGATTTCAAGGCCAACCTGAAATACAACAAGGAGCGCATCTTTGCCTTTGTGCTGGCCTTCGGCGAGGTGGATGCCGGAAAAGTATGCCGCAGCGGCAGGGGCGCTCAATTACGGCTTCCCGGTCATTGCCGACACCGATATCCCCCAGATCCTGCCCACGGGCATTTGCACCTATGAGCACGTGGTCTCGAACGTGCCCTATGAAACCATGGTGGACAAGGGCTCTTGAAGTACGGGGCTGCAAGGTCAAGATCACAAAGGTCCCCATCCCGGTCCCCTACGGCCCGGCCTTTGAAGGGGAGCGCATCCGCAAACAGGACACCCAGGTCGAGTTCGGCGGCAACATCACCCCTGCCTTTGAGTTCGTGACCAGAAGGAAATGGACGAGATCGAAGACGGCCAGATTGAGATCATCGGGACGGACATGGACCAGGTCGCCGAAGGCGCGGCACTGCCCCTGGCCATCTGGGTGGAGGTGGCAGGCAGAAAGATGCAGACGGACTTCGAGGCCATCCTGGAGCGGCAGATCCACCACCTCATCAACGGCGCCGAGGGCATCTGGCACATGGGCCAGCGCGACATCGTGTGGACGCGCATATCCAAGGGCGGGTTCGCAAAGGGCCTGCGCCTGCGGCACTACGGCGAGATCCTGCATGCAAAGCTGCTTTCAAACTATCCTGCCATTGTGGACAAGGTGAAAGTCACCCTGATCACGGACAAGGACGAGGTGGAGAAACGCCTGGCAAAAGCGCGGGGCACCTATGTGGAGCGCAACCGCCGCCTGGAATCCATGACGGACGAGAACGTGGACATCTTCTACTCGTGCCTGCTGTGCCAGTCCTTTGCACCGAATCACGTCTGCGTGGTCACCCCGGAACGCCTCGGGCTCTGCGGCGCCTACAACTGGCTCGACGCCAAGGCCGCCTTTGAGATCGATGAGACCGGCCCCAACCAGCCGGTGAAAAAGGGCGAATGCCTCGATCCGGTGCGCGGCGTATGGAAGGGCGTTGATGAATACGTGTACCTTTCCTCGCACAAGACTGTTCAGTCCGTTTGCGCCTACTCCATCATGGACCGGCCCATGACCAGCTGCGGCTGCTTCGAGGTCATCTGCGCATATGTGCCCGAATGCAACGGGATCATGGCCGTGAACCGCGAATATACCGGAGACACCCCGGCGGGCATGAGCTTCTCCACCCTGGCGGGCAGCGTGGGCGGCGGCCAGCAGACACCGGGCTTCATGGGCTGCGGCAAGGTCTTTCTCACCTCCCGGAAATTCCTCTTTGCCGAAGGGGGCCACAAGCGGCTTGTGTGGATGACTAAGGGCTTGAAGAAGATGCTGGGCGAGGACCTGAACAGGCGCTTTGAGGAACAGGGCGCACCGGGCCTGCTCGAAATGATCCCGGATGAAACCGTTGCCATCGAACCCAGGGACATAAGAACCTATCTGGAAAAGGTGAAGCACCCTGCCATGGAAATGGGTGATATCGCGGACCTGGCGAAACAGGACCATGCACCACTCACAAGCACGCCGACGCCCATGCGCAAGGAAAAGCCCACAGCAGATGAACCAGCAACCGCCGCACCTGCCTCCCAGGCACAGGCCTTTTCCTCTGATCAGTTGGAACAAATGAAGACATCGCTCATCAACGAGATCAAGGGCGAGATCAAGCAGACTCTCACCAAAGAGATCGTCAATGACATCATCGGGGTCCTGAGCGAGAGGTTTCTTGGGACTGTGCTGCAAAAGGCCTCACCGCCATCTGTGACATCAGAACCTGCCTCATCTCCCATTGAAGAATTAAACCAGGTGAAACCAAGCGCCCAGGAGCGCATAGCTGCCATAAAATCCGTGCCGCTCAGGAAAGAGACGTGCGAGCAGGCCGTGTACGAGATCACGCTGGGCGCCACAAAGGCCCAGGGCGGCACGCGCGGCAGCACCTGCACCATCGGCGGGGACACGGCCATGCCGCTGCACCTCTGGGAAGGCACCATGAAAAACCGCCCCGCTGGTGGCGCTGGAGGTCTTTGACAAGGTCAGCGCCAAATACCCCCAGGTCCTGCGCACCATATGGGGCAGTCTCCTTGACAACCCTGCCGAGATGGCAAAAGTGTGCGTGGAAAAATACGGCGCTGACCTCATCAGCGTAAGGCTCGACGGGACCCACCCCGAGAAGGGCGACCGCTCCCCCAAAGAGGCGTTCGATGTGGTGAAATCGGTGCTGGCCGCAGTGGATGTCCCGCTGATCATCACCGGGCACAACCACTACGACAAGATGAACGAGGTCATGAAAGAGATCGCCAGGGGGTGTGCGGGCGAAAACCTCCTCCTGAACTGGGTGGAGCAGGATAATTACCGCACCATCGCGGGTGCGGCCCTGGCCTATGGGCACACCATCGTGGCCCAGAGCCCCATTGACGTGAATATAGGGAAACAGCTGAACATCCTGCTGACCAACATGAATATCCCGACCGAACGGATCGTTGTGGATCCCGTCACCAGCGCCATCGGCTACGGCATCGAATACACCTACTCGGTCATGGAGCGGATCCGCCTGACCGGTCTTGGCGGCGACAGGATGCTGGCCTCCCCCATGATCGTCTCGCCCGGCCAGGAGTGTGCCAAGATCAAGGAACTGCGCGCCCCGGAATCGGACTTCCCCGCATGGGGCGACCTGGCCGAGCGCGCCGCGCTGTGGGAGCTTTCAACCGCCACCTCCCTGCTCTATGCCGGTGCTGCAATCCTGATCATGTATAATCCCCAGGCTGCCGATGTCGCTGAAGAAAACCATTATGAGCCTGATGGATGGGAGACAGATGATAATGGCATTGAGCGGCCTTCAGATACAGAAGCTTCTGCCCCAGACAAACTGCAAGGAATGCGGGTCGAACACCTGCCTGGCCTTTGCCATGAAACTGGCTGCGAAAAAGGCGGACATCAAAGAATGCCCGTATGCCTCCGACGAGGCCAAGCACATCCTGGGGCTTGCCAACGAACCCCCGGTAAAATCCATTGCGCTGGGCACTGACAAAGCGCTCACTGCCGGCGGGGAGACCGTTCTGTACCGGCATGACAAGACCTTTGTGAACCCCACCATCCTGGCCATCAACATCAACGACACGGATGACTCTGCCGGGGTCGACCAGACACTTGCATCCATCAGGGATTACGTGCTCGAACGCGTGGGCGAATCGCTGACCATCGGCATGGTGTCCATAACCCAGCTTTCCGAGGATGCAGCAGCCTTTTGTGCACTTGCCTCCAAGGCCTGGAAGAAAACCGGTAAGCCGCTGATCCTGCGCGGCAGAACCGCAGGTTCGATCCACGATGCAGCCTTACTCATCCAAGGCTCGCACAGCATACTCTGCGCCCCGGATGCGCCCTCAGCCGACGTGCTCGCTCCCTTTGCCAGGGAACAGGACCATGCCCTGGCGCTCACTGCCCCGGACATGGATTCACTGGTAGCGCTCTCATCGAGGCACCGTGAAAACGGCTTTCACAACCTCCTGCTCCACTGGGAGACGTACTCCCTTTCAGAGCACCTCCAGACCAACACCATAGCCAGGCGCTCGGCCATCAGGGACAATTTCAAGCCGCTGGGATTCCCCTTTGTGCACTTCATCCATACCGGCACCCTCTTGGACGATACCACTGCCGCGGTCACGGACATCACCAAGTACGGGAGCATCTGCGTCCTGCCGTCCTTCAATGCCGCCCAGCTTGCAACGCTGCTGACGCTGCGGCTCAACATCTATACTGACCCGCAGAAGCCCATCCAGGTGGAGCCCAGGGTGTACGCGATCGGCGAGCCCACGCCTGATTCGCCTGTCTTTGTCACCACGAATTTCTCGCTGACCTATTTCATCGTAACAGGCGAAATCGAGAACAGCGGCATCAGCGCCTGGCTGGTCGTGCCGGAATGCGAAGGCATGAGCGTGCTCACCGCCTGGGCCGCAGGCAAGTTCTCAGCGCGCAGGCATAGCCAAATTCGTCAAAGAGACCAACCTGGAGGCGCAGGTGAAGACGCGCCGGATCATTATACCCGGCTATGTGGCACAGATAAGCGGCGAACTGGAAGACAACCTTCCCGGCTGGCAGGTGATGGTGGGGCCTGAAGAGGCATCCGACCTGGAGAGCTTTATCAAGAATTACATCGCGAAGAATTACATCGCGGCATAATCACCTTGACCGTCGCCCCCGCGAAGGCGGGGGCCCAGAATCTTCAAAATGACTGGATTCCCGCCTTCGCGGGAATGACGCCAGGAAGATCAGTCCTTTACCTCAAGCAAAATTATAATTTCCCGAGGCAACCTCACGCCTTGAGCGATCTGATAACCCCCATGCAATCCTCTTTGCCCATGATCCTGGGAACGGGATACATGGGGTTGCATTCATACAATGCACGCTGCGCGATTGTCGGGATGTCTTCATCCTTGATGCAGTCAAACTTGTTCGGAATGTTCAATCTGCTGTTCAGCGCTTTAACCGCATCAATAAAGGCTCCGGCCTTCTGAGCCCGGCTCATGCCGAACCTGGCAACACCGGCAACCTCGGCAAGTTCGGCCAGGGGTTTGTGCGCTGCCTCGCCGTACCAGTCAAGAACATAAGGCATGATAACGGACATTGCGAGACCATGGGGAACACCGTACATGCCGCCCAGATTATGACCAATCCCGTGAACATACCCGACGCCGCCGCGCGTGAATGAAAATCCTGCATAATAGGAAGCAAGGAGCATCTGCCCGCGTGCCTCAAGATCTTTGCCGTTATTGTAAGCCTTTTCAACATTGTTGAAGATCATTTCCACTGCCAGAACAGCCTTCATACGGGTGGCTTCACTGTTATAGAATTTCCCGATGTAGGACTCGACTGCATGTGTCAAGGCATCCATGCCTGTTGTTGCGGTGATGTGAGGCGGAAGACCGACGGTAAGCACCGGGTCAAGAACCGCGTATCTCGGACGGATAACAGGGTCGTTGACCGGATATTTTTCATGCGTTTGCGTGTTCGATACCACGGCTGCTATCGTGGTTTCTGAACCTGTACCCGCCGTTGTGGGAACTGCGAAAAGGACCGGAGGGAAAAGAGATCCCATTTTAAAATCGGGAAGTATTACCTTGAACAAACCTCTCATCTTGGTAACCGAGCGATTCGGACGGGCAACCCGTGCGCCAGTAACCTTTGCACAATCCATGGGTGATCCACCGCCGAAGGCTATGATTGCTTTACACTTGTTTTCATTATAGATTCTCAAAGCTGCTTCGATGTTTTCGATTGTAGGGTTGGGTTGCACCTGGTCGTAGAGTGAATACTTTATGCCTGCTGAATTGAGTGCCTCAAAGAGAGGATCGAGAAGACGAAGGCCCATAAGGCCGGGATCGGTAACAATGAGAACGCTTCTGATACCTTTGTTTCTGATGATCAGAGGAAGTTTTATTATGCTGTTAGAGCCCTGGATGATTTCGGGTTCGATCCAGGGAAGAAAATTCATGCCCATACCTTGAACGAACTGATACGTACGGTAGTACGCTTTCATTAATGCCCACATGATGAGAACCTCCCCGATGTTTGATTTCTTTACCGACTTTAACACAACATAACGTTTGTATCTATTACCCAATGTCCATATTCATTCGTGAACTAAGAAAAAAGTCTCATATTGGGAGTGAAAATGATGCAGGATGATCAGGATGATAGAGAGGAGATGTAAAAAATGAAGGTGAAGCTTAGAAAGAAAGAGATATCTAAGTAGAGTGCCACGAATAGCCCTGCCTGTACATGAGTATCCTTGCTGAATTTATTTGCTACTAAGCTTTCTCGTAATTCGTAATACGGGAGATCCCTAGTAGCACAATACCTGAAAGGACAAGGAAGAACATCCCCTGAGGTAAGCGATGATCTGATGCGGTAGTTGATATGAAACAATCGTCATCGTAATAGTATCCATCACAATAATATCCATCATGATCATCATTCTGACTACCTGAGCAATTATCATAAAAATAGGTTCGGGTAGCATCTTGAAATTCTGTTTCCGGGTAATCATTTACGTCATCATCGATCTCTCTATATGGTCTGCCCTGTGAATCGTAATAGTAGAGGTTGATATAATCGATCAATCCGTCGTTCTTGTAATCCTCTTCTTGGCGCTTTATGTGTCCGTATTCATCATAATAGTAATATGTTGTCTGATTGTCCCAATCGGGGTTGTTGGGGTAGTGATTGGCTTGTATCACCTTTCCTGATTGATCATATATATATTCAGTGACCTCATCAACTGTCCCGTCGAGGTCATAGTCGCTATCCTCTTGCACTAACCTCCCCGCATCATAAGAATAATATATGGCCTCATCGTCTACATTGTCGGCGTCATGATCCATGCGCAAGCGAAACATCATACCTGATGAATCGTGATCATAATAATATACCTCATCTATTGTTCCATCGTCATCGTAATCCCACTCGTCATGTTCCAGTTCCCCATATGCATTGTAATAATAATCTAGATTGTTCGAGTTATATCGTGTGTCCCATCTTTCCCTAACTAACTGACCGTGGTCGTTGTAATAGTAATCAATTATTTCATCTAAGGTGCCATCATTACCTTGATCTGTTTCTACACGTGACCATCCCCACTGGGCCTGCATTTCAATTCTTTGGTCAGGTGTCATAGCTGGGAACCAAGCCATTAAAAATATTGATGATAAACTCAATAGAACAACACTAACCCTTCTTCCCATAATACCCCCCATTTCTTTGGCTTCCACTCGCTTTCGAGGTAGTGAGCTTCTGCTCACTTGTGGAGGTTCCTGGAACAGTATGGTCATGAAGTTCCAGACCTATTGTTTGACCTTTGTATGAGTGTCTATCATCCGACATAGCGATACCCGTTTAAAAGAGAAATTTGACTCCAAGAGAGGCTGTTGTTCCACCTATGTCAAAATTATCATGATGATCGTAATCATCATCATCTTGTTTCCAGTTCTGTGTACTTTAACTGCATAGTAAGAGCCGTATTCGAATTCATCTTGACGTCTGCACCAATAAGACAATGGAAACCAAGACAAGTATCATCAACACCATTGTCATCGTCATAATAGTATCCATCATAATATTCGTAACCTAAATCAACATGGGTAAAATATAAACCAAGCCCTGCACCTACAAAAAAGTCTACCTGGTTTGAAAGAGGGGCAATAAACTTAGCAGTGACAGGTATGCCAAGAGTGGATACATAAGCATCCTCATAACCATAGTCATCTTTAAAGTCGGTGATGGTATAATCTAGTCCAATCTCAACAGCGAAGTTTCTACTGAGGTTATGACCGATAGCACCTTCAATAGAATAACCATTATCAAGAAAATCGGCATCATCATCTGGTATGAACGCCCCGAGTTTGATAGTTGCGTAGTTATCTCTATAATAATCTCTTTCATAATAATCTCTTGCATATCTTGTATTTTTTGCCATTACCGTTGTCATTGGAACCATAATCATCAAAACAAACAGTATAAGAATGAGTCTTTTCATTTTGCCCCCCTTGTGTGGCGCTTTTAAAGGATCTTGAGCCTCAGTCGGCTCATCTGGCACTGATGGATCTTCTGAATTTCCTCCTTCAGATTTTCACTGATGCTGTTGCGGTGGTCTCTGCTTGTGTGGCCCTTGTTGCGCCTGTCTTTGTTGCTGGTGTCGCTGAACCTCAGGCCTCTGTTGATAGTGCTCTTGCCTTTGATGTCTTAGTTCCTGTCTCTGTTGTTGTGGTCGAGGTTGATAGTTATGGACGCCCCAGGGTGGTCCTTGCCTTTCCCAATGTCGATTATTTTGCCAGCTCTTCCAGTTCTGGTGAAGTTGTCGGTGAGGAATCCGTTCATAGTTCCAGCGGTGTCCGTACCAATTATGGCCTCTGTAGTATCCTCTCCAACCTGGGTCTACATCATAATAAAAACCTGGAACATGGTTATAGTAACCCCAACCCCGGTCATAATAATGTGAGCGATACCAACCACCTTCCCATGGACGCCACCACCAACCATTCCAGAAAAACATCTCTACATCTATATCAGGAACAACGTACACGTCGTATGTATCAGGCATCACTATCACATCCGGAGGTTCCTCAAACACGATAGGTGGCGGTAGAGAAATTCCAATATTTATATTTGTCCCTGCCATTGCTGGCGTTGGAACAACAAGAACCATCGCCAAAAGGATTGTCGTCAAAAGCAACTTTTTCATATTGCCTCCATGTCCTTTTCTATTTCCTGTTATGACGTTCGGAATACCCGTATTGTCTACATCAGGCAGGGGCGTGATCTAAAATTAACCAACATATGAAGGTTTTCATTTGGAAAATAAGAACAAAATAAGGGACGGGTTCACAGAACAAAATAAGAATAACAAAATAAGAACAAAATAAGGGACGGGTTCACATTTAACATCGTAAATGTGAAATCCGTCCCCTATTCTTGATTTATCCAAGGTCATCAGAAAAAGGGGCCTCAAGGCTGCGCTCGTTCTCAAGAAACGTAAAGAGATGATCCCCTTATAGCTTATCAGCAGCAGTGAGCCCTTTGCTGGATTAGCTGGTTTGGTGCGCTTTCACTTTTATCATGCCCTTTATCACAGCGCCGCCTCGATATGTTCACAGAGCGTTTTTATAACTTTGATGCGGGCATACTGTTTATCCTCGGCCTCAACCAAAACCCACGGTGCTATTTCGCTGCTGGTGCGGTCGATCATATCGCAAACGGCGGTTTCGTAGGCCTCCCACTTATCACGGTTGCGCCAGTCGTCATCAGTGATCTTGAAGCGTTTGAAGCCGGTTATTTCGCGCTCCTTAAAACGCCTGAGTTGCTCTTCTTTACTGATGGACAGCCAGAATTTGGCTACGATAATCCGGCTTTCAACAAGCTGCTCTTCGAAATCGTTGATCTCGCTGTAGGCCCTCATCCAATCTGCCTCTTTGCACAACCCTTCCACCCGTTCCACCAACAGGCGGCCGTACCAAGATCGGTCAAAGATAGCTATGCGACCAAGCCGTGGAATGTTACGCCAGAAGCGCCATAAATACGGCTGGACAAGTTCCTCTTCGGTGGGGGCTGCAATGGGGATGACTCGATAAGTCTTGGCATCAAGCGCCTGCGTCACACGGCGGATTGTGCCACCCTTACCACTAGCATCAACGCCCTCGAAAACCACCACCAGAGCGCGCTTGGAAAATTTCGGCGTGCGCATGAGTAAACTGAGGCGGCCCTGCCACTCTTCAATTTCTTTGTTATAGCGTTTGTCGCTCAATCTCTTTGAGAGGTCGAGCGAACGGACCAGTTTGACATTATCGGTGGACGGCGTGGCAGGCGGTGCCTTGCGCAATGGATGGCTTTTGGCAGGCTGGTCCAGCCGCTTACGCATGGCGTCGAGAATGGTCTTGGCCACCGTATAGGACCGATAGTTGGGATCGTTTCCGGAGACCACCATCCAAGGAGCCTCGGCCGTGCTTGTTTCACGCAGCACGTGTTCGGCCACGACCTTGAATCTCTCATAGATTTTCAGGTTGCTCCAGTCGCGTTCGGATACGCGCCAACGCGTGCGTGGGTTCTTCTCCAGAAGTTTAAGCCTGCGGCGTTGCTGGTCCTTGGAAAGATGCAGCCAGAACTTGAGGATTAATGCTCCTTCATCCACCAGCATGCGCTCGAAATGCCGAAGCAGGTTCATCTCACGGTCGAACTGGGAGCGTTTAGTCCGCCCGTGTAAATACCCGGCGATGGGCGCACTGTACCAGGAGCCGAAAAAGATGCCGATAACTCCTCTGGGCGGCAATGCACCCCAAAAACGCCACATTGGCGGGCGTTTGCGTTCTTCTTCGTTGGGTTCACCGGGGGCATTGGTCACCACATGCCTGGGATCAAGCCATGCGTTAAGATCATTAACCGTCTCGCCCTTACCGGCCCCATCCATTCCACTTATGAGAATGATAACCGGAAATTTCCGGGTCTGGATCAGGTCGTACTGCGTTTCAAGCAATGCCTCGCGCAGGGGCGGCAGCAAGTCATGGAAAGCCTTTTTGTTCAGAGTATGATCAAGCTCCGCCGATTCAAACATATCGTTCTCCTTTTATTAATTAATAATGGTGAGGGTGATGTAAGGATAGAGGTGAGAGAAACTGAGTAAAGGGGGAATAAGGGATGGGTTCAAATTTAACATGGGAAGAATAACGTAAATGTGAACCCGTCCCCTATTCTTTTTAAATGTGAACCCGTTCCCTATTCTTTTCTTATTCTGTTTTTTGAACCCGTCCCTTATTCTGTTTTATTCTGTTCCTTATTCTGTTCACCTCGTAATGTCGATGCCTGTTCGTGAACATTGCCTTTGAATCTCGTCCGTGAAACTCAGTCAGTCTTGATCAGTACTCCAATACAGTCTCGATGTTCTGCAGAACCCGTAGAACACCTTCAGCCAGAGCCTCCATCTCGAATTCTCCGGGATAGAGCCTGACATCGGCCATGGGTTCTATATGAGCGCATATCGCCTCTGTGAGGAACTGCGAATTCACCATCCCTCCTGTGAGAATGACTGCATCGGGCCGCCCTTTGACCAGGGCTGTCATTGCCCCTATCCATTTTACGGTCTGCCTAACCATGGCCTCAAATATCAGGCTTGCCCGTTCATCGCCTGCTTCAATCCTGTCCAGCACTTCAGTCAGCCGGTCGGTGCCCATGTATCCCGTGAATCCGCTTTTTCTTGAGAGCAGGGACAGGACCTCTTTTTTGGAAAAACCTCTTTCGAAACACAGGTCCACCACCCCTGCCAGGGGCAGAGTTCCTGCGCGCTCCATGGAAAACGGCCCTTCGCCGAGCAGTCCGTCCGTGGAATCGATGATTCTCCCGCCCGCGAGCGCGCACACGGAGATGCCGCCTCCCAGGTGTGCAACGACGAATCTGGTGTTTTCAATAGCCTTTCCCATTTCTCCGGCACAGCGCCTGGCAACCGATTTGATGTTGAGGGCATGGGTGCGGCATTTCCGCTCGATGCCGGGCACTCCGGAAATCCTTGAAGAGGGATCGTATTCGTCAACGGTTACCGGGTCAACGATGTAAGCGGGGACACTGAATACTTCACCATAGAGTTTCGCAAAAATGGGCCCGAGGTTGCTCGCATGTTCTCCATACCGCGCCTCTTCGAGGTCTTTGCACATTGCATCACTCACCATGTACGTGCCGCCCCGAAGAGGCTTGAGCAGACCTCCCCTTCCAGCCACGGCATCAATTTCAGTGATACGGTTATCTGTTATGAAATCTCTTAGAGCCTTTCCCCTTATTCCCAGCTGTTCATGAACACTTGTGAATCCTGAGAGCTCCTGATCGGTGTGTTCAACGGTCCGGGAGATGACTAGCTCCCTTTCTTTAAACAGTGCAACCTTTGTAGAAGTGCTCCCGGGATTGATGACCAGTATCCGATATTGCCGGGTTGATTCTTTGTGAATCTTCATAGCAGTGCGATGTCTTCCCTGGTGAGAAGCCGGAAATCTCTTTTCCGCAGCGCCATGATCGCCTTTCCGATGTTATCCACACGCAGGATGATGACTGCGGAACCCTCGCGTTTTTCAATCATGGCATAGGCATATTCCACGCTGATATGCTCAGCCGCGATGCATTCGAGTACGTCCGCCATCCCTCCCGGCCTGTCCGCAACCTCAACAGCGAGAACGTCGGTCTCGATGAAGTGATAGCCAGCCTGCCTGAGCACCTCGCTGCAGGCATCCACGTCAGCCACGATGATGCGTGTCGTACCGAATTCGCGTGTTTCTGCCAGTGAAAGTGCGCGCAGGTTGATGTTCCTGTCTGCGATGCGACGTGTCATTTCCGCCAGGCTCGCAGGACGGTTGTCGATGAAGACCGAGATCTGAGGGATGATGTAGTTTTTATCCTTCATCATGATACCTCCTCTCCTTCAGAGAGTGTATCGCTGCACATAAGCTTCGCAAGCGCTATGGAGTGCAGCTTTTCCTCAGCCTTTGCAGTACGCGAATCAATCAGAATGGGGACCTTTGCACCCATGCCCACATGGATGAGCAGCCTTCCGGCATAGTACTGGAGGCTTTTGCCGAAGATATTGCCTGCCTCCAGGTTCGGCATGATGAGGATATCCGCGCTGCCAGCCACAGGTGATTCTATGCCCTTCACCCGTGCCGAAGCCATGTCTATGGCGTTGTCAAGGGCGAACGGTCCGTCAACCACGCAGCCCTCAACATCCCCGTCATGACACATCTTCACCAGTGCGACCGCATCGATGGTGGAGGCGAAATCAGGGTGCACCTTTTCAGATCCTGACAGGAGGGCTACCTTCGGGTACCTGATGCCCAGACGATGGGCAACCTTCACGGCATTCCTGATAATCTCGAGCTTCTGCCTGATGCCTGGCGATATGTTCACCCCGCCGTCGCTCACCAGGACGAGCCTGGCATCCGATCTCACGTCTTCATAAACCTCCACATCACTGAAAAGCCCTTCCTTAAGTCCTCCGAGCGACCCAAGCGCAGCCTGGAGAAATTTCGATGTCACAACAGAGCCCTTCATGAGGATGTCCGCGTGACCGTCTCTGACCACCTGGACAGCGAGGGCAGCAGCCTTGACGGAATCTTTTTCATGGATAATCTCGAACGCTTGGGTGTCGGCACTCAGCTTTTCCAGCATGACCTCGATCCATTCCCGGTTGCCTACCAGGATTGACTTGGCGAGTCCCATCTTCGATGCCTGGACGACTGCATGGAGCGTCTCGTTGTCATCTGCCGCGGCCACAGAGACGGATTTGGGCCCACTCTTGACTGCAGCCTCCATCAGTTCTCTGAAGTCATGGATCATTTTCCGTCCTCCTTACGCCATCTCCACGAAACAGCCGGGGCCTTTTAGCTTCATCAGACTTCCGCATCATAGGTGTCCGGTGTGACGCCAAGCTCCTTCAGCTCGTGTTTCTTGATCCGGAAGGTTTCGGTTCTCGGAAAGTCGTCGACTATCCTGATGTACCGGGGAACCGCATACTTTGCCAGCTTGTCCTGAAGGAATGCCCACAGCTCTGCGGGAGGCAGCTGCTCGCCGCTGACAAGGGTCACCGATGCCATGATCTCGTCTTCCGTCAGCTCCGAGGGCACACCGTATACCGCGCACTCCTGGACCTTGGGGTTCTTGAGGATGACCTTTTCCACCTCATAGGCCGACACGTTTTCCCCGCGCCTCCTCATGGAATCCGTCTTCCTGCCCACGAAATAGAGATTGCCCTTGTCGTCCTGGTACATGTAGTCCCCGGTATGCTCCCATTCACCCTTTGTCTTCGTCTGGGTGGCCTCGATGTTCTTATAGTATTCCACCGAGCTTTTCCTGTCCTGTGCCACCTTGAACAGGAGCTCCCCCGTCTGTCCGGCAGCGACATCCTTGCCTGCCTCGTCAACGAGTCTGATCTCGGAGATCATGGACGATCCCACCGATCCCTTGGGTGCGTTCCCCAGGTTCATGATGGTCCCGGACCCGTCTATGGCGCCATAGGCCTCCCAGAGCGTGACATTGAACCTGTTTTCAAAGGGCTCCCACATGTCTGCCAGGCACCCTGCCGAGATGACGAGGCTGACCTTGTGGTCCTTTTCATGGGGGTGGACAGGCTGCTTGAGGAGTATGGGGATCATGGCACCGATGGTGTTGAAGATGGTTGCCCCGGATTTATGGATCTCATCCCAGAACCGGCTGGCGCTGAACTTCTTGCTCAGGGCAAGCTTGGCGCCGGATACCAGCACCTGCGTCGTGGTGACGAACAGGGCATTGCCGTGGAAGAGCGCCAGCGGCGTGTAATAGACCGAATCCGGCTTCATGGCGAGCTGGGAAAGGAGCTTGACCTTGTCCACGAGGTTTTTGTTGTATCTGAACACGACCCCCTTGGGCAGCCCCGTGGTGCCGGAGGTGTACATGATCAGGAGCAGGGAATCAGGGCTGAAGCTCACCTCGGGTTTGGCTGAAGACACGCTGCCCCTGTAGGCATCGCGCAAGTCCAGCATCCCTTTCGGGACGACATAATCTTTCGGGGCCTCGAGGGTGTTCACGATGATGTGCCTGAGCTGCGGCGTCTCGTTCTCCACGCTTCGGTACAGATCGATCATGTCGTAATCCACGACCAGGAACTTGGCGTCGCTGTTGTCGATGATGAAGGCAAGGCCTTCTCCGCGGAGCCCTGTATTGACGGTGTTTATGTACATGCCGATCTTCTGGATGCCGAAGAAGACATCGAGAAACTGCGGCGAGTTGCCCATGAGCGTTGCAAGCCCGTCACCCGGCTTTGCGCCGATCCCGAGGAGATAGTTCGCAAACCGGTTCGCGTTCTGATCCATCTCCTTGTACGTTATGGAGCGGTCCTCGTACACGAGGTATAGAAAAGGCTTGTCTCCAATCGATTCCGCCTGTCTTTCCAGTTCAAGAGACCAGTATGATGATTCCTGCGCCATTGTTATCTCCTTATTATTGAGTTTGGAATACTATCATATCTTCTGTAAAACCTTCCACCCCACGCCACTACCGGGGATGAGATCATGTTCGCTGATTATTCACCCGTCGCAAGCCGCATCAGAGCCGGGGAGGGCTTGCTCTCCCCTTCATCGAGGGTCTTGTAAAACCCTGAAAAGCTATACGGCTTCTTCATGGATAATCGCCCCTGCACTGCAGATTGCCGCACAGTCGCCGCAGAAGGCGCATGCATTTTCCGGCGCTTTTTTCGTCCGCGGTTTCCTGTCTACCATGTCAAGCGCTTTCGCCGGGCAGGCCCCCGCACAAAGGCCGCACCCGGTACATTTTTCCAGGTCGATTTCCACGATGCCGAACTCCATCTGCTGTGGGTCGTCGTAGGAGGGGATACGAAATCTGTCAAAAAAACCGAATTATTCCCATGGGAGGTCCTCCTCTTCAGCTGATTGTTTTTACGGTGCCGTTCTCGAACCAGTCGACGGCGTGGGTCTGCCGGGTGACCATTCCGTCGGGATTCCCCCGGGGCCATCCGATGGCCAGGCTGTTTGCGAACTTGTACGGGTACGAGATGCCCAGGCGCCTTTTCCATATGGGGTTCATAGTCCAGGGCCAGTTTTGCAAAGCCTACCCAGCAGGTCCCCAGACCCATGCTGTGGGCGGCAAGCACCATGTTCTGCCCCGCTATCCCGCAGTCGAGGTCCGGGCTGGCCACCCCGCGGATGTCCTTCAGGATGATGATGACCGTGGGTGCCCCATGCCAGAGCCCCAGCTTGCCATCGGCGACCAGGGGAATTGCCGTAAACGGCATGGGGTGCAGGTCGTTGTACCTGAGCCTGGTCATGAACTTGATCAGCGGCCTCAGCCACGCGAAGCCAACCCTGCGGTAGTCGGTCATGGCCCTGGCCACCTTGCAGGAAGAGACCACTGCTTTCGGTTATGCCATTGATCACCTCGGGGTCGCGCAGCACGATGAACTTCCACGGCTGAAAGTTCCCTGCCGAAGGGGCGAAGCGGCCCGCCTCGAGGATCCTCTTCACCATGAACTCGGGCACCTGTTCCTTCTTGTACTGGCGCACGCTCCTGCGGGCCAGGATCACCTTTTCCGTCTCCGTGAATTCTCTCTTCAGCCTGTCCAGAGACTCCGTTCCATTCTTTTCAACCATCTCAACCTCCTTTGCATCATCCTTCTCAAACCTTTTCAAGGATATGAATACCCATTGCAGCCTCGCCCCGGCCGAGGAAACCTCCGCCGTTCTCCGCCAGGGCAATCCGCGCCCCCTGGACCTGACGGGGTCCTGCCTCACCATAGAGCTGCGATGCCAGCTCGAAGATCTGCGCAAGACCCTGATCCGCCGATAGGATGGCCCCTGGCGATCAGCCCCCCGCTCGGGTTGACCGGGATCTTTCCCGCCGATGGCCGTTGCCCCGCTCTCGGCGAAAGGCCCTCCCTCTCCCAGGGGGCAGAAACCCATCTGCTCGGTCTGATGCAGCTCCCCGAAGGCCGTTGCATCGTGGACCTCGACCACATGGATGTCCTCGGGCCCGAGGCCTGCCATCTCATAGGCGGCCTTCGATGCCCTCGCGCAGATGTCGCTCTCGCCTTCCCTCGTACCGGACCTGAGCACGGATGCACGGATGCGGACGGCCCTGCCCGGCCCCGCTCCTTTGCAGGAACCTTTCGCTGCAGAGCACTACCGCGGCGGCGCCGTCCCCAACGGGGGCGCACATGGCCCGGGTCAGGGGATAGGAGACCTCCCTGTCCGCCAGAACCTCTTCCACGGTCATGGGGAAGGTGAACTGGGCATAAGGGTTGTGCACGGAGTTGTTGTGGGCCTTTGCGGCAATGCAGGCAAGCTGGCGCTGGGTGGTACCGTACTTCTCCATGTGCATGCGCGCGCCTATGGAATAGAGGTCCATGAAGGCCGAGTGGCCGCCGGGCTGTTCCTTGGGGGCCTCGAGGCCTTTCTCCTTCGCCTCTCTTCTCCCTGCGCAGCCTCTCCTCTTCCTGGAACTTGGCCATGAAGGCCGGGAGCTCTTCGACGTCCGAGCCTGACATGAAGAACATCATGGTCTTGGCGCGGTCGCTGTCGTACATCTTCTCGGCCCCGATGGCCAGCACGCAGTCGTAGATGCCTGCCTTGATGGCCGCCCACGCCGAGTGCAGGGCCGTGGAGCCGCAGGCGCAGGCATTTTCCACATTGACGATTGGGATGCCCTCGAGCCCGTTGGCGGACAGGGCGACCTGTCCCCTCACAGCGTGCTGGAAGGAGTGGTATCCCCAGCCTGAATTCGAAAACCATGCCGCTTCCATGTCCCGACGCTCGAGCCCGCAGTCCTTGAGCACCAATTCCAGGGCCTCGCCGGTGAGCACCTTCATCCCTTTCTCCAGGTACTTCCCGAACTTGGTCATGGCCGTTCCAATGATGTATACGTCTTGTGCCATATGCTCACATCCTCTCTTCACCTATCATCTGGTGTTCATCTGATCCAGGAGCTCGACCTTTCTCAGCGGGGCCATGCCGAGAAGCGTCTTGATCTGCCCGGCGTCACGGAACCGCTTTTCCTGGCCGTAGTCCTTCATGTAGCCGTACCCGCCCAGGACCTGTATGCCCTCGGTGGTCACCTGGCAGGCGGCATCCTGGACATGACAGGGCTGCGGTCTTGGCGCAGAGGTCCCATCCTGCCATCTTCTTTTCTATGGCGCTGCAGGCGCCGCTCACGGCCATGTCCCCGATCTTCATCTGTATCGCCATGTCCGCCAGGATGGTCTTGATCATGGACCAGTTGACGATTGGACATCCGCCCTGTTCCCTTTCATTGCTGTAGGCCAGCGCATAGTCGAAAGAGCCTCTCATGATCCCCAGCGAGATTGCTGCAGCGGCGGCATACATCATGCCCGACTGCCTCCTTGAAGCTCTGCCGCCCCTTTGCCTTCCTGGCCCACCAGCACGGCTTCGGCCCCATCCAGGGCGAGATCGGCCACCGGGCATGCATGGACCCCGAGACTGAAGACAGGTTCGCTCTTTTTCACCTTGGGGTGAGACAGGTTCACCAGGAAGAATGAATACCCTTCCTGGCCGGATATCCTTGCCGGGATCAGGGCATGTGCCGCAATCGGGGCAAGGACGACGTAATTGGCCGAGCCCGAGAGCGTATATCCCTTCTTCCCTTTTGCTGCCAGGGGGAGATCCTTGTGCTCCTCCGGATTGCTGTATGCGGAAAATGCCGATGAGGGCTCCCTTGGGATGCGAGGCATCCGCGGAGCAGTTCCCCCGACCCGGACCGGAGGATGATCTCCTGGGCAAGCGCATTGGTGAATATGATTGCACCCAGGCTGGCGTCCGTCCGGCAGATGCTTTCCAGGACCACGCACAGGGTGCTTATCCCCTGCCCGATGCCGCCCAGGTCTTCGGGCAGCGTTATGCCCAGGAACCCGAGCTCGTGGGCCTTGGCCAGGACGGTGTTGTCAAAGGGACTGAACGGATACCGGTCGCTCACCTCCCTGCGATGTGCCAGCTCCTTGACCGCGAAATTCAGGGCAAGATCCTCGAAGGACTTCATTTCGTCATGCAGTAAAGAAGTAATCATATCTCTACCCCCTCTCACTGTTCAAAAACCCGTGCCTGCGGACAGGACGGGGCGATGAGGCCCTTGAACATAATGAGCCTGTTCATCTGGTTCGAGCCTTCATAGATCTGCAGCAGCTTGGCGTCGCGCAGGCGTTTCTCCATCCCCATGTCCTGGCGCAGTCCGGCCTCGCCCATGAGGTCCATGGCAAGCTGGCAGTTCTTCATGCCGATGTCCGTGCCTGCGACCTTCGCCAGCGAGGACATTCCCGAGCAGCAGTCCACATTGGCCTGCTTCTTCAGGTCGAAATACATCTTGCTCATGGCCCAGGTGGTGATACCCTTGTTGATCATGGGCTCGAGCATCTTGAAGTATGACGGCGGCATGAGCTTCAGGTAGTAGAACACCGGCTTCATCTGGAGCAGGTCATAGGTCCCCACGGCTGGAGTTGGCATAGTTCGCCTCCTGGTAGGCAAGCCTCCCCAGGGTCACATTCTTGTACATCTCCGCCAGAATGCCCTGCGCCCACTGATGGTTGATGAGGAGCTTGCCCTTGACCTCGGTGGCCGACGCGAATTTCAGGGCATCTTCCAGCGCCCCGCGGGCCACCCCGGTGCCGATGGAGCAGACGCCTGCCTTGCTCGAGGAGGCCAGGAAGTCGATGTGCCTCATCATGACCTCGGCAGGGGACTTGCTGGTGAACTTCTTCATGCTGTACGAGTCGATGAGGACCTGGTCATCCGGGATGAAGCAGTCTTCGAAGATGATCTCGCTGGCAGGGCACACGCGCTGTCCCATCTTGTCTTCATGCCGGCCCACGGAGAAGCCTTTGGTGCCGGTTTTCACCACGAGGCCGATCATGGTCTGCGAGGGCTTCTTCAGGTCGGTATAGGCATAGAAGACCGTCCATTCGGAGACATGGCCCATGGATATGAACACCTTGCGTCCATTGACCACATACCCTCCGTCCACCCGTTTGGCCTTGCATATCACCCTGCCTCTGTCCACGAGGTCCATGTCCTCGGCGTCGGTCCCTGCAGCGGGCTCGGTGATGGCAAAGGCGATGAGTTTGGGCTCTCCCTTCCTCTCGCCTTCGATCACATCCTTGAGTATCCTGTTGGTGATCCTCATGTTGAACGATGTCATGAGGCTCGTGAGGCCGAGATACGTAACCCCCATGACATTGGCGATGCCCACGCAGGCCGATGATATCTCTTCCATGACCGGAGAGAGCGAGGGCAGGTTTTTCCCTTTGCCTCCGAATATCTTCGGGACCCACATGGTGTAGAACCCCCAGTCATTCACCGTCTTCATGAGATCATGCGGGAGGTAATCGGGATCCTCGTGGGTCAGCCTGTCCAGGGCCAGCGCATTAGGCCTTACCACTTTGTCGTTGAATTTCCGTGCATACGCGACCAGTTCCCTGGTTTCCCTGACCATGGCCTTGGGAAGCCTGGGGGCATATTCCAGTCCTATGAAAGAATTCTCGAACTTGGGAAACCTCTGCATGAGAGATTTTATCTCTGAGCCTGAAATCATAAACACCTCCTTTTTCCTTTCAGTTCCTTTTCCATGTGACAACACCTCTTTCCAAAATTTTCTTAAAACCCCAGCCGTGCCATGTGGAGCATGATTTTCCTCGCCCATCCCATGCGCATGAGGAAGGCGAAGAATCCGAAGAAGGCAGAAGGCGATATGCGTTTGGATATCCACATGAGCTTTGCCGCCGCCTGAGGTACCACATAGAGCTTGTCCTTCTTCACGGCATCGATCACCAGAGCGGCGATCATGTCAGGCGTCCACCTCGCATTGTCAACGCCTGTGGTTGAACACTGCCTCTGGAACTCGTCCGTGCATCTCATCTTGTCCATGAGATTCGTCTTGATGAATGTGGGGCAGGTTACCGTCACCCCGATGTTATATGGGGCCAGCTCGCTCTTGAGGGTCTCTGAAATGGAGATGACCGCTGCCTTTGTCGCATTGTACGGGGCCATTTCGGCAGATGAGAGGATGCCCGCGGCGGATGCCACGTTCACGATATGTCCGCTCCCCTGTTTCTTCATCCTGGGGACAAAGGCATGGCAGCCGTACACCACACCCCAGAAGTTGATGGAAACGATCCATTCCCAATCCTTTATGGGGATGTCGCCCATGAACCCGACGGAAGCGACGCCTGCGTTGTTGATGAGGATGTCCACCCTGCCCCATGCATCGAAGCAGTGGTCCGCCATCCTCATGACCTCATCGAGCTTGGATACATCGCACAGAAAAATCTCTGCCTTGCCGCCCGACTTGATTACCATCTCCAAGGTCTGCTTCAGCCCTGCCTCGTTGATGTCGGCCAGGAGCATGGTGCACCTCTCTCTTGCCAGTGCGAGCGCCAGCCCTCTCCCTATCCCGGAGGCCGCCCCGGTGATGACCGCTGTTTTGCCATTCAATTCTCTCTTAGCCATTATGCACCCCCTAAATTATGTTCCAAAGATAGACGTTGGACAGGCCCCTGTCGACCGGGTTCATAGATCCGGACTCCGGCAAAAAATATTTCTAATATTTTGCGGCTTACCGGCTCCCAGCCTTGTTTCAAACCTGTCGGCAACGGCAGTTCAGGCGGCCGGATTTATAGATCCGGACGGTCCTTACCCATTGACTGATGCTCCAGGCGGAACTCGGAGGGTGTTTTGTCCGTATATTTTTTGAAGCAGTGGTTGAAAGTGGATTTCGAGTTGAACCCCACATCGTAACAGATGGTGAGGATATTCTTGTCCGACTCACTGATGAGTATCTTCTTGGCCTCTTCGATCCGGTAGGAGTTTATGTAATTGCGAAAGTTGGTCTTAAGCCTCTCGTTCATGAACTGGGAAAGCTGGTGAGGGGTGATGGACATCATCTGCGCAAGTCCTTCAAGGCTTAAGTCGAAATCCTTGTAGATATTCTCCACACCCATCAGATAGGTCAGGCGGTCGAAGACGACCTCGGTGTCCAGCCCTTTGAGAAGAGACCTTTCGTACCTGTTTTTCTTGATCTCGTTCTCGATGAGCCGGTAGAAGTTGGGATACCTCATGTTGGACAGGAACATGGAGATATTTATGAGTGTTATAATCATCCCGCCCATGAGCAGCGTGGTGTTTGAGCCGAGCAAAAACCCAAAGGAGAGAAGGATAATGGATACCAGCGTGGAGAAAAAGGCCCCCAGCATGATAAGGACCTGTGTCCGTATGTTTTCACTCTTGACCACACTGAGCCCCAGCCTGAACATGATCAGGAAATAGACGAAGTTGAAGGTCGCTCCTAATCACCAGTATGAGCGTGAACCAGTGGTGCAGCGGAGAATCGATCAACCGGGCCAGGTACTGTTTTTTCAGCTCAGTCGGCAGGAACTGGAAGAAAATCTCGCAGATGAAGGCGACTGCCGCAGGGACGAATTGAATTTTCAGCCTTACCGAAACAGCCTTTTCCGGATTCAGCAGGATATAGTGATACAGATAATTTGCAGGGCCGATAAAGAAAATCGCAGACAGGGTAAGAAAGGAAGCAAGGGGGTACTCCTGGATTACATTGTGCACCTTCAGCACGACAAACAGCTGGATGATGCTGTTCCCCAGAAAAACCAGGAAGTTGAGATAGTTCGACTGATCCCTGTCTTTCCTGCAGAGTTGGGCAATGGCAAAAACAAGGGATAACCCGACACCGAAGGTGATTATTTCCACCATGATTCTCAAGGCGATATCAGGCAAGAGAACTCCTTACCACAAAAGTCATTTCATCGTAGAAGACCATCTTAAGTTGTAATTTCTGATAGTTGAACAATACATTACATGATCTTGTTGTACAACATGCAAAAACGCTCAGGTATCGGCTGTCAATTATGAGTGCGTTAGTTCTAAAAAAAGTTTTTATGCATGATGATCTACATCTAGTATGATAAAGAAAAGCCAAGAATCTCTATTACCCTCTCCCCTTGCTGGAGAGGGTATTGGTAAGGGGTCCATTAAGGATAAGATAGAATCATTATGCCGAAAATAACCTTTCTTCCCAGCAAGAAAACCATAGACGTCCCTTCCGGCACGTTGCTTTCCGATGCTGCACTTGCTGGCAGGGGTCATGATCGACCTTCCCTGCGGTGGAAAAGGCACCTGCGGAAAATGTCTTGTCCGGGTGAACCAGGGCACCATCTCGGAAAAACCGGGCATTGCACCAGGCGATAGAGAGAAGGAATCCGGGTTTGTCATTGCCTGCCAGTCGGCAGTTACAACCGATGTAACCATCAGCATCCCTGATCAATCCGCCGGTGCGGCGTATGCGGTTATTGATGACAGTATTGATCCCATCTTCGAACACTTTCCTGCATTGCCCCACCTTTCCCCCCTCACGAAGCAGGTCAGTCTGTCCATCCCCAAACCCGGCCGGGAAGACGGCCTGTCGGACCTTGACAGGGTTGATGGCAGCCTCAACGCACTTTTCCCGAATCAGGACATCACCTATTCCCTGTCGGTCATCCGGAAACTTGCAGATACCCTGCGGGAACAAGACGGCCTGGTGACGCTGACCATAGCCGCGGATGACTGCCGGACACGCGTCATTGATATCATAAGCGGTAAAAAGGCTCCCATGAACCTTGGGATAGCTGTTGATCTGGGGACCACCACCATCTCCGTGCAGCTCATCAACCTGGAAAGCGGCAAGGTGGTATCAACCAGAAACGGGTACAATGACCAGATCCACTGCGGGCTCGATGTCATAAGCAGGATCAATTACGCGGCTACAAAGGAAAGGCTCGACGACCTGCGGTTGCGTGCAGTGCATTCCGTGAACCGTCTCATTGAAGAAGCCACCACAGATTCCCGGACCAGTAAGGAATCGATCACCTGCTGCCGCTTATCAGGCAATACCATCATGACGCATCTGTTCCTGGGTCTCAAACCGGAATACCTGCGGCTGGAACCCTATACGCCTACAATGCTCCACACAGAACCACTACGGGCCTCTGAACTGGGGCTGGATATTCACGCGCAGGCCTTTGTCACCCTGTCTGACTGTGTGGGCAGCTATGTGGGAGGGGACATCACGGCTGGCATCCTCACCACTGACATTGTGAAGAATACCGAGGATATCTGCCTCTTCATGGATATCGGCACCAATGGCGAGATCGTGGTGGGCAACAAGGATTTTCTCATGACCTGTGCCTGTTCCGCAGGGCCGGCCTTTGAAGGCGGCGGCATTGATTGCGGCATGCGGGCCACCACCGGGGCCATTGACTCGGTCACCATTGACCCGGATTCCGGCCACGCCCGTTACACCACCATCGGCACAGGCAGGCCGTCGGGCATTTGCGGGTCCGGCATGATTGACCTTATTGCCGGGCTCTTCCTGACCGGCTGGATCGATCCTTCTGGAAAATTCAACCGTTTGCGGCCTTGCCCGTTCATACACATCAACGGCAGGCGGGCTTATTACACCCTGGCTGAAGCCCGGGACTCCTGCAGCGGCAGAACCATCATACTGAGCGAAACGGACATCGACAATCTCATGCGCGCCAAGGCCGCCATCTATTCAGCCGCCTCTTTGCTGCTCAAGCAGATGGGGATCACCTTTCACGATATCTCCACGTTTTATATAGCAGGCGGATTCGGCAGGTTCCTCAACCTTGATAATGCCATGGTCATAGGCCTGCTCCCTGAAATACCGGTTGAGAAGTTCCATTACCTGGGCAATGCCTCTTTGCAGGGTTCAACGCTTGGCCTCCTGTCCCAGGAATTCAGAGGGCTTCAAAAAGCACTGACAAAACGGATGACCTATATCGATCTGAGCACCTTCCCTGGTTATATGGATCAGTATATGGCAGCGCTCTTCCTGCCGCACACGGACCAGCATCATTTTCCGGGCGTGCTGAAGAGGGTTAAGCAATAAGTACTGATCCATTTGCAGAACTCGTGGAATGACGTCCTGTGAGTTTTGCAATTGGCTCTCCTGAATATCCTTAAAACACCAACACATGATAAGCCCACGGCTCCAGGTCCACATATAGGCCTATTTCAGCCATCTCGTTGCCCGAGCGCTCATATACTTCATTGTTCATGATATCGGTCATCTTCACTGTCATGCCTTCAAGGGTTACACCGCTCAGGTGTACCCGCGCCTGGGAGCGCATGTCTGAAAGGTTCACCACAATCAGGCATATCTCCTGATCCTTTTGCCAGCGCCATGCGGCCATATTCATCCAGCTCGAATTTTCAGGCCACCCGGAAAGCGTGCAGAGCCCCCACCTTCCCTGGCGAATTGTCTGTAAATTGATGACTTCCATCAGCCTGCCATAAAAGGCCTTCAGGTCATAGTCAACACCCTCATCAGGCCTGCGTTTCAGAAAAACCGGGAGCTTGGCCTTCCTTCCCTCGAACTGGCCTTCATGAAAGAGCTTTGCCCCGGACAGCGTTGCAAAGACAACGGCTGCAGAGCGTGCCTTCTCCTTGGAAAAAACCCAGGCCGCCCTCGGCTCGTCGTGGTTCTCGATAAAGCGGATCAGCCTTGTCTGGTATGTCGGCTCAGCCAGGAGGTGAAGCCGCACGCCTTCTGCGGTATCAAAAACAAGCCGGTCATAGAGGCGCTTGTCATAGCAGTAGTCGAAACCGAGCTGCAGCAGTTCCCATTCCATGTCCCAGTAGGTCTCTGCAATAAAAACCGTTTCCGGGTGTTTCTTTTTTACGGCACTGATCACCTCTGACCAGTATTCGGTATTTGGTTTAACCCCTGCCTTTTCTCCCCATGTCCTTGCATATACATCACTCAAAAGCAGCATGGCCATGTCGCACCGCATGCCATCACATTGCTCTGCAATGGATGACACCGTCTTGATGGACTCCTTGCGCATGCCCTTGGAGAATGCATTGAGCTGGAGCACATCCTGCCATGCCGGGAAGTATGGGTCCCTTCCGCAGGCAAAGACCTTTCCGTTGACATCCATGAAGGATTCCGGTTCATTTTCAAGGTCCCCAGAATCGCCCTGGATGAAATACTCCGGGTATTCTCTAACCCAGGGGTGATCCGGTGCCACGTGGTTCGGCACATAATCAAGGATGAGGCTCATGCCCCGCTTTGCAAGCTCCTTGCGCGCAATTGCAAGCCCGTCTGCCCCACCCAGACGTTCATCCACCTCGTACCTGCGGATGCAATAAGCGGATCCGATCATATCCGCAGGTGTATAATCCGGCAAAACCCTTTTGAATTCGTCTTGAAGAACAGCATTTTCCGTGGCAATACCGATACCTATGGGGCTTCGCTCCCAGACCCCCATGAACCAGACCGCATCCATGGAAAGCTCTGCAATGGCATTCCAGGCTTCCTTCGGAACGTCGGCAAGCGTCACGACAGTCCCGGCTGCCTTGCTGAGTTCCTCAAGCCAAACCCATGTATTGATCTCATAGATCCTGGGATGGTTCGATCTGTTTTTCATAACTTTCCTCCGTGGTTGACAAGTCCATGGATCATAAAAGAGGTTGCTGTATCAATCATTGCAGAGAATTGAGCCTTCTGGCAATCTGATTGCGGCCTTTCTCCGGGAGACCATCAACAGCAAGCCCCTGCTTGTATATATCCCTGGCCTCCCTCTTCTTTCCACGATTTTCAAAGATCTCACCCATGAGCAGGTATGCCTCGGCAAATGCCCGGTCTGAACCCATCACCTGCCTGAGCACCTCTAATGCCCCGTCCCAATTGCCGTCTTTCTTCAAGAGAGAGGCCAGCCAATAGCCATATTCCGTCTCAGGCTGCATCAAGTAGGCCTTCCGGGCCCAGGCAGCAGCTTCGGTTAGTCTTTCCTTTGCAAGTAATATGCTCAGGTTATAGGCTGCAGAGGCCATAAGCGGGTCGTTATTCAGGGCAATCCTCAAACTCTCTTCAGCCGTCTTTGAGTCGCCCTGGTCAATCTTGATAAGACCCTTCTGATAATTGGCGGCTGCGTGATTCGGATCGATATGAAGTGCCTTATTCACCCACACTTCAGCCCTGGATATATTCCTGAGCCTTAAAAAAGCCTGTGAGGATTTGACAAACGGCTGCACAGCCTTAGGCGCTATCTTTATGGCTGTCTCATAAGCCAGGAGGGCGTCATTGTTCTCACCCCGGTCAAGAAAGTAATTACCCATATTGTAGTGAGAAATCCACTGGTCCGGCTGTACAAGCAATGATGCAAGGTATTCGCCTGTTGCTCCTGAAAGGTTTGTGTCACCGGTTTCAGCGAGGTCTTTTGCCGGATATCGTGCCAATACCGAAGCAGCCTTGATGCGTACAAGCCTGACTGGGTCGGCAGTTGCTGCAAGAAGGGCCTGAATAACCTTGGGTGTTTTCACCCCGGAGAGGGCTTCTGCCGCACTTGAACGCACCAAGGGGGAAGGATCGCCAAGGGCAAGGATGAAAACCGGGATCTTGTTCGAGTCAGGACATTTTCTCAGCAGACGGACAAGGGAGGCTGCAATGACTTCATCTTTGTCTTTGCCGTTGATATAGAAAAGCATATCGTTCAACCTGCTCCAGTCAAGCCTTCGCGCTGCATCAATGAGGGCTGATCGCTTAAGGAATGGTTCCTGATAGTCATCCTTGTACCATTTCCTCACATTCTTATCCGCCCAGGTGGCTTCCTTATTCGTATGACAACTGGTGCATGCGTTTGGCGATTTAAAGGTGATTGTGGCAGCGGGCGTTGGCGGAAGCATGGAGTGATCACTGCGCTGCATGCGGGCAATGCCTGTCTTCGGCATATGACAGGAGATGCACATGCTGCCTAAGCTACCTTGCTTGTGGTGAGTATGCTCGGCCGGGTTTTGAACATATTCCCCGTGGCAGGGCAAACATGCATTATTGGCCTTTGCAGCATCTGTGAACCGGAAGCTGCCACTGGCAGTATGGCACTTGAGACAATGAAGCTGCCCGGACTTTACGCAGGGACTCATGAGCCACCGGGTATAGGTGTAGTTCTCGCCCAGATCTCTGCCATCAGGGTAGAAATCCGGGTCTTCCAGTGTCGTAAGGTCATAGTGGTCAAAGAAGCTCTCACCGGGGGTGTAGTTCGTAGTAATAGGCGACATTCTGGCGTGGCATGGTGCACATGCCGAGTTAATCCGTTCTGAGGTCAAATCCTTGAAGCTGAGAATCTTCAGTGACGCGGGTTTCACACCGTTTTGAGCAGCCTGCTGGAATAATCCGGAATGCTCCGATGAAAGGCCGTGGCATGTATCGCAGTCGATGCCCGATGAACCCAAGGCTGTTACGTACCTATCCGCCTTCAGATCATAGTTCGATGAAAGCTGACTCACATGACAGCTATAGCATGCAGTGCTGAAGGTATAGTTGGAATCCTTCCAGTCAGGGTGTTTGTCTTTGGCATGGACCATCCCATTCGCCGTGATATCAAACCACGACTTTGTCCGGACATCGTAAGCCAGGGGCAGGATCTGCAATCGCTTTTTTTCAATGAGAGTAAGAAAATAAAAAACATTCTTCCCGCCCAGGATGTTCTCAATGCGATATTTTGTGGTTTCCCAGGGCCAGTTGCCTTTTTCAACAATATAACCTTCGCTTCCCTTTAAATCGGCCGTGTACCGGTTGTTGCCTGTGTGAATATCCTTTGCAGGCGGCATAAGCCTATTACCGGCAAGATCATGTGTGTATGGCTGAATGGAAAGGCCATGAAAGGAGTTTGACCAGGACGTGTAGAAGGTGGGATGGCACTTCCGGCAGCTCATTGCATGAGAGTCACCTGAAGCCTTTACCGAAGCATTTTCCGCATGAACAACCTCTCGGGTATCAAGGCTGGTACATACCAGCATGCCGGTAAGTACTATCAGGGCAACACCAACCATGAACAGTATCCTATTCATGTTACAACTCTCCTCATAAACATCATTTCAACGGACTTTGAGTATATCAGAAAAAATATATACTTTCATATAGGATCATTTCTGTAGAATGGCCTCTGGTGTGGCATAATTGTAATTATTAACAAATATGCTCTGATATCTTTGATGTCGGCCGATTACTTTCTTACATGCATCCTTTTTCTTGGATATGCATCCAAATATATAGAAAAAGATTTAACCTCCTCTTAAGGATGGCGCGTCCTATGCCCTAACCGCCATCCTATTTTTTTAACCCAATTTTGTGTATAGGAAGTGTAAAAACCATACACCTATTTGATTTTCGCATTACAAACCCCTATTTTATAGAGATAAAACATGAAAGGAGTTTTAAAATGAAACTTTCAGAATATTTTGAGAACATCAAAGGAAAAGGTGTACTGGCAACAGCCGATTCATCAGGATATGTAAACGCCGCGGTGTATGCCCGGCCGCACTTCATGAATGAAGATACTGTTTCATTCATAATGTCCGAAAAGCTTTCACACGATAACCTGAAGACGAACCCCCATGCAACATATCTGTATATGGAAAATGGCGATAAATATATAGGGAAGAGACTCTACATTACCAAGATCAAAGAGGAAATGAATACCGATTTAATCAATACCCTCAGGAGGAATAAACACTATATTGTTCATGATGAAAACTACATAGAAAATAAATATCTCGTCACGTTCAGGATAGACAAGGTGCTGCCGCTGATAGGATCAGGGGAATAAGTTTATACGTTCGCGTTTATGAGGAGTAAAAACCTAATCCATTCAAAACCACAATCTTGCAGCCTTTGTTGAGCAATGATTTTATCGGTCTTGATGGCTGCAAGATTGTGGTTTGAACGGACCTGTTTAAAAATCAATTCTATGATCACTATGAGTTTTATGCTTAAGGCCACCTGACCTGCAACCTTTCAATTCATTGCTGACTGGTTCTTCCTATGTCCCGTTGTGAGTGCACTCATCACTCCCCCAAAGCCCAGGAACATCGCCGAGCCCTTAATAAACCACCCTGCAAGGGGTATAAGGCCTATGGCTAAAAGGGCTGCAAGGCCGATGATTGTTTCAACAAGAATATGCCTGTCCGGCTTATTCACTAAGATAGTAATTCTTTTTCCTATGAGTTGGGCCACAGCTATGTAGCCTAATATCAAGGCGCAGCTGAAGAGCATCATCAAGACCGGGATCATGACGATTCCAGCTATGGATATGAAAAGAAAGAACACGATGGGGAAGATGAGGATTGAGCCGATAACGCCCGTAAGGATTGCACGGGCAGTGTTATTCTCGAGCTGGAAGGATATTGAACCTATGCCCGCAGGCATCGCTGCTACAATCAGGAGCGCAACCAAGACGAATGCCAGAGATGACGGCCATCCAATATTTTCCCATAGCTCTTTAATGCCGGTTACTGCCTGTCTCGGCAACCAGGATAACCATGATCTCAAACCTGTGGCATCAACAATAGTCACTTCGCCGCCCACACGCGATCCTGGTTCCCGCTCCACAGTGCCGCCGATGGATATGACATTTCCCTCTACAGACGAGTCCGGCCCGAGGTAGACCGACCCTCCTACGGACACTGCATCTCTCCTTACATGCCCATATACTTTGACATTGCCTCCGAAGGATATTGCCTTGTTCACCTCCACTCCCTCATTGACCACAACATCGCTGCCGATGGTGATCATGGAGCTTCCCTGCGATGCCGACCTGCTGTTCTGTGGCACAAAGGCTACTAGGCAAGACCATGCCGAAATGAAGAGAATCACTTGAATTACCGTCAAGATAGAAGTCTTATTCTTCATTTGTGGTTTATCCCTCAAAGAAGGAATTCTAAAGCTATTTCAGTACGGTAAATCTATGCATTGAATCTACACCTTCATGGACTTTTTGTACAATAGAGCTATTGCAAAAAAGGCAGCATTAATCAAAACAATCGTGGCACCTGCCGGGATATCCAAAAAGAAAGAGAGTGTTATCCCGAACAATACTGAGAGAAAAGCATCCATAGTGGAGATGAGCATTGCAGCCTTGAAACCCCTGGCCAGCTGCAGGGCGGTAACTGCCGGCAGGATGAGCAAGGCGGAAACCAGCATGATGCCGACTACCTTGATTGCCAGGACAACCGTTATGGCGGTAAGAAAGGTTAAGACCAGATTAATACGATCTGTTTTTACCCCGGTGAGCTTGGCAAATTCTTCATCAAAGGTGACTGAAAGAAGATCGTTGTAAAGCAATAAAATTATCAGCACCACTACGATAGACAGTCCCAGGGATAAATAAACCTCCTGGGTGCTGATTGCCAGTATATTGCCGAACAAGTAGCTGAACAAATCAACATTGAATCCTTTTGAAATGCTTGCCAGGATAACACCGCTTGCAATCCCTATGGAAGATACAATACCGATGGCGGCATCGCCATAGATCTTTGCCCTCTCGGTCAGCCGCAGGATGAAATAGGAACCGGCGAGGACCACCGGGATCGCCACGTAGAAAGGGTAAAACCCGAAAAATAGCCCGAGTGCAATGGCCCCGAAACTGACATGGGCAAGGCCGTCACCGATCAAGGATAATTTCCTGAGTACAAGGAAAAGACCAAGAATGGCGCAGAGCACGGCAATAGAGGCCCCGGCAAGATATGCCTTCTGGATGAATGTGTAGCTGAGAAAATGAAGGAATGTCATTTCAGTTATGCTGGTGGCAGATCAGGTGTTGAGAAAACCGTCCGAAGTAATGGCTCATTTCCTCTGAATGGCAGAAGTCGGCAAAGCTCCCATAGAACACAATCTTTTTATCTAGATATAATAGTTTATTGGCATATTCTCCTATCTGGGAAATGTCATGCGTTATAAGGATGATTGTAATCCCTTTGCTCATGTTTAATTTTTTCAAAAGCTCGAAGAAACTTTCTCGGGATGGCGGGTCCAGGGCAGTGCTGGGTTCGTCCAGAATGAGGAGATCAGGGTTGGACACCAGGGACCGGGCAAGGAATATCCTCTGCTGCTGGCCGCCCGAAAGTTCGCCGATGATCTTGTCCTGAAGATCAGCCAGATCCATCAGATCAAGCGTCTGTTTGATTTTCGTCACATCATCCCTGGTGAATCTTTTTGGGAAGCGCTTCTGTGATAATAACCCCAGGCCGACCACCTCTTTAACCGTGGCAGGAAAAAGCTGGTTAAAGGCATTCACCCTCTGGGGCAGGTACCCGATACGGTCCCACCCTTCATATCCCCTGATATCCCGGCCGAATATCTCTGCCGTGCCCGTATATCTGTCCGTGAGGCCCAGGAGTGTTTTTACAAGGGTGGTCTTGCCTGCGCCGTTCGGTCCTGCCAGGGCGATATAGTCATTTTTATCCACGGCAAAAGAAATGTTGTGCAGTACTTCACCCTGCCCATAGCCTGCACATAAATTATGTACTGATAAGATGTGATTCATATTATGGGCATCCTAGACCAACTTTAAGATTATCAAGATTGCCTTTCATAATATCAAGGAAAGAGGCTCCTTGCACAAACTGATCTCTGGTGACATTATGGGCAGCATTGAGCAGCAGCAATTTGGTGTTGGTTTCATTGGCAACAGTTTCTGCAATCTTTGGGCTGGTGAGCTCTTCGAAAAAAACATACCTTATGTTGTCTTTTCTGATCTGCTCCACCAGCTTGGACAGGTCCTTGGCAGTTGGTTCGGCATCCGGCGAAAACCCTTGTGCGGCCAGATATTTCAAGGCGTAGCGATGGGCCAGGTAGCCGAAGGCATAATGGCCCCCGTAAACGATCTCATTGTTTTTGCATGAAGCGAGGGCGGTCTTATAAGAAGAATCCAGGTCTGTCAGCTTCTTGCAGTAATCATCCGAGTTCTGTTTATACCTATTTATGTTTGCGGGGTCTTTGGTTACCAGGGCATGTAGAATATTACCAACTATTATTTTCGCATTATCAAAATCAAGCCAGATGTGCGGGTCAAGCGATCCAGCCGGTTCATCGGCATCATGAAACACACCGGGGATCATCTTAATCCCTTGACTGGAATCGACTATAATAAGATTTCTATTGGTAGCGCTCCTGATAATATCCTCAGCCCAGGGTTCCATGAATTTTCCCGTGTAGATGAAAACATCCGCTTCGTTAACCCTGACCAGGTCGCTCGGTTTCGGTTCAAAGGAATGGGCCTCTACCCCGGGGGGCAGCAACAGTGAAACTTCCACCTTTTCCCTGCCGATATTCTTCGCAAAATCATAGAGCGGGAAGAGCGTGGTCACAACCTTGATCTTAAGTGAAGGCGCTTTCTCTGCCGGTTTGGAATTCCTGAGCGCAACAAGGTAAACAAGGGCACCCAAGGCCAGTAGTATGATTATAAAGGATATTATTTTTTTATCCAATGTTCCCTACCTGCTGCCCCCCGCACACCAGGTAACTTTCCTGGCACTCATTGCAGGTCTGAATCTTATGGTTTGTTGCGAAGTCATCCCAGTGCTGCTTCTGCTTTGCCGAAAGGATCCCCGTGCCATTGCAGAGCGGGCAGATATTCCCGAGTGCGGTCAATACCGCATTCCTTATGAATTCTGATCTGTTGGGCATGTTTCTGATCACTTCATAGAATCCTTCATCAACCTTAAAGGTGATTATCCCGGGTTTTTTCATAGATGAGAACCTCCTGCACCGCAATGGTATTACCATGTAATACGAAACTACAATCTCCTGTCAAGGTCTTACAGATATTTTTTAAACCAAATGATGTATTATGATGCCTGATGCAAGGTGGGTATAAACTACATATGGACAGCCACACTAAGCGGATCATGAACCGGTCAAACTACCTTCAGGCAAATGCATCTCAATTTCTTAAAACAAGGAATTTCCTCTTTCACTACCTCCATGCCGGTTCAGGAAAACCGATAATCCTTATTCATGGTGGAGGGATGTGGCTCTATTCCTTCAGGCACAATCTCGTGCCTCTATCAAAGATCTCTTCCGTGCATGCCCTTGATATGCCCGGGTACGGCTACACCAGCATAACCGACCCTTCTCTTGGCATGGGGACTGACACCATGCCTCTGGCCTTAAAGGAATTCATGGATGCGCTGCACATGGACAAGGCGACCCTCGTGGGTCATTCATGGGGCGGGGGCTGGGCCTTGGCCTATGCACTGGCATATCCCGAGAGGGTAGACCAGATAGTACTCATCAACTCCAGCGGTCTGGATGTTCCGGATGTCTTTGAATGGGAAATCCTGAAGATGCCCATTGTAGGGAACCTGCTCCTGAGATTCCTTACCCTTGATCTGATTAAAACGAGGCTGGAACTTTCTTTTTTCAAAAAGGGCATTGTAGATGATGCCATGGCCCTTGAAGTGCACCTGCCGCTTAAAATACCCGCCAATCGCCATGCACAGGCTTTGCTTGCCCGCAATCTTTCCTGGGCAGAGGTTGACAGGCACCTGGGAGAGCTTGGAAATCAAGCCCTTCTCATCTGGGGTGAGCAGGATCGTTATCTGGATGTGGGGCTTGTAAACCGGTTCAGGGAAAAATTGAAAAATCTCAAGGTGGAGATTATCAGAGATTGCGGTCATTCCGCGCATGAGGAGTGCCCCGAGGCGGTCAATCGTCTGATTGTGGAGTTTATTACCAGTTAAACGGGATTTTGCATTTGGTTTTGAACAGATCAGGTTTTTACACATCTTACATACAACATCCGGATTTATCATCAGCTCTGACTTGATCAACTTGTATAAAGAGCTTCCATCTTCATAAGCATTGCCTTTGTACTGTCAACAAGTCTTTGAGGTTCGATAAGCCTTGCCTCCTCTCCAAAAGACAACAGCCAGGAGATCAGTTCTTTATCCGAGGACGCAGAGAATGTTATCCTTATGGTTGAGTCATCAACCCGAAGAATACGCTGGTCAGGGCTCCACATCCGCTCAGCTACATATCTGGCCGATAGTCCGGTGAACTCGACCTCAGCATGAAAGGCACTGTCCTTAATGATGCCGAAGTTGCGGTTGTAGATCTGCTCAAAGTCGTAGTCTGTGGGAAACTCGAAGGACCGATCAGTCATCTCAACCATCTTCAACCTGTGCACGGCAAGGAGCGGGTCATACTCGCGCCTGGTATCGGGCTTTCCCGGTTTACCTGCAAACCTTGCGCTGAGATACATGGAGTCGTTGTGAGAAAAAATCTTCAGGGGCATAATAAGAAAGGTCTTGGACTTGATGGATAAGAGAGAGCGGTAGATCACCTTGCATATCGTTCTGTGCTCCATGGCCTTGAGCAGTGTCTTGATGCTTTCCTCATGAGGTGTATAGTCAATGCTGCCGGGTTTGTAAGAGGTGAAATGATGCTCCGTGTTATCGGGTGTCGGGCCTGAGAGTGCCCGGTTTTTCTCTAATGCCGTAGATGCCTCCTCAAACAGCGCACTGCCCAAGAGGTGTCGAGCGAATGCCTGGCACATGAGCAGCACACTCATTTCACTGCCTGTGAGTGCCAGCGCCGGCGGCACCTTGCCTGCCTTCTTGAGCCGGTAGTATTTGTTCCTCTCGAGAACGGTCTCTTCGATCTCCACTCCATAGGAACGGCGGATATCATCCATGAGCCTGAGCACGGTCTGCTTTGAACACACCAGCATGCGGCTCAGTTCTGTAAGAGAGTAACTCTGGCCCGAGAAAAGAAGTTTTGCAAAAAGCTTGATGATCTTTTCCCCATAGGATGCGTAAGGGCTTATTTTATCAGGCATATTATTTTCCTCTTGTGAGTTTCACATTCCGTAATATGGAACGATGCCATGGTATCATCCTTACAAGCCTAAGGGAAGGAGGTAACAGTTATGCGGTCAACGTATCTGGTCATGGGTATATTCATCGGTGTCGTCATGTTCCTGATCCTTCTGTTCAGTTCATTCAATAATGGTTGTACGACTTTTACTGCTTCATTGATGAACGCTGGGGCCATATCAAGCTGTCAGATGAAAGACAAGAGTGGAGAGAAAGCCCTGCCGTGGCAGCTCGATGCGGTGAGCATAGGAACTTTTCATGCCCCTGGCGAAAAAGATACGCCATCAACAAATGCGCTGGAGGTATCCTGCGCCATCAAGACAGGTCCTGTTAAATTCGGATTTTGCAATTGAAAGCGCTCATGAACACTCTGTGCACATCATGAATGGCTTAAGCATAGGACTCATGGTCTTTACATAGGTCCGTTAAAATCAGTGATCTTGCAGCCTCAGGAGAATGCTAATTATCCCGGTCCTTAAAGGCTGCAAGATGACTGATTTTAACGGATAAAGTTTTTACACATCCTCAACGCAAAATCCGGGTAGCATATCAGACACATAAAGAAAAGGTGAAAGGCTCAGGTTTAAAGATTGGTACGGCATACCCATATCATTGCGGGCTCGAACATGCCGGACTAGATATTCATCTGGATCAGATGCGGACCGTCCTCGTGAAGTGCATTTGAAAATTCTGCTGCTAGCCCTTCGGCTGTGTTCACTGCAACAGAGGCCACGCCAAAAGCCTTGCCGAGACAAACCCAGTCTATGCCTGCAAGGTCGGTCAGCCTTGAAGCCGCCGGGCCTGATGCATGAACTCCGAAGCGTGCAAGTTCCAATTTCAGGATGTCGTAACTCCTGTTCGAGAAAATGAGCGTCGTCACATTCAGGTGCTCGCGAGCCTGCGTCCAGAAGGCCTGCACGGTGTACATCGCTGATCCGTCCGCCTGTATATTGATTACCGGCCTGTCAGGACAGGCCATGGCAGCCCCTACTGCACAGGCAGGTCCCTGTCCTAATGATCCTCCGGTCAGCGTGAGCAAAGAAAAAGGCGGCACTGAGGCTGTCAGGGGGTAATACCAGATGCTGTTCGTAATAGACTCATCCACCACGATAGCGGACTCCGGTTGGAGTGCAGCCAGCACGGCGCAGGCCTTATCACCGCTCAGGGCGCCTGTCGGCATGGGAGGCCTTGTTGGTTTGGTGAGAATATTTTCAGCTGGAGTCGCAGGTGCCCCAAGGATATCAGCCAGACAAATCATGGCCTTGGTGGCATCTTTGTGTGGCTCCACGAGATGCAATCTCTTCTGGCCGTCATTGAGAAGATGGCCCGGCACACCTTGGTAACCAAAAAATGCAACAGGCTCATCAGCACCAGCAAATAAGAATGCCTCGTAATGACCAAGCACTTCCATGGCCGTTTCCGGAAGATAGGGTATCCGGGTAACATCAGGAAGGCCGGCACCCCTTTCCATTCTGGCAGGGAAACCTTCGCACAGGAGATCACACCCAATTTTATCCTTGATACGTGCGGCAGCTATGAGCCCTTCCCTCCTGAGTACTTTGCCGCCAAGAACAAGTGCTGTTTTGGGATATGAGCGTAAAAATCGGGCTGAATCTTCGACCCTTGCCTGATCCACAGCATGGAGTCCCTGTGCCTTCAGCTCGATTACTTTCTCATGAGTTTTTTCCATCTGCAGGTCATATGGCACGATCAAAACTGCGCCCAGGCCTTCATAAGCCGCTGAGATCGCATCTGCCATGTCCTTACCCAGGTCATCTGTTGAACGACAGGTGCGCTGCCAGCCGGCCGTTGCTGATGCGATCGCTTCAATGTCCATGGCAAGGGGTGGATCCAACGGGAGGTGCCAGGTTGAATGCTGACCTACAACAGTAACAATAGGTGTATGGGCCCTGCGGGCATTGTGCAGGTTGGACGTCCCGTTGGCGAGTCCGGGTCCCAGGTGGAGCAATACCATGGCCGGTTTATCAAGCATCCTGGCATAGCCGTCTGCTGCGCCTGTACACACGCCTTCATACAGGCACAGGACTGTGCGGACATCGCTCACATTATCAAGGGCGGCAACAAGAGGTATCTCGGTAGTCCCCGGATTGGCAAAGCACATGTTGATCCCATTCGCTTTTGCTCCCATAAGAATCAGGTCCGCTCCATTCATGATATCCTTATTATAAAATTATTTTCTCAAATGCCAACCCTTTGCTTGAGAACCCGATGCAGGTATAATGCACTGAATGATTTCATGAGGGCTCGCACGAATATGACGGAGGTATCCGAGGATGATATCACAGACATCCATCCACGAGATGGCATCGCGCCTTTCAGAGACAGTAATCCGGCTTCGAAGGGATTTCCATCAGCACCCGGAACTGGGTTTTGAGGAAAAAAGGACCTCCTCGGTCATTGCGGAATATCTCAAGGGGCTTGGCCTGGAGGTGGCAACAGGTGTCGCCGGCACCGGGGTTGTCGGTTTGCTCCATGGCGCCTCGCCGGGCAAAACGGTTATGCTCAGGGCTGATATGGATGCATTACCTATCCAGGAACTGAATGAGACAGACTATCATTCTGTCGCCCCGGGGGTTATGCATGCGTGCGGGCATGATGGTCACATGGCAATCCTTCTCGGTACGGCAGAACTGCTCAGCAGTTTTCGTGATTCCTTTAAAGGCCGGGTCAAGTTCGTGTTCCAGCCGGCAGAGGAAAATCTCGGCGGCGCAAAAATCATGATCGAACAAGGGGTGCTGAAAGACCCGGATGTGGATGCTGCATTCGGCCTGCATCTCATAAGTCCATTACCTTATGGTTATATCGGCTGCTGCAAAGGGGCCTTCATGGCGTCCATAGACATCTTCACGATCCGGTTACTCGGCCGTGCAGGCCACAGCGCCATGCCGGGAGGCTCAGTTGATGCCATCGGCATGGGCGCCGAGGTTGTCTCGAATCTTCAGGCATACATGGAAAAGTCGCTGCCGGAAGGATGCCGGTTCATCGTCAACATCGGCACCTTCCATGGAGGCACGGCACCCAACATCGTTACCGACAGGGTGGAGCTCACCGGCACCGTGAGGGTCCTGGACGAAAACATCCGAGCATCCATCAAGGACATTATGGAGATATTTCTCCGGGATATAACATCGTCGAAAGATGGAGGCTTTGAGCTGGAATATACCCAGGGATATCCTGTCACCGTAAATGATGCGGCCATGACTGACCTGGTCATGAGAATAGCAGCCGGCGTAGTTGATAAAGATAATGTCATCTGGATGCCGCCTTCCATGGCAAGTGAGGATATGTCGTTTTATCTAGGCGAAGTCCCAGGGTGCTACTTTTTTTTAGGCGCTGGAAGCACAGACCCGACACTGAACCAGCCGCACCACAATCCACGTTTTTCCATCGATGAGCGTGCGCTTGAGGTGGGCTTAAGGATGCTGGCTTCAATTGCCGTTGATTTTCTTGAATACTCATGAACCATTAAAGAAGGGATCAGCTGATCACAGGATATACAAGAATCCTTCGCCCCCGATATGAGGTTCCTATCAGGAGCGAAGGACCTTTCTCGCGTTTCTGAAGGGTTCTAAGCTCTAGTAAACCCGACCCATGACAATGCCGTTCGGACCGTAAACACCAGCCGGAACGCCCCCCACCCCCAATGCAGGGAGGAAATTAAGTGGAGCCATCCATTCCTTGATTTCCTGCACCCCGGAAGCGGGATCTCTGTCAATGTATGAGACATTGACCGGGGTGATGTTAAACCCGTAATTGTTTACCACATACAGCATCTGCAGCGCGTAGAGGTCTACCACGATATGGTATAACGTATCGGGATCATACGGATCGATAAGGGTTGACGGCCCCATGCAGAAGGTATCTGCAGGATTATATACATAGACCTCCTGCACCCCGGAGAAGGTCATCGCCTGCAACGGATCATAATCAATCTTGAGCCCAGAAAAATTCAGATAGTAATCCGAACCTATCATCTGGGAGAGAGAGAGCCCGACTTCGCAGAGGGTATATATGTCTTTCCCTGTTGCATAGACCGACATGAGCGGATAACCGGGCACGGATTGGTCGTTGGGAGAGATGCCCAGTGGAAGCATGTTATAGATATCCGAGAAGGTTATTGCCCCCGTATTCCCGGGGTAGATGTCGTCCCTGATGACACCGCTCGCGACTATCCCTATTTGATAGGGATTCCCGTCGTTCAACACTTTCAGATTGTTGGCAACGGCACGCAGCGAATCTGCAGCGAGGCTCCCGATGCCGGTCACCTTTAACGAGGCCTTTTCCAGGGCAAAGGTGGTGCTGGAGATTGGATCTTCCAGTGAAGGCAGATTAACTGCATTCAGCTGTGCATTTATCCCTGCGTTGTACTGATCCACCATGGCCTGAACGGTAGCGTCACCCTTTACCTTGTCGTCTACCGGGATGAGGGTGAATTTGTAATCCACGACCTTGCGAAGGAAGATATTGTAGGTGACGTCCAGCCTGCTGACATGTTCCCCGTATTCGCCGGGTGAGAAGATGATCGTATTGGATGGACCCTTGATTAAGGCGTTTTGAGTTGCCGTATGGAAATGCCCTGAGCAGATTACGTCAATGCCTTTGACGTTGGCTGCCAGGTCGGCATCTTCTCCGGTACCGTCCTGCTCTACCCCGCCGTGGGACAGGACGATTACCATCTGGGCGCAGTCTTTGGTCCTCAGGTCGTTCACCTGCTGCTGGATCGCGGTATAATCATGGTTGAAGGTCACCGGTTTTGCCACCGGAGCCTTTGTGTCCGAATCTTTGCCCATGAGGCCTAATATCCCGACCTTTCCCCCGTACGGGAACTCGATGACCTTCTTGTTTACGATAGTGCCTGCGTTCACAAGGCCCTGCAGAACGTTGCCTTCAGGGACTATCATGTTGCTCGCTACGACCGGAACCTCGAACCCTCCCTTTACCCCGTTGGACAGGAGCAACGCCAATCCGGAGGGTGACCAGTCGAACTCATGATTTCCCAGGGTGACTGCATTATATCCCATCATGCTGAAAAACTTGAGCGCGATGGGATCGCTTGCTGTGAGGTCGTACACGGTTCCCATGAAGAAATCACCGGAATCGAAGAGCAGCACCGGTATCTTTTTTGAAGCCTGCTCCTTGCGTATCTTGTTTATGATGGCCGCCAACCTCGAATATCCCCCGAGGACCGTGTCTTTATCCGTGGTTTCCAAGGGTGTGTAATCGAGAGATGGTCCATACCCAGTGGCATGGTTGTGGACATCAGAGGTCTGCAGGAGGGTGACAGTAACATTTCCAAAGATACATGCACTGCTCATCAAGACGATCAAAGAAATCCCAATCCATAAACATACTCTTAATGGCTTCATCGGTGATCCTCCTCGTATTTAAATTTACAATTGTTTGTTCATCTGCAGAAAGTAAACCATAACTGGTCAAGCAAAGAGAATGCCATTTGGTATATACTCTAATTTCAACCAATTGGTAGGTCAAAGGCGGGTAAATTAAAGAAGATAGAGGAAACAAGTTTCTCTTTAGCGGAATAATAATTCTATTTTTTATACGAATTCTGCGTTTCAGATGAGTAAAACATGATCCGTTCAAAAGCTCAATCTTACAGCCTTTGTGGATTGCTAATTTTATGGAAACGACATTCTTCACGCTGATGTTCAGGGCCATCCCTATGAATTGTATCCAGTTGTTACATACTATTGATCCATCGTAGCCTTGAACTCTGTATGTAAGAAAAATTGTATGTAACCTTGTGAATTTTCTGATAGAGGGTAGTCATGGCGCTTGAGATCAACCATTTAGAAGCCTGGTACGGTGTCCTGGCAAACGGGATAGGTAGACGTATATGAATAGGGCACTGAAAACCCTTCTTATTGCTGCATGTATTGTAGTAACGCTTCTGGTATGCCTTATTGGTGCAGCACACCTGTACCTCTTTTCAGACCGGGGAAAGAACTTCCTGTTGAGCGCAATAAACACCCTCTATCCGGGGAAAATTTCCGGCACAAACATTGAGATCAGCCTGCTTACCCAGGAGGTTGCTCTTGAAAATGCCATACTGCGCGGACCTGACGGAAAGCAGGTCCTCAAGGCGAAAAATGTGTATCTCAAGATGAACCTTCCCGCACTCCTGCGGTATGAGCTCATATTTGAAATCATAGATGCAAAAAAGCCAGAGCTCGTCTTAGAGCTTGATAAGGACAACTGGCTCAATATCGAGAGTGCCTTTGTGGAAAAGACACCCGGCGAAAGCCCGTTCAACGTGTATATCAAGTCGCTCACATGCGAGGGAGGGACTTTCGCATTCATCGGGAAAAACGCCAAACCCATTGTAAAACTCGAGAACTTCGATCTTCTCATGGATTGCACCTTTGAAAAAGACTCTATCTTGCACCTGTCCGTACCAAAGGCAGTCATATCTCTCTTTGATGCCGAGGGAAAGATTGACCTTGGGGCCGGCAAGGCATCTTGCACCATCTTCAATGACCGCATCAGGGATATCCGTGTTGAATCCAAGAAAGGTTCTTCAACAGCCAAACTGACGGGTTCTGTAACCGAGATGTCCAAGAAGGCCCAGCTTCTGTGTAATCTTGACCTGGATACCGACATGACAGACATAAGGGATGCCCTTGGGCTCGGCCCTGACAACACCGGCAGGATCACCGGCCGTATAACGGCTACTAATGACTATGACAACCCTGCATTTACTGCTTCCCTTGGGTATGCCGGGGGAGATCTCTGGGGATTGAAGATCAGCAAGGCCCACCTTGATTGCACCATAACCGACAGGGTGGCCACTATCAAGACCCTCCATGCATCATATGCATCCGGTCTCATAGATTTGACCGGTATCGCGGATTTGAGAAAGGCCTATCCTGCAGGCTATTTTGAAGGGATCAAGGAAGAAGATGCCATCACCTATGACCTCTCTATTATCGGCACAAGCCTTTTAATCTCGGATCTTCCGGGCATGCCCAAGGGATTAAAGGGGAAGCTGAGTCCAAAAATTGGCCTGAAGGGCTCCGGGGTCTCTTCGGATTCTGTACAGCTTGATGCACAATTTACTGCACTTGGCCAAGGTGTCTCAGCAGGCTCGTTCATGAAAGATGATGAGCTCGCCCTGGCAGGCAGGGTATCCTACAGGAAGGATTTATTCGATATCAGCAGCCTGACTGCCCGGGTTCGGAGCATATCAGCCGCATCTGAAGGGAGTATAAACCTTGCCACCCGCACATTGGATGGAACCATCGAACTGGGGGCATCACAGATTGGAGATTTGCTGAAAGGAACAGGTATTGATGCAACCGGCGCACTGAATGCATCGTCACGCATCTCCGGGACTTTGGAGAAGCCTCTTGCCGACATCACTGCACATGCTGAAGGGACAACTGTCAATGGAATCACCCTTGGCGTCATTGATCTGAAGGCGCTGCTGGATCAGAACGGAAGGTTTAATGTAGGTTCCTGCGCAATAGCCAACCGTACCTCAGCTATCCAAACTAAGGGAAGCATCCAGGTCTTCAGTCGATTCCCCACCTTTGTTTCCAACCCGGATATGATTATTGAATCGGACCTGCGAACAGTAAATCCGTCGGATTTCTTTAAAAAGCTCCCGCTTTCAGGATCTTTAAACGGCCATGTGAGCGCCAAAGGCCCTATAAGCAATATTTCAGCCAACATTCAGCTTGATGGTAGTGAACTCCTGGCAGCAGGTATACCACTTGGAGATGCCGTACTTACGGCTTCCCTTTCACAAGGACTGCTTAATATATCAAGCCTTAATTTTACCAATAAGAACTCGACAATGCTCATTACCGGGGACATATCCCTGTTCGACCCGGCACAGAAACACCTGAATGCGGACCCGGATATTCACCTCAAGGCCCAGGGAGAAAACCTGCAGATTGAAGACTTCTATGACAAAGCAAAGGGAACATTCTCCATAAATGCCATGATGGAAGGGTCCATGCTTCATCCCATCGGCGATATGGCGATAACGGCAAAAGACCTGGACCTGGGCTTCCAGCGTTTCTCGAAACTGGATATGAAGATTCAGGCAGATGGCGGAAGATTCTGGATAGACCCTGCAATACTGACCCTTTCAGGGGAAGAGAATTTGAACGCCACCGGGTGGATCTCTACAGATGGGAACTATTCCTTTTCGCTCGGTACCCAGGGGTTAAGCCTGGAGAACCTCGACTTTATGTTAAGTCACGAGTCGTTCAAGGGAAAAGTCTTTCTGAATGCAGCAGGCGATGGGAATTTAAGCAACCCGACCCTGACTGGAAGGATTGCTGCTGCAAATATTAAATTCAATGATAACCCGTTGGATGATCTGACCTTCTCATTTGAACTCCAGGATAATAAATTGAACATGCAGGGTAACTGGAACTTCTCTCTGAAGGCAATGCACGACCTATCCTCAGGGGATTTTTCCACAACAGTACTTTTTGCCGAAACCGAACTCAGCCCCTATTTCGTTATGAGCGACAGACCCACCCTCTCGGGAAGGCTTACCGGAAGGATAGATGCCCTGGGAAATTCAAAAACACTTAAAGATATTGATCTCATCGCCGACATCTCCTCTGTGGATATCCTCCACAGCAATAAAATGCTTATTATGGGCCGCAATATCAACGGATCATACAAACATGGTCTCCTCTCAATACCGCAAACAAGATTCACCTTGGGGGACAAAGGCTGGTTAGACATTAAGGGCTCCGGAGATAACAGAACGCCATTGACCCTCGATGCCCAAGGGATAATCCCTGCTGAAGTCTTTGGAATATTTGATGAAGACCTTTCAGACAGCTCGGGCCTTATCCATGTGTCTTCAAAGATCACCTCCCATGACAATAAACCAGTAGTTTCAGGGCTGCTCACCCTTGAGGATATCGCTTATACCATACCCATAAACTCACAGCGCCTGCACACCATGAATGGAAAGATCAGGATCCTCGATGACGATATCTTCATCGAAGACCTGACTGGAAGGATAGATACAGGCTATTTCACTTTTGGGGGTACTATAACTCGTAAAGGGTTTACACCAAGCACATTCGATCTGAAGACCAGGTTAACGGCAATGCCCATATCCATCCCTGATATGATGGACCTCACAATCGATGCAGAGGCCTCACTTGTGTCCTCCGGATCACGCTCATTGATCAGGTCGGATGTAGTCATCATCGACGGAATTTATTACAAGGATGTGAAGGTGAACCTTCTGACAGGGGTAATCGAACGAATCCTCCCGAAGCAAAGGCAGGCTCAGGAGCAACTCATGGCGAAACGCTGGCCCTACCTGAAAAACATGGATCTTGATATTACCATTAAACGCAGGGGGGAGCTAAAGGTTGAAAATAATATCTCCGAACTTTATCTCAACCCTGACCTCAAGATAAACGGCACCTTTATCAAACCGGTGCTTACCGGGAGATTAGCAGTTATTGAGGGGACCGTGACTTTTCAGAATAATGAGTTCACGGTTTCCCGGGGGGTCGTCGATTTCCTGAACCCCCACAAGACCGAACCGACTGTTGATATCAAAGGCGAAACCAAGGTCAGAGACTGGACAATAGAACTCACCATCGAAGGAGGTTTTGACAATCTTCAGTTCACACTGAACTCGACCCCGACAGAAGAGCCGGCGGATATCCTTTCCCTTCTCATCATCGGGAAGACATCGCGTGAACTCACACAGAGTCAGACCGGGTTAACGGTTTCTCCAACAGCCATGGCAGCCGAGATACTCGCCTCCAATTATGGCGGTCAGATCAAAAAGGCCACGACCCTTGACATCCTTAATCTGAAGGCATCAGAATTCTCTACTTCCGATGCGGGTGAAAACCTTAAACTGACCCTGGGCAAAGAATTGTCAAGGAGGCTGATTTTAGAATACCAGGTGGAAACCAGAAATACACAGACCATTCAAAGGGGCATAGCTGAATATAAGATCCTTGAGAATCTCATTATTAACGGCTATCAGGGCAGTGATGGAATCTTTGGATCAGATATCCAGCTTAAATACGAGTTCCGCTGAATCTATGCGCCCTGAAACAAACATCCTCACAGCATTTCTGTTCTTCATGGTGCTCTTGACTATGCCCTGCCAGGGCCAGGAAAGTTCGACTCCGGGCATGCAGATGCCCATTGAATATGCCGCTTTTGATGGCATGTTTGTTAAGAATATCCATATTGAGATCAAAGAATGCCCATGGTGCACCAAAACAATAGAAAACCTGGCACGAGATCTTATAAATCTGCGTGAGGGAGAACCGTTTTCTGAAAAAAAGTTTCAGCAGTCACTCGATGCCCTCATCCTCTCTAAAAGATTCGAAGCGGTTATCCCTGAAATCGAACAGGCAGAAGAAGGCATCAAGGTCATCTTCCTTCTTACTCCCTACAGGGAGATCAAGGATATTCGGATTCACGGCGAGTACCCTCTGTTTAATAACGATGTCTTAAAATCCGTAAATGTATATCCCGGTGATGCACTGCTGCCTGATACGCCGAAGGTAATGGAGAAACTTATTGGTGAACTGTATAAAAAAGAAGGCTACAGAAAACCCCATATTTCCGTGACAGCAGAAAAAGACCCGGAAGGCGGGTGGGTAATCCTCGATGTGGGCATTAAACCAGGCCCATATTATTATCTCGACTCCCTGGAGATAAGCGGGAATCATGCAATATTCGATGCCGAGATCAAGTCCCGTATGAACTCTTGGCGAACATCGTTTTTTATCAGGGAATCAGGCCGTTTCAGAGATGCGGAATTCACCCAGGATATAAAAGATCTCTTAGCACTCTACTGGCAGCGCGGATATCCTGAATGTGAGATACATGAATCGGTGAGCAAAAATGAGGCAACAGGAGAGGTGAAGGCTGGGGTAACAATTGCGGAAGGGCCTCTCTATGAACTATCATTCTCCGGAAACAATTGGTTCTGGTCATATACACTCAGGAGTGACATACCGATCTTCATAAAGGGTAATAGGAGAGACAGAGGCATCAAGAACGGTATTAAGGTGATTAAAGAACGATATCGAAAAGATGGTTTCCTTTTCACTGAAATTGAAATCCTTGAGGAAAAGGTCACCATAAAAGATGAAAAAGAACGAAAACTCAATCTTTTTATCAAGGAAGGCCCCAGGACTCTTGTAGAATCCCTACGTTTTTCCGGCAACAGTTACTTCAGCGAAGAAGAACTGAAAAAGGGACTTCAGACCGGTAAGGCACCGTTTTTTAGTAAGAATATATTTAATCCGGATATCCTGGAAGAGGATCTGGCTGCTATTCGCGCATTATACCTGGGCCGTGGATACAATGAAGTATCCGTATCTCATGAACTGATCTGGAATAAAGATAAAACGGGTATTTCAATCCTTGTTACGATCACTGAGGGAATAAGGACCATTGTCTCGTCTGTTAAAATAATCGGCCTTAAGGCAATTCCCGAAAACGAAGCCCTTGAAGTCCTGCAACTCAGAAAAGGCAAGTCCTTCGTAAATGATGTATTAAAGTCTGATGAGACAGCCCTTTCAGGACTTATCTCGGAAAATGGCTACCCATATGTGAAAGTGAAAACGGAAGTTGTCATGTCGAAAGAGAATACCGAGGCTGCCATTACGTACTATGTTGATGAAGGTCAGCGTACATCAATGGGAAACATCTATTACCGGGGCAACTTCAAGACAAGGACGCGTGTCGTCACAAGGGAGCTGGGTATCGAGCCGGGACAGCCGTTCTCCCTGAAAACCATGCTTGAAGGTCAAAAAAATATCCGGAATATGGAGGCCTTTGATTCAGTGCAATTTAAGACCTTTGGAATCAATGAAGAACGAGACCGCATCACACTCCTTATTGATATGGAGGAGATCAAGCCTTACTATATTCAGGCCGCTACAGGCTATGCTTCTGACCGTGGGCTGTATGGAAACACGCGTGTCGGTGACCGCAACCTCTTCGGTTTGAACAAGGACGCATGGATCGGCGGCGAGTTGAGCCAAATCGGCTATCAAGGCGGGCTAGGAATAACCCAGCACAGGATCTTTGATACACCCATTACCAATACCAATATTCTTTCCTTTGAGAAGAAGGCCCAGTTTAACCAGATCTTCGGGACCTCGGTCTGGACTTCGTCGTGTAACTTTTTGCGGGTATACAAACCACACACAACAACATCGCTTGGTTTCAGGTATGAATGGAGAGATCAGTTTCTCAAGGATAAATCAGTTACAATTCCTCTAGGAGATGAAGATTCCTACAAGCCCCGTGGTTCCCTGATAACCACACCATTTATCTCGTATGACGCCAGGGATTCCTTTGTAAGGCCACAAAAAGGATTTTATTCCTCCTATGCAGTGGATATATCCAAGGGCTATCAGAATTCCCTTGATAATTTCTTAAAGCATTATCTGAATCTTCGTTACTACTTCAGCCCATCACATAGGCTCACCCTGGCATGGCTTGGTCGTTTAGGCTACCTCTACACCTATGGAAAAAAAGGACAGCTCCCGGAGGACCAGCTTTTCTATCTGGGTGGGACTATGGATGTGAGAGGATATGACGAGAACATGCTCAGATATGATACCAGCAGGAATCCTATAGGCGGCCGTTTGTCGCTTGTGGGCAGCATGGAGGCACGTTTTGAATTATCACATGATTGGGAGACAGCCATCTTCTATGACACGGGTTCGGTCAGGAGGGTGCTGGTGAATGAAGGATCTGATAACTTCAGGTCTTCTGTGGGTATCGGACTCAGATATATCACCCCCATCGGCCCCATAGGATTGCTCTATGGCTATAAGCTCAATCGCAATGAAGGCGAGAGCCCGGGCAAATTCCATTTCTCAATCGGGTATACATTTTAAAAGGGTCATGTTCACACTCATTCCAGGTCCAGCCCCAGCTGGCCCCCGGGATTCATGATGTTGTTCGGGTCAAAATGCCTCTTGAGCGCCTTTAATACCGCCATCTGCTCTGCTCCGAGATATGACCCGATCCAGGGGGCGATCATGCGGCCGATACCGTGGTGATGACTCAAAGAGCCTCCGCATGTGTTAATCTGATCTATAATGCCCCTTTGAAATGTCCTGAACTCATCGATGTCATCCATCTTTGCCAGAAAGATAAAGTAGAGGTTCGTGCCCTGCGGGTAAAAGTGAGATGCATGGGTCATGCACATAGTCTCAGGACGTGACTTGATGTACTCCCTTACGCCCTGGTGCACGGCATGCAGGTTATCCCAGGTTACGGAACATTCCAGGGTATCGATGACGACACCGAAATCCATGAGGTCTTCCCTCATATAGGGCTCTTTAAAGCGTGTATGTTCCCATTTTTTCGCAGCATAACCGGTCAGAGAGATCGCCCCGAACTCTTTGCAGATCCTCTTAGCCTGCCGTTCGATATTCCTGGTAAAAGCAGACTCTCCTTCAGCACTCCCAAGGCAGAGGCAGCGCTCTCTGGGCTTATACCCCTTGCCTTTGAGAAAGGCATCCACAAATCCGGGCATTCCGTAGAGTTTGAGGCCCCGTTCTGTCTCCTCAGGATCGGATATGCGGAAGATGGCAGGCATGCCGAATTCACCCTGGCAGATCTCCCTGCTGGCATTGACAGCCGCCTCCCAGGTAGGAAACATGAAGCTGAAACGCCTGGTATTCCCGGGCATAAAGCGGTAAATCTTCATGGTGGCTTCCACGAGTATCCCATATGTCCCCTCGCTTCCCTTCATGATGTCGTTTACCTTGGGTCCTGTTGCGGATGCCGGAAAATCACGTGTCTTGATCGTGCCCACGGGTGTTACATACTCCTGGCTGATGACCAGGTCACAGGCATCCCCATAGTAGGATGATGCCTGTCCTGAGCCCAAAGTTACGATCCAGCCGCCCACGGTTGAATACTCAAAAGACTGGGGGAAGTGGCCGCAGGTGTACCTTTGATTCGTATGGAAGAGTTCCGGCGCACTGTGAAGGGCATCTTCATAGGCAGGTCCGTATAAACCGGGTTGCACCCGGGCGGTCTGATTGGCTTCATTGACCTCGAGAACCTTGTTCATGTGCGTGCTCATGACGAGCGATATACCGCCCTTTTCCGGCCTCACACCAAAGTTCACTGAACTGCCGGCCCCGAAGGCATAGACAGGTACCCTGTTCTCATTGCAATAGGCAACGATATGCTGCACATCTTCTTTAGTACGGGGGTGCACTACAAGGTCAGCCACCTTGCTGATTATGCCCTTTCTGAGTTCCATCATCTCCTCGGTAGTCTTTCCCAGCGCATATTTCACCCTGCTGTAATCGTCACATGTCACATTCTCCTTACCCACAATGGCCTCCAGCCGTTCCCTATGATGCAGGTCCAGGGCAGTAGGCCTGTTCAGGACGACACTTCCCAAACCCTGATCTTTTTTGGTTTGGAAGTCCTTATCAGTCATGGAGAACTCTTCTTTTATCATCTCATACCATTTTGCACTTGGATGCTTGAAGGTGTGCGGGTCACCATATTTGAATACGGATCGGTAAGAACCTTTGGGTGGGGCGACTTCAGTCCATTTCGGCACGAACTTCTTCATAATCATCTGCTACCTCTGATTTTTTAGTTTACGGGCACCCTGAGTGCCTCGGTCGTATGGGTAAGCTCCAGGGCAATCCTTTGATCGTCCCATCCAAGCTCTTTTGCCGCGCTCAGAGCCACCTTTTCCAGCACCTCGTTTCCGGGATTGCCCAGCGTTGCGATGCCGGTCTTGCGGAGCACGATATCGCTTAAGGTGCGCGCCATCTCGTAACGCACTGCATAGACTGCCTGGGCAAGGATTTCGCCGTCTTCATTGAGCACCTCCGAAAGTTGCTTTTCATGCCGTGCAAGCTCCAGAACAGGCTCAAACTCGTTTCCATAATTCTTGCCCAGGTACTCAAGCGTTGAGGTTCCGAAATCCTTGTTCTTGTGCCTGATGTCGAGCATGAAGGCCTTCATGTCCAAGATCTGAGAGCCCCAGAGATAGCGCTTTGCCGTAGGCGACGACGTGTGCCTTCTTCCCAGCTTCTTCTCAGCCAGGTCAACAGCCTTCTCAGCAAGGTTCCTGCTGGTGGTGAACTTGCCACCTTCAACGGTGATAAGGCCCTGCAGCCCATCAAGGGTATTGTCATGTATCTCATATCTGCGCGACGCACCGTACGTGTCAGCCGAATCATCCTCTACAAGCGGCCTGAGCCCGCCGTAGGTGTACAGGACATCGTCATAACTGAGTATATCGCTGCCTAAGGTGGTATTTACATCCTCGATAAGTCCCTGGATGCTTTCCCTGGTCACGCGCCATTCATCAGGGTTGCCGATAAAGGGCTGGTCTGTTGTCCCAATAAGGTTGTGCCCCCTCCAGGGTATCATGAAGAAGTGCCTGCCTTCTTTGGTCATGTAACTTACCACATGAGAATTTACGAACTTTTTGGTAACAATGTGGATACCCTCTGACCTCTTCAATGTATTGGAAGAATTCCCCGGTTTCGCCAGGCCCAGGAGGATATCCGCCCATGGTCCTGCACAGTTGATGATGAGGCTTGCCTTCAGCTCACCGGTAGATCCTCTCAAGAGGTCATATACCTTCACTCCTTCAACCTTGCCACTGCTGCCTGTGATGAACCCTTCAACCCTGGCGTAGTTGGACACGTGGGCCCCATGGTGTACGGCTGACTTTATGAAAGACAGAGTGAGCCGCTCCGGGAAGATGTTGGAACAGTCATAGAAAACCGAGGCGCCCTTCATCCCCTGGGCAAAGATACCCGGCTCCAGCACAAGGGCCTCGGATGGGGATATCCTTCTGTGGGGCGGGATCTTCTTGCTCTTGTCCCATGTACGATTCCTGTCATAGGAAAGGGCATCATATATCCGCAGGCCTATCCCGATCTCAAGGGAGTTATTCTTGGGGCAGACCGTGTCATGAACCATCATCATGGGTATGGGGTAGACAAAATTCGGGGCAATATTCTCTAGTGTCCTGCGCTCTTTAAGCGATTCCCTTACAAGGCCGAATTCCGCATTGGCCAGGTAGCGAAGCCCGCCGTGGATAAGCTTGGATGTTGCTGCCGATGTGGCGCAGGAGAAATCCTTCTTTTCCACAAGGGCCGTCTTCAGGCCTCTGCTTGCCGCTTCATAGGCCACTGCGGCCCCGGTAATGCCGCCTCCCACGATTATGATATCATACTCATGGTTGCCGGGCTCTTCTATAAATCTCTTCATATGCGCTGCCCCTTTTCATTCACGTTTTGTATATATGCACGGATGGCCTGTTCGGCATAAACCAGCACATCGAACATGACCTGCTTCGACCGCTGTGGGTCTGCGTTCTTGATGGAGCTCATAGATCTCCTTGTGAAAGCGTTCCGACCGCTGTGCATTATCCTGGTTGTCGAAATAGAGATGGCCGAAATCAACAAAGAATCCGTTGAAAAAATTCAGCAGGATAAGATACAAGATATTGCCGCTTGCCAGGGCAATGGTGTGGTGGACCTTCATATCTCTGATCATCACCGTGGAGTCCTGGTTGTGAAACACAACCTCTTCAAGAGTTTTCAGGTGGTCTTCAGACCTGTTCAGTGCCGCAATGGATGCCATCTCAGGTACAAGGATACGCCTTACTTCAAGCAGGGTCATGAGAATGTCCGAGTCAAGGGTGTCATCAAGATAAAACAGGGCATTGACGAGTTCGAGATTCGGACTCTCCATATAATTCTTCACATATACTCCGTCACCGTGCCTGATCTCGATGACATCGAGCGACTCCAGTTTTTTAAGGGCCTCGCGCACTGTCGAACGGTTGACTTCCAAGGTCAGGGCGAGGTTTCTCTCGGTGGGAAGCTTCTGGCCTACCTTCATCTCTCCCTTGATGATCTTCTTCAGGAGCAGTGCTGCGATCTTCTCATAGAGTCTGCTCCTGCTCAGCTGCTTCAATCGTGATGCCGGCATGTTCATGACACTTCTCCTGCGTTTATTGGTCGGGTGGTCCGACCAATTAATGCTATATTACATTCTTCCTGTCAAGTGGTATTTTAACCTTACTCATTCAAGGTAGTCTAAATTTATTCAAAATTAATTGTACGATGAGATGATTTTTAAAGAAAAGAAATGGAGGAGGTTTTAAATATGAATAAGTTTATGGTAACATTATTAGTCGTTTCTTTTATTGGTTGCGGAACTTTGGCCTTTGCTGGTGACAGCACAGTTGATTGCGACTGTAAAAAGGGCGGAATCGGCATTCCTATTGGAAAATTTTTCATAGGTTTTGGAGCCAAGACATTTAACTCGGAGGCAGTATGCTTTAAATCTATTGGAATCGGCTTGTCCATGGGAAGCTATATGAATGGTTTAATAATCGGGTTTGGATATACTGATGGTGTCATCGGATTCGGTATTACCTACAAAGGCCCTGAGACTACATTCGTCATAGGACCTGCTATAGGATACGACTATGGTGACTGCAGGTTGGTCTGGCCTTATGAAGAATAAAAAAGGATATCTCGCTTCTTTTCCCTGGAGTGAATATCCATCTTGTTGATGAGTATTCTTTCCTTATCCTGTAATCTGAATATGGAATTGGAATGATAAAAGGTAGTGGAAGGAGGTGTTATGGCTTTAACTCACAAAATACTATTTCCCATGCTGTGCCTGATCATTTCATCAAGTTTCCTCAGTGGCTGCGCATCTACCATTGCCAAGATGTCGGTGGACGGCATGCGGCCCATTATGGAGGACATGCGTTTAGCAACCAACCGCAACAGTGATATAGATCTGGTCCGCACCGCCATGCCCGCCATGCTTATCCAGATGGACGGCTTCATCATGGTCTCCCCGGAAAACAGATATCTGCTGACAAGTGCGGCTGAGGCCAACCTGGGTTATGCATTTCTCTTTGTGGAAGATACGGATAAACCCCGCGCCAGGCAGCTCTACATCAAGGCAAGAGACTATGCATTACGGAACCTCTCGCTGAATAAAACCTTCAAACAAGCCCTTGAGCAGGATGACCTCCAGGTCTTTACCGATGCCCTGAAAACCATTCATAAACGGGACATCGCCCCTTTGTATTTCGCGACAAATGCATGGCTGTCATGGATCAACCTTGCCCACAGCGATAACTCTGAAGCATTGAATGACCTGCCCAAGGTAGAGGCCATGATGGACAGGGTCCTGGCATTGGATGACACATTCTATCATGGCGGCATCCATGCACTTATGGGCTACGAATTTTGTTTCACGTCCGGAAATGTTCGGCGGGCAGTCTGAACAGGCTAAAGATCATTTCAACGAAGCCTTTGAGATTTCGGAATCAAAGTATCTGTTGTGGTATTTTTTATATGCAAAATACTATGCAGTTTGGAAGAATGACAGAGAGCTCTTTGTCACAACCTTGAATAAGATCCTTTCCGCACCTGATGACTTACTGCCTGAAGAAGCCTTTGTTAATGGTGCGGTAAAACTCAAAGCCAGGGATCTTTTAGGTCATACTGATGATTATTTTAAATAAGATATGAGACAATACATCCTCAGAAGAATCCTCTACTCCCTGCTTATCCTGTTCTTTGTTTCAATCCTCATATTCATATTAGGCAGGGTATTGCCCGGGGATCCCATCCAGGCTGTGTTGATGACCTCGGGGATGGGACCTGTCAATGCCGAGATTATCAATGACCTGAAGTCCCAGTTCGGTTTGGATAAACCCCTTCACATGCAATACCTCCTCTGGATGAAAAACTTCATTCAAGGTGACTGGGGGGTATCCATTGCCACAGGGGAACAGGTCCTCCCCATGTTCATGCACAGACTGCCCATCACTCTGGAGCTTTTTGCAGGCTCGGTGCTCTGGAGCTGCATCATAGGGTTCCCTTGCGGCATTATATCTGCGTTGAAACGGAACTCATGGCTCGATGTCTCGTTTACCACAGGCGCTATTATCGGTGTTTCCATCCCGGTGTTCTGGGAAGGGATAGTGGCGATCTATCTTTTTGCCGTGATCATACACCTCCTCCCCCCATCCGGTTTTGTGCCGATCACCGAAAGTATTTCCGGCAACCTTGCCAGCGTTGCCATGCCCACCTTCATCATGGGCACCCATGGGGCCGGTTTGCTCAGCAGATACGTGCGTTCGAGTCTGCTGGAGGTTTTGGGCCAGGACTATATCCGTACAGCATACGCCAAAGGCCTGCGGAAAAGAGGCGTGCTCATCAGGCATGCAATGAAGCCTGCCATGATACCTGTTGTTACCGTTATAGGCCTTGCATGGGGTTATGTGGTGGCTGGATCATTTATCGTGGAGTACATGTTCGCCATCCCCGGCCTGGGGCGTATGGGTGTAAATGCGATCTTTTCAAATGATTTCCCTGTTATTCAGGCTACCCTGATTATGGTGGCCATCAATATCCTGATCGTGAACCTCTTGGTGGACCTCTTATACGGATACCTTGACCCGCGAGTGAGGATTCAGCAATGAAGATGGGCAAGGGTAAGAACGGTCAGGATCAGGGGCCTTGCCTACCGGAACAAAGGACTCGAACACGTGAGGTCTTCCTGCTCCTCGCACATCACAGGGTCGCCTTTGCAGGAATCGTCATTCTTTTGTTCCTTACCGCCATGGCTGTCTTTGCGCCCTTTCTTGCTCCCTACGACCCTAATGAGCAGGACCTCTACCATGTCCTTGAAGGCCCAACCAGGGTGCACATGCTTGGCACGGACGATGTTGGCCGTGATCTGCTTTCACGAGTTATCTACGGTTCCCGTGCCACATTGATGATGGGCGCACTCTCGACCTTCTTTTCTGCTGTCATCGGTGTGCTCATCGGTCTCGTTGCCGGTTATAAGGGCGGTGTTGTGGACATGGTCATCATGCGCATAACAGACACCTTCATGTGTGTGCCTGCGCTGGTGCTGATGCTTGTTATCGTATCTGCCCTGGGACCGGGGATGCAGAGTATCGTCATCTCAATCACAATCCTTTCATGGACATGGTTTGCCCGGATCGTCAGGGGCCAGGTCATGCTCGTGCGCGAACTTCCCTATGTGGAGGCAGCCCATGCTCTGGGCGCTTCCGGCTTCAGGATAATGTTCAAGCATCTGCTGCCCAATGTCATGGCCCCTGTTATCATCACTGCCACCATAGCCCTGGGAGGTAACATCATGCTTGAAAGCGCCGTATCTTTTCTGGGCCTGGGCGTTCAACAACCCACATCGAGCTGGGGAAACGAACTGAGGGTCGGCTATTCCTACCTGGAGATCGTGCCGCTGTTTTCGTTAGCGCCGGGGTTGATGATAACGCTGGCGGTCCTGGCCTTTAACTTTATGGGGGACGGTCTCAGGGACGCTCTCGATCCCCGGCTGCGCCGGAATAATACTTTTGTGAAATGAGGCTTGCAACATGTTGCTCGAGGTTCGAGATTTAAGTACGAATTTCTTCACCGACCATGGCATCATAAAGGCCGTGGAGGATGTATCCTTTGATCTCCATGAAGGTGAGACGCTGGGTATTGTCGGTGAAAGCGGCTGCGGAAAGACCGTGAGCGCCTTATCGATCATGCGGCTCATCCCCAACCCACCGGGTAAGATCGTGAAGGGAGAAGTTATCTTTCAAGGCAGGGATCTCTTGTCTTTACGTGAGGATGAGATGTGCCATATCAGGGGTAACCGGATTGCCATGATCTTCCAGGAGCCCATGACCTCCCTCAACCCGGTACTGACAATAGGACGCCAGGTTATGGAACCCCTCATGCTCCATAAGGGCATGGGGAGGAAAGCGGCGATGAAGGATTGCATAGAACTCCTGAAGGGCGTGCAAATCCCCGATGCCGGGGCCAGGGCCGGCGCTTTCCCGCATGAGTTCAGCGGCGGCATGAGACAACGTGCCATGATCGCCATGGGGCTTTCCTGCGATCCCGAACTGATAATAGCAGACGAGCCGACCACTGCGCTCGATGTAACCATCCAGGCCGAGCTCCTGGAGCTCATGAAGAACCTTACACGTAGCCGCGGCACTGCCCTTATTATCATCACCCATAACCTGGGTGTTGTTGCCCGTTATGCTGATAAGGTACTTGTCATGTATGCAGGCCGCATCATTGAAAAGGCCCTGACTAGGGACCTTTACCGCAGACCCATGCACCCCTACACCATAGGGCTCATGGAGTCGGTCCCGAGGCTGGATCAGGATATCAAAAAGAAACTCGTCTCCATAGAAGGCCAACCCCCGGACCTTGCCTTTCTGCCTTCCGGGTGCTCATTCCACCCCCGGTGCTCTCAGGTGATGGACCGATGCAGGGAAGAACACCCGGCTCTCAGAGAAGTATCCGACAACCATGAAGTAGCGTGCTGGATGGGTGCCTGAAATGGACACCCCTGCACTCCTTCAGGTTATAGATCTTTCAACGCATTTTACCCTTTACCGTGGTGTGGTTTTTAAAAAAAAGACAGGCGTTCTCAAAGCGGTTGATAATGTGAGTTTTCACATCTCAAAAGGTGAAACACTCGGGCTTGTGGGAGAAAGCGGCTGTGGAAAGACGACAACCGGCCGGACAATTCTTCAGCTTGAGCACCCTACATCAGGGAAAGTTCTCTTTGAGGGTACGGATATAACCAAACTCGGAAAGAACTCTCGCAGGAAGCTTCGAAAGCACATGCAGATAATCTACCAGGACCCTTATGGATCTCTGGATCCAAGGATGAGGGTATCGGATATTGTAGGCGAAGCGCTCTTGATCCACAATCTGACCAATGGCAAAGGGGAATACGCTGATCAGGTCTCGCACCTGCTGGAGATAGTAGGGCTGAACCCGGCCATGGCCAGAAGATATCCTCATGAATTCAGCGGCGGGCAGCGGCAGCGCATAGGGATTGCCAGGGCCTTGGCCGTGAATCCAAGCTTTATTGTCTGTGATGAACCAGTCTCCGCCCTTGATGTATCCATTCAGGCCCAGATAATCAATCTGCTTGAGAAACTGCAGGAGAAGTTAAACCTGACCTACCTGTTCATAGCCCATGACCTGGCCGTTGTCAGGCATATCAGCGACAGGATTGCCGTTATGTATCTGGGTGAAATAGTTGAAATAGCCGACAGAACCGAGCTCTATCATAATCCGGGGCACCCATACACCAAGGCCCTGCTTGCAGCAGTACCCATACCGGACCCTGAGATGGAATACACCCGTGAACATTGCATGATCAAAGGTGAGGTCCCAAGCCTTTTCAACGCCCCTGGTGGATGCAGGTTTCATCCCAGATGTCCTCTGGCACAAAAAATATGCATGGAATCCAAACCCGTACTGAAAAAAATACAGACCAACAATCATATGGCAGCCTGCCATTTTGGACTCTAATAGATTATGCTTAAAGGAGGTTATCGTTACTATGAAGAAACGGCTGATGGCATTATCCGGCATTGCAATTGGGATGTTTCTGTTGCTGGCACTATTTTATGCTGCCCCGTCATGGGCACAGGACAATACAAAGGCTAAACCGGGGTGGATGGAATGGGGGCAGAAATACTGTCCCGACAAGCCTGTCAGGGGCGGCTATATGCGCTCTGCATCACCTTTGTACATAGGGCTGATGAACCCCAACCACTTCCCTGTCCTGGACTGGGTATCCATGAGCTATATGTATGAAAAGCTCATCAATCTTGACAGCAGCCAGAAGCCCACGACCCCATGGCTTGCCGAGTCATGGGAGTATCTTGATGACGCAACTGTAGTCATGAAGCTCAAGAAGGGTGTCCTTTTCCACGACGGGTCCCCCTTCAATGCCCAGGGCCTCAAATACCAGATGGACTGGATAATGGACAAAGACAATGCAGCCTGGACAAGGGTATGGATCGAGCCGCTGAAATCGGTTGAAGTGATGGATGAGTACACGGTGAAGTGGCATTTTAAAAGGCCCTGGGGCGCCTTTTTAGGGACCATGGCAAGTGTGCCGGGATATGTAATATCGGCCAGGGCACTTGAGAAAGATTCCGCCCTTACCAAGGTGAAAAGGCTCGAACGTGAGATCGTAAGCGCCAGACGAAAGGCTGCAGTGGAAAAGGATGCGCCAAAGGCCGACAAGGCAAAACAAATACTCGCTGATCTGGAAACACAGCTGAAACACTATTCCACCATAGCAAAGGACGCCAAGCCCCTCGATACGAACCCGGTGGGCACAGGGCCGTATATGCTGGAGAAGGCAAGCACGGATAACTATCTGCAATTGAAACGCAACCCTGCCTGGTGGTTCGGTCGAAGCATCGGGATGCCGGACATGCCTTATTTCGATGGAATGAGGATCTCGATTATCCCGGATCCTTCTGTTCGATTGGCAAACCTCAAGGCTGGCAAGCTCGACTTTATCGTTGCAGATGCCATCCAGTACAAGCTGGTAAAAAACGATCCCAATTTCAATGTTCACACCATGCCCATGAACTGGCTGATATATTTGACCTTCAACAATGCAAAAGGCCCCTGCGCCGACATCAGGGTCCGCCAGGCCATATCTCATGCCATAGACAGGAAGGCTTTGGTCATGGGAACACAGTTCGGCCTGGGCAGGGTAGCAAGCTGCATGTACCCCGACGACCACTGGGCACATAATCCTGACCTGTCACCTGTGGGCTATGATCCGGAATTGTCCAAAAAGCTCCTTGCCCAGGCCGGTTATCCAAACGGACTGACGCTTAAAGGGTTCACCCTTAATTTACCCGAGGCCCAGGCCTTTGCTAAGGCCGTAATGGCCATGCTCGAAAAGGTGGGTATAACGTGGAAGCCCGTTTATCTGAGTGTATCAGGCATGCTTGAACCCTTTAAGAAAAAGGACTTCGACATGGTGGGGAATCTCCACCCGTGGATCCAGGAACCCGACCATATCGCCACCCTGCTCTATGACCCGGTCAGCCCCTTTAACAATGGCAGAAGCCATAACGAGAAGGCCATTTCGCTTATCAAGGCAGGCAGAGAGAATGTGAATGAGGCCAAGAGGACCAGGATTTATTTTGAACTGGAAAAGGCGCTCTATGAGAACTATGAAGATGCCTGGCTGTGGTGGCCTACTGCTGTCCTGGCAAGCAGTAAAGATGTCATGGGGTTCAACGGCGATATGCTGAAGCAATATGGGGAAGCGTACTTCTTCTCCCACCCGCAGTGGTTCAAGGATGGCCACCCATGATGCCGGGTTGAAATACGGTCAGGCAGATATCCAGTTCAGATTTTTTAATCAATTTTGCCTTTAAAAATGACTGGATTGGTCTCAGTGATGTCCCGGGCGTGAATGGCAATTTTAGTAACCTTTCCCAGTTCGTTGAAGACGGGGAATAAACTGCTGTGAATCAATCTTCCTTTGTTTTCATCTTTAAAGCGTACCGGACTGCCCGAGCTGATGACTTTCTCAACGTAAATCTTTCTCCTATCCGCCACTTCTTTCGGCATTTCATCGAAAAAACAGGTCCCCAACAATTCGTTAACGCTTCTACCCAGATTATCTGAAGCCGCTTTGTTCACATGAATTATTGTTCCTTTGATGTCTATCAAAACCATGAAATCTGTACATGCGTTCAGCAGTGCCTGTGCTGTTGCTTCAGTCTCCTGAAGTGACTTTTCTTTCTTGATGCGTTCTGTGATTTCCCTGGCAACAGTGATTATTTCAACCACTCTGCCATCCCGTTTCAAGGGACTGCTGCTGAACTCGCCGAACTTCCGTTTTCCGTCTTTGGTTATGAACTCATAGATGGAGGAATTGATTGTCTGCCCTGAGAGCAGATGCATGGCTTCATCATAAGCCTCATGCTGATATTCAGGGGGGAACACACCAAGTTTATGGGCGGGTTTCCCCATAAGTTCTTCAGGCTTGTACCCAGTGACTTTCTCTACGTTCGGTGAGATACTATTAAACCTTAGCTTGTGATCGAAGGAAAACATGACATCATCGGTGAGTGTGAAATGGGTATTGTACCTGTCAAGGATTTCGAGAAGGGACTGTTCTTTTTCCATGCGCTCAGTGACATCCCTGGCCACCGAGATCAAAGTTACTCCATGACCCTTCTTTATGAGGGGGACACCGCTCACCTCACCGAATTTTATTTTTCCGTCTTTGGTGATAAAGCGGTATGTCGGACGGCGGCTCGCTCCTCCGGAGAGCACATGTATTGTATCGTCAACAGCCTTGCCCATGTCGTCCGGATGGAGTACTTCCAGTTCCAGAAATGTTTTTCCGATCAGCTCCCTGGGCTTGTATCCGAGGATCCTTTCCACGTTCGGTGTGACGCTTAGAACCCTGAAAGCTTCATCACTCGTAAACATGACATCGTCGCTGAGTGAAAAATGGATGCGGTATATCTCTTCACTGACGCGCAATGATTCTACAGCCTGCCTGCGTTCCTCAATCTGTTTTTCCATCTGTTCAATGGCCATCACAAGCTTGGCCGTGCGTTCTTTAACAAGCCTTTCCAGGTTATCGCGGTGCTTCTTTAGTTCTTCCTCCGCCTGCTTGCGCTCGGTGATATCGCGCGACACCCCATGTATCCCGATGATATCCCCGGCATCGTTGCGGATCGCTCTCATAATGCATTCCATCCACACAATCGATCCGTTCTTGTGATAATACTCCAATTCCAGCTTTATGCTTCTGTGTGGGTCAACGCCTTCATCATGATCCCGTTTGAGCTCGGCATGCAGGGTTTCGACTGCCCTGGCAAAAGAATCAGGGGTCAGCATCGTATGGGCTTCCTGTGTCATACGCTCGTTCACGGTGAAACCCAGGACCCTTTCTACGGCAGGGCTGTCATAGGTTACATTTAAATTTAGATCCGCCGTCCATACGATATCGTTCATATTCTCGGTGAGGAAACGATACTTGGCCTCGCTCCTGCTCAATGCCTCCTCGGCCTTCTTACGATCGGAAATATCACGGGTTATCCCCATAATACCCTTGATTCTTTGCTGTTCGTCATAGAGAGGGTTCATGGTGACTTCAGTCCAGACTAAAGAACCATCCTTGCGATTCATTTCAAGCTCGGTTGTTATTGACCAATCAGGGCTATGTCGATGCCCGTCCATCACCAGGCGTCGTTCTCTTTCGAATATCTCCATGGACTTTTGATAGGATGCCGGGGAGAGGAGCTGTTTGATGCTGAGTTTCATAGCCTCTTCAACACTGTAACCCCTGAGGCGCTTTACCGAAGGACTTATATAGGTATACCCCAGGTTGAGGTCAAAGACCCAGAGTACATCGTGGGCATTCTCTACAAGATCGCGGTAGCGCTCTTCGCTTCCCTTGATTGCCTCCTCAATGCGTTTATGCTCTAACGCAGAATCTCTTAATTCATCAGTCAATCTTTGCGACATGGCTGATTCTTTTAAGAGCTTACCTTTTGTCTTTTTGGTATTTTTCATAAAACAACCTCATTAATATTATTACAGTAATGATTGTTGCTATTATAACTCTCATAACTCGTGATGTTAAGACCTACAATGGTAAAATCTTTTGGCCATTGATATTTTGATGATTCATAGTCACATCAAAAAGGATACTATCAATACGTATGAACATTACTTTTAAGGGTTCACGATATATTATACCCCTTGATTCCCGCCTGTGCGGGAATGAAAATAAATAATCAATCTTCGAAGGGATCTGACATGCGTTTCGAATTTGCAACTGCTGAGAAAATTATCTTCGGTCCTGGGAGCATTCATGAGATTAGCGATGTTGCCTCCTCCATGGGGGATAAATGCCTGGTAGTCACGGGAAAGAAAGGCCTCAGGTGGTCCCAGCTTCTCGACAGGCTTAAGGATAAATACATAACCCCTACCCTCTATTCCGTTTCCAAAGAACCTACCGCACAGACCGTTACCCAGGGTGTATCCGTGGCGCGTGAACATGGCTGCAACTGTGTCATAGCAATAGGAGGCGGCAGTGTCATAGATGCCGGGAAAGCCATCGCTGCACTCATTACAAATACAGGAGACATCTATGACTACCTAGAGATAGTGGGCAGGGCCATACCGCTCAAAAACCAGCCGGTTCCTTATATCGCCGTTCCCACAACCGCCGGAACCGGCAGCGAGGTGACAAAAAATGCCGTTATCCTCTCCGAGGATCATGGCGTCAAGGTGAGCTTGCGATCTCCCTTCATGCTTCCACGCCTGGTAATCGTAGACCCGGAGCTCACCCATTCTCTCCCCCCTGATGTTACCGCGAGTACCGGTCTGGATGCACTGACCCAGCTTCTGGAATCCTATGTCTCGAACAGTGCGAACCCCCTGACCGACAGCATATGTCGGGAGGGCCTTGAACGTGCGGCAAGGTCACTAATAGTTGCGTATAAGGATGGCGGCAATGCGGCTGCCCGGGAAGACATGGCCATGGCGAGCCTTTTCAGCGGTATTGCCCTGGCAAATGCCAGGCTTGGAGCAGTCCATGGATTTGCAGCTGCGGCAGGCGGCCAATGCCTTGTATCCCATGGGCTCATCTGTGCCAGCCTTCTGCCGCATGTGGTGGAAATGAATATCCAAGCCCTTAAAAAGCGCACCCCGGATGCTCATGCACTGACACGTTTCGACGAAGTGGCAAAGATCATTACCGGCAAATCATCAGCACAGGCTGATGATGCAATAGACTGGATCCATGAGCTCTGCTCGCGCATGAATGTACAGGGGCTTTCATTGATTGGAATAAGTCAGGAGTATTTCCCGGAGATTGTTGCCAAAGCGAACCGCGCCAGCAGCATGAAAGGCAACCCTATTGTGCTTACGGATGAGGAGCTTACACAAATATTAGTGAATGCAAAATAATTACACGCAAGAAACCTTACAGGCCTATTGATTATCGCATTACACGAGACGGAGATTACTTATCCGACTCGTCAGCAACAGGCTGGTCGGCATCCTTGAGATGCCTTGCAAATGAATCGACCTTCTCCTTAAGTCTGTCGATTTCAACCTGTTGTTTGTAAATCACTTCATTGAACTTCTGAATAGTGTCTTCATGATAGGCCACCATGGTTTCCAGAGCAGTAAATCTTTTTTCACTCATATTATCCCCCACCAGTGTCCTCTCATTCTCCTACTCGTTCTTTAGTTACCAATAATATGCGGCTCTCTCAAGGAATCAACCTACAGTACTTAATTAATTTGCAGAACCATTCCATGAGCACATAATAACAACTCATGAAAGTGCTTATCCGGCACCAGCCGCTTTAGGGCCTGCCTAAGGCAATACCCGTTATGGATAAGCGCCCATGCAGATGTACTGGCTTACAGAAGGAAAGCCAGCAATGCTTGCTTCCTGATGGGTGTAGCTCAGATCATTACTACGGAATTTTCGCTGTCTCCATACGGGCTTTTTACGTATTTATCCGCACAATCGTCGTTTTCCCAGGTAGAGCCGTCGAGCAGGTAGCGATATTGATATTCACTTCCCTTCTCAAGGTTGATCGTAAGATTGAACGACCCATCCTTCTGGCGCTTCATGGGGTGCGAGCTTGCATCCCAACCGTTGAAATCCCCCACAAGAAAGACAGAGTCTGCTGACTTGGCTATATCTTTAGGGAGGTTAAAGGTTACCTTGCATACCGTTTTTGTCTTCAAATACTGTTTTTTAACGCTCATCTGCTCCTCCTCGTTCTCCACAGGTCATGTAAATGATTCTTATTTCGTATTAATATCACCTTATCCGGTTGAGTCAATACCTCAGGATGGAAACCAGGCACAATGAAATAGTAAATTATTTTACAACTCCACTGCCTTTAAGTCTATCGGGTTTTCATCCTGCGGGCTACCATAACAGCAGTGCTGCGATCTTTCAGCAGGTATCTCAGTCCCTTGATCAGGGTGGCTTTCCCGGGCTGAGAATAGTCTTTGTCATCGCCAAGGGATGTATCAATAACCCTGTACCATGCATGATCTCCATCAGGTTTGGGCAATTCAAAGGTCAGTGGCTTCCAAAAGGCATTCAGCATGATGAAGACATGCTCTCCCTCAAGGCTTGATTTCAATTCAAGCGCCAAGCTGTGGGAGTTGTCTCTAAAGTCGGGCTTGTTCAGATGAACTCCATGCCAGGTAATGCATACGTCTTTGTCCGTATAGGGTGGTTTTGGAACATGCCTCAGGTTGAAAACAGGATTTGAACGGGAAAACCTTATGATTCCTTGAACAAACCTCAACAGGCCCCCATGTTTCTTAACCGCATCCCAGTCAAACCAGGACATTTCATTGTCCTGGCAGTAGGTATTGTTGTTGCCCTGTTGGGTCCTGCAAACCTCATCGCCCATGAGGAGCATTGGTGTACCCTGTGATACGAACAGGAGTGTGATGAAATTCTTTATCTGTTTCAGCCTGAGTCCATCAATAACCTTATCGCTCGTGGGTCCTTCAACCCCACAATTCCAGCTGAGATTGTAATCATTACCGTCACGGTTTTGCTCTTTGTTCATCTCGTTGTGCTTGTGGTCATATGACACCAGGTCATTGAGGGTAAAGCCATCATGGCAGGTAATGAAATTTATACTGCGGTTCGTTTCACGATCCGGTTGCGGATAAATGTCCGGGCTTCCTAAAAGCCGGTTTGAGATACGGCCCACCGCCCGCTCTTCGCCTTTAAGGAAACGCCTGACATCATCCCTGAACTGGCTGTTCCATTCGGCAAAACGCTCACCGATGAAAGACCCCACCTGGAAGAGCCCAGCCGCGTCCCAGGCCTCGGCAATGATCTTGGTGCCTGCCAGAACCGGGTCTGATTCAATGGACCACAGGATAGGGGGCTTTTCCAGAGGCTCTCCATATTCTCCGCGTGCCATGACCGAGGCAAGGTCAAAACGGAAGCCATCCACATGCATATGCTCCACCCAGTAGCGCAGGTTTTCAGTAATCATCCTGCGGACTATGGAGTGATTGGTATTAACCGTGTTACCGCATCCTGAGTAGTTTTCATATCGCCGATGCTCGACATTATAAATGTAATAGATCGTGTTCTCAATGCCTCGCATGCAGAACGTCGGTCCTTCATGCCCCGCCTCTGCCGTGTGGTTGAAGACCACATCCACGATCACCTCAATACCGGCATTGTGGAGTTCCCTGACCATGTCCCTGAATTCTTTTAAAGGGCTCAAGTTTCCGCCTATGGAACAGTATCCTGCATGGGGCGCAAAAAAAGCCATGGGGCTGTAGCCCCAGTAGTTACTCAACCCAGGCGGTGCATCCTGCTCATCATACTGCTGTACAGGCATGAGCTCAACGGCAGTGATACCCAGTTCCTTGAGGTAGGGTATCTTCTCCATGAGACCTGCATAGGTTCCCCTCTTCTCTTTACTGATCCCGGAATTGGGGTTGCGTGTGAAACCGCCTACATGGAGTTCATAGATCACACTCGTTCTGTAATCGGTCCTTAAAGGCTCATCTCCCTGCCAATCATAATCAAACGGGTCTACCACTACTGATTTCGCAGCATGGGAGCAGTTGTCACCCGGCCTGCACCCTGCTATCCTGTCATAGTTATTCCCGATGGCGACTGCCTTCGTATACGGATCCAGCAGAAGCTTCTGCCCCTCGTAATAATGACCTCTTGCAGGGTCAAAAGGCCCGAAAACCCTATACCCATAAAGTTGACCCGCGCTGATTCCGGGCACAAAGCAGTGCCAGTAGTAGAAGGTCTTATTCACCTTTGGATCGAGCCGGATCAACCGGACAGGACGGGCATCATCCGGGTCGTCAAACAAGAGAAGTTCAACAGAATAGCAACTTCTGGAGAACAGAGAGAAGTTTACTCCATCAGGGTACACAGTCGATCCGAGGGGATGGCATCTGCCGGGGTGAACATCACCTTTCAACACAAATACATTCCCTTTGACCCATAATCAGCGAATAATGCATAGATACACATTTTTCATGCTTTGTCCTGCGAGTCAAGAGACACAACATAAAAGCCTCTCTGGATGCAGTGATATAATCATTTACCCCAAATGATACTTCATCATAGACCATAGAAACATTGCCCATGCAAGAACGTCTAAGGTTGAACTCATTGCGTTGACTTTGCCCTATACTTGAATGTAAGGTATCCATAGATTCGGTGCACTGTTGACACCTCAAACACTACGAGGTCTCACATGGAGGGAGGGGTCCTATGGGTCATCTGCAAAATAGTATGAAACCGGTTATAGCCGTTGTATCCATTTTTCTGTGTGTCCTTCTGTCATACTGCGGAGGAAACAGCACAGGCGGCGGTGGAGCAAAACCAAGCAGCACCTCCGAAGATACACTGGATGTCTATAACTTCGAACTGAGCAACCTGGGCAGCAACACACTTGGGATCTATTACACCGCATATGCGAAAAGCGTAGTGATCAGTGAAGGCGTCTCAGGAATATACACAGGCACATATACCCCCAAGACAGGCGCATATGCCATCAACTATCTCTCCATGCTCAATATCAGCACAACGTTGTGGGATGATCTTTCCAATACCTTTTCGGTACAGGTAAAAGAAGCCGTCAAGTCATCGGGAAATGAATTCCCCAACGAGGGGAAACTCCTGATTATTGACAAGGGGGCCAATCTTATCACCATGACCTTCTCATCCACAGGGGTGAGTATAATCCACAACTATGATGCCCCGCTGTCTCTATCCTGGAATGCTTTCGAGAAGCTCATTGGCTCCCAGACTGAGACATGGAAACAGCAGGCAGCCCTTGCCTGGTCGGTCATGGCACTCACTGCATCACAGATTGATCTGGCAATGGACTCCGTCATTACCATCAAGGAGAACAAAGAATCTATTAAACAGGCTACCGATCATAAGCAGACCATAGCGTGCGACGCGCTCTCGGGAACAGACCAGGGCATCCGGTCACTCCAATGGAAAGATACCAATGGCAACAAAATCCTGGGTACGGGTGACGATTTTCTACTCACCTTCGGCAACTGCTGGGAGAATGATCCCCAGTTCAAAGTCGATAAGCTGCTGTTCGGACCTGTTCATCTTACAAATTATATAGAAGAAACAAAGACAGTGAATAATACAGTGCTGCTCACGAAAACCGGTTTCTCCTTTGAGTATGACGGCCTCACCATCTCCGAGACCGAGGAGAACCCTGCAGGTACGTTCACCATCGACACGAGCCGGACCAGAATCCTTGACGGCGGCTTCACCATTACCCTTTCCGAGCCTACGCCTTGAATAACCATGAATACGTAGGTGCAGCACTTTTTTGTCTTTTACTCATAAAGACCTGTACCCTACTTTGTCCCTTGACTATTGTCTGAACAGCAGTATCTTTATAATACTTGAATTACTTGTGCTATGTACTTCATAAGGCCATGAATGACACAACTTGAGGTGTAGGAGGGGATTATGGAGATCAATTTCTTATACTCTCTCAGGAGATTATTCATACTTTCAATCAGCCTATTTCTCAGCCTGCTTCTTGTTTCATGTGGAGGGGGAGGAGGAGGCGGCAGCAATGATGGTGGTGGAGATGGAGGGACCGGTGAAGGCGGCAATCAGACTCTTGCTGCATATGATTTCGTTCTGAGTCTGTTGGCGGACAAGCCCCTTGAGATAGGTTCAAGACTTGGATCCGAAACCGTGACAGCCAGGCTGGAAACCCTGGCAGGACCACTCACGGGCACATACGACATGGATACGGAAGCAATCACCCTCAATGGAGGGCCTCTGCTGAGAGTTACCACTGATATCTGGCCGGGCAACGAAGGAATTCTCTCCATCAATGTGAATGCACCCATAGTGTTTTCAGGCACGGATGACCATGCCCAGGCAGAAATCGGCATTGCAGTCGGGGTGACTCCAAACATCACTTTCATCACCATTACCTCCTCTGCAGGCAATGTGAACCTCAGACAGGGAGATACGAGCGTCAATCTTACCTGGGATCAGTTTGAAAACCTCCTCGGCACCGGCGCTCCCACCTGGCAGCAGCAGGCTGCATTAGCATATTTCACAGTGGATTTCATCTTTTCGCAGATAGACTTTACCATCAGCACCATAAGCCTTATCGAGAAGAACGACTCAATCCTGCAAAAGGATAAAACCATGATCACCAAGGGTGATACATTCCCCGGCTCTCCCCCTGCAGGCCATGCTGCCCAGGGAACCCACCTGCTGGAATGGATTGACAGTGGTGACGGCGACCTTGGACCGAGTGACAGCTTTGCCGTGACCTTCAGCGACTTCTGGACGAACGAAACCGATGACGATATCAGCACTATCTTTCAAGGGAAAGTGAGCTTCATCGGTTTCTTGGAGGACATGGACGAATCGAGAGATGTTGTCACGGCTATCGGATTCGTTCCCAATCCAGGAGAAGCAGGCGGTGTGTTCTTTGATGAAGGGTTTACCCTTTATGAGGTGGAAGAAAACCCTTCAGGCATATTCACCATTGATGATGCCGCCACCATTACCATCAAGGGCGGGTATTCGATCATGTTCGTAGAGTCAGAACCTTAATTGCGCCAGGCATTGATCAATCATTTTCATCGAAGTATTGACAAAGCCTGAAAAATCTTCTTTATGAGAATTCACCAGTGACACCTGGTCATTCTTCTAGTAAACACCCATGTTCTTTAGTGATGTAGGGGGAATAGCAATGATCCATGTAGAAAAGCTTACCAAGTTTTACGGCGAACTTTGTGCGGTAAACCACATCGACCTGGATATCCGCAAGGGTGAGATCATGGGCCTCTTAGGCCCCAATGGCGCCGGTAAGACAACGACGCTGCGCATGCTCACGGGTTATCTGGAGCCGAGTTCAGGCAGCATCCACGTGAAAGAGCTAAGCACACAAGACGACATGCTCGCAATCAAACGGCTCATGGGCTACCTTCCCGAGTCCGCGCCACTCTACCACAACATGCTCGTGTATGATTACCTCGACTATGTGGCAGGCATCAAGGGGCTTGATGGCAAGAAAAAGGCGGAACGTATAAAAACCATGGCCGAGCTGTGCGGACTCAAGGGCATCATGCACAAGACCATCGGCGAGCTCTCAAAAGGACTGAAACAAAGGGTGGGCCTGGCTCACGCCATGATCGACGACCCCGAGATCCTTGTGCTTGACGAACCCACCTCAGGCCTGGACCCGAACCAGATCGTGGAGATCCGAGACATCATACGCTCCATTGGAAAGGACAAGACCATTATCCTTTCCACCCATATCCTGAGTGAGGCTGAGGCCACCTGCGACCGCATCGTCATTATCGACAAAGGTGGAATCGTTGCGGACGGCAGCACCGAGATCTAAAGATGGGCGCAGGACTTGATAAGACCATATATCTGACCCTGAAAGATACAGGCCTTGCCCAGGTGCGGGAGGTCATATCGGAGGTGATGGGTGTCTCGCGCATTCATGAGGAACCCTCGTCGGCAAACGAATTAAGGCTGAAACTGACCATGAGCACCCCGGACGACCCCCGTGAGGCAATCTACCGCGCCGTCAAGGCAACTGACTGGACCCTGCTGGAGCTCCATCAGGAAGGCAAGTCCCTGGAGAAGATCTTCAGGGAACTTACTCAGGAGGCATAATATGGCCCAGGCCCGGCACATATTCATAAAAGAACTCAAAGATTACTTTGTATCCCCCATTGCCTATATCGTGATCTGCATATTCCTGCTCATCTCAGGCTGGTTCTTCTTCTCCACCTTTTTCCTCATAAACCAGGCAAACTTACGGACCTTCTTCTCCATGCTGCCCTTGATCTTCCCCTTCGTGATACCTGCCGTGACCATGCGGCTCTTTGCCGAGGAGCTGCACATAGGGAGCTTCGAGATGCTCTTGACACTGCCGGTGAGACTCTCGGACGTGATCATGGGCAAGTTTCTGGCCTGCGTTGTGTTTGTGGCTCTCATGATGATGCCCACCTTGTCGTATGCCGTCTGGGCTTCATTCATGGGCGATCTTGACTGGGGCCCAGTCATGGGCGGGTACCTCGGTGCAGTGCTTCTGGGAAGCGCATACAGCGCGATAGGCATCTTTGCCTCAGCCACGACCAAGAACCAGATCATTGCCTTCATTGTGGGCATGGTCATCTGCTTTGCATTGAGCCTTGTTGACAAGATGCTCTTTTTCTTCCCTGATACGATACTTCCCTTTATCCATTATCTCGGGGCAGGCTTCCACTTCGAGAACATCGCCAAGGGCATCATCGATTCCCGTGACATAATCTACTTCATAAGCGTCATCTTCATATCACTCTATGGCGCAGAACTTCTCATGCAGGAAAAAAGATAAGGAGAACGGCCATGATGAAACAGAAACGGTACATGAAATTTACCGTCTACCTAGCAGCCATTGTGCTCGTTAACCTCGTGGCCGCAACCTTGTTCTTCAGGATCGACATAACCACAAACAGGGCATACTCACTCTCCAAGGTAAGTAAAAACGTGGTTTCCACTCTTAAGGAGCCTTTAACCATCAATGTATTCTTCACATCAAACCTGCCCTCGCCCTACAACACGGTGGAGCAGTATTTGAAAGACCTGCTGGGTGAATATTCCCTTCATGCAAATACCTATTTCAACTACCGGTTCTATGACGTGAGCGCCGAGGGCGAGATCGACGCCGCCAGGACCGAAACCAACCGCAAGCTGGCACAGAACTATGGCATCAGCCCTGTGCAGATCCAGGTGGTTGAAAAGGATGAGATGAAATTCAAGAAGGCCTATATGGGCCTCGTGATCATCCATGGCGACATGGTGGAGCGCATACCTACCATTACCACGACCGATGGACTTGGAATACAAGCTCACCACTTCAATACAGAGGCTCAACAGCAAGATCAGCGCATTATTGAACCTGAAAAACAAGGTGAAGGTGCGACTCTATCTCTCCCCTTCCCTCCAGACCATTGCACCCCAAATGGGTATCAAGGACCTGCCCAAGGTCTCAACTGATGTGAAGAAGGTGGTGGATGACCTGAACACACGCATGTACGGCAGATTGGATTTCAACCTTTCTGAGCCGTCAACCGAAGCCGAGATGACAAGCTTGTCCAAAAGCTACAACCTGATGATGCTCAAATGGCCTGCCCTTGAAGACGGCAAAATCCCCGCAGGTGCAGGTATCATCGGTCTGGTTACGGAATATGACTCAAAATCGTTCATGATACCTGTCCTGCAGGCATACGAGATCCCCCTGTTCGGAACCCAGTACAAGCTCACGGAGACACCCGCCATCGAAGATGCCCTTGAACAGGGTATCGAGTCGTTGATCGGCATCAATGAGAACCTGGGGTACCTGACAGACAGGGGTACCCTCAGCCTGTACGGCGGGCCATCAGCACCGGCATCGCTCGGCAATTTCTCCAACCTTGCATCCAGGAGCTATTCCATAAAAGAGATCAGCTTCAAGCAAGGCATCCCCGAGGGGCTTTCATCCCTTCTCATTGTGCGTCCTACCGAACAGTTCAGTGATTACGACCTGTACCAGATCGACCAGGCGCTCATGAGGGGCACAAATCTCGCTTTTTTCCTCGACTCCTTCATGGAGCCCACCCCGGCAGGTTCCCCCTATCAGCAGCAGGGCCAGCTTGTACCGGTGAATACCGGTCTTGAAAAACTGATGGATCATTACGGAGTCAAGGTAAATCAGTCACTTGTGCTTGATGAAAACTGTTTCAAGCAGAGGCTCCCCGAGCAATATGGCGGCGGAGAGCAGACCATCTATTTTGCCCCCATCATTGAAGCAGGCCAGATCAACAGCCAGCTCGATTTCATGAAAAACATCAAGCAGTTCATAGCATACAAGATTTCACCCCTTACGCTTCATGACCAGCAGATTAAAAACAACAAGCTCAAGACCTTAAAACTCTTTTCCTCTAGCGAAAAATCATGGGAGATGAAGGGGCAGATAATGCTCAACCCCATGTTCATCAAACCCCCTGCCGGCGGCGAGGGCATGGCAAGCAGGCCTCTTGCCTATATCATTGAGGGGAGCTTCCCGAGTTATTTTGCCCACAAGCCAATCCCTGGCAAACCCGCTGATGATGCAACAAGCCCTGCTGCAAATCCAGAGAACAATAAGGGTAATGATGCCCCAAAAGAGCCGACCACGAACCAGCTTGAGCAAAAGGGTGGTTTCCTTTCAGCCTCGAAACCGGCCAAGATCTTTATCATCGGTTCTTCCGAGATGCTTTCTGACAATCTCATATCCGAACAGGCCGACAATACCAATACAACCCTCATCATGAATATCATCGACGTACTGAACAACAGGGAAGATATCGCACTCATGCGGAGCAAGGTGCAGACCTTCAATCCCCTGGATGTCAGGGACGAGAAGGTCAAGGTTGCGGCGAAGATTTTCAATATTGCAGGACTTCCTGTGATTGTGGTTTTTTTTGGTATGCTTGTTTTGCTCAGGCGGCACAACCGGAAAAAACGTATCGAAGCCGCCTTTTAAGGATAAGGGGTAACGTATGAAAGTGAAAAAGGAATACATCCTGCTAGGGCTGCTCATCGTATCATCCATCTTGTACCTCGTGTTCAAGCAGACGGACCGGATCCACTACACCTTGCCTGTGCTCAAGGCGCTCAAGGCAGATGACATAACCAGGGTCGAGATAACCCGAGCAGGGAAAACTACCGCGCTGTACAAAAAAGACAAGTACTGGCACATCTCTCCTGGCAACTGGCGAGCTGACCAGACCAAGGTCTCTGAGATGCTCGACAAACTCTCAGGACTTACCGTTACCGACCTCGTATCCGAAGCCAAGTCCTATGAGCGCTACCAGCTCGATGACAAGAGCAAGGTCGTACTCAAAGCATTCTCCGGCAACGAGATCAGACGTGAACTTTCTGCGGGCAAGACCGCCCCCACCAATTCGCATACCTATATCAGGCTCCCGGGCGACAACAAGGTATATCTTGCAAGCGGCGACCTGCCCCGGCTGTTTCTGGCCCCCGTTGCCGAGTTGAGGGACATGCTGGTTCTTGGTTTTGCACCCGAGCTGATTACCTCGATAGAAATCCTTGAAGCAGGGACATCAACAGTTCTCACCAAGGAAGGGTTGCCTCCCGACAAGTCACAGAAAGATCCTGCCAAGAGGACAGTCAAACTGTACATCTGGAAGAACGGAAAAGGCGAGACTGTGGATAAAGCCATCATTGACCCCTTCCTCTCGGGCCTGAGCAGGACATACTGCGAGAAATACCTGGACGATGCCATGAAGACATCTCTCATTAATCCTGTTATAACCCTGAAGTTCAAGGGGGCAAAGGAATATACCCTGTCCATCTTTCAAAAGACCGGGGAGATCCTCCCTGCCGTCTCTTCCGAAGGCGAATCACCCTTTGTGTTTCCTGGCTATAAACTCGAGACCATGAAAAAATCGCTGGATGAAATCCTGGGCAGGAAGGTCTCAAGCGAGAAGAAACAGTCCTAAATGTGGCTTTAACAGCGACACCGGGCCAGCATCATACCACAGGGACTCCGGATCGTCTTGCCATACGTCTCCAGAACAGGTTTGACATCCTGAAGGGCTGCCTTTTCATCCCCATCATTTGATGGAGTGCGGCCTTTTCCACGTGTTCCGACTGTGCAAAGGCGTTATGGGAAGTATCCTTCAAAGTCACTTCCGTGCTGTTCCATTCATGGGCAGGCATGCGTGCTGTCCACTGCGTCTCCTGTTCCCTGATTCGGTCCTTCACCAGGGGCCTTATGGAATCATACCTGAACATTGCATTGATATGGTATGCTTCGTGCCTCCACCAGTATGAATCTTCAGAATAAGACCCGACCCCCCTGCCTGCATCCATAAGCGGCGCTGCAGGCATGAACGGCTTGTATGGGGTAAGGCAGGGCGCAGAACCTGCAGTGACGAATATCCTGATCCTGTCATTGGGGTGCAGCTCCACCACCAAGGACCCGGTGGTCTGGGACCTCCTGATGAGCGGGTCGGATGCGTGCATGCACACATCACGATTAAACCCATTCGCGGGTGAATGGTTGTAGTGGCTTCTCAGAATTTGAAATACATCGGTTACGCTGATGGCGCCTTTTGCCTTGAGGATAGAGGCATCACCCTGGCCTTTCCTGTATCTGCTGCCTGCAAAAAAGGTGGTGAGCGGGTCTGTATATATACTCAGATCAGTACCCGTGGGGAGCGAAGACCTGTCCCAATCGTCAGTGATGGTGATACCGTTGGATATCACTGCATGGCCGGTATGATGCTTGACGGCATAGTCACGGCCTACGGTCTCCAGGGTCAAGATGCCCTGTCTGTCCATGATGATGAAGGAATTCATGTAACTGAATTTCTTGTCCCGGTATCCGCAGGGGCCTGCCTGACCATATTTTACAAGGAGTTCGATAATGATGTCTGCCGCTTCGTCGGCAGCAGCAGACCTCTCGAGGGCCAGACGCACGAGGTCCATGCCGATGAGTCCGGGTTCCTTCTCGGTCTTGACCCTGGTGAACAAGGCTTCGTTGCCGATGGCCACACCCTTCTCGTTCACCCCCATCTCCGCCCCCCAGAGCCAGAAAGGTTTGGACAGCACAATGGCATGGGTCGAACCGGTCTGAGGGATGGTGATGTATGTGCAGCGCAGGTCCTTTCTTTCAGGAAAGGTTTTCCGGGGTATGGAAAGGACGAGCTGGGTTTCGTCGGCCTCCCTGTCGGAGTTCTTTGCAAAGATGCTTATGCCTGAGCTGGTATAACTCGGCCCGATTCCAAGCGTATCGCACATAACATCTCCTTATGGGCAATGTCGTTCATTCCGATTGATCAGATCATATCATAAATCAGACCTGTTCCGACACTGTCTGACTAGTCTTATGGATTATCTGTAGAAAACAAGATCCTATCATGCTTGGGATAAAACCAGGGATAATTCTTTGAAGCATGGGATAATATGCTGCATTCTGATCATGTAAACTTTTCCGTCGTGTGTACGTCTTACCTGAAAAAGATGAAGAGCAAATAAGACGGTCCTGGAGCTCAGCAAAAGAGATAAGGAGGACAACATGATCAAGAAGATGATAACCATACTGGTGATATTTTCTTTTCTCGGTTTTTCAACAGCATATGCCTACGGTCCCGAAGATGATCATGGGAATGACCAAGCAGCAGGTATTGCAATAGTCGCAGTCCTCACCGCTGTAACTGCGGTCTTTTTGCTTGCTTCCCATGACAGGCATAGAGAACAGCGACCTGCTCCACGACACTATTCTAACAAACCATATGATTCCAGGAGCCATGATAATTACCGGTCCCGTGAGTACAGATACAATGATAATGGCCGGCCCCATGATTACAGGAACAATGATAATTACCGGCCTCGTGATTATAGGTACAATGACAAGAACCAGAACGACAATAGATATCAAGGAGAAGGCCCTGGCCAGGATAACTGGAAGAAATGGGAAGGAAGGTAAAGATAGCTGATTCAGTCTTTGTTCTATCCACCTTGCCGTCTACAAGGTAGACCCTTTCTCTGCATCCTTGTAGAGGTGTGGTGAAACCTCCTCTTCCGGTCCGCATCCCCGTGCGGTCCGGTTATTTTACCCTCCACAAGGACTTCAAGAAGTCAGAGAAGTTGCCATTGGAACAAACAAAAGGGGCCGATCCACTCCATGCAGACCGGCCCGATTGTGGAAGAGGAGATAGATGATTTGGTTAAATATTAATACGGGTCGAGGAGATGTCAAGCCCTGTGCCATCACCTGTCCCTGTGCCATCACCTTGTGCCATCAACTCCGTTGAGTATAGCAATAAAAGTTCTGTTTTGCTCATACGATATAAATTGATGATTTCAAGACAAGATCTGCATAAATCATACTTCCTTTAAGGAAATATAAGGGTACTTGTCAGATCTCATGTTGACTTCAGTGCTACTTGTGCATGTTCAGATCTTGACTACTGCAGATCATCGTACTCCTCGCTATTTTAACCGTAATGTCGCGGATAAAAAAAATCAGACCACCATCAGGAGCTGGATGTCGCAGACATTGGTATAGGTAGGCCCTGTTTTGAAGAGCAGATCCTGTTGAGAGAAAAAATGATATGCATCGTTGTCTTCAAGGTGCCTCACCGCTTCAACCGAAATCTTCTTCATCTCCTCCATCAGCAATGGGGTGACAATGGCTCCGGCTGCGTCCGTGGGACCATCGGTGCCGTCTGTGCCTGCCGAGAGGAAGAAGATGTTCGTAGAGCCAGGGCTTGCCGTATGCAGAGCGCATGCAAAGGCAAGGGCCATCTCCTGGTTCCTGCCGCCCTTCCCTGCGCCGCGCAGCGTCACGGTGGTCTCCCCACCCAGGATAAGCACGGCCGGTTTTTTCAGGCCGGATCTGCCTGAATCCACATCCCTGGCAAGCACTGACAAACACTCCCCTGCTTGGCGTGCCTCGCCTGCCAGCGTGGTGGTCAGGATGTGCGCGTCATATCCGAGCCTCTGCGCGCATGAGAGGGCCGCCTTGCAGGCGAGCATGTTGTTTCCCACAAGGATATTCAGCGAGTTTGTAAATGCAGGGTCATTATCCTTTGGCGTATCAGGAATATACCCCTGAGAACCTGATCTGAGCAGTTCTTTTACAGCCCTGGGGACTTTTTCCTCCAGAGAGTATTTTGCCAGGACGGAAAGGGCGTCTTTGAATGTGGTGGGGTCAGGAGTCGTGATGCCTGAAGATATGGTGTCGAGCCTGTCACCTATCACATCCGAGAGGATAAGACTTATGAGCCTGGCCGGGTAAGCGATCTTTGCGAAGCGGCCACCTTTGATCTTTGATATATGCTTTCTTATGCAGTTGACTTCATCAATGCTGGCGCCTGATGCCAGCAGAACCCTGAAAGTCTCAATCTTGTCTTCAAGGCTGATCCCGTCTGCGGGCAGACTGAACAGGGATGAACCCCCTCCTGAGATAAGGCTGATGATAAGGGTGTGCTTATCGGAATCATGTGCGATCTGAGTCAGCATTCGGGCACCATCCATACTGTTTCCATCGGGCATGGGATGTCCCGCTTCATGGACCTGGGTTTTTGCCAGCTGCAGACTATGACCGTATTTCGTGATGACCAGGCCCTTTGCAAGGTCGTCCCCGAGGATGCCTTCCATGGCGGCTGCCATGCGTGCCGATGCCTTGCCGATGCCCAGGACTATTATCTTGTTATAACTTGAAAGGTCTTCTGAAATGGTTTTGTCATGAGTATCGATAAGAAGGGTTCTGCCTTCTTTCTTCACATGCCGCTCAATGAGACCGGCAGGATCAACCGCGTGGACGGCATCTTGGAATATTCTCACCAGATCATTGACATATTTCACGGTATGTTCCTTTTATACACGAATACCCTGTTGACTATATACCTGATCCTGGTCGTGGTTGAAACCGTTCCTGCATTCAAAATTGAAATGAATCTGAACGATCTCCGCTTTTTTAGTCACTCAGCTAATATTAGTTATTGACAGGCTCATGGATAATCTTTATAAGTTAGTCATTCAACTAAATAGGAGTCGGCCATGAATATCGGTATACCAAAAGAGATCAAAACAAGGGAAGGCAGGGTTGCCCTCACCCCTGTGGGAGTGAGAACCTTGGCGCACCATGGACACAAGGTATCAATTGAAAGGTCAGCTGGTGCTGGTTCGGGCATATCCGATTCCGCTTATGAGCAGGCCGGCGCATGCCTTGTTGACAGCACAGACAAGCTCTGGGACACTTCTGATATGATCGTCAAGGTCAAGGAACCCATTGAGGAAGAATATTCCAGGATGCGCCAGGGCCAGGTCCTCTTCACGTACCTCCACCTTGCAGCCAATGAAAAACTCACCCGTGAGTTGCTCAAGAGCAAGGTCATCGGTATTGCCTACGAAACCATCCAGCTTGACGATGGTGGTCTGCCGCTGCTTGCGCCCATGAGCGCAGTTGCCGGAAGGCTCGCAATACAGATGGGCTGCACTTGCCTGGAGTCCATCAATGGGGGCAAAGGCGTCCTCCTCTCCGGCGTGCCGGGGGTAAGGCCAGGCAGGGTGACCATCATCGGGGCAGGGATATCCGGGATTAATGCAGCGCACCTGGCCGTGGGCCTGGGGGCACTGGTCACCATCCTCGACATCAACCAGAAACGGCTCAACTACCTCGAGGACATCTTTCACTCCCGGGCAGTAATGCTCATGGCAAATGCAGGCAATGTCGAAGATAGTGTGATACATGCCGACCTGGTCATCGCCTCGGTGCTCATCCCGGGTGCAAAGGCCCCGCATCTCATCACCCGTGAACTGCTCAGAAAGATGGAGCCGGGATCAGTCCTTGTGGATATCGCTATTGATCAGGGTGGATGCGCCGAGACGAGCAAACCCACGACCCATGATAATCCGACCTATGTGGAAAAGGGTATCGTTCACTATTGCGTTGCCAATATGCCGGGCGCCGTTCCCAGGACCTCCACCCATGCCCTCACCAATGCCACCATGCCCTATATAATCGAGCTTGCCGACAAAGGTGTTGATAAGGCATTAAAAGAGAACCATGCGCTGAGAAAGGGTTTGAACGTGCATACCGGCCGGCTCACTAATTGCGAGGTGGCCAAGGCCATTGGCTGTGATTACGAGGAATACCGGGCATAGTATTGACCCGGGAGAGTTCTGTGATGTCAGTACTATACTTTGCTATTAAAAAGGAGATTACCCATGAGTCTTCAGCAGGAATTCGTACTGGAAAATGCAGTGATCTGGGCCCGGACACCCATGGCAAAGATCAAAGGCGGCATGCACATCAGGGATGGAAAGATTTTTCAGGTCTATAACCAGGAGGCTGTCCCGACGGGTAATGCATCATCAATTGATCTCAAAGGGATGCATGTCATACCCGGGCTCATAGACGCACACCGGCACTTCTTCATATCGGCCCTGTTGCCGCTCAATGGAGATGCGAGCACCTGGACATCAAAAGCCGATGCCCTGTCAGCCATAGATGTTGCATGCCGGTCAAGAGCATCGGACAGCGGCTGGGTCTTCTTCTCAGGCATGGACCACTCCAGGTGGAACCCACCACTGATGCCCGGTATAAAAGAAATCGATTCGGCGGCCCATGGATCTCCTGTTATTGTCGTGGATAACACCTTTCATAGTGGCATGGCATCTACCCAGGCTCTTATGCGCTCCGGAATCAGCAGGGACAGACTGCGGTGTCCCATAGATATGGACATCAATAGAGACGGCACACCCAAGGGGACCATCTGGGAAGATGCCCTCTGCAGGGTTTTTTTCACCATGTTCCGGGAGATATTCCAGACATATACCGATGAAGAGAAGAGGAAGATCATCATAGATGAGGCTAACCGATGCCTTGGCAAGGGGCTGACCCATGTCCACGACCCCGGGATCCCGAGCGATGTCCAGATGCTCCTGAAAGACGCGCAGCTTTACACACCGCTCAAGATGAGCTGGTCCGTGACAGACTATGACAGCATGCTTGCGCCACCAGCAAGCAAGGATGATGAGGATGCCCTTGCCTCTGATCATGCCCCCAAGAGTGTGAAGTTCTTTCTTGACGGGGCCTTCCGGGCGGCTGCTGCCCTGCCGATTGCAGGAGGCGTGAAAGCGGCATACAGGGCGGCCAAGGAAAGCATCTCACAGGGCAGCCTATGGCCATTCCGCATGCTTTTCGAGCAGAAGCTAACCCTTAAGGATGGAAAACTGTACCTCCCCTACTTACGCTTTGATGACCTTGATGATCTTGTCCTCCGGGCACGCTTCTTTACTGACAAGGGCTACCGCCTCGTCATCCACGCGCTGGGCAATGTGGCTGCACGCCAGGCCACGGAACTGGTAAAAAAGACCGGGCCTGTGGGGGCATCGGTGGAACATATGCTCATCATGGATGATGAAAGCCTGGACAGCTTTGCCCTCTGTGGGGCAGTTGCATCGATCCAGCCGGGCTTCATCCCCTATTACGCCGATGCCATCGAACGCCAGGGTGCATTGCCCTATCTGAAGGCATTCCCCCTGAAAAGCCTTCTCGATCGGGGAGTTTCCATCTGCATCAGTTCAGACGGACCCTGTGCCGCCGATGACCCGCTTCACAACATCAGGCGTGCAGTAGATCGGAAGAAGCCCGACGGCTCCATGCTCGACCCGGATGAAAGGCTCAGCGAATTCCAGGCCCTTACGGCAGGGACCATGGGTGGCAGCAGTTCGTTCGGAAACGACAACGACGGACTCTGTGAGGGTGCGACCGCGACCTTCTGCGTGGTGGATGGAGATCCCTTCTCGGATTCGAGCCGGGTTGTCCAGACCTGGATCGACGGGCAGAGGGTATTCTAAATGAGTGCCTCAACAAAAAGATGCATGATCCTTTTCATGCAGTGAAGGAGGAGGAAATGGCGGATAAACCGGGTATCAGAATGGACAAACAGGAGAGGGACTATATCCAGCACCTCTTCGGCAAGCACATCTCATGGGGTCAGGTGAGGTACCTGAGATGCGCACACCTGGATGTATACGAGCGTGCAAGGAAAGGGTGTACCTTCATTGATGCCCAGAGCGGAAAACAGTTCTATGACTGCTTCAGCTCGGCCGGCTGCTTCAATGTGGGCAGAGGCAATACCACGATCATGGATACCCTGGCAGATGCACTTGACGGGCACGACATGGGATCTCACGGCATCTTGTCCGAGCACAAGGTTCTCTTTGCCGCCAAGCTCGCATCTGTCTGTCCTGCCGACATGAAAAAGGTTGTGCTCTGCGCAACAGGTGCGGATGCCTGTGCAGGGGCCATCAAGCTTGCCAAGGGGGCCACGGGCAGGAACGATGTGATTACCATGAACAAGGCCTATCACGGCCATGAAGGCTTCAGCCTTTCCGCCTGCGGCAAGGACTATTACAAAGAGCTGTTCCTCCCCCTGATGCCGGGGTTCCATGTGGTGGACTTCAATGACCTTGAGGCGGTCAGGCGTGTTGCCGGCAAGAACATAGCCGCCATTGTGCTCGAGCCCATCCAGGGAGAGGGCGGCATCCATGTGGCGACCAAGGATTATATAAAAGGGTTGCGGCAGATCTGCGATGAGCACGGTATCATGCTCGTTTTTGACGAGGTGCAGACGGGCTTCGGTCGTACGGGAACCATGTGGGCCATGGAGCAGTACGGTGTGATACCGGATATCATGTTCACAGCCAAGTCCATAAGCGGCGGCGTCTATCCCAACGGGGCAGTAGTCTATCGTGCCATCGATTTGTTAACCGGTTATGTCGAGGCCAATCCTCTCTTCCATACATCCCATGGCGGCGGGACGGATCTGGGCTGCATCGTCTCTTCAGCTGTTCTCGACTTTCTTGTGGAGAACAAGGTGTGGGAGAATGCATCAATCGTTGGTAAACGCTTCAAGGAAGGACTCAACGAAATCTGGAGGGCCAATGGAAACTACGTAAAGGAAGTGCGTGGCCTGGGCCTCATGATCGGAATCGAGTACAAGTATGAGTTCATCGGCGCCCTCATGGCCGACTGCCTTGCAAGGCAGGGCGTCTGGGCGGCATATTCGGGGAATGCCCCCCAGGTCATGCGGTTTCAGATACCCATCACTGCGAGCATGGATGACGTCGAAGACCTCCTGCACCGCATCAACGCTGCAGTAAAGGCCATGCGGTGGTACCTGATCCCGCTTCTCCCCCTTGCCAGGGTGCCTCTGATCCGCATGCTCCTGGACAATCTAAAGGTCCAGATCATTGCCTTCAACCTGGTGCGGGACCTCGAGGAGTTTGTCCTCGGTTTTATTTCAAAAAAGCAGGGGGGGATATGAAGAAAAAAAAATCTACCATACAGGTTAACAAAGACACTATCTTCCAGGAAGCGGAAAAAGTCTTTTCCAAAAGTTATGTAAAGATGATCCGAGACAAGGGACATGACTTCCTTGAGCAGGAGGGGGATGGTTCATTTCTAATTGACTCTGAGGGAAACCGCTACCTCGATTGCTACACCTCGGGCGGGACATTTAACCTTGGCAGGAAAAACCAGGCTATCATCCAGCGGTTCAAGAAGGCCATCTATGAAACGGACCAGGGCAATTTTGTCATGCCCTCCCAGGAAAAGGCGCTGCTCGCCAGGAGGATTGCCGAGTTCATGCCGGGCAGCCTTGACTGTGTACTGTTCGGTGTCACCCGTGGTGAATCCATGGAAGCCGCATGCAAGCTCGCCCGAGGATTTACCGCAAGACCCGAGCTCATCACCGTGGATGGTGGTTGTTATGGTGAGTCGGGCTTTGCCCTCTCACTTTCTCAAAGGGCCGGAAAAGAACAGTTCGGAAAACTCATCCAGTCAGTAAAGGTTATCCCGTTCGGCGATATCGAGGCTGCCAGAAAGGCCATCGGGGCACGGACCGCAGCGGTCATTATGGAACCGATCCAGGTGGAAAACAACTGTCGCAGAGCTGATGGCCTCTATTACACACAGGTGCGCTCATTGTGTGATGCAACCGGGGCGAAACTCATCTTTGATGAGACACAAAGTGGATTCGGCAGAACAGGCAAGAGATTCTTCTTCGAGCACATCGGCGTTGCCCCGGACATTTTGATCATTGGAGAGGCCATCACGAGCGGTATCTTCCCCATGACCGCCATGGTCTTCACACCGGAGCTCAAGGGCTTCTTCGATATCCACCCCCTCATCCACCTGTGCACCTTCGGCGGGCATGACCTGGGATGCATGGTGGCAATCACCTCTCTGGACGAATATGACCGTCTGGAGCCATGGAACAATGCATCGAAGCTCGGCGAAAAACTCATGGGTGATCTGACGGCCCATGTTATGATGGACAAGGGTAAGCTTGTCTCCATTGCAGGAATGGGTCTGCTCGTGTCGCTGAAGTTTTCATCTCCCCAAACTGCCGGTTCGTTCTGTACCAAGGCAAAAGAGAACGGACTGCTGGTGGACACAGGAAAGGTCGATACATCGACTGTACTGATCAGGCCAAGCCTTCTCGTCACCGAATCAGAACTCAAGGAGATCGTGGCTAAAACCTCCATGGCACTTACTGCTATTGCGTAATATACATGGATATCTGGAAAGGCTCCCCTGAAACCTGGGAGAGGTGAGCTTGGAATACTTAATCCATGGTTGAATGTAACCTTGAATAATGAGTATGTAGTGCAGGTGGACAAGGGGGTCTGATCCCCCTCGTCCACACTCTGATAAAGACCATAAAAGGGGCATAATACGTGGCTCGTAAAAGTATACAGGAAGAACGAAGGTTACAGATTCTCAAGGCCCTTGACACCTGTCTGCAGGAAAAATCCTTCGAGAAGACCTCCATCAAGGATATAGCCCGTGTCGCCGGGGTGAACCATGGGGTCTTGCATTACTATTTCAGCAGCAAAGAGGACATCCTGCTCAACTACATCGACTATGTCATAGATGATTACCGGGCTCAGGTAAATGAATTGCTCAAATCCAAAGACGTGGTCCGGTTGGGAAAAAGGGAGTTGATGGAGGAAATTTTTATCTTTATCAACGACCGTATTACCCTCAACAAGGGTCTTTCACGGATATTCGTGGAGATCTGGGAAATCGCATTATACCATGATGCTGTAAGGGCCAAACTGCGTGAGGCGTATATGCGGTGGATCGATGAACTAGTGGCAAACCTGAGCAGGCATATGGACGACAAACAGTTTGCCCTGCAGGTGAGCATTGCCATGGTGGCATTCTGGGAGGGTATGGCGCTCTTTTCCACCATATTCGAACCGGGTTCGATGGATATCAGGGAAGTGCTCAAAGGATTCCAATACAGGGTTCTCGATATCATCTAGACACATAGTTTAGACGTCTCTTCGCAGCCCCCATAATACAAGGATGACTGCCGGGAGTAATGCCGCCACAAGGCTGACTGCAACGATGCTGATGATCATCTCCTGAACCGGTGTGCCCTTCTTACCCTTGGAAGCACCTGGCATCATGGAGCCGCCGGCATCCCATACCGCTGCAATAAGAGGATTGGCCCAATTTGCATACGCCCCGTAAACCGCAAGCCAATGTGCAGCCTTCAGGGCTGCAGGTTTGAGCAATAATTTGGGCCAGACAAAACCCAGGATAACAAGCATCATGCCACCCATTACTCCTTCAACGTGGCTCGATAAGCCCATCTTGGGGTTTTTAAACTTCGGGACAAAAAGACCGGTGAGCAGACCAAGCAACAGCAGGAGAACACCTGAGCGTGTCAACCCATGAGATAGCATTTGCCTCAAAATGACTGTATCCATTGCATCTCCTTTCATTTCCCGATTCACTACATAAAAGTTAAGGGATTAGTGGAAATTTTATTATTAGTTGATTGACTAATTATATAGTAATACGATTCTTGTCAATACGATATTAATTTCAGATGAATTTTAAACCCCAATGTTTTTCCATTCATTTCTGAGTCCCTCTTTCGCCTTGAATATGACCCTGCTTTTAATACATACTGACATGGTAAGACAATTTCTCTTATCAAGGAGACCCTCAACATGATTCATAACCGCATGCCCCAGGTGCTGAAAGAGGATATCGGAGATGTAGACCTTTCCTATCTCCTCTACGAGGGTGATGGGCCAACCATTGTACTCTTGCACGCCACCGGTTTTCTTCCCTGGCTGTGGCACCCCATAGCCAGGGAACTCGCACCCAGATGGCGTGTGATTGCGCCTTATTTCTGCGACCACCGGGAGTCGGACCCTGACAAGGGGGGATTGAACTGGCTGACCATTGCACAGGACCTGACAAAGTTCTGCAAGGCCCTTGATCTTGACAAGCCTGCCATGGCGGGTCACTCCATGGGCGCCACGGTAATAACTATTGCCACTGCGGCCTTTGGTCTGGAGGCAAGGGGCCTCATCCTTTTCGAGCCCATATTCCTGCCCGAAGATTTCTATAAGGCCCGGATAACCGTTGATCTTCACCCGCTGGCCTCCAAGGCCATAAAAAGAAAAGATACCTGGGGCAATCGTGACGAGGTGCATGCATATCTGAAGTCAAAGGCCATGTTCAAGAACTGGGATGAAGAGATGCTCGACCTTTATATTGAATACGGCATGAAGAGACTCGATGCAGGCGGACTGACGCTCGCTTGCTCGCCTTTCAGGGAGGCATCGTTATTCATGGGCGGCATGCAGTATGATCCCTGGCCGCTATTGCCAAAGGTGACCTGCCCTACCCTGGTCCTGGAAGGTCAAGAGAGCGAAAACCGGGCCTTTATCGACCTGAAGAAGGCAACCTCCCTATTCAAACAGGGAACCTACCGCATGGTAAATGTCGCGGGCCACCTCATCCCCCAGGAGAAACCCAAAGAGTCGCTGGAGATAATCAGAGAGTTTTTTGGCAACCTCTAAACTATGGTGGATGACACCCGCAAGATTATCCATATTGATATGGATGCCTTTTATGCATCGGTGGAACAGAGGGACAACCCCTCTCTGAAGGGTAAGCCCGTGATAGTAGGTGGAACGCCTGAACACAGGGGCGTCGTTGCTGCCTGCTCGTATGAGGCACGCAAATACGGCATCCACTCGGCCATGTCGTCGGCAAAAGCAATAAGACTCTGCCCCCATGCCGTATTTCTCCCCCCGCGGTTCAGCGAATACCAGGCGGCATCCGATGCGATAATGGAGATCTTCTTCCACTACACCGACTGTGTGGAGCCTTTGTCACTGGATGAGGCCTTTCTCGATGTGTCCGTTAACAAGAGGCACATTACCATTGCCACGGATATCGCCCGTGAGATCAGGTTAAGGATTCGTGACTCGCTCGCACTGACGGCATCGGCAGGGGTTTCTTACAACAAGTTCCTCGCCAAGGCGGCCTCCGATTTCAAAAAACCTGACGGCCTCACGGTCATCCCACCCGGAAAGGCGCTTTCCTTTATCGCAAACCTGCCTATCAGGAAGTTCTACGGGGTGGGAAAGGTTACAGAGCAGAAGATGCTCTCGTTCGGCATAAGGACCGGTGCCGACCTTATGGAAAAACAACTTGATGACCTGCTTCGCTGGTTTGGAAAGACCGGATCGTTCTTCTTTGGAATAGCCCGCGGATATGACCCGAGGCCTGTTATGCCGGAGCGTGAGAGAAAATCCGTGGGCAAGGAGATCACCCTGACTGAAGATATCGACGACCTGACCCGTATGGCTGCCATCCTTGCACAGCTCTCCCAGAACGTATCGCGCATCCTGAGGCGGGATTGCATTGCAGGCCGCACCGTAACCCTGAAGCTGAAGTATTTCGACTTCCAGTCCATAACCAGGAGCATCACCCTATCGGGATATGTTGATGATGCAGATACCATTGCACGGCAGTCAATCGTATTATTACGTGACACGGATGCAGGGATTAAAAAGGTACGCCTCCTGGGTGTGAGCGTTTCACATTTTCCAGACTCTAATCAAGGAGCACTCAGGTATACCCAGATGTTGCTGCCGTTTGGGTGATGTGAACTATCCTAAGATTTTGCGTTTACGAAGAATAATAACTTGTTTATGAGATAATCGAGAAGTTATGCGAAGTCGTATTATACAAGCGCTTTGCCATGTATGGACGCTTTTGTTGACTATTTATCGCTTCTTCTCTTGCGCCTCACTGCCAGAGAGTCAGGGAAAATGCTGATTCCCTGCGCCTTTTCGCTGCAGAGCTTCTTCCACTCCTGCACATCGGACACCTTGTAAATCACAATGGCAAGATCAAGTGTATCAGCCTCGGTCCGGATGACATCACCCCAGATAATGATGTTCTCTTCTTCAAGGATTACTTCTATGGGTCTTCCAACTACCTGTGCGGCATTAGCCCTGGTGAGGCTCTTCTTGGCATCAAAGGGTGACCCAACTATCTTGAGCGACATTCCGCCTATACTGATGTTCTTTGTTTCAGCCATGGCAAGCACGCTCTGAATCCCCTGGAATATTTTACCGGAATCCCGACTCGAAAGGGATATTTTAAGCCGGGCAGGATGCCTGGAAGGCAGCCGTTCCTGCTTACGCTTATCTTTTGTGCTTACCTTTGTTATCCGACATAGACCCCTTCTCGTCATTTATGAGCAGATACTTTATACCGGGGCTGAATTATCGGCTTGATCACTCATGCAAGGGCATAAAATCCGATCTTCTGCTTGCTTAACTTTTATTTGAATGTATTGTATAGATTACATCAAATAATAATCTTCAATCTCATAGTGATGATATGAGAAAGGTTACACGAGAGGGAATGTACCATGGACACAGATGATGCTGCACAAGAACGGCGAGTGGAGCACCGGAAGAAGGTCAAGATCACGGTGCTGCTCAAGATGGGCGTGCTGCTCAACGGTCGTGGCATCGCGCAGGACATAAGCCAGCATGGTATGCGCCTGATCTCGCCTCAGATCTTTAAAACAATGAGTATGGTTCAACAAAAAGACTTTACCGGCGCACCTCTGCGTGTCATGCTCCCGGTAGAGGCCTTGACCCTCAATGGGCTTATTGCCTGGGTCGACCTCAAGAGGGGTGAAGGCGCAATAACCATTACCAGCACCTCTGATGATGAAAAGTGGATTGAATTTATCAGCAGCAATAAAATTTAGAACAGTCTTGATTCTCTGAGTTCATTCATAGCACTCTCATATCCTGTATCAGGGGCCAGTTCGGTCCCTTTTGCTGCCATTGTGGCCAGCACATCGCACCGTTCATTCTCCGGGTTGCCGGCATGGCCTCGCACCCAACGGAAGACCACATCATGCTTTTCAAGGAGTTTGAGCAGCTCTGCCCACAGATCTGAGTTGATGGCCTTATGGGTCTTGTCACGCATCCAGTTCCGTGAGCGCCATTTCATAGCCCACCCCTTCTGAATGGCATTTGCCACATACTGCGAATCCGTGAAGATCACTGCAGTCGAGCCTTTCCTTAACTTGTGCAAAGCCTGGATACAGGCTGTGAGTTCCATGCGGTTGTTCGTGGTGAGCCGGTATCCCCCGGAGATCTCAATTCGTTTGTCACCTTCAATGATCACCGCCCCGAAGCCGCCTGGTCCGGGGTTATCGATACACCCACCGTCCGTGTATATGTGGATTGGACGTTTATGGTCTTCCTGGTCGCCTTCTTCCGTATGCCCATTACTGTATGCGCCTTGTTTCCGTACCGGGTAGGATTGTGGGTGTGCCATAAAGTTCTGGGCCTCCTCCATGGTGGCAAACCCGCGATATATGGCCCCGGCATAACCCCTGATCTTCTCCTCTGCTCCTGACGGTCCGAACCAGCTGGTATATATCCCAGGCACCCTGCCCCTTACCACGGTATAAAATCGTTTTTTATTTTCAGACACACTCATCCTTTAATCAGATACCATTGTGCAGTTATAAGGGTGGTTCCCTCATTTTTCTTTGATAGACAAAGGGCTCATGTAACTTAAGTCTTTCTGAACATCTTTTCCAGGATCTCATGGGCTCCTGAATGTCCCTGGGATGCTGCCTTCTTAAACCATTCCATAGACGCCCTGTGATTTTTTGGAGTTCCCTCGCCCTTACCATACATGAAGCCGAGGTTAAACTGGGCCGCTGTATCGTTCTGCTCGGCAGCCAGATGGAACCATTTCAGGGCCTGATCAAGATCCCTTTCAACACCTTCGCCATGGTAGTACATGGTGCCGATATTATACTGGGCATCTACATCCCCGGCCTGTGCCTTGGCCAGATATTTCTGAAGCTGTTCATCTCCGGTTAAAGGCTTAACCTCTTCTGTGTGTTCCGGCTGTAACTGGGATTCCATAGCCTTAGGAAGATTAACCTCATCCCGGACCAGGTGGCTTTTCTTGAAGACTGTCCACTTGTCTGCCTCCAGAATGACAGATGCCCTTTCATGCCCCTGGGTTGCAGCGGAAATATACCAGCCGAATGCCTCAGAATCGCTTTGTTTGAGGCCCACACCCTTTTCATACATAGATGCCAGGATATACTGAGCCTCGGAATGTTCCTGTGCTGCGGCCTTGAGAAACCACTTTGCAGCCTCGGCATCATCTCTGCTTATGGTTTTGCCTTCATAATAAATCTGGCCCAGCCTGAATTGGGAATATACATCGCCCCTTTGGGCGTCTGCACGTATACTCTCTATCCTATCTGCATCGCTACCAAGAGCCCTTCGTGAAAAGAACCATAGTACAAGCAGGATGCCGGCAAAGACCGCAATAGCGATAATAAGGTTGGTTGATATATCCATATTTAGGGCGCTCTTATTGACTACCTTCCTTATCAAATACGGTCTATGATCTCTGCAAACTCCGTATCAGTCAGGATCTTCTTGGCAAATTTTACATACTTCATGACAATAGACCTTATGGCAAGCTGCAAGGCATAATTCTTTATAGGCTTTTCCAGGAGGTGATTCACCCCGGATGCAATGCACATGTCCACCACATCTTCACTGGCCATGCCGGAAATCATCACAGTGTCATAGTTTGCATTGGGATATTTCTCTGCAATTGCATCCAGAAAGGCAAAGCCATTACTTTCCCCCACAAACACGTCAAGGATAAAGATCATCAATCCTTTATCTCTGGCAAGACAATAGGATACAGCAGTTTCATAATCATTGAATATTAAGACATCACCCCAGGTGTAAAACTTCTTTATGGTCTCTGAGAGCACCTCGCATACATGCTGTTCATCGTCAACAATCATCAAATCAAGTCCGTCAGACATTACTGCCTCCATTCTTATGTCATGCTATTCATCGGTGCCGGGCACCAGTAAGCAACGAGCTATTAACCTTTATACAAAAATTTGTGCGTTATGACAAATGATTCCGGCATGTGCTTCATACTTAGAGAACAAGCAGCCCCACAAACCAGCAACTCACACCACCCAAGGCCATAACATCTGCCCGATGCATGGCCATCTCCTTCATCCGGGTCCTCGTGATACCGGGCGAGTAGCCCCTAAGGGTCAAGGCAACCGCCAGATCGTCCGCCCTCCTGAATACACTGTGCAGTAATGGAACAAGCACTGGAACAAGGGACTTCACCTTGCGAACGAACCCGGACGATTCCAGATCAACGCCACGGGCCTTCTGGGCCTTGATAATCCGGTCGGTTTCTTCAAAGAGCAGCGGAATGAAACGTATGGCAAGCATGACCACCAAGGCAATCTCATCAGTGGGAACGTTCATATATTTGAGTGGTTTCATGTACCACTCAAGGGCCCAAACCGTATCCAGGGGGGATGTGGTGAGCGTGGTGAGTGTTGAAATCCAGATGGCGAGCATAAGTTGCAGGGCAACGCGCCCGCCGCCCATGATCCCCTGCTTTGTGGTGTACGGGATAAGGAAAGGGTCGCCTGGTGTCATGAACATATGGAGGATTGCAGTGAAAAGAAAGAGCCACAGAAACGGCGCCAGTCCTGACATGATACTCTTCAATGATATTTTGGAAAAAAAGGTGAATGCAATGCAGGTCAGCACAAGTGCTGCCAGGGAAAGCAACCCTTCCAGCTTGAAGGTAATCCCTATACCTAAGCCCATGAGAAAGAGTTTAACCCGGGGGTCAACCTTGTGCACAAAGGAATCTCGCGGCAGATATTGTCCCAGCGTCATTCTCATGGCATGATCACCATTGCCTTTATATGATCATGAGGATACTTATATAAGCAGTTCTGCGATCTGGACTGCATTGAGGGCAGCGCCTTTACGGATATTGTCGCACACGCTCCACAGCACTATACCGTTGTCCGAGGAAAGGTCCTGCCTGATCCTGCCCACCAGGCACTCGTCTGTTCCGGATGCGTGGATGGGGGTGGGATACAGGTTGGCGCCGGGGTCGTCCTCAACCCCCACGCCCGGGGCCTTTTCCAATATCTCCCTGACCTCTTCGGGTGTGATCTTTTTCGCCGTCTCAATGAGGATGGATTCGGCGTTGGAGAAGAATACCGGCACATACACACTGGTGGCAGATATACGCAAGTTCTTGTCACCCAGGATTTTTTGTGTCTCCGAACAGATGGTCATTTCCTCTTCGGTATAGCCGCCTTTCGCAAATGGCCTCACCTGGGGCAGGGCATTAAAGGCAATCTGCTGAGGGTAGATCTTGCTGCTTATCTCGCGGAAGCTGAAAAGATCCCTTATCTGTGAAGTAAGTTCATCCAAGGCCCTGCCTCCGTTGTCAGACACGGCCTGATAGGTCGAGACAATGACTCTCTTTATCCTGGCTGCCTTGTGGATGGGTCCCAGCGCCAGGACCAACTGTATGGTGGACGCCCTGGGGCATGCAACGATGCCCTGGTGCAGTTTCAGTGCGGATGCGTTTATCTCAGGCACAACGAGCGGTACTGAATCGGCAAGGGAAAAACAGGAGCTGAGGTCTATAATAAGAGAACCTGCGGCCTTTGCCCTTGCGACATATTCCATGGATACTGCCTTACCGCACGCAAAAAAAGCCAGATCCACGCCAGTGAATGAGAGGCTGTCCAGCATCTTAACCGGAATTTCGGTGCCCTGGAATTCAACCCTCTCCCCGGCTGAGCGGCTTCCCCCAAGCAGGATCAACTCTGCAACGGGAAAACTACGGTCTTCCAGGATCTTAGTTATCTCGGCACCTACCAGTTCGGTGGGCTCCACTATGGCTACTTTTAAACCTGCCGGCATAGGCTTTCTCCAGATATTATCGTAGCAAGTTATTAGCAGAAAAAAGGATGCGGCACTAACACTAAATGAACTGAAAACAACTCACTTAAATTACAGTTTTTGATGTAATCCCACGCGTTGGCTTGACATGAAAAGGAATCTTCTTCTCTTAGAACGGAAGAAGATTTCCTCTACACATATTGAATTATTTACATATGGATACAATGTTATATTTATCTTTTGTATATTCAGTTGGTTATTGCCATATTCACCCTGTCTTTTCCCTGGCATGATTTTTGATTAAAAATAAGTTTGGCATTATCTCTATCTGAAAACGTATAATTACTGGCTGGGATAAAATCTCATACTTCAACGAGAGGGAAAACGAATGGGCAATACAACAAAAGAGTCAGGGCTTGTGCTGATCCGCAATACTCAAGAGAACAAGAGTCATGTTGCCATACCACCGATCATTATGAAGAAGATCTATTCTATCGGGACCTTGAAAAACCTTGATGACGGTGTGTATTTCTCCATGAAAAACCCCATGAAGGATGCCCTGATCACCGAACTCGCTGGCATCTCCATCAACGGGCTTGAAATCGCATTGGATGACATAACCATGAAGAGCAATGGAACCTGCCTCAATGCCCCCCTGATAAACCCGGAACAACCCCTTGCTTTCCCCATGGGCGAAGATGTGGAATTCACTGTGCGGACAACGGCGTTAGCAAAAAACACACAGCACACTATAACCATATCCTTCCACACTGATCTTTATGGATTACTGGATCTGGAGGCCTCAGACTCAGTCATCGAGGCCAGAGAAGCCCAGAAGAAGATGCCCTATGACAAGCTTGACAACTACAACATGGATATTGTCCGGCAGCGGCAGGAGTTTTTAGAAGGGTACACCGGCGCCCAGTTCAAGCATATAAAGCAACATTCCTTTGACCCCATCCTCACCAAGGGAAATATTGAGAATTTCACCGGCGTGGCGCAGATCCCCCTGGGGTTTGCCGGACCGCTCAAGGTTAATGGCGAACATGCCAAGGGTGAATTCTTCATCCCCATGTGCACGAGCGAAGGAAGTCTGGTGGCATCCTATAGCCGGGGGATGAAACTCATCAATATGTGCGGGGGCGTAAAGGTTACCGTAGTTGAAGATCACATGCAGCGCTCGCCGGCATTTGCCTTCGATTCGGCACGTGAAGGCAGGGACTTCATGCTGTGGATCGATGAACATATGGATGAGATCAGGATGCATGCCGAGTCCGCCTCAAAGGTTGCAAAGCTCCTGTCTATAGAGAAGTATATGGCCAGCAGGCTCGTATACGTTAGATTCAACTACTTCACCGGCGATGCCGCCGGACAAAACATGGTCAGCATGTGTACATACACGGCATCCAACTGGATACTCTCCCAGGTGAATACAGTTCGTCACTTCTATCTGGACGGAAACATCTCCACTGACAAGAAGGCCTCTTTCATCAACAACCTGATCACCCGCGGCAAGAGGGTCATTGGCGAGATCCACATCCCGAAAGAGGTAATGATCCAGCATATGAGGGTTGACCCTGTTACGCTGGATTACCTATGCAGGGCCTGCCAGACCGGGGCCTTCATGGCAGGTGCTTCGAGTAACGGTCTCCATGCAGCCAATGCCCTGGCCGCAATCTTCATGGCAACGGGCCAGGATGTGGCGAACGTATCCGAATCATCTGCCGGTATGGTATGTACCGAGGTCACACCGGAAGGTGATTTTTATGGGTCGCTGACACTTACCTCTCTGATCGTGGCCACATATGGCGGCGGTACGGGGCTGCCCACCCAGCGTGAATGCCTGGAATCACTTGACTGTTATGGCCAGGGCAAGGTCTTGAAATTTGCAGAGATCGTTGCCGCTGCAGCAACGGCCGGTGAGATCTCCCTTGCCGGAGCCATCGCATCGCTGGACTGGGTCACGAGCCATGAGCGTTTGGGGAAAAACCGCTAGGATATTGTTGATTAGAAAAACCTTAAAAGGAGATACACCTACGTGAGTACTCTGGCACAGACTAAACCACGTGCAGACATTTCGAGGGCCAAGATTGTTCCCATAGACCTCTACCGGCCAAGGATCACGGGAGGGGTTGATCTCTTTACCCTTGAAGAACGGCTTTCATACCTCAGGAAGTATGGAACCCATTGTATGTCCTTTTCAATTCTTCAGCCTGAAATGCACTATTTCGACGTACCCGGCCTAGGCTTTATGGCCTTCAGAGAAAAATGGGGTAATCGTTTATCACTCGCTGATCCCGTTTGCGACATGAAGGACCGAGAGATTCTGCTCAGGGAATTTCTCAAAGGCGGCACGCATACAACCTTTGTGCAGATCTCAGAAGAAACGGCAATGCTGCTCCACAATAGATTCGGATTTTATGCCACTCAATTCGGGGTCGAAATCCTGCTGGATCTCGAAAATTGGGACCTGAAAGGCAAGAAAAAGCAGATCATAAGGACATCGGTAAATCATGCCAGGAAAGAAGGGGTTGTCTTCAGCGAAGACTGCCCCGGCAATGGATGCCGTCAGCTTACGGGTGAATGGTTGAAGACACGCAAGGTAAGAAACCGCGAGATCGGGTTCCTCATAAGACCCATGGAAATGGAATATGAAGAGGGAACGAGAAAATTCTATGCATATCTGAACGGAGAACTTGTGGGATTCATCTTTTTCGATCCCATCTATTCCGATAACCGCATCATCGGCTATGTACCCAACATTTCTCGTTTTTCCAACAGATTTAAATCGGGCATCTTCTACCCGCTCATGAACCATGCCATGGAGGTATTCAAACTTGAAGGCGTGGAGCATATCAACCTCGGCCTGTGCCCCCTGGTGATCGAAGATGATGACATGCCCTGCGAATCGGGCATACAGAAAAAGATCAATCGTCTCCTGTACAATTATGGCAACTGGATATTCAGCTTCAAGGGGCTGTATTTCACCAAATCACGGTTCGGCGGCACAGAAACGAAGGTGTTCGGGGCGCATAGGGAAAAACTCCCTACCATACCCTTCCTGGTCATGTTCAAGCTGTCCAACTTCATGTGAAGGCTTGAAAACACCTCTATTCGAAGCTGTTATTGCCTGGACTTAGTAAATTAATTGCTTAGAAATAACTGCGTAATCTCGTAATGTTCGGCCGCAATCTCAGATCATGAACCAGAGATTTCTGCGATAACTTGGTGCATTCCAAAGGCCCTAAAAACTATGATCTTTGTTTGAAACATATGAAGATCACTTCATCCCAGACCATAACGAAATCTACACATAGAACATATTATTTAAGACTCCACAGTTCAGCACATAATCATCAGGAAAGGGATTTGATAAAGGGGGAATTTAATTGATTCCCCCTTTATTAATTAATCTAATTTGCATAAAGGTAGACAACCTTCTCCACCACCATCTTTTATACACTCTAAACAATTTTCCATAATATGCCTCCTTTATTACTTTGTCATAATTTTAGATGGAACATATAGTGATAAGGGTTTTAATTAAGTAGAAGAAAATATGTTGCATGGTTTTTGCCATCATTTTTCAGTTGGTCAGCTCTGTCACCTCTTCCCTGTCCCGATGAATACCTTGACTTGACCAAGCTCAGTATTAAGATAGTTAGACTTACCTATGGCTTGATGAAGTGAAAAATCAATTTGGTGAAACAGAGACATAGATGAAGAGAGTGAAAACGAGCACTAAGGAATTTGAAAAAGCGGCAGCATTGCGAGACCAGGCGAAGCATGTCCTTCAGCTGTATGTTACAGGGATGACCCCAAAGTCAACCGAAGCAATCACCAAGGTCAAAAAACTCTGTGAAACCTACCTGGAAGGCCGCTACGAACTTGAGGTGATAGACATCTACCAGCAGCCCAAGCTGGCCCAGGAAGAGCAGATTATTGCCACACCAACGCTCATCAAGAAACTCCCCCAGCCACTGAGAAAGATTATCGGCGATATGTCTGATACGGAAAGCTTTCTTATACGCATAAATCTGAAATCCAAGGATTCATAACTTTTATCGTAGTGAACATAACTGCTATATCATCAAGGTCTTGAGAAATCCTAAAACAGATGATCTCCTGATCAATTTTGAAATTCTTGTTAATTGTTAAGGTATACTTATCTCTTGGTGAACGTACTGCTTTTGCTATTTATGATCTGACCATTCAAAGTTGTTCCCTCAACATACCAGGTAACAGGGATGAACGGTGGGATAAAGAGCCAAATCAGGAATGGATCAAGTGTGGTGCAGGTATTGCTTCCTGAGTAGACCTGGGTGTAGATCAACCCACCGGTGATGGAGATAAATACCCTATAGCTCTTGAACCCATTCCCCATCCATGTAAGCGTCGGATTTGACGAGCAAGTTGCACCATTAGAAGGAGAAACAAGAGTAATGGTATAAGGGACATTTATACTCTTTTCTCCTGATTTGGCTGATTCATTTCCAGAGGTGTCATAGGCAGTCAATGACACATAGTAGGAAGTTCCGCCCAGGACATTATTGATCTGATAGCTTCTTGCTTTTCCAACATCAATAGGCTGTCCATAGATTTTTGATTGAGTACCGCAGTATACTTTATAACCTGCCAGGTCGTTCTCGGTATTAGCACTCCAGGTCACCTGCAATACTGTACTAAAACCCAAGGTTGGGAGCAGGGCTGTAAAAGTTAGAATCATTACAAGAATGCTTTTTAGTATTATCATAGTGATACCTCTAACAGTTCATCTGAAGAAAAATGCAGACCATATTGAATGCAATAATAATGTGTTTAATCTATTGTTAATACGAATTCTCAATTTCATATTCCTACAGGCCACGACGAGAATTCCTCCTACTCATATCAAGTAATGAAACGTCATTATTATATAGCAATAATAAATCGTCCCTTCAAGAGTAAAGTTGTTTCAAGAGAAGAATATAATAGGTAGTGGGTCAACTATTCTTTAAATCTTGAAACCATTGATCTCACGCGATAACTTTATGGTTTTTCATATTTCTTGAAAGTGATGACCCGCAAGAAATAGATTCGCAAGGAACACAGACCACAGGAAAAGCTCAAAAATGATAACCGGCACTATGCCCCCTCTAATATCTGCAAATTCGAGAAAAACTCTATAACAACTTCCAGGGCGAAAAGAGCTAGATACCCCCAGTCTTCTGGATATGTTCCATCAGCCCGCCGTCAGCAATGAGCTCCTGCATGAACGACGGTATTGGGCGTGCCTGAAATTGGCTCCCGGTGGTGAGATCCTTTATGAGACCGCTGTCAGCGTCCACCTCCACCGTATCGCCCTCGGCAATGGCGGTAGCCGCCTCGTCCGATTCAAAGATGGGAAGCCCCATGTTGAAGCTGTTGCGGAAAAAGATTCGCGCAAAACTCGGCGCTATGACGCAACTGACCCCGCATGCCTTGATGGCGATAGGTGCATGCTCGCGGGATGACCCGCACCCGAAGTTCTTGCCTGCAACGATGATGTCGCCCTTCTTTACCTTGCCGGGAAACTCGGGATCGGCATCTTCCATGCAGTGCTTTTTCAATGTCTCGGGGTCTGAGGTGCTCAGGTACCGGGCCGGGATGATGGCATCGGTGTCCACGTCGTTGCCGAATTTGAAAGCCCTTCCTTTAAAGTTCATTTCACCACCTCCTGGGGCGCGGATATCTTGCCTGTCACAGCTGAGGCCGCTGCAACAGCAGGCCCGCAGAGGTAGACCTCGCTTGCCGTGTCTCCCATCCTGCCAACAAAGTTCCGGTTCGTGGTGGCAAGCCCCTTTTCGCCCTTGGCAAGGATGCCCATGTGTCCGCCCAGACATGGGCCGCACGTGGGCGGTCCGATGATGGAGCCGGCCTTGAGAAAGATGTCAATGATTCCCTCGGCCAAGGCCCGGCCATACACCTCGGGTGTTGCCGGCAGGATAAGGCAGCGCAGGCCCTTTGCCACTTTGTTGCCCTTCATGATCTGTGCAGCAATGCGCAGATCTTCAATACGCCCGTTGGTGCACGAACCGATAACCACCTGGTCGATCCTTACCTCCCCTGCCTCGCTGATACCTCTTGCGTTTTCAGGCAGGTGGGGGAATGCCACCTGGGGCTCTATTTCACCGCAGTCAAAGGTGGTGAGAGAATCATAAACCGCATCCGCATCACTCTTGAAAACCGTATACCCCCTGGTGGCGCGTGCTTTGACATAGTTTATCGTCTTTTCATCAGCAGCCATGATGCCTGCCTTGGCCCCTGCCTCGATTGCCATATTGGACATGCTCAAGCGGTCGGAAAGCTCTAAAGCCGAAATGGCAGGGCCTTCCATCTCCATGACCTTGTACAGGGCGCCGTCCACCCCGATCTTGCCGATGAGATACAGGATGAGGTCCTTGCCTCCCACCCACGGCTGAAGTGTGCCGTTGAAGACGAACTTCATGGTACGAGGCACCTTCATCCATGCCTGGCCTGTTATCATGGCGCCAGCAAGGTCCGTGCTGCCTACGCCTGTTGCAAACGCGCCCAGGGCGCCGTAGGTGCAGGTGTGGCTGTCAGCCCCGATGATGAGGTCGCCTGGCAGCACAAGGCCTTTCTCAGGGAGCAGGGCATGCTCGACGCCAGCCTCGCCGCCGTCGAAAAATTTTTCGATGGCCTGCTGGTGTGCAAAATCCCGAACATACTTGCACTGGTTGGCAGAGGCGATGTCCTTGTTGGGCGTGAAGTGATCGAGAACGAACACGACCTTATCGGCGTAAGCAATCTTTTCAACACCGCTTTCCTTTACGGCCTGAATGGCAATGGGCGCAGTGATATCGTTAGCCAGAGCCACGTCCACATTAACCTTTATAATGTCTCCCGGCTGAAATACTTCAACCTGCGAATGCGCAGCCAGGATCTTTTCGGCTATAGTCATTCCCACAGGTATTATCTCCTCGTTGCATCAAATATGATTATCATGTCCTGCGACGCCTTCATGGGTATCTTCTTTTATTATCCCTTTCTTCTCATTTCTTGCCTGAATCATGTACATTAAGCCACTCCAAAGCGCCCCTCCCACAATAAATGCCATGGCCAGGGCGAAGAGCATAATCTCAGGTCTCAGCGCTACAGCCCCGAGCAGCAGGACACCTGCTACAAGAAGCTGGAACGGATGCGCCTTGATGTAGTTGACATGCTTGAAGCTCGGGTAGGGGATGTTGCTCACCATAAGAAATGACAGGATGTATACACCTATGAGGATCGTCACCGGCGCCAGTGTCATAGTTACCCCTATCATCGAGGCAATCTCCTCGGTCAACAGATAGGTGCAGGTCACCCCGGCCGCGGCAACCGGAATGGGAAGCCCGGTAAAGTTTGTCATGGATCCTGATGTGTCAACATTAAACCTTGCCAGACGCAACGCCCCGCAGGCCACAAAAAGGAAGGTTGCGATGAAGCCCAGCCTGCCGAAGGCATTGAGCTGCCAGAGATAAACCATTATGGCAGGAGCAACACCGAAGGCAACCAGGTCTGAAAGCGAATCATACTGTTTGCCGAACTCAGAGGTGGTGTTCGTCATACGGGCCACCCTCCCGTCGAGTCCATCTATAAAGGCAGCTATGATGATAAAAATAGCTGCCTTATGAAAATCGGCCTTCAGAGAGAACATGATGGAGTAGAAGCCGCAGAACAGACTCATGGTGGTGATGAAATTCGGCAAAAAAGGCACTGACCTCTTCCGTTTCTCAATTACCTCACGTCTTTTTCTCAGCGGTCTCATGTGCTCCTCCTTCCGATCACACTTGTTCCGGCTTGTACCATTTGCCCGCACTCACAGGTCGCGGTATAACCTTTTGGTAGATAACATTCAAGGAGCGACCCGAACCTGATAAGCCCGATCCTGTCTCCCTGGATCACCTTATCTCCAGGTGTAAGCCAGCATATGATCCTCCGCGCGATAAGCCCTGCCACCTGGTCAACCCTGAATATGCCGTCATCGGTAGCGATATAGGTGATCATCCGTTCGTTCGCCTCGGTCTTTTTGCCAAGGCTGGCTACATGAAACGCCCCGGGCTTGTAGAGTACTTCCAGAACTGTTCCGGACATTGGCGCGCGGTTCACATGAACACTGAATACCGACATGAAGACCGCTACCTTGGTGCACGGTCCAACTTTGCCATCTTCAGTCTGATAGACCTCGATAACCTTACCATCTGCAGGGGAGACGACAATCCCTTTCTCGTCAGGCACCCTCCGGTCCGGGTCCCGGAAGAACCAGGTGACAAAGAGCACAGGGACGAGACCCAGAAGGCGCAATGCTAGCTTGCCTGTAAGAAAAAACAGCCCGAACAGGGCAGTGGCGATTGCAATAAACGGGAAACCTTCCTTACGTATGTTCATGTTAGTTCAGCTTCTTATCGACTTTTTTGTCCTTTCCGATCCAGGACATCATTGCCCTGAGCTGTTCCCCGGTCTTCTCGATGAGGTGCTCTTCGCCCTTTTTGGTGAGTGCATTGAAGGTGGGTCGTCCTGCAATGTTCTCGAGGATCCACTCCTTGGCAAAGCTTCCGTCCTGGATGTCTGTGAGGACCTTCTTCATCCGCTTCTTCACTTCCTCATCGATGAGCACCGGCCCCCTGGTGATATCGCCGTATTGCGCAGTGTTACTGATGGAATATCGCATATTGGAGATGCCGCCCTCATAGATGAGGTCAACAATGAGCTTGAGCTCATGCAGACACTCGAAGTAGGCCATTTCAGGGGCATAGCCCGCCTCCACCAGGGTCTCGAACCCGGCCTGGATGAGCGCCGTGGCACCACCGCAGAGCACTGCCTGCTCGCCGAAGAGGTCAGTCTCTGTCTCCTCTTTGAAGGTTGTCTCCAGTATTCCGGCCTTACCGCCGCCCATGGCACACGCATACGAGAGTGCGAGCTTCTTTGTGTCCTTTGTGGGATCGGCATGGATGGCAATGAGCATGGGCACGCCCCTGCCCTGGGTGTATTCATACCTCACCATGTGTCCGGGCGACTTGGGCGCAACCATGAAGCAGCTCACACCCGCAGGAGGTGTGATCTGGCTGAAATGAATATTGAACCCATGGGCAAAAACCAGGTACTTTCCCTTTTTCATATGCGGTGCAATGTCACTCTTATAAACGGCGGCCTGAAGTTCATCGGGGATGAGCATCATCACCACGTCCGCCCACTTGGCGGCGTCCGACGGTGTCATCACCTTCAGTCCGGCCTTCTTGGCCTTTGCAGCAGACAGGCTGCCTTCCCTCAGGCCCACTACCACATCCACACCGGATTCATTCAGATTGTTGGAATGGGCAAACCCCTGTGATCCGTAGCCCATGATAGCGACTTTTTTGGACTTTATCAGCTTGAGATCAGCATCCTTATCGTAATAAACCTTCATTGATCATTCCTCCTCTTTGACTGCATTTCTCTTTCCATTACTATGGTGCCTGTGCGTATGAAGTCAATGATCCCGGCCGGGGCAAGCAGGTCGATAAATGCTTTGAGTTTATCCTGATCGCCGGTCAATCCGAGCGTATAGGAGCTCTGTGACACATCCACTACTTTTGCCCGAAAGATGTCCGAGATACGCAGCACCTCAGCCCTGGTCTCTTCCTTGGCCTTGACCTTTATGAGGATCATCTCACGCTCCACAAAGTTCTTTTCCATAAAATCCACCACTTTGATAACGTTGATGATCTTGTTGAGCTGCTTCTTGATCTGCTCAAGCACCTGATCATTGCCGGAAGTGATGATGACCATCTTGGATTTCGATGGGTCCAAGGTGGGCGCTACGGAGAGGGACTCGATGTTGAAACCCCTGCCCGAGAAAAGACCCACAACTCGGGAAAGAACACCGGGTTGATTATCTACAAGTATTGATATTGCGTGCCGCATAAGATACCTCAAACCAGAAGCATGTTGTTTATAGGCGCGCCTGCCGGCACCATCGGATAGACATCCTCCTCCGGCTCCACATGGAAATCAACAAAGACAGGGCCTTTTATGGAAAGGGCCTTGCGTATGGCACCCTCCACCTCGGATGGTTTATCCACACGTATTCCATATGCACCGTAGGCCTCTGCCAGTTTCACGAAATCAGGTGAAAAAGCCATTGAGGTATGAGAGTACCTGCCCCGGTAAAAGAGCGACTGCCACTGTCTTACCATGCCCAGAAAGCCGTTGTTGATGATCATGACCTTCACGTTCAGCTGGTACTGGACTGCAGTGGCAAGCTCCTGGATGTTCATCTGGATGGAGCCGTCCCCTGCTATGTCTATAACCGTACGGTCGGGAAAGGCCGCCTGGGCGCCAATGGCGGCAGGAAAACCATAGCCCATGGTGCCAAGCCCTCCGGAGGTGAGAAAGTGTCTCGGCTTGTTGAACTTGAAGAACTGTGCCGTCCACATCTGGTTCTGGCCGACCTCGGTTGAGATAATTGTATCTTCAGGGGCAAGCTCGTTTATTTTTTCGATCACGTACTGAGGTTTCAGCGAATCACCTTGCTCATAACGCAGGGGCTGTTCATGCTTCCATTGATTTATCTGGTCAAGCCAGTCTCCGATGCCGCTGGTAAGTTCATGGACATCATGAATCTTCTCCTTTATTCCATCAAGCATGTCAGTCAGCACGAACTTGCAGTCTCCAACTACGGGCAGGTCAACACGGACATTTTTACTGATGGAGGTGGGATCGATGTCGATATGGATAATCCTGGCCTTGGGAGAGAACTCATCCACCTTTCCTGTAACGCGGTCATCGAACCTGGCACCTATGGCTATCAGGCAGTCCGACTCGGTCACGGCCATGTTGGCTGCATAGGTACCGTGCATACCGAGCATGCCGAGCCAGAGCGGGTCATCGGCAGGAAAAGCGCCAAGTCCCATGAGTGTGGTGGTTACCGGAATACGAAGTTGCCTGGCAAGGGAAATGAGCTCCTCTGAGGCATTGGAGATTACTACGCCCCCGCCGGCATAGATAACGGGCCTTCTGCTCTTTAGAATTGTGCTTACGATCCGTTTGATCTGGCCTGGATGGCCCCGATAGTTGGGGCAGTAGCCTTCCAGCAGGACCTTGTCAGGATATTTGAAGGCGATGAGACCTTTCATGACATCCTTGGGGATGTCAACCAGAACCGGGCCGGGCCTTCCGGTGGCGGCTATGTAGAAGGCCTCTTTGATGACCCTGGGCAGATCGGCGCAGTCCTTGACAAGATAGTTATGCTTGGTGCAAGGACGTGTTATGCCTACGGTATCCGCCTCCTGGAATGCGTCGTTTCCGATAAGATTTGTCGACACCTGCCCGGAAAAAACCACGATGGGAATCGAGTCCATACAGGCAGTAGCGATGCCCGTCACCGTGTTCGTAGCGCCGGGACCAGAGGTGACCAGTGCCACCCCCACCCTGCCGCTGGCCCGGGCATATCCGTCTGCAGCATGAACCGCACCCTGCTCGTGCCTGGACAGAATGAACTGGATATCCGGCGCATCCATGATGGCATCAAATATATCCAGTACCGCCCCTCCGGGATAGCCGAAGATGTGCTTGACACCTTCGCACCGCAGGGCCTCAATAAATGCGTATGCACCTGTAATCTTTTTAACACTCACCTGTTCTGAAACCTCTCAACGTCAATTCAATGGTATCCTTAGCCGCTCTACCCTAATTCGTTACGGTATTTGCGCAGGATGTCCTCAATCTTGTCTTTACCTTGCAGCTTGAGCTTCTGGATTTCCTTGCGCCGTATTTCTTCTTCGGTGCTCAGGTATCTTCTCTTGTTCAACAGCGCAAGTTTTTCCTCATACCCCTGATGTTCATCCCAAAGACCTTTGAGATCCTTGTCTTTGGAGATGAGTTTACGAATCAACTGAAGATCCGTGTCTTCCATATTCCTCACCCCTTATTATAACGATAAGTTATATCTAGACCATAGATAACTCATGCTGTCAACAGATGGTTGCGCCTTTAAGAATGCGACTTTCCAGGGATTCGTAACAGCAAGGTTAACCGCCGGCAGATACGGCTTGCAATCCTGTTAAGACGTTTGAAACCGGCACATGAAGGTCATGACAGCCACTGTCGGACCTGCTCGTAAACTTCTGGGCTATCCAACAAGTCCATGTGATTCATGCCGTACCCGATCCACTGCTGCGATTCTAAGATAGGCAGGTTCCGCCTGGGATTTGCATGCTGTCCTAGCGCGCTGCGCAAAGGCACCAGTCCATCGCCAAGGAGTTGCTCGCTCAGAGTGCTCGCTTTCTTTGCGATCGAGCCCCCTACGGCGTAGCACTGCACACCGTCCGGCAGAGGTACGTCTTGCCTGATATCTGTTGAACGTGCAAAACGGTCCTGATGCTCCCAGTCTTCATCCAGCAGGCTGCCGTAGTGGAGGTCGGTAATGCCTGAGCTGCGAATTTTTCCGAGACGGGCAAAGGCGGCCGTGTATGGGCTGACCTCCAGAATGACTCCTGCCCAGGCGCCTCCCCGTGCCAGTGTGGCACCATGGTGTGGGGTACCGAGGAAGACAAGTTTACGCAGGTATCGCAGCCAATCGTTCCCTTCAGCCTTGCCGTAATGGCAGGCGCTGCGGGCAACCAACCCGCCCATACTATGTCCCATGATGACCAGTTCATCCACAGGTACCGGCCAGGCCTGAAGCAGGTCCTCAATCATTTCGGCAAGATCGCGACCGTTTGTGGAGATATGAAGGCCACTGTTGTAATGCAGATACACCGGCGTGAAACCGGCAGTGATAGCCAGGGCCGCGCCGTGGTCATGCCCGTTGCGCCGCCATTGCAGATCATTCATGCACAGCCCATGCACGAGAATGAGTATTTTACCGCAGGGCTTAAGGATCGCTGCAGTTAAAGACTGCCTTGTCAGTTCAAGCGGCTGCCCGTGGTATCGCAGCCTCATGGAAATCGTCAGTGGATTCCCATTGGCAGCGAGGTGGTCGCCCAGGATACCGTTCAGGGCCGCCAGCACGGCTTCGCGCTCGCCTGACGATGGCCCATGCCCGATAAGTGGAACCAGCTGCGCGAGCACCGAGTCGATCCCTCCTCCCACCAGGCGGGTAACTCCCCTGATGATCTGGTAAACCAACCCTGTCATACCGGTCGTGCGATCCAGAGTGGTTGTGCCAAGAATGCCCGGAACGCGGCTGATGTTGTGGTGCATGGTCTCTACCAGGTCTGTCAGAGCGATAATCGCGTCCATAGCGAGTCGGCTGAAGCCACGAATGTCGGACGGTCGAACATGGGGATTCTTAGGCATAATACTTCAATAAATTCCTTTGACTTTCTTGTTATCAACCAACCATCTTTCCTGAAATGACCTGCGTGCCGTCCAACCCACATCTTTAAGATACCAGCCATTCACGGAGGCACCGACAGCAGCCCCAATGACAGGGACCGCCTGCATGGCCTTACGCTTGGTAATATTAATGCCAAGTTGTTTTACAAGGTTTCTTAAGGCAATGATGCCACCTTCTTTTGAAAGTTGTCGACCGGCTGCTTTTTCAGCTATGGTTTTCCACTCCTGCTTTGCGATGGTGAGTTCGATAAAACGCAGCGTTTCTAATGCCTCGATTTTTTCACTCATTGAGTTGGCCCCTGAAACAGAAAGAATGCCCAAAGCAAAATTCTTGTCCATTTCCGAGCGGCATTCGTAGCCATAACACAGGCCGATTTTATGGATTGTTCTGAGTGCAAGCATAATAATTGCAGGAATGTCGGCAGCCAACCCAACCAACCCGGCAGCGCCTGCCGCTCCTCCTTGTGCTACAGCTATCCCGATAGCCCAGTTATGAATGCTATTTGAAAGTTCATCTGAAAGTTTGAGATCTTTATTCTTCAGGTCACGTATTTGGCTGACCCCTGCGGCTTTTTCTATGTCACCTATATCGGCTATTTCATTGGCTAAAAAATTTACTGCATGGAATATCAATAAAATAGCGGTTTCCGGAATTGCTTGTTGTATCGCCCTTGTAGCCGGATATGATAACAAACCAACGGCCTGGCTGATAACATCCGGGGTTTTCATTTTCCAGGCCTTTATTGTATTTATCTGATTCTTTTCGTAAACGGTTAGGCTTTTTGATGTGGCCAATATTTTCCCCGAGTCACGTGAGGGCATTGTCTGCACCTTCTTAGAATAACGATGGATCTCAGTGGCGGTTAGTGGCTGACATCTGTATTAAAAAGGGAGAAGGTGATCTTGGCATTTCCAAAGTCCTCGTCGTCTCAATCTACCTTTTACGTTTCGAGCTGCTCGGTGCTTTTTTTTCGCGCTGCTTCGTTTGCCTCTGGTCCGGCTTCTTGTAATCTCCGATGACGCTTTTCAGGGGGCAGACTGTGAATATTGGACATTTCTTGCAGCTGGCAACTAAGGCAATCGGACACAGGGTCATCTCACTTCTCCTTTTTATAAGGTTTTGAGCACCAATGATCGGATATAAAACGGCCTGGCAGAGAAAGCAACTCATATCCGTCGAAATCCATGAATTCAGCCCTTGTTATAATTAACTAATAACTTGACATGATATTTTCTTTCTCATACTAAACTGGATAGTATACTTTCCACACTGTTTATAAATGGAGATCGCACTATGAAAAGTTTCGCAAATTTCATCGACTATATATTAAATGGTATTATTGATTTCATTGAGTTACTGTTGATAGGAATGGAAATCAGCATCGACTTGTTTTTCCGTGATTGTTTTTCCATGTAATCAATTTTCAATATGCGATCAGGTAAACACTGACTCTCTGAGCTTTTACCCTTTAATATCATCCACCAGCATACGTGGTGGATATTGAACCTAATACATTAGCACAAGATATGTGGTTTCCAGGAATTGTACCTTTCTCATTAAACGACTTTTTGAATCAGTTTGTTTGAAATAGGTCTTATATGCTCCCTCCCCCTTGTTATTAATGATGAATGTATGATATATTTTTATGCATTACCTTGTTTTTACAAATTTCTCATACATCTCAATTAATGCGTGGGGGGGGATATATGAAAGATACGAAAAGTGATCTTCATAATCGTCTTCGTGCTCTGGCTGATAATCTCTGGTGGACATGGCACCCTGAACTTATCAGCAACAGACTCAGTGACCTGGATCCCCTTCTCTGGCGCCAGGTGGAGCACAACCCAGTTGCCTTTATTAATCAGATTACATCTGCACAGCTTGAGGAACGCGCATCCGAACTTGTTCTCCACAGCAGGATAAACTATGCCTTCAGACGACTTAACGAGTATGTGGAACAGCAAAATACCTGGGGAGCCATTCATTGCGGGAATCTTAACAACCGTCCCGTTGTATACTTTTCTGCCGAATTCGGCCTTCATGAATCAATTCCCATCTATTCAGGGGGCTTGGGAATACTGGCGGGAGACCATCTGAAAAGCGCCTCTGACCTGGGTGTTCCTCTGATCGGGATCGGCCTGCTCTATCACCAGGGCTATTTCATTCAGCGCCTGAACAAGGACGGGTGGCAGCAAGAAGATTATATCAACCTCGATGTCCACAAACTGCCGCTACGGCCGGTTATGGATTCCAGCGGTGTACAATTGGTCGTACGGATAGATACCCGGACCAACCCTCTCCTGGCAAGGGTCTGGCAGGTTCAGGTAGGCCGCATCCGTTTGATGCTGCTCGATTCCAACATTGAGAGCAACTCACAAGAAGACCGGGAACTAACCTCCAGGCTCTACGGCGGCGACCAGAAAAGGCGTATTCGCCAGGAACTGCTGCTGGGAATCGGCGGGGCTCGAATCCTGCAGGGGCTTAATATTTCGCCGGGAGTGCTTCACCTGAACGAAGGACACAGCGCATTTGCCATCCTCGAAGAGGTAAAAAGGGTTATGGAATACGACCACATTCCATTCAAGCGAGCCCACCGGCGTGTTTCACTGTATACCGTCTTTACCACGCACACCCCTGTTGCGGCCGGTCACGACAGGTTCTCCCCGGATCTGATTGAGGAGCATCTTGGTCTCTTCAGGGATAATTTAGGGCTGTCCCATAGAGATTTTATGGCGCTCGGACGGGTCAATCCGTCTGACAACACAGAGACCTTCTGCATGACAGTCCTGGCACTGAAGAGCTCGCGCCTGGCCAACGGTGTCTCGGCAATCCACGGTGACGTGAGCCGTCTCATGTGGAACTGCCTCTGGCCGGATAGAACCGAATCAGAGGTTCCCATAGGTCACATCACCAATGGAGTACACATGTTATCCTGGCTTGCTCCCCAAATGTACCAGCTGTTTCAGACACGCCTTGGCGAGGACTGGGCCACACGCATGATACATCCGGATGTCTGGGAAAAGGTTGCTGATATTGACGACGCAGAGCTATGGGAGACACACCAGACTCTGAAGATGCGTCTCATCCACTTTGTGAGACGTCGCCTGAAGATACAGGCCCAGCGCCTGGGACACAGAGATATTGTAAAAAAGATAGAACATATCCTTGACCCTGATGTACTGACCATCGGGTGTGCCCGAAGGTTTGCCACATACAAACGGGGAGACCTGATTTTATCACAACTCGAACGTCTGACCCGTCTTATCAAGGACAGGGGGCGCCCCATACAGATCATCTTTGCCGGCAAGGCACACCCCCAGGACAACGAAGGTAAGCACCTCCTGCAGCGGATCGCCCAGTTCAGCTATTCGAAAAAGTTCAGGAGCAGTATCGTATTTGTGGAGAACTATGATTATAATGTTGCACGCCATCTTGTTCAGGGTGTGGATGTGTGGTTGAACACCCCGAGGCGTCCGTTGGAGGCTTGCGGCACCAGCGGCCAGAAGGTGATCCTCAACGGGGGCCTCAATCTCTCAGTGCTGGATGGATGGTGGAACGAGGCATATGACGGTAAAAACGGATTTGCCATCGGCCATGGCGGCATGGACAATGACCTGGCGGTTCAGAACCAGAGGGATTCTGAATATCTCTATGATACACTCGAACAGGAGGTAATCCCCCTGTATTATCAGAGAGACGCCCATGGTGTCCCATCACAGTGGGTCAAGCGGATGAAGCATGCAATGCTGACCCTTGGCTGGCGCTTCAATGCGGATCGAATGGTAAAAGATTATGTCGAACGCTTTTACCTGCCGGCAGCAAATGCTACTTCAACAGAGACAGGGATGTTAGGCTGAAGACCGGCTTGACAATGCTCAGAGTTTGCCGGATCGCCGGATCAGAATAAGAAGCCACAAGCATAAAATGGCAGCTATGGAAAAGCCGAGAAGGCCAAGGAAGGGAAGCCCGTAAATAGACGGACCTGCATGGGTTGTAATGATTAGTGAGGAACCTATTATTAAGGAAGCAATAATGAATGAGAATGCGATGCGGTTGGAGGAACGGTAGATACCGAAAATGAGTGGTTCGAGTCCTCTGTGCTCAATTCGCACCTTGCCTTTTCCCTGTTTAAGCTGTTTCAGAAGGTCATGAAGATCTAGAGGAAACTGCCTCAGATGACTGCTCAAGGTAAGGAAATCATCTATGAAACGACTGGGATTCATGCGCTCTGTCTGAATTTTTTTAATAAATGGGGCCGCTTTGGTGAATATATCGAAAGCAGGATCCAGTATGAGTCCGATGCTTTGTACTTCTGATATGGCCTTGATCATGAAAAAGATGTCCGGCGGCAGCCTCAGACCGTGCCGCGCAAAAAGCCTGAGGGATTCCCGCACTATATCACCTATATGCATTCCTTTGAGCGGTTTGTTGAGATACCGGTCGATGAACCCTTCGATATCACCTTCCAGGGCTCGGAGGTCAGGATTCTCGTCCCACTCCACGAGCCGCATGGTAGCCTCAGCGACGACTGCCTTATCACCATTTGACATAGCCTAAGATGATATCGGTAAATGTATCTATTGATCGTTTATCAACATAATCCATCATACCGAAATCAAGATAGCAGATAACGTTTCCCGGCAAGATGCAGATGTTTCCCGGATGAGGATCTGCATGGAAAAAACCATGCTTGAAGATCTGTTCAAAGGTCAGGTCTGCGCCATGGGAGGCTATTATTTTACAGTCAAGGCCCGAATGTTCCAGGAGGCCGACATCAGAGACCTTAATGCCGTCCACATACTCCATGGTTAGGACGCGTTTCGTTGTTGTCAGTTTGTATATCTTCGGGACGTAAATGAATTTGTTGTTGGCGAACTGCCTGGCAAAACGCTCTGCATGCTGGGCCTCAACCTCATAATTGATTTCCTTTTCTATGCTGACTGCAAACTCATCGACGATTTTTGTCGGCTGAAATACTTTGGCCTCTCCTATGTGTCTTTCCATCAATATGGCCAGGTGGTGGAGAATCTCAAGATCAACTTCAATAGCCTTCTTGATCCCCGGCCGCTGGACCTTCACGATTACCTCTTCACCGGTAACCAACTGAGCACGGTGGACCTGGCCGATTGAGGCCGCTGCAAGGGGAATCTCGTCAAACCTTGCAAAATATTTATCCATGGGGGCCCGAAGTTCCTGTTCCAAGATCTCTTTTACCTGGGCTATGGGAAACGGCGGCACCTTGTCCTGCAATTTGCTCAGTTCCAAGATGAGATCCAGCGGTACAAGGTCAGGTCTGGTGGAAAGGATCTGCCCCATTTTAATGAACGTTGGGCCCAGTTCTTCAAAGGCCATACGAAGCCGTTCATAATCGCTCAGGCCTTCAATCTGCTCACCACGTTTTCGGGAGATCGTCTGTAAACCCGTTTCAAAATAACAACCCAGATTGATCCTGTCGAGCATGCTGTCAAAGCCATACTTGAACAGGATTACAAGAATCTGCCGATAGCGATCGAGGTTATGGTATGTTCCGGGGATAATACCGATTTTGCGAATTCGCATTCATGTGTCCTTACGATGCTTTTTAGGTTTTGTCCCTGAAGGCTTCTTCGCTTTTCTGTTCAGGCTGATATGAGAGTCCTTTTTCTGTTGTTCTGAGACGAAATGCAGGGCAGTCTCAAAGGCTGCCCTGGTAAATTGCAGCACCTTTTCGAAACCCTTGTCACTCAGTTTCCGGGCAGCATCGTGACCACGATAGATGTTTATGAACTCCCGTTCTCTCTCAAAATGAACAGGGATGTGGCCAATACCCCATCTTTCGAGAATAGCCCAGATCTCCGGATCATAGGTTCTGGTGAACTTGATGATAAACGGCACGGGATCATGTCTGGCAAGCAAGGCAGCCAAGCGCAGAATCAATTCAAAAGACAGCGTGGCCGTACCCTTCTCAACGGCAGCAAGGAGAGACTGGTCCGACAAATGGAGCGCTTCAGTGAGTTCAGCCTGGGTTAATCCCGCCAGTTCACGAACATCCTTGAGGTAGGCGCCGCTTTCCTGCATCAATTTTGTGTCGCCTGATGAAGACATGAGCAGTGCCTTGCCGACTTTAACCGAAGAGTATCCGGCCTTTGCCGCAAGCCTAAAGGCCTTTGCCGCCAATGAGGCTACCTGTAAAACAAGGGATCGTTCCTCATCAGGCAGCCGAGTCATTTGCTTTTTGGCAGCATTGCGAGACTTTACCGGCTTTGTGCCGATTTGTTTTCCGTTCACTTTTACCATACGGCAATCACCCTTTTAAACGAGCATTCTCGTATTAGTTGAGAGATGCCTGTTCTTGCAAACCATCTGTTGTTTTAGATTCATTAATACCTGCCACAGGCTTGTCCTGAATGAAGGCATCAATCAGTCTTACCGTAATATCCGGAAATTCCTCCTGCGGCATGTGACCACACTCCGGTATGATTACAAGGGTTGAGTCCCGGAGTTCCGCCTTGAACCTGTAAGCGCTACTCAAGCGGAATCCATCCGTCATGTTCGCCCCAGATGATCAGGGTCTTGGATTTTATTTCCGGTATTCGATCGACATATTTCTCCACTCTGGAGAACTCCAGGGCCCTCACTACTGCAATCTGGGCGTTCAGGGCATTATCTGTTCGCAGCCTGTCATAATAAGCATCCACCTGATCTTTCGTTATCCAGGCTTTATGATGATAGACCTCGGATAATGTTTGCTTTACCACCCAATGGCTGAAGAACAGTTTCGTCATTTGAGCAGACAACGGCAAACGAGCCAGTTCCATTATCAAAGGAAATTTTGTATCGTAGGCTGCAGCATCAATAAGTACCATACGGCCGACTTTTTCCGGATGCAGGAGGGCCATAAGCGTTGCAATTCCACCCCCGAGGGAATTACCCACAAGCACGACGTCATCTAAACCAAGAGCCTCCATCCATTGATAAACCTCTTCAGTCAATGTTAAAATATCGTATGATGTATCCTTTGGCTTATCAGACCAGCCAAAGCCTTTTACGTCCAAGGCCCAGACATGGTATCCCAGCTTATTGAGTACTGGGGCCACTTTCTCCCACGTGTAGGTTGATGAGGCAAAGCCGTGTATGAAAAGGATATCCTTTCCGATTGCCGGATATTCCGTGTAGTGGTAGCAACTTTTCCCGATCTTCACGAAATGATCCTCGGGTGTCGGCACAATAATCTGTCTTTCCGGGATTTCTCCGGCTTTGTGGCGTAAGCGCGAATTTAACCACATCTTGAGAATGAGGCCGCAACCTGCGAGAATCATGAACCACAGCCCGTATGTCAAAAGATAACGGTATCTCCTTATATGATTCATCTACAATTTCCTTTATGATAATGATTCCATGGAATTGTGCAGGGTATAAGATGAAAGGAAGTGACATTGCCTGCCCATGTCACCTCCTTTCATCTTATGATTTATTGCATTGCACGGCTTATTTCTTTACAGGTGGCTTCTGAGAATCTCCTCTCAGTTCGTTGACGACCTTTGAAAGGGCATCAATCTTCTTTTTCAGTATATCAATCTCTTTATTCGTGGCTACCCCAAAGGTTTTCATGACTGAGGTGAAGGCATCTTCCAATTTCAGTACTTCCCAAATGCCTTCCTTCTGATCTGTGATGTCATCGATTTTCCCCTTTACGGACCCTACGCCCCCTTTAATAATCTTACTCACCTTGTCGATCTGCTTCTGGCTCCCTTTCCTGCTTGCGTTCTGAAAATCCTCACCCTTCTCCATAAGGGATTTGAAGATCCTCGAGCCCTCCTCCTCGGCTGTACGCAGAGCACCAAGGCCGGCCTTCCAGATCTTGTTAGCCGCATCAGCTACATCTTCTTTCTTGGATACGGGTTTTGCTTTGGTTACAGGTTTTGCAACGGTTTTTGGTTTTGCTTTGGATGTTGTTTTCTTGTCAGCCATAATCCCCCCTCTTTTTATTTTTTATCAAACAAGGATCAACACAGCTCAACAATCCTTCATGGTGATTGTTCTGAAGTTTGGTCGCTCGGAGAAGATCTGTGCAGTACATCCTCCTTTGCCAGCTGCAGTAAATGAGAAAATTCTTCACTGAAATATTCTGTTATCTTTTCAGGGTCAGGTGCGACACGGGTATCTGTGGCAATTCCGAGTGTCACTTCGCCGGCATAGCTGATGATACTGATACCGATGGCCACATCCCCTGAGCGGGGGACCCAGAACATCATGTTTTTAATCCTTTTATCGGTGAAATAGAGCGCTTGCCTGGGCCCGGGGACATTTGAAAGAATACCGGTGAACTTACTGGCAAAGAATCTAGCCCCCTTCCTTGAAAGGGCTTGGGGGGGAATGCCCATGATCTTCATGACCTGGAACCCTACAAAGGCCTCGGCAGACTCCTTGATGGATCGCATTCTCTTTCTCGTCTCACGTAATCTGCGAACCGGATCATCCATGTTGACCGGGAGAGACAATATCACAAGACTGAATTGATTACCCAGTTCAATTTCAAAACTTTCAGGACGGACATTGACCGGTATGGCCACCCGTACCTCCGCATCATCCAGATCATCGCCCTTTTCCAGGAGATATCTCCTGATCGCCCCTGAAACAGCGGCCATAAGGACATCGTTGATCGTGCACCTGAAATATACACCGATCTGCTTGACGCTGGCCAGGGGCATTGGGGAGGACCAGCAGACACTTTTCTGTGCCCCCAGCTTTCCTTTCAGGGATGTCTTGGAATCAGAGGGCATCAGAGCGAGTTTTGTCAAAACGGTGGAGCTTTCCAAGCCTATTTCCCCATAGAGCTTGGCCATTTTTGGCAGATGAGATGGGGCTGCTATGGTCTTCATGACTTCGTCGTACACAAACCCCGTGGTCTTGACAGTGGTGTTCAGGGCTGCCCGCATGAAAAGATTTAAACCCGACTGCCGCTTTTGCTGTCTGACACCCTCTTCTTCGCCTGTATCATCCGTGCTTAGATAAGACAGATTCGGTTCCGTGTCAGCCATGGAAAGCAATACACGTATAAGAGCGATCCCATCGGCGATGGCATGGTGTATCCGCGCAAATAGGACACACCCCTGGCCATAGTTTTCAATAAGGTGAATCTGCCATAGCGGTTTTGTCTTATCCAGGGGGATAATGGAGAGATCGCTTATCATGCGCTGCAGGGTGGCTTTATCCCTGGGGGTCGGCAGTGCCACGCGGGAAATGTGGTTTCGGATATCGAAATTGGGGTCTTCATCCCAGAATGGTCTGCCCAGTTTAGATGTCGGCCATACGACCCTCTGCCTGAAACGGTCATAACACAGCAGGCGTTTTTCAAACAGTGCCCGCAGCGAAGAAAAATCGAGCATTTCATCAAATTCCATAATGCCCGTAATGACCATGAGGTTGGTCGGTTCGTCCATGCTTAACCAGAAACTGTCGATACTCGACATAGGTTCAAGCTTTACAGTGCGCCCCATATAGTCACCTCCAGCGAGCATGTGAAAAGACTTTAATTTTAAAGGGTAAACCTGTTCAAGTCAAGATTTAAATCTTAAAAAAGTCAAACATTAAAGTGTGTCTATCCATTGATCAGTGGTTTTTGCAATTTCCCGGACGGTTTTCGGATTCATGACCAGTCCGATATGCCCTTGTTTGAATTCCTTCAGATGCTTATTGGTGGATGAAATTGCATTGTAACCATATTTGATGGTATCGGGAGGGGCAATTATATCAAGGCTGCCCATGATGTGAAAGACAGGTAATTTTATATTCTTCAGATTTTCAGTATAATTGATTTTTCCGTCGAAAGACATGATGCTGTTGCCGAAAACCTGAGAGCGTAAGAATTGTATCATCACCTTGGTGGATTCCTCGCAGATGATGTCTTCCATCAACAGATAGACCTCTGGGGGTGTAATCTGCGGAAAACCGATAATGTCATGAAGAGAAAGGACCCGGGTGCTCAGATCGAAAGTGAGCTGGCGTATGGATTCATGGAAATCAAAAAGGTGGGAAAATATATTTTTCAGGTTAATCGTAGGGACTACTTTTGATATGGACAGGGCAAGAAGCCTGTTGAAGACATTACCGGTCATAGTATGCAGGTTAAAGCTTTCCGGAATGAGCTTCGTACAATATCTCATGAGATTGGTGCCGGGAATACCGAGTTTCACATCCACATAATCCGGTGAGGCAATAGAGACAATACCTGCTATGTGGGTGTCCGGGTCGGGCAAATCATCGCGGTTTGTCATCTGCTGAATTGCCTGATATGAACCTGTGTAACAACGGGCGATGATTCCGCCCATGCTATGACCGTAAACCACTATACGTTCATCAGGATACTGTTCATGTATCCAGGCTAATGCCTTGGGAAAGTCTTCGTTAATAAAATCGTCAATAGACCAGGCCTTGTTAAACCAGCCGTCCGGCAGAGTACTTTTGGCCCTTCCCCGGCAGTCAAGGGAGATAACCTTATACCCGTATCTGAACGCCATCTCCCTGGCCATCTGATCGAATATCGAGCGATTGCAAAAGAATCCGGGGATCATGAGCAGTGTTTTCCCTGATTTATTTTCACGTTCGGGTAAAAACCGTTTCAAACTGATGGAATAACCGTGCGATGTGGGGACAACGTAGCTCGCATCCAGCCGGAATTTAGAATTAAAAAGATTTGATCTTCCGATGATCGTTCGTACCGGGGTAGATTGGCCGGCTTTTTTTGTATAGAAAAGATTGAGGATGCTGGAGTTGGTATCGATCTTTTCTATGGTTTTCCGGACAGATCTGAAATTATATTTACCCCTGTTGAACTCCAGGGCCATAATAGTTGAGATACCATTGCTCAAGGAATGCAACTGGGGAAATAAAAGCGCTTTCTGTTTGGGAGTCAATGGATCCCGACGGACACCCCACAGGACGCCGATGGGATTTTCGCCGAAAAAGAGTGTTATACCAACACTGAAGTTCATATCCTCAGTAATAATTTCTTTCAGCTTAGGGTGGACCCGCTTGTCATTTCTCAGATCTACCGTGACTACGGGAGGCTTTTCTCCGATTCCTTTGTTGATGATGGCTTCCCTGAGGATATTCGATGTTAAGCTGGTCTTGTAGCTCAATGGTGTGGAACGGGTCATCTTTTTGAATTGAGCAAACTCCTTGGGTATCCTCTGCTTCGCGATGTCACCTAACCGGACTTGGCTGGAAACAGCGGCGATGCGAGTGTCTTCACCATCGATAACTTCGAACAAACCATAGTCGAAACAATAGTCCCTTTCAGTGAAGGTAAGCGAAACGGTCTTGTTGACAAAGGAGTGCCATATTTTACTTATAAAATCAAAGACCTGCTCTTCCAACTCAGGGATGAATATTAATTCTTGATCGGGAAGGAATGATTGTTCTGAAAGGGTCACTGGAGATAGGTTATAGTTCATCATGCCCTTTTGACTCGGAATATTTCATCTATTTCCTTAATTTCACATTATGAATAATCATATTAGCAAAAATATGTCAAGATTCCAACACACAGAAGCGGGTTGCTGTATTCTAAATTTCAAAGATCAGTGATGCCTCTGTCTACATCTAGAGCAGGTTGTTCAGGGTGGATAGAAAAAACTCCACCCTGAACAAACGAACTATTGAATCAAATGGTTCTCTCTTGAGAAGCACCAGTGGCCGGTTTACCTTTCACCGCTGTTTTTTTGGCGGTGGCCTTTGTCTTGCTGGATACTTTATTCGGTGAGGTCGCCCCTTTTGTCGCAACTTTCTTTAAGGGTGGCTTTTCCTCTGCTTTTTTCCACTTGGCTCTCGCTTTGAGGGCTAGTGTTACAACCTTTTTGATATCTTGATCGCTGTAAACCCCGTTTACACCTGATATAGCGGCTAGCTTCATGCCGTGCTTCAGGCCCATTTTATAAATTTCCTTCACCTTTTGCCATTCGATCTCACGGCCTATGGTGAAGACTTCAAAACGACCCTCAAGGGCTAGGACGATGGTTTCAGCAAGACAGGCAAAGGCAACCTTCGGCGGCAGGCCGATTTCCTTGAATTTAGGATTACCCGGCAGGAGAATTTCCCCGGATTCAATATACAACACATCAGGTCGCTTGGCCACATCCTCCCGAGACAGGTCGAGCGGGCGGGCCACGTCGGTGATGACACATCCCGGCTTGACCTTCTCGATGTGGAGTATCTTCTTCCCTGCGGCAGATGTGGCCGTTACAATCACATCCATATCTCCTACGTACTTATCAGCCCTCGTGGAGACATGAATATCTACATCCGGGGTCTCCTTCAATATGGAATCTCTCAAGGTGAGAAGCCTGGCATCACGGATATCGACCATGTAGACACTCTCAAAGGCAAGAGCAAGCAAACGACAGCAAACCGACCCGATGGCACCTGTGGCCCCGATGACCATGGTCTTTGCCTTAATCTTCTTTCCCTCTTCGATCTTGATCAGACCCATACGACGCACTGCATCGGCTGCGGCCCAGAGCGCACCAGATGCGCTGTAAGAGTTTCCTGTGGTAATAGGAATATCCGCAAGCTTTGCCACCGTAACCCCTGCATCACCAACGACCTTGGTAAAAGCCCCCAGACCCATGATCTGTGCACCCATCCTTTTGGACATGGCAGCAGCCTCTAATAGTCGCTTGTAGGTAAACTCGGGCGGATGGGAGAGCATTTGCTTGGGCGTTCCGCCAACGGTAATCAGCCATCCTTCCGCTTCCACTCCGGTAGGAGATTTGATCCCGGTCACCTTGGAGTAAACAAACGGCGGGGCATAGGCGATAATCTTCTCCACAGCGTCCATGGCTACGGGAGGCGTCATGCTGGCGATCAGTTCCACTGCCTTTTCCTTTTTCAGGTGTTCCTGGGACAGGGGGTGAATGACAAAAGAAAAGCGGTTCACGCGCCTGACCTTTCCGGAAGGATAGACTATCCTGGGATGTATGCCCTGTTCGCTGATGACCTCCAGAAGATCATCGTTGTTTATCTTGGCATCTTTCTTACCCAAGGCTGCAATGACCATAGCCTCGAGAACATCCACCTGGACCATCCGATCAAGTATCTGGGGAGTGGCATCGACAATGACATCCACGCCTCTCTTCTTCAGGAATTCGACCCGATCATCATATGCAGTGGATGTGAGGATGATCTTACCGCCCAGTTCCTCCAGGGTGCACTTATCCAGATATTTATAAAAACCCTCATACGGGACGACTATAACCGTGGCCTTCTGCATTGCCTTCCGTAAGATGTATTTGTTCCATTCATTAACCATTGGCAAAGAAGTAGATATCACCTTGGCCGGGGACAGGGAGAGCACATCATGTATCCCTTTGGCATAGAGCTCCATATCTTTTAAAGAATTGATAAATTTTGGAATTCCATGATCAAAGACCGGGTCGGCGAACTGTATATTATCCGTATATCCGTTAATGACAGCTGCAACGCTGTAGTCGGTCATCCCGGAAAGGACCAGGACCCTGGCATTGGTGAAAAAATCTTTCTGCGTTTCCTGAACATAGCGGGCGACCCACTCCTGGGCTACATTTCTGAATGCCTCTCCGGTGGTGACGGGTATTTTGAGTTCGGAACTTAATTCTTTGATCCGAATGTCGCGCTTTTCAGCTTTGCGCTTGAAGCCCAGTTCACTGGGAAACTTTATACCAGCAAGTCCGATGGCGTCGGCCTGCTGCTCCCAGTCATATAGGAGCTCAACCATTTCATTCGCATCGCCATCGGTGCCCATACGTTTTATAAAAAAATCCTTGCCTAAAAATTTCGTGGTGATCTCGTAATCCCGTTCGCTTGTTCCAAGGCTGATGCTGATGATCTTTTTCATGATAATCCCCCTTTGTTATTTCAATGGCCCAAATCCATCATCCCTTATGGCGTCTGCAGGACAGGATAGCATGGCTTTCAGACATCGTGCTTCATCCTCCTGCGTTTCAGGCTGTTTGAATACGAAACCATAACCTTCATCCAGATTCATTCCGATATTTTTAGGCGATAATTCATAGCAGAGTGAGCAACCGATACATTGTTCAGTAATATAATACTTTCCCGGGGTATTTTCTCTAATCCTATGTCTTATTGAAAACAATGCCCCCTGTTTCATAGGTCCTCTTCTTGATCCTCTTTTTCGGTTTCCATCGAATACATGACCAGGTGCTCCAAACCCTTGGCCTTGAGGAAGCGTGGATATTTTTCATAGGCCGGTTTCAATATCGGCAACAGTTTCAATGTCTTCGGAACATTCCCCTTGGCGCTGACCTGCCTGAGGGTCAAGGCAGTCACAAGGTTGGCCCTGCCATGCCAAAATTTGTGTGCAAAATCGGCATTCATTGTCATGCTGACCTCGGGTTTCCCTGCAAAGTCACCCTTGTGAATGACGATATCGTCTCCGGTAGAATCAATGGTGATAACAGCGGAAGGGTTTTTATATATGAACTGCACTATCATGTTGGTCTCAGCCAGTGCCGGTCCGATATCAGGATCATCCTTAAGTTCTTTGTAGAATCCTATAAGAACGTCGTAGAGCATCTTTGAGTCTTTAAAGACATTGGTCATGTCACCTCCCCCAAGGGTCGTATCCTGGGGGTGCAGGTCTTCACGTGAAACAGGCTGCGGTTTGGCTTCTGACACAAATATCTTCTTGATGATATCCTCGACCATCTCCCGTGTCGGTTCGATGGGGTTGTAGAGCATGGAACCGTCTTCCATGGCTGTTGCTACAACCTGATCAAGTCTTGCCAGGTCGTCTTGAACGCCCGCCTGTTCAAGGTTAAGCGGCATCTTGGTGAGATAGGCAAGCTGACGGTTCAGCATTCGGATCTTTTCAATACCTGCCCGGGCAGCCTGGTGTCGAAACCAATGGTCAATGAAATCGAGGTTGCCCACAGCATCGGCTGCAGATCCGCGCAGCCAGGAGGATGCGCTGATTAATTTATCCCTCAGGTAGGTAAAATCCATTTTCCTAAAGAGCTTGATGAAGATGTCCATGGAGTCGGACTTGAGCAGATTCCTGCTTTCTGTGACCACCTGTGGAAAATTGATGCCCAGGGCAATTGCGATATCGGCAAAACGCTCCGGTTGTGATTCCAGGTTGTATTCCATAACCTCGGGCAGTACCAAGGCATTGGCAAGACCGTGGGGGATGTGATAAACACCCCCAAGGGCATGGGCAATACCATGGGTCATTCCCACCATGGAATGAGAGAATGCCACCCCTGCCAGGAAACTTCCAATGAGCATGCCACCCCTGGCCTGTAAGTTTTCAGGATGAGCGCATGCCAAGAGAAGATTGTTGATAATGAGTTTAATAGCATGCAGCGCCATGGCATCCGAGGCTGGCGACCATTCTTTGTCTACATATGCCTCAATGGCATGCGTAAGGGCATCCATTCCCGTAGTGGCTGTGAGCATGGGGGGCATGGACACAGTTACCTCGGGATCGAGAATGGCCAGGTTGGGCAGGAACTGATCTTCTGCAAAAGGAAGCTTCACATCATGGTCGGGATCTGCAATGACGGCAACCTTCGTTACCTCCGATCCTGTTCCGGCGGTCGTGGGAATGAAAATAGTGGGTAACAATACTTCATTCTTGTCAAGAAGGTAGGCGCCCATGTGGTCCTCGACTCGCCCACCCTTAACAATAAGGATGTTTGCTACCTTGGCCGTATCGATTACACTCCCGCCACCAACGGCAATAATCATGTTACAGCCGTTCTTTTTGGCCAAGAGGGCGCAATCTTCAACGGTATTGATGGTGGAGTTGGGTGGGACCTTGTCAAAGGTGCATACAATATCTATGTTGCTGCCCTTGAACCCTTCCTTGACCTTGCCTACAGGCCCTGCCTTGGCCAGTATTTTATCTGTCACCAGTATGGCCTTGCGCACACCGAAAGGCTTGATGAGATTTTCGAGCTTACCTAAGACCCCAATGCCATAGATCAGTTTTGTCGGAAGGCTGAATTCAAAATAGTCAGGAAACATGGCCGATACTTATCCCCCAGCAGATCAAGGTCAGCGACCTTTTCTAGTACAGCATTGAACTTGGGGAGCGAACTGTATTCATAACTGAAGTCAGGTAGAAACAATAAAGGCTTATTAAGTCTCCCTTTCCGACCCAGAGATTATACCCCGCTTTCTTACCCATTGTATTATAATGGTAAAATACGAGTTGGGTCAAGGACAAATCTCTTTTAGTAATGTTATTTACTTTCATAACTCACTAATATTGATCACATAAGACATAATAAACCTTTGTTTTCGTTAGTTCTCAGCGGTGAATACGGTATAACACTAAAATCAATTTTATAGATATTTTCTGATTGATTTTCAGCACAAGCCCTTTGGTCATCTCTCGTACACATCACGTTTCGACCAGGAGATGACTGACTTCAGGATCATCCTAAAGACCAAGGGTACTTGCATTACAAAACTCCGAATCAAGATACAACTTGCCATAGTCGATATAGTGATAAACCCATGGACATATATATAGCCCGGCAACCTATCTTCACCAGAACGAAGGATATTTATGCCTATGAGCTCCTCTTCAGGGGGGGTACGGAAAATTATTTTACCGGTATAGACGGCGACAGCGCAACATCCCGAGTGCTCTCCAACACCTTCTTCAACACGGGTGTAGATCAACTCACCAGTGGGAAAAGGGCCTTTATCAATTTCACAAAATCACTTCTTGTAAAAAAGATTCCCCTGATGTTCCCTCCACAGTTTACCACTATAGAAATTCTTGAGGACGTAGAACCAGATGCACAAGTTATAGACGTGTGTGCAGAACTTTCACGCCAGGGCTATGACATTGCCCTGGACGATTTCGAGTACATGCCCGCCCTTGAACCGGTTATCGACCTTGCACAAATTATCAAGGTCGATTTCATGAAGAGCACGAAAGAACAGATTGATGACTATTGCAGGCTCTTTCTCCCCAGAGACATCAAGCTCCTTGCAGAAAAGGTTGAAACGGCAATTGAATTCGAGGAAGCCCTCAAGATGGGTTTTACCTATTTCCAGGGATATTTTTTCAGCAAACCCCAGGTTATCAAAGAGACTGAGATTCCGGCGCTCAAGATGAACCTCCTGAGGATCATAGCCGAAGTTAAAGGCGACACTTTTAATGTATCAAAGCTGCAAAAGCTCATCGAACAGGATGTGGGTATATCGTATAAGTTGTTACGATACCTCAACTCACCTTTTTTCAGGAGGAGACAGGAGATATCATCCATCCATCAGGCCATTGTCATGCTTGGAGAAAAAGGGGTCGGAAACTTTCTGTCGGTAATCATCCTTTCTGAGCTAAGCCAGGACAAGCCGGATGAACTGCTCAAGAGCTCGGTCATACGCGCCCGCATGTGTGAAAAATTGAGACTGGAACAGGGCATAGGCCCTGACACTTCCGAGCTTTTCACCCTTGGTATGTTCTCCCACATTGATGCCATCTTGGACAACACCATGGAAAATATTATGAAAAAACTTCCTCTTGCTGATAACATCAAAAAGGCCCTTCTGGGCAAAAAGAACGCCTTGAGTAACTACCTCGATCTTGCAATGAGTTATCAGAATGCCGCATGGGAAGAGGTGAGCAGCCTTGCCGAAACTCTGCACATATCACATGACAAACTTCCGAAGATATACCTTGATGCCCTTGGGTGGGCCGATTCGGTCTGCTCCGGGAGCCAATAATTTCAGAGCAAGCTTTATTTAAACATCCTGGCTATGATACTGCCTTGGGGTTTCCCCTGAGTTTTAATCACTTCTTCTTCATATCCCACGCAGGTAAAATAAATGGCGCGGTCAAAAAACCACACGACCCGGTTGTTGAATTCAAGCGCCTGCATGAGCTGAAACGATGAATCAAAATAATTCACCTCTTGCACATAGAGCCATAGATGCCTTTTGATGAGCTGAAGCGCCATAACCACATCGCTCAGTTCGATACCCTCATGAAACCGCTGTTTCCCCAGTTTCATGTAATGATCCTTGATCTCGCCTCTTACCTTGTCCCCCACGAGCCAGGAATCGAGCCTGCTGTATACATCGTACACACGTTCATAGACGCTGTCTTTATTCAGTTTCCTGTAGCCCTTGGTCTCCTCCCTGCTCAGCAGGTCCTTGCAGAGACGGTTGGTCAATGTGTCAGCGTTTTCCTTGATCATTTCAACAAGCTTCTCTGATATCATATGGCCTCCCTCATAGTTGAGATCTTCACCTGTATATTGAGTTATTATATAGTAATCTTTGAACAAAGGAAGAGTTCAAAGCCATTTTTTTACAAAATGGACAGCCATGCCTGACCAATGGCCTTCCGGGAAATCTCCCGGGCTTACTTCTTCTTGAAGAACTTGCTCAGCAGGCTCTCGGAACCCGACTTCACATATTTGACAAGCTCTTCCTCATACCCGATGCTCGATGCAAGAATGGCCCGGTCAAAGAAAAGCACGATACGGTTGTTTATCTCAAGACTCTTCATAAGCTCATAAGAAGATTCAAAGAAGTGCTTCTCAAGCAGATACAGCCAGAGATGTCTTTTAATGAGCATCAAGAACATGATTACCTCATGCAGCGGGATGCCGTCTTCAAAGCGCCTTTTCCCAATCTCCTTGAAGTGCTTCTGTATCTCCTCTTTAGGACGGGCCCTGTCAAGCCAGTAGCTCAATGTGCTATACACATCATATACCCGCTCATACATAATATCTTCAGAATACCTCTTATGGTAATCCGTCTCGCCTCTGTTCAATAAATCTTTTACAACCCTTTTGGACAGTTGCTCGGCATCGGTTTTCAGAACATCCATAATCTTCAAATAAAGCATGACTCCTCCAATTCCCAAGTATACTAGACGTGCGCTTCTTCCAAACCCGTCTTTTTCTTCTTATAATACATTGATTCTCTGCAAAAGAGCAACGGTCAAAAACACCAACAGGGATCACAATTAACACACATCAGCAATTCTCTATGCTTCTTATGTAACCTATTTATGATAGGGCTCGCCGCGTATAATCGTGAAGGCCCGGTAGACTTGTTCCAAAAGCATTATTCGCACGATCTGGTGATTGAATACCATACTTGAAAGGGACAACGACATGTCGGCATTGTCCAGCACACTTTTCGGAAGCCCTTCAGGGCCTCCCACATAGAAGAAAAGATGTTTGGTCCCTGAAATCTGGTATCGTTCAAGAAGCTTAGCCAGACCTTCAGAGCTCAGAGTGCTTCCATTCGGCACGAGAACAATATGTTTGCCTTCCCTGGATTGCGGATGAAGTTCCTTTGATTCGATGATTTCGAGGGGCGCATACTTCTGTAATCTCTTGGCATATTCATCCACTAATTCTTTGATGGGCCCCTGATGGGTTTTATTCGAAAAGCTAAAGACGATCTTCACCTAACGAATCCTTTTGGCCTCGTACCACATGCTTTCCATATCATAGTAGTGCCGTAATTCGTCCTGGAAGATGTGTATGACTACATCAAAATAATCCAGGAGCACCCACCGCCCCTGCTCTATGCCCTCTTTACCCAAGGGCTTTCCGAAGGTGCCGATGATATGATCAGCCATGGCCTTGATCTGCCTGTCGGACATGCCGGTGCAGATGATGATGTGATCCGTGAAGGAGCAAACCCCTTGCACATCCAGCACGGCGATGTCAGTTGCCTTTTTGTCTTCCAATGCCGCAACATAGGCACTCCAATCAGGCTTGATCCTCGCTGTAGATTTTTTCTTGTCTGATATAATCATGCACCTCCTCAGGTACGAGATATCTTATGGATCTCCCTTTTTTACATAGTTCGCGGATCCGGGAAGATGATACCGCATAGGACGTTACTTCTACAAATATAATCTCATTACCAAGCTCATTGATAAACCCCCTTGGGGTTGACCTGGAAGATCTTTGCTTCTTCACCCAGCACTTCAATCAGCGGGCAAACAGGCGCACCGGGACGTGACATGACCACAAAGTGGGCGAGGTCGAAGAGCATCTGTGACTGATACCAGCTGGATATCTCATTGAATGCATCCCGGCCGAGGATGAAATAGGGAGTGCAATCGTACAATCCCCGGATATGCTCGATGGTTTTAATGGAATATGAGTTTCCCTGACTGTCCACCTCGAAGGACGATATCTCGAAAAAAGGATTCGACTTCAGCGCCATCTTTACTATCTCGAGCCGCCTTGCCCCTGTTACATTATGGGAGAGTTCTTTATGCGGCGGGAGATAGGAAGGTACGAAGATGATCTTTTCCAGCCTAAGCGCCTCCCTTACCTCTTCCGCAACACGCAGGTGCCCCATGTGGATCGGATTGAAGGTTCCGCCGAAGATTCCCAGCCTCATTGCCTGATCTGACCGTCCCCGAAACAGACGAACTTCCGGATTGTGAGGTCTTCTATCCCCATGGGCCCATATGCATGAACCTTTGAGGTGCTGATGCCCACCTCCGCACCCAGGCCGAACTCGCCACCGTCGGAAAAACGTGTACTTGCATTCACCAGGACCGTTGATGAGTCTACCTGGTTTATGAATTCCATGGCCCTTGAATAATTTTCCGTTATGATGGCCTCGGTATGGTTTGAGCTGTATTTCTCGATGTGGTCAATGGCCTCGTTGAGGTCTTCTACGATCTTCACGGCAAGGATCAGGTCAAGAAATTCTGCATACCAGTCATCCTCTGTAGCTGCCTTCATTTCCGGGAAGAACGCCTGGCATCTTGGGCAACCCCTGAGTTCAACGCCATGGAGCGTATAGATCTGGGCCATCTTGGTCAGAAATATACCCGCAATAGGCCCATCGATGAGCAGCGTTTCCATGGCATTGCATACTCCTGGACGCTGGACCTTTGCATTGAGGCAGATGGAATAGGCCTTTTCAAGGTCAGCCTGCCTGTCCACGAAGATATGGCACACACCCTTATAATGCTTGAGCACGGGGATGAGTGAATTCTGTGAAACCGTTCTTATAAGGCCCTCCCCTCCTCTGGGGATGACAAGGTCGATGAAATCTTCCAGCTTGAGCATGTCCAGAATTGCCTGCCGGTCAGTAACCGGGATGAAACCGATCACATCCGGATCGATGCCGGAATGTGTCAAAGAATCTTTCAAGACCTCTATGATTGCCATATTTGAGTGAATGGCCTCTGAGCCGCCTCTCAGGATAACGGCGTTTCCCGACTTCAGGCACAGCCCTGCTGCATCAGACGTGACATTTGGCCTCGACTCGTAAATAATCGCCACCACTCCGATGGGGATGCGCATCCTGCCCACCATAAGTCCATTGGGTCTTCTGATCATGTCCGTAATCTTGCCTACCGGGTCGGCCTGGTCTGCTATGTCATCAAGTGCCCGGGCCATGCCTTCAATGACATTGTCGCTTAATGTGAGCCTGTCCGTCATGGCGCCGCTCAGGCCTGTTTTTGCAGCCTGCTCCAGATCCTTTGCATTCTCTTTTTTGAGGAAGCCGGCCTTCTGTCTCAATGAGCCTGCCATGTGTTTGAGGACCTCGGTCTTCTTCATGCTGGATAATCCGGCAAGAACACGGGAAGCCCTCTTGGCATTGACAGCGATATCCTTAATCTCCTGACTCGACACTACAGAAGCTCCTTTCTCAGAATCATGTTATTCCTGTGCACCACTTCCTCATCACAGTCATATGAGAGTATGGAGGCAAGGTCTTTGGTGACCTGGCCCTTTATCTTCATTAGCTCCTCGGTAGAAAAATTGCTCAGGCCGATGGCGATCAAATCAGAGCCTTTCTGAATAATTTCTACAGGGTCGCCTGCCTGGAAGCTGCCTTCTACATCCACCACGCCCACCGGCAGCAGGCTCTTGCCCTTGTTCAGGACCATGGCAGCTGCACCGCCGTCCACAAAGACCTTTCCCTTGGGCCTGGATACAAAACCGAGCCAGTGGTCTTTCTGGGTAAGCATGGCCTTTTTCTTCGGATGGACAAAGGTGCCGACCTGGCTGCCGTCAAGGATCTGGCTGATAACCTGGGGTATGTAGGCAGATGCGATTATGGTGGGCACGCCGAGCAGGGAGGCCCTGTATGCGGCTTGGAGCTTGGACTTGATCCCGCCCCTTCCCATGGGGTTGGCAACATCGCTGAATGCCTTCAGATCCTTTGGCCTGAGTTCCGGGATCTCATGGATGATGGTTGCATCCTTGTAAGCCTTGGGGTCTTTGGAATACAGACCCTCGATGTCCGTGAGGATGATCATGAGGTGAGCCTCCACCAGAGGGACAATCATGGCGGCGAGCATATCATTGTCCGTGAACTGGATCTCATCCACGGCTACCGTGTCGTTCTCGTTGATGATCGGTATGGCACCGAACTCAAAGAGAGAAGAAAAGGTATTGCGGATGTTGAGGTATCTGCGGCGGTTATCCAGGTCTTCCCTGGTAATAAGGATCTGAGCCGCAATGTGGCCATACCGCCTGAAGGCATCCGTATAGGCCCGCATGAGGCTCCCCTGGCCGATAGCCGCCAGGGCCTGCTTTTTCGACAGGGCGGTCTTTTTATCAGGGATATTCATGATAGCCGTACCCTGCGCAATGGCACCCGAGGAAACTACGGCAAATTCCTTGCCTTTATCCATCATCAGGGACAGGTCATCACAGATCCTCTCGATGACCCTGTTGTTGAGACCTTGACCTGTACTGAGCACCTGTGAGCCGATCTTGATAAGGACCCGTTTACACTTCTTGAGGCCTGCCCTCGTGCCTGATTTCATATAATTCCTTCACAATAAAATCTTGTATTTCATCGAGGCCTGTTCCTACAAATGCAGAGGCCATAAAAAAAGGATACCCTTTGCTTTTTACAAAGGCAACAGCTTCTTTAGCGCTTTCTTCTGCACCGGTAATGTCGCACTTGTTGAAAACAACTATCTGTTTTCTCAAGAGCAGGTCCGCAGAGTATGAACCCAGCTCGTGGATAAGCACCTGAAATTGATTCAGGGCATCCCTCTCGCAGTCAGGTGAAAGATTGATGAGGTACAGGATAATCCTGGTACGCTCAATATGCCGTAAGAACCGTAAACCCAGGCCTGTCCCGGTATGTGCACCTTCTATGATGCCGGGAATATCGGCTACGACAAAGTCAGAACCCTTCCACCTCACCATGCCCAGGTTGGGAACCAGTGTAGTGAATGGGTAATCAGCGATCTTGGGCTTGGCGCTTGAGACATGTGAGATAAAGGTGGACTTGCCTGCGTTGGGAAAACCTACAAGGCCGACATCCGCCAGCAGCTTCAGCTCGAGACGGAAAGACCTCTCTTCTCCGAGTGTACCGGGCTCACAGATCCTGGGTGCCTGGCGGGTGGCCGTAGCGAACCTGGCGTTGCCCCTTCCGCCCTTGCCTCCTCTGGCTACGATGACACTCTGGTCCATCTCCACCAGATCAGCCACCAGTTCGCCGGTTTCCGCATCCTTTATCTGCGTGCCTACAGGCACCGGGATGATAAGGTCCTGACCGGATTTTCCGGTACAGTTCCGGCCCATACCGTGCTGGCCGCGTTTGGATTTGTAATGAGGGTGAAACCGTTGATCGAGCAGCGTATGATAGTGAGCACTCGCAACGATTATTACATCGCCGCCATTGCCGCCGTCACCCCCGTCAGGTCCGCCTTTGGGGATGAACTTCTCTCTCCTGAAGGAGCAACAACCGTTGCCGCCGTCTCCTGCCTTTACGAAAATCCTGGACTCGTCAATGAAGTCCATAGGCTCAGGCGGCTATTGATACTACCTTCACCTTCTTTTTATTGCTCAGCAGCGTCGTGAACTGTACCAACCCATCCTTTAAAGCGAACAGGGTATAATCTCTTCCGCACCCTACGTTCTCACCAGGATGGATCGTGGTTCCCCGTTGACGCACAAGGATGCTCCCGGCCGTAACGCGCTGACCACCGTATCTCTTGATGCCAAGACGTTTCCCGGCAGAGTCCCTGCCATTGCGTGCTGAACCGCCGGATTTCTTATGTGCCATGGCTCGACTCGCCTCCTATTCTTTCGCTATCTTGGTGATACGGACTTCAGTCAGGTTTTGCCTGTGTCCCTGTGTCTTGCGGTATCTCTTCCTGCGCTTCATCTTGAACACGATGATCTTCTTGTCCTTGAATTGCCGCACTACAGAAGCGCTGACCTGGGCACCCTTGACTGTGGGTGATCCGATTGTGTAGTCTTCTCCGCCTATGAGCAGGACATCGCCGAAGGTTACCGTATCACCCTTGGCTGCTTCCAGCTTCTCTACTCGCAGAGTATCGCCTTCTTCTACCTTGTACTGCTTGCCGCCTGTCCTTATAACCGCATACATGACGCACCTCGAAAACATGGTCGTTCAAAGAATGAAGAGCTATTAATGAATGTACCGGGTGTTGTCAAGGAAAAAGGCCTTAAAAGTTTATGTTTAAGGTGCAGGGCTTAAGGATAGGTTATGAGGCTCAAGTGTATGGTCTCTAGGTTTGGTAGATGTCATTACCCCTTTAACCTTATTAATTGTACATTTATGCCTTAAACATATTAAGACAAAAAAATATGCCAGAAGAATTAGGTAGGGACGGTTGCGGAATGGAGTGTCCCATCTTCTGGCATTAAAAGGAGGTTTCAGTTACTTTGTTTTTTTGAGTATTGACTTTCCTATTCTTTCCTCAGTTTTTTCTGGCTCCCGTTATCATTGCTGTCTTTCTTCATTATATATTGCTAAATGCATGCCATGGGCTTTTTATTTGTAACATGCTGATTATACTTTATTCTGTTATTATGATTTCCATCCGTCTGGTGGCTGCACCCAATAAGTCATTTATTATTTATGGTCAGAAAACCATAACCTTATGGTTTTTCTTTCCTATCTGATCTTCAGCCTGATCTTGAACTTATGCATCTTATGCTGTTCCTGGTTGACCATATCCGTTACCTGGCCAAGGCCGAACACTTTGACTTCCCGGCCATGCGGGTTCACCTGATCATTATCCCTGCACTCGCGGCAGAAGGACTTGATGATGATCTCCTCATGTGCAGTACGCCATATTTCAATATCCCGGCATTTCTTGCATAAAGGCCTCAGGCAGCCATCGCACTCTGTGATGGCCTGCCTTTCATTGCAGATGCCGCATAAGTTCATGCCTGTGCTGTCAGATCCCATCTAATAGAATCCCATATTGGTTTTTATAAAGGTATTTGCGAATGCCATGCCACCTTTGATAACTGGATAAGGCATCATGATATCATCATATTGCGAAATCTAATGGAAATGAACGTGGCCATGTTATGCCATTGACGCCTTATGCCTCTTCACCATAGTTTGGTCTTCGGGCCATAATTGACAAGGGGTGTTAAATCCTCTATGCAATGGTTATCCGCATGCATAAAAAGGGTTAAAGCATCTATGGATTTTTTTTTCAAACCCAAGGGCATTGCAGTCATCGGTGCCAGCGACAACAAGGCTAAGGGCGGGTTTCACCTCCTCAACAATACGCTGCAAAGCTATAAGGGGGATGTTTACCCGGTCAACCCGCGCTATGAATCTCTCCTTGGAAGGCACTGCTTTCCTGATGTATCATCAATCCCTGCCCACTTCGACCTGGCCATTTTCTTCATCCCGGCCCCCGCTCTTATAAAGACCATCGAGGAATGCGCAAAAAAGAAGGTAAAGGGCATCATCATCGAGTCAGCAGGCTTTGCCGAGGCGGGGCCTGAGGGAAGGAAGATGCAGGAAGAGTGTGTCGCCCTTGCGAAAATGCATGGCATAAGGCTCTGGGGACCCAACTGCATGGGGCTGCTTGATTCCCATACGGGCCATGTCTTATCATTCATGTACACAGACATTTGGAAGACGCTCCTCAAGCCCGGCGATGTCTCCATGACCGTCCAGAGTGGCATGCTCTCGGCAGGATTTCTTATGATGATCCTTGAACGTGGAGGGCTCGCCATCAACAAGATGTGCTCCATCGGCAACAAGTGCGATGTGAGCGAGACAGAACTTTTAGAGTACTTCATCAATGACGCAACCACTGATGTTATCGGGCTCTATGCAGAGTCCATCGCCGATCCCAGAAGATTCATCAAACTCGCATCCGGAACTGACAAACCCATTGTGCTGCTCAAGGGCGGTCGCAGCCCCGGCGGTGCAAAGGCGGCCATGAGCCATACGGCAAGCATGGCAGGCGACCACACGATTCTCCGCTCGGCCATGAGACAATCGGGCATCACAGAGGTAACGGATGTGACTGAGCTCATGGATTTTCTCAGGGGCTTCTCAAAGACCAGACATTGCAGGGTCTACGACCATGCCGGTACTGCCGTAGTAACCTTTTCAGGCGGCGGAGGCATAGTCACCTCCGATATGATCTATGAGTCTGGGTTAAGCCTTGCAGAACTGAGCCCAGGAACCCTTACTGCCCTTAAAGAAGTCTATCCCCCCTGGATGGACCCGTCAAACCCGGCAGACATATGGCCGGCCATCGAATACAGCGGCATAGAAAAGGTTTACACCTCGGTTTCCGAGGCAATCATGCATGATGACCTGGTGGACTCTGTCATTATTCACATCTTCACCGGCATGGTGGAAAGCTCCATGTTCAAGAATCTGGCCAGGCTGAAGGATGAACTCGGGAAGCCTGTTGTTGCATGGCTTACAGGCATAGGCGAGCGCATGAAAAACTGCAGGTCCGGGCTTGAAGACATGGGCATCCCGGTCTTCGATGAGATGGCCCGCTGTGTCGCTTTTTTATCTGCTGCAAAAGAGCACTTCCGCAAGCGTGGGAAGAAAATCTGCTGTTCTTAGAACCCGTCAGTAAACACAGATTCTAAGTTTGAATGTACCTAAGATAGGGCTAGGTCTCTACCATGAATCACATGATGGGGACATTTCTAAAAAGCGTTGACAGACCCTGCCTTTCATAAAAACCCCGGTCATCTTCTCCTGAGGTTGGATTACAGATCGCTGGTTCATCTCGGTTTCATCCCTTCTGAAAACCGAAGTTTGGGGATTTGACTTCAGTACCCTGTTAAACCACGAAATAAAATGATATAAAGTTCCACACTTCAACATGCTTCATTGGAACAAAGTTCGGACATAAATTGACCGGTTGAACGTGGAGGTAAATATTCATGGCAACTGTTCTTAAATGTATCCTGGCTGTATTCATTATTGCCGGCATCTTAATCTCTCTTTACGGAGGTTGGGAGATGCTATCCACGTATACTTTTGTCAAAAACACTCCGGAGCGGACAAAAGGCATCTTTAAGGGCTACTATGACGAGGAGGTCGTATCGCGGAGTTCCAGCACCAACCAATTCGGCGAAGTGGATTTTCAAGACACCACTTCTTATATGAGTTATCCTGAATTCGAGTTTATCGCAAAAGATGGTCAGAAAATACAGGTGAGAGAATCCAAACATCACATCATCACGCATTTCAAGCCCGGACAGGAGGTTGAAATCATCGTCTCGTCATTGCCATACGGAGAACATCGTCTGGCAGGGTTCTACTCTCTGTATTTTCGAGACCTCTGCATCCTTATGTTCGGCCTTTGCTTTGTGTTCATTCCTTTACTCATAGGAAACATTGTCATTCCTTCCCTGGATACCCCGGCCGGTATGGAGATGTCAAAATTTGCAACTGATCAGTACAACTCGATTCTGTCTGACAAGGTTGGCCCCATAACCGTCAGAGCTCTCATGAAGGGGACAGGAATTTTCATAGCGGTGGTGCTCATTGTCGCGCTGGCTGGTGCACTGATTCCTTTTGTCAAACAGATGCGATTGGGCTTTGGTTACGGATTAATAGAGGCCTTGGAACAAAATCGCTTTGATGAGGCCCGTGATCTGATCATGAAGAAAAAGGGGATCAACACTCTCACCGAGCACGATCAGAGTCCGCTGCATCTGGCGCTGGAGAAAAATCGGCCGGACCTGGCCCGCCTGCTCATTGAAGCCGGTGCGAATGTAAACATGAAAAACAAAATGATACTCAGTACGCCTCTGGAGATAGCGATACAATCGGGGAATTTTGAAATGGTCAATTTGTTACTCTCGAAGGGTGCACTGCCCGATGGAGAGAATGATGAAGATCCCCCTGTGTTCAGGGCGATCATAAAAGGCCATGACGAAATCGCCCGCGTCCTCATTGAATCGGGATGTGACCTCAAGCGGCACTACCTGTCCGGAGGAGAAAGGTACACCGTGGGCGATCTGGCGGTCATTGGCAAGAAACAGGCGTTGATCGACCTGATCCGGCAACGCGGCGGGGTCTTCACGACATCACAATGATATTCTATGTTTTATGAATCATTTTAAATACACCCTCATCTTCCAGTTCTACTCGAGTGGATTCAAGGAATCTGCTGAGAAAATTGAAGTAACTTACGCATAAGATGAGTTCAGTCGCACCACGAACGCCATAATGACTGAGGATTTGGGTGAGGGCCTCATCACTGAGCTTGACGTCTCTGCTGATTTCATCAGCAACGCGGCACAGGAGATTGCCTTCATCGCCAAGGGATATCACCGGGTCTTCGGTTCTTATCTTTACGATCTCATCATCAGTGAGCCCATAACCCTTTGCAACAGCAACATGGTGGGTCCACTCGTAGATTGAGCGTGTTACATGGGCAACTCGGAGCACAGCAATTTCGCGTTTTCGTGGTTCGAATTCGCTATCAAATAAAATGGAACGAGCTAATTCACCTAACCCTTTAAAGCTTGAAGGCGCATTCGCTGTCATTAAGAAAACGTTGAGTGGGAATGCTTCAACGAGTACTTTGATTTCCTGGGGAAGGCTCTTAATGCTGGGGAGTGGTATATTGGGACTCATTTCTTCTCCTTAAAATAAATCGAATTACATCAGCATTCTCATTGAATGTGATCAGTGATTTTTTGATGTAGGATCACAGCTGTATAACCACTCATCTTTATATCATGAGATGTAAATCAAATCCATATCAGAGTTCATATAACCGGGATTCCATCTTTGTTTTAGGATGGCAGAAAACTGATTTTAGTTTGAAACCTATGCTGCAGGGCGCCCCATATTAGAGTGTGTTATTGGTGCGAACGCTACACTTCGGATTTATATATTTCTCTTGCTGTGGGCAGCCTATTGAGAAATGGGAAAAAGTTTGTCCAGCTTTATTACCTTGAAAAATGAGTAAAGATTTTCATGAATTCCTTTAACTTCAAAAATAGAATTGCGATCCTTAAGGCTTTTAAAGAACATCAGTATCTTCCCTATGCCTGACGATCCCATAGTCGGTACCATAGAAAGGTCCAGTACTACTTTCTGAGGTTTTTGAAGAATGATCTTTTTGAGATCGGATCTGAGGCTTTCTGCTGCAATAGTGTCAACGGCACCGATGACTTTAATAAAATGAGTATCTCCACTTACCTCTGATATTAAATCCATAAGCCCCCCAAAAGTAATCCAATTGATATTTTATACAAATACTATCGGAAAATGATTCTTCTAACTTAAAGCCTTGACCCAGTTCATTTGTCGGCTTTTCGCGTGAGTAACCTTGGTAGTGGTTTTAGAATGGCTTAAAGCTGATGCCTTGCTGTTCAAACATACTATCGCAGGAATCAGCCATGAAAGGGTTAGCCACCTGCTGCGCTTGAGCATATTGAGCAGGCATACCGATGCTGTTTCAAAGCGCCTCAGTCCATGGTAATCGTGCGCATGGACAACCACTGATTCACTAAGGCCTGCGCCAAACACTCTGCGGCATCAACGACAGTCAATTTAGTTTCAGCGAAGCGTAAGACTCCACTGAGGTCGAGGCAGGCGACCAAAACAGCCCCGACTTTCGCCGCGTAAGCCTTCTCGAGGATAAGTGCCCATTGGCGACGAAAGAACGCGGGATCGCTTGATTCGCGTACGCCCGAAAGCATGGCGTCAACCTGTTCTTGCCAATCCAATTCGACGCAGCTATGGCCTGCGGCCTGCAGCGCACTCTGAAAGATGTATGATGCAACGGTTGGCCGCGTGGCTACAAGGGCGACTGGCCCAGTCGTTCTAGGCACTGCGTGTACGGCCGAATCAACAATATTGAGCAAGGGAACAGAAACCGAAGCGGCGAGCCGATGGTAATAAATGTGCACTGTGTTACACGCCATTGCGAGGAAATCAACACCCGCTGACTCCAAGTACTTCAGACCATTGAGTGTTGCAGCCTCAAGCGCAGCATGGTCGATGGGACGATCCTCATAGAACGGTGCAGGCTGTGAGCAGATCAGCATCCTGGGAAAGTCGATGTCATGATGCGCCCCATACAAGTCCTGGCAAGCTGTAACTACCAAGTCGAGAAAGGAACCCGTCGACCGAGGCCCCATTCCTGCGAGGATGCCTATAGTCGGATCAGACAATTATTTCTCCTATAAGTGTCTCATTTTTTTATACTGCGCCTTTGCTGTATATCATTATATTGAATGCAAGGCCAAGATACTTGAACCATAGATCACGTATGCCGGGGGCAATGGTTTCTGATTACTGAATGTTTTCTAACCATAGGACAGGCTTTCTAGTAATGAATACTTCTGCAACCTTCAAAACCCGGTTTTTAGGGAGCGCTTGTCTTGAACATGGCCGCCGTATGGCAGCTTTCGACTGGATATTTGCCTATAGCAGTCTCGTCGGAGAGGACTATGCCCTTGTATCCCTTAGCCAGGGCATCATGCAGACAGCACACCTCGGAACGGGTTGAGATCGGACATGTTGTCATGTGCTCCAGAACCTGCCCAGCCAGAAGTACGGGCTTGGACATGGAGCGCACCCTGTGGGAGAACCGGTGGACCGCCTCGGCCATGGCTACCAGCCCCATCTCTGCACCAAGATCACCCCTGCAGAGCCACAGCTCGTCCGAGAACATCGCGATCCCCTCCACCCCTTCGAGGGCATCTTTGCGTTCGAGCTTGGCGATCACATATGTCTGATCGCCGGTCCTGGTCCGATACCAGGCCATCTCCTGTGCATCCTTCACATAGGATACGGCATAGCAGACACCATCCATGCCCTTTGTGAGATTGAGTATTGCAACGTCCTTGTCGCCCAGAGATTCTCTGCGGAAACTTGTCGAGGAGCAGGTGATTCCTTTGCGCGAAGAGATCTCTCCACCGCTGACTACGCGTGCCTGTAAGGTGAGGGCGTCAGCCTTTTCCACAGCCAGGACGATCCTGGCATCGTTCAGCACGATGGTCCCGTCGGAGGAGAGGACGGCCTGGAAAAAGTCCTGGTGCGGGACCGGCACTATGCCGGCACTCTTGGCCGACGAGGCGCATACAAGCTCGACAAGCTGGCCTGGCTCCATGAAGAATTGGGCAAAATCTCCGAGGCGCCACTTGCTCCCCTGAAGGTCAAGAACGAGGCGGTTAAAAAGACCTTGCCCTTTCAGGAAAGGAAGGAGCCTGTAAAGCCAGTGTTCGATCTGCTCAAGGGAGAGGTGGGAAGTATTCAGCCGGAACGAGGAGGCTCCTGCAGAGATGAGGCTGAGCCAGAGCGGCTCTGTACTGCTCTCGGGCCCCAGGGTTGCGATGATTTCGTACTCCATACTCCTCTTCTCTTACCAGAAACCAGCCTCCGGGTGGAGGGGAATCCAGGATTATTCATGTACTGTAAAAATATGTTGACAACAATAAAACGATTGTGCAATATGCATGATGTGCATGGTCATATCACATATGTGCATAAGGAGATGCGGTGACGAACATCAAATCCGTCGAGAAGGCCGTTGACATCCTCTCCTGCTTCACGGTGGAAACCCCCTCACTCAACGTCACGGAGATAAGCATCATCACAGGTTTCAACCAGAGCACGGTCTCCCGTATCCTGGCCACACTGGAAAAGAAGAAGTGCCTGGAGCGTGAAACACCCGGGGGCAAATACCGGCTGGGCATCAAATTCCATCAGTGGAAAAGCATCATCTCTCAGGAGACAACCCTCACTGATCTGGCGCGGCCGGTAATGGAGAGACTCAGGGACCTCTGTGGCGAAGAAGTCTCCCTCTATGTACCCGGTGAAGGCACCCGGATCTGCATCGAGGCAGTAAAGAGTCACCACGGTGTTGCCAAGGTGACTCAGGTTGGAAAGGTTTTTCCGCTTCATTGCGGTGCTTCGGGCAAGGTGCTCCTTGCGTATCTCCCTGAAAAAATCCGGCGGGGTATCATCTTCGGGAAGCCCCTGGAAACGTTCACGGCGAGCACCATCACCGACCCGGAGGAGCTGGAGGCGGACCTGGAGAAGATCCGCCATGACGGGTATGCGGTCAGCCTGGAAGAGCGGGAGCCGGGGAGCTATTCACTGGTGGCGCCGGTCCTGGGGAAAAAGGGGAAAATCGTGGCGAGCCTCACCATCAGCGGGCCCATCTTCCGTCTCTCGGACGAACAGAAAAAGAAGAACATCCAGGCGGCGCTGGATGCCGCAGCGGAGATCTCCCTGTTGCTGGGGCGCTCCGAGAGAGATGCAGGGGGACGTGCATGATCATGCAACCGTCTTGTCCATTGCATATTAAATTCGAGAGATTATTATTACATGTTAGGAGTGAGGCTTTCCCTCTCGGCTGCGGAGAAAATGAGGTCATCGTCGGATTACCACCGGTACAGCCCAGTTCAACGGATTTTCTGAAACGGAAGAGAGCCTGGTTTCTGAAGGAGGTTTAGGCTATGTCCACGGCCCTGCTAGCCCTGATCATCTGCTTCGTCTTTCTGCTCATCATCGGGTTTCCCATTGCGTTAAATCTGATCTTCAGCTCGTTCATCTACCTCCTGGTCGGCGGCTACCCGCTCACCCTGATCCCCCAGCGGATGTTCCAGGGCATGAACGGGTTCGCGCTGCTCGCCGTCCCCTTCTTCATCCTGACAGGACAGCTCATGGCCAAGGGGAGAATTCTGAGGGACCTGACGGATTTCGTGAACGCCTTTGTGGGGCACGTACGGGGGGCGCTGGCCCTGGTGACGGTGGGCACGTGTTTGTTCATGGGTGCCATCGTGGGCCTGGCCGTGGCCGAGACAGCCTCTCTGGGTTCCTTCCTCATCCCCATGATGAAGAAGGATGGGTACAAGCCGGCGTTCGCCTCGGGCGTCATGGCAAGCGCCTCGCTGCTGGGGCCCATCATGCCGCCCAGCGTGCTCATGATCCTCTACTGCATCTCGGTGGGACGTACTTCCATTGCCGGGATCTTCCTTGCCTCCATCATCCCGGCCGTTCTCATCGCGGTGGCCCAGATGCTGGTGATATATTTCATCGCCAGGCGGGACAAGCTGGCCAGGCACGAACGGGTCGCCTGGCCTGAGCGGGGCAGGCAGTTAAAGAAGGCTCTGCCCGCCCTGTTCCTGCCGGTCATCATCCTGGGCGGCATCTTCGGGGGCATCTTCACCGTGACCGAGGCCTCGGCGGCCGCTGCGGCGTATGCCTTCGTCATCTCCATGTTCTTTGCCAAAGATGTGAAGTGGCGCGATCTTCCCGCCATTTTCATGGAGACGGCGGTCACCTCGGGCCTTGTCATCCTGCTTGCCGGGAGCGCCACGGTGACGGCCTGGGCCATCGCCAACGAGCAGGTCGTCGACATCCTGGCCGCCTCGCTCGCGAACTTCCCGCTGTGGGGCTTTCTCCTTCTGTTGAACATCGGCCTTCTGATCAACGGCATGTTCATGGACGACTACGCCTCGGTCATCGTGCTGGGCCCGATCCTGGCTCCCATCGCCTGGGCCCTGGGTGTGGACCCGCTCCAGATCGGCGTCATCATCTGCGTCAATTTGGTCATCGGCCTGGCTACGCCACCTTTCGGGATTGTCCTGTTCGTCACGAGCCCCATGGCCGGGGTATCGGTGGAGGACACCTTCAAGGGGAGCTGGCCCATGCTCGTGGCCAGCATGGCCGTGCTGTTCCTGCTGACCTACTTCCCGCCCCTCACGTTGTGGCTGCCGCGCATGTTCGGATATTAGGCGGCGGTTTTTGGAGAACAATACATTGGAAAACGCAGACTCAACTATGCAAGCCAAAAAAATTATCACGGAGGTAAGCTTATGAAGAAGTCTCAATGGTTCACTATGGTGGTTCTGGCTGTGGCAGTCTCATTCCTTTTCTCCGGGATGCTCTTCGCCGCTTCACCCAAGAAGATCAGGGTATCCCTCTGCAACGCCCCGTCACATCCGCAGTCCATAGGCATGCAGGTATTCAAGAAGTATGTGGAGGACAAGACCAAAGGCGCGATTTCGGTCGGGCTGTACTACAACTCCCAGCTCGGCGGAGAGCGGGAATCGGTGGAGCAGGTGAAAGCCGGTTCGCTGGAGATGGCCACTGCCTCAGCAGGACCTCTCACGACCTTCAACAAGAAGTTCATGGTCCTGGACATCCCCTTTGCCTTTGACAGCTACGATGTCGCCTGGGCTGTGCTCGACGGCCCCACGGGGCAGAACCTGCTCAACTCCAGTGAAGGCATCGGGCTCAAGGGCCTGGCCTACCTGGAAAACGGGTTCCGTCATGTGACGAACAATGTGCGCCCCATCAACGGCCCCGATGACCTGAAGGGAATCAAGATCCGCACCATGGAAGCCCCCATGCACATGGAGAACTTCAAGACGCTGGGCGCCAACCCGACTCCTGTCCCATGGACCGAGCTCTACCTGACCATGCAGCAGAAGGTCGTTGACGGACAGGAAAACCCCCTGGCCAACATCTGGGAAGTCAAGATGTTCGAGGTGCAGAAGTTCACCTCGCTGACCGGCCATATCTATGACCCCATGCCCCTGGTGGCGAATCTTACCTGGTTCAACAAGCTCCCCAAGGATCAGCAGGCAGTCATTTTGCAGGGAGCTGTCCTTGCTCAGAATTACAGCCGGTTCATCAACAGGGCCCGTGAGGATGCCATCATCGACAAGCTGCGGACCAAGGGCATGAAGGTGAACGACGTCACCCCTGCCAACAAGGAGAAGATGAGACTCAAGTCCCAGGGTGCCGTGGTGGCGAAGATCAAGGCGAGCACGGACAAAAATTTCGTGGATCAGTGGCTCGCAGCGATTACCGCCGTTAACAAGGACGTGAATGCCGGCTTCTAATCCGTGAGAAAGGGACGGGGTCTGCACGAAAGGCAGCCCCGCCCCTTTGATTGAATTGCACCGATCCGGAAGCGCAATACAAAGCCGGGAAGAGTGATTCAAAGGAGTGGCTGAAATGGAAAAATCAAGGCTGGAACGGTTCTGTGACTTGGTCGAAAAGGCAACGCTCGACGTCACCATGGTCATCTGCGCAGTCATGCTCATGGTCGCCTGGATGCATGTGATCAGGCGGTATGTCTTCAACAGTGCGCTGACCTGGTCGGAGGAATTCCTGCGTTTCACCATCGTCTGGTTTGCCTTGCTCAGCGCAAGCATACTGCACAAGCGCAACGGGCACCTGGGCATCACCATCTTCCGGGAGATGATGCCCAAGGGGCTGCAGAAGTTCCTGGAGCGGATGGTCATCTACCTGGCGACCGTTACCGTTGGTATCGTAACGGTGGCAGGGGCCATCCTGGTGAATGAGACATGGGAGCAGGTCACCCCGGCGCTGGGCATCTCCACGGCACTGCCCTATGCGGCCATTCCGCTCAGCTTCTTCCTCATGACCATCTACGGTATCATGCATATCATCCGGGACCTAAAAGGCCTGCCCCCTCTGAACGCAAACCATGCGGAGCTCAGGGAATAGGAGGCCTCTCGTGTACAGAATCCATGAACAGGGATCCGATCTCGTCTATCACGACGGGATCGAGGACGTTGAAATTTCGACTCAAAGGCAGCGCTGCCTCGGCCTGATCGGATTCGAAGAGCCGTCCGGGGTTTCCTGGCCCGGGGATTTCAGGAGTGCCTTCGGATCTCCCAGGGGTACCCCGCTGCTGCGTGATATCGCCCGGGGTGCCAAGCGGGTTGCCGTCATCGTCGCCGATTCGACCCGGGGCGTCCCCACCGCAAAAGTCATGCCCCTGATTCTCGACGAGCTCACCTGTGCCGGGGTCGACAAAGGCTGCATCACGGTAGTCATAGCCACGGGGGTGCACCGCCCGGCTACGGATGCCGAGATCAGCGACATCGTGGGCAAAGAGAACCTGGACGGGATCACGGTCATCAGCCATGACCCGTATGACGCCGGAAAGCTCGTGTATCTGGGAAAGACCTCATACGGCACACCCATCGAGGTATCCAGGACCGTTCATGAAGCGGACCTGAGGATCTCCGTGGGAAAGGTGGAGCCCCATGAATTCGCAGGATTCTCCGGAGGAAGGAAGTCTGTGCTCCCGGGGGTCGCGAGCGAGAGGTCCATCGAAATAAACCACCGGCCGGAGATGCTCATGTCGGCCGAGGCCCGTCCCGGTCAGCTCCTGAACAACCCTATCCATCTCGACATGATCGAAGCGGCCGGGATGATGAAGATCCATTTCACCATCAACCTGGTGTTGAATCAGGCAGGCGAAACCATCGGGATATTCACCGGCGACGTTATCGAGGCGCACCTGGCGGCAGTCGAGTTCATGAGGTCCTTCTGCCAGATCTCCCTGAAGGCCAGGCCCGACATCATCGTAACCACGCCGGGCAGGCCGCTCAACATCAATTTCTACCAGTCCGTCAAACCCCTGATTGCCCTGGCCCCGGTCATGGCTTCAGGAGGGGTACTCGTCCTGTACAGTTCCTGCTACGACGGGATCGGCACGGCGGACATGCTGATACCCTACGAGGGTGCCCATGACGTGAACGAGGTCATAGAGCGCTTGAATGCAGATTATAAGATCCAGATGGATCACGCCCTTCTGCTGGGTAAGATACTCTTGAAGGGCGTCCGCATCGTGGTGTCTACGCCGAACGTGGAAGACGCCATACTGCACAAGATGCTCCTGAACTCCGCTGCATCACCGCAGAAGGCCCTCGAGAAGGCCTTCGACATGGTTTCAAAACCCGACCCGTCGGTGCTGTTCTTCCCCCAGGCACAGCGGGCGTTAACTGTCCTCGACAGTACCATTTCATAATAAATCCAAAAATTCGAAAGGAGTGGCAATATCATGAAAAAGTTCAAAATCACAGACGTCTTTGCCAGGGAGATACTGGACTGCAGGTGGAATCCGACGGTCCAGGTGGACGTGCTCGTGAACGACGAGATACTGGGCAGGGCCGATGTCCCTGCAGGCAAGTCAACAGGGGCCAACGAGGCCAAGGAGCTCCGTGACAAGGAGAAGCGCTACGACGGCATGGGTGTGCGCAAGGCAGTGAAGAACATCAACGCTATCCTCGGGCCCGCCGTGATCGGCATGGATGTGACCGATCAGCGCAAAGTGGATGAGAAGCTCCGCGCTCTTGACGGGAGCAAGGACAAGTCCAAGCTCGGGGCCAACGCCATCGCAGGCGTTTCGGTGGCCGTGGCGCGCGCCGCATCCAATGCGGTCCAGCTGCCGCTTTACCGGTACGTCAACTGCAATGCGCACATACTGCCAGTACCGCTGCTGAACCTGCTCAACGGCGGCAAGCTGACCTCGAACGACCTCGACTTTCAGGAGTTCTGCATCTACCCCATTGGCGCCGAGACATTCTCCGAGTCCATGATGATCGGAAACGCGGTCAACAACAAGCTCCGCGACATCATCATCAAGAAGTACGGCAAGATAGCGGCCAACGTGGGTGACGAAGGCGGCTTCGCCACGCCCATCAAGAAGGTCCGCGAGGCCATGGAGTGCCTGGTGGAGGCGGTGGACCGCTCCGGGTACGCCAAGAAGATCGGCTACGGCTTCGACTGCGCGGCCACGCACTGGTACAATGCCAAGACCAAGAAGTATACGCTCGAAGGCGTGGATTACACCACGGATCAGCTCTTCGACTACTACAAGAAGCTCTGCAAGGACTACCCCATCATATCCATCGAGGACCCCTTTGCAGAAGACGACATCAAGGGCTTCACCCGGGCGACCAAAGAGCTGGGGATCCAGATCGTGGGCGACGATTTCTACTGCACGAACCCGGATCGCATCAGGGAGCGGGCTCCCAAGGGCGCAGCCAATGCCCTTCTGTGGAAGTTCAACCAGATCGGGACGCTCTCCGAGGCGCTCGACGCTGCAGAGCTTGCCTACCGGCAGGGATTCGGGATCATGGTCTCCGAGCGTTCGGGAGAGACCGAGGACCCCATCATCGCGGACTTCGTGGTGGGCATCAATGCCGGACAGATCAAGACAGGCGCAGGTGTCCGCAGCGAAAGGACCGCCAAGTACAACCGCCTCCTGCTCATCGAGGAAGAGCTCGGGTCCCAGGCCGTCTATGCCGGGAGGAACTTCAAGGCTGCATTCTAATGATATGGGAGACACGATAAAGAGGGGTATTACGGGGAGACCACACCCCTGTGGATCACCGTATCCGTCCCTGTAATTCCCCTGCAGTGCACGAGAGCAGATCCAACCCCGTGCCCCTTACCGGGCACGGGGAACGTCAGGAGGGTCAACTCATGAGCTATATCAGAAACCTGGATACGCTGCTGGCGCACGGCAACGAGCGGCTACGCAGAATAGCATTTGACATTGTGGATCATGCGCTCGCCAAGGCCGATCCCTACAAGGCAGTAAAAGACCTGGTCCACCTCACGGGGGATATCCTGCAGGTGGGCGAGATACGCCTTGATCTGAAGAAGCAGGGAAGGCTCTTCCTCCTTGGCACCGGCAAGGCAACCTACCCCATCGCAAAAGCGCTGGAAGATATCCTGGGAGACCGGATAGAAGACGGGGTGATCATCTGCAAATACGGCCAGGAAGGCGCCCTGAGGCGCTCCCGGCTCTACTTTTCAAGCCACCCCATTCCCGACGAGGCCGGATACAAGGCAGCCGGGGAGGCGCTGGCTCTGGCCCGAAAGACCCTGCCGGGAGACATCGTGTTTGCAGGCATCACCGGTGGGAGCTCGGCACTCATGCCCTATCCGGTCGAAGGGGTCAGTCTGGATGAAAAAAAGCTGGTTAACAAGCTGCTTCTGACCTGCAGCGCCAATATCATCGAGATCAATGCGGTGCGCAAGCACCTGAGCCGGATCAAAGGAGGGTGGCTTGCCAAGGCCATCCATCCCCAGGCCCATCTCATCAACCTCACGGTTTCAGATGTGATCGGCGATCCGCTGGACTACATCACCTGTCCCACGGTGCCCGACACGTCGAGCTTTGACGATGCACGCAGGACGCTCACCAAATACGAACTCTGGGACAAGGTCCCGGCCTCGGTAAGCCGGTATCTGAAGGAAGGAGGCCCGGCCCAGGAGACACCCAAGGACCTCTCGGACCACAATATGGACAACTTCATTATCGTTGCCGGTACCGCGGCCTGTGAGGGCGCTGCCGAAAAGGCCAGGGAGCTGAACTTCGAGACCATGATCCTCTCCACCATGCTGGAGGGGGAAAGCAGGGAACTTGGAGCACCTTTGCAGCCATTGCCAAGGAGATCCTCCTGAACCGGCGTCCTTTGAAGCCTCCATGTGCGATCATCGGCGGCGGGGAAACCACGGTGAGGATCACGGGCGAAGCGGGAAAGGGAGGGCCGAACCAGGAGTTCTCGCTGGGGGCCGCACTCTGGATCGATGGAATCGGCGATGTGGTCATCGTCGGGCAGGACTCGGACGGGACCGATGGTCCCACGGACGTTGCCGGCGGGGTTGTGGACAACTTCACGCTCGAACGTGCGAGGGCTCTGGGGATAGACATCTATGCCGCGCTCAGGAGTCACGACGTGACCCCTGTGCTGCAAAAGCTGGGTGATGCCGTCATCACCGGGGCCACCGGCACCAACGTGAACGACATCAAGCTGATGCTGGTCATGTAGGCTCTCAGTCCAGTGATGAACGCTCATAGTGTATCTTCCGCTGCGGTCGTCTTTGCCGACCGGTTCTACATGTCTGAAAAGGCCCTTGCCGAACTCTCCGGCCTGGGGGGCTATGCCTTTGCCGACGCGAAGAATGCCGAAGACCTCTCGGACAAGATCCGGGGATCATCATCGGTCCAGTTCATCGTCTCCGAGTATGTTCCGGTGAATGATGCGGTTTTGAGGGCAGCGCCTGCCCTGAAGGGGGTGATCGCCTATGGGGCCGGGTACGACCACATCGATGTGGGGGCCATGAAGAAAGGCGGCGTTCAGGTATGCAACTGCCGGGGCCAGAATGCCCAGTCTGTTGCCGAGCTGACCTTCGCCCTGATGCTCTGTCTTTTGAGGCGAATCCACAAGGCCGACTTGTGGGTGAGATCAGGGGATTGGGCACAGGCAGGAAGGGCTTTGCCCGAATGGGCATCCGGCAGAGAGTTATGGAGAAAGACCCTTGGCATTATCGGCCTGGGCCAGATCGGATCGAGAGTAGCAGGGATCGCCAGGGGCTTTGACATGGAAATAATCGGGCATGATCCGTTCATGAGTCCTGAGCAGTGTGTCGCCCTGGAAGTGAAAACGGTTGATCTGCCCGGGCTGTTGTCTCGTTCGGACATAGTCACCATCCATATTCCACTTACTAAAGACACGGAAAATTTTATCGATTCACGCGCCCTGGCAATGATGAAACCTGGCATGATCCTGGTGAACACGTCCCGTGGAAGGGTGATCGATGAAGAGGCCCTCCTCGAGGCATTGCAGCAAGGCCGGATCGAGGGGGCCGCACTGGATGTATTCACCCGTGAACCCCTGAGTCCCGGTCATCCCCTGACCGGAATGGAGAATGTGATCCTCTCTCCCCACCTGGGTGCCTTGAGCAGAGAAGCGGGGGACCGCCTCTCCGATTCCGTGGTCCGGCAGGCCAGAGACATCCTGATGGGGCACACGCCCGAAGGTCTCGTCAGGTAACTCCAGCCGGGAACTGGTTCTTTATATCCACTGCACAGGACACAGGACAATGGGGAGCCGAGGTGCAACCCTCTTAAACGAGGGACACCGTTTGGGTTTTATGCTCTGTGATGGTTGAGAAGATTATTCCATACGGATCGAGTTGCTGGATGCTCAAGATGAGAAAGACATGCATGGCACAGGCGGCTTTTATCCCGCTCATTATCTCCTTCCTGAGCACGGATGCGCATGCCCTCGAATACACCATCGTCCCTGTTCATCACGCTCTTATTGCCCTGTTTGTCCTGCTGCTCCTTGCCACAGCATTCATGCCCTTCATCAATGCCGGGTTCATATGGGATATTGAATGGTGAATTCATATAAAAGTATGGGCATTCTGGCAATGGCCGTTACGGCATTTCTCTGGAGCAGTGCGGGTCTGTTTATCAAGATAATGGATTGGAACCCCATTGCAATAGCAGGCATGCGCAGCTTCATTGCATCGATCGTCATTTACATCTATTTAAGGCATCCCAGGATTCATCTTTCATTCCCACAGATTGCCGCTGCTGTAGCCAATGCGGTGACCATGCTCCTTTTTGTATCCGCCAATAAAACTACAACTGCGGCCAACGCGATTCTGCTTCAATATTGCGCCCCGGTGTTCACTGCCTTTATCGGTGCCATCTTACTGAGGGAGAAAACACATGCGGAGCATTACGCGGCAATCCCTCTGGTTGTGGCAGGTATGGTCTTCATGTTTTTTGACAAACTCGGCGGGGGAAAACTGTTCGGTAATGTCCTTGCGATCATGTCGGCCATAACCTTCAGTTTCTATTTTGTGTTCATGCGTATGCAGAAAGACGAATCCCCGCTTGAATCGATCCTTCTCTCCCATTGGCTTACGGCAGGGGTCTGTTTCATCATATCGATTTTTCTTCCATTGCCGTGTATAACAATGAAATCGATTGGCGCCATCGCGGTGCTGGGAGTTGTTCAGATCGGCCTGTCGGCGATTTTATTTTCCATTGCGATCAAACGCGTTTCTGCGGTTCAAGCAAATCTCATAGCAGTCATCGAGCCAGTATTTAATCCCGTATGGGTGTTCTTTGCAATAGGGGAAGCCCCGGGCTCTCATGCACTTATAGGGGGCGGAATAATTGTACTGGCGGTAATAATAGCTTCTATTATCACCGCACACCGGAGGGAGTAAACTGAATGTCTAAGGTTGAAACACGCTATGCAGCCGGAGCATGATAATATGCCAATGCCAATGGTTATTACAGAGCCAGGATCGCCCATGTCTACCTTTGACACTACCTGATCGCCGGAAAATTGCCTTCCAATCCCCGCGAGGGTGCTATGTAATGGCACCCGATGGAGGTGCGGTTTCTTAAGGCGGCCTCTGCCACCATGATGGCCGACTGGGTGCCCTGGAACAGGCTGATGATGTCTTTGGATACCGGGGTCTCCTTGTAGAACTCCTCGATCCTCAGGTACATGTGCCGCATGTCTTCAATGGCGCGCTTAAGCCTGGGCGGTGTCCGTACAATGCCCACATAATTCCACATGGTGTTCTTGATGGCCATCCAGTCCTGGGCGATGAGAGCCGGATCTTCATTTTCAATGTTGCCCGCAGGGATCCAGTCACGGGCCGAGCCGAGCACGGACGGACTCACGGTCTTGCCTGCATTGATCCGCTCCGTGATATCGATGGCCGCATAGTATCCCCAGGTGAGGCCCTCGAGCAGCGAGGTGGAGGCAAGCCGGTTGGCGCCGTGGAGCCCGGTGCAGGAGACCTCTCCCACTGCGTGGAGTCCCTTCAGGGATGTCCGGCCCCGTATGTCCACGTGCGCCCCTCCGCAGAAATAATGGGCTGCAGGTACTACGGGCACAGGCTCCCTGGTGATGTCAATACCTGCTTCTTTGCAGGTGGCATAGATGGTCGGGAACCGGGTTGGAATATCCTCATGGACATAATTTGCAACATCAAGCAGGACATGGTCCTCGGAATTGTGGAGCATCTCCTCCCAGATGGCGCGGGCCACCTCGTCCCTGGGAGCCAGGTCCTTGAGCTCGGGATTGTAGCGCTCCATGAAATATTCGCCTCGAAGATTTTTGAGCCGTGGCACCCTCGCCGCGAACCGCCTCCGAGATGAGGAACCTCCTTGCCCCTGGAATGTAGAGCGTGGTGGGGTGAAACTGCATGAACTCCATGTTGATCATGCGGGCTCCTGCGCGCTGTGCCATGACCATGCCGTCGCCCACCGTGCCCTTCTCGTTGGTGGTGTGCAGGTAGATGTCCCCGAGGCCGCCCGTGGCCAGCACGGTGTTCTGGGCCAGGATGGCCATGACTTCCTTCTTCCGGTTCCGGAATACATATGCACCAAGGCAGCGGTTGTCCAGCTGGTAGGATGCCTGTATGTCCTTAGAGTGATGGTGGAGGGTTATAAGGTCGATGGCAGTGGCCTCGGTGATGATCTCCACATTGGGGTGCGCCTTCACCGCCTTGATAAGTGCCTTTTCGATGACCTCTCCGGTGTTGTCTGCCGAGTAGAGGATGCGGTTGACCGAGTGCGCCCCCTCCCGGGTCAGGTCGAAATCCTCGTCCCTTGCACCGGTAAGGTGGGTGAAGTCCACCTTGAGCTCGTCGATGAGCATCTCCTTGACGACGTCGGGCCCCCTGGTGGCCAGGAATTCCACGGCCTCGACCGAGTTGATATCCCTGCCTGCCCGCATGATGTCGTCCACGAGCAACTTTGGAGAATCGCCGCTGCCCTTGTATACGATGCCCCCCTGGGCCCGGTTGGTGTTGGTGGCATAGATGTCGGAACGCTTGGTGATAAGGCAGACCTTGATACCCATCTTGGCAGCCATGAGCGCGCACGTTGTGCCCGCAATACCCGTGCCGATGACAAGGCATTCGGTCTCTTTGCGTTTGGTGCCCATGGCTATATCCTCAACATGGCATCCAGTGCCTTTTTGGCCTCTGCCGCGACGGCAGCAGGCAGCTCGACCCTGCCCTGCCCTTTCGTCATGCCCGTCAATGACACGGCCAGTTTTGAAAGCGTAATCTTGGCCATATCGTCACAGTATACCTCTTTTAAGGGGATAATCTCAACACGGCCGGCATTCTTTTTTGCAGCACGCAGGACCATGTTTGCCTCGGTCCCCATTGCCAGGCGCCCCCCTATGGGCATGGATGCAATATATTCAAGCATCTGGGAGGTGGAACCCGATGACGCGGCCGCCTTGACCGTTGCCGGGTCTGTCTCCGGGTGCACCATGATGGAGATGCCGGGGTAAAGTGCACGCACCCTTTCCACATCCGTCACGGTGAACACCGGGCAATGCACCGGGCACCAGCCCTTCCACAGGATCATCCGCGCCCTTATTACCTCGGCTGTCTGGAGCCCCCCACCCGGCAGATCAGGGTCCCAGGTTGCTATCTCTTCATCGAGGATACCCATCGTCCGGGCCGTGTTCCTGCCAAGATTCATATCAGGCATGAAAAGCACTTTTGTGCCTTTTTCCAGGGCCCAGGTCACAACCTTTTTTGCATTGGCCGAGGTGCAGACCGCACCTTCGTTCCTGCCGCAAAAGGCCTTGAGCTCGGCCGAGGAATTTACATAGGTGACGGGTATCACTTCGGGAATTATACGCGTGATGACATCCCAGGCAGTGTTCACATCATCCATCTTCGCCATGTCAGCCAGGGGGCAGCCTGCCGCCCTTTCCGGGATAAACACGGATTTCGCAGGCGCCAGGATGGCAGCCGTTTCGGCCATGAAGTACACCCCGCAGAGCATGATGTACTCGGCTGCTTCAATCTGCGAGGCCTTCCTGGCAAGCTCCAGAGAGTCCCCCACATAATCAGCGAACGCGATGATCTCGTCTTTCTGGTAGTGGTGGCCCAGGATGACGAGCCTGCTGCCCAGGTCCTGTTTCACCTTGATTATGATATCGCGAGCCTCTTGGTCCGTCATTATTCCACCTCGATGATCATGGATATATCAAGGGCCTTGACCGAGTGGGTGATCTCGCCCACTGAGATATAATCCACCCCGGTCAGGGCCACTGCCCGGATGGTCTCCAGCGTTATGCCTCCCGAGGCCTCCAGCGGGATGCGGCCATGTACAAGATAAACTGCCTGTTCCATGTCTTTGATGGAAAAGTTATCCAGCATGATCCTGTCAACATCCAGTCCCAGCAGAGTCCTCACGTCATCAAGATTCCTGGCCTCCACCTCAATGGCAACACCGGGGGAAGCCTTTCTGACCCTGTTCACCGCCTCTGTAATGGACCCTGCTCGCATCGATGTGGTTGTCCTTGATGAGCGCCATGTCAAAGAGCCCCATGCGGTGATTGTTTCCGCCTCCGAGCCGCACGGCCATCTTATCGAGCACGCGCTGTCCCGGTGAGGTCTTGCGGGTGTCCAGGATGCGGGCCTTGGTGCCCTCAAGCCTTTTCACATATACTGCAGTTCTGGTGGCAATGCCGCTCATGCGCTGCAAAAAATTGAGCGCCACCCGTTCCGCCTTGAGTATGCCCCTTGCAGGGCCTGTGATAACAGCGATCGTAGCGCCTGCAACCACGGATTGTCCGTCGTGCACCTCGAATTTGCAGGTAATGCCGGGGTCTACCAGGGTAAAGACCCTTCCGGCCACCTGTACGCCCGCTATGATGCCGTCCGCCTTTGCCTTCATGACGGCCTGCAGAGAGTTTTCCTCGGAGAAGATGGCCTCGGTGGTGATGTCCCTTCCATCCTCATCCAGCGCCAGTTGAATGATATCATCCATCAGCTCAGCTGTATCCAAGGCAGAACTCCTCCATGAGAGCATCTATCATCCGTGCGGCCTTGTCCAGCTCAACCTTGCTTTTAAACCGGGAGGACAGGCTCACAAAGATGGCGTCATAGACAGAGACAGGGGCAGAAAGCGATGCATAGTCGATGCGGGCAATATCATACTCCTCACCCACGAAGTAATACTTTCCGAACCGGGGCCTGAGAGTATCCCGAAACGGCCAGGATACCTTCAGGCCGCAATAGCGTCTGATAATGTCAAGGAGTGCAGGTGTGGACCGGACCTTTCTTCACGTCCAGTGTCTCGCCAAGACGGTCCTGGATGATTTTGAAAAAGCTTTTCACAAAGTCGATATCCGTAATGGCGCTGCCGTAGAGGTACCAGTCATCAAGGGCTGCCAGGAGGATGTGCGCCTCATGTGCATCGAGCTTCTGGTAGCTGGGGCAGAAGTGGCCTTCACAGATATCCCTACCGTAAAAACTTATCACTCGCAGGTCTTCCCCGTGATTCATCAGAGGATGGAGCATGCACCCTACCCGTTTGAAGCCATCATCCAGAAAACCCACGAACTCGCAGGTATAGATGGTGGCATAGATGCGCTTGGGGTTCTCCTTGTGACGGATAATGGCCTGATAGTCTTCTATGGGAAGCGTGTTTTCCCTTACCCTGGAGAAAAGTTGCGTGCGGGATTCAAAGCGTTTTTCCAGGGAGTCCCTGGTGTTGTCCACGTAATTATAGATTCCGCAGCAGGCAGCGCATGATTTTGTGGCATCAGGCTGGCACAGGTGGGTATCGACCATGGATCACATCGCGCTCACCGAGATAATGACATCAATGCCGTCAATACCGATCGTGTAACACAACTCTTCGTGGGTCACTTGATAAAGTTCTGCACATCCTTCCTCTGCCGGGAATGCACCCTGCCTCATGAGGTCGTCCAGGATGGAATGCAGGGCCGCAAAAGAGATGTCGTCCTCTACGATGATGTTATACGTCTTGCCCCGGTGCATGAAAGGGATTTTTTCAATCATGGAAGCATTTATTATCACACTCTTTGGCGGTGATGAATACTGAATATATTATATTTTACCGTTTCCTGTAATAGAATATTAATGATAAATATTACCTATGGTTTTACAATTGTCTTGGCAGATTCTCTACACACTAAACTTTTGAGGGGTTTACCTATGACAGACATGAACATCAATCTTCATAAACGTCTCCGGGCACTGGCCGATAACCTCTGGTGGACATGGCATCCAGAGGTCATAAGCATCTTCACCGACCTGGACCCCCATATCTGGCGACAGGTCGAACATAACCCGGTTGCCTTCATGAATCAGATCACCCCTGCTCAGGTCGAGGAACGCGCCTCTGAACTGGTGCTCCACAGCCGTATAAACTATGCATTCAGGCAGGCTCAATGAATATATCGAGCTGCAGAAGACCTGGGGCGCCATTCACTGCGGCAATCTGAACAACCGGCCGGTGGTCTATTTCTCTGCCGAATTCGGCCTGCATGAATCCCTGCAGATCTATTCCGGGGGCCTGGGCATCCTGGCGGGTGACCATCTGAAAAGCGCCTCTGACCTGGGGATCCCCCTGATCGGGATCGGGCTTCTCTACCAGCAGGGCTATTTCACCCAGCGTCTGAACAAGGAAGGGTGGCAGGAAGAAGAGTATGTCAACCTCGATGTTAGCCAAGCTTCCATTGCAGCCGGTCATGGACTCCATCGGGCAGCCATTGATCGTACGGGTGGATACCAGGAGTACACCCCTGCTGGCCCGCGTCTGGCAGATTCAGGTGGGACGCATCCGACTGATGCTCCTTGACTCCAACATAGAAGGCAATTCCACCGAAGACCGGGAATTGACCTCGCCGTCTCTATGGCGGCGACAATAAACTGCGTATCCGGCAGGAACTTCTGCTGGGTATCGGTGGTGCCCGCATCCTTCAGGGTCTGAACATCTTCCCCGGTGTGCTCCACCTGAATGAAGGACACAGCTCCTTTGCCATCCTTGAAGAGGTGCGCCGGATCATGGAGTATGACCAGATCCCATTCAAGCGCGCACACCGGCGTGTGTCTCTGTATACCGTCTTTACCACGCATACCCCTGTTGCTGCAGGCCATGACCGCTTCTCGCCTGAGCTGATTGAAGAGCACCTCGGCCTCTTCCGGGAGAGGCTGGGGCTGTCCCATGATGATTTCATGGCCCTTGGCCGCGTCGATCCCGGCAATAAGACTGAAACCTTCTGCATGACCGTGCTGGCCCTGAAGAGCTGCCGTCATGCAAACGGTGTCTCGGCCATCCACGGGACAGTGAGCCGCCTCATGTGGAACAGCCTCTGGCCGGAGCGGCCAGAGGCGGAGGTGCCTATCGGCCACATCACCAACGGGGTGCATGTCTTGTCCTGGCTGGCTCCCCAGATGTACCAGCTGTTCCAGACGCGCCTCGGCCAGGACTGGGCCACGCGCATGGTGCACCCGGATATCTGGGAGAGTGTGGAAGACATCGAAGACGGGGAGCTGTGGGAGACTCATCAGAGCCTGAAGATGCGGCTCATCCGTTTTGTAAGGCGTCGCTTACTCAAACAGGCCGAGCGCAGAGGAGACCTTGATATGGCCAAACAGGTCGAACACATCCTGGATCCGGATGTGCTGACCATAGGCTGCGCACGCAGGTTTGCCACCTATAAACGCGGAGACCTGATCCTCTCGGACATGGAGCGCCTTACCAAGTTGATCAATGACTCCCGCCGCCCCATCCAGATCATCTTCGCAGGCAAGGCCCACCCCATGGATAACGAGGGCAAACTGCTCCTGCAGAAGATCGCCCAGCTCAGCTACACCAAAAACTACAGGAGCAGCATCGTGTTCGTGGAGAACTATGACTACAACGTTGCACGCCACCTGGTACAGGGGGTGGATGTGTGGCTGAACACCCCGCGCAGACCGCTTGAGGCATGCGGCACCAGCGGGGAGAAGATCGTCCTGAACGGCGGCCTCAACCTGTCGGTGCTGGACGGGTGGTGGAACGAGGCGTACGACGGCAAAAACGGTTTTGCCATCGGCCACGGAGGCATGCACAACGACCTGGCCGTACAGAATACAAGGGATGCCGGATATCTCTATGAGACACTTGAAAAGGAAGTGATCCCGCTCTACTACCAGCGGGACATCCACGGCATCCCCTCCCAGTGGGTCAAACGCATGAAGCACGCCATGCAGACCCTTGGCTGGCGCTTCATTGCAGACCGCATGGTCAAGGACTATGCGGAGCGCTTCTATATGCCCGCAGCCAGCGCGACTTCAACCGAGACCGGGATACTGGGGTGATGGTTTTTTTCAATTAATTACTGGAGATCTCGATAAAGCGAACTACCCCCATGAGTGCGGTAGCAATGACGGCAACAGAGGCGATCTTTCCAAGGGTAATGTGGATCGGCCTGATCTTTTCAGGATTTTTTGCAATCAGCAAACCGGCTGCCGGGGTAATTATCAGCAAGGCCAAAGTGATCAATCCTCCTATGGCATGGGGGGACTGGAAATGCGGGTAATGCAAGACAGCCTTAAAGGTGAACTCTGCAGCAAAGCCGGCCAGGACGGTCACCACCCCTGTAAGTGCCACCTTGCGGTGCAGCATGAACCAGCCCTGTTTCTTCCTGTGGGCGATGGTGGCGGCAGAGATGACGATGATGAACGTTGCGGCCATGAAGAAGACATGGAGGTAAAAGAGATTTCTCATAGTATCAAGCTCTCCTTTCAAAGCAGGGACAAGCGATTGTAGTGCATAATAGAATAATCCATGCCTTTGCCCAGGCAAGTACCTTCATAAATTTTGATGCTATTCTTTTTCTTCCGCGCCCACGCCCAGGCGCTTGTTGAAGGTGTTCATGGCCCTTGTCACCTCGCCCTTGAGGCACAGCTCCACCGCCTCGGCTGCCTTGATGATCTGCTCCTGTACCGTGTCGTGGTCCTCTTTCGCAAACCTGCCCAGGACGTAGTCGCTGGGGTCCCATTCTGAAGGCGGCCTGCCTATGCCGAAGCGGATGCGGAGGAACTCACCGGTAGAAAGCGCCCCCTTTATGGAAATGAGCCCCTTGTGGCCCCCGGTGCCGCCCCCTGTTTTCACGCGCACCTGGCCTAACGGGATGTCCATATCGTCGTGGATCACAATGAGGTCTTCCGACTTGACGTAAAGGGGATTCAGCGGCGCTCCGCTCAAGTTCATGAAGGTCTGTGGCTGGCAGAGCATGGCCTCTATGCCTGCCACCTTGCCTGTGCCGTAGATGACATCCGCCTTTTTCTTCTTCATGGGGATGCCCCACTTCTTGGTAAGGTGGTCCACCACCATGAAGCCCACGTTGTGCCGGGTCAGCTCATAGCTCCTGCCCGGATTGCCGAGACCGTAAATAACTTTCATGACTGCACCACTATTCTCAAAGTATTATGACTGTTATATCTCGCTGTATTGAATCATATTCCATGAAAAATATCATTGTCTATTAAATATCATGATACCCCCCTCTCCACGGACCCTCTCCCGCTCGGGGAGAGGGGGTTTATGAATTCATGCAAGCCGGCTTTGCCTGCATGGGGTGAACATGCTATCATCGACAGCCATGGCGCTGACAGAGGAACTTATCAAGAGTTTGCCCAGGGCCACGGGCGTGTACATACTCAGGGACCCTTCCAGCAAGATCATCTACATCGGCAAGGCAAAAGATTTAAGGACCCGTGTGCGGTCATACCTCAAGGGGGACGACCGGCTCCAGGTCGGCCGCATCGTGGATACTACGCAACACGTGGACTATATCCTCACCAAGAACGAGGCCGAGGCCCTGCTGCTGGAAAACCAGCTCATCAAGGCACACAAGCCCAGGTACAACATCGACCTCAAAGACGACAAAACCTATGTCCGCATCAAAGTAACAACCCATGTGGAGTGGCCCTCCATATCCATAACCCGCAAGGTGACCTCGGACGGATCACGCTACTTCGGCCCCTACTCCTCGGCCCAGGCCACCCGCAACACCCTGTCAGCCATCGGCCGCATCTTCCCCATCAGACGCTGCAAGGACACGGAATTCGCCAACCGCACCAGGCCGTGCATCTATCACTCTATCGGCCTGTGCCTGGCGCCGTGCGTCTACAAGACTGTGAAAAAAGAATATGACCAGGCGGTAAAAGACCTGTTGGCCTTCCTCGAGGGCAGGGACAAGGAACTGGAAAAGCTCCTGCAGGGACGCATGCTCAAGGAATCCGAAGCACTCAACTTTGAAAAGGCAGCCAGGATAAGGGACCAGATCGAGGCCATCCGCATAACCCTTGTTCCCCAGGTGATAGTAGGCCAGGGACGCGGCGACACGAATGTTTTCGCCACATTCCGTTCACGTAACCATGTCCAGGTTGCAGTGCTGCAGATCGCCCGGGGCACACTCACGGACAGCCGCAATATCCTGGTAAAAGAGGCGGCCGCCGAAGACCTCATGACCACCATCATGCTCCAGTTCTACCTGGCGGGTAGTGAGATCCCCGGACAGATCCTTACCGATACCCTGCCCCGGGACAAACGCATGCTTCAAGAGGTGCTGGGCACACTCAAAGGCAGCCTGGTGAAGATAACAAAGCCTTCCAGGGGAAAACCTCTGCAGTGGATGGCCATGGCACAGGATAACGCACGCACCCACGCACGAGGCTCGGACTCCTCGGCACTTGAAGAGATCGCCAAGGCATTTCACCTGGGCTCCATCCCCTACCGGATGGAGTGCTATGACATATCCAATCTCCAGGGAGGATCGGGGACAGGCTCACGCGTTGTGTTCATGGATGGTGAGCCGGACAAAACCCTGTACCGCCACTACCGCATCCGCACAATTGCCGGTCAGGACGACTTCGCCATGCTGAAGGAGGTCTTTGAGCGCAGGCTTAACCATGATGAAACCCGGCCCGACCTCATCGTGATAGACGGCGGCAAAGGCCAGCTGGGCGTGTTTCTGAAGGTGCTCGAAGACCTTGGTGTGCCTAAAATACCGGTTGTCTCCATAGCAAAGGCCCACGGTTCAAAGAATGACCGGTTCTTCCTTCCAGGCAGAAAGGATGCCATCCATCTGCCCGAGCGGAGCGTGGGGCTGCGGACACTGCAGCGGCTCAGGGATGAGGCGCACCGCTTTGCCGTCAAATACCACCGGCAACTGCGCTCCAAGCAGATTTACTTCAGCGTTTGAAAGTATCCGGGGTATCGGACCGAAAAAGGCCGGATATTTGCTTATGCACACATCTCATCTGGCTGACCTTTCGCGGATCACGCCTGCAGACCTTCAAGGCATTAAAGGTTTGAGCAAAAAGGATATCAGGAACATCATCTCATTTTTTTTAGAAGGATGAGTATAAACTCCTGTCTTCACATTTTCAAAGTGCTGTTCTATATACACAGGTATGACAGAGAAAGATAAAGACTCGCCTTTTCTATTTGCCGGCACGTACGGGCCGCTGCTGAGACCCTTCATCAGGCGCATTTTTTCCCCCATCAACCTCCCGGAGCTCTACAAGGAATCCATTACCGCGCTCGCCGGGCAGGGCCATATCGTTTTCGCTCATGGCTCAAAAAGCACCATTGACGCCCTGTTGCTCAACTTCAGGCTCAAACGCGACGGCCTGCCCTACCCTGACCTCATCTTCGGGCGCTCCTTCCCGCTGCTCCAGCCGATCACAAAGGCCTTTTTGCGCCTGCTGGGCAAACTTGCAGGTTCATCCCCATTCGATCACGGATTCTACCGAGCATTTATGGAGAGCAAGCACAACGCATCCCTGATCTTTCTCGATAGCGAGCCATCCAAAAAATCGCCTGACCCTGTCCTGGAGCTTCTCAAGGTCCAGAGGGAAACTGACACGCCCATCTTCCTCGTTCCCCAACGCATAGTCTACCATCGCGCCCCGCTCAAGCTCAAGGACACCTCGGACGAAGAACAGGTACGGGTCACGGGCTTCAGAAAGTTCATAACCCTTTTCAGGGGGCGTGAACACGGCTTCGTTGAGCATGGTGAGCCCATCAACCTTTTAGATGAGCTCAAACGGGCCCAGACCGGGCGTAAATTCTTTGAGGAAATCGCCGTCGAGATCAGGGGCGAACTTCTTCACAGGTTGGCAGTGTTGGGCAGCAATATCTCAGGCGCACCCATCAGAGAGCGGTCTTTCCTTATCGAGAAGACCATACGTGACCCCATGCTCCAGTCTTTTCTGAAGTCATTCTCCACTGAATCAGGAAAATCGCTCAAAGAACTCGAAGACTCCGTGGAGAAAAACCTCGAACAGATCGCTGCAGACCTGACCCCTGCTGTCATCAATTTCATGGCCAAATCGCTTAACTGGATCTTCAACAATATATTCGACGGCATAGATATTGACCCCAAGGGGATACAGGCACTCAGGGATATCGCGAGGAAAGGCTCTCTCGTGTATGTGCCCTGCCACAAGAGCCATATCGACTACCTCATCTTGTCTTACTGGTTGTATGAGAACTGGATGAGCGTGCCTGTAATCGCTGCCGGCATCAACCTCGCCTTCTTCCCCATCGGAACCCTGCTCAGGAAAGGCGGCGCCTTTTTCATGAAGCGCAGCTTCAAGGACAATCCCGTCTATGCCCAGACATTCGGCGCCTATGTGAGGACCCTGCTGGGCGAGCGCATCCCCCTGGAATTTTTCATCGAAGGTACCAGGAGCCGTTCCGGCAAGCTCATGCTCCCGAAAAAAGGGCTTCTGTCCATGATCATCCAGGGCTGGGAGTCCGGGGTGAGCAGAGACGTTATCTTTGTTCCGGTCTATGTGGGTTATGACACGGTAGTGGAGGAAAACTCGCATATCAGTGAGATGAAGGGCGCAACGAAAAAGAAGGAAAACGTATGGCAGCTCCTCCAGGCAGGTTCAATCCTGAAAAACCGCTACGGCAAGGTGTATATCCGCTTTGCAAAGCCCATCTCGCTCAATGACTATATGGTTCAAAGGTCTGCCTATTCTGAGATGGATTCAGGACAGAAGGAAGGGGTAAATGACAACGTAGCGGACGAAATCATCCAGGCCATCTACGAGCAGACCGTTGCCACTCCGTTTGCCATCATGTCGTGCTTGCTCATGAGCACTGCCTCGTCCATGGAAGAGGTTGCGCTGAAAAAGGGCTTCCATGTCTATCTGGAGTACCTCAAGCACCTCGGGTGCAACCTCAGCGCTACCCTTGCCAGTGAGGAGGATTCGTTCCGGGACGCCCTTATCCTGATGAAGGTTAAAGGGCTTATCACCATTGACGAAACTGCAGGTGAGCCGGAATCAAACCTCATAACTGTCGGCAGTGAAGACCGGATTCACCTTGAGTATTATAAAAATACCATACTCAATTTCTTTGTCCCGGCTTCGCTCATTTCAAGTGTACTCTTAAAGAATCCTGGCGGTATTGCCGAGAAGGGCTTTCAAGAACAGGTAAGGAACCTGGCCGCTCTCCTGGAGAATGAATTTATTCTCAACAGTAAGAGCGTGGAGAAGGCAGTACAGTTCATGACCCAAACAGGGATTGTTACGACTACGAAAGGGATGTATGCCGGAAGCGCCGGGACCTCTGATATCCTCAAGATGTACGCCGGACTCATCGAGAACTACCTGGAATCCTACCTCTGCGTGGCCAGGAACCTCGAAAAGGTCAAGGGCGTAAACAATAAAGACATCCTCAAGGCAATCAACCGTCATGCCACCAGGATGTTCAAAATGGGGGAAATCAAGCGGTTCGAGTCCTTGTGCCTTCCGGTGTATAAAGGGGCATTGGATACATTCAGGGCAAAGGGACTCATCGATGACAAGAACCGCATCAAAGATGAGCGTCCTATCAAGGAGCTTGTTCATGAGATCGAGGGATATCTGGAAGTATAGACATCATGTATTCATCATCGCCGCTATTGTCTTTCTTTCTGGTTGCGCACACTATCAGCGTCCCGGCGCGGGATATGTAGAGACCGGGACAGCCTCGTGGTATGGCCAGGATTTTCACGGCAAGCCCACGGCTTCAGGCGAGCCCTACAACATGTACGGGGTAACTGCAGCCCATAAGACCATCCCCCTCGGGTGCAGGGTGCGCGTAACCAACCTTGCCAACGGAAACCAGGTCATAGTCCCCATCAATGACCGGGGCCCGTTTGTGGGAGACAGGATCATCGACATGTCATATGGCGCAGCCAAAGAGCTCGACATGGTTGATTGCGGACTTGCAAAGGTAAGGGTCGAGGTGCTTGATATGCCCAGGTATTATTCAGGCGGCAGATACACCCTGCAGTTTGGTTCCTTTGCCGATAAAGAGAATGCCCGCAAGCTCTCCGGCATGCTCGAGTCGAAGGGCTACACAGCAAATATCGAGGAAGCCAAGGTCTATGGAAATACTGTATACCGCGTACGGTTCGGTGCATTCACCACCTTGGACCTTGCCAAGTCTTTTGAGCAAAAATGCACCTCACAAGGGCTCACATGCTTAGTCGTGGGCCTGTAAAATTGAGCTGCCTTATTATTCGATAACAGAAATATTAATTTTGAAACATTGGAATCCAGGTTCTGAAGTCTTGGATATTATACAAGTGTAATTGGTTGTTTTATATTCTCCACGGGTATACATTGTGATAAGAATAAAGTGGGAGGAATCACATGAAAGACGGCTACAAGTTAATGGGATTTCAGTATGAGTTTACGGGCAGTCTTTACAGCCTGGGGCAGATTCCAAAATGTAAAGTCGCAATGCTGGATCATTTGAACCCGGGTGATAAGCTTCTCATTGCAGGCGTGGGACACGGTACCGAGGCAATAGCCGCCGCCAGAAAAGGGATTAATGTTACAGCGGTTGATATTTCTGAAACCATGTTAAAGTACATGCAGAAAAAGATTGATAAGGCAAACCTGAATACACCGATCCGGATCATAAACAATGACATCCTTCAAGTAAACTATGAACCAGAGTTCGACATGGTTATTGCTAATTATTTTCTGAATGTATTTCCAAGAGAAAAGATGCTCAAAATTCTTACCCATCTCACAACCTTTGTAAAACCCGGCGGATCCATGGTAATCGGTGATTTCAAGCTGCCGTATGACGGTGGATTGTTCTATAAGGCATTTCAAAATATCTACTGGTACCTGGCCGCCACAATCTACTGGGTTACAGCGGATAATGCCGTGCATCCCATATATGATTATCCAAACCTCTTAAAATCATTGGGCTTTGAGATTGATGAAATAAAAACCTTTAAAATGTTTACCATGGATTGCCACTGGTCTATTCGAGGCAAGAAAAAGGCATAGTAAACCTTAACTGAATACAGCCATATGGGGAGGAATTAATATGAGCGAAATACTTGATGTTCTGGCAAGGGAGATACTTGATTCACGGGGAAATCCCACCGTTGAGGTAGACGTCTATCTGTCTACCGGCGACATGGGCAGGGCGGCGGTTCCCTCAGGCGCATCTACAGGGGCCAGTGAAGCCGTTGAACTGCGTGACGGAGACCCGAAGAGGTACAGGGGCAAAGGCACCACCAAGGCAGTGGAAAATGTAAACAAGAAGATCGCACCTGCACTGATAGGGCTGGATGTCCTGGACCAGGTGGGTATAGATAGTCTGCTCATCGAGATGGATGAGACCGAGAACAAATCAAAGCTCGGGGCCAACGCAACCACCGGGGTGTCTGTGGCTGTGGCGCGTGCTGCTGCCAACTTCTTTGGCCTGCCGCTGTACCGCTATATCGGCGGGGCATTCGCCCGGGAAATTCCCGTGCCGCTGATGAATATCATCAATGGCGGCAAGCATGCGGACAATAATGTGGACCTGCAGGAATTCATGGTGATGCCCATAGGCGCTCCGAACTTCCGCGAGGCCCTGCGCTATGCAGCCGAGACTTTCCACGCTCTGCGTGATATCCTTATCAAAAAAGATTATGCCACAGGCGTGGGTGATGAAGGCGGGTTTGCACCCAACCTCAAATCCAATGCCGAGCCCTTCGAGCTCATCGTGCAGGCCATTGAGAAGGCCGGTTACAAGCCGGGCAAGGATGTGGCCATCGCCATCGATGCAGCAGCCAGTTCCTTCTACAAGGACGGCAAGTATATCCTGGCCTCGGAGAAGGACCCGGAGAGGACTTCTGATGAGATGATCGACTTTTACGAGGAACTCATCAAGAAGTACCCCATCGTGTCCCTGGAAGACGGCCTCGACGAGGCCGACTGGGACGGATGGAAAAAACTCATGAAGCGCCTGGGCAGCAAGGTACAGATAGTGGGCGACGATATCTTCGTTACCAACCCCAAATTCCTTGCACGAGGCATACAGGAAAAGGCCGCCAACTCCATCCTTATCAAGGTCAACCAGATAGGCACCTTGACCGAAACCATGCAGACCGTGGAGATGGCCCGCAGGGCCGGATACACCACGGTCTTCTCCCACCGCTCCGGCGAGACCGAAGACTCCTGGCTGGCCGACGTTGCAGTGGGCTACAGCGGGGGCCAGCTCAAGACCGGCTCCACCTCCCGTGGAGAGAGGCTTGCCAAGTACAACCAGCTCATGCGTATCGAGGAAGAACTCGGGGCATCGTCCGTGTTCCGGGGCAAGGATGTGCTGTACAGCATCAAGAAGTAAAATCACGACTATTGAGCCAATTGCAAAATTCGCGAGTCGTCATTCCCGCGAAAGCGGGAATCCAGTATTTTCAAGAACTTCTTGACCCCCGCTTTCGCGGGGGTGACACTTTATTTTGAGTTTCGCAATTAGCTGTATTTTATATTACTAGAGGAGGCACAATGAGGGAAGTCGTTATCACGGCCGCTGTCCGGACACCCAATGGGAGCTTCGGGGGTTCATTATCACAGATGAGCCCCATCAAGTATGGGGCCATTGCTATCGAGGAGGCCATCAAACGCTCTGCAATAGAAAAAGAACAGGTGAATGAAGTCATCATGGGCATGGTGCTGCCCTGCGGCTACGGCCAGAACCCCGGAAAACAGGCTGCCGTCCAGGCTGGCCTGCCCTGGGACGTGGGGTGCATAACCGTCAACAAGGTGTGCGGTTCCGCCCTGAAGGCCATGATGCTTGCCGCCCAGGCCATCCAGACCGGTGATGCCGATGTGGTAGTGGCAGGCGGCATGGAGAATATGAGCATGGCACCCTTCTACCTGGATAAGGCCCGCTTCGGTTACCGCATGGGAACCGGCTCTATCCAGGACCATATGGTCCATGACGGACTGTGGGATGTGGTGAACGACTTCCACATGGGCATCTCCAATGAGCTCTGCTCGGAAAGATACCACGTCTCCCGGGAAGACCAGGACCGCTATGCCGAGCGGATCATTCAGCCTGGCCATGAATCCATCAAGGAGGGCAAATTCGTGGATGAGATCGTGCCGGTCAGTGTTCCCCAGCGCAAGGGCGACCCCAAGTTCTTCAGCGTTGACGAGTGCCCGCGCGAGACCACCTATGAGCAGCTCTGCCAAGATGACTCCGGCCTTCAAGAAAGGCGGCGTAACCACGGCGGGCAATGCCTCCATCATCTGGACGGCGCCTCTGCGGTAGTGCGTCATGGCAAGAGATAAGGCGAAAGAGCTGGGCTGTCGAGATCATTGCTACCATCGGCGCACAGGCCAGCGCCGGGCTTGACATGAAATACGTGCTCGTGGCCCCGATCTTGGCCATCCCCAAGGTCCTGAAAAAAGAAGGAATCGGCATCGAGGACGTGGACTTCTTCGAGATCAACGAGGCCTTTGCAGGGTCCACACTGGCAGTCTTGAGGGAGCTGCGGCATCGACATGGACAAGGTGAACGTGAACGGCGGCAGCATTGCCTTGGGCCATCCCATCGGTCCAGCGGCACGCCGCGTGTTCACCACGATGATCCACGAAATGATACGCAGGACAAGAAATCGGCCTGGCCTCGCTTTGTCTGGGCGGCGGCGAAGCGGTGGCCCTGATTGTGAAGCGGTAAGCGATAAGAGTACAGAGAGCGGCGCAGGTAGAACGTTTATACCGAGGGAAAGGAGGAGACGATGGAGGTGAAGACCTTTGGCGTGGTCGGAGCAGGGCAGATGGGCAACGGCATCGCCCAGGTGGCAGCGCATGAGCGGCCTGCAGGTCATCATGAACGATATCAGGATGAGTTCGTCGCAGCGCGGGCTCAAAAATATCACCAACATCCTGACCGCAACGTGGAAAAGGGCAAGATGAGCGCCGAGGAAAAGGACGCCGTCCTCGGGCGGATCAAGACCAGCGTGCAGCTCAAGGATATGGCTGGCCGCCGACTTACGTGGTGGAGGCTGCAACCGAGAACGAAGCCATCAAATTTGCAGATCTTTCAGCGAGCTCGATGCCATCTGCCCGCCACACGCCATCCTTGCCACCAATACCTCTTCCATTCCCATCGGCAGGATCGCAGCGCAGACCAAACGTCCTGAAAAAGTCATCGGCATGCACTTCATGAACCCGGTGCCGGTCATGAAGCTGGTGGAGATCATCCGCGGGCATCGCAACCTCGGAGGAAACCTTCAAGGTGCACCTGGGACCTTGCCCTCAAGTTCGGCAAGACCCCTGCAGAAGCCAACGACTATCCCGGCTTTATCTGCAACCGGATCCTCATGCCCATGATCAACGAGGCCGTCTACTGCCTCTACCACTCGTGTGGGCACCAGGGAGGACATCGACACGGTCATGAGGCTGGGAATGAACCATCCCATGGGGCCGCTGGCCCTGGCCGACCTCATTGGCCTGGATACCTGTCTGGCCATCATGGAAACCCTGTATAACGGCTTTTGCGATTCAAAATACCGCCCCTGCCCGCTGCTTCGCAAATACGTGGAGGCCGGCTGGCTGGGAAGAAAGACTGGAAAGGGATTTTACGAATATAATAAATAGAAATGAAATGGGGAATAGGTAATTGGTGAGTTCGGGAAAAAGACTTTCTTGCAATACTAGGGACAGCATATTCATTATTTTTTTGTCTGTGCCGCATATGCCACAGAAAATGCGCTGGGACACGTCGATCTCAACGTGTCCCAGCGTTTCTTGCTTGTACTAGCGTCCACTTGCCGGGTACGCCCACGGAATGGGTAGGTCCGGGCTGTTTTCAGGGCCTGAAGCAGAAAAACTCGGGCCGTGCCACCAAGGATGGAGATGCTTTGAGTGGTTCAGTTCCCCCCTGGTCACAAGCAGGCCGAGCATCCCCCGAGCCGAAGAGGATCATTACTTATTCTTTTTGTTGACGACCTCATATACAAAGTCGGAAATCGCGAGATGGGCTGCCCCCGACGGGTGGAACCCATCAGTCCAGAACCAACCCTGGTATGATGTGACTCCATATTTCAAATATTCTGCGGGATCGACAACAACCTCATGAATCATTTCGAACGCATCAAACCAGTAGATAGTTTTACCATTCATTATCTTCTGATTACGCAGAGTGTTAACGTTTGTCTGGAGCGCTGTGTTAAAAATCTGGCACCATTGCGTTGCCCCTGCGGCTATACCAGGATACAACGTATTCAGGTACATGAATGCCGGGGTCATCCCGATATCAGGAACGTTAATGACCAGGAATCTCTTGAATTTATTATCAGCGAGCTTCGTGATTGCTAATGCTACATTATTTGCAGCGTCAATAGGCGATCTGTTTTGCAAGAAATCATTGGCGCCCGCCCAGACGACCACCAGGGTATTGTTGGTTAAATTTCTGGTATCTTTGGCATATAAAGACAGGAATGTATCCACCTGCCATTGCAACCCATAAATAGGTGAGTTATTAGCTGCCGGGTCGTCATATGCTGTGGTAGCACCACCGAATGCCATATCGTAGAGAGGCAGGTTCAGATCATCGGCGAGATACTCAACCCAGACTTCAGCCCCATCTGTATAGCGCCCGAGCCCATAGCTATCATATAAGTTATCGTAGCCAGTGGGTCCCACGTAGTTATCGGTCAGACTGTCTCCAAAGCTGAGGATATCGTGGAAAGAAAAAGCCGTGCCCCCAAATGAAAGGACGCTGAGGACCAATAAAAACGAGACCAGAACAGCTTGTAATCCCTTACTACGCATTCTCCCTGTAATCATAAGCTCTCTCCTCTGATTTTTTATTTCATGTTCCGACAAACATGCTGATGCAGACAACCTCTCTCATAATTCACTTCGTGAAATCCATGCAGCAGGCATTGCCAAAACATGTAATAAAATAATAATGTTCAAGTTACAGAAATCAACATCTTCATTAAGAGCTTAGATATTTTAAGGATGTCTAAGCTACCCCCTTTGTAATTATTGGGCTACATTGACCTCGCGGGTATCAGTCTTTACAATTTCACCCTTGCTCACAGTCAGTGTTACTGTAAAGTCACCTTCCTCCATGAATGTAACCTTGCCTGGATCTTTATCTTCCGATGTAGTGCCATCGCCAAAATCCCATCTGTAAGTAACGTCTGTCTGTACAAGGTGCAAGCAAGTGAAATAAACGTAGTCTCCAGGGTGGATAGACACATCCGGTTCAAGAGGAGTAATAATTTTAGCGACAAAATCACTTCCCGCCTCCGGGTTTAAATTACTACCATTGCTTCCACCACCTCCACAAGCGGGCAACACAAGTAATGCTGATAAGAGAGTAAGACAAAGTAACACTTTAATAATCTGATTTATTTTGATCATGTTTTCTCCTTAATGGAATCCTTTCCCAGGCTATTAGAGCAATTGGCAGGCCAGTAGCCGATTAAAAATCATAAGTTTGGTTTAATCACTTAAAGATAGAGGGTTAGCTTAATAGGATTGAACAGTGGAAAAGTAAGAAATGATTTGTTTAGCCTCAGTAATTGGTGGAACCTCTATATATTGAGGGATACTCTGTCGCTGTTGATTCCTTCGATAAATTGCTAGTTCCAAACTCAGATCATGAACCATTGATAACTGGGATAGATGGAGACTTTATAAGAATCTGAAAACCAATGATCTGCTAATGTAACCTAATACTAAAATCTGCCTCATTACTGACCACGCATAATACCGCGTAAGTTATGGTTTTAAAATCCCAACTCACATCTTGGCCTATAGTAGCATTATCTTCATCTTCCTGTCTTCATCTTCCTGCAGTTACTTCTTAAAGGCTTTTTGCAAGGGGGAAAAGGCAAAATACTTACTACCAATAAAATTAACAAATGTTCCAACTCCTATTCCAATAAGATTATTGAATATATAACCATAACCTTTGTCAAGATTTGTATATTCTATTAGCAGGTGCATCACTCCGAGTCGAGTTAAGAGCCCCACACAACAAACTGCAACATAACAAGCATAACTCGTTACTAATGACGTATTCCGGGCACCCTCAAATGTCCATAGACGGTTTAAAATATAGTTTGTTGTAACAGCTGCTGAGAAACCAACTATTGCACATATACGAGTATCAAGAGCGAAGATTGTCTTTAATGCTATAACAACACCCATATCAACAAACAAACCTGAGAACCCAACTGTGCAGAACTTAATGAATTCTACTTCTATTAGCCTAGCCACTTGGATTCTCACATATCCTATAAAGGTTTTTAAAATACTGAAATAACCACTTCGCCATTGTTCTCCGATCGGTATCCATACTTTACATTTTTCCCATTGCCCTCCCCCTCATCACTATCTTCTCATTTACCATCTTGCTTGAATACCTCTATATATTCCACATATGAAGTTGCCTTTTCACCCGTGTTGTCCGAGTCATTCATGATGCCGATGGTGGCGCGCCGGGGCGGCTTTTTCCCGAAAGTCTCTTCATAATCCTTGATAATGTTCACCTCTTCGTCAACCCACTGACCCACCCGCGGGCTGCCCTTTTGGAGGAAGATCATCCTGTTACGGTCGGTATACGGGCTTGGCATGGATCTCTCGGAAAGCACCTTACTTGACCATACATAATTGAGCGAGCCTGAAGGGGGATACTCGCCATAGATGAGCTTGAGAAGGTTGAAGATGGCTCGGTCTATCAACCCTTCCTTCTGCGGGTCATATTCGAAGGCGATATATATCCTTATTGGGTAGTCATCTCCTGATTTCACCTTGGGGTCGGCCTTTCTGTAAATGTTGGATATCTTCCAGCGCCACCTTATGTTCGGATATTCATACACATCGAAAGGCTTTTTATAGACCAGCAGTGATGCGGATGAATTGCTGCCGGCAACGAGAAAGGATTCGGAGCCGATCTTTTCCGTCTTATAAATGGTATGCTTAGGTATCTTGGGAAAAAATACCTCTTTCCAGGCAGACAGGTCATTGAACTCCTCCCGGAAGAGCACCTGATCACACCTGGAAATAGAAGGGTATGCAAAGGCACCCATGAAAAAGACGATTATGACAAGCTTCTGAATATTGCCCTTATGGTTGTTAATCTTGATCATCTGCAGATTTCTCCCTTTGGTCGAAATGACAACTGCCTCTGCCACAGTCGGTCTTCATCAGGTGCCTGATCCAAAGGGCAAGTGACTTCTCCCGGCTCCGGTACAGAACAGCAAGTTCTTCAGGCGGTATGCCCAGAAAGAACCCTGCCATGGCGATCTGGTTGATTACCCAGGTCCTGAAAGGTCCCATGGCCTGATAGCGCCTTGAAGAGGTGGTGATTCTTGAGCTAAGTATCGCTATCCGGCCCCTTTTTTTCATGGCTTGGACAAAGGCTACATCTTCCATTATGGGGATCTGGGGGAAACCTCCTTCTTCATGGAAGTCCGCCTTCCTCGCAAACAGGGCCTGGTCGCCGTAGGGCAGACTGAAAAGTCTTGATCTCAGATTCGCACCCAGGGCCATTACTCTCATGGCAGATGTATTTGCATCAAAGCACAGCCCGAATGCCCCAAGAACCATGCTCGGATCGGCAAGCGCACGCCTGATGTCATTATCGAAGTCAACCGGCAAAATACTGTCGGAATGAAGGAACAACAGGATATCCCCGGATGCTGCACGGGCGCCTTCATTCATCTGCAAGGCCCTTCCCTTCTGGGCCGTGACAACCTGGGCTCCCAAACTCGCTGAGATATCCCTGGTGTGGTCTTCACTGCCGCCATCGGCCAGAATCACCTCGACATTCTTCCCGGTCAGCGCCTTCTTGATGGCATTGCCGATTGTTGCCTCTTCATTGATTGCGGGTATGACGATTGAAATCGTGGGTGCCGACCATGCACGTTTCATCTTTTCCCAGATGTGCAGATCGTCAGGCCGATCCACGTCTACGTGGGTTTCAAGCAGCGCAGCTTTCAAACCCAGCCGCACTAGTGCACCCAGGGTGTGTTCGAGAACCTTGTCCGTACCCCAAGGTATGGATGAAAATATCTCTGGCTGATCCTGTCTTAATCCTATGAGGTAATAACCGCCGTCAAGGGCAGGCCCCAAAACGCAGTCATGCCCTCTAAGGGCCGCAAAGGCCTGCCTGAGTGTGGCCCCTGTGATGCCTGGGCAGTCCGCACCAATGAGTACCACTCTCTGTGCTCCATCCAGAAATGCCTTATGCATGGAGAACCGCATCCGTTCTCCGAGGTCAGAACCTTCCTGATGTATATATACATAATCTCTCCCGAACAAGGTTTGCATCCTTTGCTTGTCACCACCTGCATAATTCACTTCAAGGACTATTTTATCAGTGGTTGCGAGGTTGCGGGCAATCTCAAGTGCATGTCTGGTCATATCAATCTGCAGATTTGCAGCTCCATGTTCGCCCAGCACAGGGACCAGACGCTTCTTAACCTTGCCCGGTTCTGGACAGCGGGTGAACAGGATGATTGTGTCTTGTCCTGCCACTTTCTATTGACCCGATGCCCCTTCAAAGCCCTTCCTGATTGCCTCCATACGTTTCTGGTTAGCGCCAAGATCGGAGTAACCGAGCCGGGAGGCGGACCGGAAGTGGATGAGCTTGTTTCCATCATCAAAAGAGAACTCCACATCGTCTACGAACCTGAAGATCAGCGAGGTAAACTCTGCATGGAGGTAATCACCCTCATCAGCGATGATCTTTGACCTCTTCATGGAGGTTATCACCTGCACTAGAAGCTGCTTTGCCTGCTCCTTTGTCACTGTGTACCGGATCGGATCGATCTTGTGCTTGTTACCTACTGCCTGGGTTGAAACGCAATTAGGGCTTCCCGGACATGGTGAGAGCCTCCCATCCTTGATCCCGAGCGTAGCGGGCCTGGTACCCGAACAGCATGACATGAACAGGCACAGCACTATTGCACTGCTGAATTTCAACATAATTCCCCCTTCTAAGGCTTTCGTTCAGTACATATACCTCATGTAAAGAATAAGATTTGCCACTGAAAAAGTCAAAGAAGGCTTTGGCTACCCGGCTTCAGGTGCAATCTTTTAGGAGGCGCACCCGCACCTGACGCCTAAGTTATAGACTACCGGAAATGATTATTGTAATAGAGACTGCAAAAATATACTTATACATGTCATCAAAGAAAACAGGTTCCTCATGGGTGCCTCGTATGAAGACATGACTGTTAGAGAAAATAGCCAACAAGAGGAGGCTTACTATATGTCGATAAACTCGGAGCTTGACGAACGCTGCATCAATACCATCCGTTTTCTCGCAGCAGATGCCATCCAGAAAGCAAACTCCGGTCACCCCGGATTGCCCATGGGCGCAGCGCCCATGGCCTATATGCTCTGGACCGGACATATGAAGCACAACCCTTCCAATCCCAAGTGGGTTGACAGGGACCGGTTCGTCCTCTCGGCAGGTCATGGGTCATCCTTGCTCTATGCGCTGCTGCACCTTACAGGCTACGACCTGCCGATCAGTGAACTCCAGAAATTCCGCCAATGGGGCAGCAAGACGCCAGGGCACCCTGAAAGCCTCATTACACCAGGTGTTGAGATAACCACAGGCCCCCTGGGTCAGGGGATATCGAGCGCAGTCGGCATGGCCATGGCCGAAGCGCACCTGGCGTCACTCTACAACAAACCCGGCCATACCGTAATTGACCACTATACCTATGTGCTTGCAGGGGACGGAGACCTCATGGAGGGTGTAGCCTATGAGGCATGCTCGCTTGCAGGTCATCTTGGGCTCGGCAAGCTCATTGTATTGTACGACAGCAACCGGATATCTCTGGCCGGATCTACTGACCTGTGTTTTACCGAAGACACTGAAAAACGCTTCGAGGCCTGCGGGTGGAACACCCAGCATGTACATGACGGCAATGATCTCGCCACGATTGACCTGGCTATTCTGACGGCGAAAGAAGAAAAGACCCGGCCTTCGCTCATCATTGTGGACACGGTAATCGGCTTCGGTTCCCCGAACAAGCAGGGGTCATACAAGGTTCACGGATCTCCGCTTGGGGATGATGAACTTCGCCAAGCAAAAAAGGCCCTGGGCTGGAATGAATCAAGGCAGTTCTTTGTTGCAGATGACGTTCATGACCATTTTCTCAAGGCCAGAGAGCGAGGCAAGGCTTGTGAATCAGACTGGCAGCAGGCCTTTTTCCGGTACAGCAGGTCTTTCCCCGAACAGGCGGAAGAATTAAGAGGCTCTTTGAGCTCAGAGCTGCCAAAGGCTTTGGATGCGGGTATTGCGGAACTCTTCCCTGACAAGAAGGCCATGTCCACGAGAAAGGCAGGTGAGACGGTGCTCCAGCACCTTGCCAAAAAGATTCCCGCCCTGGCAGGCGGCTCTGCCGACCTGAATCCATCCACGCTCACCTGGCTAAAGGAATGCGGGGATTTCCAGAACCCCGAACTCTGCAGTGATAACGTCCAGGGATCCGTGGGTACATGCTGGGGTTTCGATGGCAGAAACATCCACTTCGGGGTTCGCGAGCATGCAATGGCCGCTATCACCACCGGCATGGCGCTGCACGGCGGCATAATCCCCTATGCATCCACGTTCCTCATGTTTTCCGACTACATGCGGCCTGCAATCCGCATTGCATGCCTTTCAGGGGTCCGCAGTCTCTATATTTTCACCCATGATAGTATCGGCGTCGGTGAGGATGGCCCTACCCACCAGCCCATAGAACAGATCATGGGCCTCAGGGGAGTTCCGAACCTGACAGTGATTCGTCCTTGTGACGCCCAGGAGACCTCCCATGCATTCAAAGCAGCCATAAGCAGGATTGATGGCCCAACGGCCCTGATCCTCACCCGGCAGGACGTGCCTGCAATTGACAGAAAAAAGTGCTCACAGGCAAAGGGGCTGGAACAAGGCGGGTACATCTTGTGGGAATCCGCCAAGGCGGTGCCTGATGTTATACTCATTTCAACAGGATCCGAGCTGAGCCTCGCCCTGGATGCCGCATATGTCCTGTCGAACGATAAAATCAAGGTGCGTGTTGTTTCAATGCCCAGCTGGGAGATCTTTGACAGGCAATGTCTTGAGTACCGCATGAGTGTTCTGCCCCCCGAAGTCAAGGCCAGGGTGGCAGTTGAGGCAGGCTTACGGCTCGGATGGGAACACTATGTGGGACTCGAAGGCATCATAATCGGCATGGATGGTTTCGGTGCCAGCGCCCCTGCCGGGGTTCTCTATGAAAAGTTCGGCATAACTGTTCTGGCTGTTGTTGATGCTGCACGCAGTTTGTTAAAGAAGGGCAAGAAAAAAAGTGAGTGATTAATCACTAAGAAGATAGTGCTGACAGGGCAGGTCCACGTACCTGCCCTGTTTATTTTGATCGCAACAACACATCTCCTGATTTTCTGTTTGGGTACGCCTTCCTCTTAGACGTTCTACCTTGCTTGATCCTCATATTTTGCCCTAGAGCACAAAAACTTAGACCGAAAAAAATGTATGAGTTCCTTCGGAACTCATACATTTTTTTCGGTTCAGGTTTTTAAAAAGCTTTTACTCAGAATCTGGGTGTGAAAATGTTACTACTGCATTCACCCTTCCGTCTTGTGTCCCATACCTTATTCCTGTTAATAGAAGATTACACACGATCCAACACTCAAAGGAGTACGTTCATGGGAAAACTGCACGATCTTGCCGATCTCGGCCAGGCCATATGGTTCGATTATATCCAGCGCTCGCTGATAAGCTCGGGCGAGTTGCAGAACCTCATCGATCAGGGCGTCCGGGGTGTAACCAGCAATCCTACTATCTTTGAGAAGGCCATTGCAGGGAGCCACGATTATGATGATGCCTTGAGGAGGCTCGCAAAAAACGGAAAATCCACTCAAGAGATATATGAGGAGCTCGTCCTGCGGGATATCCTGCTGACAGCTGATCTGTTCCTTCCGGTTTATGTGAACACCCGCGGGCTCGACGGGTTCGTAAGCCTGGAGGTAAGCCCGAAACTGGCCTATGACACCGACAACACTGTTCAGGAGGGGAAAAGGCTTTTCAAGGCGCTGGGTAAACCCAATGTCATGATCAAGGTCCCTGCAACTGATGCCGGCATCCCGGCAGTTGAGGCGCTTATTGCCGGCGGGGTGAACGTGAATGTGACACTGCTCTTCTCCCTGTCTCAGTATGTCAAGGCTGCCGAAGCCTACATCTCGGGGTTGGAAAAACACCTCTCAGCAGGTGGTGACATCTCTAAAATCGCCTCTGTGGCCTCGTTCTTTGTAAGCCGGGTAGACACTTCGGTGGATGCGGAGCTTGCTAAAATCGGGAATAAGGATCTGCTGGGCAAGGCTGCAATTGCAAACGCCAAGATCGCCTATGGCCGTTTCAAGTCGATCTTTTCAGGACATCGCTGGGAGAGGCTGGCCGGCAACGGTGCGCATGTGCAGCGGGTCTTGTGGGCCAGCACCGGGACCAAGAACCCCGGATATTCCGACACCCTGTATGTAGACAAGCTTATCGGCCCCCACACGGTGAACACACTGCCCCCTTCAACGTTAGGGATGTTCCTTGACCATGGACAGGTATCGCCCAGCTTGGAAGCAGGTCTTGAGCATGCGAAAAACCTGATGGATCAACTCGCCGAACTTGGATTGAACCTGGATGCCATAACGAAAAAACTCGAAGAAGATGGGGTGCGATCCTTTGCCTCATCCTTTGAGTCGCTTCTGAACAGTATCGATACCAAGCGCAAAGAGGTGCTGTAACCATGGTAAAAATTGAAATGAGCCTCGGCCCTTACCGTGTTGCTGTGGAGGATGCCTTTAAGAAGATCGAGAGCAACAGGACAATCAAGCGGATCTGGGACATGGACCACACGGTCTGGAAGATGGAACCAAAGGAAATCACCAACAGGCTCGGGTGGCTGAGAAGTCCCATGAACATGAGGCAACGGGTCACAGAGCTGAAAACATTTACCGATGAAGTGCGCTCTGAGGGCTATACCCATGCACTCCTGCTGGGCATGGGCGGTTCATCACTGGCCCCGGACATGCTGAAAAGAATATTCGGTGTCCAAGACGGTTTCCTTGACCTCGCAGTGCTCGACAGCACCGATCCTGCTGCCGTTACGGTCCTTGCAGATGCAGTCAATCCTGAAAAGCGCCTTTTCATCGTGTCTTCCAAATCAGGTACTACTGCCGAGGTGCTGTCCTTTTTTAAATATTTCTATAACCGGACCATAAGCTCCGTAGGCAAAGACAAGGCAGGAGAGCATTTCATAGCCATTACGGACCCGGGAAATTCATTTAACGAGGTTGCCTCAGAATTAGGGTTCCGCAAGGTTTTTCCCGGGGACACTACAATCGGCGGCCGTTTTTCCGCCTTATCCGTTTTCGGCCTTGTCCCGGGATCTCTCATGGGCATGGACATACCCCTGCTGCTGGAGCGTGCAATTGCCTCTGTAGAAGCCTGCGGACAGAACGACTGCTCATGGTCGGGCCGCAATGACGGCGCTAAACTCGGTGCTGCTCTGGGCGCCCTGGCCTGTGCGGGGAGAGACAAGCTTACCTTCTTCATTGCTGATAAGATTGCCGCTTTCGGAGACTGGGTGGAGCAGCTCATTGCCGAGAGCACAGGCAAGGAAGGCAACGGCATACTCCCGGTTATCGGCGAGCCCCCCGACAGCCCTGAACTGTACCGTAATGACAGGGTCTTCATCTCCATGAAACTCCCCGGGGATGATACCATCGAGCCTGAATTGGGCAGGCTCTCAGATGCAGGCCACCCGGTTATACGGATTTTTCTGGATGACATCTACGACGTGGGCGGCCAGTTCTTCCTCTGGGAATTTGCCGTGGCCGTTGCCTGTCATGTCCTTGGAATCAATCCCTTTGACCAGCCTGATGTGGAATCTGCCAAGGTGCTCTCCCGCAAGGCCATGGACGAATACCGCCGGAAGGGGAACCTGTGCACCCATTCCGCAGCCCTTGTGGACAAAGACCTCTGTGTGTTTTACGACTCACCCTCTTCTGACCTGACCCAGGTAATGCAGGATTTTTTCTCCCATATACAGGAAGGCTCCTACATCTCGATCCAGGCTTACCTAAATCCCACCCGTGAGATTGAACAGGCCTTACAGGAATTGAGGCTAGGGCTCCTCGATAAGTACCGTATCCCGACCACACTCGGTTTTGGCCCGCGTTTTCTGCATTCGACCGGCCAGCTCCACAAGGGCGATGCCGGGAAAGGGATGTTTATCCAGATAACATGCGATGATGCCTTTGACCTGGCCATCCCCGACGAGGCAGGATCAGAAAGCTCATCCATGACATTCGGTGTCCTGAAAGCGGCCCAGGCCATGGGCGATGGAGAAGCGCTCAAGGCTGCAGGCAGGCAACTCATCAGGCTTCATATCTCAGGGCCTGACATCACTGCGGCCATTAACCGGATAATCCAAGAGGTTCATTGACCTTCCATGAGGAGAAACGCATGGCTCGCTATGACTATGATCTCGGTATCATCGGCGGTGGGGCTGCAGGGCTTACTGCTGCCGCAGGCGCTGCACAGTTCGGTGCAAAGACCATCCTCATGGAAAAGTCCGGCAAGCTCGGAGGGGACTGCCTGCACTTCGGATGTGTGCCCTCCAAGACACTCATCCGTACGGCATCCGTCTGGGCGCTGGCCCGAAGATCTGCAGAATTCGGCCTGCCAGGCCTGGCGCTGCCGCCTGTAGACCTCGGCGCAGTAATGGACAGGGTGGCTGAGGTGATAGAAACTATCCAGCATCACGACTCGCCTGAACGTTTCTGCTCATTGGGCGCACTTGTCCGGTTCGGTGACCCGGAATTTGTTGATGATCATGTCGTAAACCTGGACGGTAACCGTATTTCGGCCAGGAGCTGGATCATCGCCACAGGATCTTCCCCTGCCCTGCCTGACTATTGATGGCCTGAAAGATGTCCCTTACCTGACAAACGAGACCGTGTTCTCTGCCCGAACGCTCCCGGGGCGTCTTATCGTGCTCGGAGGCGGACCCATCGGCTGCGAGATGGCCCAGGCCTTCGCGCGTCTCGGATCAAAGGTAACCATAATAGAATTCATGGATCAGATCCTTGGCTCTGAAGACGTTGATATGGCTGAAATCCTTAAAAATCAGCTCATGTCCGAGGGTGTGGTGATCCATACCGATACCAAGGCAATGCGGGTGGAAAAAGGGAATGGACACATCCTTCTCACCATCGGTTCTACCCGGGGAGAGGGCCTTGAGCAAGTCATTGAGGCAGACGCCCTGCTCGTTGCAGCAGGAAGAAAACCTAATGTGGATGGACTCTCACTGGAGGCCGCAGGGATCGATTACACGCCCAGAGGCATCCCGACAAATGACCGCATGAAGACGAACATGTCCCACATCTATGCCTGCGGAGATATAAACGGGGTGATGCCCTTCACCCATGTGGCAGGCTACGAAGGAGGTATTGCCCTTTCAAATGCTGTCCTGCGCCTGCCGCGCAGGGCTGATTACACCAGGATAGGCTGGTGTACCTATACCTCTCCTGAAATAGCAAGCATTGGAATCAATGAGAAACGCGCTCAAAAGGAAGGCACCAGCTATAGCGTGATGGAAGAGTTTTTCTCTGAAAACGATCGTGCCCAAGCCGAGAGAGAGCAACAGGGCAAGATCAAGCTGTTGCTGGACGGTGGTGGCAAGCTGCTGGGTGCTCAGATTATCGGGGTTCATGCCGGAGAGCTCATACATGAATGGATTCTCGCCAGAAACGGCAATGTGGGCCTGGCCACTATGGCAGGCGCTGTTCACCTCTATCCGACATTATCCGAGATCTCCAAACGTGCTGCAGGAAAATACTTTGCCTCGAAACTTTTCTCGGATAAGACCCGGTCAATTCTCAGACTGCTCTTCAATCTTAAAGGGCGGGCGTGCTGAAGCGGAAGATGATCTGTCCGGAAAAAGGAAACCGATTGACCCCCTGATTTTGCAACCAATTTCACCATATCAAGGGCGCCGCATTGATTGTTGCCTGGAGAAAGGATAACTCTAAAGATTGTAAGACTTGTTCTGATCTAATCCTCGGTGAGCAATCAGTGCTGTAAATACAACTATACCTTCGTGTATTAATTTATAACTCAACCCGTTGATAACGGGTGCTGCTCATAAAGATCAAGGGGCAGGATAAACCTGCCCCTGTGAACTGCTTAGGCTTTGCTTACGTTTGAAGCCTGAGGCCCCTTGGGTCCTGCAACGATGTCGAATGTTACACGCTGACCCTCTTCAAGAGATTTAAACCCTTCCCCATTGATCGATGAATGGTGCACGAATACATCCTGTCCACCGTCTGCTGTGATGAAACCAAAACCTTTTGAATCGTTAAACCATTTTACTGTTCCTTGTGCCATTGCTTACCTCTTAATCCAGATCCCAGCTCGGCAAAACCTTGGGTCTGTTTTTGTGTATTTCTGAAAACAGAATCTATCATCAATGGAATTTTGCTTGAGAAGTGTATCCGAAGGTACCATTCGTAACGCAAGATTCGGGTCAGATATATTCATATTTCAGATATGAAATATAAATAAACGTGAAGCGGGATACTGTCAAGCACAAAATATTTCCATGCATCCAGTGAGGTCTTGTAAGTTTACTAACAAATCCTTATAATGAAATGATATTACATGATGGAGGTATGTGATGGCACGTGACTCAAGAGATACGAAAAAGAAAAAAGTTGTTGAGGTTCTCAACAAGGCACGCTCCATGGAACTCAAGGCTATCTATCAATACATGAACCAGCACTATAACCTGGACAACATGGATTATGGTGATCTGGCATTGAAGGTGAAGCTCATTGCAATAGACGAGATGCGCCATGCCGAGATGTTCGCAGAGCGGATCAAGGAACTCGGGGGTGAACCCACGGCAGAGCCGGTCTCTAAGATTGAGAAGGGGCAGAAGGTCGAGGCCATCTTCCCTTTCAATGCCGCTCTCGAGGACGATGCCATCGATATCTACAATCAGTTCGTGCTGGTATGCAGGGAGAACGGTGACAGCACAAGCATGAAGCTCTTTGAGACCATCATTGATGAAGAGCAGACCCACTACAATTACTTTGACAATGTCGGAGAACATATAACCAAGCTTGGTCCGGCATACCTTTCACAGATTGCCGGGACACCGGCCGACACCGGGACACCTGCGCAGGGCTTTATCGCGATAAAAGGCGGCGCTGCTTAAGATATCGAAATGGATGAAAAGTCATTCCAAGAATACTACCCGGACCATCTGAGTCACTGCTATGGATGCGGCCGCCTCAATGAGCAGGGCCTGCATATCAGGAGCTACTGGGATGGAGATGAGAGCATAGCCCTGTTTACCCCGCAACCTTACCACACCGCAATCCCGGGTTATGTGTACGGCGGGTTAATTGCATCGCTCATAGACTGCCACGCCACCGGCACTGCATCGGCTGCCGCATACCGCAAGGAAGGCCGTGACATGGGCACCGAACCGCCTCTGAGATTTGTGACTGCGTCATTGCACGTGAATTATCTGCAGCCGACACCATTGGGTGTGACTCTTGCTTTGAGGGGAAAGGTTACGGAAATGAAAGGGCGCAAAGTCATCGTGAACGTTACGGTCTCTGCCCGGGGAACTCTATGTGCACAGGGTGAAGTGGTTGTTGTAATGATGCCTGAACAGATGAATTCCTTGAATAAAGAGGCTATCGATGGGACTGTTTAAACTCGATGCTCAGCTTATTATCATTACAGCCGTTGTGTCTCTCGTGGCCACTGTTGCTATCGTAATCATGATTCATTTGGCCCAGCCCGGACTGAACGTTTTCAAGGGGGGTATCGCCCTGTTCGTTTACATCGGCGTATTCACGGCCAACCTCATCATAGAGGCCGCCCGCCAGCGCTCGGATAAGGATCAAGAGAAATAGTCGCCTGGTGAACAGCCAGCCTGTTATGCATCTGATAGTAAAGTAAACTGGAACCTATATCCGGCCGTGCAGTAAAACTGCACTTTCATTTGTTGACAAAATGAACGGCAATTCATTATAATGTCGACGTTCTTAGGTAAGTCCCCACAAAAACCGAGAAGGAGAATTTAAAAATGGCAGCTAACTTCCTCTATTCAACCCGTGAACAGAAATTCATCCTGAAAGAATGGCTCGACATGTCAAGGGTCTTTGAGGCCGGACGATTCAAAGGCGGTTACAGCGTCGAAGATATCGATTCGATCCTTGAAAACGCCATGAAGATCGCCAAAGAGGTCGTGGCACCTACGAACGAAGACGGCGACACCAAGCATGCCGTATACAGCGACGGCAAGGTCACTGTCCCCGAATCCTTCAAAAAGGCTTACTGGGCTGTCCAGGAAAACGGCCTGGGCTCAAGCAATGGCGACCACACCGACCCCAGCTCCATGCCGCTGTGCTTAATGGGTGCTACCAATGAATACCTCGCAGCCGCAAATGCCGCATTAGGCCCCTATGCCATGGCTACCACCGGCTCAGCCGGCCTGATCAGGGATTTCGGCAGCGACAAGGTGAAGAATATATTCCTGCCCAAGATGTTCTGCGGACAGTGGGCCGGCACCATGGACCTTACCGAACCCAACAGCGGCTCCGACGTCGGCGACATCTCGACCAAGGCCTTCCCCACCGATGAGCCCGGCGTATACAAGATCGTGGGCACCAAATGCTTCATCACCGGCGGCGAGCAGGATATCACCGAAAACATTATCCACCTGGCACTGGCCCGCATTGAGGGCTGTGTCCCCGGCACCAAGGGCATATCCCTGTTTGTAGTGCCCAAGTACTGGCCCACCGAAAACGGCGAGAAGGGCGACTTCAACGACGTGAACTGCGGCGGCATCGAGAACAAGATGGGCCTCAGGGGCTCTGCCACGGCAATCGTGAACTACGGCGAAGAAGGCAAGTGCCGCGGCTACCTGCTGGGCGATGCCCCGGTTGACGGAAAAGGCAATGGCATGGCCCAGATGTTCCAGATGATGAACGAAGAGCGCACAGTAACCGGCCTGGCCGCAATGTCGGCGGCAACAGTGGCCTATAACAATGCATGCATGTACGCCAGCGGGCGCGTCCAGGGCCGGCAGCTCACCAACCCCAAGGCCGGAAGAGTGCCCATCATCAAACATGAAGACGTGCGCCGCATGCTCATGTACCAGAAGTCGCTGACCGATGCGTCCCGGGCCATGATTGCGTATTCCTATTATGTCATGGACATTGCCGAGAACACGGCCGACGAGAACGAGCGCAAGATGGCCAAGGGCTATATCGAGGTAAATATCCCCATCGTCAAGGCATGGTGCTCGGACATGGCGTTTTTGAGCATCTCGGAAGCCATGCAGTGCTACGGCGGCTACGGCTTCTCCGAAGAGTACCCCATTGCACAGCAGCTCAGAGACTGCCGGATCTACCCCATATGGGAAGGCACCAACTACATCCAGTCCATGGACCTCATCGGCCGCAAGTGGATGATGGCAGGCGGACAGGTCTTTGCCACGTGGCTCAGCGAGATCGAGAAATTCATAGGCGCCAACAAGGACAATGCAGCACTCTGCACGCAGATCGGCCTGCTGGAAGAGGCGCTGACCAACTACAAGGACATCCAGATGACCATGGCCGGATACCTTGGAGAGGGCAAGTTCGGCCTGATCGGATTATATGCAACCCGCATCCTGCATGCCACCGGTTATCTTTATGGCGCAAAACTCCTGATCGATCAGGCAATAATAGCCCAGAAGAAGATCGATGAACTGGGTGCAGAGCATTTTGACTACCCATTCTATGCAGGGAAAGTGGCTTCAGCGAAGTTCTTCTGCCACAACATCCTGCCCACCGTGGGGATGATCCTGCGGGTCATCAAGGAAGGAGACAATTCCGTCATGGAAGTGCCCGAGGCAACCTTCCTGGCTTAAACCCTGAGCATGCATTATTGAACCTCAAGGAGGGATGGGGGACACACCCCCCATCCCTCATCCTTTTTAAGCATAGTTTTTTTTAATAGGTCCGTTAAAAACCTCAATCTTGCAGCCTGGAATGACCGAGATAATTAGCATCCAGCAAAGGCTGCAAGATTGAGGTTTTTAACGGATCAGGTTTTTTACGCATCGAAAATGCAAAATCCGTGTTGAACATTTTTTAATTTAACTCAGAAACAAACCAAGGAATCATAACAGTGCACACAAAATCTAATTTCTTGACACTCTTAGACCATAACCCGTAAAGTATTCACAATAAAACCGCCATCTCAAAGAGGTCTCTCTTGATTAGGATAGAGAATATCCATAAATGGTTCGGTGATTTTTATGTGCTCCAGGGTATTTCAGAACAGATCAACAAGGGCGAAGTCGTTGTCATATGCGGTCCTTCAGGGTCGGGAAAGAGCACGTTCATCCGATGTATCAACCGTCTGGAGGAAGTCCAGCAGGGCAAGATCTTTATCGAGGGGAAAGACATTACCACCCCCCATATCGATATAAACACGCTCAGGGCCGACATCGGAATGGTATTTCAGCACTATAACCTCTATCCGCACATCACGGTTTTGAAAAATGTCACCCTTGCACCCATCAAGGTAAAGAAGATGCCGAAGAAAGAGGCTGAACAACTTGCGCTGGGGCTTCTTGAAAAGGTCGGCATTCATGACCAGGCCCACAAGTACCCGGCAGAACTCTCGGGCGGCCAGCAGCAGCGGGTGGCAATCGCACGCGGCCTTGCCATGAAACCCAAGATCATGCTCTTTGACGAGCCCACCTCAGCACTTGACCCCGAGATGATCAACGAGGTCTTGAACGTAATGAAGGACCTGGCAAAAGAAGGCATGACCATGATCGTCGTGACCCACGAGATGGGATTTGCCCGGGAGGTTGCCCACCGAATCTTCTTCATGGACTACGGCAAGATCCTTGAACAGGGCACGCCGGAAAATTTCTTCAAGAACACCCAGCATGAAAGAACAAAGCTCTTTTTGAAAGAGATCCTGTAACAGACACTATTTCGAGGAGGTATGTATATGAGGAGAACATCTTATTTCGTCATCTGTGCCCTGGCTTTACTCATGGTTCTGAGCATGGCTGGTTTAGCATCCGCAGATGCCCTGGCGAACATCAAGTCAAAGGGCGTACTTGTGGCGGGTGTCAAGGATGCCGTAGTTCCCTTCGGATATGTGGATGAGCAGTCAAAGCAGCTCGTCGGGTTCGATGTGGACATCTGCAGAGAGATCGCAAACAAGATGGGCGTCAAGCTGGAGCTCAAACCCGTAACCTCTGCCACAAGGATTCCCCAGCTCTCCGAAGGCATGGTGGATATCGCTGCCTGCACCATGACCCGCAAGATCGCCCGGGAGGATGTCATCGACTTCAGCATCACGTACTTCATGGACGGACAGAAACTGCTCGTCAAAAAGGGAGGTAAGGTTAAAAGCTTTAAGGACCTCGCAGGCAAGAAGGTCGGGACGGCCAAGGGCTCAACCAGCGAGATAAACATCAAGAAAGCCCAGCCGAAGTGCACGGTGCTGTCTTTCGAAGGATATCCCGAGGCTTTCCTGGCCCTGAAACAGGGCAAGGTTGCCGCTGTCACTACCGACTCGGTGATCCTCATCGGGCTCAAGGGCAGCGATGAAAATCCGGAAAAATGGGATATCGTCGGCGACTTCTTCTCCAAGGAACCCTACGGCATCGGCATAAGGGAGAACGAATCCAACCTGCGCGATTTTGTAAACAAGTCGCTCATGGAAATGTGGAACGACGGCACGTACAAGAAAATCTACGATAAGTGGCTCGGTCCCCAGACCAAGTTCTACATGCCGCTGACCTGGGAGATGGAGACCATCCCGGAATAAGACTATCCTGTTGGACGTGCCTCTGCACGGAGGCACGTCCCTTTGCGGAGCAAGGCAGTGAACTACGAATTCAACTGGATGGTCGTACTGACCGGTGAATACCGGGACTGGATTATTCAGGGCCTTATCATTACCCTGAAGATCTCAGCTATCTCCATAGTCCTGTCTCTTCTGCTGGGAACGCTCGTCACCACCTTACGGATGACCAAGATCAGGGTCTTCGAATGGATTACGCTCTCCTATATCGAGTTCTTCCGGAATACCCCGCTGTTGATCCAGATCTTTTTCTGGTATTTCGGCTCCTCCATGATCTTGCCCGAGTCACTCAACCAGTGGCTCTATGCCCAGGATTATGAATTCGCCATCGGGGTCTTTTCCCTTACCCTCTACACAGCTGCGTTCATTGCAGAAGAGATCCGCTCGGGTATCATCTCCATCCCCAAGGAGCAGATGGAATCATCCCGGGCCACCGGCCTTTCCTTCATCCAGGCCATGTCGTACGTGGTTCTTCCCCAGGCCTTCAGGATAGTCATTCCCACGCTGATTTCCCAATTTCTGAACCTCATCAAGAACTCCTCGCTGGTCATGACCATCGGGGTCATGGATCTGACCTATATGACAAGGCAGATCGAATCATACAGCTTTCGCGGATTCGAGGCATTCACCGTGGCAACGCTGCTTTACATAGCCATCTCGCTTATCGTCTCGTTTGCCATAACCATATACAACAGAAAATATCTGCGTTTGCTCAAGTACTAGGAGGAACAGGTGCACTGGGATGTAGTCTGGAACAACATGGAATATTTCATGCTGGGACGATTCCCCAATGGCCCCCTGGGAGGTCTTGCCCTGAGCATCGCGTTGGCCGCCGGCGGGATATTCTTCGCCTCCTGGATCGGCCTTGTCTTCGGCCTCATGAGATTATCTAAACGGTGGTACATAAGAATTCCCTCCATTATATACATCGAGATCATCCGCGGCACACCTTTGCTGCTGCTTATCTTCTGGTTCTATTTCCTGTCCCCCATTCTTCTGCACAGGCCCATGCCCGAGGCGAGGAGCACCCTGGCTGCCTTCTCGGTGTTTACCGGCGCCTACGTCGCCGAGATCGTCCGCGCCGGCATCCAGTCCATTCCCAAGGGCCAGATGGAGGCTGCCCGCAGCTCAGGGCTTACCTATATGCAGGGCATGACATCAGTTGTCCTTCCCCAGGCTCTGCGAAACATGATCCCCTCATTCGTAAACCAGTTCGTCTCGCTGACCAAGGACACCTCCCTTGCCTTCATCATCGGCGTCCAGGAGCTTACCCGTGTGGCCACCCAGGTCAACAACCGCACCATGAATGCCCCGGCAGAGATCTTTTTCACCATCGCGGTGATCTATTTCATCATCTGCTTCGGCCTCACCCAAACCAGCAGATACCTGGAGAAAAAACTCAGCTACAAGACATCCGGAAAGATCCGGCGGGAAGAGATCGAATTGCTGGAAGACAGCTTCGAAGTAGCCAAGTGACAAGCTGCCGGTTCACTTTTCCAAATAGCTCAGAATCTGCCTTTTACTGTACCCATATCTGCAGCATGCACGTTGAGTGGCCTTATGCATAAAACTTATAGCGACCATGGTATTTTTTTTAATCAGGTCCGTTCAAAACATCAATCTTGCAGCCTTGAAAGACAGCTAGAATCAATGTGCCACAATGGCTGCAAGATTGATGTTTTGAACGGATCAAGGTTTTACTTTTCTGAAACTCAAAACCTGGCTCTATTGTAATGAATCCGAAAAAGACCTCATAAGGGCATAAATCCACACCATAACAGCAGCAGCGACCATTCTCGGTATGAGTACCCAGAAGAGTGAAGCCCCTATGGCCACGAACAGGAGGGTATCTTCTATGAGTGAGTGGCTGATCCCTAAGGACAGATTCAGCCTCACCAGGGAGTCCTTGTCCACGCGGCCAGTCTGTGCCTCTGCAATCAGAACCCCTGAACCATACGCAAGGCCGAAAAGGATGCCTGCCATCCACATGAAGGACGCCTTTTTCGGAAGACCGTGCATGAAGGTAAGCGGCCTCAAGAGCGTTATCACCGGATCAAAGGCCTTAAGATAACGCATTACATCTATGATGAGGTTAATAGCAGCAATGATGAGTATGACCTTGAGCGTGAGCATCGATGTCTGTTTGACCCACAAGACGATCACCTCGACAAATCCTTGTGCAGATGAGAAGACCTTCCCCCCCAAGGTAGTACTCACCTGTTTGAATCCCTCAGGGAGGATAAAAGACAGGCATATGCCCATTCCAATTGCAGCTATGATCCTGAAAAGGGTCATCTTCAACCCTGAGACACCTGTCTTGGATTGCACGGCTGACTCCACAATGAGGTTGTGACAGATGAGCATCATCACGGCCATGATATTGATGTCCCAGGCAGTGAGGCTGAGCGTGCCCATCACTGCAATGCCCGCATAGATATTGATGAGCGCCCCTGCAATGAGTGCAAACGATGCCTCCGGTGGCAGGGAGACAATCTTCATGACAGGCGAAAGGACCCACGCGATACGTTCAAGCACACCGGTAAACTGCAGCATGGTTACACAGAAAGAGACAGGGACCATGATCATAAGGATGGTCCCTGACACCCTGATACTCTTGAGGAGTGAACGATAAAAAATATATTTCAGGTCTTCAGCCATCTGTTCACAATAAACCACATCGTACGGAAAATATCAGCACCATATCCTCGCTTAATCCGTTTATAGGCAATATGACTGATCCATACATGAATGCGCTTAAGAATCATCGATTCATCTCAATGGCTTGCATAGTGCGACCAAGAAGAGTACACTGGAAAAGTGCAGATAATGAATTCTGCCTCCATGTAATGATTGCACCTATTATGAAAGGAGCGTTTTATGAAAGACGGGTATTGGCTGGTTGGGTATCAATATGAGCTGACCGGGAATCTATATAGTCTGGGGAGGATACCCAAGTGCAAATCCGCGATGCTCAAACATGTTAAACCGGGTGACAAGGTGCTTGTCGCCGGAGTAGGTCATGGAACCGAGGCTGTAGAGGCAAGCAGGCTGGGTGCTCATGTGACGGCCGTCGACCTGTCGGAGACCATGCTCAATCAATTCCGCAAGCGCATCGCAAAGAGAGAACCCGCCAAACGAGATCCGGGTTATCCATGACGACATCTTCAATGTCAAGGAAACCGGACAGTATGACATGGTTATTGCAAACTTCTTCCTGAATGTCTTTTCCGAGACAAGGGTAGTCGAAGTAGCAAACCACCTTGGAACACTGGTTAAACCTGGCGGGTATTTTGTTGTGGGAGAATTCGTCCTGCCGGAGAAAACCGGATGGCAGGGAATCGTCCAGAAGCTTAACTGGTATTTTGCCATATCGTTCTACAGCGCAACCACCGAGGCAGTCTTCCACCCCGTATGGAACTACCCTGCCCTTGTGGAAGGCTCAGGCTGCAAAATTCAGGAGATCGAATACTTCACAATCTGCAACGCAAAATTGTACTGGTCGATCTTGGGGAAAAAAAGCTGACAGCGATTTGACTGCTTTTCGGATACCCTCCAAGGTACAGCGTGTATGTACATTGTTCGCAGCGGTGCAAATAGCATACATATGACGGGGATAAATCGAGGGAATTGACGTTGCTATGGGTTATACCCTATCTTGCCCTCAATTCGAGATCCAGCAGGAACTTTTTCCGCCATAGCCCTCCGCCATAGCCTACCAGCTTCCCATCCTTTCCGATTACCCGGTGGCATGGGATGATGATGGAAATCCTGTTGTCGCCGTTGGCCTGAGCAACAGCCCGGACAGCCCTGGGCTTCCCCAGCATTTCGGCCTGTTCCTGGTATGAGCGGGTTTCACCGTAAGGGATAGTCTGTAAGGCCTTCCATACTTCCTGCTGGAAAGGGGTGCCCTGCATTACCAGCGGGAGAAGGAATTCCTTTCTCTCCCCGGCAAAGTACTCTTGAACCTGTCGATGAAGTGCTTCAAAGTGTCTGTTGGAGCCGGGGACTAATTCCGCTTTCAACATTCTCTTCAACCTCGATAACTGCGTTTCCAGCCTCTTCCGGTCAATGAATTCCAGCAGACAGACCCCGGCATCAGTGGCCCCTGCCAGCATGGGGCCCAATGGGGTAAGGATTCTTGTTGGTCGAATGAATGCCGCATTCTCCTGTTTCTGTTTCCGTGCAGTACAGGTTGCACGGCAGAATATGCCGGTAGTCTTCACCCCTGCCACAAAGGTGCCTTCAAAGGTGCTGTCTTTGTTAAGCAATGCATTATAGAGGGTTTCATCATCAGGCAAAGGGTGCATCATACCATCTCCCATCGGTAGTGCTGTAAGATTGGGCCGCTAAAAAGCATACAGCACTATTGTCTTCATAAACCAGTGTTTGAGCAACGGGCAACTGGAAATTTAACAACCATTTTTCTGACATTCATACAAAAATAGAATATACTTAAGACGCTTCTTGAAATATGTTTTATGTGTACTATAAAATGACTCGTCAAACGGATCCTGATACAGGAATGAACCTTGAATAGGAGCCGAAAAGAAAAACAGGTGAATGAATAGCCCTGTACAACATCAGGCAAGGATTCAAAGGAGAGTTCCACATGAGTGTGTTGGATGCAATCGGGAATACACCGCTTGTTGAAGTAAAGAATATCTGGGATTCCGACAAGACAGGTGTGCGGATCATGGCCAAGCTGGAAGGATCCAATCCAGGTGGCTCAGTCAAAGATAGACCGGCGTTCTTCATGATCAAGGATGCCGTTGCATCAGGTAAGCTGACAAAGGGCAAGATCATCCTGGAACCCACCTCCGGCAATACCGGAATAGGCATGGCCATGGTGGCGGCGGCCATGGGCTTCAAGATCAAGCTCACCATGCCCACCTGTGTAAGCACAGAGCGCCGGGCTGTTCTCCAGGCCCTTGGAGCGGAACTCGAGCTGACTCCCGGATGCGACAAGACAGATGGGGCTATAAACCGCGCTCATCACATCATGGAATCCGTGGGGGATCAATATTTCATGCCCAACCAGTTCGACAATCCCCAGAACTACCTTGCACACTACCACACGACCGGTCCTGAGATCTTTGCGCAGACAAAGGGCGGGGTCGATGCCTTTGTTGCCGGTATGGGTACTACCGGCACACTCATGGGCTGCTCCATGTTCTTCAAGGAAAAAAAGCCAGCCGTGAAAATCATAGGCGTTGAACCCAACCTGGATCATCGCATACAGGGTCTGAAGAACATGCATGAGGCAATTGTGCCCAAGATCTATGACCCGGCACGCCTCGATGGCATCATAAGCTGCAATGACGAGGATGCCTTTGAGACTACACGCGACCTTTCCATTCAGGAAGGCTTGTTTTGCGGTCTCAGTTCGGGCGCAGCCATGTGGGGTGCGATTCAGGTTGCACGCGACCTCCCGCGCGGGTCTACCGTGGTTGTCATCTTCCCTGACCGGGGAGACCGTTATCTTTCCACCGAGGTCTTCCGCTCATTCTGTGCCCAGTGCCCTCCATGATATAAGGTGGCCAATCCAAAGCAGATATAATTATAACAATTATATTGTTATCTTTTGGATTGTCCGGACAAAAAAACCCTCTTCTTTTAGGTCGAAGGGGGCAAATGTTATGAGGAGGTTTATTAGGAGTTTCTTATATTAGTCATGAGATCCTTGATAGCAACCCAGGTGTTCTCTTTTTACCAAACTTTCACAAAACATCTCCCTATTGCCCTGGTCAGCCAAATCATCTAGGCTCGAAGAGACAGCAGTACAAAGCTTCAACTCCAAGAGGTGAAATTGTTCGACTTTCAGAAAGGAGCAATCGGGCTCATCCTCGGGGGCCGCTACCCCCATTGCCATACACTGGTGGTGGATGATCAGCGTCGTGCCCTCATGGATGCAGCGAGCGACAAGGACAAGCTCCTGGCCTTTCACCGGCAACGCAGCGTGGATATCATCATTACAAGCCATGCCCACGAAGACCACATCATGTACAACTCTCTATTCCCCGATGCCGAACTATGGGTCCCACAGCTCGATGCACTGCCCTTCAGCGATATCAGCGCCCTTATAGACCAGTATGGGCTCACTCGTGAGGAGTCCCTCTTCTGGGAAGACTTCCTGGTTGGCGAGTGCCATTATGCGCCGAGGAAACCGGAGAGGCTTCTGAAGGATGGCGACATCCTCGATTTCGGGCACACCTATGCCGTGGCCATCCACACCCCGGGCCATACACCCGGCCACTTCTGCTTCCACTTTCCGGAGGAAGGTGTACTCTTCCTGGCCGACTATGACCTTGTCAAGGCCGGCCCATATTACGGCGATGTCATTTCCAGCCTGGAGCATACCATTTCCTCCCTTACGAAGCTCGCCGCCATCAGGGCCGATGTCTACCTCACCGCCCATGGCGCCGGGGTCTTCGATGCCTCGAGCCAGCTTATCCTTGATTACCTCAACATCATCTATGAGCGGGAGGCAAAACTGCTCGACCTGCTTGCAAAAGGCCCCAAAACTCTTGATGAGATAACGAGTGCCTGCATCATCTACGGTAAACCCAAGGCCCTGGGAGCCTGGGACCTGTCCGTCTCAGAGCGCATGATGATGCGAAAACACCTGGAGGTGCTCATGGAACAGGACAGGGTCTATGAGGATGGCGGGAGGTATCACCTCGCAGGGTGAAAATATCTTGGTAACAGGCTATGCAAATGCACTTACGTACCGGTACACGGTCCAGAAGTGCGCAGCGGTCCCCAGCATCACGAAGATATGGAATACCTCATGGAAACCGAAGAAATGGGGGATAGGGTCAGGCCTCTTCAGGGCATAGATAATGCCGCCGATAGTATAAAGCACCCCGCCTGCAAAGAGCCAGAAAAGGGCCCCAGGCTGGAGGGTACGGACCAGCGGTACAATGCCCACCACGGCGATCCAGCCCATGCATATGTAAATGAGTGATGTAAGCCACCTGGGGGCGTGTATCCAGAAGAGCTTGAATACGATGCCCATGATGGCCACGGCCCAGACTGTTCCGAAGATGCCCCAACCCCAGGCACCCCTGAGCGGGACGAGGCAGATGGGTGTGTACGTGGCTGCGATGAGCACGAAGATCATCATATGGTCGAACTTCCTGAGCTTCGTCCGTCCCCTCTTGGGAAAGGGGCAGCCAGTGATAGAGGGTGCTGGCCGTATAGAGGAGGATCATGCCTATACCGAAGACACAGTAAGAGGTGAGATGCCAGGGCTTCAGCGGGATCGATGCCTTGATGATGAGGGCCACAAGACCTGCCACGGCAAGCAGGGCACCGATAAAGTGAGTGAGGCCGCTCATGGGGTCGCGTAATCGCCGGATCATCTGTACAATGCCCTTGCCGCTTTCCAAAGATACTGTCCTCCATTCATGATTGATATTGTATGAATGCCCTTTTCTACCATGGATATGCGGCATGAGTGTGTGAAATAACTGCAAATAAACTCTCTCCAGGTTGTTCCTATTGACGGTATTCCCGGAATGCTAGTATTGTATTGCCCGTGTGGGGTGGTTCCATAAGGGGCCTGAGATCATACCCGTTGAACCTGATCTGGGTAATGCCAGCGTAGGAACTCAATATGAGAAATCAGTCTCCCTAATATCCTTCCCGCATAAATTATAATACATTATGGGGTATAGACTTATGGATGTGTATTCCTTTCTTGAAGCTGTCCGCCGGAAGAGCCCTGTGGTGCATCATCTTACAAACTGGGTCACCATCTATGACTGCGCACAGGTGGTCAAATCCTTCGGGGCCTCTCCGGTCATGGCACATGCCGCCGAAGAGGTCGCAGATATGTCAGGTATTGCATCAGCCCTGGTGCTGAACATCGGCACACTCACCGCCGATTTCATGGAGAGCATGAAGCTTGCGGCATGTGCGGCAAACAGCCGCAATATCCCGGTAGTGCTGGATGTATGCGGCGCCGGAGCGACCCCGTTCAGGGACAAGAAAATGCCTTGAGCTGCTGGATCATACGCACATAAGCGTCATTAAAGGGAACAGCTCGGAGATCGCACGGATCGCGGGTTTGGACGTGTGCACCAGGGGCGTTGATGCCGGGCACGTAGGGTCTGACCTGAAAGGGATTGCCTCAGGACTTGCTGCATTGAGGCAATGCACCGTGGTGATCACCGGCAAGGAGGATATCGTTGCAGATGCACACAGGGCATATATTGTCCGCAACGGTGTGGACATGATGTCCCACGTGGTGGGCACCGGGTGCATGGCCGCTTCCGTCATGGGCACCTTTGTGGGTGCAACGCCCGGCGACATGACATCGGCTGCCGCAGCAGGTCTTTGCTGTTTTGAGATCGCTGCTGAACTGGCTGCAAAAAAAGCCCTCGGGCCTGCCTCGTTCAAGCAGTACCTCCTGGATTATTGCTTTACATTGACAGAAGATGACCATAGTTTCCATGCAGAAGGTCGGGCAATGAGGGGCTATTACTTCATCACCGACACCGGCTTAAGCACCGCAGGGTTGAAGAGTGATTGTGAAAAGGCGGTTGCCTGCAATGTGGGAATCATACAGTACCGCAACAAAGAAGCAGCTTCGCGAACGCTGTATGACGAGGCCCTCCTCATAAAGAATATCTGCATGGGAACCTCCACCCGGCTCATCATCAACGACCGTATCGACATTGCCCTGGCAGTGGATGCCCACGGTGTCCACATCGGTCAGGAAGACATGCCTTATCAAGTGGCCCGAAGGCTCCTGGGCATGGACAAGATCATCGGGGTCACCGTGCATACCCTTGAAGAGGCAAAAGCCGCCCAAGCCCTGGGTGCAGACTACCTGGGGGTGAGCCCCATCTTTACTACCGCCACCAAACTGGACGCAGGGAAGCCATGTGGTGTAGAAGGATTGAGGGCGATCCGGAATGCCTGTGATTTGCCAATCGTAGCCATCGGGGGTATCGACCTTTCGAACATCGGACTGGTCATTGAGGCGGGTGCGGATATGGCATGCGCCATATCCGCGGTTGTAGCCAAACCGGATGTGAGAGCAGAAATTCTAAAGTTCCAAAAGGAGTTCGGATTATGACACAACTTGAATATGCAAAAAAAGGACAGGTCTCCAAGGAGATGCGCTCAGTGGCCGAGCATGAACCGTTAAGCGCAGAAGAAATCCGGGATAATGTTGCAGCCGGAAATACCGTGATCCTCAAGAGCGCGCTCCATGACTGCGTCCCCGTTGCCATAGGCAAAGGCCTGAAGATTAAGATCAACGCCAATATCGGCACTTCCAACTTCAATGCCGACCCGTCTCAAGAACTTGAGAAGCTCATTGTTTCCGTCAAGTACGGGGCAGATACGGTAATGGACCTTTCCACTGGCGGTGATATCCATGCCATGCGCACAATGATCATCAATTCCTCCAAGGTGCCCATAGGCACGGTACCCGTATATGAGGCCATCGTACGCTGCCCTGATGTGGCCTTGCTTACAGAAGATGACTTCATGGATTCCATCCGGATGCATATCGCCGACGGTGTGGACTTCATTACCGTGCATTGCGGGATTACGCACACGTGCATTCCCCTGCTGAAATCACGCATAATGGGCGTAGTATCACGCGGGGGAAGCTTTCTCATCAAGTGGATGCTCCATCATGACAAGGAAAACCCGCTCTATACCCGCTATGACGAGATCCTTGATATGGCGAAGAAGCATGATGTGGTCCTCAGCCTCGGCGACGGTCTGCGTCCCGGATGTCTCGCCGACGCCACGGATAAGGCCCAGATCGCAGAGCTCAAGACCCTGGGCGAGCTGGCTGCCCGGGCACAGGCAAAGGGCGTGCAGGTCATGATCGAGGGTCCGGGGCACGTGCCGCTCCACATGATCAAAGAGAACATCGAGCTGCAGAAAAAATTGTGCAACGGCGCACCCTTCTATGTTCTGGGCCCGCTGGTGACCGACTGCTCGCCCGGGTATGACCATCTCACCGGCGCCATCGGCGGGGCACTTGCAGCCTACTTTGGCGCAGACTTCCTGTGCTACCTCACGCCCAAGGAGCACCTGGGGCTCCCGGACATTCAGGATGTCATCGACGGGGTGATTGCATCAAAGATCGCTGCACATGCAGCGGATATCGCACGCGGTATACCGGGCGCACGCGACCGTGACGACGCCATGTCAAGGGCACGGAGCAACCTGGACTGGGAGAGCATGTACAACATCTCTATGAACCCGGAAAGGGCACGCGCCATAAGGAAGGAGACCGGCAAGGAAGGAGAAGACGTCTGCACCATGTGCGGCGATTTCTGCTCGGCCAAGATCAACAAGGAATGCCGGGGGCACTACCACAAATGAAGATAGCGGATATCGGCGGCGAGTTCGCATTGATCAGGCGCCTCACAAGCCTTTCGTATAATGACCCGGCCATTATCAAGGGTGTGGGAGATGATTGTGCGGTGCTGGAATATACTGCTGACAAATACCTCCTGGTTACGGTCGACATGATGGTGGAAAACGACCACTTCTCCCTTACATGGCACACGCCCTACCAGGTGGGCAAAAAACTCATGGAGTCGAATGTGTCGGACATCATTGCCATGGGTGGAACACCGCGCTGGGCCTTTATATCGCTGTCACTGACACAGGCAACCGATGTGGAGTTCATGGATGAATTCTATCGCGGCCTGTACGATTCCGCCGGGAAACACGGTGTTGCCCTTGTGGGCGGCGACACCACCCACGGCCGTGACCTGGTGATCAACCTGGCGCTTGTGGGTGATGTGGATAAGGGTCTTGTACGCCTGCGTTCACATGCCGTCCCGGGCGACCTCATATGCGTAACCGGCACCCTGGGCAAGAGCCAGGCAGGTCTCAAGCTCCTCCTGAACGACAGGAGAGACGGCTACCTGAAAGGGCACCTGGAACCGCAATGCCGGCAGGAATGGGAAGGCAAGGCCATTGCCCGTTACGCCCATGCCATGATCGACGTGAGCGACGGGCTGGGAAGCGAGGTAACACATATCTGCGAGGAGAGCGGTACCGGGGCGTGCATCAACTGGGAGAAGATACCCCTTTCCAAGGACACCATGGAGGCTGCACTGATGATATCCGGCGATCCCCATGAATACGCCCTGTACGGCGGTGAGGACTTTGAGCTGGTGTTCACGATTTCAAAGGGTAATATCCCTGCCCTGCAAAAGGAATTTTCCGACTTCACGATTGTAGGCGAGATCCTGCCGAAAGAAGCCGGCATCTCTATCCTCAAGGATGGCAGCAGGCAGGGTGTAAAAAAGGGGTACGATCATTTTGCCGCTTAGATACCTGGCCCTTATGGTATGCAACCACTTTTTCTCATACGTCGATGTGGTTACAAAAAATGCAGACCCATGTACAACAATGTTAACTCATAGAACCTTAAACTTCTTGTATCTAACTGATTATATAGTCTGATATCAATCTGGCCCATTTATTGCTCTCTTAAAACCATGCAATGGTATTACAGGGATCACTATGAATCACTCTCCTTAAGAAACAATCTACCGTTTTTAAGGGTGGGGATTCATGCAGAGATGCACTTCAAACAAAAGAAGTCATCAACAAGGTTATATCGTCTGATGGTGAGCGGACAAACTGGTCGAAGTCCCTATACCTTAAGGGGGGAACTTGCATGATAAATACAAGCTCAAATCAGCAAAGCAAAAGAGAAAAGGTAGAGAGGTCACAGGATAAGAAAGATGAGTTCGGTGATCGCCCACTATCCTGTATAAAAAGAAAGTGTCACTGGGTCAAATGGTGTGCCAGCCCGGATGATACGTTGACGGGTGCTGCAACCCGGAATTTTACCGATCATGAATATCTACCGGATATGAATATCGCGCCACAGGTAAGTGAATTCACCGTGAAGAGACCTCTCCCCACCGGAACCGAGCGGATTCTTGTCATCGATGATGAGCAGGTAATCGCGAATATGGAAAAAGAGATGTTGAGTATACTAGGATATAAGGTGATTGCCACAACAAGCAGTATAGAGGCCCTTAAGTTGTTTCAGGAAACCCCTGATGAATTTGATCTGGTGATTACCGATATTACCATGCCTGTCATGCCTGGAGATAAGTTGGCACAAAAAATCCTTGAGCTTCGTAACGACATCCCGATTATCATGTGCACCGGATACAATAAGTCCTTCACAGAGGAAAAGGCTTTAGGCATCGGTATACGTGATTATATCCTGAAGCCCTTCAGAATGAGTTTACTGGCTGAAACCGTACGGAAGGTACTCGATAAAGGATAAGCCTCAAGGAAGAAACCGCTTGTGAGGTCCGGGTTAGACTATCACTCAGAGGGCTTAACACCCTGTTCTCTGATCCATGCAAGGACCCTGTCCTGTATGAGGTCCCTGATCTGACGGAATTTCATGAGCCTTTCTTCATCAGTTCCCGCAAAGGCGGCGGGGTCTTCGAAATCCCAGTGAAGCCTCTGCCCTACCCCGGGGAAAACAGCCGGGCAGTTAGCATCTGCATGGCCGCACACCGTGACAAGGTATCCGAACAGGAGCCTTCCCATGTATTCACTCAATGGCTTTGATCGCTGTGTGCTCATGTCGATACCAATTTCTTCCATCACCTTAACGGTCAGAGGGTGTATGCCCTTGGGCTCGAGACCGGCGCTGTAAGCCTCAAAAGCATGCGACGCGTATTTATGTAAGAATGCCTCTGCCATCTGGCTACGGGCCGAGTTCCCTGTGCAGAGAAAGAGGACTCTTGGTTTTTCCATGAAGGCACCTCCAGTGCAAATGAGAGTTTTCAAGCCAACATACAAGACAATTGTTAATTTTTCATGAAGAGATACTTAACGATAAATTCATCCTTTGTTCATCTGTAATTCATAATCAGGGCGTAGAGTGCTGGCAAAATAAAATGGAGAAAAAAGGATGAAAGAGAATTCCAACAACCTTTGTGTAATGAGTACAGTATCAATTTACGCCTCTAAGATAATCCTCATTTTCCGTACAAGGAACATCTATGGTTACAATTCCCTGTGTGAAAGAATCTTTCAACTTTTCACAAGAAGCCGGAGACAGCAAGGGTTGAGGAATCCAAGGACCAGCATGCAGTACTAGATTGCTGATCTTCTTTAAGCAAGAAGAACAGCGTGAACAGGAGTTATTATGGAAAAAAAGACAACAACAAGCTGGATGCGCGATCTAGCATTCCACTATGAATCAATGCGCAATGCTTACCCGGAAGACAGGCTGCTGATCATTTTTGATATCGATGGAACCATACTCGATACCCGGTATATGATCGTTTCGATCCTTCATGCCTATGACAGAGAGCATAGGACAAGGCATTTCAGGTTTCTAGGCGCTGATGATATCCATATTCACGAAAACGAGATAGAGGATCTCTTGAATGATCTTGGAATACCGGAGCCGGACAAGACGAACATCATCGAATGGTACATTCTCAACTTCTGGTCCCCTGACGCCATACTCCAATCACACCGCCCTTTCGACGGGGTCCTGGATGTGATCAGGTGGTTCCAGCTTCAACCCGGTACCTACATCGGTCTTAACACAGGAAGATCAGAACATATGCGCCATGAAACCCTTCAAGTCCTCAATACCCTTGGGGCTGAATACCGAGTTGAGTTCTCATCTGACCTGCTCCACATGAACCCCGGGAACAATATTGCCGGATCAAAGGTCGAAGGTCTCCAGGCCTTCAAGGACATGGGCTTCCGCATCGTTGCCATGATCGATAATGAACCGGCAAACCTCAAGGCCATCAATGATACCGACCTTGCCCACGACATCCTCCTTCTGCATGCGGACACCATTTTCGAATCCGCACCTGCCCATATCCCGCTTGGTGCAGTTGCAGGAAGCAGGTATGACATCACCGAGCTCATCAGTAAAAAAGGGTTACCCAAACACATAGAGTTTGTCTGGCACGGCGTGGATGATGAATCCATACTCCGCCAGTTCCTTGTCTCCAATGTAAACTGGGCGGAGATGCATGTTCGATTATATCCTCATGACGATTCAATTATTATCCGCAGAAAGAGCTTCTCTGAAGTGTTAAAGGCCCCGGGTGAGAAACCAATCAAATTAGAATACTTCCTGTCCATTCTCAAGGATGCAGGCAAAGGGGTAAAGCTCGACATCAAGGAAGACGGTCTTCTTGAGAGGGTGAGCATTATACTTAAAGATTTGGGCTTTACCGATGAACAGATCTGGATCAACAGGAACTTTACCGGGCTGAACCTTGGCGGATTCAAGAAAATACTAGACGCCTTCCCAGGTTCAATCAAACAGTGCCCGGTGGACTCCCTGGCATACCTGATCATGTCATCTCCAACCGAGGCCAGAAGGTACCTTTCTATGTACTCTCGCTGCGGCATCAACCGGTTCTCAGTGAACTGGAGCACGAACGAATGCAGGCGGCTTATCACCCAGCTCCAGAACTGGGGCTATGATGTCAATATCTACAACGTCCCCGACCTGGAGGCATTCCTGCAAGCCGCCCTCCTGCTTCCCCGGTCCATCACCTCGTACTTCAACTTCCCGAAGTGGTTCTATAAAGGCATTTGGGAAGAAGACAAAAAGAGAAACTTTATAATGCTCAGTTCCATAATTTGAACCACCCCGCAGCAAGCTGCGGGCAATAAACCCGGATGTGATTAAATCTGTATAAATTCAGTTCAGATCTATTGTCTCAACCTATAATAAAGGATATAAAAGGGATATTGATGCTCATTTAGGCACAGAACCAACTGAGATATAATAGAGGTTTAAATGCGCTCTTCATTGATTCTTAACAATTATCTGACATAGCGCTCTATCATTATTAGTTTAAATCGTCATGGAAGGAAGGATGATAGTTTATGGGTAACCGTATAGCTGTTGTAGATGACGAACCTGATATCATCCACCTGCTGAGCATACATCTTAAAAAAGCCGGTTTTTCCGTAGATAGTTTTCTCAATGGAACCTCCTTCCTTAAGTTTCTTGCCGCAAGCATCCCTGACCTTGTCATCCTCGATCTCATGCTGCCTGATCTCGATGGATTCGAGTTATGCAAAATGATGAAAAATGATTCAAGATACTCCTCCATTCCTGTCATCATGCTTACTGCCAAGGGCCAGGAGTCTGACAAGGTGAAGGGACTCGAGCTTGGCGCCGACGACTACCTGACAAAGCCTTTTTCACCCCGGGAACTCATTGCACGCGTCAAGGCCGTTCTCAGGAGAACCACCACCTCCAAGCATGGAACATTATTCATTGGCGAGATAACCATTGACCCTGAAAGATTTGAGGTTATTATTGACCAGCAACCCGTGAACCTTACCCCTGTTGAGTTCAAGATCCTCCACCTGCTTGCACAGAACCCGGGAAAGGTCTTTTCAAGAGAGCGCATACTCGACCACCTGTGGGGAAACGAAAAGGCGGTGATCGACAGGACCGTGGATGTCCATATCAAGAACCTCAGGGACAAACTTGGCACTTCAGGCGAACTTGTGAAAAATATCCGGGGTGTGGGGTATAAGGTTCAGGTATGAGAAAATCCATCTTTTTCAAGATGCTCATGGGATACCTGGTGATCATGATCGCCATGGCAATCCTTATCCTCACATTCACCTATGAGATCGTCAAGTCGCATTATGAGCAGACCACGGAAGATAATCTGAAGAATATCGCCATACCGCTGCAGCAGGTGATAATACCCCCTCTGAAAGGGAATAATACGGCTGCCCTGAATACCCTTGCAAAGCGGTACGGAAGTGAGCTCGATCTCCGGGTGACGGTGATTGACACCACAGGAAAGGTGCTGGCTGATTCGGATAAGGACCCGTTAACCCTTGAAAACCACCTGGACAGACCTGAGGTGGTCCAGGCCCTTGCCGGAAAGGTCGGCAGGAGCATCCGTTACAGCACAACGCTCTGGCAGGACCTTCTCTATATGGCCATGCCTGTCGAGACAGGGGGAAAGATCATTGGTGTGCTCCGGCTGAGCACTCCGTTGACACACGTCACCGACCTGCTGAAGACCCTTAGAACAAGGGTGCTCCAACTGACACTCCTGGTGATTGTCATTTCACTCGTCATTGCAGCACTCATCTCCCACCTGTTGTCCACACCCATCCGGGAGCTAAGCAAGGCGGCAAGAAGGGTTGCCTCGGGCGATCTCTCCGTGAGGGTTCCCCCCAAGTCAGATGATGAGATGAGACACCTCACCGACAGCTTTAACGAGATGACGCAAAGGCTCGAACATTCCTTTGCAGAACTCAGCGGCCGCAATGAAGAGCTCGAGAGTATCATATCATCCATGACCGCAGGCCTGCTCGTGCTCGATGAAGAAGGAAAGGTCCGGCTATTCAATGCAGGTGCCCAAAAGCTCCTGCCTGCTGAAAAGATACTGGGAAGATATTACTGGGAGCTGCTCAGATCAACAAGGCTCAACACCTTGATTGAGGAGGGTTCTGAAAGGTCCATATCAGGTGAGGTGGAGCTTGCGGACAAATCCTTCCTGTGCATTATCACACCCCTTGCATCCAGGAAGTCTAAGGTCGTGCTCCTGCATGACATCACAGAGTCCAAGCTGATAGAACGGGTAAAAAAAGACCTGGTAGTCAATGTCTCACATGAACTCAGAACCCCGCTCACTGCCATCAAGGGTTTTACCGAGACACTCCTGGATGAGGCTGATCCCAAGTCAAAGGAATATCTCGGAATTATCAAACGCCATACGGACAGGCTTATCGCCATGGTGAATGACCTGCTTACCCTTTCCGAGCTTGAAGAAAAACCGCAACTCGTCATGGAGGAGGTAAACCTGCAGGAGCTTATTGCCAATGTGCTGGCTATCTACGATCCAAGGATCAGGGCCAAGGGCCTTGATATAACTGCCGATATCAGCCCCATCACCATTATGGGGGACCCATTCAAGCTTGAACAGCTCCTCACAAACCTCATCGACAACGCCCTGAAGTACACGGAAAAGGGACAGATATCGCTGGATGCCGAGGTAAGGGATCGTAATGCCATCATCACAGTAAAAGATACAGGTATAGGGATACCAAGAGAAGACCTGGGACGGGTATTCGAACGTTTCTACGTGGTGGACAAATCACGATCAAGGAGTATGGGCGGCACCGGGCTCGGACTTTCCATTGCAAAACATATTGCCACCCTGCACGCCGGGTCTATCGTGGTGGCAAGCACCCCATACACGGGCAGCACCTTTACCGTTATTCTCCCTATAAAATAATGAGACTTACCTCTATGGGTTTACCTGAGTAACCCTTGATAAATCAACTGCTACCATGTGACATCCATACTTGACTGAACAGGGCAATCCTTATAAAACAATTCCATCACAACATAAGCGACTTTCATGAGGGTATGGAGGAGTATATGGGGTTCAGCTTTCTCCCTAAGGATTCTAATTTCTTTGTATTGTTCAACAAGCAGGCTCAATATGCGGTTGATGCCGCAGTCCTGTTTGCCGAGATGGCTGCACAAGGGACCTTTGACACTGATACGGTCCATAAGATGCGCGATATCGAACACAATGCGGATGAGGTTGCCCATGATATCATGAGCCGCCTCAATAAGACCTTCATCACCCCCTTTGACCGCGAGGACATTCATTCCCTGGCTTGTGCGCTGGACGATGTCATTGATATGATCTACACCATCTCTAACCGCATGAGGGTTTACAAGATAATAGACAGAGACTCAAACCTCATGGAGTTCTCCACTATCATCGAGAAATCTGTCCGTGCACTGGCCTGCGCAGTGGAAGGCCTGCTGGACACCAAGCACCCTGAGACAACACTTAAACACTGCATTGAGGTGAACCGGCTCGAGAATGTCGGTGATACCATGAGGGACGAATTCCTGACCAATCTGTTCGAGACCGCAACTGACCCCATATCTCTGATAAAGTGGAAAGAAATCTACCAGTTCGCTGAGAATGTGCTTGATATCTGTGAGGACGTTGCCCACATAGTTGAATCTATTATCGTTAAGCAAGCATAAACAATGACCCTTTACATAGCCTTCCTGATCCTTCTTGCCTTGACGTTTGATTTTCTGAACGGATTTCATGACTCTGCAAACTCCATTGCCACCGTCGTTTCTACTCGCGTTCTCTCACCACGACACGCCGTCATCTGGGCTGCCTTCTTTAACTTTATCGCCTTTCTCTTCCTGGGTCTTCACGTGGCCAACACCATCGGCAAGGGGATCATTGATGTGGGCATCATCGACTCAAACGTTATCCTCGCCACTCTGGTAGGCGCATGCATGTGGGATATCATTACATGGTACTATCGGGCTTCCGACGAGTTCCTCCCACGCCCTCATCGGGGGTATGGTCGGTGCGGCACTGGTAAAGGCCGGACCCGATGCCCTTGTCATGTCGGGAATCATCAAGACCATTTCATTCATCTTCATTTCACCAACAGTGGGACTCTGCCTTGGTCTTGCAATCGGGGTAATCGTCTACTGGGCATTCAGAAGATCTACACCCCGCAGTGTTGATCATATCTTCCGTAAAGGCCAGCTCGTATCAGCCGCGTTATACAGCCTGGGCCATGGAGGTAATGACGCACAGAAGACCATGGGTATCATCGCAGGGCTGTTGTTCAGTGCCGGCCTCCTTGGCGATAAATTCTATATCCCGTTCTGGGTGGTCATCTCCTGCCAGGCAGCCATTGCGCTCGGAACCATGTTCGGCGGATGGCGTATCGTGAAGACCATGGGTCAGAAGATCGCCAAGCTCAAGCCGGTGGATGGCTTCTGCGCAGAGACAGGCGCGGCAATTACCCTCTTCGTCTCCACGATGATGGGAATACCTGTCAGTACAACCCACACCATCACCGGTTCCATCATGGGTGTGGGCTCGCTGCGGCGCATGAGTGCGGTGAAGTGGGGTGTTGCAGGCCGCATCGTGTGGGCTTGGATCCTCACCATCCCTGCCGCGGCGGCAATATCCGCTGTCACCTATATCCTGGTACGTTAAAGCACCCACACCTGAATGGGGAACTCCTGCTCATCAAGAAAGAACAATCTTCACAGTAAATTAACATAATCTTCATCCTTCGTTGATTATCCATGTCTATTATAAAGAAAAAATAAGTGGAGGATTTTCATGAGAACAAATATCAGCTTAAAAACTCTTTGGTTTATTATGGCAGCCCTTATCATAGCCATGCCCGCCTCAATAATACATGCAGCAGGCAGTGAGATCACCATCAAGGGCTCGACAACCATATTGCCGGTAGCACAAGTTGCCTCCGAGGTATTCATGGAGAAGAACCCCGGCATAAAGATCTCGGTTCAGGGGGGAGGTTCGGGTGTAGGAATTGCCTCACTCCTTGACAAGACTACGGATATCGCCACCTCCTCCCGTAAGATAAAGACCGAAGAAGTCGAAAAGGGCAAAGGCCTCAGGGGTTATTCCCAATGAGATCGCTATAGCCCTGGACGGCATTGCGGTAATCGTTCACCCGACCAATTCAGTTAAAGGCACTGACCAAGGCCCAGATCAAGGATATCTACACGGGTAAGATATCAAACTGGTCCGAACTCGGCGGCAAGAATGCAAAGATCGTTGTCGTAAACCGCGATACATCGAGCGGCACCTATGAGGCATTCGAAATCCTTGCACTGAATAAGGAAAAGGTACGGCCCGATGCCCTTACTACTGCATCCAACCAGGCTGTTGCCCAGATTGTGGCACAGACACCGGGCGCCATCGGCTATGTGGGACATGGCTATCTGACCCCGAAGGTAAAAGCCGTGACTGTGGACAAGATCGAATGCACCAAACAGACCATCCAGTCCGAGAAATATCCCCTTTCCAGATACCTGTATGTGTATACGAACGGCAAACCAGCGGGAAATGTCCAGAAGTTCATCGATTTCATCCTGAGCAAGGAAGGACAGAAACTCGTCGAGGAAGAAGGTTTTGTCGATGTTCTGAAATAGCCATATTACTACAGGGAGAAAGGGCTCCTTGCCCTTTCTCCCTGCTCTGTGAATCATTAACAAAGAATTCACCCGATCTTAACTCTAACTTAACAATCAATCTCTATACTCTTAAAAGTGAACCTGATCGTGAACTCAAAAACATTAAGAACCTTAAAAGAGGGCATGTATAAGTGGGTTTTTGCCACTCTTGCCTTGACTTCCCTCGTGTTCCTGGTAGGCATAATCCTCACCCTCCTCAGGGAATCATTGCCGATCTTCACCCATGTCAACCCGGGCTCGTTCTTGTTCGGACAAAGCTGGTATCCAACCTTTGATCCGCCCGAATTCGGGATATGGCCCCTGGTGGCAGCTTCATTCGCAGTGACGGCAGGCGCCATGGTGGTCTGCGTTCCCATCGGTATAGGGACAGCTCTGTTCATCCATGAACTTGCTAGCCATAGGCAACGGGCTTTTCTGAAACCTGTCATCGAGATACTGGCAGGCATCCCTTCCATCGTGTACGGTTTCTTCGGCATGGTCATTGTGGCCCCGTTTCTGCAAGATCTCATCGGTATACCTACAGGCCTGTGCGCCTTCACTGCGAGCCTGGTGCTGGGAATCATGGCAACCCCCACGGTGGCGAGTCTTGCAGAAGACGCCTTGAGCTTTGTGCCCAGGAGTTTCCGGGAGGCGTCGCTGGCGCTCGGCGCCAACCGGTGGCAGACACTGACCAAGGTTGTCATGCCTGCTGCGGGTTCCGGTATTTCCACAGCCATTATCCTCGGTATGGGCAGGGCCGTTGGCGAGACCATGACCGTGCTCATGGTGGCGGGTGGCGCGGCCATGGTGCCGAAAAGCATGTTCGATCCGGTTCGCCCCATGACATCCACCATAGCAGCAGAAATGGGCGAGGCCGTGATGGGGAGCCTCCATTATAATGCGCTCTTTGCCATCGGACTCATCCTCTTTCTGATCACACTTTGTGTAAATATCGCTGCAGAGATCATCAGCAGAAGGTACAGACTAAAACTGGGGCTCGGCAGATGATGACACAAAACGGCATCACAGATAACTTCGAAGGCACAAGTCCGGAAAGGAGCTTTCAACAACGAAAGCTCATCAGGCTTTCCGACATCACACAGGTCCTCGGATTCATATTCCTCATAGGTTGCATCCTTTTGGCGCTGTTTTTCTTAGGCTCCATCATCTACTTCATCTTCTCACGGGGAATAACCGTTATCTCCTGGGAGTTCCTTACCGAGGTACCCAGGAGGGCCATGACTAAAGGCGGAGTTGCTCCGGCCATTGTGGGTACATTATACCTCACGCTTGGAGCCATTGCCTTTGCCCTGCCCCTTGGGCTGGCCAGCGCTATCTACCTGTGCGAATACAGCCCCGGCAGCATTGTGGTAAATATCATTCGGCTGGCCATCAACAATCTGGCAGGTGTCCCCTCCATAGTGTTCGGCCTTTTCGGATTCGCGGTCTTTGTGAAGTTGTTCGGATTCGGGGTGAGCATCCTCTCGGGCAGCCTGACTCTTGGCATCATGGCCCTGCCCGGAATCATCTCCGCATCCCAGGAAGCGATCCTGGCCGTCCCACAGTCCTACAAGGAGGCCTCCCTCGCCCTGGGCGCCACCCATTGGCAGACCATCAAAAAGGTGGTGCTCCCCACGGCCCTGCCGGGCATCCTCACCGGGCGTGATCTTAAACATCGGCAGGGTGGCAGGCGAGACAGCTCCCATCCTGTTTACCGCAGCAACCTTCTATACGCGGGGCTACCCGGACTCCATTTTTTCCGAGGTTATGGCCCTGCCCTACCACATCTATGCACTCATGACCGAGGGCACCAGACCTGAGGTGCAGACAACCATCGCATATGGATGCGCCTTAATCCTGCTGGCACTGGTGCTTGCCATATCGGCATGTGCCATTATCTTAAGACAGAGACAGAGGATTACCTATGGCTCCTGAGACAAAAATCAGCGCACACGACATCAATTTCTTCTACGGAAAGACCAAGGCATTAAAAGATATATCGCTGGATATCTATGAAAAACAGGTTACCGCCTTTATCGGGCCTTCAGGCTGCGGCAAATCCACCTTCATCAGACTCATTAACCGCATGAACGACCTCATTCCCGGAACGCGTGTGGAAGGCCGGATCTTGATGGACGGCCTTGACATCAACCACCCGAAAACCGATGTGGTGGACCTGAGACGCCGGGTAGGCATGGTCTTCCAGAAGCCGAATCCTTTCCCCAAGACCATCTACGAGAACATGGCCTATGGACTCATTATCGGCGGTATCAGGGACAAGTCCTTTATCGAACAGCATGTTATTGATTCGCTGAAAAAGGCAGCTCTTTATGACGATGTGAAAGACCGCCTGAACGACAGTGCGCTCAAGCTCTCAGGCGGCCAGCAGCAGAGGCTCTGCATAGCACGGTGCCTGGTGGTCGAGCCCGAGGTGATCCTGTTTGACGAACCCTGCGCCAGTCTTGACCCCATCTCCACACGCAAGATAGAGGAGCTGATCCTGGAGCTGAAAAAGGACTACACCATTGTGATTGTCACCCACAACATGCAGCAGGCGGCCCGTGTTTCAGATTACACCGCATTCATGTATATAGGCGAGCTCATCGAGTACGACCGTACCGAAAAGATCTTCACGGTTCCCAGGCAGCGGATGACAGAAGAATATTTAAGCGGAAAATTCGGATAAGGAGCATTCATGTTAGAAGAGACCAAACTGATAAATTTGAAAAAGACGCTCATGGAGTTCGCAACACTGGTGGAGTCCATGGTGGACCAGAGCATCACCGGACTGAAGGTGAAGAAGCCGGATCTGCTTCATGACGTGATTCAGCTCGATGAACCAAGGGCAAACACCTACGAGATCGAGCTCGACGAAAAGAGCGTATCAATAATCGCCCAGCACCAGCCCACAGGCAAGGCGCTACGCACCATCATCATGATCCTTCACATCAACAGCACACTGGAACGGATAGGCGACCACGCCGTAACCATAGCCGAGAGCGGGCTCTTCCTCATTGAGCAGCCTCCGGTTAAGTCGCTCATCGACATCCCCAGGATGGCGGATGTGGTGAAGACCATGATTGCAGACAGCATCACCTCTTTTATCAACGAGGATGCCGAGCTCGCGCGGAGCGTATGCGAGCGGGACAACATTGTAGACGGCCTTCGCACCCAGATCATCAGGGAGCTTATAACCTTCATGACATCAGACCCCTCAACCATCGAGCGGGCACTGCAGCTCATGAAGATTGCAAGCAACCTGGAGCGCATTGCAGACCTCACCACCAACATTTGTGAGGACGTGATCTATATGGTCAAGGGGCAGGTGATCAAGCACCATAAAAACGAAAAATAGGTGCATTATACTCAAGTATACCTTTGAAGTTGAAAATAAGTCTTTTGTTATATTGAGAACTGAAGATCTATCGCAGGGTCTCTACTCTGATATAGATTTGGAACACTTCTCGTGGTATTAACATAAGAGATTACACCCGGTAAGACCACATCATGGAATCTTTGATAACCTTCAACAAGATTGGAAGGTACTTCGTTTCATACAAATAAAAGGAGGGGGAAAATGGCATCAGATAAAAGATGGATCGGGATTATGGTGGCCATTTTTACATTGAGCCTGTTTCTGATGACTGCCTGCAGCCAAAAGAGTTCCGAAGAAAAGATGGCTGAGAAGGCATTAGAGCTTGCCACCGGCAAAAACGTGGATGTGAAAATACAAGGTGGCAAAGTTCAAAAAGTTCAAATTGAAGAGAATGGTTCCAAGACCGAGATGGCGGAAACCGCCACATGGCCCGCAGAGATGATCAAGGATGTCCCGCAATTCACCGCAGGCAAAATCCAGCGCGTAGTCAAAACTAACGAAGAAGGGGGCATATGGACATTTAATATCTATTTGGCTGATATTAATGGGGATGACATCAAGGGCTATGCCGGCGCCTTGAAGGAAAAAGGCTGGAAGACAGACATCATGCAGATGGGAGACAAAGGTGGTTCCCTGAACGGGCAGAAGGGAACTATGGGCATTAACTTTATGTACAGTCTGGAAAGGAAAGACGGCATGCTGGCGGTGTTTAACAGGCCGTAAGGGGGTTGTCGGGGCAGCCACTGAATAATGACATGGCTGATATTTTTCAACAAGAGAATATGATGAATATCACGCAGAGGAGCTCAAAGAAAAAGACCGGCGGTTTCCAGGATTCACCGTGGACGCGGCAAGCCCAGGAATAGGCGCCGACGCCCTATGGCATATGATGGCAGGTGATCGTATTGATGAGGCCCAGTAGAGGGAAGACCGCGAAGATTATCATGATGATCTTTGCCGTAGACTCCTTGGCAGATAGTGCCTGCACCAGGGCGTTGAAGCACAGCCACAAGCCGTAGAGCGAAACAAGGAGAATTACGACAGCACCGAGATACATACTTATGCCTGAGGTAAATGTTAGGAGTGCCTGGATAGGGTAAAGCGCCATGAGAGAGGCGGTTACTCTGACATTTGCCTCGAAATCGGTTGATCCGCCGCAGATCGCTGATATGATCAGGAGTATGACACTCCCGATGAAAAGCCCTATCACTGCATAAATGGGGAAAACGATTAAAGACGTTATACCCATCCCTCCGCCGTACATCCACAATGCGCTGAAATGCAGAAATCCCCACATGAAAATGAATATACCGGCAATGAATCCATAGATGGCAGCCCGGATGACGGGGTCGACAAAACCGCCTGTTTTCTGCATCGATGCAAAATAATTCTTTGGTGATATGAGTACATCTTTTGTATCATTCATGAAACCCTGAAAATCAAACCCTGTATCGCCCATTTTATCCCTCCTCGATCATGATATAGTTACTATATTCACAGAAGAGCCAATTGCAAGACTACCGTAACTACGTTGGGGCCGGATCTTTACGACCTGTTCAAACTCCACGGAAGCGGGTGACGAGGTTACAGCTTATATCAAGTTTTGTAATAACCTCAAATGAAATGATCCGAAAATAGGCGCCAGGCAGAGGGTTAATTTCACAACCCTAACGCCTTCAATCTTTCCGGAGTTGGGATCCCGGTTTGACTGTCCCACCCCTGCTCATCATAATAATCGTCCATCATTCGTTCCACGTCATCAGGGTTCAATGGCCGGCCGGATACATACTCCAGGAACCCTGGGGCCTGGAACCACTTTTCAGGCACTATGTCGTCTTTCCTTGAATAACCTGCCCGGACATTGGCCATATGCAACAAGGTCCAGGCACGATCGGCCCTTATCCTGAGGGCATCGAGGTCGGTCTTGATCCCGGTCACCGCCTCATAGAGCTCCGCACACAGGCCGGCGTCATAGAATCTATTGATCTGTGCCCTGGCACATATGCCTAAGCTCCCCAGGATGGTAAACCACTGGTGGGAATACTTCAGCAATCTGCCGATCTTCAATGCCTGTTCAGGTTCAGGAATGGTCGTCTCACCCATATCCTGTCCACCCGGTAAGGTTATGGGTTGGGATTTATGCGATGCAGCTGAACCGGGGAGTATGCGCGAGATAGCCTCTTCAGGCATCCCCATGCGCCTTAAGTGCTGGGGGAAGACATCAAGACTCCGTTTGGCAAAATATGTGGGCGACCCGCCGGCCCCTACGTGCGGACCGCGCGGGTCCATGATCTGTCCCAGTTCCATGCTCCCGAACAGGTTCCATGGCAGCGGCCCGTTCGGCCCTACATAGGTGAGCATCCCCTTTGCTGTGCACGGAGCAAGGCCCTCGGCCAGGCTGCCGAAATGACTGAACATGCCGTTGAAGCCATCTGCCAGGACACGGCCCAGCCCTTCCCTTTTACTGATCCTGCCTGCCCATGTCCCCATGGATGATAGTGAGGTCACGTCGAAGAGATCTTCCGAAGGTATGATGCCCTGGTCCTGCAATACCCTGGCAAAGGCCATGATGCCGAAGAACTCGAACATGTCCAGGCCGTAATCATCAAGCGCGGCAATACACCTTGCAGCCTCAAGGGGGTCTTTGAATCCATAGACAAGCGGCATGAAGAGATTCACGGCAGAACTTGAGCATATGAATTGTTCCGATCCGGCACCACCGATCCTTATCAGGTCCTTGTCTCCGATGGGGCATGATACACAGGCAATCCTCCTAAGCTTGAGACCATGGTAAACACCCTTTGGCACAACGGGGAGCGACTTGAGGAGGCCCAGGTCCTGCCATTCCTTGAGGTATGGATATGCCCGGATCTTCACGAGGATATCCCTGCTCAAGGCCCTGTAGGAAGAGGAATCGGCAACATGGATGCCCCTGGTTCCTTTGACCACGATGGCCTTGAGGTTTTTCGAACCCATCACTGCACCGAACCCGCCCCTTCCGAGAGTAGAGATCCGGTCGATATAGGCCATGGAAAAGGAAACCCGATTCTCGCCTGCCTGTCCGATGGAGATCACGCCTGCAGGCCTTCCGTGCTGATCCAGGAGCTGCTCGTTCGTTTCACCAATGCCCTTTCCCCACAACTGTGCGGCATCACGGATCTCAATGTCATCGTCCACAATCTTCAGGTATACGGGTGTGCTTGAGCTTCCCTTGATAATAATATGGTCGTATCCCGCATTCTTCAGGAGGCAGCCGAATGCCATGCCTCCTCCACCGCACCAGCCGATCCGTGAGCTGCCCGGGAACCTGGTAACACCGTAAACCCGTGAAGAGGCAGGAAGACTGGTCCCCACAAGAGGCCCGGCGCCCAAGACAATGGCATTCTCAGGTGACAAGGCATGGCATAGGGGATCGAGTATGTCGTAGGCAAGCTTGATACACAGGCCCAGCCCGCCACCGAAATGCTCTGCCATAACCATATCCAGCGGGATCTTATGAATAGTTTTGTCTGTCAGGTCCACAACCAGTATTCTGCCCGCAAACCCTCCCCTGGTCATGATTTCACCATCTGTTCTTTCTTCACCAGGGCATCATAGAAACAGTGGTCTACGCAGATACCGCATCCGGTGCATTCGGGTGTGAAGAAAATCTCGCAGTCAGGTCCTTTAAGGACAACCTGTATGTGTGCCGCTGACGGGTTAAAGGTTCTGGTATACTGTTCAGAGCATGCCAGCTGGCATCTCAGGCAGCCCGTGCAGTGCTCGGGTAAAATTTCGATGAAGAATTTTGACAACCTCATCTCCTTCCATCCATCCGGCACGCTTTAGCAGCTGCGGATGGGTTATCGTTTTTTTAATTGTAAATATGATGAAACGATATTTCTGATGGAATCGAAGCCGATGCTGTTCAGGTCAATATCAGCAGTTTTAATAAATTGAACGTCATGTATTTCTTCCGAAAGCTTCTGATCCTTGAAAGATTCCACTTCGCAGGCAAAGGCGAAATCAAGGGTCTTGTAGGTGATGCTGTCATAGGTGTAGGTGTTGGGGAATGATTTGAAATAGGAACACATCTTTACCTTGAGGTTCAGCTCTTCTTTTATCTCCCTTTTCAGTGCATCCTCGGCAGTTTCATCACGATCAACAAATCCGCCTGGCAGATCCAGGGCGCCTTTTTTCGGGTCATGGGCTCGAACAGTCAGAAGGAGTCTGCCCATATCGTCTTCTATAAGACCGGCCACCGCTGCTGCAATATTAAAATAGAAGTGATAGCCGCATTTTTTACATAATACCGATCGATCGCCCCGGAGGGCTATCCCCTTTGCCCCACAGCCGGGGCAATACCGGAAGGTTTTCATTGGGGACGCATGTCCGGGAGTATCAACCATGCCTCAAGGCCCTCCATAAAACGATACTTTGTGCGGTAATTCTTCTGCTCGATCACTTCTTCCGGACGATCCCGGCCTTCTGGTAATACATGTCCTTCTTGACCATCTCTCTGAGTCCCTTCAAGGTGAGGAATGGTTGGTCTTTCTGGATGATATTCGATATGAAGGCAGGTATGTAGCCTGCCGGGTCGGCCTTGACGGTGTAGACCACATGCGTCTTGTCCTGGTCTATACGGTCCATGGAATAAGTGGCATTCAGATCCGTCATACGGACGTACTTGTCCTGTATGGGAACGAGTTCTTCCTTGAGGGCTTTAATGGCAATTGTGTTCTTGCCTGCTTGTTTATCAAACTTGTCAAAAGCCTCCATCACAAGGTCACGGTCTTTTACAGGGCCCATGGTTTTCAACACAAAGTACATTACCCTGTGGTTCTCCGTGTCATGCTTGAGGAGCTTTATCTCCTTACAGAAGCCGTACCACTGGGTGAATGAAGGGATATCCTTGAAGACCTCCACGACCACCTCAATGGGTGCATCGATTTCAGCAATACCCTTGAACTCATTGGCTGCAGAGCCGGGCACAGACCTGGTAAAAACCTTTATGCCTTCAGCCTCTTTGGCAAGCGTCCACGGTTCTTCAGCGTGAAGGATACCTACAAAAAAAACAGTCAGCACCACCGCAATCCAAGCAGATCTCATCATAACTTGACTCCTTTTCATCTGTCTTGTGGATTCTGCATCTTGAATCCTGTATCTTATACACCATGTGCGGCCGATTTATCCAGATCTCTAATCCCGAGAAGATCAGGGCTGGCTTTATTGATCTTGAGCTGGATGCTGCTGATTTTCCGGAGTTCCCGGTGCGCTATAACATCGCACCGACCCAGAACATCCTCACCGTGCTCAATACCCAGGTCCCGAGGCTTGTGCTCACCCACTGGGGCCTCATCCCCTTCTGGGCCAAAGACAGGGCTGTGGGCAGCAAAATGATCAATGCAAGGGCTGAGACCCTGCTTTCAAAACCTTCATTCAAGACCCCGTTCCAAAAACGCAGGTGCATTATCCTCTCTGATGGCTTCTATGAGTGGAAGGGCGCCGGCAAGGGCAAGGAACCCTTCTTTATCCGTCTCAAGAGCAGGGCCCCTTTCGGTTTTGCCGGGCTGTGGGAAAAGTGGACTGACAAGCAGACCGGGCAGAATATCCTTTCCAGCACGATAATCACTACCGTTGCCAATACCTTGATAGCCGAAGTCCACAACCGTATGCCGGTAATCCTCAATCCTGAGCATCACAAGATATGGTTGAGTGAAAAGGAGGTTCCGGAGCGCACCTTGATGAATTGCCTTAAGCCGGATACCGCCCAGGAGATGGAAATTTTTCGGATATCCACCCTTGTTAACACCCCCAGAAACGATTCAGCAGAATGCATCATGCCGATTTGAGTATTGATAAATAAGCAAGACTTATTGACATTTGCACAACAGCTCTTAAAATTTACCGTAAGATTAAGGAGGCTACAGATGTTTAAAAAGATCCTCTTCCCCACGGATTTTTCTGATGTGGCGACAAAGGCCCTGCAGTACGTGAAGCGCCTGAAGGAGGCTGGCGGTGTGGAGGTAACCGTACTGCACGTCATTGACCAGTCTAACCTTGAACTCTTAAGCTCTTACAGCACAATCCAGGACTTTATCAGCATTGAGAAAGAGATTGAAAAACGTTCGTCAGAAGAGATTGCGTTAGTAGTGAACGAGTTGAAACAGCTTGGTTTCAATGTGAATAAGCGGATTGAAAAGGGTGTGCCTTTGCGGGTGGTGCTTAAGGTTGCGGAAGAGGAAAATCCATCGGTGATCGTTGTCGGCTCCCATGGGAAAAGCAACCTCGAGGAGATACTGCTGGGCTCGGTTTCTGAAAAGGTTGTGAGAAAGTCGAAACACCCGGTATTGGTGGTTAAGCGATAGACAAAAGCGCCGGGCTGGCACTATGGAAGCTCTTTGGGAGAAGATGAATTAACAAGTCTGCCCTATTACTTCCTCCTTATGGGCCCCTGCGCTTGAGAATATCAATAAGCTCAATGTCATAGATCACCCTTTTCCCGGCAAGGGGGGCATTTGCATCAATGAGGATGAAATCATCCAATATCTCAATGACCACAGCAGGCAGAACATTGCCTTCGTCGTCTTCCATCTCGAAATCTATACCTATCTGAAGTTGGAGATCCGAAGGCAGGCCTGACTTGGGGACTTCTAAGACAAGATCTTCATCGTACATGCCAAAGCCGTCCTCCGGCTCTACGGTTATCTTTTTCCGCTCACCGGGCTGCATGCCGACAATGGCATCCTCAAACCCTTTAACCACTTCCCCGGCGCCGATTGTGAAGGTAAAGGGAACCATTCCCACAGAAGACTCAAAGACCTGTCCATCTTCCGATCTTCCGGTATAGTTAACCCTGACCTTGTCACCGGTCTTTGCTGATTCCATAGATGTTTTCCCCTGACTCTATTGTGTCTTGAGCATCTCCCAGTACTTCTCGTATGTCATGATGGCATCACCTACATCGGCCTGGAACTCCCCCTTCTTCACCTCTGCCTCGTCCGGGTAGGCTGCCTTGTTGTTGCGGGTCTTGGGGTCAAGCATCTGCTGCGCCTTGAGGTTGGCCGTTGCATATCCGATGAACTCGCAATTTTTCTTGGCGATCTCAGGACTGCACATGAAGTCTATGAACTTGTAGGCGGCATCCAGGTTGCGGGCGGACTTGGGAATGACCATGTTGTCCGCCCACATGATGGCACCTTCCTTGGGGTAGACGAGCTTGATATCCGGGTTCTCCTTGTTTGCCTGGTATACCTCTCCGCCCCAGATCTGGCCGATGGTCACCTCGTTGTTCAGGAAAGGCTGGCGCGGGGAGTCGGAGTTGAATACCTTCACACTGGGCTTTAAAAGTCTGAGCTTTTCATAGGCCTTCTTGATATGGTTCGGATCCCGGTCGTTTCCTGAATATCCCAATGACCTGAGTGACATGGCAAACACCTCCCGGACGTCGTCCATGAGCAGCACCTTGCCCTTGTACTTGGGGTTCCACAGGTCGTTCCAGCTTGTGATGGTCTTGGGATCAATAACCTTGCTGTTGACACCGATGGCGGATGACCCCCACATGTAAGGTACGCTGCAGGTGTTGTTCGGGTCATAGGCCTTGTTGAGGACCTCGGGATTGATATTCCTGAAATTCGGTATCTTGGATTTGTCCAGCACGGTAAGCATATTCTGACGGCGCATACGCTCCACAAAATAAGTGGAGGGGAAGGCAACGTCGTATCCTGCCTTCTGCACAATCTTCAGTTTGGCGAACATGGCCTCGTTGCTTTCGTAGGTTGAATAGCGCACCTTGATCCCTGTCTTGGCTTCAAACTGTTTGATCACCGCAGGGTCGATGTAATCGGTCCAGTTGAACACATAGACCTCCTGCTTTGCACCAAAGACAAGGGCAGGCAGGAGCATGAACATAACTATGGCAAACAATTTTTTCATCTATCGATTCTCCTTTGTAACGAGATGTGCAACGGTAACCGTGACCAGAGAAAGAAGTACCATTATCGCAGAGAGCGCATTGATCTCCGGTTTGATCCCGAGCCTTACCATGGAATAGATCTTCAGCGGCAGGATCTCAAAGGACGGCCCTGTGGTGAAAAAGCTCACCACCACGTCATCGAGCGACAGGGTGAAGCTTAAAAGCCAGCCCGCGATGATGGCGGGCATGAGAAGAGGCAGCATGATGTGCCTGAACATCTGGAGTTCGCTGGCACCCAGGTCTTTTGCCACGTCGATGATGTTGCGGTCGAAGCCGCTGATACGGGAATAGACCGTAACAATAACGAACGGCAGGCAGAAGGTTATATGTGCAAGCAGCAGTGTGAAGGGGCCGGTGGCCATGCCGATGGTGATGAAAAACATGAGCAGCGAGATACCCATGACGATGTCAGGGCTCATCATGACGATGTAGATAAAGGTATACAGGACCTTCCGGCCGATAAACCGGTAGCGGTAGAAGGCCAAGGCGCCAAGAGTACCCAGGATGGTTGCGATCACGCTGGAGGAAAGTGCTATGATTATGGAGTTTACAAGGGCATCCTTCAACGGCGAATCCGTGAAGAGCTGAGTGTACCATTTCAGGGTGAACCCCTGCCAGTTGGTGGAATATTTCGAATCATTAAAGGAATAGATAATCAGGATAAGAATGGGGACGTAGAGGAACAGGTAGACGCTTGTGAGATAGATGTTCCGAAGCGCCCTTTTCATGCCATGCCACCCATGCCTTCGGTGTGTGCCCTGCGGGAGCTCAGGAAGTATACATACAGGAACAGGCACATGAAGAAGGTAAGGATTACACTGGCGGCAGAGCCCAACGGCCAGTTGCCCGAAACAAGGAACTGATTCTTGATGAAGTTGCCGATAAGCATAACCCTTGCCCCGCCCAGGAGGTCCGGGATGTAGAACAGCCCCAGCGCCGGCAGGAACACCATGGTGCTGCCTGCAACAATGCCGGGCAGGGTCAGCGGCAGGATAATGTGGAAGAAGATGTTTTTTGAAGTGGCGCCCAGGTCCCTGGCTGCCTCGATGAGCCTCCAGTCAAGCTTCTGGATGGATGAGAAGATCGGCAGGACCATGAAGGGCAGCAGGGTGTAGACAAGCCCGATAAACACGGCGCTCTGGGTGTAGAGCATCATGATCGGTTCATGGATAAGACCAAGGTACAGGAGCAGTGTGTTAATGATGCCATTGGCCTTGAACAGGATGATAAGTGCATACGTACGTATCAATGACGAGGTCCAGAAGGGTATGATCATGAGCAGCAGCAATATCCGCTGAACTCCTCTGGGTAGGCGAGCCAGAAAGAAGGCAAAGGGATAGGCCGTAAACAGGGTAATAACCGTGGTGCCAAGCGCCAGCAGCAGGGAATACCAGCATACAACCAGGAATACCGGTGAGAATATATCGCGGTAATTGATGAGCGTGAAGCCCCAGACGATCAACCTGTCAGGGTCGGGCGTAAAGAAGCTGAACAGGAGAACGAACAGATAAGGGACAACGACAAAAGTAGTGATCCAGAGCATGGTTGAGCCGATGGCAAAGTATCTGAACCGGCTCTGGGTCTGCATGGCTAGAGCACGACTTCCCAGCCGTAGAGCCAGCTCACATGGACCCGCTCACCTTCTCGATAGACAAGCTCCTCCTGGTCTTCGTTGAAGAACTGGGTAACGAAGATTGTCTCGCCCTCATCGAGTTTAATGATCAGATCAACGGTCTTTCCCTTGTATATAACCTCTTCGACACTGCCAGTCATGGACGGCCCATCGTTGGTCCACTCCTCATCAATGGTAACCTGGATGTCCTCGGGCCGGAGCAGTACCTTCACCCCCTGCCCCACAGTTGAATTTTTCCGGTTCTGAACCGGGAAAGTCCGGCCGTGGATTGCAACCTGGGCACTGCCGTTGTTCACCGTGGTAACCTGGCCTTCAAAGACATTGATCTCACCAACGAATTTGGCCACGAACATATTCTGGGGTTCCTCGTATATCTGGATGGGGGTGCCGATCTGCTCTATCCTGCCCTCATTCATGACCGCAATGCGGTCGGACATGCTTATGGCCTCTTCCTGATCGTGGGTGACGAACACGAAGGTGATGCCGAGCTGGCGGTGAACACGCTTGAGTTCGATCTCCATTTCCTGGCGCAGGCGATAATCCAGGGCGCTCAAGGGCTCATCCAACAGGAGCACTAAAGGCTTGTTTACAATTGCACGGGCCATGGCGACACGCTGCTGCTGCCCGCCGGACAGCTGGTGCGGCATGCGCATCTCAAGACCGGTCATCTTGACGATGTCAAGGGCCTCCATAACCTGGAGATGGGTGGCTTGCTTATCAAACTTCTTCATGCGCAGGCCAAAGGCGATATTGTCAAAAATACTCATGTGGGGGAAAAGGGCATAGCTCTGGAACACGGTATTGACATTGCGCTTGTTGGGCGGTGTGTTGTCAAGGCGGGAGCCGTTCATGGAGATCATTCCCGAAGTGAGTGTCTCTAAACCGGCGATGAGCCGAAGTACTGTGGTTTTGCCACAGCCTGACGGACCAAGGAGCGTAAGGAACTCCCCTTGATAGATATCCAGATCTAACGAATCGACGGCGAGTACGTCGTCAAATCGCTTAGTTACCCCCTGCAAGCGGACAATGGGCGGCTTCGCCATCCATGCAGCCCTCCGTCTTAAGATGGTCGTTCAAAAGTTGATGTTTGTCTATACCAAAAGGGCATATTTGGCAATGATATTCTACTTCTCAAACAACATTTTTGTCTGCCTACCGATACTACAATAGTAAACTGATTTTTACAGGCAACTTATCGACAAGAATGAGAACTACGTGCAATGGAGATATTGAGAATCCAGTGTGACCTAAGGTTCATCAACTCAGTCCTCAAAGATATGAGGCTCATTTTTTTACGTGCTTTATGCCATCAGATTACAACGCGCTGCATGCCTGTCCAAGCGGGCTGATCCACTTCATCAACCCTTCCTGTATAGAACCACTTGGGAAAATTGAAGAATGAGGTAATGGATTTGGGCAATAAGAGCGCTGCAGAGAGGAACGCCTCAAGGTCAGGAACATTATAGATATTGACATCGAATCCCCAGTTCTGAAGCTGGGTGATCATCCTTCTGCTTCCGTACGTGTTCCAGTTGACAGAAAATCGGTCAATCCCGCTCTGTGAAAGCATACCGAGATATTTTTTTGACTCCTGGGGCGATGCGACCATTATCTGGTAAAGGCTGTCCACGGGGCACTGCTTGATGGACTTTGGAAAGGTATTGACAATGAGCTGCAATCCACCCCGGCGCATTTCTTCCATGTTGATGGTGAACCAGATCCTTTCATCAGTGAAGCCTGAAGCCTTGAGTAACTCGATTACCCTGTCTGTCAATCCTGGGTCCTTGAGGTCAAGCTTCACTCCCCTGGCCGCATCACCCAGGATATAGAGAAAATCATCCAACCGCACCGGATTCTCACCTGGGAAAGGTGGCATCTCAGCATAAGGCTTTCTCCGCAGGATCAGGTTTTCAGTGTTTCTCTCTTTACGTACATGAAGCTCTGCCCATTGGACGGAGGAGACAAGAAACTGCCGCAGAATAGACTCATCGTCCACGCCATGCCAGACAAATTCCATGTGCCGGGGAAGATTCTGTTTGCTGATGAGCTCAGTCAGGTCGAAGAATTTCCCCTGTAAGGCCGAACGGCCTTTTCGCACTGGAAATGAATCCAGGATTACATCGGAATGGAGCAGGAGCATCTCTCCTGCAGGATCAAGCTGTTCAATGAATTCGATGTTCTCTCTCTCATCATCTATGACTGCCACGATACGGAAGCCCATATCCTTGAATCGTCTGATTCCATTTTTCTTCCCCTGTGTGACATGAACCCCCCTGTTCATGAAAAGGAGCTTGTCATCGAACTTCACGTGATATTCTTCACCAAGGGTATTGAGGATCCTCAAGGTATCGCTGCGAAGCATCTCAGGCCGGGAAGTGTTCAGGCCTACATAGGTATTGGGCTGTAACTGAAACCACCTGATGACATCCAGAACGCCATGGAAGGATTTGTGGGAATCTAAAATGGCAGCCTTTGACCAGAAATTGGCGCTGCACCATCCGGCGATATCACCCCGTATAGCTGCAGGTATGGCGAAATCCCGCAGGATGGCCGCAAGGTCATACGAGGGTGTAGCGATATCATCACTATGAATGTTGTTGAAATATTGTGTTCCATTCTCACGGTCATATGCCTTGAACACAGACAGTATCATATAGCGCAAATCAACGATTGTGCCGTCAATATCGAAGACGATCATGAGCGCCTCATTAGGATATGCCGACCTCACTGCTTCATAATGAAACGCCAGATTGCGCATCCAGCCTGTATTCATTCTCATCTGCTCCATCTCTTCATCCGAGTGGTAAAGGGTGTAATCCCCTAGACGCGTTCTATCTCTATGCGCCTCTTGATTCTGTCGGACTGATTTTTATTCCTTCTTGTGTTAAAAAGGCATCGAAAGATCCTCTCAAAGACCGAGTTATATCCGTAGATCTTTCTTGTTCGAAGTATGATGATGATTCGGGATAAACCTTTTGAAAGCCCGCCAAGCATCCTGTAAGAGGATCTTTCTGTGCCCATGACATGCCCTCCACTGACCTTTTCGGTAAAATATGCTATCATTATTAATTAAATTAGAAATGCATCTATTTATCAGGCATTTCGTGCATTTCAACGAAGGCCATAGTGAAAGGCCGGAGACAGGATTATTCAAAAAAAGGGAGAAGGTCCCCGGACTCTGTGCCGGGGACCTATGATAAGACGAACTAATCAGCAATCAGATGTGAAGGAAGTAACCGCCGCGAGCGTTCCCTACTTGGCGGGTTTTGCAAGCTGGAGTATAGCCATGGGGATCTGGATTTCCAGTGCCTTCATGCGTTCCGTATCGACCATGATCTTGAGGTCTTCCTGTTTGAGTACGGGGAGCTGTTCAGGCTTCTTCCCCTCCTTCAGAATCTTCAGGGCATTCTGTCCGCCAAGTGCACCAACGGTCTCAAAGTCGGTACCAACAGACAGCAGTGCCCCTTTCGTGTGTTCAAAGACAAAGCTGATGATGGGAATCTTATTCTGCCTGCAGTAATCGTTGAGGTCATTAACATTCTGATAGTTCTTGATGCCGTAGTAGGTGTCGAGCGGGATGGCATAAGCCTCTGCTCCCTGCTCTTTGAGGGCCTTCAGAGCCGGAATAATGCTGTCTTTTTTTGCAACCTCTTTGGAGATCACGGTCATGCCGAATGCCGGGGCATTCTTCTTGGCCTCCTGTATGTGGGCAATGCCGTTTTCATCCTCGCTGCTCACCATACCGATGGTCTTGATCGTAGGGAATGCAGCCTTCACGATCTTCAGGGCGTTCTTCATGTCCATATACAATGTGGCCCCTGTAACCCCCGGGCCTCCATCAGTGAGCGACTTGCACCCTGCGGCCTGGGGAATGGCCACTGCCACAAAGACCAGAGGGATGCCGGCAGACGTGATCTTGTCCCTGGAATATTTGGTTGCAGGGGTGCCGATTGTCACGGCAAGATCAGGCTTTGCCTCGGCAATGCGGGATGCCTCACTCCTGAGCTTCAGGTAAAGCCCGGCCTTGTCCATAAAACCCCCGCCTTCGATGTTGTAGTCTATAATGACACGGTGAATGGTGAGGTTCTTTCCCTTAACGATACCTCCATTCTTGAGTGTTTCGAGAAATTCATTGTATGACTTATCGAATGCCTCGATCTTGGCCACCTGGAGGACTTCGACTTTGTAGACCTTGTCTTCTGCCGAACAAGGAACCGAAAGAGCCGAGAAAACAACCAGTACAGCCGCAACTGCAAGAAATTTCTTCATGGAAATACCTCTCGCTTATGTATTTTTGTTGCAGACACGAAAGACGATGATACCCATCTGAAATTCCACTAACTTACATATAGTTCATCTCATCATGGAAATCCAGTACCATATTGATAGCTTGAGATACAGTTATGTTACCGGTTTTACTTTTCTTTCACATCTTCAGCCTAAACAGATTACCATAAGGCAAAGGAGGTTACTTCATTGTTGCATATGGGCAGATCATTGTTTATTCAAAGGGCTATAGGTCCTTGAGGAGGAGTTCATGGGTCCACCCCGCATCGGCGCATTCTTTGACTTTGACAAGACACTCATCACAGTGGACAGCCCCAGGCTGGGCATCCGCTACCTGTGGGAGCGCAGGCTCATCTCAGCGTCTTATATCCTCAAGGTCATGGCAGCCAATGTATTCTATCAGAGACATCTCGTATCGGATGAGGCCATGGCACGAGTCCTCATCAGCTTTTATCGTAACAAGCCTTTTCAACCGTTTGATGCTGGATCGCAAGACTACTATGAGCAGGTAATCAAGCCTCATCTGGCCCCGAATATAACTGCACGTGTCATGGATCATAAAATAAAAGGGCATATCCTGGTCCTCATCTCAGCAGGACTCAGGTATCTGCTTAAGCCGGTGGCCAGAGATCTGGGGTTTCACCATCTCATCTGCACTGATCTGGAAGTCGGGCCTGACGGCATCCTCACAGGCAGGACCTTAGGTCCAATCTGCACAGACAACCGAAAAAGAGAACTTGCAAATAAATTGGCATATGATCTTGATATGGACCTTTCCTCCTCATTTGCCTATGGCAACCACCAATCTGACATCCCATTGCTTGAACTCGTAGGCCACGCCCATGCCGTGGAGCCAACCAGCAAGCTCAGAAAGGCGGCATTAGAAAATAATTGGCCGATTCTGACATTTCGATAATGCAAAGGAGTCATATGGCAATAAGGGCCAAGCGTTTGCTGAATACAAACGATATCACTGCACCCTACCCACTAAAAAATTGAACCAGGGTCTGAAACTATAGTTTTATTTAGAAGTTCGCCTTACCTTCAATCTCAATTTTATTCTGTATCTGCATACTCCTCAAGGACGATGTCATCCATATCTAGAACATAATCAGCCTCGACTTCTTTTACAATCTCGATAACATCATCCCTCTCTTCCGGCACACTAATGTTAGGGTCTGTCTTGCCTGTGTAGGCTGATCGCCGTTTCTTCTTCCGCTTGAGCATCCTCTTTGTCTCTTCATTATTCTGGTCTTCACCGCATGAAGGACACAGGGGTTGTGGTCTTCCCAGGTCAAAAAACTTGGTGCCGCACTTATAGCACTTGTATCGTTTCCCAAGATCCTCCGGAGAAATCTTCTTCTGCTGGGGTTGGCTCTTTACAGCAGCAGTAAGCTTCTTTAACCTGGGTTGCTTCTTCACAACTGCTGTGGGCTCTTTTAACTTGGGTTGCGTCTTCACAGCTGTAGCAGGCTTTTTTATCTTGGGTTGCTTCCTCACAGCTGCAGTAGGCTCTTTTAACGTGGATTCCTTCTTCACAACTGCAGTAGGTTTTTTTATCTTGTGTTGCTCCTTAACAGCTTTAGTAAGCACCCTTTTCTTGGGTTGCTTCTTCATGGCCGTTATTTATTGACCGCCTCCTTCAATGCTTTGCCTGCCTTGAACCTGGGGGCTTTGCTTGCCTTGATCTTTATCTTCTGCCTGGTTTGGGGATTCACGCCTTCTCTCGCTGCCCTTTTCGCAACATCAAAGGTACCGAATCCTATCAGTGTGACCTTATCGCCTTTCTTAAGAGCGCCGGTAATTGAATCAGTGAAGGCATCTACGGCTTCCAATGCTGCTACCTTTGATATCTTTACTTTGCCTGCGATAACGTCAACCAGATCCGTTTTTGTCATAACATCCTCCTCGTTTTTTTATGGAGCCACATATTATCATGCACAGGACCTCATTACTGAGTCGCATTCACAGAGAATGGCCCTTGCTGTGGGTTTAGATTATTATTTCCAAAGTATTACAGTAAGACAATATCATCTTTTCCTTTATATGGCAATATGTGGTTTAATTGCAACAATCACATCTGATTTATCATAGAAATCATTAGGCTTTTCCTTGGCACACGTTATGCAATTATTTAGAAATCCTATATTCATCCAGAGATTCACACCACGATTAACCTCCTCTTGGGAGGGCTGCAATAGCCCTCCTTTTCTTTGATAATGTCCCCATGTGAACTAGATAAAGCTACCCTCATTACATTTCATATATTGATATAGGCAAGTTATCTAAAGCAGAGATTCACGCAATAAATTATCAATCTTAAAAAGACCTGGATAGCATAGTTTATTTGACAAGAACTTTGGGTGGTAACTTGATCGTATGAAAACAGCCCTGCAAGGTTAATCCCTGCAGGGCTGTTTTACTGATTCTCAATGAGGTTATTTCAGCTCGCTGCCTTGGCCTGCTTGATTACGGCCTTCCCTGCAGGCTTTTCCTGTACGAATACGTGCTTGAGCACATCGTCCATGGAGTTCACCGGGTAGAATTTCAGCTTCTTCTTGACCAGCGGTGGGATATCCTCAAGGTCCTTCTCATTGTCCTTGGGGATGATGATCTCGAAAATCTTGTTGCGGTGTGCCGCCAAGGTCTTTTCCTTGAGCCCTCCAATGGGAAGCACTTTGCCCCGCAGCGTTATCTCGCCTGTCATGGCGATATCCTTCCGGACAGGTTTGTTGGTGAGTGCCGATATAACGGCGGTTGCCATGGTGATGCCTGCGGACGGGCCGTCTTTGGGAATGGCCCCGGCTGGCACATGTATATGGATGTCGTTATCTTTATTGAAGGTATCAGGTATACCAAGGTGCTTTGCCCGAGAGCGGATATACGTCAGCCCGGCCTGGGCGGATTCCTTCATCACATCTCCCAGATGGCCGGTGAGCACCAGGTTGCCTCCCTTGCCTTCCTGGCATTTCAGGGCTGTGGCCTCTATGTAAAGGATCTCTCCCCCGAACTGCGTCCAGGCAAGGCCTGTGGACACCCCTACCTCGTGTTCCATGCGCTCCTGCTCAGGCAGGAATTTCTGTACACCTAGGTATTTGGACACGCTGTTGGCGGTTATACGATAGATCTTTCTGCGTTTGCCGTTCTTTTCGGCAATATCACGGGCTACCTTTCTGCAGATGGATCCGATCTCACGCTCCAGGTTTCTTACCCCGGCCTCTTTGGTATAGTGATTGATGAGGTCAAGGATCGCCTCATCCGAAAACTTTATATCTTCAAACTTCATACCGTTCTCTGTCACCTGCCTGGACACAAGGTATCGCTTGGCAATCTGCAGTTTTTCCTGGTCCGTGTAACCCGGCAGCTCGATAATCTCCATCCTGTCCTTCAGCGGGCCTGGGATGGGGTCTATGAGGTTGGCCGTGGTGATGAACATAACCTTGGAAAGATCAAAAGGCACATTCAAATAGTGGTCCTGGAATGAGAAATTCTGCTCAGGGTCAAGCACCTCAAGGAGCGCCGAAGAAGGATCGCCCCGATAGTCCTGTCCGATCTTGTCCACCTCGTCGATCATGAAGACCGGGTTGTTGGACCCTGCCTGCTTGATGCCCTGGACAATGCGGCCCGGCATGGCGCCGATGTATGTCCGCCTGTGGCCTCTTATTTCAGCCTCATCGCGGACTCCGCCGATGGAAAGCCGGTAGAACTCCCTGCCCAGCGCCCGCGCAATGGATCTGCCGAGTGAAGTCTTGCCCACGCCCGGGGGTCCAACAAAGCACAGGATCGCACCCTTCTTATCAGGGTTGAGCTTGCGCACTGCCAGATATTCCAGGATACGCTGTTTGACCTTTTCCAGGCCATAGTGATCCTCGTCAAGATTCTTTGCAGCACCCTTGATGTCGAGCTTGTCCTGCGTGGCCTTGCCCCAGGGCAGATCTGTCATCCAGTCGAGATAGGTCCTGATGATATTGGCCTCGGCCGAGTCCTGATGCATCATGCGGAGCCTGTCGATCTGCTTGGTGGCCTCCTTCTTCACATCTTCGGGCATCCCGCCGGTGTTGATCTTCTCCTGATACTCCTCGATCTCCTTACCCTTTTCGTCCACCTCGCCCAGCTCCTGCTGGATGGCCCGCAACTGTTCGCGCAGGAAGTATTCGCGCTGGGTCTTGCTCATCTCTTCCTTTGCCTGGGTCTGTATCCTTGCCTGGACCTCGGAGAGCTCCATTTCCTTACTAAGAAGCTGGTTTACATGCCGGAGCCGCTCAATGGGTTCCACGATCTCCAGCACATGCTGGGATTCCTCCACCTTGAGCCTTAAGTTTGATGCCACCAGGTCTGCCAAGCGTCCCGGGTCATCTATGGCCTCCAGGATGGACAGCGCATCGGGTGACACAATGCCGCGCAGCTGGAGAATCCTCTCGGACTGCTCCTTTACCGCACGCATCATGGCCTCTACCTCGACCGTGATCTCCTTGAGCTCGGGCTCCTCGATCTTCTCGATATTAACGCTGTAAAAACCCTTCTCGTCCTTGTTGAAGCTCTTTATGCGGGCCTTTGCAACTCCCTGAACCAGGATCTTCACCCTGCCGTCCGGGAGCTTGAGCATCCTGATGACCATGGCCACGGTGCCCACAGTGAAGATCTGCTCTTCGCTTGGTTCCTCGACGGTGGAGTCCTTCTGCGCAGCCAAAAAGATGTATCTGTCTTTGTTGAGCGCCTCATCAACCGCCTTGATGGACAGGCCCCTTCCAACAAACAGGGGTAATATCATGTATGGGTATATGACGACATCCCTGATGGGAAGAAGCGGGATGTTCTCGGGAATCTCTATTGCCTGTTTCTCATTCTCCATTCATTTATCTCCTAAGCAATCTCTATTCGCTTGATCTTCTTAACTCCGTCTTCGGCCTTGGCAATCCTGATCTTTAAGACCCCGTCTATGAACTTGGCCTCTATCTTCTCCAGGTTGAACCGCTCGGGAACATCCAGCTCACGGGAGAATTTTCCAAAGCCCCGTTCCATCCTTATGTAACGCACACCTTTATTGGATAGTACATCCTTTTTCATACCGGTGACTATCAGGGTCCTGCCGATCACCTCGACATCCACGTCATCAGGGTTTACGCCGGGAATCTCTACCTCGATGCATAATCCTTCGGTGTTCTCAAACACATCAAGGGCGGGATAGCACACCCCCAGCCTCTCCTCACTGGCATCCGGCCCCAGGAGCAGGCCTATAACCTCTTGAAATCTCAAATTAAACATTTGTTACCCTCTTTTTTTAATAAGTGATTAATACCTTTATAGGATCAGTTCATTGCATGTCAAGATCCTGCCCCTCTAAAGTCTCCTTTTCGGAAAAAGGGGGGTAAAATATTTAGAGACATTTTTCTTAAACCCAGGTTTTGCTTTTAAACATACCTATTCTATACACTTCATGACACTTCATGGGCTTTAAGCATAAACTTCATTATGATCATGGTATTGCTTTTAAACTAGGTCCGTGCAAAACCTGGGCGCTTCCCTTTACACCGAGCATTCTCAGTGCTAGAATAAGCCTCTGTGACCAAAAACAACCAAACACGCGTCAGCGCCATATGGGGCTTCGAGGCCGGGAAAAAGCTCGAGATACCCCTCTTCACGGCAGGTGTATCCGCCGGGTTCCCCTCGCCTGCGGACGATTTCATCGACAAGAAGCTTGACCTGAACGAGTTCCTTATCTCTCACCCGTCAGCCACCTTTTTTGTGCGGGCGGAGGGCACCTCCATGATCGAGGCGGGCATCCACCCGGGTGACATTCTCATCGTGGACAAGGCCCTCGAAGCCGGTTCCGGCAATATCGTCATCGCGGTGATCGAAGGCGAGTTCATGGTGAAGAGATTTCAGCGCACAGAGGGCCGGTGTTTCCTGCTGGCCGAAAACCCGAGCTTCAAGCCCATCGAGATAACGGAAGGCATGCGCGTGGAGGTGTGGGGCGTGGTCACCTATGTGATCCACAAGGTGTGAGGAAGGTCGATGAAACGGCTTAAGAGAAAATTAACCTCTTCAAATCCAGCATCTTCCCGGCCTTTCGAGCGATATGCCTTGAATGAAGGGCTCAGCGGCCGGGAAGATGCTGGATTTGAAGAGGCCAAGGGAAAGACCCCAGAACTATGGCAGTAGATAAAACCTTTGCCCTCGTTGACTGCAACAACTTCTACGCCTCGTGCGAGCGGGTGTTCAACCCCGGCCTGGAGCGCAAGCCCGTGGTGGTGCTGTCCAACAACGACGGGTGCATCATCTCCCGGTCCAATGAAGCCAAGGACTTGGGGCTAAAGATGGGCCAACCCATCTTCCAGTGCCAAGAGCTGGTGGCCAAAGAAAACGTTCGCGTCTTCTCGTCCAACTACAGCCTCTACGGGGACCTGTCGCGCAGGGTCATGGAGACGCTGGCCTCCTTCACGCCGGACATGGAGGTCTACTCCATTGACGAGGCATTCTTGGGCCTTGAGGGCATTGCAGGCGACCTCACCGCTTATGGAAGGACCATCAGGAAGACCGTGAAAAAGTGGGTGGGCATCCCTGTTTCAATCGGGATCGGTCCCAGCAAAACACTGGCCAAGGCCGCAGCAAAGGCGGCCAAGAAGGCCCGGGGCTGCGCAGGCGTGTTCGACATCACGGGCCGCGAAGAAGAGGTCCTTTCCACCATCGAGGTGGATGATGTCTGGGGCGTGGGCCGCCAGTATGCCAAATTTCTCAGGCGCCACGGCATCCTTACCGCACTCGACCTGAGGAACGCGCCGGATGAATGGGTGAAGAGGCACATGACCGTCATGGGCCTGCGCACGGCCCTCGAACTCAGGGGAACCTCCTGCATCCCACTGGATGAGGCCGAGCCGCCCAGAAAGGCGATCCTGTGCTCCCGGTCCTTCGGTAAGAGGGTGTACCGGATCCAAGAACTGGAGGAAGCGGCGGCGGCCTATGTCTCCCGGGCCGCCGAGAAGCTGCGCCAACAGGGCTCTGCGGCCTCATGCATGCAGGTGATCCTCATGGAGTTCCCTTTCAACGACGGCCACCCCAAGACCCGCATCTGCTCTGCAGCCATCCCCGTTGCCACGGCCCACACTCCCGACCTCATCCGCTATGCCAAGGCCCTGCTCCGGCGCATCTACCACAAGGGGCCTGCCTACAGGAAGGTCGGCGTCATGCTCTCGGGCATCGTGCAGCGCGGCCAGGTGCAGCTCAACCTCTTTCATCAGAGCCGCGAGGGGGAGAAAGAACTGGGGCTCATGCAGACCGTAGACACTATCAACCGGCGCTGGGGCAGAGGAACGCTGGCCTTTGCAGCCTCCGGGTTCGAACGGCCCTGGTGGATGCGCCAGACCAGAAAGTCACCGCAGTTCACCACGTCGTGGAAAGACCTGCCGAGGGTGAAGGCGTAATTTTTTCATTACAATGAAGTTTCATTCCTGCCTTGATCTCTTTTCCGGGGAGATGATCTCAACGGTCGGGAAATAAGAACTGATCCTGGAGGTATCCCGGGTAATGATGGGATATCCTGCAACCGCAGCATGGGCTCCGATAAAAAAATCCGGCAGGGGAGACACCTTGTTCCCCTTCTGCTTGCGGTATTTTAAAAATGCCTTTCCGGCAAGAAATAAAGCTTCCCTGGGGATATTCTCCAGGACAAGGGCACACCCAAAGATCACCTTCTCCACCTCTTCAATCTTCTGGAATCCCATGGATATCTCGGCATAGATAACCGGGTTGATGCAAAGGACATGAGAAGACCGGTAGTAGTCCAGCATGGACTCGGACCAGTCTGCCCAGTTGGCATCATCCTCGAATACATCAAGCAGAACATTTGAATCCACCAGGATACGGCTCATTTGATTGATCTCGTGAGCTTCATGATCTCCTGTGTGCTCATCTTCACGGTTGCACTCCCGCGGAATTTTCTGAACCCGCTCTTTGTGTGTTTGGGGGTTTTCTTCTTTATCAACAGGACGTTTCCATCCCGCTCAACAAAATCAACTTCAGCACCGGGCCTGATGTTCATCTTCTCCCGAATTTCCTGGGGTATAGTTACCTGGCCCTTAGTTGTGATCCGCATACATACCTCCTGTATGTGTAATACCGGTAATAGTAATACCAGAATAGCCCTGACCAAGGGTCGCGTCAATACCGTGTTATTGAAATTTAAAAAAGGGGGCCCAGGCTGCCGGCCCCCTTAAGCTTTATTTGCTGAAGCAGGCGTTCACAAAATCCCAGTTGATGAGCTTTTCCATAACTGCCGAAAGGTAGTCCGGCCTGCGGTTCTGGTAGTCGAGATAATAGGCGTGCTCCCAGACATCGATGGTCAAGAGCGGTGTCTGTTTGTGCACCAGCGGGGTGTCTGCATTTGCTGTCTTTGTTATCTTGAGCTCTCCATTTTCCAGCACGAGCCATGCCCATCCGCTGCCAAACTGGGTGACTCCGGCGTTCTTAAGTTCTTCAAAGAACTTGTCCGCACTTCCCCAGGTGGAGGTGATCTTCGAAGCAACTGCCCCTTTGGGTGCCCCGCCTCCACCGGGCTTCAGGCACTGCCAGTAAAAGGAATGATTCCAGATCTGGGCTGCATTGTTGAACAGACCTGCCTTTGCGGGATCTCCTGATGCCTTTTTCAGTATGTTTTCCAGTGTTTCGTTCTCCAGATCCGTTCCTGCAATGAGCTTGTTCGTGTTGTCCACATATGCCTTGTGGTGCTTGCCGTAATGAAATTCCAGGGTATTCGCGCTGATGACCGGCGCCAGCGCATCCTTGGCGTAGGGAAGATCAGGAAGTGTAATCATTTTTTCATCTCCTTTCTTAATCTCATCAAGTTTGTAAGTTCTGTATCTGCCTTTAGAATAAATAATAGGATTTTATTGGTTAAAGGGAAGGCCTTATGAAGGATCTTGTAAAACCAGATTTTGCAAATGGATGTACCCGTAGATGCTTTTTGCACTTCTTATGGTCTTAGGCATGAGATTCATTGTGAAATTTGAGTTGTTTCAATAGGTCCGTTAAAAACCTCAATCTTGCAGCCATGGTGTAATGAAAAATTTATCGGTCCTTCATGGCTGCAAGATTGAGGTTTTTGACGGATCAAGTTTTTACTATGCCTAAACGCATAATCCAGTATAAAAAAAGGGCCCTCAAGCGAGGGCCCTCTGTGATTCTCTTTTTGTATTTCTTCTTATGCTTTATGCAGCAGCTCCGGGTTTCTTGTTCCTTTCTGCGAACCAGCGTGGGCAGTGTGTTTCGCACCATGCCTTGCTCACCCAACCGGTGATCATGGCTGAGACTGTCCCTGGATTACCGATGGTTCCCAGGTAAAAATGGATCATGATGAATGCCCCGAGGACCACTACGGACATGGCATGGAGCATATAGGCCCAGCGTGCAATCACCAGGGGCACCATTGTGGGGTTCCACAGCCACATGAAGTACCCGGTTACCACGATGATGGCGCCGAACACCATGAGGCACCAGAAGAACGCCTTCTGGCCTGCATTATACTTGTATACAGGAGGGAGGTCTGTAACGGGCCAGAGATATCCTCCGGCCTTGAGGACCCACTTCATGTCATCCGGCTCAAATTCGCAGTCCTTTTTCCACATGAAATAGGAACGCACGAGCATACCGGAAAAGACAACACCTGCGAAGATATGCATCAGCTTTGTGGCATAATAGCCGCCAAAGAGTGTGGGGATGAAGCTCCATGATTGGAACATCAGGCCGAGCCTGTTATCAGACAGAAGATGCAGCTCCCTGCCAGCAGCCAGTGCACGATCCTCTCTTCCACATCGGTGACTCTTACCATGTTTTCTTCATGCGCTGACATCTACTCACCCCCTTCTTTTTTCTCGTGCACCTTGTGAGGCCCCTTGGTGATGTAGTGCAGGAAAGCACCGCCGGCTACAGCACCGATACCAATGAGCGCGAAAGGTTTGAAAAGGTTCTTCCACAAGAGTACCGAAAGCGGCATTTTCGGATCGGGGTTTGCGTGTGAGAAATCAGTAATATTCACTGTGCCGGGCATAACGTACAGGATATGGGTCTCATATTTCGGGTTGTTCGGATACACAAACCCACCCACCTTCTCAGCACGTTTCAGGGCCTTCTCATGCATTTTTTCCTTGGTCCCGAAGGTGAGGCAGCCGGTGGGGCACGAGGTTACACATGCAGGCTGCTTGCCGTCGGTGATGCGGTCATAACAGAGGGTGCACTTTGCTATCTTCTGCAGCTCGTCGGAATACCGAGGGATGTCGAAGGGGCAGGCAGCAATACAGGCCTTGCAGCCGATACAGTATTTAGGATCGTGGACTACGGCACCTTCGTCGGTCTTTACCAGCGCGCCGGGTGACGGACAGGCCTTGACGCATGCCGGCCAATCACAGTGCATGCACGCGTCATGTCGCATGAGCCAGTTCATCTTGCCTTTCTTCTCAACCTCGTCAAACCTGATGAGGGTCCAGGTGTTATACGACAGGTCCTTCGGGTTTTGCAGAGATCCTGTGTAGATGGTCTTGTCTGCAGGTAGTCCGTTCCACTGCTTACATGCCACCTGGCATCCCCTGCATCCCGTACATTTCGTTACATCAATGAGTTTAATGAATTCTGCCATGTCACACCCCCCTTATGCCTTCACAACGTTGACAAGGAACGCCTTGTATTCGGGTATCATGGTATTCGGATCTCCGATGAACGGGGTAAGATCGTTGGCAATGGCTCCTGTGACCAGGCCCTTATACCCGAAGTGCCAGGTAATACCCACCATGTGATGGGTTTTCCCCGCGATGACAAAGGGTTTCAGACGTTTCGTGATCATGACATATGCCACAATGCCTTCGACATTTCTGGCTGATGTTACACGCACCTTGTCGCCGAATGTGATGCCTTTTTCCTTTGCTAATTCTTCGCTCATCTCCACAAACTGGCTCGGAACCATCTCGCCGAGCCACGGCAGCCACCTGGTCATCTGGCCTGTCTGCCAGTGTTCGGTAACACGGTAGGTAGAGCAGATGATGGGGAAATCCTTGATATCCTCACTCCCGTATGTCGCGGCGATGCAGCCTTCCGCAATGATCGGGTTACAGGTCTTTTCTTTGGCCTTCTCATCCCACCTGGTGATGACCGGCGAGACCTGCTGGGAGCTGAAGGTATTCTTCACAGCGGATTCCAGCGGTTCATAGTGCTCGGGGAAAGGCCCGTCGCTCATACCGGCTGCGAAGAGCATGCCTCTTCCGTGCGGCACCATGATGAAGGGGAGTATGGCATCCGGATCGCCGTTGCCATCGGGTATGTCACCCAGCCAGACCTTTTTCAGAGCGCTCCACCAGAGTACGGGCTTGTCTTTGGCATAGGGTTTTCCTTCTGTATTCACGCTGGCCCGGTTGTAAACGATCCTGCGGTTAACGGGCCAGGACCAGGACCAGTTGGGGAACATGCCCAGGCCGGTCGGGTCGGTGGCGTCGCGCTTCATCAGCTTGTTCTCGGTGTCGGAGACCGAACCGCAATAGACCCAGCATCCGCAGCACGTTGAGCCGTCGTCCTGGAGCATGGCAAAACTGGGAACCATGTCACCGGGCTTGAACTTCTTGATCTCCTTCTTGACCTTGTCCTCGATCTCCTTTTCAGCAATGAAGTAGCCGTTGATCTCCTTGGCCACCTCGCGCGGGGACGGGTTGTGAATCATCCCGTCAAGGCCCACCTTGCCGTAGTTCCAGGTAAGGTTGATGATGGGGTCGGGGAATGCCCCGCCTTCTTTTTTATAAAGGTTTTTCATACGGCCAACGATCTGGTTGATGATCCAGAGGTCGTCCTCGGCATGTCCTATTGGATCGATGGCCTTGTACCGCCACTGCACCCACCTGCCTGAATTGGATATTGATCCTTCTTTTTCCACAGAGGAGGCTGCCGGAAGCAGGAAGACCTCTGTCTTGATATCGGCCGGGTTCACTCCGGCTTCCTTCTGCCAGAAGGCCGATGTCTCGGTCTCCCACAGGTCGACGCACACCATCCAGTCGAGCTGGGCAAGGGCGCGCCTTATCATCTTGGAACTCGGAGCACCCACAGCGGGATTCATACCCCAGCAGAACAAACCCTTGATATCGCCAGTGGCCATGGTGCTGAATATGGGCAGGTAGGAATAGTTCTTTCCGTCATCGATCTTGGGAAGATAGCTGTATGAAGTCTCCAGATCGGCATCCCTCCACCAGGCCTTCATGAGGCTCGCCATGTACTTCGGGGTGTTTCCCCACCAGTTCAGGCTCTTGGGGTCCTTGGTCTTGGGGGTGTTGTCCTCATTGTACTTGACCAGCGTAGGCTGATTGGCCTTGGGATACTTGAGGTAGCCGGTGAGGATATGGAACAGGGCGCCGTGGTCCGTGGAGCCCTGCACGTTGCTTTCGCCGCGCAATGCATTGATACCGCCGCCCGCCACGCCGATGTTGCCGAGAAGGAGCTGTACAACCGCGTAGGCCCTGACGTTCTGGGAGCCATAGGTATGCTGGGTGGTCCCCATGGCATACATGATGGTGCCCGAGAGTTCGGGTTTATATGTGGAGGTGTATGCATCGCAGACCGCTTCCAGGGATGCTATGTCGCAACCGGTGAGCTCACTGGATTTCTTCAGGGTATATCTTGAATAGTGTTTCTTCAGGAGCTGGAATACGCACATGGGATCCTGCAGGGTGAGGTCCATCTTGGGTATTCCGTTTTCGTCCATCTGATAGCCCCAGGTGGCCTTGTCGTACTTGGCCCCGGTAAGTCCCGAGAAGGCCCCGTCGAGATCGACCGGCCCCTGGAATTCAGGGCTCACGAGATAGGCCGCGTCGGTATAATTTTTGACATACTCCTCGTTGATGCGGTTCTTCTCAATGGCATAGTTTATCATGGCGCCCAAAAAGGCGATGTCCGTGCCCGGCCTTATGCGCGCATAGATATCGGCCGTTGCCGCAGACCTGGTGAACCTCGGGTCCACTACGATAAGACTGGCCTTCCTCTTGCTCCTTGCCTCATTCACCCACTTGAAGGAGATGGGATGGTTCTCAGCAGGGTTTGACCCCATGATGAGGATGGAGTCTGCATGCTGGATGTCGTTCCAATGGTTTGTCATGACACCGCGACCAAATGATGCCGCCAGACCGGCGACGGTGGCGCTGTGTCAGATCCGGGCCTGGTGCTCTACCCACACCAGACCGAGTGCCCTGTTCATCTTGGTCAGGGCATAGACCTCTTCGTTGTCAAGCGATGCTCCACCGATGGAGGCTACGGTTTCCAGACGGTTCACTACCTCGCCTTTGTCATTGGCGGTTTTGAACCCGGCATCCCTGGCCTTTTTCAGGTTTGTGGTGATCTTCTCTAATGCCCAGTCCCACTCTACATCTTCCCAGGAATCGGAGCCCGGGGCACGGTAGCGGACCTTCTCGTTTCGCCTGTCATTGTTCGCGATCTGATAGAGCGAACCGCCTTTGGGGCACAGCGAGCCCTTGTTTATTGGATGATCCGGGTCGCCTTCCGTGTTGATCACCTTGCCGTTCCTTACATGGGCAATGATACCGCAGCCCACGCCGCAGTAGGGGCAGATCGTAGGCACTTCCTGCGCATACTGGACCTTCCTGGACTGGGCGAATGCAGGCTTAATGCCTATCCCGGTTCCAAATCCGGCAGTTGCTACAGTGCCACCTGCGATCTTGAGGAAATTTCTCCTCGTGATATCCATAGAGCACTCTCCCGTGGTGGATTTTTTTACTTGAAGCATAATAAATGAACAATCATTCATTGTAAATTATGCAAATAATTACATAATGTAGCTGCTTATTATCCAGGAACGCCTTGACTTAACCCCGGATTTCCCATACCCTTTCAATCATGAACTGGGAGTCCATTATGAAGGCATATCCGGCGCAGGCCGATGTCATCCACGGGGTAAAAACGCTGCGCGAAAAAATCGTTCACGCAATGGAAGGCACCGACATCCCTGAATTAAAAACAACATGCCGTGAACTGGCCGATCTTGCAGATTTAATTCCACTTTTTGCAGATACATGTGCCAAGGTGTGGAAAGATGTAACCGGATCCGAGCCTGCATTTGACATGACAGAAGCACTCAAGGAGGCTGCATCTGGAAAAGATACCGATGCAATAGCGGGTTCACAGAGTGATCTCCTCCAGGCAATCATGCAAAATGCATTTTCCAGGTTTCTCCTTCTGCTGCGGGAAAAAAATACCCACCTGATACCTGAATCATGGTCCCAGGGAGACTGTCCTTTCTGCGGTGCATACCCAAGGATCGGATTTGATGCCGAAGACAAAAGGACGCTGCACTGTCTTTCATGCGGTCATTCCTGGCGGTTTGCCCGCTTCAAATGTCCCTCATGCAGTAATACCGATTATAATACACAAGGCTACTTTGAGGCCGAAGGTCTCGATGGCGTTCGCGTTAATTTCTGCAGGGAATGTAACCGCTACTTCAAGATAGTGGACACGAGAATCAGGCTGCCTGAAGACCCCGAGACAGAAGATGCCCTCACCCTGGAACTGGACGATCTCGCCGTGAAAGAAGGGTTCGTTTAGTAGTATTCACCTTAAGCCAGTTAAACGTTTGCCCCTTGAGCCTATTGCAAAACTCTCAAGATGTCATTCCCGCGGAAGCGGGAATCCAGTATTTTCAAATCCTTCTGGCCCCCCGCCTTCGCGGGGGCGACACCTTTTTACAATTGGCTACCTTGATAACTCTTTAGGATTTCCATAATGGGCAGATCTGCGAAGAAGCAGGCTCGTAGTCTCTGCATACACCAGGCCTGGTCTCGTATATTCCGCACGCATATCCGCCCTTTTCCCAGGTGAGGAATGGGCAGCCCATGAGTGGTCTGCCGTCCCGGGCAGACACTAGATGGTCTCCAGCCCAGAATGCCTGCTCATTCTCAATGATGTGAAGGATGTCCGACCTGCCCTGGCTGATCCATCGATCCATATCTTCTTTGGTGACATAGGCTATCATGTCGGCAAGACAGCACGTTCCGCATCGGTGACAGGTGAATGTTTCCGGATGGTTCACTTTCAAGATATACCTCAGCTTTAGCACGGATGCAAGTAGGATAAAAAGAGAACATTTTTGGGTTTTATGTTTTAAATCCTGTTCTAATTAAATCTTAACACTTCAAACTTAAGACTTATTTATACCGATCCACGAATCGATTCCTCTTTACAATGCACATTGCTTTTCTTTATAAATGAATGGTTATTCATTATGTTGCGGATCGAATGCGCATGTCCATCGGATAAGCGCCAACTATGCATAAAAGGGGGATTCTCATGAAGGATGTAGTCATTGTTTCCGCGTGCAGGACAGCCATTGGCACATTCGGTGGGACGCTTAAGGATATGATCACTGCCCGCCTCGCAAGTGTTGTCATGAAAGAGGCCATCAAACGTGCAGGCATAGATCCGGCCACCATCGATGATGTGCGTTTCGGGTGCTGCATGGACCCGGCTGACACCCTGAATATGACAAGGGTGGGAGCGCTGCTTGCAGGCATCCCTGAAAGCGTGACCGCCGTGACCATCAACCGGGTATGCATCTCGGGCATGGAGGCAGCACTCAGCGGCATGGCCATGATCCAGGCCGGTATGGCGGATATCATCCTGGCAGGCGGCGCCGAACACATGTCCGGGGTCCCGTATATCTCTCCGGATGCACGCTGGGGATGCAGGCTCCAGGACAAGGTCTTCGTGGATGCCATGATCCGTGCGCTCCACTGCGGATCCTATGTACAGCCCCTGGCCGAAGACAGCCCGATTCACGGCTACCCGCTCTTCGAAATGTTCAAGGGCAAGCCCTACATCATGGGCCACACCACCGAGTTCATCGCCCAGATGCATAACATCAGCCGCGAGGAGATGGACGAGGTGGCGCTCAAGAGCCACAACGGCGCCGAACGGGCCACCAAGGAAGGCGATTTCGCCGAAGAGATCGTGCCCGTCGAGCTGCCCCAGAAAAGAGGCAAGCCGCCGATGATCTTCGACAAAGACGAGCATTTCCGCCCCGGCATCACCATGGCTGATCTGGCCGCCCTGCCTCCCGCATTTATCCCAAAGATCGGCAAGGTCACGGCCGGCAATTCCTCGGGACTCAATGACGGCGCATCGGCCATGATCCTCATGTCCGCGGAAAAGGCAAAAGAACTCGGACTCAAACCGCTGGCACGCATCCGGGCATCCGGCCGCGGTGGCATGCCACCCCTCGGTCATGGGTCTTAGCCCTGTTCCCGCAGTCAAAGACCTCCTGAAGAGAAATCCGAATCTCAATCTTGACAGCTTCGAGCTTATCGAGGTGAACGAGGCCTTTGCAGGCCAGTACATCGGCTGCGAGAAGGAACTCGGCCTCAATCGCGACATCACCAACGTGAACGGGAGCGGCATCGGCCTGGGCCATCCGGTGGGCAGCACGGGGTGCCGCATCATCGTGACCCTGATCCATGCACTGAAGAAGCGCGGCAAGACCCTCGGGCTCGCCACCCTGTGCGGCGGCGGCGGTGTGTCCATGGCAACGGCCATCGAGATTCTGTAGTAAGAATTAAAAAAAATCAACCCGTTCAAACCGGTGATTTGCCCCCAAAGGGCAAATCACCGGTTTGAACGGGCCAAGTCTTTTCTTCTCAATTAACCTGAAAGTTCAGCTTTCAATCCCCTCCCGGGCTTGGACGCCTTTGATGTAGTAGTGCTTGATCTCCTTCATCTCGGTCACCAGGTCAGCAGCCTCAATCATCCGCTCAGTGGCGCCCCTGCCGGTGAGCACGAGTTCCATGCCCTCGGGTTTAGCACGAATGACATCAAGGATATCATCTTCAGTGAGGAGCTTGAACATGCATGCCGTGATGATCTCATCAGCAATGAGGATGACACAGGCATGGGCCTGCATGAGCTCATGTACGCGCGCAAGGGCGGAGCTTGCCCTCTTCATATCCCTGGGATCCGGCGTTTCAGTAAATTTGCAAAAGGTAGGGTGTCCGAACTGTTCGATGGTGATGAGCCCGCCAGTCATCTTTACACCTTCGAGCTCGCCATACTGCTGGCCCTTCATGAACTGGACCATATGGGTCTTCAGGCCCCGGCCGGCAGCCCGCAGGGCAAGGCCAAGGGCGGCGCTGGTCTTACCCTTGCCGTTACCGGTATAGATGTGGACATAACCTTTTCCGATGGTCTCATAATTCCGTTAGTTTTTCCATCTGCAGATGCCTTAGCCGCATACCGTTTCGCCCTGATTCACATATTCCTCCGGTATTTCCCCCCACCTCGTAAAGCGCATGGGAGATCTGGCCGAGACTGGCTACGCGCACCGTGTCCATGAGAACGGCAAAAATATTCCCGCCGGAAAGTGCCGTCTCCTTGAGTTTTTTCAAGGCTGCATCGGCCTGCTTTGCATGGCTTCTTCTGGAACTTCCGGCAGTTGTCGAGCTGGGCCTGCTTCTCTTCGTAGGTTGAACGCGTGAGCAGGATGCAGCTCCCTGCGCTCTGACTATCGGCATTGGGGTTCTCAAAGGTGTTCACGCCGATAATGGGCATCTTGCCCGAATGCTTGAGGTGCTCGTAGTAGAGCGACTCATCCTGGATCTTGGAGCGCTGGTACTGGGTCTCCATGGCGCCCAGCACCCCCTTGCGGTCGCTGATGCGTTCGAACTCCTTGAGCACCGCCTCCTCCACTGCATCCGTGAGCCAGTCCATGAAGAACGATCCCTGAAGCTGGTTCTCGTTCATGGAAAGACCGAATTCGCGATTGATGATCATCTGTATGGCCATGGCGCGGCGCACCGACTCCTCGGTGGGCGTGGTTATGGCCTCGTCGTAGGCATTGGTGTGCAGCGAGTTGCAGTTGTCGTTCAGCGCGGTCAGGGCCTGGAGGGTGGTGCGGATGTCATTGAACTGGATCTCCATGCTGTGCAGCGACCTGCCCGAGGTCTGGATATGGTATTTCAGCCTCTGGGACGACTCGTCGGCCCCGTAGAGGTCCCTCATGGCAACGGCCCAGATCCTGCGGGCAACCCTGCCGAGAACGCTGTACTCAGGGTCCATGCCGCTGGAAAAGAAGAACGAGAAGTTCTTGGCAAAATCATCTATGTTCATACCGCGCGACAGGTAGTACTCCACGTAGGTGAATCCGTTGGCCAGGGTAAAGGCCAGCTGGCTGATGGGATTGGCCCCTGCCTCGGCGATGTGGTAGCCGCTGATGCTCACGGAATAGAAGTTCTCCACGCCCTTTTCGATGAAGTACTCCTGGATGTCGCCCATCATCTTCAGCGCGAATTCCGTTGAGAAGATGCAGGTATTCTGGCCCTGATCCTCCTTGAGGATGTCGGCCTGGACCGTGCCTCGGACTGTCTTGAGCACATGGTCCCTGATGGCATCCAGCTCTTCTGTCTTGGGCGCCCTGCCCTTTTCCTTCTTGAACACCTCGACCTGCTGGTCGATGGCCGTGTTGAAGAACATGGCGGTCATGATGGGGGCCGGGCCGTTGATGGTCATGGATACGCTCGTGGTGGGTGAGAGAAGGTCAAAGCCTGCATAGAGCTTCTTCATGTCGGAAAGCGTACAGATGCTCACCCCGCTCTCGCCGATCTTGCCGAAGATGTCGGGCTTCTCGTGCGGGTCTTCTCCGTAGAGCGTCACACTGTCGAAGGCCGTGCTCAAGCGCTTGGCCTCGTCGTGCCTGCACAGATAGTGGAAACGCCTGTTGGTCCTTTCCGGTCCGCCTTCGCCTGCGAACTGCCTCTTGGGGTCTTCCCAATCGCGTTTGAAGGGGAACACACCGGCGGTGTAGGGGAAAAAGCCCGGCAGGTTCTCCTTCCTGAGCCAGGCAAAGAGGTCGCCCTTGTCAGTGAATGCAGGCAGGGCTATCTTTGGGATCTCAAGCCCTGCCAGTGACTCCTTTGTGAGCGACACGTGGATCTTCTTGTCGCGGACCGTGTATGAATAAGACTTGGACTTATACCTCACATGCTGTTTTTCCCAGCCATGGATAAGCTCCAGGTCGTCCTTGGCAATGCCTTTTTTCACCTGGGAAAGCATCTTGCGCAAGCCCTCAGATGTGGGTTTGTCAGCCTTGTCCTGAAGGATATCTTCAATGGCATAGAGCCTCCTCAGCCTGGCGCTCACCTCTTTGGTGCGGGCATGGTATCCCCTTAAGGCCTTGGCGATCTCGCTCAGATAGAGCTGCCTTCCGGAAGGGACGATGCCCTCGTGGGCCTTTTCCTGATCCACCTTGGATTCGGGCAGCATGTGCGCGTTGATGAACCCCTTTTCCACCAGGGTGCGGGCGAGATGGGCAAAGGCCTTGTCCATGCCGACATCACTGTACCTGCTGGCCACTGTGCCGTAGATGGGCAGATTTTCCGGGTCCATCTCGAACAGATCATGATTGCGCATGAACTGTTTTCTCACATGCTTGAGCGCATCCAGGGCCTTTTCCTGTTCGAACTTGTTGATGAGCACCATATCCGCAAAATCGAGCATGTCGATCTTTTCCAGCTGTGACGGCGCGCCGAACTCCGCGGTCATGACATAGAGCGAGTAGTCGCTCACCGTGGTGATGGCCGTATCACCCTGGCCTATGCCGCTGGTCTCTACGATTATAAGGTCATAGCCCGCAGCCTTCACGATATCCAGTGCGTCATGGATGGCCTCGGACAGTTCGTCCTTGGACGCACGGGTAGCCATGGAGCGCATGTAGACCCTGCTATCGTCGATCTGGTTCATACGGATCCTGTCTCCCAGCAAGGCCCCCCCGCTCCGCGAGCGCGTGGGATCCACCGAGATGACGGCAATGGTTTTATCAGGGTAGTGATAGAGTGCCCTGCGAAGCAGCTCATCAATAATAGAGCTCTTGCCCGATCCGCCGGTGCCGGTGATGCCGACAATGGGACTGCCGGTCTTTATACCCTTGAGATAGGCGCGCATGGGCTCAAAACTCTTGTCTTTGAAAAATCTGGCCCTCTCTGCATAGCTGATGAGCCTGCCCATAAGCACCGGGTCCTTGGCGAAGATAGCCTTATTATCCATGGCCACCTCGGGTATCTGCACACCTGAGGCGATTCCCATCATATGCGATATCATACCCTTGAGGCCCAAAGCCTTGCCGTCATCAGGCGAATAGATCTTGGCGACCCCGTATGCCTCCAGCTCCCTGATCTCCTCAGGTACAATAACCCCGCCCCCGCCTCCGAAGACCTTCACATAGCGGCATCCACGCTCTTTGAGAAGGTCGATGAGGTACTTGAAGAACTCCATATGGCCGCCCTGGTAGGAGCTGACGGCAATCCCGTGGGCCCCTTCCTGTACGGCAGCATTTACGATCTCGACGACACCCCTGTTGTGGCCCAGGTGGATAACCTCAGCCCCGCTGTCCTGCAGAATCCGGCGCATGATATTGATGGACGCGTCATGCCCGTCAAAAAGCGACGTTGCAGTGATGAACCGCAGAGGCTCTCTTGTTGTATCCTTCTTCTTCATGTTCCAACTCCCGGTGAATTTCAACTCTTGAGCATATGATAATGCATCGTATATTTGACGAAAGTAGATAGCAGAAAACGCAGCAAATTGCCAATGTACTTAAGAAAAGGAATGAGTGGATAGTGTTCGGTTATGGCATTTATTCTAATAGCCAACAAAGAGATCCATACTACGTCACTGGAAAATCAGATCCATGCTCGTTTACCCGTTTAGTTCCTCGATCCCTTCCCTGATGTTGTCCCGGACGAGGTTCAGAACCTCCATATTGTTCAGGGGCACATCGCCGAGGCCTTCCCGGAGTTCCCGGGTGTCAAGTGTATAGACGTTCCCGTTCTTCTTGTGAGTGTATACAATATCTATATCGGGATTCCCGAGGATAAGCATGGCAATGACGCCTGCAATATCACCCAGGGGCTGCCGGTCTATGTGGGAGTGCTTGAATTCGGCATAAACGACCGTTCCCTTGCCCACTATCGATTGAAGGGAGAATCTGCCTTCTGCGGTAGTGGCCGCCTGCTTGAGCATAGGCAGGCCCAGACCGATGCGTCTGACTTTCTTGGTGGTGTAAAAGGGATCAAGGGCCTTCTCCATGGTCTGTTCATCCATGCCGTGGCCGTTGTCCCTGATCTCCAGGGAGAAAACATCCTTTTCGAGGTCTTCAATGATGGTAACTTCTATAAGACTCGCCTCGGCCCTTGATGAGTTCTCCGCTATGTCGAGTACGTGCAGCGCCAGTTCAAGCATGATCTACTCCAGGACATACCTGCCCATTTGCCTTGATATCGCCAGAGCGATTTCCGGTAAGGTCGGGCTTTCCAGAAGCATGCGTGTGCATGCCTTGCCGATATCCGCTACGTAATGGGCGTCTGATGAGGTAATGATCTGATATCCCTTCAGTTCCGGATATCGTTGCCGTGCCTGGCTAATTCCCAGATTTGCAGATACTTCCAGGGCGTCAAAGGGGACATCTGGAGGAACAAACCCGAGCTGGCCGATAATGCCGAAGGCTTGCCTGTCGATATGTGAGGCTATTGCCAACCCATTAAGCGAGTGTATCAGGTCAACCGCCTCGTTCAATGAGATATCCGAGGCCCCGATGAGCAGGCGCTCGTTGAATCCTTCCACCTCACCTGCCTCATTGACAATGGCCTGGATGCCGAAGGCATCTTCGTCATTCTTGCCCGAGAGTTTTGCATACACGGCTTCCTGTAAAGAATAGAGCTCCTTAAGATGCTCAAACAGGGCGACAATGTGCACCTCTTCGCTCGTGGCCAGTTCCATGCCCGGGATGACCACAAGGTCCGTACCGGCAGCCGCCTTGAGAACGTACTGTACGTTCTCCGATGAGTTATGGTCGCAGATGGCGATGATATCGAGCCCCTGGGCAATGCATTCATTCACAAGAGATGAGGGATGCATGTCCAGTTCGGCGCATGGTGAAAGGCAGGTGTGCATGTGGAGGCTGCAGCGGTATACCCTACCCATGGCTTCAGGCCTGTTTCAGGTTGCAGACCTTCACGCCTGTTCCGGGCGCAGGAGCTGGTAAAGTCTGCCCACTACCTCGAATTCGTTCATGTCGGCAACAAGGATGGGGATGCCCTCCTTGGCCGCCTTGTCGAGGGTCTCCTGCCCGGGTGTCGCCCCCTGTACCACAATGATGGCTGCATGCTCTTTCAGGGAAGCCACGGCCACGATATTCTGGTGCACCTGCCTTGTCACCCAGACATTTCCACCAGTACTGTTGGCCATGACATCGCTCAACAGGTCACCTGCATAACCCCCGGTGACTTCCCGAGAAAGGTTCTCCCAGCAGCACTTGCACTTCAAAGAAAGCTTTTCAGAAATGTTTTCCAGCGTAATCATTTTACGTTTCCTCGCTCTGTACTCTTCCCTTTATCATGAGAGTGCACTTTACACAGGTGCCTTTGCCGGGTTCAGAGGTGATCTCGAAAAGATCCGATGACCTCTTGATGTTTGCAAGCCCCATGCCTGCCCCGAAACCCATCTCGCGGATGGAATCATCCGCTGTCGAGAAGCCTTCCTGCATGGCCTGCTCGATATCAATGATCCCCGGGCCCACATCAATTGCCTCGATAATAATGGTATCGGGCAGGACATAGTAGCTGATAGTGCCCTGGGTCGCATAGGAGATGATGTTCACTTCAGCCTCGAAGGTGAGTACCGCCACCCTCCTGATAACGTCTTCGGCTACGCCCATTGCCTTAAGGCTCTTCTTGATCCGGCTTGACACAAGCCCGGCATCGACAAAGTCTCTGCCCTGGATCTCGTATCTGCCCTCAAGATATTTTTCGTTATCCTTCATGGGCACTTCTGATGTCCTCGACGACTATCTCTTTCACACACCCTGTTATGCCTTCACGATATAATCTCCCGCAGGTCTCGAACATGATGAACGGGGTCCACAGTATGGGGATGCCAAGCTCCCTGGCAATCTCCACGAACTTGTCATTCAGCGCCTTGCCCCTGCAAATGACAATAGCCGCTATATCAAGGGCATAGGCGGTCCTGACAGCCTGAACATTTGAAAGGCCGGTGATAAGCAGGCAACCGGAACGGGCAAAGGCCAGCACATCGCTCATGAGATCCGCACCAAAGGCCGTGTGGATTTCCATATGGAGCTTTTCTTCGCCGATAACCATCTTCGCTTCAAGCAAATCCCTTACCTCTGCTAGTGTCACAGCGTTATCCTACGCCTCCTGAAAATTTACTTTGATAACAATGACCGTAACTGCCTAGGCAATCAGACAACTGTTCAGATCCAATCCGGCAAGCTGGGGCAGTGCTTTTATCTTACTGATTTCAGTTATGCCATTTATACTGGTGATAATAAGGCGGCCATGACCCTTGCCCAGTGCATTCACAAAATCATAGATGGCGCCCACAACCGTAAGCTTTCCCTCATCTATAAGGGCTTTGTATCGCTTCATGGCCGAAGTTACCTGGTGTTCCACGTTCTTCCTGATGTTCTTCATGAGCTCTTCATCAAAGATCTCACATCCGGAGTTTTCAAGACACGCCTTCAAATTGTCGAGCTCGCATTTGATGGCATCATTCTCTTTTTCATATCCCTTCATAAAGGCCTTGATAGCGCCGCAATCCGTATGACCCATGATGAGCAGGACCGGGGTGTGGAGGTGCAGAACCCCGTAATCCACTGAGCCCTGGGCTGATGCCATCTGGTTGCCGATGGTTTCGATGGTGAAGATCTTGTCAATGGGATCAGGTTCAATGGCTATATGCTGGACCCGCGAATCGCAGCAGGCTACCAGCGTGACCTTTGGGTGCTGGGCTGCCATGTGCGGCTTGAAGTATGCCTCGTGGTGGGAAGCGACGAACGAACTGTTATTCTCGATGATGCCCCTGATAATCTCGCTGACCACGTCTACCCCCTTGATGGTGCTCTCTATCCTTACGTTTATGGAGGAAATCGTCCCTGTTGTAAAGTGGTTTCTCTCCTGGCTCTGCCAGCATTAATACAAAAACGGAAGGCGTAGAACATGCCCGCCTTCCGTTTTAGAATTTGTATGTGCGCCTTATCAAAAAGGCTTAAGCAGTCTTGCGGCTTTCACGTTTCTTAAAGCCAAGGGCAAAAACAAATCCGAGGCAAAGCAGAGCTGCTGCTATGTAGAGCGACTGAGCCTTGAACTGAGCAAATGCCAGCGGACCTACGATTCCGGCAGCGGACCATGCGGTGAGCATGAAGCCATAGACCTTGCCGATATAGCCCGGACCGAAATTATCAGCAGCAAATGCGGGCATGGTAGCAAAGCCTCCGCCATAGCAGGCAAGCAGGTAGCATGCCGCAATAAGGAATATCCAGTAGTTGCTGAGGATGCCCATGGCAACGAGGATGTAGATGAAGGCCTGAGAGGCGAACATAAACCCAAATACGCCCCGTCTGCCAATGGCCTTCATGTCGGAAACCCTAGCCCAGAAGAGCCTGCCCAGGCCATTGAAAATGGCCGAGATGGAAACCACCGTACCTCCTGCAACAGCAAGGGCTTTGGAGAGGGCTTCAGGATCATTGAGAATAGCCAGGTCAGTGATGAGCGGTTTGTAGTACTCCTGAGCCAGAGGTGAGAGCTGGGAAATGAGACCCAGACCTGCAGACACGTTCAGGAAGAGCATTGCCCAGAGCATCCACCACTGGGATGTCTTCACTGCTTCGCCAAAGGTTAAAGAGTCAGCTGCCGAAACGGTGCTTCCGGAAGGAGTGAATCCAGCGGGCAGCCAGCCGGCAGGGGGATTCTTGAAAAACTGAGCCGCACCGACCACCAGTATCAGGAAGATCACGCCCCATATGTAGAAGGTCTGTGCAACGCCTGATTCGGTCAGACCCCCCTTGTATGCAATGATCATGGCCGGAGCGATCTTGCCCATGAAGAAGGCGCCGAGACCGAAACCCATGACCGCAAGACCGGTTACCAGGCCTCGCTTGTCAGGGAACCAGCGGATGAGGGTAGCAATAGGTGTCACATAGCAGAAGCCATTGCCGAGACCGCCAATGATACCATAGGAGAGGTACAGGAGCGGCAGGCTGCCAACCTGATCGGCCACACCAGAAAGCAGGGTGGATGCTGCAAAGAGAATGCCGCCCAAAGTAGCTACAAACTTCGGCCCCTTCTTGTCGACCAGAGTTCCGCCGAATGCCGCCGCACATCCAATGACAAGCATGAAGAGCATGAAGGTGAGCTGCGTCTGGGTCTCACCCCACCCATGTGCACCTATCAGTGGCTTCTTGAAGACCGACCATGCGTAGACCGTACCGAGGCAAACCTGCATGACGACAGCCGCCATGGCTATACCCCAGCGTTTGCTTTCCAGATTTTCACTTGCCATAAAGACCCCTCCCCTTTAGGTATACTTATTAAATATATTTTATACTGATAACCCGCAGACGGTCATACACCATCTTGCTCCAATCTATCAATACCTTATCTCATTAAATGTTGGCAACAGCTCAATAAGATAAAAACAGCGCAATCAAAAACCCCTCCCCCTGGTATCTCAAGGGGAGGGGTTCCATTTTTCACCACTGTGCTACGTTTCAGGCCACTTTCCGCAACTTCACCGCACACACCTTGTACTCAGGGATGTTGGCCACAGGGTCAATGGCCTTGTTGGTGAGCCTGTTCACCGAGGCCTCTGCATAATGGAACGGGATGAAGACCACCCCCGTGTCGGTCCTGTTTGAAACCACAGCTGCAACCTCTATGCTGCCCCTGCGGCTTGTGATCTCCACCTTCTGTCCCTGAGAGATCCCGAGTCTCTTCGCATCTGCCGTGTTGATCTCCACAAAGGCCTCGGGTGTCCTTGAAACCAGTCCCTTGGAGCGGCGGCTCATGGTGGCGGTGTGGTACTGGTAGAGGATGCGGCCCGTGGTGAGAATCAACGGATATTCGGCATCGGTCTGTTCGGCAGCAGGGATGTGCTCGCACACGGTAAAGAGCCCCTTTCCCCTTGTAAAGGCATGGGTGTGCAGGATAGGGGTGCCTGGATGCTCCGTGTTGGGGCACGGCCACTGGAGGCCCTTCCATTCGATGCGGTCATAGGTGATGCCTGCATAAGAGGCAGTGACCTTGCTGATCTCCTCCATGACGGACTTTGCATTCTCATAGTTCCAGCTTGCGCCGAGTTTGTTTGCGATCATGGAGATTATCTGCCAGTCATCCTTTGCCTCGCCCGGTGCGTCAACGGCCTTGCGGATCCGCTGGACACAGCGTTCGGTGTTGGTGAAGGTGCCCTCTTTTTCGGCCCAGGCCGAGCTCGGCAGCACCACATGGGCGAGATCGGCGGTTTCGTTGCGGAAGATGTCCTGGACAATGAACAACTCCAGGTTCTTCAGTGCCTTCTCCACATGGGCGGTATCCGGATCGGACATCATGGGGTTCTCGCCCATGACGTACAGGGCCTTGATAGTACCACCCGCGGCGCCGTCGATGATCTTGGGTATGGTGAGGCCCGGCTTGTTGGGCAGCTTCACGCCCCAGGCATCCTCGAAGGGCTTGCGTTCGGCGTCTTCGGCCACACGCTTGTAAGCCGGAAGGTTGCCCGGCAGGCACGCCATGTCGCAGGCGCCCTGCACGTTGTTCTGTCCGCGCAGCGGATTCACACCGGTACCCGGCCTGCCGATGTTGCCTGTGAGCATGGCCAGATTTGCAAGAGACTTCACATTGTCAGTGCCCGTGATGTGCTGGGTGATGCCCATGGCATAGACAATGGACGACGCGCCTGATGTGGCATAGAGACGCGCCGCCTTCTTGAGCTCTTCAGCAGGGACACCGGTTATCTTTTCCACATATTCAGGGGTATACTTTTTCACCGTATCCTTGAGGGCATCAAAGTTCTCGGTGCGCTCGGCTATGAATTCCTTGTTATGAAGATCTTCGCTGATGATCACGTTCATGATGCCGTTGATCCAGGCGATATCGGTGCCCGGCGTCTGGCGGAGCCAGACAGTAGCAAACTTTGCGAGATCGATGTTCCGCGGATCAGCCAGGATGAGCTTGGCGCCACGCTGGGTGACTGCACGCTTGATAAAGGTGGAGATCACCGGGTGGTTTTCCGTGGTGTTGGTGCCGGTGATGAGGAAGCACTTGGATTCCTCCATATCGGCTATGGAGTTCGTCATTGCCCCGGAACCGAATGCAGTGGCCAGACCGGCCACGGTGGAGCTGTGTCAGAGCCGGGCGCAGTGATCCACGTTGTTGGTGCCGATCACCGCGCGCAAAAACTTCTGGAAGAGGTAGTTCTCTTCATTGGTGCACCGGGCCGATGCAAAACCGGCAACGGCATCCGGACCATGCTTTTCTTTGATCGCGGCAAGCTTATCTGAAATGTACGAAATCGCTTCGTCCCAGCTCGCTTCCTTGAGTTCGCCGTCAACCCTGATCAAGGGTTTTGTGAGACGGTCCGGGTGATCGAGGAAGTCGTACCCGAAGCGGCCCTTGATGCACAGGCTGCCACGGTTGGGCGCCGAGGCATTCCAGCGCGGGGTGGTGACTTTGACTACTTTGCCGTCCTTGACATTGAGCTCAAGCTGGCAACCAACACCGCAGTATTCACAGGTGGTGCGGACCTTCCTGGCCTCGCCTGCCCTGCTCTTGAAGCGGCCCTGCTTTTCATAAAGGGCACCCACAGGACAGAGACGGACGCATTCGCCGCAAAAAACACATGTGGAATTCTCATAGGTGGTACCGAAGGCAGGACCGACACTGGCAGTGGGGCCGCGCCCGATGTAATCGAGCACCTGGTTCACCTGGATCTCATTACAGGCCCGCACGCACAGACCGCACAGAATGCACTTGTTCATGTCGCGCACGATCATCTCGTTGGCCTGCTCCAGGGGTTTGAACTCTGTGGGTTCCGGGAAACGCGGGGTGTCGATGCCCAGGGAATAGGCCAGACTCTGGAGCACGCAGTCTCCATTGCTCTCGCACACCAGGCAGTTATGGTGCCCCTGGGTGAGGAGCAGTTCCACAGTGAGTTTGCGTGCAGCCAGAACCCGCTCGGAGTTTGTGGTCACGATCATGCCCTTTTCCGCCGGCATGGCGCAGGACGCCACCAGCGAGCGTGCCCCCTGGACCTCTACCACGCAGACCCGGCATGCACCCACGGGCTTGAGCTGTTCCTGGTGGCAGAGCACCGGGATAGTTATACCATTGTCCCTGGCAACTTCGTAGACCGTCTGCCCCGGGTTGAACTCACATTCCTTACCATCAATCGTGATCGTCATTAATATCCTCCTGGTATCCGGAATCAGCCCTTGCAGTCTGAAAAGTTGAGAAAAGGGTTCAGTGATTCCGGGTTTATTGAATAAATTAGGTTTTTCATAATCTATTATGCTTGTATGTGCTTATATAACCATCTATATTTAATATCGATTTATGGTAACTACCACAAATTATCTTATCAGGGAATACCTATTGTGCGTAAAAAGGATGTAAGAACGATACGTATACTCAAATCATCAGTCATCCAATAGACTCTGCTCATAAGGAAATGGCGACAATGCCTTCTTCAACACCCCGTGCACATAGGATATGGCAACCCCATAGTTGGTGATGGGAACTGCCCTTTCGCCGGCCTCCTGTATCCTTCCCAGCATCTCCTTGCGGTTGATCATGCACCCGCCGCACTGGATGATGAGCCGGTAATCACGGATGTCCCTGTCCAGGATCGATCCTGCATGGACGTCGAAGGTGATATCCTTGCCGGTATAGGACTTTACCCACCTGGGGATCTTGACCCGGCCGATGTCATCCGGCAGGGGGTGGTGGGTGCACGCCTCACAGATGAGCACCCTGTCACCGTCTTTGAGGGTTTCGATGGCCCTCACGCCCTTGTACGAATGTAGCCAGATCGCCCTTGAGCCTGGAGAACAGGATGGAAAAGGTGGTGAGTTTGGAGGACGGCGGCAGATCACCCGCCACCTTCAGGACCACCTGGGAATCGCAGATCACGAGGCCCGGAGGGGTCTTGAGGCTGCTCAGCACGTATTCGATCTCGCGCTCCTTGACCGTAACAGCGGCTGCGTCGTTGTCCAGGATGTCCCTGATGACCTGAACCTGCGGGAGGATGAGCCTGCCCTTGGGAGCGCCCAGGTCTATGGGCACCACCAGGAGTACGATCTCTCCGTGGCTGATGATGTCGCCCACGATGGTGGAACGCTCTGCCTCCAGGGTCTTTGCGATCTCCACGATGCGCTCACGGGCCTGGCCTATGTTCTCTCCGGTCAGGCAGCACACGGCCGCAAATGGGATGCTGGCCTCATCCAGCCGTGATGTGACCTTTGTATCTACAGGGAACAGATCGATCTTGTTGAATACGAGGAGCGTCTTGGCGCCACGCACCTTGAGCTCATCAAGAAGGGCCTTGTCGGCCTCGCCATAGTCTGCAAAGGTGCTCACCACCACGGCAAGGTTGATCTTGGCCATAATGGCCTTGGTGCGGTCCACCCGCATGTCTCCAAGGTCTCCGGTGTCGTCGATGCCGGCGGTATCGTAGATATAGACAGGCCCGATGCCATTGATCTCCATGGCCTTACCCACCGGATCGGTGGTAGTGCCTGCCACTGGCGATACGATGGACACGCTCTGCCCGGTCAGGGCATTGATGAAGGACGACTTGCCCGTGTTACGTCTTCCGAAGATGCCTATGTGCAGCCTGTTGGCTATCGGTGTGGTGTTCATTTCTTGTACCCCATCATACGGATCCTCTCGGGCAGAGACAAGTTCATCAAACTCCTGCCCGGTCAGGATCTTCTCGTCAATGATGATCTCTTTGAGTGTCCTCTTGTCATGCCTCACGATCTGATAGATACGTGATGCCGCGTCATGGCCGATGTACTGGGAGAGATAGGTCAGGATGGCCAGCGAGTTGGTCAGGTTCGCATCGATCTTCTCCCTGTTCAGCGTTAATCCCTTGATCACCTTTTCCTCAAACTTGATCAGGGCAAGACTCAGCAGCGACATGGATTTGAGCATAAGATAAGATACCAGGGGAAAAAACTGGTTCAGCTCGAGGTTGCCCAGCGCCGCCGCCTGGGCAATGGTATTGTCATTGGCAATTACAAGAAGGCTGATCTGGGTGGTGAACTCGCATATGACCGGGTTCACCTTGCCCGGCATGATGGAAGACCCTTCCTGCACGGGAGGAAGGATCACCTCTCCGATCCCCCCTGACGGGCCTGAAGCCAGGAGCCTGAGGTCCTCGGATATCTTCATCAGGTTCACTGCACAGGTTTTCACCAGGCCCGACACCTCCACGATGGCATCCAGGTTCTGGGTGGCGTCCACCATGTTCTCGGAGCGGGTGATGGCAAGTCCGGTGAGTTCCTTGAGCCTCTCGATCACGAGAAAGATGTACTTCTGGGGCGCATTGAAGCCGGTGCCGATGGCTGTGCCCCCTAGATTAAGCACCTTGATGCGCTCGCGCGCCTTGAAGATCCTCCACCTGTCCCGGGCTATGGCCTCGGCATAGGCAGCGAACTGCATGCCCACCGTAATGGGCAGTGCATCGGCGAGTTCGGTACGGCCCAGCTTGAGGATGCCGGCATATTCCCTCTCCTTTTCCTGGAGGGCCTCCTGCAACCTGACAAGAAGCCCTTCCATCTTGTCCAGATGCATGAGCATGGCCACCTTGAGCGCCGATGGGTAGGTGTCGTTGGTGGACTGGTGCATGTTTACATGGTCAAGGGGATGGATGTATGCATAATCGCCCTTGGGTCTCCCCACAAGCTCAAGGGCCTTGTTGGCAATGACCTCGTTCACATTCATGTTCAGCGATGTCCCTGCCCCGCCGCTCAAGGGACTTATCACAATGTCTTCAAAGTGCTCTCCGGCAAGCATTTTATCTATGGCCTCGATGATAGCCTGGGCCTTTTCTTTTTCAAGATATCCCAGCTCTGTGTTCACCAGGGCGGCTGCCTTTTTAACCAGCAGATAGGCCTTCACAAAGAGCGGGTCGTGCCGTTCTCCCATGTCACCGAAATTATCCAGTGCACGGGCGGTATGCCTACAGCCTTGTATCTCAAGTGCCGATGATCTTCTCTCTTCGCGTTATCTCAAAATTCGCCGAAGCCGAGATCGTCAGTCTCTTTCCTCTATGATTTCATATCCTGCCTTCCCGCTCCCGGGTCCTTTCCCCTATGGGCCTTCCAATGGAGTCGAAGAAGGCCTTGAAATCCAGGATAGCCCCGTCCGCCTTTTTCACATTGCCTTTGCCGGGATAGATATCATAGCGCCTGGCATAGTCCTGGGGTGTGAAGACAGGCATGAAAATGTTCGCGCCTGCCTCAAATGCCTTTTTTCTGCTTGCCTGATCCAGCACGCCCAAGCGCAGTAGTTGACGGGATGTTGGTGTCCCGGGTCACCAGGCGGATAATGGCCAGCATCTTCAGTACAAGTAAGGCATCGCCCGGCGAATGATCATTGAGCGGAGTCTGCACATGGGGGATGAAGGGACCGATGCCGACCATGTCCGCCCCGATCTCTTTGATGAGGAGCACATCATCTGCAAGGTCTTCCACCGTCTGGTCCGGCAGTCCCACCATGCATCCCATACCCACCTCGTAATCCAGCTCTTTAAGCCACTTCAGGCACTGAGTCCTTTCGTTGAGGGTCCTGCCTGGACAAAGTTTCTCGTAGAGGTCCGGGTTGGCTGTCTCGTGCCGGAGCAGGTAGCGGTCCGCCCCTGCCTCCCGGAAGGCCCTGTAGTCTTCATAGGGCCTCTGGCCTATGGACAGTGTGATGGCAAGCCCGGTCTCATCCTTGATGTTCTCGATGATCCGGCGCATACGCTCCCTGGTATAGATTGGGTCTTCTCCCGACTGCAGCACCACGGTGCTGCATGCCCTGGATTGGATGGCCTTTGCCAGGCCAACAATCTCATTATCTTCCATGCGGTACCGCTGCGCCAGGAGGTTGTCGCGCCTGAGTCCGCAGTACAGGCAGTTGTTCCTGCAGTAATTGGAGAATTCGATGATGCCGCGCAGGAAGATCTCATCGCCCACGCATTCTTTGCGGACACGGTCAGCAGCCTGGAACAGCCCCTCCATATCGGCAGGGGTTGTCAAGCGACAGGAGCTGTATGATCTCATCCACGGCTCAAATCAAGACCCTGCTCGGCCCGAAGGATCAACCCTGAAGCAGACTCAGATGTACAGGTCATGCATTCCATGTTCAATCTTTTTCAATCGGTCTTCAAGCAGATCCTTCACCTTGGCATCTTTGGTCTCCGCCAGGAGTTGTTCGATGAGCTGAATACCGGCCTCTTTTGTGTGCTCCGAGGCGTAGTCTTCGAGATATTCCTTGAAAGTCAGTATGGCGTTTGTCCGGCAAAACTTCTGGATAAGCCCCGGCTTGGCCATATCCATGAAGTCGGCACCTACCCTGCCGAGCCGGTAGCAGGCAGTGCAGAAGCTCGGGATATGTCCCTTGGTGGTGATGTCATGGATCACCTCATCCAAGGTCCTTGTGTCGCCCAGGTTGAACTGGGCCGCCCTGAAGCCTTCACCGTCATCTTCCTTGTAACCTCCGGGATTGGTGCGGGAGCCGGCGCTGATCTGGGATATCCCCAGGTCGAACACCTCGCCCCTGAGTTCGGGACGCTCCCTGGTGGAAAGGATCATGCCGGTGTACGGGACTGCGAGCCTAATGACCGCCACCAGCTTCTTGAACTCATCGTCGGAAACCGGCCTGGGGGGCTTGATGGCGGCAGGTGCATTCAATGCAGGCTCCAGCCTTGGTATGGATATGGTGTGAGGTCCGACACCATAGACCTCCTCAAGGTGCATGGCGTGGTGCAGCAGGCCCATGACCTCATACTTGTAGTCATATAAACCGAAGAGCGCCCCGATGCCCACGTCATTGATGCCGCCTTCCATGGCCCTGTCCTGGGCGGTGACCCTCCAGGCAAAGTCGGCCTTGGGCCCGCTCGGGTGCATCTCTTTATACGTTGCATGATGGTAGGTCTCCTGGAAGAGCACATAGGTGCCGATCCTTGCCGCCTTGAGCCGTCGGAAGTCTTCAACGCTCTGGGGGGCTATCTCCACGTTGATGCGCCGTATCTCTCCGCCATGCTCCGTTGTGGTGGCATAGGCCGTCTCTATGGCCTCGATGAAGTAATCCATGGAACTCTTTTTGTGGTTCTCTCCGCAGAGCATGAGCAGCCTTTTGTGCCCCTCCCGCTCCAGCATCCTTACCTCGTCGGCAATCTCTTCCATGGTAAGGGCTTTCCGCTTCAGTTCCTTGTTGTCTCTCCTGAAACCGCAGTACAGGCAGTTGTTGGAGCAGTAGTTGGAGATGTACAAAGGGGCGAAGAGCACAAGGCGGTTGCCATAGATGCCCTGCTTGATAAACCTGGCGGCAGCAAAGATCTCGTCAATGAGATCATGGTCCTCACACTGGAGTAACACTGCCGCTTCCTTTAGAGATAAGTCCATGAAGCCCCTTTGCCTTTTCGATAATCGTGAGGACCCTGCTTTTCTCCGGGTTCTTAGCATGAGCAAGAGTTTCTTGAATGAGTGTATCGTTGATGAAGTCCTGCATGGTTCTCTCCTTTAAGCCTTTGTGAGCACGGACTTGACTTCTACATCCGGTAAAGAGCCGAGCTTTCCGGTAAGTGCGCCGATGTCGTCCGTGGTGCCGTGGATGATGAGCGCAATAATATTTATCCCTTTCGGTTCATAAGGAATACCCATGCGGCCTATAATACTTTCGCCATAGTGGGTAATTATTTCATTGACCCTCATGGCCGATTCTTTTCTATTATGGATGATAATGCTTACCACCCCGATTCTTCGAGATTTTTCTTCCATGTGTCTTCTCCCAGAATGAATAAACGGGCCTTTACCCGCTTTTGATGGGTAAAGGCCCTTTGACAAGTCCTTTATTACCCTCAAGGTCAGTCCTTCAACCTCCCTCGCAGGCCGCTTAATGGTTGTTTTTGTATTTGTCTCTTACTTCACTCCCTGTTTTTTGTGAGGCATGCTGGTCCCGCGTTTTATATAATGGGTGTGCAGCAGCTCATGGGATTTGTGGCCCAGGGGTTTCTCCAGGAAGATCTCGTAAATCTTCTTGACCGATGGGTTCTCGTGAGACTGGCGGAATTTCTGCACTGAACCGTCGTCCTTGTACAGGGCGGCAGCCCTGGTGATCCTCTTCTCATTGCTCGGTGCGATGGGCTGTCCACCTCCGGACACGCAGCCGCCAGGGCAGCACATGACCTCGATGAAGGCGTAGTCTGCAGATCCATCGCGGATCTTGTCCATGAGCTTGCGTGCATTGCTGAGCCCATGCGCAACGGCAACCTTTACCTTGCCCAGCCCACCCACTTCCACAGTGGCTTCCTTCACGCCTTCCAGGCCGCGCACCGGGGTGACATCGAGGCTCTCGAGGTTGGTACCGGTGACGACCGCGTACACGGTCCTCAATGCCGCCTCCATAACACCGCCTGTGGCACCGAAGATAGTCGCCGCACCGGTATACTCGCCGAGCGGGTTGTCGTAATCGCTGTCCGGCAGATTTGCGAAGTCGATGCCTGCCTGCTTGATCATGCGGGAGAGCTCACGGGTAGTGAGCACGATGTCAACGTCCTGATACCCGCTGTCATTCATCTCGTCGCGCTGGCATTCGAATTTCTTTGCCGTGCACGGCATGATGGAGACCGACACGATGTCCTTGGGATCAATCCCCGACTGCTGTGCGTAGTATGACTTGATGAGCGCGCCCATCATCTGCTGGGGCGACTTGCAGGTGGACAGGTTGTCTAACAGGTCCGGATAGAAGTGCTCGCAGAACTTGATCCAGCCAGGCGAGCACGAGGTGATCATGGGCAGCTTGCCGCCCTCTTTCACCCGCTGCAACAGCTCGTTGCCTTCCTCGATGATGGTGAGGTCGGCCGTGAAGTTTGTGTCGAATATCTTATCGAACCCCAGACGCCTGAGCGCTGTGAGCATTTTCCCTGTGACCAGTGATCCCACGGGCATGCCGAGATCCTCGCCAAGTGCGGCGCGGATGGCCGGGGCCTCCTGGACGACCACGTGTTTGGTGGGGTCCTGCAGGGCAGCCCAGACCGCTTCGGTATCGTCCTTCTCATAGAGTGCACCCACCGGGCAAGCCAGCACACACTGGCCGCACATGGTGCAGTTGGTCTCCATAAGAGGCATATCGAAGGGAGGACCGATGAATACCTTGTCGCCCCTGTGGGCAGGCTGCAGGACACAGGCGGTCTGGATCTCTTCGCACACGGTCACGCAGCGGTAGCACTTGATGCATTTGGTTGAGTCTCGGACAATGGAGGGGCTTGAATTGTCGATGTGTTTTTCCTTGGTTACAGGATAATCGAAACGGACACTTCTTAAGCCCACGGAATCCGCCACCACCTGGAGTTCGCAGCTGCCGTTACGGATGCATACGTTGCAGTCCGTGGGGTGGTTCGCCAGGAGCAGCTCCACATTGAGCTTCCGGGCGTGCCTTACTCGCTCGGTGGTGGTCTTCACAATCATGCCTTCTGCAACCGGGAACACGCACGAAGCAACCAGATTTCTCTGGCCTTCCACCTCGCACAGGCAGACACGGCAGGCGCCCGGTGTATGGCCGATTTCGGTCCAGGCGCACAACGTGGGGATATTGATGCCCGCGGTCTTGGCAGCCTCTAAAATGGTACTGCCCTCATTCACGTTAACCTTTATGTTGTCAATCGTCAGATTAACCATTGCTGTCTCTCCTGTTGTCTGACCCTAGAGCTCTGCATCGCAGCGCAGGCACCTGCAGGCCTCTTTGTAGGCAGTCTTCTTGGAATAACCCAGTTCCACCTCTTTGAAGCTGATCATGCGCTCTGACTTCTTGAGCTCGGGCATCCTGGCCTTGGGGGACTCGATGACCTCCTCATCCACCTCGAAGGGGATCTCGATGACTTCCTCGGGCCGGTATACTGTAGGCAGGTTCGCTGTTCCTGGCGCGGATGAAAGCGTCAACGTCGGCAGCAGTCGTGTGGCCCATGGCAATGGCCTCCACAACGGTGGCCGGTCCGCTTGCCGCATCGCCTGCTATGAATACGTTCTCTGCCGTGGTCTTGTTCTTTGCCTTGCCAGTAGCCTTTACTCCACCCCACTTGTCAAGGCTCACATCCGAACCCGCAGCGATGAACGATGCATCGGTGCTCTGGGAAATGGCCGGGACTATGGTGTCTATGGAAAGCACGAACTCGCTGCCGGCAATGGCTGTGGGTTTGCGCCTGCCGGAACGGTCGAACTCGCCCAGCTTCATGCGCTGGCACTCGACACCGGCGAGTTTGTCGCCCTTGCCGATGAGTTTGGTCGGTGCAACCAGGTACATGATCTTGACGCCTTCATGCTCGGCTGCCACAATCTCGTTCTCCCATGCGGGCATGTCCTTGCGCTCGCGGCGGTAGAGGATGGTGACGTCCTTGGCGCCAAGGCGGATAGCCGTACGGGCCGCGTCGATGGCGGAGTTGCCGCCGCCTACGATGGCTACCTTCGAACCAATGCTCACCTTTTTGCCCAGGTTGACCTCGCGGAGGAATTCCACCGCTCCCCAGACACCGGTGAGTTCTTCGCCCTCGATGCCCAGCTTTGTGCTCTTGTGCGCACCGACTGTGACAATGGTTATGTCGAAGTCCTTACGGACCTGTTCAAAGCTGATGTCCCTGCCTACCCTGGTATTGGTCCTTATATCGACACCGAGAGCCTGGATGTCGGCTACTTCCTGCTCCACGATGTCCCTGGGCATGCGGTATTCGGGGATGGCATAACGCATCATGCCGCCTGCAAAGGGCAGTTCCTCGAACACGGTTACCTTGTAACCCCTGAGCGCCAGATCCTGGGCAGCGGTGAGTCCTGCAGGCCCAGCACCGATGACCGCGATCTTCTCTTTGCGGGTAACCGGGGCCGCATCGACCTTGGGTCTCTTGGCGTTGTCCGAGATATAGCGTTTGAGCCATGCAATGGCCATGGGCTCATCGAGCTGACCCCTGCGGCACTTGTTTGAGCAGAACTGCGGGCAGACCCTGCCGCATACGCCGGGGAAGGGGTTGGTCTTTTTCATAACCTTGAATGCATCTGCCATCCTGCCTGCCCTTATGAGAGCGATGTATGCGGGCACATCCATCTCGATGGGGCATGCATGCTGGCATGGTGACTTGAACAGTTTCGAGCAGACAACTGCCGGGCACCTCTTGTCATAGATATGGGCCTCGTACTCGTGCCTGAAATACTTAATGGTGGACAGGACCGGGTTCGGGGCTGTCTGGCCGAGACCGCACAGAGCGGAGTCTTTAATGACGCCTGCCAGATCTTCCAGGAGCTCGATGTCGCCTTCCTTGCCCTGGCCGTGGCATATCCTCTGGAGGATCTCAAGCATGCGCTTGGTGCCTTCGCGGCACGGCGTGCACTTGCCGCAGGACTCTTCCTGGCAGAATTCCATGAAGAACTTGGCCGTGTCCACCATGCAGGTGTCCTCGTCCATGACGATAAGACCGCCGGAACCCATGATGGCGCCCAGTTTGATGATTTCTTCGTAATCGGTGGGGGTGTTCAGTGCCTCGGCCGGGATACAGCCGCCGGACGGACCGCCGAGCTGGGCGGCCTTGTACTGCTTGTCGTTCCTGATGCCGCCGCCGATGTCAAAGATGATGTCGCCGATTGCCGTGCCCATGGGAACTTCAACCAGACCGACATTGTTGACTGCTCCGGTAAGTGCGAACACCTTGGTGCCCTTGGAACGCTCGGTACCCATGGAGGCGTACCACTCGCCACCGTTTAGGATGATCTGCGCGATGTTTGCAAAGGTCTCAACGTTGTTCAGGACCGATGGCTTCTGCCACAGGCCTTTGCTCGCCGGGAACGGAGGACGGGGCCGCGGCATGCCGCGCTTGCCCTCGATGGAGTTCATGAGTGCGGTCTCTTCGCCGCACACAAACGCGCCTGCGCCCTGGTATACGTGGATGTTCAGGCTGTAGTCTGTTCCCAGGATATTCTGCCCGAGCAGACCGTATTCCTTGGCCTGGTCGATGGCTATGTAGAGTCTCTTGATGGCCAGCGGATACTCGGCCCTGCAATAGATGTAGCCTTCATTGGCGCCGATGGCATAGCCGCCGATGATCATGCCTTCGAGCACTGCATGCGGGTCGGCCTCAAGGACTGACCGGTCCATGAATGCACCCGGGTCGCCCTCGTCGGCGTTGCACAGGATATATTTGACATCGCTGGCGGCCTTGCTGGCAAAGGACCACTTCATACCGGTTGGGAAACCGCCGCCTCCACGGCCGCGAAGACCTGATTTTTTCACCTCGTCGATGACCTGGTCCCTGTTCATCTCGGTCAGGGCCTTGGCAGCTGCCATATAGCCGTCACGGGCGATGTATTCGTCGATCTTTTCCGCGTCGATCAATCCCCTGTTCTTCAGGACAATGAGCTTCTGCTTGCCGAAGAACGGGATATCCAGCATGTGGGGAATGGGCGCTTCTGTTGTGGGCTCTTTGTACATGAGCCTTTTGACAGGCCTGCCCTTGACAATGTGTTCCTCGATGATCTCGGGGACATCTTGGGCCTTCACGTACTGGTAGAAGGTCCCTTCCGGATACATGACCACAATGGGGCCTGCAGCACAGAATCCGTTACACCCGGTTTCCACCACGGTTACTTCGCCGGCGAGATTCTTTGCAGCCAGTTCCTGTACAATAGCTTTATGTACTTCTCCACTGCCTGTGGCATGGCACCCTGTACCGCCGCAGACAAGTATATGTGCTCGAAAGACCTTCATTTACGCCCCCCCTTCTTTTCGTGTTCCGTACCTCTTGCCATGACAAAGTCCATCTGTACCTCGCCGTTCATGACGTGGCGTTTAAAGATCTGCCTGGCCTTGTTCGAGGTTAGATATTCATAGACGATCGCTTCCTTGCCCTGCTCCTCTACGGTGGCCAGAGGCTCCCTGCTGCAGATGCCGATGCAACCCGAGGTGGTGATGAGGACATCGTTCAGATTGTTCTCACTGATCTCGCTCATGAAGGTATCAAGGATCTCCTTGGCGCCGGAAGCGATACCGCAGGTACCCATGTGCACGGTGAGCTTGATGCGCTTTGTGCCGGACCTGAACTGGTCTTCTTTCTCCACCCTGTTTTTAATCTTTTTCAGATCATCAATCGTCAGCTTCGCCATAGGGCCCCTCCTAGTTATACTTCGCGAGCGTCTGCTCGAGTTTGGCCGGTTTTACCTGACCGTGTGTGTCGGCATCAACAACCACCACCGGAGCAAGGCCGCATGCACCGAGGCACCGCACTGTCTCCAGGGAGAAATTCCTGTCTGCCGTGCATTCACCTGGGGCAATCTTGAGGATTTCACCCACCCTGTCCAGAACCCTCTGTCCGCCTCTTACGTAACAGGCTGTACCGAGGCATACGCGGATAACATGCTTGCCTCTGGGGATCATGGTGAAAAAGGAGTAGAAGGTGACCACACCGAACACGTTTGCCACGGGGAGACTCAGTCCGTCAGCCACCCTCATCTGGATGGCCATGGGAAGAAATCCGGTCACATCCTGAACCTGCTCGAGAACAGGGATCAGGGCGCCTGGTTTCCCTTTGTGATCCGTAATGATTTTGTCAACCTGCGCAAGTTGTTCAGAGGTGAACTCCGCCAACCCCGCGTCTGCCTGGGTATTATCGATCGCTGCCACGGTTTACCCCCTATCGCGTATGAAGTCTTATTATTCTTGTGTCTCTTTCGAGCATATTTCCTTATCATACAGTCATACGGGCATCAAGAATAAACTGAATTGTGGTTCATGTTTCATTCAGTTTAAAGGCTCTATGGCGATGATATCTTTAAAAATCATTCAAGAATGCGGCTATGGATTTTTAAAACAACCTGTTCATGCGAAGACCCCGGTGGAAATCGAAACGGTAATTAGATGGATTTCTTCCTTATTAAAGTGGCAACAACAATAAAAAGTTAACAAAACTTACTGTCACAGGTCTTGAAATAAAAAAAAGACTTCATTGTCCCTGCATGGGGGCCGGACAATGAAGCCAAAAATCAAAATCTATACCCTCCTTTACATAACACATAAATAATGCCAGAATTTTGAATAAATTTAAATGCTAAAAATTACATAGTTGAATGCTAGGTTTATCCTAGCAATAATTACAACCCTTGCTCGATAGTATTCAAGTATGCACTGAGATTCTTCTTGGCCTTGAGCAGCCCACACTTTTTCCTTATATTACTCCGGTGAAATGATATTGCAAAGGCTGATACCTTAAGCATTGTTGAGATTTCCTTGGTAGTCTTCCCTTGCCTGATAAGGTCGGCTATCCTCATTTCCATGGGGGTAAAATTAAGATAATGCTGGGAAAGAGGATTGGTATAAGGAGAGAGGAGTTCATCAAGGTTAGCCTTGACAATACTGAGATAGATCCGATTTTCGTCATCAAGATCACTTGATTCAATCTTTTCCAGATACGGGTAAATAATCTTTCGTACCCTGGACACAACAGCCTCCTGTGCCTGCTTCTTTTCTTTCTCTCTCGAATCGAGCAAAACATTCAGAGTAATATTCATTTCTTCGAGGTAACGGGCCTGTTGGGCCAACTCCCTCTCCTTTGCAAGAAGCTGTTCTTCGAAGCGCTTGCGCTCGGTGATGTCCCTGGCTATGCCGCATAATCCTGTAACATTACCGGAACTGTCACGTATGGGTGTCTTGATGAAATTAAAGGTCAGGAGCGAACCATTGATAACCCTTGAGTACTCTCCCTCCACAATATCTCCATCCAGAACCTTTCTATCATTCTCTCTGATGTCCGGTTCCACATCCCTCAGACAGAGTTCCTCATTCTTTTTTCCCAGGATATCCCTGGAAGATACTCCGAACAACTTCTCTATACAGGGATTTACAAAGACATATTCATGGTTGAGATTTTTGATGTAGATGCAATCCTGGGCTGACTCGAAGATTGTACGAAACCTCTCTTCGCTCTCGCGTAAGGACTTTTCCATTTCTATGCGCTCTGTGATGTCTCTGGCCACAGAGATGACTGCCCGGGCTTTTCCATCCCGCATAAAGGGAACACCACTGACCTCTCCAAACCTTATTGCCCCGTCTTTTGTGATAAACTGATAGGTAGAAGAGATGATTCTCTCTCCTGAGAGTACCATCAAGCTCTCTTTTACGGCCTTGTCAAGGTATTCGGGTGTAATTATATTCAGTTCCGCAAATGATCTACCCACAAGTTCTTCAGGCTTGTATCCAAGGGCACGCTCCACACTTGGCGAAACTGACTGCACAACAAAAGTTTCGTCAGTTGTGTATATAACATCATTAGCCAAAGAAAAATGGATCTGGTACTTTTCTGCAGTCTCACGCAGGTCAACCTCTGCAGCCTCACTCTCAGACGCTAACAATTCGAGCTCAGCCACCCTCTTCTTTAAATTACTATTATCTTTTTTTTCGCTCATACCCTGCTCTTTGAGAGAATATTATCATAAATAAATTAATATTTTCAACTCGCTATATAATTGAAATGATTATAATAAGATAGTATAATCAACCTCTCAATTACTTTTTTTTAATACAGATTAAGTGCCAACCCCATCACAATAAATTTAATAACATGCGAGCCAATTGCAAAAATTCCAGATTGTCATTGCCGCGGAAGCTTCTAATCGAGTTATCAACAGCTTCCGGACATCCGCTTTCGCGGGTGTCACCTTTTTTAGTTTTGCAATTGTGTCATACTTTAATACATTTTCATTTTAATCTCAAAAGGCAAATTTACCATCTTCATAGATGGTAACAAGCTTTCCATTAGCCAGCTGAGCCTTCACCCTCTTTCTCTCGGTATTTACCAGATCCCAGTGCAGGGCGGAGTCGTTGAACCCCAGCACTTTCTTCTTATCCGGCGTAAGCTCTGCAGCATCACCATCAAAGGTATCGGAGTATGATGCCCCCAGGGCAACATGACAATTCCCGCTCTTACCGCCATAGTTCTCATCATAAAGGGTGTTTGCCATGAAGGTGCTTATCTTGGAAAACCTCTTGTCCGTAAGAGAAAACTCGCCTAACTTGCTGGCACCATTGTCCATGGCAATCTGCTTTTTGAGAAACTCCTCCCCTTGCTCCGCAGAGGCACGCTCAACGGAACCCGCCTTGAAAAAGAGGTGTATCCCTTTCACATAATTTCCACTGCGGTATGTCGGCTGGTCGGCATAAAAGGTACCTTCGGTGCCCCGCCAATCAGGCGAAAGGAATAACTCGAAGCTTGGAATATTATGCCCCGAAATACCAACCCATTTTCTCTTCAACCCAGGGGTCACCTTGAGATCCACATGTTCTGATTCGATACTATATCTGATGACTTTCATACTGTTCAGCCATTTCTTAATAGACTGGGCATCGTTATAGATGTTCTTCCAACAACCTACCGGGTCAGCTTTCTTCAGGAAACAGGCATTGATAATCTGCTCGGAGTACTCTTCCTCGCTCAGTCCTGCATGCCTGGCAAGCTCGTTAGTAGGGTAGACACACAAGGTCCAGCCGAACTTTCCCTGCGCCTCTCGTCTATCAAGGATATCGTTCAGATACTTGCGGGCTACTGCCGCCTTGCCGATCTTCTCAGGTCTTACATCACAAAGGTGAGTTATTGAAGCCGGTGCTCGCAGTGAAATGCTGCCATGGATAGCCTTGAAAAGTTCTTCATCCCAAGGTTTTTTAAAAACAAGCTGTTTCGTGTTTGAGAAACTATAATAGTCATGCTCCATTCTCGGGGAAGAGGAAGTGCGTTGCACCGGGTTCAGTCCCATTTCGATCAAGAGGGTGTAGACAACCTCTGCCAGAGGCAAGGCATTCATATCATATTGGATAAGTACGATATCGCCCTTTTTGAATCTTTCCATCCTTGCGGTATTCAAACCCCAGATGAGAACCTGTGCATATCTCTGTAAATGAATATCTCTCAGCATAGAAGTCTCCTGTTGCAAAGCTCGTACGAGCCTTTTATCAAAAAAGCGTCTTGGCACACAAGGATTCTATTGAAGTTGAGAAAATCCCTGGGCTTGCCGCGCAAGATTAAGATCATAAAAGATAACTCATTGCTGCACGCCGCCTATACCCCATCACCTGGAGCCCAGGCTCCTGCATACCTCATCAACCACTTGGCCTGTGGTGCTTTTACCGCCCATATCCGGCGTCCTCACCTTTCTGGCTGCAAGAACGGATTCAAGCGCCCTCATGAGCAGACCTGCCATATCGGCCAGATCAAGGTGTTCCATCATCAATACCATAGACCAGATCATTCCTACAGGATTTGCAATACCCTTGCCTGCAATATCCGGCGCCGATCCATGAATGGGCTCGAACATGCTGGGAAATCGCTTTTCAGGATTGATGTTTGCCGAAGGCGAAATGCCGATGCTGCCGAGCATGGCAGACCCGAGGTCGGTCAAGATGTCACCGAAAAGATTACTTGCAACCACTACGTCCAGTTCTTTCGGCCTCATGATCATAAGCCCGGCAAGGGCATCTACATGCATGCCCCGCGATTCGATGTCTTGATATCCTCTCCGCACATCATCAAAAATCCTGTCCCAGAAAACCATTGAATAGTTAAGCGCATTGGACTTGGTAGCGCTGATCAAACTCTTGCGGCCATGTTTCCGGGCATACTCGAAGGCATACCGGATGACCCTGGTAACACCCTTGAGGGTAAAATGCGACTCCTGAACGGCTTCTTCATCAGGGGTTCCAACATTGAGGAATGATCCGTGGCCGCAATACTCGCCTTCGGAGTTCTCACGAACCACCACGAAATCGATATCGTGTGAAGATTTCACCTTCAAAGGAGAATCCAGTCCGTCGAGGAGTCTGATGGGTCTGAAATTAATATACTGGTCGAATCCCTGCCGGATAGGAAGCAGCAGATTCTGAATTGATATGTGGTCAGGAACGCCCGGGAAACCCACTGCGCCAAGCAGGATAACATCGCAGTCAGAGAGAATCTTCAGCCCATCGTCGGGCATCATGTGGGCGTGTTTCAAATAATACCCGCATCCCCATTCGAGCTCTCTGGTCATGAAAGCAAGGCCGCCATGTATTTCTTCGAGCCGCCTTAAGATCCTTTTGCATTCCTTGGTTACTTCGATACCAATGCCATCGCCGGGTATGAGCGTTATTGCAACCTTTCTCATGCGCTACCTTCCTTAGGACGGATTTAGCTGTAACATTCTCATCGACTAACATAAAAAGTACCGATATACATAGAAAGAATATGGCAAAGGGCATTCCTATCCTTCACTCAAAACTCATGGCTCCCCGTATAGCAGATACCATTATCCGCGACAAACTCCAGCCGCTCTTGTCTGAAATCCCCCGAAAAAAAGATCATCACCGTAACAGCCGGGGCCGGTTACGGGAAAACCACCTTTATCGCCCAAGCTGTCCAGGGATATGACACGGTATGGTACCGCCTGGACAACCTGGATCGAGACCTCACCACCTTCATGCATCACCTTATTGAGGGAGTACGAAGGATTTACCCGGACTTCGGACAGGAGATCATCAAACGTTTGGAGGAGGGCCAGACCCTGAGCCTGGAATATAAGGGCATTATTACGCTCTTTATCCATGAGCTCCACACCAAGCTCAAAAAAGACATTATGATCGTGCTCGATGACTATCAAAGTGTGCAGGAAACACCCATGATCAGGGATGCGGTACAGCTTCTGACCGAGCACCTCTGCGCATCCGCACACCTGATCCTCATCAGCCGTTCGGAAATACCGCTGAAGCTCTCGCGATTAAGGACCATGCGGGAGGTGCTTGACATCAATCCTGAAGACCTCCTCTTCACCTCCGAGGAGATCAGTCAGTTCTTTGCCCAGCTCTTCGGGATCACCCTCAGTCAAGACTCCCTTGAGATCCTCCACGCCAAGACATCCGGCTGGGTCAGCGCACTGATCCTCTTTTTCCATTCCATCAGGCAAAAAGATCTTGCGGATATCGAGTTGGAGGTGCAAAGGCTTACAGGATCAAGAAGGCTCATCTCCGATTACCTTGCTGAGAACGTGTATGCCCGTTTGCAGCCCGAGCTGAAACAATTCCTTATGAAGACCTCCATCCTCCCCCGCCTGAATGCAGTATTCTGCAACAAGCTCTTGGGGATCATGAATGCATCGGATATCCTGGGATATCTCCAGAAGAGTCACCTCTTCACCTTTGTCCTGGATGAAGAAGGTCAGGAATACTGCTACCACCAGCTCTTCCAGGAATTTCTGCAGGGCGCGCTCAATCGTGAGCTGGGGGACACAGGAAAAAGAGGGTTTACACAGAGATGCCGCCCGGATCCTGGAAGAAAGCGGAGATGAGGAAGCGGCTGTTCATCACTACCTCATGGCAGGTGCTTATGAGCAGGCCTGCACCGTACTTGAAAGGATACTGATAGCGCTGATAAGCTCAAGCAGGCTGGAGCTCATGAATGCCTACCTGGAGAAGATCCCCGAGCCCTATTTTAATTCCCACCCATGGATTGAATACCTCCGCGCCATTGCCAATATATTCTCCGGGAGGGTTCTTGAGGCAAAGAACGGACTCCTGAAGGCATACTCTCTCTTCAGTGCTGCCCAAGATCAGCATGGGATCGATATCTGTCTGAATACCATGGCCATGGGCCTTTACTTAAACGGCGATTTCCACCAGGCAGAGAAGATTTTTGAAGAACTGCTCAAGAGCCCGTCAATTACCCCTATCCTGCGTGTGGAGGCCCTCATCCACCTGGTCTTCATTACTTCTCAATACGGGAAAATTGAGGAATCGGATGCACATTATGGAAATGCCCTCAAATTCATGCCGGAGATAGAAGACCCCATAATAAGGGATGCACTCCATGCCTTGCTCATGATCTATCATGGGTTCAGGCATTCTATCGCAGGCAATCAGCTCAAGGCATTTGAACTGGCCAGAACCGCCAAAGAAAGGCTTCAGCATATCGGGTCCTATCGCCTGATGACCTTGGGCTTTCAGCTCAGCTCCATGGCATGTTTATACCAGGGATCTTTTGCAATGGGACTTGATGAGGCCTGCAAAGGATTGGCGATTTCCAGGGAAAAGGGTTTTCGTGATATCAGTGTCGGGTGGCTCCTGTGCCATGCAGGCTCCAATGCCTTCGGGCTGGGAAGAGTTGAAGAGGCCATAGGTTATGCAGAAGAAGGCTTGAAGCATTTTCAGGACCTGTCATTCTCCCTTTGGTGAAGCTTATGCTTATTCTCACCCTTGAAGGCATTTACTTGCCCATGGGGAGGCTGGACCTGGCTCGTGAGATGGGCCTTGCATGCATCGAGGCAGCCAAAGGTCTGGATATGCCGCATATCACCGCACCGGCAAAAGGGATGCTGGCTGAAATCCAGATTATCAAGGGCAATCTGGATGATGCAGAGGTCCTTATCAGGGAGGCGCAGGCCTCTTTCCACTACTCAAGGCTTTTTGAATTGATGATTACCCGGCTGTATACCCGTCTGTTCTGGCACCGGGGCGAAAAGGAAAAAGCCCTTTCATGGTGCCGCAAGAGTCTTATTCTTGTGGATGCCCATCATTATGAGCGATTGGCGGCCATTGACTGGGGCTGGCTGATGCCCCTTCTCCTGGAGCTTTACTCGCAAGGGGTAATGCAGGACTGTATCAAAAAGATCTTCACTGTGGTAGGCAATGATGCCCGGCAGGCCCTCATGTCCATGCAAAAATTCGTTGATGCGCCTATCTCACGGGCCATCACGGAGATCTTAAAGACCATGCCGGTAGCCATACATCAAGGCCTGAGGGTGAATTGCCTGGGAAGATTCCGGGTTTTCAAAGGCAAAGAGGAAATTTCAACCGAGCACTGGAGAAGCAAGAAAGCAAAGATGCTCTTCAAACTGCTTGTGCATCTGCGTTCGCATGGCTATGTGAGCAAAGAGGTTTTCATGGAGCATCTCTGGCCTGAAGAAGACCCCGACAAAACAGCGAAACGTTTCCACGTCGCCCTTACTACCTTACGCAGGGTCCTTGAGCCTAACCTCGAGCGAGGCCAGGCATCGGCATATCTTAAGAGTGACGGGGACACCTACCTGCTCGACCTTGGCAAGGATGGCATTGTAGACATCGAGGCCTTTGAAGAGGCCTGCCAAAAGGCCGACAGCACCCTCGATGATATCCAGTCCATACGGTTCCTCCTGGAGGCAGACAGGCTTTATACCGGTGATTTCCTTGAAGAGGATCTTTATGAGCCATGGTGCCTGCAGGAACGCGATCGCGTGAAGGCCCTGTACCTTTCTGTCCTAGCCAGCATTGTCGAGTACTTTATGCACAAGAGAGAAATTGAGACAGCCATAAAATATTGTTATAGCTATCTGGATATTGATGCCTATGCCGAGGAAATCTATCAAAACCTCATGAACCTCTATGCACTCAGCGGGAACAAACCCATGGTGCTCAAGACCTATGAGCGATGCAAGGATAAGATCATCAGCGATCTCGGGTGCCCACTGAGCCAGGAAAGCGAGCTACTGGCAGAAAAACTGCTTTAAGGGTTGAGCTTCACTTCTAACCTCAGAACAGATTATTACCAGCCAACCGACCAGGAACTATGTTTGCCCTATAAATAGTGTCACCATATAATACCTTTATCCTTACTCGAACATATCTTTTTATCATATGTTAATTCCTGGTTAATTGTGATAGAGCTTACTGTGAACACCGGGGATGTGAAGATAGCTGCTATCTTCATTTGTTGCCTCTATTATGGTTCTATGGGATTATTTTTTTAATGAATTCCCCATACTTACAGGGGAGAGGGTAAACGTACAGGTGTCTCACCCCATGCAGATTCCTGCATGTTCATACCTCTCCCCTTTATTTTAATGCCGTGATGCACTTATGAGTGCGTAATGGCAATGGGGTTCAGCTTAGGTCTTTGCTCAGATCCTTCCCGATGGTGGTGCTGTTGAGCTCTAAACCGAACAACGATGCTGCAGTAACCCCAAGGTCTGCAATGCGGATGGGCCTGTCCTGTATTCCTGCCTTCCCACCGGGAACTGAAATTGCGGCAACGATGGACTGGGTGTCCACAGATCCATGCCCGCCGTTGTACACCCGCCATGGAGGAGCCCATGTGGGCGCCTTGATGCCCACATTGGGTATCTGGCCGTTATAGACCGGGATCTGCCAGCCGTTTTTCGCCAGGATAATGAGGTCGGGCCAGATCACGGTCTGTTCTCTGTCAACATCTATATAGTAAGTGTGGTAGAGCTCGCCAGGCAGACAGACACCTTCCAGGCCGTTCTTCATGTCGTTCCGGTCAACAACCCACCACGGGCATTCCTTCTTGCCGGTCTGGGGGTTCAATGCCTGGTGGGCCTTGAGCACCGCCTTTGCCCTTGCGACCTTTTCCTTGTTTTCCCGCCAGTACATCACCCCGTAGCTGCTCACGGAAAAGGCGTACATCTCCTTCTTATCCAGTATCCCCCTCTTCTCTATTATCCCAGCCCTCTCAAGGAGGCCCACGCAATCGGTGGATGAGAAATCTTCGGTATAGAGATGGTTCTCTGCAGAGTGGTCGCTGAGCAGGATGATCCTGGCACGCTCCGGCACGCCCTGTTTCTCAAGGCCTTCCATAAGGCGGCCGAACTGGATATCCACATCGCGGACAACATCGAGGATTGCTTCTTTGAAGAGGAGTTTGTTCCTGCTGCTGACCAGCTGGTAGGCAGGCTTGTTACTGCACCCCTCGGGCGCCTCATAGGGCGGATCGATATTGATAAATTCATCAGGATCGTTTGCGCATCCGATGCAGTGCCCGGCATCATCACACTGGGCAAGGAGGATATAGGCCATGTCAGGCTTTTCCCGTCTGAATATTTCAAGGGTCGAGTCAACAACCCAGCTGTCGTGGGGGAAATGGCTGGCAAAGAGCTCCATCTGCCAGGTCAGGAGACTTCCCTGCCCTGTATAAAGCCTGGTCGTAGTATCGCTCGGCATCATGGACGCTGCAAAGAAGGGGAGGTGCGTCGATTCCGGGTCACATGCCGCATCCTTATCCGTATGGGGATCGGCAAGGCTTTCCCTTTGGGGAGGCTTGAGGTAGCCGGGATGGTTCGGGCCGGTCACCAGGATATCAATGCCTGACCCTGCCGGATTATCCTTTAACATCTCTGCCACCCACTCTTTACCGGAGATAAAAAGGGTCTTGGAATCGGGCCACCTGCGTTTCCATGCATGAAACAGGGTGTCCACAGGCCTGCCTTTATCGTCGCGGGCAAAGGACATGCTGGTCCGCTTTATCACCGCATCCCCGCCCTCATCCCAGCCCGTAGGCTGAGCCCACACGCTCACGATCCCGGTCTGCGCAGATGACGTCCCGGCAAGGGCATTGAGGTGGTTCATGTCAGTAGCGGAAGGCAGAAAGCATTTTGCATTCCGGTACCATAATGACTTCTTCAGGAACGTTCTGATATTAGGCATGAGCCAGTTGCCATCGCTTCCTCCAGGCATTCCCTGGGCATCGAGTTCAAAGTATTTCGGGTGAAGGGCATCGATGGCAATGAAGATAAGCTTCTCCCGGCTGTTCCCCGGATCTCCCCCAGGCATGGATGCGCCGAGTCCTTTGAAGGGGAACAATCCACAACTCATCAGGGTCATCCCGCCCAGGGCCGCAGTAATCTTCTTCAGGAACGACCTGCGCCCGAGCTGTGTGTTTTCCTTGAGTTGCCTGCTTGTCATGCTGCGCTTTCGAGCCATGTTTCCCCCATGTTTTTTCTGAACAGATACAAAGCTGCCATAAAATACATGTCACATAAGCTTACACCGCTCACCTTCCCCTAATCCACCGGATCTTGTGAACGAGGAGGCCATAGTGATACTATTTTTTACCATGCCACGGTGAATAAGTCACTCTCCATGATCAGAAAGCAGGAGTAGTTGCATACAGGCACAAGATACCCCCCTGGTGGTTGACCTCTGCCTTTGACTTCCTGCCGTTCATCACATCTAAGGAAAGGCCTATGATTTCTTCTGCGATACGATCAAGGCCCACACCTTCGAGTACGGAACCGGCATTCACATCCATATCATCCTCCATGGCAAGGAAGAGCCTGCTGGTACTCGACACCTTGATGACCGGTATGATGGGAAAGCCGCAGGGGGTTCCCCGTCCGGTGGTAAAGATGATAAGCTGGCAGCCTGCCGCACCGAGGCCGGCCATGGATTCCATATCGTAGCCCGGACCGTCAAGAATTACGAGGCCCTTGCCTTTCGGGTTCCGGCCATACTCCACCACCTCGGTTATGGGGCTGCTTCCTGCCTTGCAGATACAACCCAGCGACTTCTCCTGGATGGAGCTCATGCCCCCGTCCATATTGCCGGGCGCTATCACATAGGATGCCAGCGGTCCCAAGATATCCTTGGTGCGCTTTTCCGCCATTTCGATTATCTGTACGATCCGCTGAGCGACCTCAGGGGTCTTTGCCCTCCTTGATAATATATGTGAGGTTCCGATCATCTCGGTGTTCTCTGTGAGAATAACTCTACCCCCTGCATCCACCAGCCAATCGGAAACCAGCCCCACCGCAGGATTTGCCGTGATGCCTGAAAAGGCATCAGAACCCCCGCACTCAAGCCCTATGGTTATGGATTCAAGAGGGCATTCCATACGCTTCATACCGGCTGCATCCTCCACCATCTTCTTTGCAGACCGGATGCCTCTGGCAGCGGTCTTCCGCGATCCGCCTTCATTCTGGATAACAAAGGTTTCTACCGGTTTGCCGGTCTGTGCGATCTCGGAGGCAATGGCCTCTACGCTGATGGTCTCACACCCGAGACCGATGACAATTACGCCTGAGACATTGGCGTTCTTGCCCATTCCTGCAAGGGCATTCGTGTGCATGCCTATCTCAAGTGCCCGGCCGCAACCATGGCCGTGCAGGAGGGGGACCGTTCCTTTGACCTCCCGGCCGATCATGTCCGCCACGCCGTTCGCACACGCCACCGTCGGAATGATTGCCACATGATTCCTGATGCCGACAGAGCCATCGGGACGCTTATACCCTTGTATGGTATCGCGCTTCATATTGTTATCCCCTCGATGGTGAGGTTGTGGGTGTGTACCCAGGCGCCTTTCTTGATATCTCCCAAGGCATAACCGATGGCCTCGCCGTACTTGAGCACCGCCATACCTTGCTGAATATCAACAAGCGCCACCTTGTGGCTGTAGGGGATGCTTTCGCGTGCAATGAATTCATTGCCATCCAACAGTGTCACAGTTCCGCCCTCGGGGATGTCTTCCAGGGCCACAGCCACGTTATCCTGCTCTTTGATCACAATGACATTGGGCTTCATGACAGACCCCCCCTGTTGAAGCGATATCTACCCCTCTAATATACCGTTCGATGGACTTGGTATACCTCAGTTGAGCTCGAAGCGGCTGTTCCAAGCCAGATATCCAATCCAGCTTCCCTGGACCTTGATCTTGCCCGAGACATATGCCTTGAGCGGGCTTATCACCTTTGCCGCCATCTTTCGAAAAGTCTGGGCATCCACCACAAGGGTGGCTACCGGTTCGGGTGTTCCAGGCAGGGGCTCACCTTCGACCACCTCGGCAATCCCTTTCCGGACCGTCACGATGAACCGCTTATCTTCATCAGGGAACACGAAGTACACGGTCTCGTGCACATCCAGGGCCTTCTGGGCAATGAGCCGGGTGGTCATGATGGTGAAGATCGCCTCCAGGGGGATATTGGCCACAAGACCTTCATCGAGCTTGGCAGGTGCGGGTTTCTCGATGCCGTGCCTGATCTCGTAGGCTGCCTCCAGGAGATATCCCCTCCCGTTTAGGTTGTACAGGGTGGCAGCCAGGGTTTCATAGGACAGGGCCAGCTTCTCTTTTAATGCCCCGTCCATACCTGCAGGGGCCATGCCGCTATCTGCCAGCTTGGACAGCAAATGGATCGCCCAGCGGCAGTCATTGGACTGCAAGGCCTTATCCGCCATATCCATCACCTTTTCAGGGCCTCCCATGAGGGCCACCTCACGCCCGGATGCCTCTTTGACATTCATGGGATAGAGCTTGTCGGGCCTCCCGTCGAACCACCCGAGGTTGCTGGTGTAAATGCCCTTGGCAGACCAGTCGAGCTGACCGTAGAATTCCTCCGTATAATGCAGCCCCGTAAGATGCGTTGGCAGCTTAATGTTCTCCGCTATGGTATCGAGATCATACCCTTTGTTCGCCCCCCTGATGACCTCATCCCTGACCCATTGGATGGCGTCCCTGTAATTGGTCAGGATCGTACTGATCTCCTGCCCCCCGGCAACGGGGATTGTGTGACAGGGCACCAGATGTTCAGGCTTGAGTCTGCGCATCTTGTCAATGCTCCTGATCCAGTCATCCACAGGCCGCGGGCTTGTACCGCGGATGGTGTACAGGTTTGGAAAGGTCCAGTAAAAGTCATCGGCAGCGATCACGGTCTTGTCTTTGGGAATCCAGACAATGAGCTGGTCGTGGGTCTCCCCGTGGGCCTCGAGCATTTCAATTTCCACCCCACCAATGATCAAAGTCTTTGAACCGGAAAAGGTTTGTGTGGGCAAACGGATGCCGGCGCCTTCCTGTGCCGCCTTTATATCAGTGCGGCGGCCTATGCCATTGCAGGGGAGATCCTGCAGCGAGGCATGATCCCCGAACTGGCGCCTGCCACGGATGGTCTCAATGGGGAGAAATACCTGATACTGCTTGTAGAAGTGCTCAATAAAATTATCCGTTGCCCAGATCTGCGGGTTGTCTTCCATCCAGATGGAGGCCCCTCCGATGTGGTCGATATGACTGTGGGTGTAGATGATGGCCTTTATCGGCCCTTTAGGCGCACTGGCCAGGAGATCCTTCCTGGCGGCCTCCCCTCGTTTGGGGCTCATGAGGGGGTCAATTATCACATTGCCTTCCGGGGTATGGATGAGGATCTCGTTTGCCAGGTCATACCCGATGGCGACCCATACATGCTCGGAGATTTGCTCGACCCGGGGTAGGCCAATAAGCTCGCAGTGTTTTTTCAGCAGGTCAGGGCTTGACAGCCTCTCCTTGACCGGCTGCACTTTATGGGCGCAGCTTATACAGAAAAGCAGGGACAGCACTACTATCCAGCGGGTCATACCGAGCAAGGATCTTATCATACCTTTCTCTCCCATCAGAAGGCCTCCCTGATGACTCCATCGATGAGCTCCACCGTACACTTGCGCGGATTGGCGAGTGTGGGGATCTCTGTCATGGCATCCAGCGCGATCATGCCGATCTCGGCATCGGCAATGCCGAGTTCGCTCAGACGTGCAGGCAGTCCTATCTTCTTGATAAGATCAGCTACGGCATCAGCAGCCGCTGATGCAGCTTCTTGTTTAGACATACCGCCTACCTTCACACCCATGGCCTCGGCAATCGCTGCAAGCTCATCGGTGCAATGGTCCCTGTTGAACCGCATGACATGCGGGAGGAAGAGGCCGCACAGGGTGCCGTGGTGGATCTTGTACTTTGCCCCAATGGCATGGGCAAGGGAATGGGTGAGTATGGTCGAGGGTATCGAGAATGCCCAGCCCGCTGTCGAGGCTGCAAGGAGCATCTGCATCCGCGCCTGCACATCATGGCCGTTTTCCACAACCATGGGCAGGTACTTTGCAATCAACCGGATTGCATTGAGCCCATGCCCGGTGCAGATGGTGTTTCTCATGATGGAGCACATCCCGTCAATGGCATGGGAAAGGGCGTCCATGCCCGTGGCTGCGGTGAGTGTCTTCGGAAGGCTGACACTCAGATGTGGATCGAGTATGGCTACGTTCGGATAGATGACGTTCTCGGCGATATTGAATTTCCTGCCGATTTCCTCATTCTTGATTACCGCGATATTGGTCACCTCGCTCCCGGTTCCTGCGGTGGTGGGGATTGCAATATGCGGGATCAGCGGGTCTACGAGCTTGTAGATGGTGACGTTGTCGATGGCCTTTCCGCCGTTGGTGAGTGTCACCGCCACACCTTTGGCCGTGTCTATGGAGCTCCCGCCGCCGAGACTCACCAGGATGTCGGCATTCACGCTTCTGCAGAATTCGACAGCCTTGTCCACAACCGTATACCCTGAATCTTCCACGACCTCGTCGAATACGCCGACGCACATGCTGCCCATGGCCTTTTCAACCTTGTCCAGAAGGCCTGCTTCGCATATGCCCTTATCCGTTATGATGACAGCCCGCCTGCAGTTGAGCCTGGATATCTCATACTGCAGCGCTATGATGCTGTCAGGACCACCAATGATCTTTGTCGGCCCTTCGAACATGAACGACTGGGCCGGCTGCTGATAATCGAACATGATGGGGAAGGTATATTTCTGTATGCCGTCGGATAACGGACAGATATGGACCCTCTTTATCTGCGTGTATTCACCAAGTCCGTATTCCCCGAATTCCCTGCCGATGCCGCTCTGTTTGTATCCCCCGAACGGCATGATATCGGCAAAGGCATGATAGTCGTTGATCCACACGGTACCGGTCTTGATCCGGTCGGCAATCCTTTCTGCACGCCCGATATCGTTAGAGAAGACCCCGCCGCCAAGTCCGTAGATGGTGTCATTCGCGATGGCCACGGCCTCTTCGTCATCATTGAACGGCATGATGCACACCACAGGGCCGAATATTTCTTCGGCGGCGATGCGCATCTTGTTATCCACCCCGACAAAGACGGTGGGCATGTAGTAGAACCCTGATGCAAACTGGTCGCCATCCGGCCTTTTCCCGCCGTATACGATCTGGGCACCCTCTTCGAGCCCTATCTTGACGTATTTTTCCGTAGTGGCACGCTGTATCTCATTTACGAGCGGTCCCATCTGGGTTGCAGGGTCGAGCTGATACCCCATCCTCACCTGGGAGAGTCTCTTCAGAAAACGGTCGATGTACTCATCATAAATCTTTTTATGGACAAGGAGCCTCGTGCCTGATTCGCAGATCTGTCCTGAATGGAAGAACGTACCGAACAGACCGCCGTCCACTGCAAGATCCATCTTGGCGTCTTCGCAGATGATGTTTGCGGATTTTCCGCCCAGTTCCAGGGTCACCTTCTTGATGGTATCCGCACCCATCTTCATGATCTGCCGGCCCACCTCGGTGCTTCCGGTGAATGCGATCTTGTCCACCTTGGGGCTCATACAAAGGGCCTTGCCTACCTCGCTGCCCGCTCCGGTAATGATGTTGACCACGCCCTTGGGGATCCTGCTCTCTGCTATCACCTCGGCGAGGATGAGTGCGCTCAGAGGGGTATCAGTGGCAGGTTTCAACACGATCGTATTCCCCATGATTATTGCATGGAGTATCTTCCACATGGCCATGTTGAAGGGGAAGTTCCATGGGATAATGCCCACGCACACACCGATAGGTTCCCGTCGGATATAATTTCTTCCAGGGCTTGCCAGCGAACAGGGGACGCGGATCTCCTCATGCCACTTGAATTCATGGGCGGCATACCAGGCAAGGTTCCGTGCGGTCATGGCATTGCCGATCACCTCCGCACCGGTCCTGTTTATGAGACCTCCTGAGTCCATGGACTCGTACGATGCAATCCTGACAATGTATTTGGTCAGTCTGTCGGAAAAATCCATGATGATTCGGGAGCGCTCCTCCTGAGTCAGCCCACTCCATACGCCTGAATCAAACGTCTTGCGCGCAACGTCGATAGCAGCTTGTGCGTCAGCCTCGTTGCCGTAGGCGAACGTGGCAAAAGGCAGCCCGAAGCCCGGGTCGATGGATTCTCTGGTCCGCCCGCTCACAGATTCAACAAAGTCCCCGCCGATGTACATTTTAAAATGTTCCATTACTCCTCCTTATTCATTGTCACGTCTGTTCATTGTGAAAAACTTGACTACATCAGTAATCTTCCCACAAGCTCACTCGCCGCTTCATAACCTTTTTGTGAAAGACGCTTGCTGAACCACTGTATCCATGACTCGGGCCCCACGGGCACTACGGAACGGTTATGATGCACCGCACTCAGCACGGCCCTGGCCACCCGCTCGGGAGGCCAGCCGAAGTTCTTGTAGAATTCTACAACAGTCTGCCTATTGGCACGGGACTCCTCCCTGAGGTTCATGCATCCGTCTGCCACTACGCGGGTGTTTATTATACCTGGGCATATTGTGCTCACCCCTATGCCGTACTTCCTCACCTCTGCCCTGAGCGCCTCGCCCAAACCGGCCACGGCGAACTTGGTAGAACAGTAGGCCGACATCCCCGGAATGGCGCACAGCCCTGCAAGGCTCGATGTGTTGACGATATGGCCGTACCTGCGCTCGATCATATGGGGCAGAAAGGCCCTTATGCCGTAGAGCACACCCCAGAAGTTGATGGAAAAAATTCTCTCCCACTCCTCCAAGCTTGTGCACTCAAAGCTCCCCTCCGACACCAATGCCGGCGTTGTTGTAGAGGATGTCCACCCTGCCCCGCTCGGCTATCACAAACCTGGCAAGGTCCTCCACCTGGGTCCGATCGGATACATCCACCTTCCGCGTCAGGACTCGGGCGCCCCTTGGCTTCAATCTCCGCAGCCACTTCCGCAATGCGGTCCTCCTCCTTGTCCACGATGACCAGGTCTGCCCCATGGGCTGCAAAGGCCAGGGCCGTAGCCCTGCCGATACCTGATCCCGCACCTGTAATGACTGTTACCTTTCCCCTGAAATCCTTGATGCCCGGCATTGAATCCTCCCCATTGTCACAGGTTTTAGGTGTTTCTTTTTGGGCGCCGTCAACCTTTTATCTATCATGTTCTCCGTGCATTATCTTCTTCTTCCGGACTATTCTTGTAAACTTCACGACCATGTCCATAACCATGCCGGTCAGTCCAGGGTATAATCTTTTGTTGAGATACGTCCATTTTGAGAGGAATCCTGGAATGATGAGGAACCTTTTCTTTTCGATCCCTTTCAGGAGAATCCCTGCCGCCTTCCGGACACTCATCAATCCCGTCATCCTGACAAGTGCCCGCGTCTCCGGCGGCGAGCTCGTCTGCATGTAATCCGTCATGGGGGTGTCCACCTCTGGTGGACAGAATACGGACACAAGGATATTGTGACGCTTCAGTTCGCTTCTCAGGCATTCGGAGAAGCCGACCAGGGCAAATTTGGATGTGCTGTATGCGCTGTAGCCGAATATCCCGATGAGACCGAGCATGGAAGAAACGTTAACGATGTGTCCACCCCTGGGTTTCATAAAAGGCAGTATAGCTGCAACGACATTCCGGGTCCCGTAGAGGTTTATACGGAGCACCTCGTCGAACTTCTCATTAGGTTATATCCTCGAAGTAACCGGCATGACCGATGCCTGCGCTGTTGATGAGGATATCCGGGGTTCCGAATTCATGAACGGCATGGGCTATCTTTCGATCAACATCATCACGGTCTGACACGTCCATCTGCACAGCCATTACCCTCTGGCTGTTCGATACCTTTTGTGTTGCGATCTCGCTGCGAGCGGCATCAAGCTTCTTCAGGTCCCTGCCGAAGATCATGACATGTGCACCCAAGGCAGCAAGCATGCGTGCCGCCTCCAGCCCTATGCCACTGCTCCCGCCTGTGATAAATACCGCCTTGTCATGGAAATGCTTCATGCCGGGCACGATAAATCTCCTCATGTTAATTCAGATATTTCGTTAAAAATTCCGCCTGCTTCTCCACTACCTGTTTGAACAGTTCGCCCGTGTACACATCGAAATGTCCTGCCTGAAGGCCAATAACCTCTGCATTCGGAATCCTGGAACCCATCTTCTCTACTGCCTTTGCAGGGATCAGCGAGTCGTTCTTTGCATACATGATGAGTACCGGGCTTTGAATACGGTGCGCATACATGATGGGCCGGTAAGCAGATATTATCAGGCAGATCCTGGCCGGGACCTCGTTTTTCATGGGTGAGTCCGGGGGTACCAGGGTATAGTATCCCTGCATGGCATCAGGTGTGTTCATGCAGGCAAAGGTCCCTGGCTCAGCCACGGCAGGGACCATGTGGGGATCCTTTCCGGTAACCATGCAGAACAGATCCTTGAGACCGTGATAAAGCCCCTGGGCCTGGTATAAGAGAGGAAACTGCAGGGTCGTAGCCATGCCGTCAACAAAGGGGACCTGTGCTACGACAGCTTTGATGCCCACTTGCCGTGCAGCGGTTACCATCACATGCCCGCCGGAAAATGAGGTGCCCCACAGGGCGATCCTGCTCCCATCGACAAGGCCTAGAGTCCGCACCTGGGAAAGGGCCGCCTTCCAGTCTGCAAGGTGCCTCCAGGGATTCACCAGGTTCCTGGGCTCGCCCTGGCTGCTGCCGAAGTTGCGGTAATCAAACAGAAAGACAGCCATTCCTTGCGATGCAAAGTACTCGGCATAGGGCTGCAGGCCGAAGTCCTTCTGCCCTGCAAAGCCGTGGGCCATGACCACTACCGGTGGTTTTTCCTTTCCATCAGGCAGGTAAAGCCATGCCGAGCATCTGAGTCCCTTGCTTAAAAATTGCGTATCGACCCTCTCCATTGGCATCCCTCCTCAATCCTTATTAATGTGCCTGGCGTGAAACGATAGGGGTCCACCGCGAGGCCTGGTATGCGAGCTTGGCGTATATACCGGGATACACATGGAGTTTCTGGTTCCGGATACCCCTGATAATCTCGCGGACCACCCTTTCGGGTTTGTCCACCAGGAGCCCGGGGAGCGGCAGCTTATCGATCCTGGCCTTTCCATATTCCCGTGACTTCAGGAGTTCGGTTTTCACCCACCAGGGGTAAACGTTGGTCACGTCCACGCCCTTGTCCCTGAGTTCCCCGGAAAGGCCCATGCCGAAGCCCCTCAGGCCGAATTTTGAACACGAATACGGCGTGCCCTGTGAGGTTGCTACGAAACCGGCAACGGACGACATGAACACGAGGTGCCCTTTTCCCCTCCTGACCATATCAGGCAGGAAATGGAAGGTAAGGCGCATGGGCGCCAGCAGGTTCACCTGCATGAGTGTCTCCCACTGCTCCTGTGGCACATCCTGGAAATCGCCATAGGTGATGATGCCTGCATTGTTGATGAGCATATCCACTTCACCTGCAAGTTCCCTGCTCCTGTCGTAGAGTTCCCTGCACCCCTGGGGATCCGAGATGTCTGCTTCCACAAGACCGAGGATAGTTCCACGGCGTGACCCGGGGCATTCAAGGATCTCCCTGGCCATTGCTGCGAGCCGGTCGGCATCCAGGTCGGTGAGAATGAGGTTACTCCCCAATTCCAGGAGCTGATACGCATACTCCCTCCCGATCCCCCCTGCGGCGCCGGTGATGAGAACGTTCAGACCGTCAAGGTCCTTCATGCCTTCCCCTTGGTCCTGTCTGATTTCTTTATGCCCGGCGGGTAGGGAAGCTCAGGCGTCTTCCAGGGTGCGACACCGCTGCCCGGATTCAACCTTGACCTGAAGTTGTCCGAGCTCATGATCAAAAACGGATTGATATCAGCTAATCCAAGATCATTCACGTTTTTTGCCATTCCGTGGGTGCTGCTGCCGACCTTCAGGCTTACTCTCTTTGCCGTGCACAAGGTATACGTGGCATCCACATCTATGATGGTTTTCCATATGGAATCATTCAGGTTCGAATAGGTCACCAGGTCGGTGGCCCTTAGCGGGATGCCAGGGCCCATCATGCCTTCCACTGCCACAATAAACCCATTTGCCTGAGGGTCTTTCACCTCGAATTCAAAAGACCTGCCGGTGAGCCTGAACGGGATCCTGGTCTCGAACTTGGGAAAGCCCCAGATTTCGCGTCCTGCCGCCCTCGCCTGGGGGATGGTTACCGGCATCTCCAGGACATATGCGCCTATGCTGCCCCAGTCTTTACCGCTACGCCTGAGAAAGGTGGGCAGGTAGACGCCCGGGTCCTTGAACGCTGCGGGCCTTACCACGATGGTGATGGTCACCTCGTCGTAAGGCCCTATGCTCACATCGCGGTAGTTGAAGAAGATGAGGCTTACGAGGGCCTTGCCATTGAAGAACCTCAACGGCACCAGGCCGGTCCCTTCAAGCTTCGGCACTACCCGTTCATAATCCACCCAGTAGTTCAGGTGCCTCACGCCCACGTTGTAAAAAAACATGGGTAGGTCCACCCTTCCCTCACTCGTCTTTACGTCCGAGATGGGAACGTGAAAAAAGGCATCACTCTTCAAGTGCATCACCTCCTCCCTATACTTATGGTAAAAATGTTACAATTATATTTAAAAGTAGCGTTGAGTATATATTTTGTCGCCCGGGATTATAAATAAGGACGAAAAAAGAGACCAGGATTGTATACTTGGGCGCTGACAGACCGGCATGATGTTGATTCAGGAATAATAATGGCATGGGTGATGCTGGGCATCTTATTGCTGTCATATGTAATTTAGTGCCATTAACCTGCCCGAACGATGATCATTCAGCCATCCTTCTTCACCCTGAACTCACGGGGTGTCATGCCTGAAACCTTCTTGAACACCGTGTTGAAGGTGGACTTGGAGTTGAATCCAACCTCGAAGCAGATCGCCAAAATGCTCATGTCCGGGTCCACCCTCAGGAGCCGCTGGGCCTCTTCCACCCGGAACCGGTTGATGAAATTGCGGAAGTCCAGGTTGATGTGCTCGTTCAGGAACTGGCTGAGCTGGTGAGGGGTTATGGCCAGAAGATCGGCAACCGTCTTGAGGTTAAGTTCCATATCCTTGAAGAGTTGCTCCTCCTTCATGAGTTCCATGAGCCGGGCGTAGATGAGCTCGGTGTTCACGCCTGCCAGAAGTGTCCGCTCGTAGCGCTTCTGTTTTATCTCGTGCTTCAGGATCTGGAAGAATTGCGGATAGCGGTGGCGCGCCAGGAAGATGAGCACATGAATCAGGGAGAGCATGATCCCGCCGGCCAGGGTCAACGGTATCATGGTGAAGACAAAACCTATTCCCAAGACAGCGGCCGATACGATGGCCATCAGGTTAATAAGCGCAATAATCCTGACTTCAGATCGTATCTCTTCCATTTTCCAGAGCGCCAGTTCCACTATGAGGAGGAACACGAGATAGGAGATCACATGGGTCCAGCCCATTGCAACAAGGATGCTCAGGGGGCTGTCCAAGGGGTTTCTCAGCATGCCCTCAATCAGGTGCTGTTTGAAGGCAAGGGGCTGGAAAAGAAAAATGATATCAATGAGAAAGATGATTGCAGAGGGCAAGATATGGATCTTGGTCTTATATGAAAGGGGCAGTTCAGGATCCAGGAGTGAATGGTAGTAGAACAGATTCAAGGGGCCAACGGCAAAGAGCGCGGTGAAAAAAAGGAACCCGGCCAACGGGTATGAGGCCTGGAATTGGTTCACACTGAGGCCCACCCCGAGGATGATGAGCCCGTTGCAGATCAGCAGGGAAAACGAGAGGATGTTCAGGCGGCCGGTCTCCCTGCCCGTGACCTGCTCGAGTGCCATGAGGAAGCACAAGGCACCCCCGAAAAAGATGAATGTCATGGCAAAATCATGGAGCATCATCATGGTTTGTTTATCTTATTAGCATACTTATCCTGCCAGGAACACGGCTTTCAGCCACCTTAACCAGCGTCTGCAGCCGGATATGGCGTATACACTGGATCTCACAACGGTTGCTGTGAACACGCCACGAATGGTTTTTAACATCGAAGATAGCATCCGCGTGCTGCGGTAATAACCTCGGATGGATTAAAAGATCCTAGATTGTCATTCCCGCGGAAGCGGGAATCCAGTGTTTTCAGGATCCCTGGACCCGCTTTCGCGGGGACGACAAAAAACACCCTTTTGCGACAGCCGCTTTCGCGGGGGGTGACACATCTTTTTGAGTTTCAGCAATAGCCTCGGTAGAATTTAGGGTAGACGTAAGATGCCGTGCCTTTATTGTAATAGATAAATTCACTCTGAAAGAAGAAGACTATGGAACCCTTATCCGAAAAGCTCGTAGAAAAAACCTGGCAGGAAATTGCCCACTATGATTCAGGCCGGGCCACAAAAGAGATGATGGAGTTCGGACAGATACAACCTGATCTTCTTTCTTTCATTCTTGAATTCACTGAAGACCTTAGTGAGCAGGCCGGAGAACTGGCTGTCTATGTGCTTTTTGTCATATACCACATGTTCAGGAAGGGATACGGCAAGGAGATCCAGCCGGTAACGCCTGAAGAGATTATAGAATGCTATGAAGAAAACGAACGGCTCATGGAGAAGCTGGAAAAGGCCCAGGACGAATTCTTCAACAGGGTAGCCGAGGTACAGCTCTCTCCTCAACCTTATGTGATCAGGTATGTGGTTGACTCATTAACAGAAGAACCTGAAGAAGATGATGATAGTGAACCTATGAGTGAAGAAGAAGTGGGCTTTCTCTTCATGCTGCTCAAGACCGTTATCGATGTGCTGAACCTGAAAACCAACGATTAAAGCCGGCACTTCTATCAATCTCCATGCAGCAAAGGTTCATGGGGAAATGCCGCATGTGACGACTAGGACCTGGGAACGCGGACCTGCAACGCGGCCAGAAGATTACCGAGTGCTATGAATGTGCCGAGCAGGAATACATACTGAAAACCAAAACGATTCCAGATCAACCCGCCAAGCAAGGCAACCATAATGGAAAAGACATGATCAATACTCACTGACATGGTCAGGGCCGGTTGGACATGCGAGGGGTGCAGTGCTATCTTTTTCATATACATGGACCGGGCCATATTCACGCTCATGAGCATCTGATCCACAAGAAAGCACCCGCACGCAATAAGAAACGCAGTGTTTTCAGATACCAGGAACCTGGCAAATCCATACCCCAGACAGACAAACACCAGCAGCACGGACTCGCACGTAAGCACTATCCGCTCCCCCAGGCGGTCGGTAGCCCATCCCAGCAAGGGCTGAAAGACAATGCCGATAATCCCGCCGATCATCAAGAGTGTGGCTATGGTCTGCGTGGGCTGATGAAAAATCGTGACCAGCACCCAGGGCGCAAAGGTGAGGAACAGCTGTTTGCGCGAACCATAGAGCACGGAGAGAAGATAAAACAGCCGGTATTCCCGGTGGAGTTTCAGATGAAGGGCCGGCTTTTGTGTCTGCTCCGGTTTCATGGCGAACATCAGAAGCGCTGCCGTCATAAAGGCCACAGCTGCTAAAGCAAAGGTGTGGCCGAAGGTAAATCCCAGGTACTTGAACCCGATAAACACCAGGAAACTTCCGAATATGGCAGCCAGGTTCCGGATTGCGTTCAACTGCCCCAGACGCTGCCCTGTCTTGCCCAGTTCGGCCAGTTCCATCCCGATTGCAGAAGACAGGGGGAGAAAGATATGCTGGCCCAGACTGTAGATGAACAACCAGAGCACCATGATCACATAGGTGGGTGAGGCAAAGCCCATCAGCATGGTTCCAGCCGCCCCAAGCAGCATGGCTACGACGGCAAGGCGGCGGCTGCAGAGAAACCAGAGCAGGGCTGAGGCAAAAACCACAAGCAAGCCCGGGATCTCACGGGGGATCTCAAGAAAAGATCTCTCGAACCCGCTCAGGGCGAAACGCTCATTCAGGAAATTATTAAACGTAGCGTCAATAATGCTGTACGCCATGCCCATGGCCAATGAAGCCACGATAAACAAAGAGAGTTCGCGGGACATGCGTGTCATGCGTACAGCAACCATACTGGCAAAGACTTACCAATTAAGGAGCGTTGCGTCAATGAAAGCTGACATACCGCCACGGCATAGGGGAGTAATTCTAAGGGTCAATCCCTCTCTCATCAAGTGGTACGTATTCGGATTCCTTTGGCAGCGAACTCACATATGCAGGCCGTATGAGCTTGGCCTGGATGATCTGCTCGATCCGATGCGCAGACCAGCCGACTACCCGCGCCATGGCAAAGATGGGGGTGAAAAGGTCAATAGGGATGTGAAGCATCTTGTAGACAAGCCCGGAGTAGAAGTCTACATTCGGGGCCACGATCTGGCCCTTGCGTTCGCGTACGAGCTCACTGCCGATCTCGGCCACAAGCCTCATGAGGTTCAGCTCTTTTTGAAGCTCCTTCTTGCCGGCCATTTCCTCAGCCTTCTTCAAAAGGATCTCGGCCCTGGGATCGGATACCGTATAGACCGCATGACCTATGCCGTAGATCTTGCCTGCACCGTCATGGGCCTTACCGTCGAGGATCTTGGTCAGGTACTTTCTCACCTGATTGCGATCTTCCCAGTTCTTCACATGCTTCTTCACATCCTTCATCATCTTCATGACCCCCTCATTGGCGCCTCCATGGAGATGGCCGCTCAAGGAGGCAATGCCCGAACAGATGGCCATATAGGTGTTGGCGCCGCTGGATGAAACAGTGCGCACCGTGAAGGTGGAGTTGTTTCCTCCACCGTGCTCTACATGCAGCATGAGGGAGAGGTCAAAGAGCATTGCCTCTTCATGATGCGGCCTTGTGCCCTTGAGCATGTAGAGGAAGTTTTCCGCCATGGAGAGATCCGGGTCCGGCGGGATGATGCGCAGGCTTCCACCCTGACGGTAGCGGGACACCTTGTAGTTGTATGCAACCACAGTGGGGAACTTGGCGATGAGGTTGATGCATGTCATGATCACATCTTTAAGATCCAGGGAGACCGGGTTTGGGTCGCACCTGCTCAGGTGTGATATGACCGAGTGCAGCGCAAACATCTGGTTCTCGTTCTCCGCCTCCTGGGTGATGATGCCCCGTTCAACCTTATTGAGCGACCTACCCTTGCTGAGCAGTTCCGAAAAATTCTTCAGGTCTATACGGTTCGGGAGCTCTCCGGTGAGCAGAAGATAGGCCACCTCTTCAAAGCCGAACCGGTCTTCAGCCTGGATCTTGCCGGCAAGGTCAATGGCATCGTACCCGCAGTAGAGCAGCCTTCCCGGGGCAGGCTGGACAACGAGGCCCTTGCCATCCTCAGAGGGTATCCTCTTGAAACCGAATACCGTGCCCTTGGAAGTGATGCCCACCACCACACCGGTGCCATCCGAATTGCGGAGCCCCAGCTTGATGTCCTTGGCCTTGATAAGCTCGGGGGATACCTCATCGTGGTAGCGTGCGAGCGCATGGATCTTCTGTATGATGTGTTCCATACTCACCTCATCTCCATACAGCCTGGTTAAAATTATTTGTGGTCATGAATCAAAAGTTAGAATTTGATACCTTCCGACGTTCATGCTGCCTTTATATTTCCGAATGCATCAACCTTATGGGGGCTCTGCGAGGCATTCCACAAGTCGAGCTTCGCCTGCATGTGCATCCAGCTCTCAGGAGAGGTATTTGTTGCCTGTCCGATCCTTATGGCCATGTCCGGGCTTAGTGCCGCCCTGCAATTCAATAGTGAAGACAGGGTTTTCCTGGTAACACCCAAACGCCTGGCAGCTTCTGTAACAGTAAGACCAAGAGGCCTGATCACATCCTCCCTCAGAATTTCGCCTGGATGGGTTGGTTCCCTTTTGTTGATCATGCCGGCCACTCCTTTTCGTTGTTAATGATAATCACGATAATCCACAACTGTGGCATGGTTTCCTTTGAATTGGAACGTCACCCTCCAATTACCGTCAACCCAAAGCGACCAAGTGCCTTTTTCTTTTCCTTTCAACTCATGGAGCTTGTATCCCGGCAAATCCATATCTCGGGGATTGAGTGATGCATCCAACCTGTCAAGAATCCGTGCAAGCTTTTGTGCATGGTCAGGGTTGATGCCTTTCTTATCACCCATGTGATAAAACCGTTCTAATCCTTTGTGCTTGAAAGATTTTATCATTCAAATGACCTCAACGCGAATGAACTGTAACCCATGACGTTACAAAGATCAATACTTAGAATCCGATTCTTCAGCACGAAAACACCTATAACCCCCTGTAGGAGGGGCTTCAGCCGCGATCATTGCGTGAAAAACAAAAAAAGGGGGCGGGCACAAGACCCGCCCCCACATCGCGGCTAAAGCCGCTCCTACAAATAAAAGCCCTAATCGTCCAGCCTGAACTCCCCGGTATCAATCCATTCATTCTTCAGCATGATCCACCAGTCCTCAGCCAAACCTTTCAGCACATAGTCATACGGCAGCCAGCCATAGCCCTTCTCGCCCCAGCCCCTGCCCCAGGAATTCCTGATAAGCAAAGCCCCGGTCGTGGTCTTGCCGCTGTTGCTGTTCTCGATCTTCATCTTGTCATCATACCCTGCAGCCATGATGGCATGCCCCCCAAGCACCTTCTCCTTGGCGCCCGGGAATGGTATCCTGCCGTTCCCGTCTGCATCAGAGATGGAATCATACACCGTGAAACCGAACATGGAAGGGATCTTGGCCGCAAGGTTGGCCTTGATGGTCTTGAGCAGAAGTTCCTTCGCGGTTTCCGGAGGGTCAAGCCTGATGTACTGCAGTGTCTGATAATTCTGCGCAAACGAATAGCAGAAGGCATTCGGCTCAACATCGAACCTGCCGATGTCATACTGCCAGTATTCTTCCGGCGGGGCGCCGAAGAGCGCCATGGCCTCCATGGTGGACCTCAGGTATGCACCGGTATCCCCGTTCATATGGATGAGGTTGCGGGTGGTCTTGTAGAGAAAGAGGCGTGATGCATCGATGTGCTTCCCAAAGGCCTTGCGCTCGTAATACTCCAGGAGCCCCACACCCGCGTGGGCAGTGCATGAACCCAGTTCACCCTGGTCTTCCACCGGCGAGCACCACTTCCTGAGATCAACCTTTGCAGGCTCTTTCACCTTTGCCGGTTCGGAAACGCCGGCCTTTACCAGCATGGCATGCGGCGAATCCTTCTGGTTCAGGTGTAAAAGCCTTTGCGAAACGCGTTTTGTCGAAACCGTGTAATCGCGGAAATCCGGGTAATCGGGAAGCCACCCCATGGCCAAACATGAACGAAACTTCTCCTGAAACCTTTCCATTTCTGTACCTCCTCAAAGGATTTATAAAAAACAGCAATAACAAAGATGATTTTATTAGGTGAGAAATACCAGGTGAAAAACCTTGATCATTATACACATCAGAACATGAATTTCAATGGTCTCATGTAAAAAATTGTCTCATGCAAAAATTGAAAAGCCCTTTTCGATGAATCTCGCCTGAAGGTACTCCTGCTCCTGGCATCCTCCAAAACCCAAATATTTCCCTAGAGCCGATGAAACACCCTGACGTTGACTAACATCAAGGAATCGTCTATATTGCAATCGTAATGCAATTTAGACGCAATAGGCGGATTTAAACACATGTACTTACCACGCACCCTGGAACTGTTCATCAAGACTGCCGAGAAACAATTCCCTGTGCTCCTTGTCACAGGGGCCAGGCAGGTCGGCAAGACAACTTTCCTCCAGCATGTCAGCAAAGAATCAAGAACGTATGTAACCTTGGATGACCCGCTGGTCCTGAGTCTGGCACGGGAAGACCCTGCTCTCTTCATGCAGAGATTTCCGCCGCCTGTGCTCATCGACGAGATCCAGTACGCCCCAAAGCTGCTTCCTCATATTAAGATGTACGTTGACAAAGAAGGCAAACCAGGCCGGTTCTGGCTGACCGGCTCTCAGCAATTTCAACTCATGAAAGGCATTTCCGAATCCCTTGCCGGTCGTGTGGGAGTGGTGAATCTCCTTGGCCTGTCCAGAAGAGAGCTCATCGGGCAGTGTCAGGGGTCCATGCCGTTTCTGCCTGTAGCCCATGACATCCGAAACAGAATCAGTACCGGTGGCAAACTCACTTTGAAGGAGCTCTATGGGTTGATCTGGCGGGGAACATTCCCTGCTATTGCCCTGCACAAAGAGGTGGATCGGGATCTGTTCTATAGTTCCTATGTCCAGACGTACCTGCAGCGCGATATTCGTGATTTATCGAAGGTTGGCAACGAGATGGCCTTCTTGCGTTTCGTCAGGGCCGCTGCTGCCCGTAGCGGACAGATGCTGAACATGGCAGATCTGGCCAGGGATGCCGATGTGGCGTTCAATACTGCAAAAAGCTGGCTTTCTATCCTGCAGGCATCGGGCATTGTTTATCTGTTGGAACCCTATCATAGCAATGTTACCAAACGTCTGGTGAAAACGCCGAAACTCTACTTCCTGGATACCGGCCTGTGCGCATATCTTACGGAATGGTCAAGCCCTGAGACATTGGAAGCGGGAGCCATGTCCGGCCCTATTCTGGAAACCTGGATTATGGCCGAGCTCCTGAAAGGTTACTGGCATAATGGCCGTAGGGCCCCCTTTTATTATTATCGTGACAAGGACAACAAAGAGATCGACCTGCTCATTGTGCAGGACGGCACTGCCTATCCTCTGGAGTTTAAAAAATCCGCTTCTCCCGGTAAGGATGATATCCGCCACTTTCAGGTACTCAATAAATTGAAGATACCCGTAGGTCCCGGTGGATTAATCTGCATGACAGAGCTGTCTTTGCCCTTGACCCCAGATGTCCAGACAATACCTGTTGCCGCAATCTAATAATGGCCTTAATCATGAATCGCGCCTGAAAGCGGTCCTACAAAAATGACGGCATTCATCGCTTAGCTCTTCAATCATGTTGTAAACATCTCATCTTTAGTCTTATATATGCCGATAGAACGAAAGAAAGAATACATCATAAGAGGTTTGAATACATGTCTGATATTCAAAACGTTATTATTCAATTCATCCGGGATAATTTCATAGCCGGACGGAGCGATGTTGTGATTGATCATCGACCTCTCCCTCATTGAAAAGGGCATTATGGATTCAACCGGTGTGCTCGAGCTTGTTGAATTCCTGGAATCAACCTATTCCATAAAGGTCGAAGATGAGGAGCTTGTGCCTGAAAATCTGGAGACAGTCACTAACATTGTAAATTTTCTCAAGACCAAAGGTGTTGAATAACGGTGCAGCTCGTCCACGAATTTCTGGAAAACTCCTGTGAAAAATATCCTCACAAGGTTGCACTGCTCCACGCGCAACATACTTTCACCTACGCCCAGATAAATACCCTCTCCAACAAAATAGCACACCTTCTCCTGTCTTGCGGGCTTAAAAAGGCTGATCGTGTACTGGTCATCATGGAGAACTCCTTTGAAAATGTGGCCTCTTATTATGGCATCCTCAAGGCAGGCGGTGTATGCGTTGAGGTCCATGACCGTTCAACGCCGGCTGAGGTAACATACTATATCCAGAATTCAGGTGCAAAGATCTGCATCCTGTCAGCATCTTCGGCTGAGAGGCTTGAGGGCCTGGATATCCCCATAACCATAAGCCCTAGGGCACAATCTGCTGATCAATCAAAAACCCTCATACCCTGGACTGATCTCGATTCCATGCCGGACACCGCACCGCCGGCAATTGTTCATGAGAACGACCTTGCTGCCATTGTCTATACATCAGGAAGCACCGGCAGCCCGAAAGGGGTCATGCTGTCTCACAGAAATCTCTGCACGAACACGGCATCCATCGTCTCATATCTGAATCTGAAGGAAACCGATCGCATCATGGCAGTATTGCCGTTTTATTACGTGTACGGGAAAACCCTCCTGAATACTCACTTCATGGCTGGAGGCTCTGTTGTCATCAACAACCGCTTTGCCTTTCCCAATGCCGTAGTAAAGGAAATGGCCGAGAAAGAAGTAACGGGCTTTGCCGGAGTGCCGTCTACCTTTGCCATTCTCATGAACCGCTCCATCTTCACAAAAACCGATATCCCGACACTGCGATATGTAACCCAGGCCGGTGGTGCCATGGCCCCTGCGCTGACCAGAAGGCTTATAGAACATCTTAAGTCCACAGAGCTGTATATCATGTACGGCGCTACAGAGGCATCGGCACGGCTCACCTATCTGCCCCCGGACCGTCTGATTAAGGACAAGCTCGGTTCCATAGGCATCCCCATACCGGATGTCCGGATAACCATCAGGGATGACGCTGGAAAAGAATTGGGAACCAATGAGGTCGGCAACATTTGCGCTACAGGCCCAAATATCATGCAGGGGTACTGGCAGGACCTTGATGAGACCGAGAAGGCCCTTAAACCCTGGGGGCTTGTCACCGGTGACCTTGGTCACAAGGACGAGGAAGGGTTCATCTTCCTCACGGGCAGAAAAAAGGAGATGCTCAAAATAGGCGGCGAGCGGGTCTCGCCCAAAGAAATCGAAGAAGCCATCATCTCGTCGGGCCTCGTACATGAGGCAGCGGTTATCGGTAAGCCTGATGAACTGCTTTCCGAGGTGCCTGCAGTATATTTCGTGCCTTTGGATGAAAAGACCTTTAACCTGGATGCATTGAAGGCATATATTGCCCGGAAACTTAACGACCATAAACACCCCAAGCACTGGTGCATCCTGAAATCCTTGCCAAAGAAGCCATCCGGCAAGATAGATAAGGAGACTTTGAAAAATGAACTACTGCGCGAAATGCGTGCTGCCTGATACCTTCCCGGGCATTACCTTTGATGAAGGCGGGGTCTGCAATTACTGCAGAAACACCCCCATCCCCACTGACGAAGAAAAGCATGAGCATCTGCAACGTTTCGAAGCACTCATAGAGAAGAAGCGCAATCCAAAAGGTTTTGATGTAGTGCTTGCCTACAGCGGGGGCAAGGATTCAACATATACCCTCATGATGCTCACCAGAACCTACAATCTCAAAGTCCTGGCCTTCACCTTTGACAACGGATTTATCTCCGAGCAGGCCAAGGTGAACATCCACAAAATGACTGATACCTTAGGCGCTGCCAGCCTGATGTTCAGACCGCCGTTCGGCGATATGAAACAAGTCTTCGGCCTTGCAGCAAAAGAGACGATCTACAGCCCCAAGACCCTGGATAGGGCAAGCTCCATCTGCACAACCTGCATCGGGTTTGTCAAGGCCATGATACTAAAGACCGCCCTATCTTATCAAATACCTCTTGTTGCCTATGGCTGGTCTCCAGGTCAGGCACCCATTGCATCGGCCGTGATGCAGACAAACCCCAGGCTGCAGAGCATGTCCCAAAGATCCGTAAGGGATCCCCTCCTGCGGGTTGCCGGGGACTGGTTGAAGCCCTACTTCCTCAACGAGGAGGATCTTGCCACGCCCCAGGAAAGATGGCCGGTGAACATCCATCCCCTTGCCTTCACCGAATACGATGAAGAGGCGATCCTCAGGGAGATTAAGGCCATCGGCTGGGTGAAACCTGCGGACACCGACCCCAACTCGACGAACTGCCTGCTGAACGCTTTAGCCAACCATATTCATCGGCAACGGTTCTCGTTCCACCCTTATGCATGGGAGATCGCAGGGATTGTACGATCAGGGTCCATGGACCGGGAAGAGGGATTGGGGAAAGTTTGCCAGGAAGAGGATATGACTATGGTGCGTTATGCAGCGGACCTCTTAGGAATTGATATTCTAAGTGACAGCCACAGCTAATCCTGAAACTTATTCAAAACGGGCCTACTATGTATTGCTTTTTTAAAAAATTATTGTAACTCCGTGCCTTCAAACAACACCTTAAATAGTGCCTGTGATTTCTTATGCAAAAATAACGTCAGTTGATCTGAACTTATGAGTAAACATTTTCCACTTCATGAACAACAATTTCCGATCTACATTTCACAATACTTTAATGAGGCCACCTTAAAGTGTCAGCTTTCTTTTTACGTTATATAATAACATAATATCAACGCATTCTAATTATAACATATTTAGAATTATTTTTTTTATTTAATTATTACGGTTTTTTAATTTGTAGATTTAGTGTCGAAATTTTTTACAATCCTAATAATGGACTCAATTCATACAAAGTCTATGTTGCTAATATTGCAGATTAAATTATTCATGGCATTTATCTTGCATTTTAACTTATAATACTATCTATAGGTGGGTCTTCACTATGAAAAGAAAATTGTTTAGTATAGCGTCTATATCTATTCTTTTTGTTATCTTTTGTCTTTCAAATGGCTTTTCTGCTGATTGGCTTCCTAAAAATGGTTGGCACCTTTTATATGTAGACAGCCAGGAATTCGCAGGTGAGAATGGCGCAGCAGCGAACGCTTTTGATGGAACTCGAGTACCTTCTGGCACACCCAATAGTCACGAGCCAGCCCTCGAACTCCGCATGAAATTCAGATCGATCTGGGACAGACCTACAGCATTGAGGGATTTTACTATTTACCACGCCAGGATGATTCTTGAAATGGGCACATCGGACAATATGAATTTTATGTGAGTGCTGATGGTATAAACTGGGGAAGCGCGGTTGCTACAGGTACCTTTGCAAATAATGCTTCAGCAAAACAAGTCGATTTGGTTCCCTATCCGGTCGGTTCATCAGACTCAGGGCACTGACAGAGTCTCATGGCAATGCCTGGACCTCCATGGCGGAAATAAATGTACTGGGAGGACTCCCCTCAGGTAACCAATCTCCTATTGGAGTTATTGATAGTCCAACCAAATATTTACGATAACGCGGAGACCGGATTACCTTCACCGGGACGGGAATGGCCCGATGGAAACCTCCCAATTGAGTTACCGCTGGAACTTTGGAGCTGGCTCTGGGATATCAGATTCAATAGCGGAAGACCCAGGTCCGGTGCAGTTTAATAATCCAGGGACATACACAATCACTTTTACAGTGACCGATGCTTCAGGGTATGCCGACCCTCTCCCGCCACGCCGTCTGATCACTGTTTCGCCAATTTCTGTTTATACCATTGTATTCCTCATACCGGATGGTCTACTAAGATTGTAGACATACCAGGGAATTAATGGGTGAGAATGGTGCAGCAACGAACGCCTTTGACGGGAACACAAATACATTCTGGCACACACAGTGTTTAGAGCTAACCAGTACCCAACCCCCCACGAGTTCAGATTGATCTTGGGCAGATATACAACATAGAAGGATTTCTTTATTTGCCACGCCAGGATGGTTGACCAATGGGCGTATCGGCCAATATGAGTTCTTTGTGAGTGTGGATGGTACAAACTGGGGGAAGCCCGGTAGCTAATCGGTACCTTTGTAAATAATGCGACTCTGAAAAACAAGTTCTATTTATCACCTCTATCCGGTCGGTTCATCAGGCTCAGGGCACTTAAGAGGTCAATAGTAATGCCTGGACCTCTATGGCAGAATTAACGTCTCTGGGAACCTCCTAACCGGGTAATCAGCCTCCCAATGGAGTTATTGATAGTCCTTCCTCTGGGAAATGTCACAATCAATGTAGGAGACCAGGTTACCTTTACTTCGGGAGTGGGCAGCGACCCGGACGGAAATCTCCCACTGAATTACCACTGGAATTTTGGGACCGGAGCACGGGTATACCTGATTCAACAATAGAAGACCCGGGCCCGACGCAGTTTAATAATCCTGGAACCTATACAGTCACATCTTACCGTAACCGATGCTTCAGGTAATGCCAGATCCTTTCCTGCCACCCGCGTTATCAATGTACGCAGTCGGTACGCTTGATGTTACACCGGACTGGACGAATATCACTCAGTCTCCGTTTACCTCTCTTTGACTCATCAGCACTGGGATAACCCTGTTCTCACTTCACAGGATGTTACTGATCTGACATGCAATTTCGTTGCCGACCCATTTCTCTTCTATCAGGCAGGTGACATGGCATATGTTTTTCGAGGTCTTTAATACTCCCACGCTGGTGGTCAAATAGCTCTGGCTACTAGTAACGATGGTCTTGCACTGGGTCTATGACCAGATTGTTCTTCAGAGAAAGCTTCCACCCCTCCCTACCCCTTCTGTTCTAAAGTATAATGGAAGGTACTTTATGATACCTGAAACATATACGGTAAATGAAGTTCGGATTTATGAGGCAACAAATTTCCCCTATAATTGGCAATATTCCTCTACCCTTGTAACGGAAGGGTTTCGTCGACCCAGCACTTATCTACTATAATAACACCTGGTGGATGTTTGTTAGGGATACCAGCGACAGCAATTGCTACCTTTACTATTCGGACAACCTCCTGAGTGGTATGGGTTGAACACCCTATGAGTCCGATCGTCCGTAATCGAGCGTAAGCAAGCACGTCCAGCAGGTAGATCCTTTAGTATTCAATGGCAACAAAATTATCAGAGCTGCCCAGAAATATGATGTAATTTATGGGGAACAAGTAAGGGCGTTTGAGATCGATATATTGATCGAGAACCAACTATAGTGAACATGAAATATCGGGAGAGTCCCATTATTGCACAATCAGGAAGCGGTTGGAACTCGAACGGTATGCATCAATTGATCCATGGTGGACAGGCAGCGACATGGATAGCATCTGTAGATGGTGTACAAATGGTTCTGCTGGTCTATCGGCATTCGGGTTTCAACTGCGCCACCTGACCCCTGCTGGGCTATCCCACGTACCGGCTGGACCTTAAGGTATGTTGGACGAGCCAAGAATTGGTTGGCGAGAATGGCGCAGCAATGAATGCCTTTGACGGGAATCCCAATACTTTCTGGCACACTCAGTAGATATGCCAGCAGCCCCAACCCCCCCATGAGATTCAGATTGATCTGGGGCAGATACGTAACATCGAAGGTTTCCGTTATTTACCACGCCAGGATG
>CAWAUM010000004.1:0-71010 GCA_963785235.1 uncultured delta proteobacterium | reverse complement strand
AGAAAATCCATCGAAATCGCTGCAGAATCATGGGACCCGATGTCCGTTGGCGAGCCAGGTAATCCCATTGTCTATGCTGAAGACCTGCCTGAGGAAAATCTAGGGATAGGTTATAGCAGTGAGAAAGAAGTACTGATCACCAGTTCCGAATCCCTGAAACAGATCGATGTGCATACTGACCTCTATCTATTTCCCATCACCGTGAATGCCCTGTATAAATTCCATCCCATCGGCAAGATAACACCCTATGCAGGCGGAGGGCTTGGATACTGTATGGCGGTCCGCGACTCAGACAGCAGGGCTATTAAGAACAAGTATTTTTTAGGCCCTGAATACAGAATCACCTTGAATAATTCCCAGACATCAAATGGCATGCTCCTCAATTTCTTAGGTGGCTTTAATATCCCCGTATACAAAAATATGACCTTCGTGGCAGAAGCCAACATGACCTTGTATGATCTGAAGAGTTTCGACCCGATCCTTGAGATCTCTTTTAAAACACCACAAAATCCCTCTAATCTTGGAGGTAATGACGTAACCACCTACAGTTATGAAGATCCTAAGCGTATCGGGGTCTTTACCCAGGAATTTGTAGGGAAATTCTCAGTTGGCCTTGTCATGCCGTTCTGATAGGAAAAAGGGCATCCTAGTCGCAGCGAAACACGAGAATACTCAACTGATGACCTTGTTCATTGAATTCCATGTTAACCTTTCCTTATCTGCAACTTCCCGTGTATACTATACATATCCTATAAGATTTGGATACTATCGATGTATGAGTGAATATATCTATAATTGTATAATAATGAGGTTGTTTTTCCTTACCTGGAGGACACACTGATGTCTGAAAAACCACCATCTCATGAGGTACTCTTTTACGATGATCAGTAATGAGAAGCCATTTCATACTGAAGATGATCTTACGGATAAAGGACTTATGCTATCGCTTCTTCCATAAATGGCATTGCCATTGGAAGCCTCTGAATGGTGTGGTCACCTATGTGAATAATGCCGCGCTTAAAATGTGGGGCAGCGATGACCCTGCTGAAATAATCGGCAAATCTGCCACTGTATTTGCGCAGTCCGAGCAGGAGGCCCTTACCATAATGCACACGGTCCTTGAAGAGGGTGAGTGGTCGGGAGAGATTACCGGGAAACGGAAGAATGGCTTACCCATTATCGTACTCCTGTCTGCAAGCCTTGTTCGAAATGATGACCAATGAACCCGTCTGCATGATATGCTCCTTCATTGACATAACAGACCGGAAACACATCGAAGAAGAACTCCGGATCAAAGAGAGCGCCATAGCATCATCCATTAATGGAATAGCCATCGGTGACCTCCTGGGGAATGTAACCTATATCAACAATGCTGCCCTTGACATGTGGGGTACAAATGACCCTGCGGACATCATCGGCAAGCATGCAACCGTCTTTGCCCAGTCAGAGGAAGAGGCCCTTCAAATCATACATACTGTCCTTGAGAAAGGGCATTGGTCAGGAGAGATAACCGGGAAAAAAATGGATGATTCGCCTATTACCGTCATCTTTCCGCAAGCCTGGTTCGAAATGAAAAAGGTGAGCCTATCAGCCTGATGTGCTCCTTTATCGATATTTCAGATCGCAAACGAATAGAAAATGAACTGAGGATCAAAGACTGTGCTATAGCCTCATCCCTCAATGGCATCGGTATCGGTGACCTTGCGGGTAACACTATTTATGTAAATGCAGCGGCACTGAAAATGTGGGGTGCGGATGACCCTTCCGAGCTCATTGGAAGGTCGCCATTGGACTTCGCGGATTCCCAGGAAGAAGCCCTGAAGGTATTCGAAGAATTCATGGAAAAGGGCGGATGGTCAGGTGAGATCACCGGAAGGAAAAAAGATGGCTCACTGATTACGGTACTTCTCACCGCAAGCATAGTGCGCGATGAAAAGGGTGAGCCCATCTGCACTATGGACTCCTTTGTTGATATCACTGAGCGAAAACGTATGGAAGAGGAACTCCGGATCAAGGAATTTGCCATCGCCTCGTCCATTGATGGCATCGGCATCAGCGATCTTGAGGGTAACATCATCTATGTGAACAAGGCAGCCCTGAAGATGTGGGGGGCCAAAGATGATTCCGAGATACTCGGCACCTCGGCACTCAGCCTGGCCCAGTCAGAGGAAGAGGCCCTTGAAATTTACCAGAGTGTCTTTGAAAAAGGGAGCTGGTCAGGTGAGGCCTCAGGCTACCGGAAGGACGGCTCCCCCATAACCGTACACATATCAGCGAGCCTGGTGCGTAACGAAAAGGGCGAACCTATCTGCCTGATGGACTCCTTTGTGGACATCACTGATCGTAAGCGTATGGAGGAGGAGCTCAAGCTCAAAGATCTTGCCATTGCATCCTCCATTGTCGGCATAGGCATCACTGACCTGGAAGGCAATATCATCTATGTGAATGAGGCATCGCTTAAGATGTGGGGCGCCCAGGATCTATCAGAGGTAATCGGCACCTCTGCGCTCAGCCTGGCCGAATCACACGAAGAGGCCCTTGAGATCTACCAGGCGGTCTGGGAGAAGGGAAGCTGGTCCGGTGAGGTTTCGGGCTATCAAGAAGGATGGATCTCCCCTTACTATTCACCTCTCCGTAAACCTGGTGCGCAACGAAAAAGGCGAGCCCATCTGTGCAATGGACTCATTCCTGGATATCACTGATCGCAAACGGATGGAGGAAGAGCTCAGGATCAAGGATTTCGCCATTGCATCCTCCATCAACGGCATTGTGATAGGTGACCTCGAAGGCAACATCACCTATGTCAATGATTCTTTCATGCAGCTCTGGGGCGGCAAAGACCCGTCAGAAGTCATCGGTAAATCCGCCCTCTCGTTTGCCCAATCCGAGGAAGAGGCTGCCAAGATTTTCCAGGCTGTTTATGAATCGGGAAACTGGTTTGGCGAGATCATTGCCAAGAGGAAAGACGGCAAACCCCTTGCCCTGCAGATCACCGCAAGCATGGTGAAAAATGAAGACGGCAAACCGATCTGCCTTATGTGCTCCTTCATTGATATCACTGAGCGCAAAATCACTGAGCAGAAGCTCCAGAGGGCCTATGAAAGCCTTGAGCATCGGGTGGAAGAGAGGACCGAGGAACTCGTTAAAGCCAACATCCGGTTGAAGAAGAGAGATGGAAGAACGAAAACTGGCCGAGCAAAGCCTCATTCAGAAGGAAGAGGAATTGAGTCTTAAGTCAATCCATCTGGAAGAGGCCAATACGGCGCTGAAGGTGCTCCTCAAGCGTGGTGAGCAGGACAAGAGTGAGCTTGAGGAAAAGGTGCTGTCCAATATCAAGGAGCTTGCCCTTCCCTATCTTGAAAAAATAAAAATGGGCACCCTGGATGAGAAGCAGAGAACTTATCTGGAAATCCTGGAATCGAACCTCCATGACATCATCTCGCCCTTTTTGAAAAAACTCTCATCCCAGTATCTCAATCTTACCCCTACGGAAATCCAGGTAGCGAACCTTATCCGTGAAGGCAAATCCACCAAGGAGATTGCGGAGATCTTGAATATCTCGAGACCGGGCCATAGAGTTCCACCGCAACAATATCAGGGACAAGCTCGGCCTGAAGAAAGCAAAGACCAACTTGAGGTCTTATCTTCTGACCCTGAGCTGAGGATCTCGATAGGACGGCTGATCACACTACTGTAGGAGCGCCTTCAGGCGCGATAAAGCATGGTGCACCCCTGATTTTAATCGCGGCTGAAGCCGCTCCTACAGCATTCAGATGCAAAATCCTGCTTAGAAGCTGCACCTCAGCCTGGCGAATATCTCATCATTGTCCCTGAACTGCCCGAAGAGAGAGTCGTCGTACTTGCCGTTGATCAATAAACCACCGATAGTTCCCTGGAGGTTGTCCGTGAAGTTGTACTTCAGGGACGGCTTGACAATATAATCCCGGAACTCAATGTCATATGCGGTCCGGATATTGAGCTCCATGGTGTTCTGAAGGAAGAACTGCTTGAAAAGGAACGTCAGCAAGGTGTCTACGCCGTTCTTGTTGAAATATACCGGCTTGTCTTCATCGTAGTCGGGGATGAACTCCTGGATGAACTGGGCGCTCACACTCGTATCACCATAGATGTAATCGAGCCCGAGGCCGTATTTCATGGAATCCTCCTGGAAGGGGATTCTGGGTATCTACATGGAAGGTCTGGATACTCTCCTTTCCCCCGGAAGCAAAGTATTTCTCATTGAACTCCTTATATATTTCATCTTGCTTCTCCTTGGTAACCAGCTCCGTGAGCACGGAGTCGAGCTTCTGGTTATAATACTTGTCCTTGAAATAGGCATATTCCCCACGCAGGGTGAATGAGCTGACCGTGGTCGTGAAATCAAAGCCGTAGACCTGCATCCGATGAATCTGCGGAACCATAAGGGCCTGGGCGCTTATGTCATAATCCAGGGCCAGGGGATCTTTCATCTCGACCGTGAGGTCCACCGGGGCCTCCATGAGGGGCATCATGTCATAGCCGGTGAAATAGCTGAATGAAACGTCCCACCCTGCTATATACTTGGAGACCCTGATGCCCGCTTCGGAATTGTCCATGGTGACCGCAGGGAGGTCGATATCCTGGTATGAGGTCTGAACGGGCACTTCCCCAACAGCTGTGTTCGTGCTGATGACCTTGGGCGGCTTGAGGACCTTGGGAAACCACCGCTCATCGGGCTGAGGCAGGCGGTAAGGCACATACACAGGCACCCAGCCGAACTCCACATTCGCCAGATCGGAATACACATTCATCTTTACCGACGGTACGCCTATCTTGCGGTCGACCTCGTCATTGGTGCCGCCTTCGGTGAGATCCTCGGTATTCAGATTATCCGTAGGGTTGATCTCGTCGAGCCTGCCCCAGGCAAACTTCTGTATACCAAGGCGGATATCCACTTGCCCGTATAGAGGTCGACATATGCCTCATTGATATTTATATAAGGGTTCTTATCCTGGTAGATAAGGTCGAACTCATTGAAAAGTCTTCCGTTTTGCGGGTCGATGACCTTTCCGTCATCCACGGCCTTGACAAACAGCTTCCCGGACAGCCAGGTGGAATAGCCTGTTTTCAGTTCCAGCCCGAGTTCACTCGATGGATTCTCTTCCGGGGAATCCCTGTCAAAGGCATATATGGCCCTCCCCTCGAGATACCCGGTGAGTGAGACCTTGCTGTTTTCTCCCTCGTACTGAAAGGCCCCGGCGCTCAAGGAGCTTAAAAACAAACAGATGAGTGATACCAGGGCTGCCCTTGTTATTCTCAAAGATCAGTTTCCCCTTGTCATGTATCTCTCGGTGAAGATATCGTCTTTCAGGCCTGAATCATACACGATGTTGTTCAGGTCAATGACCGTGGTCCTGCCGTTTTGCACATTGTGCATCTCAAGATGGGTCGGGGTGTTGATCCCCTTGATGTTCTTCACATTTTCAAAGAGGCCCTGCTTCTGATACTGCCCTTTGGGGTCATAGAAGTCCGCCTTGGCAGGGACGAAGTTGCCCTTTCTGATCCACACAACGACCTTGCTGTAGAACTCAACCTTCTTGGGTGTGGCCTCGATCACATAACATGGCTCGGACTTGACATTTTCCTCTTTGATAAGCGTGTAGGTGTAATCATCGATATCCTGGCTGCCCATGTCGTAAAAGGTCAGCTCCGTACCCATGAAGCTCTCGCCCTTTCCGCTTGAACTGATCTGCCTTACCCGCTGGAGGGCCGGGAGATAGAGCCACTGCTTGTCTTGCTTCTGCTCATCGGTCCACACCAGGAAGCTCGTGCCTTTGACATCGGCAGGCGAGTTGAAGAAGACGATGGATCTTGATTTGTTGTTTCCATAGCGTTTGGCAAATAGGCTCAGGTTCCTCTCCCTCTTCTCACCCTTGTTGTTCATGAGGATCATGAGCATGTCCGCCTTTGAGTCTTTTGCCTGGTCCAGCAGGTCTTCAGACTTTCTTGACGATCTGGTAGGCCGTCATCTCGGCTGAATAGACCGGGGATGAATTGGTTAATGAAAAGGTAATAATTACAAAGAGTGCAAAACCCAGATACCTGCATTTCATTCTTGAACCTCCCTTTCGTTGGTTTTCAGGTGAACTTCACTCAACCTCCCCATGCATCTTATTGCTTACATATTGCAAAGGGATAAGGACAACTGACAGGCCGCATACAAGCAGCACTGTTTCAAGAATAGTGCTGCATTGGAAATAGATGTATATCGCTATTCCTCCCACTACAAATTGCGCTATGTCGAGGATTAATCCCTTGTTCATCATTCCCTCCTGTTACTTTGTTATATCTTTTTTTACATCTCCATAACCTTATCAGAATGGTCTGTTTTTTTAAAGCTGTCCATTGCAGGTTCTTCATCAACTGCTTCTCTTGTGACCAGTCTCAGCGGCACTTCGGTCTTGGATATTTTTACCGTGTTTTTCGACTAAATTCGGGGGGAACAATTTTATGCATGCCGGCAGGAATGTGAGGGCAGACAATGAGATGGTGAGCATGTCTATCGCAACGAGCATTCCAAGCTGGGAGACGATGACAAACTGAGAAGGTACGAGAACCAGGAACCCTGCAGAGACGGCCAACGCATTATATATTATGCCCCTGCCCGACGTATTCAGGGCAATGTCGATGGACTGGTCCACCGTGCGTCCCAATCTGATTTCATGCCGGTATCTGCTGATGAAATGGATGCAGTAATCAATCCCCATTCCAATATCTATGCTCGCCACCACTGCTGTTGCAGCATTGAGCCTGATGCCGGTGGCACCCATAATGCCGAAATCAAGGGTAATGGGAATGAGGAGAGGTACCATACTATAGATACCGAGCTTGAAGGAGCGGAATATGCCTGTGGTAATGAAAAAACACAAGGTGAAGGCAAGGATGAAGCTTTGGATCTGGCTTGTGAGAATGACCCGGTTAAACTCTTTTGCAAGCATGGCCATGCCTGTGGTGATGATCCCGGTTATCTTATTGTTGCCTGTGAGCTCTCTTTTCTCAAACCTCTCAACCGTATCAGCCACATCCTGCGCCAGATATCCGCTCTGGTTCTTCATCTGGAGCAGGATCTGGCCGTTTTGGAAACCATAGTTCACAAAGCTGTCCAGATCGTCGCCGCCACCGGAAAATGAGAAGAGGAGCAGGTACTGGGCTACAAGGTCCTTGGAATCAGGTATGGTATAGTAGAGCAGGGTCGCTGTCGTGCATGGACTGGTTCATGCGCTTGATGAAATCCACAATGGATACGGTCTTTCCTACACCGTTAAGCCCATTCAATTCTTTCTGGAGCCTGTCCATCTTTTCCAGGACTTCAGGGTCCTTGATATCGTCGGCATTCTTTGTATTGATGGCCACATTGAACTGTGATGTGCCTCCGAACTTCTCATTGAGAATCTTGTCTGCAACCCGGATAGGGCTCCGTTCTCGGAAATCTTCAATGAGATTGAAATCACTCTTTACGTGCCGGCTGAAAAATATGGATACCGCAAATACAAGAAAGGAGATAGCGAATACCCACCCTTTCTTGTGTATGCTTATATAGGAGAGCTTCTTCAAGAGCGGCCCTATGAGATCTGCTTTTGTATGGTGGTGAGAGACGTGTTTCTTCCCCCGTGCATCAAGCACGGAAAGGACGGCAGGGGTAAAGGTGAGGGCAAGTATCATGGAGATTGATATGCCAAAGGCGCAGAGCAGGCCAAAATGCGTCATGGGACGCACCACGGTGGTACATAGCGACAGGAAGCTGGCAATCGTGGTTAACCCTGCCATGATGACCGGAATGGTTATCCTGTTCAGGGCGCTATTAATCCCTTTTTTCCCTGTTCTCCCCTCGTTGGCATCGGAAAAAACATTTTCAACAACATGGACGCCATACGCCACTCCCACGGCCATGAGGGCAACCGGCAAAGCAGTTGAAATAGCGGTCAAGGGGACATCGACCAACGGCATGAGACCTATGGTCCATATACCGGCGATACAGATATTAATTAAGGGCAGCAGCGTCCCTCTGAAATTCCTGAAAAACAGGAACAAGGACCCCATCAAGACGACGCATACCAGTGGCGGGAGGAGTGTCAGGTCCTTGATCATATAGTCACCCTGGAGGGCTTCCACAACCTTGGTCCCTGAGATGAAGAACTTTTCAGGCCCCTCGTGTTTCTTTATGATATCCTGAAGCTTGTAGTAGATCGGGACGATCTTGTCCGTCTCTACATTGTCGTCCAAGACGAGGGTGATGGCAGTTCCCTTCGAGTCTTTCGTGATGTAGATATTTTCATATACATCCCAGGATGTGACCTTTTTCTTGAACTCTGCAATGTCTTGTGCAGAGGAAGGAACCTTACCATCTGGAACCATGGGGGTGACCTGGAGGCCGGATTCGCTCCCTTGGATATTCTTTATAGTAAGGATGTTCATTACCTTCTTAACACCCTTGATCTCGCCTCGCCTCTTCAGAGATCGCCTGGACCTTCTTCAGAGAATCGGCGTTGAAGACATTCGAATCGAGCATGCCGATGAGGATATCGGCATAGGGGGCGAACTCTTTCTTGTTGGCTGTATAAACCTTCTCTACCGGATTGTTTTCCTTCAGTATTGTTTCAACCCGGGGATCTATTTTTACATGGGGTATCTGCCATCCGAAAAAGATGGTAGTAGCCGCAACAACAGCAATCACCCAATATGGATGAAATACACAAAAATTGATGATCTTCTTCATGCCTCCCCCAAAAATTCTAGAATGGATTGCCCGATGATTCTTTCAACCCTGTACCTAGTTGCAAATTTTCCATTCACCTATGTCAATAATGAAGTGTCATTATTGACATATCAATAAAAAACTACCCCTGCAATCTGAATTTGATTAAACCATGAAGCCAATGGCAAAAGTCCAAAATTGTCATTCCCGCGGAAGCGGGAATCCAGTCTTTTCAAGAACTTCAGGACCCCCGCTTTCGCGGGGTAACACCATTTTTTTGAGTTCTGCAATTGCCTCCCTGAAACAACTATCTTTACCATCACCCTAACCTTCTCACTAAATCTCAGGAGCTGCAAGTACACCCTTCAGCAATGAAAGGTCGACGTCCAGCGCATTCATGTCTATATACATATACCCATTATTAGCTGAAACAGTAATGGGGTTCTCCAGGCTATTGAGCACAAAAAGGGGCTCAAATGACTTCAAACCCATGGTAAAGATGGGTCCGCCAAGAGAATCCCCCAGCATCACAGGCAATTTTACAATAATATCATTGACCAGGTTGGAGTGGTCAAACAACCCGAGGTTTCCAACATTATCCTTCATGATATGGAAATGACATTTCTCGGTATTTGGACTGATAAAGAATGCAAGTTCATTGTTAATCACCTTAATCTCCAGGAAAAGATCAAGGTCGATTGATGCCTCCCATTGTGGCTCGCCATCCAGCCTGTATTGAAGAAATACATCATCCGCTTGTATTCTTACCTGTGAAGATCGAAGGTCAACTACCGGCGGCACACTGAAACGCATGATAGTTTCCTGCTTGTCGCCTGAATTATTGTTAAACCCCTCAAAATTACTTCCCAATATCGGACCTAACATTTCATAGATATCCCATTCAAAAGCCCTTGTGAAAAGATGTGCAAGGACCCGGTTGATATTGTCTTGTGAGATGATAAAGCTCAGATTATTTCCCTCAGGCAGCCTCAGATCCCATTCATAAGGTGAACGCACCTCTAAAACGTCGGGGAATTCAAAACCTGGAGATCCGGACCCCGAGAGATCGATGTCGAGAGACAGTGCTGATACAATTTTATCTATGCCGGCATTCGAATTATCCATATTTTCTATGGTATTTTTAGCCAGCTCCTCTATGGTGAGTCTTCCAACAAAGTAATCCCTAAAGGCTACATTCGCCACCTGTTGTACGTCCAGAATGAGGACAACCCCTCCCGCATCTTTACCTGTAGAGAGTAAAAAGGTTGCATCGATTGTAAGATCATTATTTCGAGTATTTATTAAAGAGAAACCAAAGAGTGAAGCTGCACTGAAGTCAACATCCTTGATGGTGAAGTTTGCCTGGATCATCTTTGTTTCCGGATTACTTGTGTCCTGAATGGAAACTGAATTAATTATAAAATCATTTGTTTGAGGATTGCTGTCACCATAGGATAAGGTAGAAACAAGCCCTTTGTACTGTTGCTTGATGCTCTCAAAGGCTTTATCAACCATGACCTGACAGAGATCAATTACAATTCCATTCAGGTCAGGGCTGTTAACAGGATTATCATTAGTAGTTCTGGAACTCGCAGTCTTATCTTCTGTAATATATAACCCTGCACCTAAAGCAATTTCTGATTGAGTTGTATTCTCCGGAATCCCATAAAGATCGATAAACATGTATTTTGACAGATCCAGATTTTGTTTGTCGAACAGGGATACTATATCAACAGGAGAGTCGTTTACATTAACACTTAAAGGGAGGAGATCGCCTAGCGTTTCAAACAGCTTCTGAAGATCTGTGACAAGAGGAGTCCGCTCTACAAGAACAAGGCCGGATGCAATCTTTTGCTCCACAACAGAACGCAGGATAAAGTCCTTGTTAAAGGAAAGACCGGGTGATCCCAGAAAGTTAAAAACAAGACCCCGTGTGCCACCGCTTCCCTGGTCATCAATGGCAATGAACATGTCGACGTTAAGATCATTGTTTTTGGTAGTGATGAGATCCTGCCCTTTAATATTTAATGCAGCCAGGGTTACATCATGAATGATGAAACCTAGATGAATTACAGCTGATGGATATGCCGCATTATGCACAGATTTAAAATCAACTATTTCGATGTCAATTGTATTTGGATTGTTATCGCCATAGCTGAGGCTTGATATAATGCCTGAATCCTGAGTCTTAATAGCATTAAAGGCTTCTCCAACGAACATATCAAGTTCAGAAGCAAGTAATTCTCTGTTTCCGTAGAGTATATCGTTGGATGCAAGTATTCCCATACCATTGGTTATCATTTTTCCAACAGAATCATCATTCAATGTTTTGAAGACAATTTTCTCTTTCGAAGCCCGCTGGTTTTTATGGATTGCCTGCACAAGTACCGTTGCATATAACCGGTCATTGTTAATAGTGAAATCAGCCTGGTAAGAGTCACCCTGTTTTACCGCTTCAACTTGATAAACACCGCCATCACTGAGAAACACCTTGTCGATATTTGATGCGTCTCCTTGAACAGTTACGGCAAATCGTTTCTTTCCTGGCTCGACATACTGCCCGTCTTGCACGGCAACAAATTCACCGGTTGGCTCTTGCATTTGAAGCTCAATTGGGTAAGCATCATCAAAACCTAATGCACCTACAGAAGCCCCAGGGTCATCAATGGATTCGCCGCTTATTTTTTTATCAGAGCCGCTGCCACCAGAGCAGGAACTCATAAAAGAAGAAATGAGAATCACAAGAACTATCCTCAAAAAAAACTTAGGCCCTTTCATGTGATTATTCTCCTTTACTCATACTGTCCGAGTCAGCCACATCAATCATGTAACCTTAATACCTTCTAGAAACAACTATGCTCATGATAGACATTTTTATATCATATTCACAACTAGTTATTCAATAATGAATTCTCATTACTCTATCATGACTACTTGATTAAATGCAATACTTATTCCTTTTGCAGCTTATCATCCCTTGCGACAGAGCTTCCCTAGTATTTCTCCTAGATAACTTTCTGAGTTAATGGTCTTTCTTTAAAACTGATTTATTAAGGCAGCGTGTCACTATGATTAGATAACGCTTAATGAGCTCCTAAAAAATGGAACTATTCTTCTCATGATTTAGAAATAATTCTCCATCGATATAGTTGCACTTCGATTGAGAGGATTCTGGTAGGTATATAGCAACATAAGCTCAGGAGCGACTTACCACAATAATCTTTGTTGACGATTTCTCAATACTCACCCCATTCAATCCCGGACTATTCACGTTTTATCTGTTTTAACCCTTCTATAAATAATTAGAAGATTTTAATCTTTTCTTAAAAACATTTTGACATGAACCCGCGACAACGATAATGGTGTAAATATTGCATTTATATGAGCCAATTGTAAAACTCAAAAAAAGTGTCACCCCCGCGAAAGCGGACGTCCAGAAGCGCTTGAAAAGACTGGATTCCCGCTTCCGCGGGAATGACCTTACGCATGTTTTGCAATTGGCTCATACGCATGAAATATTCTATCTAAAAACATGCATATATTCAGGGGGTATTATATGAAGGCTTATCTCTGGGGATTTGTCATCCTGCTGTTTCTTTCTGCCTGCAGCCAAGACAGTATTTTAGAAGGGATCTCTCAAGATTCAAGTGGTGATTCAAAGATAGAACAAGCCAGGATAGACCTTGATAACTCGAAGTATGACCAAGTCATCTCAGATCTGAGTGCCATATATACTACTTCAGCCCTCGACCCAAACGTAGGACAATTGTTGGCCTCAGCATATATGGGCAAGGCAGGGATTGACCTTACCCTATTCATAGCTAATTCAAACAGTGCAGGTTTAAAACCCTTTGATGTCATGGCTTCCATGATCTCTTCATCCAATGTTACCGTAGATGGGGAAGAAAAATATATAGCTAGCACCCTCATGCCTGATATCCTTGGCTATATAAACACGGCAGATGAAACGCTGCAGGTCATGGCAGAAAAAGGGAAAGCTACTCCCGATGATACAATCCAGCTCGGATTCGCCTCTGCAACCCATTTCATCATGTTCATGGGCAATGCGACAAAATATGATTTAATGCCCATTAATACAGCTGCTTACAAAGCAACTACCTTGTCTGGTGTCAGCGCAAACAATTTCGTTGTAATAACCACCAGTGGCGGTATCCCTTCCTATCAACAGGACCTCATGAATATCAATAATGCCGTCATTGCCTTTTCAAACGCATACCCGAAACCAAATGAAATGAAGGATCGTCTGAATGATTTTCTCTATGATATTCTCTATTCAGCTCTTGGAACAACATCTGGTGTAACTGTTTCTGATGAACTCATAATGAACTTTACATCCGCAGGGTTATACAAATATGCCCAGAGTCTTGCAAAGTAGAACTATTAAGTATTTGTTATCCGGAGGATTATCATGAAAAAATGTGTTGGAATAATATATATTCTAATTTTTTTGTTTTCTTGGAATATCTTTGCCAAAGAATTGCCATACATATACAAAGGGGCAAGACCTTTGGGTATGGGTGGTGCATTCACGGCCCTCTCGGATGATGCCAATGCACTGTTTTACAATCCTGCAGGTCTGGCAAACATCAAAGAAAACCGGGTATCTCTCATAAACCTTGAAATAGAAGGTTCGAAAAAGTCGTACAATTTTCACAAAGATGCCTGGGATGTTGATACAGATAATTCACAAGAAGTTGCCAGCTTCTTACAAGACCATATTGGGGATTACGGACATATTGCTACATCCATCTTCCCAAACTACACGAAGCCCAACTTTGCCTTTGGGCTTATTAGTACGGTAAAATCCAACCTCCAGGTGCGGGACAGACAGTACCCGAAATTATCTGTCGATGCCATAGGTGATGGAGGGGTATGTGCAGGCTATGCCTGGCCTTTCCTTGAAAATAACTTACTTATCGGTTCAAATATAAAATACCTCTACAGGAAAAGTCTTGTGAATGAGTACAGCGCAGCTGATATAACCACTCATAATTTCAAAAGCCGTCTCAGGGATGATGTTCAAGATGGCAGCGGGGGATTGCTCGATCTTGGTGTCATATATAAAATTCAGCCCGCCCTAGAAGATGTAGCCCCAGAACCTCTTCAATTAGGATTGAGTGTCAGTAATCTCATTGGAAACAAACTCGGGGATGCAGAAGACCTTGATCCTCACATAGACATAGGTGTCTCGAAACGGATCGGCGATTTAACCCTTGCAGCTGATTATGTTGATATACTTGGCTGGATGGGAGATGACGACGATGTCGGCAAAAGAATCCATCTTGGTCTTGAATATTCCCTTACCAAGATCATAAGACTGAGAACCGGGGTGAATCAGGGTTACCTTACCTTTGGGCTCGGAGCAGATACAAAAAAGGTTCAATTTGATCTCCTTACCTATGCAGAAGAGGTTGGAACCCATTCAGGGCAGCAAAAAGACAGACGTTATCTGCTCCGTTTCGGAGTTGCATTCTGACAATCCACAAAGTCTTCAAGATCCTCTCCCATGAGGTGACCAAGTTAAAGGAACCCATAGTCGGCAGGGTCGCCCGCGATCATGACCCATTCAAGGTACTCATTTCCACCATGCTCTCCCTCAGGACGAAGGACATCACAACCGATCATGCGTTTGAAAGGTTGTCGGCCATTGCCTCAACACCTGAGGCGATATCAGACCTGCCACAAGAAACTATCGAGCACGCCATCTATCCTGTTGGGTTTTATAAAACAAAGGCAAAAAACATCAAGGAGACCTCAAGGATAATCAATGAGGAGCATGATGGTAAAGTCCCTCAAGACCTTGACGAACTCCTGAAACTCCCGGGTGTCGGGAGAAAGACGGCAAACCTGGTTGTTATATTAGGTTTCGACAAAATGGGGATCTGTGTAGACACGCATGTCCACAGGATTACAAACCGGTGGGGATATCTGTCAACCAGGACCCCGGATGAAACTGAGATGAAGCTCCGGGAAATCCTTCCAAGGCAATACTGGAAGGAGATCAACAACTACCTTGTGCCGTATGGGCAGCACATATGTCTGCCGGTAAGCCCATTGTGCTCACAATGTAAGATCCTCCCATACTGTAAACGTCTTGGCGTTAAGACATCAAGGTAATGCTCCAAACATATATTCTCTCTATACGCTTCAGGTGGCCTTAAGCATAATACTCATTGTGACCGTGGAATTGTTTTTAAAATTGATCCCTTCAAATCCTCCATCTAAATCAACTTTAAGTAAAGCAGCCACAACCTGCTCCCTCTTTTATGAACAAGATGCTGCCAGCATACCTATATTGAAAGCATTATCCGTGAAACAAATAAGTAAATATATATTGACCCCATGTATCTTTTTTGATACATGGGGTATCTAAATGATTGCGGGCTCTCTATTGACAGTTGTATTTTATAAAACATTAGCAGGGAAAGAGCCGGTAAGGGAATGGTTAAGGGGATTACCCAAAGAAGAAAAGAAATTAATAGGCGAAGACATAAAGGCTGTTCAGTTTGGGTGGCCAATAGGTATGCCGACTGTTAGACATCTTGAAAAAGATCTTTGGGAAGTAAGAACGGAGCTAATTAACAGAATTTCAAGGGTGATTATGACCGTGGGTGGGGGCAGAATTATTCTGCTACACGGATTTATAAAGAAAGACCAGCAAACACCTAAAGAAGATTTAAGATTAGCCCGAAAGAGATTATCAACAGTGAGAGGCAAACATGATTAACAAAAAGCACCTTGGATCTGACTTTGATGACTTTTTAAAAGAAGAGGATATCCTTGAAGAGGTAACTCTTGCAGCGATTAAGAAAGTAATCTCACATCAACTTCAAAGGGTTATGGAAGAACAAAACCTTACGAGGAAAAAATTAGCGATCATGATGAATACAAGTCGCGCCGCAGTTAATCGCTTGCTCAATCCGGACAATACTTCTGTAACATTAAAAACTATTGGCAAAGCCGCGCGTATACTAGGCAAGAATGTAGTTTGTGAGCTTCGCTAGAGTAAAGCAATAATCTCTTCTACCCGGGTTTATTGACGCACCAGGTAAGGTGTGTTACTGAATCCTCTATTGTGAAAATGCCGATACGGGTAGCCCTGTCCATTCTGTGGAATTCTTTGTTTATCCAGGCTGCCTGGAATTTCAAAGGTATGCAGAACATCGGGTTCACTCATGCAATACTTCCAGGGCTTAAACACATCATCCCGGAAAAAACACCTGATGCCATTAAACGCTACACTCCATTCTTCAACACGCAACCCTATATGGCCCCAACTGCAATCGGCGTCTTTCTCCACCTGTATGAAAAAGGCGATGAAGAGTTAATAGAAAAGATAAGGCCCTCGCTGACCGGGTCCCTTGCAGCCATAGGCGACACATTGTTCTGGACAACCCTGAAACCGCTCCTTGCTCTTTTACTGCTGATATCGGCCATAGCGGACCAGCTTTGGGGTTTATTCATCGCCCTTGTTCTCTTCAATTCAATTCATCTCTGGACGATGACCTGGGGCTTTTTTTTGGGATACCTGCAAGGCCCCCAAGGGGCGCTGTCTTTGGGGCACATGCTCTCCGTTGACTTTTCCAAAAACGTTTCCCTTCTTATCCCCTTTCTGGCCGGGGTTATCCTCTGCCTGGTCCCTGGCTGGATTGGTATCAACCATGGTTTTGCTGCAGGATTCTTCATTTTCGTCACAAGCACAGTCCTTATAAAACTGCGCGTGAACATATTCTGGTTAGTATATGGAGTATTTACACTATCCATGTTATGGACTATGCTACGATGAGAGAAGAGCATGTCATTATTGTGAATAAGCTTGGTATGCACGCCCGATCAGCCGCATTATTCTCCAAGCAGGCATCACAGTTCACCTCAAAGATTGAGGTGGTAAAAGATCACATGAAGGTGAATGGAAAGAGCATTATGGAACTGCTTACTATTGCTGCAGTGAAAGGGGCCAAGATCATCATCCGCTCTGATGGCAAAGACGAAGAGGACGCTATTAATTCCCTTGTATCCCTGGTGAAAGACGGGTTCGGAGAGCGGTAATGTCCCAGCAACAGGTCCATATCTTGCACGGTGTTCCCGCCTCAGCCGGCATTGCCATCGGGCAGGCCGTTATTATTGATACGAAAAAAATTGAACGGTATCCCAAACTGCGCGTTTCGGAAGACCGTGTCGAGGACGAGCTCAAGCGTTTCTATGATGCCATGGTCCTCTCTCAGAAACAGATCGGCGAGGCCATTCGCACCCTTGAGACACATAATGTAATTAAAGAGCATTCTCTTATCCTCGAAACCCATCTGCTCATGCTGAAAGATCCGGCCCTCATAGACCGGGTAAAGCAACTCATAACCGAAGATTACATCAATGCCGAGTGGGCCTTGAAAATAGCCATTCAAGAGATTGAACAGGCCTTTGAAGCCATCGATGACGAGTACATCAAAAGCAGGGTAACGGATACGACCTATGTCAGTGAACGTCTGCTGCGCAACCTCATCGGCAGGCAAACCAGCGGGTTCCACCTGCTTGACAACAGCATCATAGTGGCGCACGACCTTTCACCGGCAGATACGGCCATGCTCAACAAGAACAAGGTGCTTGGTTTTGCAACCGATGTCGGTGGCCTTACCTCTCACACAGCCATCATCGCCCACTCACTTGAAATACCTGCAGTCGTAGGTCTTGAGAATGTTTCGTCTCTTATCAATCCCGGCGACAATCTCATACTCGACGGCATCTCTGGGGTTGTTATCGTCAACCCTTCTGAATCACAATTACACGAATATGAGAACAGGGCCAGGTCCTATCTGAGCCTTGAGCTCAAACTCAAGGAAAAGGCCAAGGAACCCGCCATCACCAAGGATGGCAAGTATATAAAGGTCAAAGGCAACCTCGAGTTCAAGGAAGAGGTTAAGACAGTCCTTGATCACGGCGCCGAGGGGATCGGGCTCTACCGGACTGAATTCCTGTATCTCATCCGCAAGGAGATCCCCACGGAGGAGGACCATTTCGAGGCATACAAGACGGTTGTGGAAACGGTCTCCCCCTTCAACACCGTCATCCGCACCTTGGATCTTGGCGGAGACAAATTCTATGCCGGCCTGAGCAGGGTGATCAACGAGAGGAACCCTGTCATGGGGTTGCGCGCCATCAGGTTATGCCTCAAGGAAGTAGACATCTTCAAGACACAGCTGAGAGGCCTACTCAGGGCCAGTCACTATGGCAACACCTCCATCATGTTTCCCATGATTTCAGGTATGGAGGAACTGGCCAAGGCCAAGGATATCCTGGAAGAGACCAAGCTGACCTTGAAAAAAGACGGCATCCCCTTTGACGAGAATATCCGGGTAGGCATTATGATCGAAGTCCCCTCCGCAGCGGTCATTGCGGATATCCTTGCAAAGGAGGTGGATTTTTTCAGTCTCGGCACCAATGATCTCATACAGTATGCCATCGCCATCGACCGGGGCAACGAGTATGTAAACTACCTGTACGAACCCCTGCATCCAGGTGTCTTGCGCCTTATCCAATTCACCGTTGATGCGGCGCACAACGCCGGTATTCCGGTATCCATGTGCGGCGAAATGGCCGGCCGCGAGATCTATACCCCGATCCTGTTGGGGATGGGCATTGATTCCCTCTCGACGAATGCCTTTGCAATTTCTCACATAAAAGAGATGGCCAGAAAACTCAGCATTGAAAAGTGCAAGGGCATTGTGAGCCATATCTTTGAGATGAGAACCGCTGCCGAAATTTATGAGTTCATGAGCAAAGAGATCATGGAAAATGCCCACGATATATTTGAGCTTGCCTGACATACCTTTGATGAGACTGAAAATGGGGCATTAATTCATGAAAGATCCTGAAGCCCAAAAAAACCTTTGCCTCAATAAGACAGCCAGGCACTCATATGAGATACTTGAGACAATCGAGGCGGGTATCGTGCTGAGCGGCCCCGAGGTGAAATCCCTCAGAAACGGTGGGGGAAACATAAAGGACGGCTATGCTCAGATCAGGAACTATGAAGTCTTTCTGAATAATTTCCATATAAGCCCGTATGCCCAGGCATCGAATATTCATTATGATCCCACATGCCCAAGAAAGCTTCTTTTACACAGACGGGAAATCTTCAGACTGAACGGAAAGGTTAAAGAAAAAGGGCTCACCCTGGTTCCGTTAAGGCTCTATATAAAAGGCAACCGCATCAAGGTGGAGTTGGGTCTTGCCAAAGGGCGGCGGGCACATAGCAAAAAAGATGTCATCAAGGAACGTGATATCCGGCGCGATACGGCAAGAGAGGTGAAATCATGGAGGTCAACTACCCGCAACCAATGAAAATATTGGTTTGGGGCTTGAGGGGGTAAAACCTTGAGAGCTTGGTTGATTAGCCTCAGCCAGGGGAACGGAAGTTCCCACCGGGCTACGTTTTGTGGGAATGACATAGGCACTCCGGGATGCTCCACAAGTCCTGGACACTGCGGATCGGTTTTAAACATCGCTCACGGGAGGGCGAAGTGAGCCGGGCAAAAACCCTGCAAAACATTGGCGATGTGGGCCAACTCCGAAAGGAGGACGGAACCCGAGGGTATCCGTCAACAACAGGAGATTTGTTGGAAGTCAAGGAAACCAGGGTATGCGTTTTAAATATGGAGGGGAAACCTCTCATGCCGAGCTTTCCCCGCAAGGCGAGGAAACTGCTCCGGGAGGGCAATGCATATGTCGTTAAGGCAAAACCTTTTACCATCAGGCTGAAGAGGGCTACCGGTGAAACCGTACAACCTATTACAATGGGGCTGGATTCCGGATACGAAACAGCGGGTTTCTCTACGATCACTGAAAAAGCAGAGTTCCTCGCCGGTGAACTCCTTTTGCCTAAGGATCAGTCCGCGAGGATTGAGGAATGTCGCAAGTACCAGAGCCAGAGAAGAAGCCGGCTGAGATTCAGGGATCCCAGATTCGACAACCGGCGCAGGCCTGAAGGATGGCTAGCACCGTCCATACAGAACAAGCTGGATGCGCAGCTTGGTCTGGTTGACAAGATCAGAAGAATCCTTCCCGTCTCGTCCGTCATAGTCGAAGTTGCCGCATTCGACATCCAGAAGATCAAGGACCCCGAGATCGAGGGGAAGCAGTACCAACAGGGCGAACAGGCCGGTTACTGGAACCTGCGCGAATACATCCTGCACCGTGACGGGCACAAATGCCAGAACCCGAACTGCAGAAACAAGGCGCATGAGAAGGTCCTCCAGGTACATCATATCGGTTATTGGAAGGAAGACCGGAGCGACAGGCCTGCAAATCTGATTACTCTCTGCGACAAGTGCCACAAGCCGGAGAACCACAAGGATAAGGGATTTCTGTATGGCTGGACGCCGGCAGTCAAATCGTTCCGGCAGAAGACCTTTATGACGATCGTAAGGTGGATGCTCCTTGACAGGCTCAGGGCGAAAGGCTTTGAAACAAGCCTCACCTTCGGCCATGTAACCAAATCTAAGCGCATCGAACTTGATATCCCGAAATCCCATGCTAACGACGCGTTTGTGATCGCGGGAGGTGAGGCACAGATGAGGACGGCCCAGATCACCTTCAAACAGTCAAGGCGCAACAACCGTTCTTTCTGCAAGTTCTATGATGCACAGTACATAGATATCAGGACAGGGGAAAAGGCTTCCGGCAGTGAGCTTAATTGCGGCCGCAGGACAAGAAACAAAAACCTGAACGGAGAGAACTTAAGACAATACCGTGGAGAGAAGCTGTCCAAGGGTCACCTGAGGATCAAAAAGCAAAGATATACCTATCAGCCCAATGATATAGTGATCCTCGATGGTGAAAAACATACAGTAGCCGGTATGCAGAATCTTGGCGCTTATATCAAGCTCAGAACGTTGCCAAAACCGGTAAGGGCTGATCTGGTTGCACCATACAGGTTCATGGGAGGAATAGAATGACACACAATTCATCTCTTGGCCAATCCGTAGATTGGCCGGAGTCTCCTTGTGCGAAAGTGATAAAGATCAGCGATATTGATTGTGAGCGGTTACTCAAACGATCTCTCGCCAAAGGCGGTGATTTTGCAGAACTCTATGTTGAACAGAAAAAAGGCACATCCATAATCTGCGAGGCACACAAGATCGAAAAGTTCCTTATCACTGAAGAGTCGGGGATAGCGCTGAGGGTTGTCATAGGTGAAAGATCTGCGTATGCCTACACGAATGATCCTTCTTCGCTTGATGATCTTGCCGATACTGTGGCCTCGGCAGTCAAGTCAGGAAGTTTCTCCGGAGCCATCGCACTCATGAAAAGGCCTTCGACCTCAACAGTCCTCATGGATATCGATCCTGTCAGGATAGATCCCCAAGAAAAGATAGCGCTTGTTCAAAAGGCGGAAGATGTAGCATGGGGAATGGACAGCTCCGTAGTGCAGGTGAAAGTCATGTATGGCGATGGATCACGCAGGGTCTTCATTGCAAACTCAAAAGGATTCATTGCAGAAGACTCTCGGGACACCATTATTTTTGTTGTCCAGGGGATCGTTGCCCGGGATTCGCTCATGGAGACGGGCTATGAACCCATGGGTGGAGCCCGTGGATTCGAGTTGTTCAAAGAGACCCCCCCTGATGAAATTGCCAAAAGGGCCATCTGCAGGGCATTGAACACCATCAAAGCCAGGCGTGCACCGGCCGGTACCATGCCGGTAGTTCTTTCCAGTGATGCCGGCGGTACAATGGTGCACGAGGCCATCGGCCACGGCCTGGAGGCCGATCTGGCCGGTGAAGGCCTGTCGGTCTATTCCGGCAAGATGGGCATGCAGGTTGCGTCATCTGCCATCACGGTCATTGATGACGGCACCATCAAAGGCTTAAGAGGCTCCATGGGCTGTGATGATGAAGGGAGCCCCACCAACCGGACTGTCCTGGTGGAGAACGGCATCCTCAAGGGGTTCATGACCGACCTCATCACTGCTCAGAAACTCGGCCTGCCACTGTCCGGCAATGCAAGGCGTGAATCCTACCGCCATAGGCCCATCCCGCGCATGACCAACACGATCATCCAGCCGGGACCCCTGAACGCAGAAGAGATCATCAGGAAGGTGCATGCCGGCATATTCGTGAAAAAGATGGGCGGTGGACAGGTAAACACGGTGACAGGCGACTTCGTCTTCAATGTATCCGAAGGCTATCTCATTGAAAATGGTTGTGTGGGCGAACCCATCCGGGGGGCAACGCTCATAGGGAACGGTCCTAAAATCCTCAATTCCATTGAGCTGCTGGGTAACGATCTTGGTTTCGGAATCGGCACGTGCGGAAAAGACGGACAAGGGGTGCCTATCGCCGATGCCCAACCTACCCTGCTGATTCCTGAGATTACCGTTGGAGGTGAAATCCGCAATGAATAGAACTAATCGTAAATTTCAAAGGATGTCTTTCCCGCGGAAGCGGGAATCTTGTCTTATTAAGAACTTCTGGACCCCCGCCTTCGCGGGGGTGACACCTTTTTCTGAGTTATGCAATTGTCTCAATAAGATAAAGATTTTTAGAATTGCTGCAGTCTTTTTTGGATTACTCGTTCTCCATGGGTGTGCATTTATCTCGTTCGATCTTGGAAGCCTTATGCAGACTCAACCTTTCGAAGAACGGGTTCTGAAAGAGGGCTCAAAAGACAAGATCCTCGTAATAGAGGTGCTCGGCATGATCACCACAACAGCCATGAGGGACAGCTTTATAGCCACCAGGCAGGGGACCCTTGAACGGATCGATGGTGTCCTGGAAATGGCCAAAGAAGACAAGGCCATCAAGGGTATCCTTCTCAAGATCGATTCGCCAGGGGGTGGTGTGACAGCCTCAGACCTGGTTTTCAGAGAGATCAAGGACTTCAAGGAGACCCGCAAGATCCCAATTGTAGCCTGCATAACCGGCCAGGGCACCTCAGGCGCCTATATGGTGGCTTTATCTGCTGACCGTATTGTCGCATTGCCCTCCGCCGTGGTGGGCAATATTGGGGTTCTCCTGCCTTCCATCAGTCTGGAAGGCCTTATGGACAAACTCGGCATTAAGAACCAGACGCTGACTTCTGGAAAACTCAAGGACTCGGGTACCATACTGCGAGATATGAACAAAGACGATAAAGCCATCCTGGAAGGGATAGTAACGGAATTCAGCCAGGATTTCATTGCAAAGGTGAAGGCCATAAGACCGGTGAAACCTGAAGATATTACTGTAATAGCTGATGGCCGGGTCATGACAGCATCAACAGGCATGAAATTCAAACTGATTGACCAGGTGGGGTACTACGAAGATGCCATGAAAACCATGGAATCCCTCTCAAATACAAAGACCCCGACCGTGGTTGTGTACCGGAGAAGGGGTGAGAATAAGGGCGGATTCTATTCATGGCCGTAAAACTCATCTTTAAGCACCAGTAAATCATTTATATTTCAGAAAAGTATAACCGATTATATCTAAGAGGATAGTACGAAAAGTGCACCTCCTGGTGCGTTATCTCCTCAAGGTAAAGGGAGTCAGGGTATACATGACCATCATACCAAGCGGCGGCATAGAGATCAGCAGATCGGGCCAGATGAAGGCATATCTCGGGTCTTGTGTCGGTGTGGCAATCCTCGATTCAAAACGGCACATCGGCGGCATGATACATATCCTGCTGCCTGAGCCGCTTTGCGATATCCCTGAAAGCCAGCTCTCTTATTATGCAAGCACAGGCATCCCGATTTTTCTTAAATCGCTGGACAATGCAGGCGCCCTGAAAGAAAACCTGTCTGCCTATATCTCGGGTGGTGCACTCGTTGATCCCAGCTCTCACCAGGAGCTCGCCCTTAACATCGGCGGCAGAACCCTGGAGATAACGCTCAAAATTCTCAAAGAAACCGGTATCCCCATCAAATTGCTCGAGGCAAGCGGAACAATAGGGTTCTGTATCATGCTGGATGTGGACAAGGCAGCCTGCACCATAGAGCCCATGCTCCAGAACACTCGCAACAAGATCACCCAGCCTGCCACTATGCCGGCCCTTGCTGAAATAGGCAAAACCATCGAAGACCTCCAGCCGGTACCCCAGATCGCACTGGGCATTGCAAGCATGATCTCAGACGAGATGACCGACATTGCCACCATCGCCTCTGAAATTCGCAAAGACCAGGTGATGGCTGCAGAAGTACTCAAATTGTGCAACTCCTCTTACATGGGGATACAAAGGAAGATCGAGACCATCGATGATGCCATAACAATTATCGGCAGCAAGGCCCTGATCCAACTGATCATCACGGCTCAGGCGGAAAAGCTCTTAAGTTGCTCTGAAAAGGGTTACTCGTTAATGCGTGGGGGTCTGTTTTACCATGCCTTGGCAACCGCCCGGCTCAGCGAGAAGCTCTCACGCATCCACGGCAAGATAAGGCCTGATCTTGCATACACGGCAGGGCTGCTCCATGATATCGGGAAGGTCGTGCTCGATCAGTACATGGCCAAGGTTCAGCCACTCTTTTATCGGATTCTGAGTGCCAATAGAGAAGATTCAAGCATCCTTGAGCATAAGATATTCGGCATAGACCACAATCTTGCCGGTCTCCACCTTGCTGAAAGTTGGAAGCTGCCGGAAGTGATCAAAGATGTGATCCTGTTTCATCACCGCCCGGACAAGGCAGTAAAGAATGCCGACCTCGTCCACCTCGTCTATATTGCAGATGCCATTGCCCAAAAATTTTTCCCGGGATTTGAGATAGAACATATAGACACCGCTCCCTTCCAGGGCAGCCTGAACCTTCTGTCGTTTACACCTGATATGATAGAAAAATCACTGGGTGTGCTGGCAGATATCTTTTAGTAGCAAGTAATAAAAAAAGTTCTATGATTTGGTCTTTGCTTTCTGCACCAGATCCAGAAGCTGCATGACCTTCGGCCTTGGAGGAGCGGTGATGGATTCTATCTCTTCAGGTGAGAGGGTTTCGTCAAGAAAGGCTGCAATATCAATACGCTCATGCCAGCAATCAAGGATTCTCCGGCATGGAAGATCCGAACCAGGGGCCATGCAATAGGTGAAAGGGACCAGATGCCCCAGCATGGCACAACGGGCGGTTAATCATCGTAAGGAGAAGGGCTCTTCTTCATGTATTCCAGGGTCATATTAGTATTTGCTGTAATCCATGAATTATTTTTGCACCCTGAAGCCACCTTTTGCAACAGAAAATACTCAAGACGGCATCATCATTGAGAAATACCTGCTGGATCAGGTGACCCGACCTACAGATGGTTGTGGTTGTGTCGTGAATTGTTGTATGTGAAATATGAAAGAACACTGGCAAGCCCTTCTGGGCTTGGTTATAAAACACTCATGGCTTGATTCTTATCCACTGGCAGCGTACCATATAATGTCACTTATGCTCGTGGTAAGAAAAAGCATGAAAAAGTACGAAAGGTACTGGACTGGTGATAATCTTAAAAGATAGCAATAATCATGTGAGGTAGATATGGATGTTTCTCTCATCAATCCGTTTATTGAAGCCACACTGCATGTCTTATCGTCCATGGCCTTTACCAAGGCTACAGCGGGTAAACCCTATCTGAAAAAAGACTCAATCGCAAAAGGAGATGTTTCCGGCATCGTGGGGCTCAGCGGCGAAGCCAGGGGCACCCTTTCGGTGAGTTTTTCCGAGAAAAGCATCTTATCTATTGTAAGCAACATGTTCGGCGAGCCGGTTACAGCAATCAATGACGAGGTCAAGGATGCCGTGGGCGAGATCCTGAACATCGTGTCAGGCCAGGCACGGCAGAAGCTTGAGTCCATGGGAAGGATACTCAAAGGCGCCATCCCTACCGTGATCACGGGTAAAAACCATGGAATCACACACATCACCAAGCAGCCTATCATCGCCATCACGTTTGAAACCGAGAATGGCAACTTCACTATCGAGGTGTGCATAGAGGAAAAGTATGCCCCTTAAATAATTCCGGCTAACGACCTTCATTGATGAACAGGCGCAAAAATTTCTTAGGCGTCGGGGTTTCAAAACGCAGTTCCTTGCCGGTTATTGGGTGACGGAATACAAGGACCCTGGCATGGAGGCCAAGGCGGTTGACAGGGTTTTGGGTTGCGCCATATTTTTTGTCCCCTATTATGCTGTGGCCAAGGTCTTTCATATGGACACGGATCTGATTCTTGCGTCCTGTTTCAAGCCTCACCTGCAATAATGAGTACTCATCATTGCTTTTGATAACCTGGTAGTGGGTAACGGCCTTCTGGCCATCATCAGGCGTAAGGCTTGAGTACATTGCACGGGCCTTGTTTTCCTTCAGCCATGAGGTGATGGTGCCCTGGGCTTGTAATACCTTGCCTTCCACCACGACAACATAACTGCGTTCAATGACATCTTCCTTCCAGGCATGCTGGAGTATCTGCTGTATTTCTTTGCTCTTGGCGAATATCAGTATTCCAGAGGCATCCCTGTCAAGACGGTGAACCACAAAGATACGGGCCTTTGGATCAGTTAACTTCAGCTGATCACTTAATATCCTGTATGCAGTCCGTTCTTTCTCCTTATCCGTAGCTATGGAAAGCAGGCCGGGGTCTTTATCAATTACGATGACAGAGGGGTCCTCAAATATGATTTTCAGCCCTTTGTCCTTATTTACCTGAAGCACCTTGGAGAAGTTTACCCTGACCTGTTGACCTGCCTTAAGGGGATGATTGAATTGTGAGGTTATTTTATCGTCTACGGAGACCTGGTTATGCGCCAGGAGAGACTTAATGGTCTTGCGGCTCTTGTCCGGCATCTGAGCAATCAGAAATTTCATGAGCTCGGTGGGCCCTGTTACTCTCAGAAAGTTCTGCTTTCCCTTCCCTTCTTCAGGCCTGATCTCTTTTGGTGGATTTTTCATGTCCTTTTCCTTAAGACCTTTTTTGGCTTTGAAAACAGCTGCGCCAGGCTGTCCGCTACGGCCATGCCGGTCCTGGTGGGACAGATGAAACCGTCCTTGATCTCCATGAGACCCGTCTTTTCCAATTGCCTGAGCCCCAGGCCATCTTCTTGTGTAAGGTCGTAATCATAACGGCCCCGGTACTGCTCTATGTCAATGCCTTTTTTTGTCCTCAGGCCCAGGAACAGGGCCTCCATGCGAAGCTGTTCGTGGTCGAGTATCTCCGAACCGCTCACGGGCCTCTTCAGGGCATCGAGATCGCGGGTGTAATCTTCTACTGATTCATGGTTCCACCAGCGCTTTCCTTTATTGAAGGAATGGGCACAAGGGCCGAGCCCGAGATAAGGCGTATGATCCCAGTATTTCCGGTTATGCCTGGATGCCTTTTCCATGCCAAAGGCAAAGTTGGAGACCTCGTAATGGATGTATCCGGATTCCTCCAGGAATTCTGATGTTTTCATGAAAAAATGATATTGTGAGTCTTCCGTGCGAAAAGGGAACTCACCGTTGTCGTACCTGATGCCCAGTGGGGTGTGGGGTTTGAGCTCAAGTTCGTAGCAGGAAAGATGCGCAGGCTCAAAACTCAGGGCATCCCTGAGGGAAACCTGCCACTGGTCAAGGGTCTGGCCAGGCAGAGCAGTACATCAGGTCTATGCTGACATTGCCGAATCCTGCATTGATGGCGTCTTCGAGGGTGCGTATGGCCTGGGCCCTGTTGTGCCTGCGGCCCAGAAAGATCAGCTCGTTGTCGTCAAAAGACTGGACGCCTATGCTGATGCGGTTTATGCCCAGGCCGCGGAGCATTTCCAGATCTTTACGTCCCCAATCAGCGGGATTGATCTCAATGGTTATTTCCGTATGGGGCAGGACATGATAGGCAAGGTGGATCTTGTCCAGGAGGACCTCAATCTGATCAAGTGAAAGCAGCGATGGGGTACCGCCGCCGAGATAGATGGTGTCGAATTCTGCGAATTCTTCGCCGTATGTGTCTATCTCTTTGGACAGTGCATTGAGAAAGCTCTCCATGAGCCTGGTGTCCGTGATGGAAAAAAAGTCGCAGTATCCACACTTGGTCTTGCAGAACGGGATGTGGACGTACAACCCGGGGACAGGAGGCATCTCCGTAATCATCAATCCGTGTCGGACTTCAACACCGCCATGAAGGCGCTCTGGGGGATGCTGACAGAGCCGATCATCTTCATCCGCTTCTTGCCCTTCTTCTGCTTCTCAAGCAATTTGCGCTTTCTTGAAATATCGCCGCCGTAGCACTTTGCCGTTACATCCTTGCGGAAGGCCGAGATGGTGGACCGGGATATAATCTCTCCACCAATGGCGCCCTGGATGGCAATCTTGAACATCTGCCGGGGTATCTCATCCCTCAGGCGGTCGCATGCCAGGACACCACGGGCGCGGGCGCGGTCACGATGGACGATCTGGGAAAGGGCATCCACCTTCTCGCCATTGACCAGGATATCCAGGAGCACGAGGTTGCTCTGCCGGTAATCGATGAGGTCATAATCAAATGAGCCGTAGCCCTGGGTCACGGATTTGAAGCGATCGTAAAAGTCATAAATCACCTCGGCAAGGGGCATCTCATAGGTCAGCTCAGCCCTGCCCGGGCTTGTGTAGTGCAGGTTGGAGTTAAGCCCACGCTTTTCGATGCACAGGGTCATGACAACGCCCAGGTAGCGGTCGGGCAGCATCATGGTTGCCCGGATGTACGGTTCTTCGGAACTCTCAATGGTCATGGGATTGGGGTAATGCGTGGGATTGTCCACATAGAGCATCGTCCCATCCTTGAGGGTGAACCGGTAGCGGACACTCGGCACAGACAGGATGATGGACAGATCATATTCGCGCTCTAAACGCTCCTGAACGATGTCCAGGTGCAATAGGCCCAGAAAGCCACACCTGAAGCCCTGCCCCAGGGCGACCGAGGAATCCTTCTCATAGATGAAGGCTGCATCGTTGAGCTTGTACTTTTCCACAGACTCGGCCAGGTCTTCGTAGTCATCCGAGGCTATGGGGTATATGGAGGCGAAGACAACGGGCTTCACCTCTTTGAACCCAGGCAGAGGCTTGTCGCAGGGCCGGTCCTGCAGGGTGATCGTGTCGCCGATGCTCACGCTCGAGACTGTCTTCACGCCGGCGATGATGTAGCCCACCTCCCCTGCCGAGAGCTGACCGAGCTTCTCACGGGAAAGGAGAAAGTGTCCCACCTCTTCCACGCGGTAGACCGAGTCATTGAACATGAACCTGATCATATCCCCGGCCTTCACTGTCCCTTCGAAGACGCGGCAGCTGATGATAGTTCCACGAAAGGAGTCATAATGTGCATCAAATATCAATGCTGCCAGGGGCGCTTCCGGGTCGCCCTTTGGCGGCGGGATTCTGGTGATGATGGCCTCAAGTATTTCGTCGATCCCTATGCCTTCCTTGGCAGAGCACTCCAGGTGCGTATACGGGTCGAGCCCCAACTCGGCATCGATCTGCTCGATGACCCGTTCCACATCCGCTGAAGGGAGGTCGATCTTGTTTATGACAGGGATGATTTCCAGATTGTGTTCCAGGGCAAGGTAGAGATTGGCAATGGTCTGGGCCTGAACACCCTGCGCGGCATCTATGAGCAGCAGCACCCCTTCACAGGATGCCAGCGAACGGGACACCTCATAGGAAAAATCCACATGGCCCGGCGTATCGATGAGATTCAGGTAATAGGTCTTTCCATTCTTAGCCGTATAGGGAAGCGAGATGGCTTGGCTCTTGATCGTAATTCCCCGCTCCCGCTCGATATCCATGTTGTCAAGCATCTGGTCCTTGTAGGTCCGTATGTCACAGACACCGGTCCTTAAGATCAGACGGTCGGCAAGGGTGGATTTCCCATGATCGATGTGGGCGATAATGCTGAAATTACGTATGTCTTCCATTGTTGGTGTCGTAGTCAATGCCGTGGCTTTTGTCAATGCTTGCTTCATGGCGTATTCTGCAATTGAATGTACCAATAATTACGGTAAGCGTTTCAGGTAGTAAGCATAAAACATATAGCGACAATGGTATTTTTTTAAAACCAGGTCCGTTAAAAACCGTCATCTTGCAGCATTGAAGGACCGAGAAAATCAGCACTCCTCGAAGGCTGCAAGATGACGGTTTTTAACGGATCAGATTTTTTACGCTTCTCATACACAAACTCCTGATTCATCATAACCATCAGCCGATGCAGCAAAGGCCTGATAATAAAAAGCACAAAAACAGTATCACCATCTATATGATCTGTGATCTAATACCCAGCCATAACGAAAGGACCCAGACAGAAGTGATATACAACTACCAGATGAGCAACCGGTTTTTCGCCCAGATCGCTGACGGGATGGATGAACTGGGCGTTGAAGAACTGACCGGTCTTGGTGCACAGGACGTAAAGCCGACGTTCCGCGGGCTGTATTTTTCCGCGGACAATGAGGCCCTCTACCGCATCAATTACACTGCCAGGATCATAAGCAGGGTGCTTGCGCCCCTGTTGACCTTTGACTGCCACAGCACCGATTACCTCTATAAGACTGCCCGGACCATACCCTGGACCGAGCTCTTCTCCCTGGACAACACCTTTGTAATCTCCGCAAACGTATCCAACAGCATAATCAACCATTCCCAGTATGCAGCGCTGATCCTGAAAGATGCCATTGTGGACAGCTTCAGGGACAAATATGACGACAGGCCCAATGTGGAAAGGATCAATGCGGATATCTGCTTCAACCTCCACATCTCCAAGAACAAGGCCACCATCTACCTGGATACGTCAGGCGGCTCGCTGCACCGCAGGGGATACCGGGAAGAGGCGGTTGATGCGCCCATGCAGGAAACCCTTGCGGCCGCCATCATCCGCCTGAGCGGCTGGAACGGCCTCACACCGCTGTACGACCCCATGTGCGGCTCCGGCACGCTCCTGCTCGAGGCCCTTATGCATTACTGCACAATACCTTCGGGATATTTCCGGGAGTCATTCGGTTTCGCTTCATGCCCGACTTTGACGAGCACACCTGGATTTCAGTAAAGAAAGAGGCGGACAAGAAGATACGACCTCTCAAAGAAGGCCTTATCGCAGGCAGTGACATCTCTTTGCAGGCCATCGAAATGGCAAGGTTGAACAGCCGCAACCTCCCTTCGGGCAGGAATATCAGATTTTCAAAATTGAGGTTTCAGGACATTGAATCCATGAAAGACACAACCATTGTCTGCAACCCGCCCTATGGGCTGAGGATGAAAAACAGCCAGGACATGGGGGCGTTCATGACGGAGTTCGGAGATTTTCTCAAGCAGCGCTGCACCGGTTCAACCGCATATGTGTATTTCGGCAACCGGGAGCTCATCAAGAAAGTAGGGCTCAGGACTGCGTGGAAAAAGCCGCTGAAAAACGGTCAGCTCGATGGTAGACTGGTGAAGTACGAACTGTACTGAGCAAGCCTTATTTGATTAAATGCGACAGCGCCTATTTATCTTGTTAACGTAAGATTATTTTATATATTCAGCAATCATAAGATCACTTCTTATGAGATCATTTACGACTGTGGAAAGATCAGTATTTTTCTTCTCAGCTATTTGCTCAATAACGGGCAAGACTTCCGGATCCAGATAAATCGGTAAATTTAGTTTAATCCCGGGCTTAAAATATTTCCCGCGTTCTCCCTTTGAGAAATCATACTCTTTCTTCATCGGCCTGATCACCCCACATATTGTTTCTTTTCTTTCTTTGAAGCTTTTCGGCTTGATATAACTCGGATTTCACCAGTTTCATTATCTATCAGTTTATATGTATGATGTACAACAATCAATGTACCATTGGATATCAGGCCCATAGTGATCCAGCGGTCCTCGCCTGCACTGTGATCATTATCAAAAATTGATATTGCATTCGGGTCTTTAAAAACAGTCGCAGCTTGCTCAAAGCTAACTTTATGCTTCGTTATATTATCTTTGGCTTTTAAAGGATCCCACTCAAAATTATAAATCACTCTCAACTTCCTCATTCAATATATGGCACTAACCAAGACATAAATTTATCATGTCCAAATTGTCTTTGGTACATAACCCCGGAGCACGCAATCCCCAAATGATCAATCTTTAACATCATGCATATCAGTCTTATTTAACGCAACCCAAATTCTTTGTGCATAGGTATAACTAGCAGATTACAAAGAAACCAGGTGCCCGAATATTGGGCACCTGGTCGTGAAGTCAGAAGTATGGATATTTCTCTATTCTTACCATCTCCCTGTCTTTGAGACCTTGGGTATTGGGAGGCCGTTCAAGGACTTGATGGACCTCTGGAGGTCTTCTTCAGGAAGCGGATAGTCCATAAGCTTGCCCTCCATGAAACTCTCGTAGCCCTTGAGGTCCATGAGCCCATGCCCGCTCCAGTTAAAGAGGATGACCTTCTCCTTGCCCTCTTCCCTGGCCTTGATCGCCTCATCTATCACTGCCGCAATGGCGTGTGAGGTCTCAGGCGCCGGGATAAAGCCTTCGGTCCTGGCCCACAACATTGCACTCTCGTAACACTTGAGCTGATCCACGGCGCGGGGTGTTATGAGCCCCTCAACCGCGGCAGCGCTTACCAGGGGAGCCATCCCGTGATAACGCAACCCTCCGGCATGGATCGGGGGCGAGACAAATTCATGTCCCAGGGAGTGCATGGGCAGCAGCGGGGTCATCTTGGCGACATCACCGTGGTCGTAGGCAAAAGGCGCCCGTGTCAAGGTAGGACAGGATGACGGTTCCACCGGGATGATATCGATCTGGGCGCCGTTGATCTTGTCCAGCACATAGGGGAATGCGATGCCGGCAAAATTGCTCCCGCCGCCTGCACATCCGATGACCACATCCACCTTCTTCTCATTGATCTTTTCCAGCTGTTTCTTTGCCTCGAGCCCGATAATGGTCTGATGGAGCATGACATGGTTCAGTACGCTCCCAAGTGAATATCTCGTCTTCCCGGTCGGGTCGCTGACTGCCGTTTCAATGGCCTCACTGATGGCTATGCCGAGGCTTCCCGGTGTATCCGGGTCCTTGGCCAGGATATCACGGCCTGCCTGTGTCAGGGTGGATGGGCTCGCTATGCATTCACGCACCCCATAGGTTCATCATGAGTTTCCGGAAAGGCTTCTGCTCGAAACTGATTCGGACCATAAATACCTTGCACTCCAGCCCGATGAGGGCGCAGGCATAGGATAAGGCGCTTCCCCACTGTCCGGCCCCGGTTTCCGTGGTGATCTTTTCTATTCCGAACTGTTTATTGTACCAGGCCTGGGGAATGGCGGTATTGGGTTTGTGACTGCCGGCAGGAGAAACACCTTCGTTTTTGAAATAGATCTTGGCCGGCGTCTTGAGCGCCTTTTCAAGATAGACTGCCCGATGGAGCGGCGACGGTCTCCACTGGTACAGGAGTTCGAGTATCCCTTCCGGGATGTCGATCCACCGCTTCTGGCTCACTTCCTGCTCAATGAGATTCATGGGGAAAACAGGAGCAAGGGACTCCGGCGTGACAGGATTACCGTCGGGACCGAGCGGCGGCAGCATCGGAGTAGGCAAGTCGGCTGCCAGGTTGTACCATTGTCTTGGGATTTCATCTTCTCGAAGAAAAACTTTCATGCGCAATCCTCCATATTATTCTTGAGCCAATTGCAAAACTTAAAAAGTCGTCACCCCCGCGAAAGCGGGGGTCCAGAAGTTCTAGAAAATACTGGATTCCCGCTTCCGCGGGAATGACAATCTTGGACTTCTGCAAGTGGCTCTCTTTGATCACCATTGTTTCTATTTATAGAAACTCATCTCTTCCGATAAGTCAAGGAAGTTTTCAAATTCAGCAAAAACGGGCATCTTGAAGATTTTGAACGGACCTGTTTTAAAAACAAGTCCCAAAATGCTCTTCTACTTCTTCCCCATGAAGTTAAGTATGATAGGAATCCCCTCCATGCCGCATGCCTTCTTCACCGAGTGGGTGAGGAAGCGCGAATAGGTTGCAGGGACGTCTTTCGGATAGTTCACCACGACCTGAAAGCGCGGCGGCACGATGCTGGTCTGGGTGATGTAATAGAGTTTCAGCGACCTGTTTCTGATCATGGGCGGGGTGTGGGAATCCGCGATGTCGGCCATGAGGCGGTTGAGTATGCCGGTGGAGACACGGGTCGTCGTCTTCATGAACAGTTCGTCGATGAGGGGATAAAGGCTGTCCACATTCTTGCCGGTCAGTGCCGAGGTGAAGGCCAGGTGGGCATCGGGCATGAACCTGAGTGAATGCCTGATATTTTCTCTCACATTCTTCAACTCCACATCACTCATGAGGTCGCACTTGTTCACCACCAGCACAAAGGCCCTGCCGTGCTCCATGATGAGGCCGCACAAGCGCTTGTCCTGGTCGGTGAGTCCTTCGAGCGGGTCTACGACCATCAGGCATATATGTGAGAGGTTTATATTCTGCAGCGACCGCATGACGCTGAACCGTTCTATTTCATCATCGATGCGGGCCTTTCTCCGGATGCCCGCCGTATCAACAAAAATATACTTTTTATGTACGTGCTCTATGGCGATATCAACATAATCCCTGGTCGTGCCGGCCACTGGAGATACGATGGCCCTATCCTCTCCTATGATCTTGTTGAGAAGGAGCGATTTGCCCACATTGGGCCTGCCCAGGATGCTCACACGCACCGCATCCGTCTGGGTTTCAACAGACAATATTTTGTTTGGGGACAGGCGCTCGCTTACGGCTTCCTTCAAGGTGAGGATACTCTTTTTATTGAGCGCAGAGATCTCTATGGGCTCGTCTATGCCCAGCTCGCACAGCGCAGCAGCAGAGTGTCCGACTGATAGATCATCCACCTTGTTGGCAATGAATATCACCTGGGCACTCGCCTTTCGCAGGATGTTCACCAGCTCCTTGTCATCGGGTGTGGGTGGTGACTTGGCATCAAAAAGACACAGGATCAGGTCTGCATCGTCAATGGCAAGGACGGTCTGATCGCGCACGGACTGGGCAAACGGCATGTCGCCTATGGTGTCGTACCCGCCCGTATCCACCAGGTCTACCTCTAATCCCTCGCCTATGGCCCATCTGCCGTATATCCTGTCCCGGGTAATGCCGCGCTGCGGGCCGACAATGGCCCGGCGCTCCCCTATGAGGAGGTTGAACAGCGTTGATTTGCCCACATTGGGCCTGCCTACGATGGCGACGACCGGCATTATCGATATCCCAGCTCTTTCAGGCTCTTAGGATCTTTTGACCAGTCCTTGGTGACCCGCACAAAGAGTTCCAGAAAGACCCTGCACCCTAAATGCTTTTCGATTTCCAGCCTGGCCTGTGTGCCGATCTCCTTGAGCTTCTTCCCGCGAGATCCGATTATGATCACCTTTTGAGACTGCCGCTCCACATGGATGACGGCGCGGATGAATACAGGCTCTGCCTCACGGAACTCCTCGATTTCAACCGCCACTGCATACGGTATTTCCTTCTGCGTAAGCTCGAAGGCCTTCTCCCTGATGATCTCCTTGCAGAAAAAACGCTCGGGTGCATCGGTGATCATGTCGTCGGGGAAGTACTGGGGGCCTTCAGGCAGACGCTTCTTTATCTCGGCTAACAGCGTATCAATACCGGTCCCAAGGGTAGATGAGATGCAGCACGTAAAACAAAACGGGTATGCCGGAGCCAATTCGCGGAGCTTTTCGGAAAGTGCAGCCTCACTTGCCAAATCGGCCTTGTTGATGGCGAGAATTGCTTCCTTGCCTGTTTGCGGAATAAATTTAACCACCTCTGTGATCTTCTCCAAGGTATCCAGGTGGTCTGCCATGACAAGCACAATGTCTGCATCCGAGATGGTAGCCACGGCCTTGTCGAGCATATAGCGGTTCAAAGCCTTATCCGAGACGTGGATGCCCGGTGTATCCAGAAATACTATCTGGGCATCCGGTGCATTCCATATCCCCATGATACGGTCACGGGTTGTCTGGGGTTTATTTGTAGTTATGGCGAGCTTGGTCTCCATGATCCGGTTCAGAAAGGTGGATTTTCCTACATTGGGCCTTCCGACAATGGTTACATACCCTGACGAGAAGATTGGACTCATGTTATTTCAGGTCCAGCTGCATCTGGCGCGCAGTAGGTGGTTTCACAGGTAATGTCACGGTTACTGTGGTGCATTTACCTTCCTCGCTGGTCACCTTCATTGTTCCGCCGTGGCGCTTGACAATACCATAACTCACCGAGAGCCCCAGCCCTACCCCTTTGACCATGGGTTTCTTTGAATAGAACATGTCAAAGATCTGCGGCAGGTCATCCCGGGCGATTCCCACACCGTTATCGTGGAAACTGACCACGATCTCCTGGCTTTCTTCCGACTTGTGTGTCTCCACAATCAGATCACCGCCATCGGGCATTGCCTCTGCCGCATTGGTAACGATGTTGATAAAGACCTGCTTGATCTGCTCAGGCATGCATTCAATAGGGAGGGAACCTGCCGGATTAAAGATCAGTTTAACCATATTTTCTTCAAGGTATTTCCTGTTGAGGATGAAAACCTCGCGGAGCACCTCATGGATGTCCACGCTCTGCTCCTTGCCATCGTTGGGCTGATAGAAGGTCTTCATATTACGGATCAGGTCTGCGATCCGGTCGGTTTCCTTGATGGCAAGCCGGACAAACTGCTGATCAATGTTCCCCTTGTCCGCACTCAGGACATGATTCAGACAACTCCTTATGCCATACAGCGGGTTATTGATCTCATGGGCGATGCTTGCTGAAAGCTTGCCCATTGCTGCAAGCCTTTCGGTCTGAATGAGCGCGGCTTCCATCCTCTTCTTTTCCGTAAGGTCCATAATAATGGCCGAGAACCCGGTGATCTCTCCGGACTCATCACGGAGCGCAGTCATTGTGAGCGTCACATCCAGCACCTGGCCATTTTTTGTCCTCATCCTGGTCTCATGATCCTTGACGAGCCCCTTGGATCTGACATCGCCGAGCATAGCCTCGGCCTCTTTGATACCGTCTTCAGACACCATGATGAGGAGGTCCCTGCCCCTGGCCTCTCCTTCCATCCAGCCGAATATCATGTGCGCTCCCTGGTTCCAGGATATGATCCTGCCATTACCATCAAGACCGATAATGGCATCCGCGCTGTAATGCTCGATATTGGCAAGAAGCTGGAGCCGCTTTTTCTTTGCTATGTCTTCACTTATGTCTTTCGCCACGCACACGGTCTCGGGCTTGTTCTTATCTCCGATCTTCACCAGATCGGCCTGGTATATCTTGCGGCCTGAGGGTGTATCGATGGCAAGATCAAAGGGCTCGTGGTAATCGCTGCTGCCCATCATGTTGATGATCTCACGGAGCTTCTTCTCGGATACTTCATCCCCTATGAAAGAGCTGCAGTGGGTTCCTGATACAGCCTCAAGCTCATCCCCAAGGTCTGGAGACCCTTCCTGTTCATGTAGAGTATCCTTGCATCGCCATCGAGGGAGAAAATAATGTCACTCGAGTCCTCAACAATATTCTTGTAGCGCTCCTCCGATTCACGCAGCGCCTTGATTTTCTGAGAGACTCCTCCGGTAAGCCGTTCATTGAACTCATGGATCTTGCAGTTGGCGTTTTTAAGTGCCTGCTCGGCCACCTTCTGCTGGGTGATGTCCTCTGCCACAATGCCCATGCCGAGAAGTTTTCCTTCCTCGGTATAGTCCAAGAAGATCCTGTAAGACAGGTAGAGCATGGACCTGGAGCCGGAATATACCCTCACCTCACCCTCATCGCGGTACACCTTCTCCTTGGCAAGGGTCTTGATCTTTTCCATAAGAGGCTGATCTTCCGGATGGATGATGTCTTTCCAGGGGAACTGCTTGCCTGCCGGAGCAACATAGGAGTCTCCCAGCATCCTGACCGCCTCGGCGTTGATATATTCGCACCTGCATGAGCCGTCGAGCCATACGATCATGTCCTTTGCATGCTCGGTTAGCTTGGAGAGCCTGCTTTCCAGGACATGGATCGTGTGGGTCCTTTCCTCTATCAGTTTGTGCAGCTCGGTTAATGCAGCCGTGTCTTCGCCAGAGGTATCCGGTATGTCCGCCCGTCTCTTGTATTCATTAAGGCTTACAATCGATCCCCTCACCTCCAGAGCCTTTTCCACGTTCTGCTTAAGCTCGCTTGGCAGAAAGGCCCCTTTGCGGAGGTACCTGAAAATGTTGGAGCTCATGGCCACATCCATGGGCCAGTCGTCCTCATAAGCTGTTATAACGATTACCATCATTGATGCATCGAACTCACCATGCACCTTTTCCACCAATGCCCTCCCATCCATATCGGGCATCCTGAGGTCTGTAATCATAAGGCTGTAGGGGTTCTGTTTAATGGCCTCAATGGCCTCCAGCGGCCCTGCTGCTGCGGTTACGTCATAATCATATTTGAGTACCTGGTAGAGATAATTTCTGAAAACGAGGTCGTCTTCGACAATCAATATCTTATGTTCCATTAGTACCCCTTACCTTCCGGAATCCATACCGTGAAAGTGGAGCCTTCAGCAAGCTTCGAGCTCACCTGTATCTTACCCCCTAAGGATTCGACTATCTCTTTTGCCAGCGACAGGCCTAAGCCCATCCCTGTTTTCAGGGGCCATGCCGTATAGAGGGGTTCGAATATCTTCTTTATCTGATCCTTGTTCATCCCGATACCATAATCGATTACACTGAACTCTATACCATTATCCTTACGATGTGCCTTAACCAGTATCTGAGCACCCCGTGAAGATGCATTGATGGCATTCATCATTATATTGATGATAACCTGTTCAATGGCCTCAGCCTTCATACGGATCTGTATGGGCTCAATTTCTCTTGCAAGCGTCACCCCGGCAGCATTGGCCTGTGCACCAATGAGCTGGAATATCCCCTCCATGAACCCTTCGAGCCCCAACTCGCCTTCAGGGCTTTCCCATTTCCGGGTAAAGTTGAGGAGCTGGTTTACTATCTTCAGGAGATTCTCAGATGCGGTGCTGATATTGCTTAACATATCCGGCAGATCCTGGTCTTCTTCATTGTTTCTGAGCACCATGATCTTTTTGTGCTTTAAGTCATCGCGGATGATGCTGGTGAATCCATGTATGGCCCCCAGCGGACTCTTCATGTTATGTGCCATGGATGCGGCCAGAGAACCAACAACGGACATCTTGGCAAAGGCCAGGGTCCGTTTCTGTTCTTCAAGCTCACCCGTGATGTCCCACAAGGCCAGCAGGGCCCAGTTATTCACCAGAACAGGCCGCATAGTTATCCTGAAAGACCTGCCATCAGTGTTCCAGGTCACATCTTTGGGTGTCCTTGAAACGAGGGCTTCCTTGAGCGGTGCAGAACCATTCCCATCGGATGCTCCTAGGGCAGCCAGGATATCTTTATCGGTTATTCCCAGGAGACCACGCAGTTCTGATGACATGGCGTTCTCAATTCGGACCTGGTTTTTATCATCCACAAGGCACAACCCGAAGGTGGATGCATCCATGAGTTCCCTGTTCAGGTGCACCAGGTCCTCGGATTTTTGTTTCTCAAGTGATGTGGCCTTTAAGGCCTGCCTGAGCAGGGTCTTTTCCTGTTGAAGTGCAGTTTCGGCATGGATGCGCCGCAATGAGGAGGCTATGGAACCGACCAGGGACGAGATGAACTCCTGGTCGTCACCAATCTCAGGGTCGCTGATATCCATATGGACAAACACACCCCAGGGGAGGCTCATGCCTGCAGTGTAACCTCCATCGAGCACCATGGTTTTGACCTCGGCATCTCCCACCTTGATAAATCGAGGCGTGCCACCTTCTCTGTGCTCGAACACCAGATTATGTTCTCCAAACTTAAAGCCCCCGATGAAACCCTTGACGAGGTCTGCCTGGAACAACGTATCCGATGCCCGTGCAAGTGCATCGGATATCTTCGAGGTATTGTTCAGCTCTTTTAAAAGCAGCAGTAAGATGTCAGAGCGTTTTCTTGCCAGGTTTGATTGAACACTAGTCTGCTGGAGCCTGATGGAGATCTCGGACAGTCGCATACTGGCCCTATTCACCAGGCCGAAAAGGCCTTCAGTGGGCTTACCGATTCCGATCTCATCGCAGATGATATCGATCTGTTTCGGGATATGCTCCATGAGTCCGTTCAAGACATCCGTACCCAGAGAAAACTTTTTCAGGAGTGTCGGCGTTACCTGCTGGGGATAGCAATTGCCCGAGGAGCCGATGCAGGTCATGTGGGATAAGGTATTGGCAATATTTACCATGCTCGATATCTTATACTGCTCATCGTCGATGATCTTCACAGGGGCATGATGGCACCAGATGGACTCGACATAGAGACTGGGCAACTTCCAGTGTGCAAGCACATCATGGCCCACATCGGCATGGGTGACCCCAAGTATCTCCTTTTCGATCTCCTCCAAAGGACGGGTTCCCTCACGTGCCTGTTCAATGACCAAGACGTATTCTTCATGGTTCGTAAGGTCCAGGACCAGCTTGCCGATATCGTGGAGAAGCCCGGCACAGAATGCCTTCCCGCCCAGCCCGGGAGAGATCTTCTCCATCATGGCCTCGGCATATATGGCGCAGCCCATGCAGTGTCTCCAGAATTCCTTGCTGTCAATGGCGGAATCTTTTTTACCCGGAAACATATTGAGTATGCTCAAGCCCAGGGCCAACGACCTGACTGCCTCTGAACCGATGGTCACTATAGAATCCTTTACGGTATAGACCTGGCGCGACCTCTTGTAGAAAGTTGAGTTGGCCATGGAAAGGATTCGTGCTGTCAGGGCCTGGTCCTTCTCAATGAGGCGCGCCATTTTCGCTGCAGGGACCTCTTCATCAAGGGCCATTCTGATCACGGCGTCGGCAATCTCCGGCAGCACCGGAATTGCGTTCACATCAACTATAAGTGATTTCATAGAATATACTCTAAAATATCCTGTAGTTGTATACAAGCACTTTCTCTTGAAGCATGTGCCCTGATATAACCACTCGGTAATGTGTCATCAAAACTGAACGAAAAGTTGAGGTCTTTTAATGTACTACGCCGGTACCCCACAAGTTCGGGGATATCTTTTGAAAATACTTTCATCTCACAGCCTTTCCCTAGCTTTGATATAATACGCCCCGCCATGATACGGTATCCCAATGCCCGTACAAGAAACCCGAAAGAGGCATGATAGGGCCCGGCAATAACCTTTAGCCCGTTCGAAAATGGAATGCCCATGCGCAGGATTGTGCTGCCGGAATTTTCCAGCTTGATTGCCGCATACAGGGTGCGGCTTACCGCCTCATCCAGGGAAAGCGGCTGATAGTCGCCCCTGAGGTAAATCTCTTCCAGCCTGGTGCCCCCAAGGACTACTGTGGGATAAATCCTTGCCGTATCCGGACCCAGCTTCAATACATCATCAACGGTCTGCTTGAAGCTCTTTATGTCCTCGCCGGGAAGCCCCGGCATGATCTGGACCCCAAGCTTCATCCCCGATTTCTTCACAAGACAGCAGGCATCTGCAGCGTCTTTTCGTGTATGTCCCCTCGAGCTTGCTTCAAGTACGACATCGTCCATGGACTGGATGCCGATCTCCAGCTCATGGAAACCGGCCTGTGTTAGGCGGTGCAATATTTCAACTGAGACCATATCCGGACGGGTGGAGGCCTTGGCTGAGTGAATAATACCTTGGGCAATCAGGGTTCGTGTCACATCCAGATATTCCTCTAACAGATCATGTGAAATGCCGGTAAAAGATCCTCCGAAAAAGGCGAGGGTTCGGTGACGGTCGCCTGCAGCCCTGCAGTTCGAGAGAAATTCACCTACATGCTCGGCAACATGCTCAGGCGGCATGGGCCTGGCGTTCTGCCTCTGGTCGCAAAAGATGCACCGGTGAGGACATCCCAGGTTCGATACAAATACCGGGATGACTATAGGGGGTAGTCCAGCAATCTTAATGCCTCCTTGCATGCAAATTGCGATGCCTGTTTTTTATTCTTGCCCTTTCCATGGCCGATAACCTTATCCTGCAGCGTTACATTCACCTCAAACTCTTTATCATGCTCGGGGCCCTGCTCATGAATCACCGTGATTTTGGGCAATGCCCTGAACTGCGACTGGCAGAACTCCAGAAGCAGGCTCTTGTAATCGGTGATGGAAATCTCATCAAGGGCACCGAAGATCTCATCATAGTGCTTCTGGACGACCCGGGTGGTCTTCTCATATGTGCTGTCGAGGAAAATTGCACCAACAAGGGCCTCATAGGCATCTGCAAGCAAGGACACCTTCTTCCGGCCGCTGTCCATCTCCTCACCCTTTCCAAGACTCAGGAATTTGCCGATGCCCAGGTGGCGGGCGATTTTTGCAAGCGCCACTTCGCTGATGAGTTCGGCCCTTTTCTTGGTGAGCTGCCCTTCTTTCTCATCAGGGAACAACACGAAGAGCCTTGTGGTGATGATGGAGTTGATAACTGTATCGCCCAGGAACTCAAGACGTTGATTGTCTTTCAGGCCCAGTTCCTTGTGTTCGTTTACATAGGTGGTATGCGTGAGGGCCTCGTGCAAGAGATCCCTGTTCGCAAAACTATAGCCCAGCCGCTCCTCAATATGCTCAAGCTCCATGGAACAGTGTCTCCAGATAATCCTGATTCAGGTCATCGGCGCTGATCCAATTCGCGCCAAGCCGGTAGTGGATCGGCGTGATGGAAATCATCCTGTTCCTCAGGCACACGGCATCGGTATCCTCTGCCTCATCGATGATCCTTGTCAGACCGGCCTGCCAGTAATAGACAGTTCCCCGGGGGCTCTCACGCCTGACAAACTCATCCACAATCCGGGAATCACCCTGTCTTGTAACCCTGACCCCCTTGATTTCTTCCATGGGGCATGAGGGACAGTTTACGTTCAGCGCAAACGGCAGGGGTTTGTTCCGCTGGGCATATTTCATAGCCAGGCGCGCACCAAAGATGCCGGCTGCGTGATAGTCCGGATTCAGGTAATTGTCCACGGACAGTGCAATCCCGGTGTACCCGAGGATGAGTGCCTCAGTTGCAGCCGAGACCGTACCGGAATACAGCACATTTATCCCCACATTTTCGCCCCTGTTGATGCCTGAAACCACTACGTCGGGCGGCTGCTTCATGATGTGCGAGACGCCGAGCTTCACGCAGTCGGCAGGAGAACCGGTGATGCCGTATCCATAGAACTCGCCGGAACGGTGGATGGGAATGACCTTCAACGGGTCGGAAATGGTTATGGCATGGCCCACGGCCGACTGCTCGGTTACCGGGGCTATCACCACACAATCGCCTATCTTTTCCAGCTCCTGTTTAATGGCGGCAAGCCCCTGTGCGTAAATACCATCATCGTTCGTGAGCAGGAATCGCATACCTTTGCTCTTTATCCCTTTGCCGGAGGTTATGCAAGATCCAAGAGGCCTTGGACAAGATTCGATGCACCTTCAACGGCAAGCATTGTGACCCTTGAAGGCATATCTTTTATGAAATGAAACTACAAGATTTGAGGAACTCTAAAGGTTTTTCCTACAGGGCCATTGGCCTACACATAGGTATCGATATTGGCGCCCAGGTTCTCCAGCATCTTCACGAGATCCTGCCCCATTGTCTTCTGGGTATCCAGCACGAGTTTTACGCCGGCAAGGGCCACCTTGTTTCGCGTATCGTATGCCTTCAAGGCGCTCAAGGTAATATCGAGTGAGACATTCGTTCCCTGTATCGGATCCATATTCATCCTATCGGTACCAATGAAAAAATCCTAAACAACCACCTTACTAAAATTCCCTGCGTTCTTTGAAAGGCTCGCTAATCCAGAACATAGGCAAAATTCCCTGTGACCTTGAGTGTTTTCTCCTTGATGTCACCCGTGAAGGATCCGAAAGGGCTTGCCTTCTTAACAGCAGCCATGGCAGCGGAATCGAGGCTACTGGAACCGGAGCCGGCAAGGACGCCCATATCCATGAGCTCGCCTTTATCATTGAGCACAAACGAGATGGTCACCTTTCCCTGCTCGCCTTTGTGGATGGCATCGGCCGGATACTGCCAGACATTGAATATCTTCACCTTCAGCTTGTCGAGATATACCTTCCCTACCCCGCCTTCGGCCACGAAGCTTACGCCTTCCCCACCTTTATTATCCACAACAGGAGGACTGGGAGGTTTTGATGACACTTTCGGGTTTAAAGCGGCCACCTGCCCGGGAATATCCACCAGCCCCACCGGGACGGTTTCCATGGGCTTCATGGGTAGGGCCTTCTTTTCCTGGACCTGAAACGGATGCATGATGAAAAGGACGTGAAGGAGTATGGATATGGCAAGGCAAACAATGAGCCGTATTATCATAGTAATATCAATTACAACTTAGGCCCGGAGTGTCAAGACACAAAATGACAGGCCATGGCCATGATCAGCTCTGGATTGCGAGTAATAGGAAAAAATAAAATTCAGCTCCCTCCCAAGAAAATACCGGAGCATCCTTGATCATACCTTTGTGAGTGTGTTAGAAGTGCTTTTGGAAGCGGACGGGTCCTGGTGGGCCCCCCGGACTTCAAATCCGGTGTCGGGTGCGACGAGTGCCTGGGGTGGGTTCGATTCCCATGCGCTTCCGCCATTTTATGGCTTTATTACAGGAATGACACTAGCTAATCCGTACCATATCCATACCAAGAATTCCTACTTATGGGCCGGAGTATAAAACATCTTACAACTCGTTCTACAAATAAATAAGGATACATTCTGCTTTGCCTATGACAATTGGTACAGAGTGGATGATGAAATTTGATTCCACTAATAAGAAAACCAATTCCACTTAGCATAATTTTTCATCCAACTGATTCTTCTAGTTATTTGATATATCTATAGATCACGCTTGGCACAAATATTGCCGATCAATACTGTCGATGGTAAGGGGAAAACTATATTCTCTTACAGGTGTTCATTCATAATATAGAAGCAAATACAGCTGTAATGAACTGAGCTGTTTTATGAGGAATAATTGATTGATTGAAGCCGTAAGGTTTTATTTTTATATTTTATTCTGTTCTATTTTTCTTTTCGCGGGACAAGTATGTGCCGAAGAATTGGAATGGCAGAATCCACTTCCACAGGGTAACAGCCTGAATGCCGTCTTAAGTCTCTCAAATAACGATGTTTATGCTGTTGGAAACAATGGAACTATTATGCATTATAACGGCAATATATGGGAAAAAATGCCGAGCGGGACCACGAATAATTTAGGCTCTATCTGGGGCATCACAAGCAACAATCTCTTCGCGGTTGGGAATAACGGAACAATCATACACTTCAATGGCAGTACCTGGAGCCCATTAAGCAGCGAAACAACGTCAAACCTCACCCAAGTCTGGGGAACATCAGGAAACGATGTATTTGCCGTCGGGGAAAAAGGAACGATACTTCATTATGATGGTGCTGTATGGACCAGCATGAAGAATGATATAAATAAAGATATCAGAGGGATCTGGGGCGTTTCGAGCACTGAAGTCTATGCTGTCGGATATAATGGTATGATCCTTCGCTACGACGGCACTTCATGGCGTCTTACGAACTCCAGGTCAAACAAAGACCTGTTAGGAGTCTGGGGCACCTCGAGCACCAACATCTTTGCAGTTGGATACAACGGCACCATGCTTCACTTTGATGGAATATCCTGGAACATCATGAATTCGGGCACCAGGAAGGACCTTCTTGGTATATGGGGAAGTTCTTCTAAAAACATCTATGCCACAGGTGATGCAGGTACAATTCTTCATTTTAATGGCATCACCTGGAGCCCGATGACCAGCAATAAAACAAATACTATCTGTGGCCTCGGAGGTGCTTCGGATAACAGTATTTATGCAGTAGGGTCAGGAGGCATGGTTTTAAGCTATAAAGACAGCGAGTGGGTCTCGAAGATAAATGACGAAAAGAAAGAACAGGTAGCCAGCCTGGGAAACTTAAAAACCGACATTCTTGCTGCAGGTGATACTGGGACAGTTCTGCATTATAATAAGGATAAAGGAGAAACACCGGTATCATTAACTGCACCGCTTCCTACACCTGGTGTTTCTGTTTCTACGACAACTCTCTCAAGCAAAACCAGCAACTTGTCACAGGATTATGCAAACGACAACGACAGGATAGAGATCAATGGATCCAAAGACAGCAACACGGGTATTGAGTCGGTTGCAATACAAGACGCACAACCGTCAAAAACCAACAACACTATTGACCAGCCAGTAACCAGTCAGATCATAACGAATACAGAAACGGAAACATTACCTCCCATGATGCGTATGCCTGCGCCACTTACAGCAGAAGTTGAAAATAATCAAAAAGCAAATAACCCCATGAAAACTTATATCAACAATTATGAATCATTCCCGATTGTTTCTCGATCAAATCAAGTGAAAACCCATGACGTCCAGGAAGCAGCTGCAGGAAACACCATCACAAGCGATATCTCAGAATCTAAAAAAGCGGTTGATGTCTCTTTGCCTTCACCAGAGCAAATTAACATCCCGATAGCCTCATCCATACTTGCAAGTAATGACGGGAGTGCTCATCGTGTCCTTGAAAATCACATGTTCAACAACACTGCAGGAACGATGAAGAAGGACAACGGATCATTGCCTAACAGCACTGTAGTTATAAAGAAAAAAGGTGAAAAAGTCAGTTCTCAAGATGCTTATAATTTGTATAATTATACCCTACAAGAGATGTCCATCTTAGTTTTTGCGTGTATGTTATTTACCAGCATTTTCATGCTGTACAGAAGACGCATGATCGATTGATTCTCTCAATATCATTTTTTCATAATCTCATAAACCCTACTGCAGCAAGCCGATGGCACTTTTACCATAAAAAGCCGAGCTGATTGCAAAACGCCCTGGCTGCTGATACTATCCAATCAAAAGGAGGGTCTCGCCATGGGTAACTTCGAAGGAGAAGCTACATTCAGCCTGATTAAGCGCTTTGTGAGCCTGGTCAGGAAATTTTTGAAGCAGGAAAAGGCTTACGTGAAAGAGGCGGGTAAAGGCACCCTGAAGACCGGGCTTCCGGTGATTGCCCTGGGAGGGGCATGCCTTGTGCTCGTGGCTCTGGCCGGCGTCTTTAGCCTGGTTACCATTGTGCTGCTTCTGAACACATGGTTTTTACCCTGGGTTTCAGGGCTCATCGTTACCGCTTCACTTCTGTTTACAGGCTTGTTCCTTGGCGGCATAGCGCTGGTGATGACGAAAAAGGGGGCCAGAGAAGCGCAGGAACACCTGAGCTGTGTAAAGGAGGACATGCGATGGCTGAAAAGAAGCTGAGCCGCGAGATCGACGAGACTGTTCAGGAGCTCCTGGAGGTCAGGAAAGAGCTGTTGTCAAGGCTTTCACCTGCCAGGCACTGGCTGAATGCAGCAGGGATCGGCCTGCTGTGCCTCATCGGGGTGAAGATCGCCTTCAAGCTTGTTCGGTCAATTTTATCAATGCTCTGGAGCAGCAAGCTCCTCATCATTGCGATCATGCTCCTCGTGCTCGCCGGTAAGCGTGTAAAGGGGCAGGCATGACTTGATTAAATCCTTCTGATGTCAGCGCAATAGAGTTTCCAGCGGTCAAAGGTCTCATACCCCATCTTTTCATAAATGGGCCATCCCATTGTGCTCGCCTGCAAATGGACCAGCCTGGCGCCTTCATCAAAGCACCGGTTTGAAATGGTTTTAACCATGTGTGTGGCGATTCCTTGCCCCCTGGCAGAAGCAACCGTGCCGACCCAGCCGATGCATGCGACATCTCTTGTGAACAGGATCATAACCGTAGCAACAGGACTGCCTCCCAGGTATGCAATGAAATGCATGGTGTCAGGCGATAGAATGCGCTCTGGCACCCCGTAAAGGGCTTCAGTCTGAACTGAAGGAAGGCCTAAAGACTCGTAAGCCTGGCTGTTGATGGACCGGATTTTACCGATATCGCCTGTGTTCCTCGCCTGTTCTATTCGTATATCAGTTCTTTCTCCAATCGTTGCTATTTTATTGTTCAATATCATCCAGGGGCTGTCTTCATAAAGGACAAGGCCTGTCCTGATTGCCGCATTCTCAAGATCGGCATCCTGCTTTCCATTGATCATCAGCGTGAAGGAGCGGCCCAGTCCTTTAAAGAAAGACAATCCTTTCCGGATGACCGAGTCCGGGTTTACAGCCTCATCCACCCTGACTGAAATGTTCGTGTAGCCGAAAGGAAAGTCTGTTGTGCCTGCGGCACATATGATGCCGTCATTCTCAATAAAATATCCTTCCTTATGCCATCGGTTGAATGCCCTGACCGTCTCAACCAGATTGAACCTGAGAAGAGCTGATGATTCCATGTTCACAGAGGATCCTCCGGTGAATTGTATTTGTCATGAGTAAAACAAGAGACCGATGAGGAGATGTCCATAAGCTATCAAGTTGTTTTATTTTTGCAAATACATCCAATCCTTACAGGAAATGTTTTTATTATTTATGTACGTACTCTCGGTTCCGGGCTGTAACACATAGTACCTGCATCGACCAGGATTTGACAAGGGCTGTAATGCGATTATTATTGTAATACTATAAGTCATGTCATCTTTCCCCGGAATGCTGCCGGGGTTAGTAGATAAATTCAAGAGAGGGGGTTTATGTGAAATTTGAGAGAATCTGGCACAAGAGTTACCCTGTGGGAGTACCCGCACAGATAAACTTCGAGCGCATATCCATGCCCGAGGTGCTCACCAGGACCAGCAAACGTTTTCCTGATGTACCAGCCCTGATCTACATGGGCAAGAAGATCAGCTATGCAGCGTTGGACTCCCTGGTAAACAGATTTGCCAAGGCGCTCACGGCCATCGGGGTGAAAAAGGGCGACACCGTGGCCATGCTTCTGCCCAATATACCCCAGGTGGTCATTGCCAACTATGCCGCCTGGCGTATTGGCGCTGTGGCTTCACAGAACAACCCGCTCTATACCGAACGGGAACTCACCTACCAGCTGGATGACGCAGACGCCAGTGTACTCGTTACACTGGACCTCCTTTTACCAAGGGCCATAAAGGTGAAACCTGACACCAAGGTGAAGCACATCATCACCTGCCACATCAACGACTTTCTCCCCTTCCCCAAAAAGCAGCTCTTCCCCTATGTGAAAAAGCAGATGTACCGGAAGGTGGAACCTTTACCCGGCATATCCCAGTTCATGGACCTCATGGCCCGGTACGACGATTCTCCCGTGCACAGCGAGGCCTACTGGGACGAGGTTGGTACACTCATCTACACCGGCGGTACAACCGGTATCAGCAAGGGGGTGATGCTCACCCATGCAAACATGTCCTGCAACGTCCAGCAGCTCAAGAGCTGGTTCCATGATTTGCGCGAAGGCGATGGAAGCAGCATGCTTGCCATCTTCCCCTTCTTCCATTCCGCAGGATTCACGGGCATCCAGAACTTCACGGTCTGGGGAGGCTGGACAGATGTCCTTGTTCCCCGCCCCGAGCCTGCCGCCATTATTGAGCAGCTGAAAAAGTTCAGGCCCACCTTCGTACCCGGCGTGCCCACCATCTTCATCGGACTTCTGAACAATCCGGCGTTCAGGAGCCTGGACCTGAGCTTCATCAAAGGTTTCGTGGCGGGTGCGGCCCCGCTTTCAGTGGAGACCATAAACGAACTCAAAGGTCTCACCGGAGGTGACCTCATCAATGTGTACGGACTCACCGAGATTTCGCCCATGGGCACGATATCGCCCTGGAAAGGCGACATCAAACCCGGAACCGTGGGCGTGCCCATTTCAAGCACCGACCTGAAGATCGTGGACGTGGAAACCGGGACCAGTGAAATGAAGCTGGGCGAGTCCGGCGAAGTCTGTTTCAAGGGCCCCCAGGTCATGAAAGGCTATTACAAAAAGCCTGAAGAAACCATTAATGTGCTCAAAGACGGGTGGCTTTTTACCGGCGATATCGGTTTCCTGGACGATGACGGGTACCTCACCATTGTCGACCGCAAGAAGGACATGATCGTAGCGAGCGGATTCAACATCTTCCCCCAGGAGATCGATGAGATTCTCTTTTCCCACCCCAAGGTCCTTGAGGCGTGTACTATCGGCATCCCGGACGCTTACCGCGGAGAGGCGCCCAAATCATTCGTCGTTTCAAAGCCGGGCGAGCAGCTCACCAAGGAAGAGCTCACTGCATTCTGTAAGGAGAGGCTTGCAGCCTACAAGGTGCCCAAGGACATCGAGTTCATGACCGAGCTCCCCAAAAGCGCAGTCGGCAAGATCCTGCGCAAGGAACTCAGGGAGATGGATAAGAAAAAGAGGTCAGGCTCTGGATAGGTTGAACCCAAGCCGGGGAAAAGAGGGGATCAGAAAGTAAAAGGGTCTACACCGTGGAATGCTCCGCGCACAAACCCGTGTTCTATATGACATAGGAATATGCGGCGAAGGTCACTTCGCGCATGGATGAGTGCTACCGTTCTATAAATACATGAAAGGTCAGGCGACGCCATGGATAGAACATGTATGCCGGTATTGTTGTAATACAGACTGTTTTTTTATCCTTTATTATTAATGTTTTATATATAATTATCTCTACTTATTAATAACTGTCCTTGACATATAGGTTGATTGTATTATAGTTTAGTAATACTGATTCATTGTTATTATAATATATTTTAAATGGGGTTTCATGACTGCCGTAACTACATCCATTGAAGATCGCAAGGCCGAGACCCGGGAGATGATCGTACAGGCGGCCAGCAGAGTTTTCTCGGAAAAAGGCTATCACAAGGCCCAGATCGCGGATATCGTCAAGGCGGCAGGTATATCCACAGGCAGCATATACGCCCACTTCAAGGACAAGCGCGACCTTTTCGAGCAGATCATGCGGGAAAACCTCGGGACCCTGAGGGCGACACTCAAGGAACTCAGCCAGACAAAGAGGCCCGAAGATGTCCGGGAACGGGTGCAGCAGTGGAAACCTGCCTATGCCGCCTTCTTCGACTACGTTGAGTCAAACCCGGAGCAGATGCTCCTGATCGTGCGCGGGGGATTCGGCGTGGATGAAGAGAACGATACAGTCATCTGGGAGTTCTTCAATGCCTTTGCATCCGACATCGCCGAAGATTTTCTCAAGTGGGAGGAACTCGGATTTATAAAGGGCGTGAATGCCGTACTCATGGGGCACATCATCATAGGTATGTGTCTCCAAGTGGCAATCGGGTACCTGATGGACCGGCAGTTTACCCGCAAAGAGGCCATAAATAATCTTATAGCCCTTACCCATGCCATGGTCTCCATGTACCTGACCGACAAGGGGAGGACCGAGCTCGGCGACCTGAGCGTACCCCAGCTCACTGATGACGAAGAATGAGGCGTTCACCACTGCGCCTTTCGGTTACAGGCGGTTTTTTCGGGCAATGCCCGTTTTAACAGAAAAACGTATGCATGAAGGAGGGTCGTATGCTGTCCAACCCGGAGGTATCAACATTTCTTTCCCGGTTCCCCAGGTTTGAGGATACCCTGCTCAGCCTCCAGTATGCCCCGAGGCTTCCCAAGGGCATGGTCAAGGAGACGAAGCAGGTCATCGCCATGGCCAGAAAGTTCAACGACGAGGTGACCAGACCGCTGGCCCTTCAGCTCGACCGGAAGACCCACGAGGACCCGGACTACCTCCCCCACGAGATCGTGGAGGAGGCCAGCCGGAGGGGCTTCTACACCATGTGGATACCCAAGCTCTTCGGCGGCAGGGGGGTGAACATGCCCTCCATGTCCTACTTCGTCGAGGAGGTGGGCTCCGTCTGCCTGGGCATCCTGAATGTCATCGGCGTGCACTACCTAGGGGTTGCCGGACTCATGTCTTCCTACAACACCCCTCTTATCAAGAAGGTCATCCGCGAGGTGATCGACGGGGAGAAGAACGGAAAACCCTGCCTCATAGCCCTGGCCATTACCGAACCCGGCGCAGGGACCGATGTGGAGGAAGTCGATCTCGTGGAAAAGGGCAAGGTCACCTGCCATGCCGAGCGTGTCAAGGGCGGGTATATATTCAACGGAAGCAAAATCTTCATCTCCATGGGGCACGTCTCAACCTGGACAGCCCTCTATGGCGTCACCGACCTCAAACGTCCCTCACAGACCAATGTGGGGGTCATGGTGAAGCAGGGAATGAAGGGTTTTTCCCTGGGCAAGCACGAGAACAAGATGGGCCAGCGGGTCTGCCCGGCCAGCGAGCTCATCTTCGAGGACTGCTTCGTGCCGGATGAACTCGTGCTCTACGATCCCGAGCGCTTGCAGAAATACTCGAACAAGCCCGTCAAGGTGCTGCTCCAGCGCTACATGGACTATATCATGTCCGCCACGAGGTCCGGGGTCGGCGCCATGGGAGTGGGGGCCGCCCGGGGGGCCTTCGAGCATGCCCTCAGGTTCGCCTCCGAAAATGAGCTCAACGGCAGACCCATGATCAACCACGAATGGGTACAGTGCTGGCTGGCCGAGATGTATAAGAACGTCTGTCTGGGCAGGCTCGCCTACATTGAAGCCAACTATGCCAACAGCCACCGCGGCATCTACAACCTCCTCCAGATGAAACCCCTGTACTATTACCAGAAATATATGCCCGCAGCCTATTTTGACAAGGTCGTGGCGCCCATGCTCGACAAGGAGTCTTCCACAGCCCTCATGAACAAGCTCTATTTCGACTGGCACAGCCTGGACGACGACCGCTGCACCTCGGGCTGGGCCTCGCTCGCCAAGTTCGCGGGAACGGATTTCGGGGTGAGGAACTGCCAGATGGCCATCGAACTCATGGGCCAGGCAGGGCTCCGGCAGGACCGGGGGGTGGAGAAGATCCTCAGGGACGCGAAGCTTGTCCAGATCTACGAGGGCACCAACCAACTCAACCGTCTGAATCTCTTCAAGTGCCTCATCGCCCCGTCTGTGGCAAAGGCACGGGTTTTTGAAGATGACTAACCTGAGGAGGTCGCCATGCTGACTGCAAACAACACCGATCTGAAACCGTTTGAATACCTGGCGTCATCCTTTGCCGCCAAGGAACTCGCCAAGAAGACCGAGGAGCACGACACCTACCCCTTCGGGCCGTTCTTCGGCAAGGTGCTGGACAAGGCCCACGAGGTGGGGTTCCTGGGCGTCCTGCTGCCCGAGGACCTGGGCGGCATCAATGGCGGGATCAGCGCCCTGTGCGTGATCCTGGACAACATCTGCCGCGCAGACAGCTCGCTGGGAGGCATCATCTTCACGAACGCCCTTGCCCAGGAGATCATGCTCTCTGCCAAGGCGGACAAAATCCTCGGGAAAATCTTCCCCAAGGCCGCCGGAGCCAGGGAATTCCTGGTCGCATACCCCTCTTTTAGCAACCCGGCCCAGATGGTGAAGCTCCCCACGGCAGAGCGCTCCGGTAAAGGGTATGTGCTCAGGGGAGAGCTCGAATACCTGGTGCTGGGCAATATCGCGGCCCAGGGGCTTATACCCGCCCGCATGGACGGCAAACCGGGCTACTCGTTCTTCCTGGTGGACCTGGACGACAAGGGGGTGAAGAAAAGCGATCCCATCTTCAGCCTCGGGCTCCATGCCTGCCCTGCCGTTGATGTGGCCTTCGACGGCGTCAAGACGCAACTCGTCGGCGAGGAAGGCAACGGACATCCCTGTTTCCAGGAGGCATCGAAGAAGCTCCATGTGGCCGCAGCCGCCATGTCCGCAGGAATCCTGAAAGGCTCCTTCAGTGAAGCCCTGGCCTATTCCCAGGAGCGGTTCCAGGGCGGGTGCCAGATCATCAACTGGTCCGAAGTGAGCATGATCCTGGCCAACATGGCCGTCAAGGTCGATGTGGCGGACCTGTGCGTGGCCCAGGCCTGCCAGGCCATGGAGGCCGGTGCCAGGGACTGGGGAAGACTCTGCATCGCTGCTGCACTCCATGTCCATGAGCTGTGCTGCGAGGCGGTCAACGATGGTGTGCAGCTGCTGGGCGGAAACGGCTACATGAAGGATTACGGCCAGGAGAAGCGTTATCGCGACGCACGGCAGGTGCAGGGACTGCTGGGTATCGCCCCGCTCAAAAAGATTGCCATGATCCGGGAGATCGCGGGCCTTGAAGACACCTGTGCAGCGGCTTTCTAGGGAGAGGAGTGGCATGGCTGAAAGAAAAACCGCAGTGGTCACCGGGGCGGCCTCGGGTCTCGGGCGGGACATCTGCATTGCCCTTGCCCACAAAGGCTTCCGGATCCTTGTTGCCGATGTCAACCCCAGGGAAGCGGCTGTCACGCTCACCATGGTGAAGCAGGCAGGCGGTGCAGGAGAAATCTGCCACTGTGATGTTACCAAGGCCGAAGAGGTGCAGAAGATGGCCGACCATGTCTTTTCCACCTGGAGCCGACTTGATCTGCTCGTGAACAACGCCGGCGTGGCTGCAGCAGGGGTCGTAGGAGACATGCCCATCGAGGACTGGCACTGGCTCGTGAACATCAACCTCTGGGGCATGATCTACGGGTGCCACGCCTTCATCCCGAAGATGAAGCAGGCGCGCAGAGGGCACATCATCAACGTGGCCTCGGCCGCCGGGATTGTGAGCATGCCTGAGATGGCATGCTACAATGTGTCCAAGGCCGCCGTGATATCGCTCTCCGAGACGCTGAAGGGCGAGCTGTCCCCGTTTGACATCGGGGTAAGCGTGGTCTGCCCCACCTTCTTCAACACGAACCTCCTGCGCGATATGCGTTTTTGCGACGAGTTCCAGTGCACCTTTACCAACGCGGCCTTCGACAATGCAAGGATGACCTCCGAAGACATCGCGGCGCTTACCATCAAGGCCTATGAGAAGAACCGGCTCTACGTGGTCCCCCAGACTTCGGCAAAGATGCAGTGGATCTTCAAGCGGCTCTCTCCGGCACGGTACTACGAGGGTTTTGCCATACTCAACCGCTCGGCAGCGTTACGCAGGATTGTCCTGATGATGGCGCGGCTCGGGATGACGTAAGCTGAGGCAAGGAGATGATTATGATGAACTCCCTGAGCGTTCTCCTGAAAAGGTTTCTGAAATACTTCATCGCCGCCACTGCTGCTGCCTGCATCCTCTCAATCATTACGCGTCCCCGGGTGAACCCGTATCTTGGTAAATCCCTGCAGGCCATCATCCCCAAGGACCGTGAGGAAATCACCATCGAGGACCTCAAAAAACTGAACCGACAGCAGCTCGTGGGTGTCTTTCACCAGCTCGTCTCACCCGAGGTGAGCGAGATGATGGGGGAATACCGGGCCATGCTGCTGGACAGCGGGAATACCGTGAACAGTCTCCTGAGCACGCTCTTCCTGTACTTCACCTGGGGGATGTGGGTCCACAAGGCCTTCGAGCCACTCTCGGAACGACACGGTCACGGCTACAACACCTTCCTCACCACACTCTCCAAAGTCCCGGAGAACGTCTTCCTGGCAGGTGCGGCAAGCCTGGCAGGCCTTGTGAGATCGGCATTCGGATCATCTGCGCCCCAGAGAATGGTGCGCATGATGTGCAACAGGACCTTTATAGGGCCATCCGTGTTTGACCTAAGGACATCGTTCCACCTCGTCTACAAAGACTACAATTCCTTTTACACCTCAACCATGAAAGATGAGGTCCGCAAGGTGAACGATACCCTCTACCTCGGCCTGGGGAGACTCACCATTACGCTCGGGAAGATCAATCCCTTCCCCTTCGTGCTCATGGGCCCGCCTGAGCCGTGGAAAGGGCCTGATGGCGGATACCCCCGTGAGCTGTGAAGATATATCAATATGAGATTGAACTAAGGAGAAACGACATGAGTGAGGATGTCTACATCATCGGTGTAGGGATGATCAAGTTCGGCAAGTACCTGGACAGGGGCATCAAGGCCCTGACCGGCGAGGCCCTCGATCTGGTCCTGAAGGACTGCGGCCTGGAGAAGAGCGACATGGAGGCGGCCTGGTTCTCAAACTCGTCCTGGGGTATGCAATCCTTCCAGCACTGCATCAGGGGACAGGTGGCGCTGTCGGCCAACGGTCTTGAGGGCATACCCATCACCAATGTGGAAAACGCCTGCGCCAGCGCCTCCACGGCTTTGAACGGGGCATGGATGGCCGTAAAGGCCGGGCAGTTCGATTGCGTGCTCGCCATAGGCACCGAAAAGCTCTACAGCGAAGATAGGACCAAGACCATGGAGGGTTTCATCTCCGGCACGGACGTGGAAGTGACCATGCAGCTCATCGCCAGGCTCCAGGAGGAAGCGAAAAAACACAAGGAGGAACAGGCCAAACTCCTGGGTGCAAAGGCGGTTCAGGAGAAACCAGGAGGCCACTCCTCGTTCATGGACCTTTACGCCATGGGCGCGCGCATGCACATGGAACGCTACGGCACCACCCAGCGCCAGCTCGCCGTTATTGCGGCCAAGGCACACAACAACTCCACCCTCAACCCGCTGGCCCAGTACACCTTCCCCATGTCCGTTGAAGAGGTAATGGCTGACCGTGAGGTGGCATGGCCCCTGACACGGGCCATGTGTGCGCCCATTGGTGACGGTGCAGCAGCAGCAATCATATGCAGCAAAAAATTCATGAAGAAGCATGGCAAAAAAAGGGCCGTAGCCATCCGTGCCTCGGTGCTGAAATCCGGCAAGCGCGAAGGCATGAGCGACATTTGTTTCCGGGCCTCCCATGCGGCCTATGACATGGCCGGCATGGGACCGGAAGATATCCAGGCCGCCGAGGTCCACGACGCCACGGCGTTTGGTGAGCTCTACCAGACCGAGCAGATGGGGTTCTGCACGGAAGGCCAAGGCGGTCCCTTTGCCGAGGGGGGTGCCACGGCCATAGGGGGGAAGATCCCCATCAATCCGAGCGGTGGCCTCATAGCCCGTGGCCACCCCATCGGCGCATCAGGCCTTGCCCAAATCTACGAGCTCGTGACCCACCTGCGGGGCGAGGCAGGCAAGAGGCAGGTGAGCGGATGCAGGATCGCCATGGCGGAGAACGGTGGCGGATTCCTGGGCATGGGGGAGGCCGCAATGGCCATCCATATCCTTGAAAAGACGAAATAGAAACGGAGAATCCTTTGGAGGTGACGGTTATGGAGAGTGTGGCGAAGAAGGAATCAAAGGCCGATCTCGTGGAGCACCTGAAAAAAAACTTCACCGAGACCGAGAAGGTGATCCTGAGCAGAAGGAGTGTACGGCTCTATAAGAAAGAGCAGGTGCCGGAGTTCATGGTCAAACGGATTCTGGAGGCGGGAAGGTTCGCTCCATCGGCAGGCAACTCCCAGCCGTGGAAGTTCGTTGTGATTCGTGACGAGAACATCATCCATGAAATGACCGAAGACTGCATCGACACCTGTGACCTCTTCAGGAAGATGATCGACTACACCAAGCCAGGCAAGGAGTGGCTGCGGCCCATAACCAAGTTCATGATCAGGATGCGAAAGAACGATCTCCACTGGGTTCCGTTCGGGGCCCTTTCCATGATTGCCGACCGGAGGCTCGGGCTGTGGCATGGGGCATCTACTGTAATCATCATCTTTGCCGATGTCCGTGGCGTGTCATGCCCGGAACTCGACTGCGGCATTGCGGGCCAGAATATGGTGATCGCGGCCCACAGCATGGGGTTGGGCTCATGCTGGGTCGGCTTTGCCGAAGCTCCTGTTCGACTATATGCCCAAGTGGAAAAAATTCTTCGGGATCAGCTACCCGTTCAAATTCGTATCGAGCATCGCCGTGGGATGGCCGGTGGGTGAACCCGACGATATGATAGCCCGCCAGACCCATGCCGTGGACTGGTATGAAAACGCCACCAAGTCAGTTATTTATTAAAGGAGGAAGACATGGGATATATGACCCTGCTGGAGATGTTCAAGATCCCCACCTACAACGACCCCGACGAGCTGAGCCTTGGCGAAGTGGAGTTCGATCATAAGAGATGCACGAAATGCGGCATATGCGCTAAGGCATGTCCCGCCGACAGCATCTTCTACGAGGACAAGAAGCCCTTCATGCGCACCGTTCCGGACAACCAGTGCATCTTCTGCGGCTGCTGTGCGGCCATATGTCCTGCCGGGGCAATCACCATGAAGAAACCCTATACGGTCAAGTATTATTACAAAACCATCGAACACGGCGAGCCAAAGCCGCCCAGGCTTTAAGGCAGTTACTATCATAAGGTAAGAATTCCATAATCTGACATGGGAGGTCACAATGGCCGAGAAAGTTTCAACATGGGCATCCGAGCTCGAGAAACAGGCGTCAGTACAGCCTGACGCCCCGTTTCTCTATATCGTCTACCAGGACCGCTCCATCACCTATGGAGAGACCGACAGGAACGCGAACCGCTTCGCCCACTATTTCCTGAATCTGGGTGCAGGGCCAGGAGACGGTGTGGCGGTACTCATGAATAACTCGCCCCAGTTCCTGGACGTGTTCTTCGGTATCCAGAAGATCGGGATGTACATCAACACGGTGAACACCGCTCTCAAGGGCGACGGTCTGGCCTTCATCATCGACAACAGCGACACCAAGTACCTGGTAGTGGACTATGACCTCCTTGATCTCTACAAGAGCGTTGCGGACAGGACCCCGCAGGTAAAGACCATCATCGTGAATACCCTGGAGGCGCCCGATGGCTATAAAGTGCCCGAGGGCATGCTCGATTTGAAGAATGCCTACAAACCAGACCTGCCAACCACAAAGCCGGCTATCGACTTCGATGAGAACAGCATCCTCATCCTCATGTACACCTCGGGCACCACGGGCCTGCCCAAGGGCGTGGTCTCCCGCTACAACCGGAACGTGGTGGACCGGCTGAGGCTCCTGGCGGGCCTGATCCTCAAACCGGAATCGGTCTACTACACGGCCCTGCCCCTGTTTCACGGCAACGCACTGTTCGTCACCACCACCCAGGCCCTCGTTACGGGCTGCACGGTGGCACTGTCCAAGCGCTTCTCTGCCAGCCGCTTCTGGGAAGAGATTTCCAGGTCCGGGGCCAACTTCTTCAACACCATCGGCGCCATCATCCCCATCCTCATGAAGACGCCTGTAAGCCCCTATGAGAAAGACCACAAGGTGACCCACGTCTTCTCCGCCGGATGCCCTGCGGACCTGTGGGAGCCCTTTGAGAAGCGGTTCGGGGTGACCATCTGGGAGGCCTATGCGGCCATCGACGGCACCGGCTTCATCGCCAACTTCGGCGACGGGCCCAAGGGCTCCATAGGCAGGTCTGTCCTGAGCGTGATCCGGATCGTAGACGAAAAGGGAAACGATGTGCCTCCCTTGACCACCGGGGAGCTCCTTTTCCAGGTCCCTGCGGATAAGACAAGTTCCGTGGAGTACTACAAGAATCCCAAGGCTACAGGAGAAAAGACCCGCGGTGACTGGGAGTACACAGGCGACCTGGTGTATCAGGACGAGAACGGCTTTCTCTACTTCGTGGGCAGAAGTACGGACTCCATGCGCCGCCGTGGAGAGAACGTTTCCGCCTTTGACGTGGAGCAGGCCATCCTCAAGCACCCTGCAATCGTTGAGGCCGCAGTATATGCCGTGCCCTCCGAGATGACCGAGGACGAGATCATGGCCTCGGTGAAACTCGTGGACGGCGAGAACCTCTCGCCCAAGGTTATCCGGGATTTTCTCCAGGACAAGCTTGCCGGCTTCGCGATCCCCCGATATATCAGGGTCGTGAGCGACTTCCCCCGGACCGAGACCTTCCGCATCAAGAAGAACGAGCTCAAGAACCTGGGCATAACCCCGGACACCTTTGATGCGGAGCGCACCGTATGAGAAATGCATCAGAGAATTGTATGCTTCAGAGATGACATCAGGCAGAGAAGGAGGAAATTCGATTTATGAAGGATCTGAAGAACAAGGTAGCAGCAATAACAGGCGCTGCCTCGGGCATCGGCAGGATGCTTGCCGTGAACCTGGCAACCCAGGGGTGCAGTCTCGCCATTGCCGATATCGACGAGGCAGGCCTCAATGAGACGGCCGCACTCATCGGTGATCAGGTAAAGGTCTCGACCCACATCGTGGACGTGTCGAACCGCGAGCAGGTCTTCCGTTTCGCCCATGAGGCCGCTACGCACCACGGTGGTGTGGATATCATTATAAACAATGCCGGTGTTGCCCTGGGCGATTTCCTGGAGACCGTTCCCCTGGAAGACTTTGAATGGCTGATGGGCATCAATTTATGGGGGGTCGTGTACGGCACCATGGCATTCCTTCCGTACTTACGAAAAAGGCCGGAAGGTCATGTGATCAATATCTCCAGCATCAATGGGATCATGCCGAATCCCAACAACGGCCCCTACTGCACCGCCAAGTTCGCAGTAAAGGGATACACGGAAACCCTTGCCCAGGAGATGCACGGAACAAACATTCATGTGAGCTGTGTGCACCCAGGCGGAATCAAGACCAATATTGCACGCAACAGCCGCTTCAACTGCGCCATGTACTCACTGAGCCGGGAGAAGTCCATATGTCTCTATGAGGATGAGTTGTTCAGAACAACCGCCGATGAGGCGGCTCGGGTTATCATCTCAGGGATCAAACGCAACAAGAGGCGTATTTTAATAGGAATGGACGCTAAGGTCATTGACCTTATCACCAGATTTTTCCCGGTGACCGCAGTGAAACTAACCACCATTTGCAGCAGATTCATTGCCCGGACTTATGCCCGTAAGGAGCTCAATGAAAACAAGACATGACGGCTCAACCATTTTTTTGCACATGAAGGGCGAGTCGTCATTTCACTTGTTCTTATTGCTGGTGAGCCAATTGCAAAGGTCTAAAACCGTCATTCCCGCGGAAGCGGGAATCCAGTCTTTTCAAAAACTTCTGCACACCCGCTTTCACGGGGGTGACACCTTTTTTAAGTTTTGCAATTGCCTCTGATGCAGTGCTAATTCTCTCACCCGATTCTATCATGAGCTGCTGAACAAGGGGGGTTTTGATGGGTAAACAAGAAGCACAAAATCTCCTTCATGGGGAGAGAGGCGTGCAGGAATTTTTCGGCGGAATCGTCGACAATCTCTTTCTCCTTGTACCCAGGATCTTAAGACATCTCAAGCAGCCAAGGAATATCTCGAGATCGGAATATGAATCGCATATCGATTTCTATATTCAGAAGGGATTTACCGAAAACCCGGAAAATTTCTTTACCTTTCCCAACGAGATCCCGACTTATGAAATCCTTTCGAAAAAACCATATCTTGATGGCGAGTATCAATTGATTTCGTTTTCAAGCAGCTATGAACCTCAAAATCCCATGCTTCGAGAAAGCTACCTTTCTTATCGCAATAACAGAACGGGGTATATAGTCAGGTGGACACACGGCAGGGATGACGCCAAGACGGTTCTGTGCCTTCATGGGTACATGTTGGGCAATCCGAGGCAGGCCGAACGGATGTTCAGGATACAGAAGATGTTCGAACTGGGCCTGGATGTAGCCCTTTTCATAACCCCTTTCCATTGGAAAAGGGCCCCTGTATCCAAGGCCCAACGAGGGATCTATCTGCAGCCCGACAACGTGGCCATGACGTGTGAGTGCGTGGGGCAGACGATGTACGACCTCTATTCGACCTGCAAGGTACTCCGGATTCTGGGTGCTGATAGCATCGGCCTCATAGGTGCGAGCCTCGGAGGTTACCTTGCAGGCCTGTTTATATGCCTGCAGCCCATAGTCGACTTTGCCGCCATGATGGTGCCGGTTGTGAATCTATCAGGCACCTTGGGCCCTGATATTGCCAAGCTCCCTTTCCCTGTGGATGCTGGATTCCTTACAAAGGCACAAAAGATTTATGAGTTCCACTCCCCGCTCAATTTTCTTCCTAAGATAGCCAAAGACCATATCCTTATCATAGCTTCACAAGGAGACCGGCTCTGTCCCTTTAAATTCGTCCGGCTCCTGTGTGAAAAGTGGGACTGGCCGGAGCACCAATTCCTCAGGGGAGGCCACTGGCTGATCTTCAACAACAGCCTCAGGGGACGGACATGGTATGCCTTTCTTCAAAGAATGGGTTATCTACACGGCAAGAAAACCCAGGCTCACGGTACTTAATGATTCAGGAGTGTGAAAGATTTGTCTGTTATATTTTTGTGGGTATCTCTGGTTGACACATAACAACCATTGCCCGTAAACTACCTTATTAAAATCCCTCTTTTCACATTCCATCAAATCGATAGAAAGGAGAACTAGAAAAGGCTCATGTCGATCAATACCAAGACTATACTTACTTCAGAGGTATTTCTTTCTTTCCTTTATCGTTTTATCCGAATTTACAGCTCAACCTTGCGTTATACCATCACCAATGAGAAAGAATGGATGGATTATCTCAAACAGGGCGGCAATGTGCTTCTGTGCGTCTGGCACCAGCAATTTTTTGCTGCCATACATCATTTCAAAACCTACGAGGAATACCATCCACCGCTGATGATCAGCAAGAGCATGGACGGAACCATCATCGCTGGGGTGGCAAGACGGACAGGATGGAACCCGGTCCTCGGCTCTTCGTCGCGTGGTGGGGCCGAGGCCTTGAGGGGGATGATCGATCGCTTTAGGGAATCACACCTCGCAGCACATATTGTGGACGGGCCGCGCGGACCAGCCGGAATAATCAAGGCAGGGATAATCCGCCTTGCCCATGCCGCCGATGCAGTCATTGTACCTTTTTATACCTCGGCAGACAGGCCCTGGTACTTCAACAGCTGGGACAATTTCCTTCTCCCGAAACCATTCGCCCGGGTCAACCTCTCCTACGGCACCATGATAAAATTCCATCCAACCACTGATCCGGTGGAATTCGAAGCCCAGAGGCAGCAGCTCGAACAGATCATGGCACCAGGATTACAGGGGCGACTGGCAACAAAAGACACGTTATAGAGGCAATTGCAGAACTCAAGAACAGGTATAATCTCATCAAAACAGCAGCTCTTGATATAACAGGACTCCTGCTTCCAAAGGAATGAAAATCTTGGACTTTTGCGATCGACTCATACAGATAGTCTTTTTATAGACCGTTCAAATCGATGAGTACCACAGGAACTCATCGATTTGTACGGTTCAATTTTTCTCCAACTTTGCCGGGGTCTTATTCACAATGCAGGCCTGTTCCTTCCCGGCCATATCTGCCATGGCCCGGTAGCCCTCTTCATAGTGATTGCCGGGGCTCCACAGCAGCCAGCCGACAGCCCCTGCATCCTGCGCCCCCTTGATCTGGGCTTTCACATAGGCCGGGTTGTATCCGGTTGTGATACGTAACGGGAACGACTGGAGCCACGGCCGATGGTTACCTCTTCTCCCACCAGGGCCTTCATCCTGGTGATGCCCCTGTTGATAAAGTAGTAAGGTTTGTCCGCCGGGTTTTTCTCATTGGAAAAGCCCTTGGGGAAATGTGATGGATACAGCATCGGTGAGATGATATCAAAATGATTTTTGAGCTTCATCACGTCCTGGCCAAGGGTCTTTATATCCTCATCCTTCTGCCAGATCACGATGCCGAACATATCCAGAGACAGAAGTACGCCTTTCGATGAGGTCAGCTCACGAATTCGGCGTGCATACTCTGCAAGCACATCGCTTCTTACCTTACCAGCAATGCCAGTATCGGCCTTGCCGTCAGTGGGATATCTGAAATAATCGACCTGGATCTCATCCACGCCAAATCCCATGAGCTCGCGGATAATAGCGAGGTTATAGTCCTGCACAGCCTTGTTGGCTGGATTTACCCACTCCTTGTAAAACCTCCACTGGGCATTGGAGGAGGAGTTATGGATATCCCGGAAGATGCAAACGCGGGCTACTACATGGATGCCGCGCTTGTGGAGATAGTCTACCAGACGCGGGACATCATCAATGGATTTTGGATAGGAGCTCAGGTTTAAGTATTGCTGCGGTACCGAGCTTTTGTAGGTAGGCAGGCCCTGAACCTCCTTGGCATCAAACACCAAGGTGTTGCCCCCGATTTTCTTGATTCTCTCTGCTATGTCCAGGACCTGGCGGGTGCCCGCAGTCCACTGGTTTATATAAACACCCTTGGCCTCAAAGCCTTTTGCCCTTTTCACGCTGACCGGCTTAAGCGGTTCTATCCGGACAACAGGAACCGTGAGAACCAGGCCTTGTGAAATACCTTTGGCACCCAAGTTGTTGAGCTTCTTGATCTGTTCGATAAATTCACTCCTGGTATACGATTCGGCCAGGGGAAAATAGTGCGAAGCAATCTTTGCCAGCGTATCGCCACTTTGAACGGTGTATTTCACATCCGCATGTAAGTACAAGGGCACAAAAAGAAAACACATCATGGCTGCGATTATCAATCCGGCACCTTTTCGCATAAAAAACCTCAATTGATCGATATTTAAACTTATCTTATTATCTTAACCGGCTGCAGTTTCATTTCTGTCGAATACCCATAATCTGTCTCGCCTCATCAGGCGATGCCGGCTCCCTGCTGAGTGCCGATGCTATCTTAACAGCCTGGAGGACTTGCTCATAATTGCCTTTTGCAAGTTCTCCATTGGGCATCCTTATGTTGTCTTCAAGCCCAACCCTCATGTGGCCGCCCATGAGACAGCTCATGGTTATGGCAGGAAACTGGTCCAGGCCAACACCGCAGGTGGTAAAATTGGATCTCTGCGGCAATGCGTTGACCATGGCAATAAACGTCTCGGGCCTGAAACGCTGGCCCCCGGCCACACCCCACACGAAATTGAAGTTCATGGGCTCTGAGAAAAAACCCTGCTTTGCTATCATAAGGGTATTATCGATGCCACCCATGTCATAGCATTCAATCTCGGGCTTGATGTTGAACTCTTCCATTGCCTTGCCGAAGTCACGAAGCATGGTAAAGGTATTCTCAAAGACAGCATCAACAACGATCTCACCGGTGTTCCTATCAATGATGCTGAAGTTCATGGTGTTGGTATTCAGCGATGCCATGGCCGGCCTGACCGCAAGTATCTGGGCTATCCTGTCTTCAGGCTTCCTGCCGACCCCGACAGCAGAGCTCAAGTTCACAATAAGTTCCGGGGTCTTCTGCTTGATGGCATCGTGTGTAGCCCTGATACGGTCGATCTCATGGGTGGCCATGCCTGCATCGTCCCGGGCATGAAGATGAACCATGGCAGCACCGGCTGCATAGCACTTTGCCGCCTCATGAGCGAATTCTTTCGGTGTATAGGGAACAGCCGGGTTCTGGTGCTTCATAGTGAATGCGCCGGCCAGCGCTGCGCAGATGATGACCTTGTTTTTCATGTCCGGCATCCTTTAATTCCTTACCTGAGAGGAGTTACATGAGATGCCTGTGTAATGGCGATAGGGCCGGGATTCAAACCGATAAACCTCACCGCGCCCTTGCCCCGTCAATAAAAACCTGCAGGATGGAACTTGTTGCCCGCTCGTGGCGTTTCTTTGTAAGAGGTTCCTTGCCGAGCACCATGACAGAGATGAAGGTCTCAATGGCTCCATAGAAGATATAGGTCAGATGGTGCGGCGGGACATCCTTGAGGAGAAATCCGCTCTCCTGTCCCTGGACCATGATCTGTTCGCACAGACTGAAGAACTTCAGAAACTTCGAAAGGCCCTCTTCGGTATGATACACCGAACTCCTGCAGACCTCGCTGACAAAGATGGACATAAGATTGGGTTTTTGACCATAGGTGCTGAGAAAAAATTCTATAATGTTAACAAGCTTGTCCCTGATTTCATCTCCTGAGGCGATTTCGTTGTCCATCATTGCATAAAGTGCGCTCCACCAGGATTCTACGATCATCTCGAACAGGACTTCCTTGCTCCCGAAATAATGATATACAAGCCCATAGGAAACCCCTGCCCTGCGTGCTATGTCCGCCATCCGGGCATTGGCATAACCCTTTTCCCGGAAGACATTCAGGGCTGCATCAATGATTATCCCTTGCTTGGCATTCTTCCTCATACCTTAACCCTTTGAAGTGATTAGCTTGTATGTCACTTTGCCTTGCAGCCTTTTTCTAGTCAAGCACTTAATCGACATATAGATGAGATGAACAAGGGGTATTTCTCTTTCAAGCATGCTATGATATTTAACTCACGTTCACATCATTTCGTAAGGAGCATTCATGGATCGTCAACTGCGGGATGTAACCGGAGGATGCAGGATCAGAATCGATAAGGAAGGCACGTGGTTCTATGATGGCTGTGAGATCATCAACCCCCTGGTTCTACGCGCCTTCTGCAATGCCCTTGAGACCGATGATCAAGGCAGGCACCGGATCGTGATAGGCGACGAACTCTGTTATATCGATGTGGAGGACACGCCTTTCGTGATCTCGTCCATCAGGGGTGATCCAACCATAGGCCTCTATGTACGACTCAATACCCTGGAGACCTTTCCTCTGGACCCTACCCAGCTCTGTATCGGCGAGGACAACATCCTCTATGTTACGCTTCCAGGCGGCATGAAGGTAAGATTCTCCAGAAGAGCATACTACAACCTCGCACTCATGATGGAAGAAGACGAAAACGGCATCATTGTCCTGAAGATCAGGGACACTGCTTATCCGATATGCCCGGCAGAATGAGCGCCAGGGTTGCATAGGTTCGGTCTAGCTGTTACTGCTGCTGGGCAGTGAATTGATCGTGCTTGTAAGCCATGACTGCTGCGACTGCAGGGTGCTCAGCATTGCCTCCATGGCCGAATATTTGGCCGTCAGAGTCTCCTGGTACCTGGTCAGCCTTACTTCCATATTGGCGATCTTCTTGTCGATTTTGTCCATCTGGCTCTGCAGCGATTTTCTGCTTGGTCGCCACATAGCCACCGTAGGTGTCCGTCATGGAATAAAGAGCATTGTCAAGCTTATCAGCCACGCCCTTGTTGAACGAAAAGTCGATGGGGTCGGTAGTGGTAGTGGTACCGGTATACTTGATTACCAGGCCATCCACATCCTGATCATCATCGCCGGTCAGGGTCTGGCCCTTTCCGGTCATGGTCATCCAGGAAAGCCCATCATCATTACTTATCCGGCCTGCCACATCCTGGCCGGTAGCGCTAGCATTATCAAGGCCGAGAGATACCGCAGCGGTCCCCGATACGGTAAATGATCCGGCACTCCCATAGGAGCTGTTCGACAGCTTGAGCACGCCGCCGTCGTTCTCAGCGGTGATACCCAGAGTGTTGCCCTCGTTGATGGTGCCTACAATGGCATCAATGTCCGATTCCGCATTCAGCGTGATGCTCTGCACCGTGCCGCTGGAACTGGTCAGGGTCAGGGTGGCATCACTGCCCGGGGTCCAAGAAAATCCGCTGCCCGTGACACTGGCCTTGGTGGCCACCTGGGTGATCTCCACCTTGTAGTCGCCTGATTCCGTGGCATTCCCGGAGTAGACAAAGGACAGATTGCTGCTGGAGCTTGTCCCATGGGCCGCGAAGAGGTTCACGACATCTGCAAAGTTCGTTTCCAGATACCCGTCCAGGGTGTCTTCATCAATGGAGAGCTGGCCGGTCTTGTCGATGCTGATCCCAATGGCGCTCAGGCGGTTCAGGGTGGAATCCAGACCGCTGACTTCGGACAGGATGAAACTCCTGAGCGTGGTCTTCACGCTCCGGACCGACGAGTCGGCAAACAGGGGCTTTGTGGTCTTGCCGTCATCGGATGCTGTACCCTGGTCGGTAATGTACGTCATCAGACCGTTGTAGGCATCGACAAAGGTCTTGATCTTCTCCTTGATGCCGTCATAATCCCGGTTGATGTTGAGCGTCACTGTCGCGCCGGTATCCGCACCGACCAAGTTGAGGGTCACGCCGCTGATCACATCGGATATGGTATTTGAGCTCCTATAGGCATCGAAACCGTCAACGGTTATCCATGCATCCTGCCCGGACGTGATTACATTAGCTTCATCATCAAGCCCGAGCCCTGCGAGAGCAGTTCCCGAAACGGTCAAACCGTCCTCACCAGTCTCATCCGCGGTGAGGGTCAGCCTGTATCCATCAGTGCCGGTTGTGGCATCGTATACCTTGATTATCGATGCCGTTACACCGGTTGCATCAGTACCGGAGTTCAGATCATTGATCTTATTCTGGACGTTTGAAAGGCTGTCCGTCGATTCGATGGTGATATCCTGTCCATTGATGGTGAGTGTGCCGGTAACATCCAGGCCATCGCTCGACGAGCTGAAGCTGTCGGTGGTAATTTTATCGGCCGTAGCGCGCCTATTAATAACGATATCATATGTTCCTACCGATGCAGTCGTGCCTGCGGCAAAGCTCAGCAGGTCTCCTACGGCCTTGCTTGAATTGCTTATCGTGGCGGAAGCATTAAAGACATTGAAATCATTACGCGCGGATAGGTCTGTGGCAGCCGTCTTCAGGGACAGCAGCTTGGTGTTTACTTCGCTCCAGGCGGTTTTTTTCGCGCCCAGAGCGGTCTTGTTCGTCTCCAGCGCTGTGATGGGCTTGCGCTCAAGTGCCACGAGCTGGGTGATCATCGTGCCCCAGTCAAGTTGCGATGAAAGTCCTGTAATGTTAAACGCCATAGCTTTCGCCTTCTCTTCTCAAACGTTGCATAGCCCCCGGCCATGAAAAACCGGGGACCCCACGTGCCATTTCGCTATACTTCCTCTTCCACAATCATGCCTGATAGCTCCTTCATGTGCTCGCGCAACCGCAAGATTTCTTCAGCCGGTATCTGCCTGATGATCTTATCGGTATCGGTATCCACAACCTTGACGACAAGATCCTGGGATTTATCATCGATGCTGAAGCGGATGGAATGGTTCGCGAGGTTGAGCTGGGCATTCATTTCTTTAACACCCTGTTGGACCTGCTCTGCGACGTCCTTCTGTGAAACCTTCTCTGCTTCTTTGTTCGGGGCACGCCCTCGCTCGGGGCTTACGGTCTTTACGGCTTTCGAGTCGGCCTGGGCAGTGGCATGCGGCGAAACCGTATGCGGCGGACTAAGCGCCTGCGCATTTCCACTAATTTGCATATTGTTCGTTACTTTCATGGCCAAACCCGCCTTTCAGTCATGGATACATGGGGGAGGAGCCCTCCCCCATGACCTTTCTGACTGATATTAGCTGGAACAGGGAGAGTACGCCCTGTGAGGACATGTTGGCCTGGGCCAGCATGGCCGTACCGGCCTGGAGCATGATCTGGCTCTTGGTGAAGTTCACCATCTCCGCAGGCCATGTCGACATCCCTGATGGCCGATTCCGAGGCGGACGTGTTCTCGATCTTCGTCTGGAGGTTGGCATAGGTGAAGTCGAGGGTGTTCATCTGCGCACCGATATCACCCAGTATCGCGCCAAGGTCGGCGAGAGCACCGTCAGTGTCAGCTCGCACTAATAAGTACCAACGCCAAGATCGGTTGCACTTATTGCTTGTCATTGCCAGCCTGCACTCGCAATATCGTTAATCGCATCTGCCAGTGCATCGAACTCAGCCTCAGTTTCAGCACTGCGTATCCTTCGCGACCAGTTCCGCCATCCTTTCGACAATGTTTTCAATCGTGTTGACATCGCCCTCTTGAATCGCCAAATTGGCCCTTTCGCTGAAGGGTGTTCTGGGCCTCAACCTTGAGTACGCGGACTTCGGTGCGGAGCGCGTTGGCCTGGACCAAGCCTGAAGCATCGTCGCCAGCGTTGTTGATGCGGTAGCCGCTGGAGAGTTTCTGCATGCTCTTGTTCATCTGGACTTCTGTGTTGAGTAACTGCCGGTGTGAATTGAGTGCTGCTACGTTGGTGTTAATACGAAGTGCCATAATTGTAATCCTCCTTGATTTTTTTTCGACCATCCTTGGCCGTGTTTTTTTTGTGATCAGATCAGCGGTCCTGATCAAGCCGTGTTACTTTACCTTCTCTCACCTCCTTACTATTTCTCACTTACATACCTATCGTCAGCTTTGGGGGAACACTTAAGTATTTTTTTCGAGTAACTCATTAATTATCTCCATACCTGGATTCCGGGATAGGATTTCCTCCAGCACTGCGCGGCCATCCTCTATTTTATCAGTTGCTTGCGCCGCATCCCAGAGATTGAGCAGGATGTCTTCATGTACCGGCCCCGTCTCCACCGCCTTTTTGAAAAGAACATAGGCGTCATCGTATTTGCCGAAATACCAGGAAATCAGGCCCAGCCCGTTGTATGCCGCAAAACTTTGCGGGTTTGACTCAATGACCTGGATAAAGATCCTGCTGGCTTCAACATATGCCTTGCTCTCGAGCAGTTCCTGCCCTTTATGCAAAAGTTCTTCCTCGGAAGGGCCTGGTTTGTTCTGGAGCTTGTCCAGAAGCGCTGATATTCGCGGTGCGGCCTCTTTCTTGAGCGCGTCCCAGCAGGAGGTTCTCGGCCTCCTGGTGCCGGTTCAGCGATACGAGAATGGCCGTTGCCGCTTCCAGGCAAGCTATACGCATACCGCTGTAATCCACCATTACGGTGGATATCAAATCCCTGCAGGCAAGCGCACGGAACAGTTTTTCCAGGGCCGCCTCGTTCTGGTTCAGATGCATAAGCGCCTTGCCCCACTGATACCAACCCTGCATGCCCTGGGGTCGGTCTTGTGCCGCTCGCCTTGCCCAATTTTCGGCTTCCTGGTAATTCTTCAATATATTATGCGTAACGGCCATGGCAATCAGGGCGGCATGGTATATGTCCCCTTGGATATCACGCGCATCGGGCGTGGTTATGATGCGTTCATAATGGCCCTGTGCCTCCTTGACTCTCTTTGAAATTCACGAGGGTATTGGCGTAGAGAAAACGCAGCATGAACGCGTCAGGGTTGTCCGCCAGTTCTTGCTCCAGGATTGTCAAATTGCGTTTCCTCTTTGTCAGGATTTGTTCAGGAGTTGCGTATCCTGTGTGGATGACTTTCACCGGCAGGTGCTCGCCCCTGAAACCATTTTTTCTAGCACTGAGCAAAATATTTTCATGAACCCGGCTTTCGAAGCGCAGGCGTGGGTCGTTCGGAAAAAGGCGCGCCTGCATGAAGGGCGGAGAGAATCCGTCTGCTATCCGGTTGACGACCTGCAGATTGTACACGATGTCCGAGTGCAGGGTGGGTTTCAGGGATTGGAGACGTTTGAGATCCGCTGCCTCTATCCGGTCATCGGCGTCCAGCCACATGATCCATGCGGCGGTGGCTTCATCCTTGGAGCGGTTACGGGCAGCGCTGAAGTCGCCGGTCCAGGCCTGAGATACAACTCGAGCCCCGAATTTTTGAGCAATTTCAATGGTGTTGTCTGTCGATCCGGTATCGACAATGATCAGTTCATCCCACAGACCCTGTATATCCCCAAGGATCAGCGGCAGGCGTTCTTCCTCATTCTTGACGATCATGC
>CAWAUM010000003.1:0-507089 GCA_963785235.1 uncultured delta proteobacterium | reverse complement strand
TGGATGACGTGTTAGACCGAATCGACCAGGACGATCAGGCATCCATTTATCAGAAGCTCGACCTGTATTCCGAAGTCCTTGCAGGAGATCTATAATGATAAGGCGGGCGCATCATTAGGCATGGGAAGCTTCGAGCTTATCAGCGAGTTCCTGGAGGTAGGCTCTGTCCAGCGAGACCTCGGAGCCATGAGGCCCAAGGAGAGGGCGCAGGGACTCAGGCAGATCCGGGCCTCGCTGGGCCTTGATGATGATGCCCAATCCCGACTGGAGGCCCTCGATGCCGAGCGGGACGGGCGATGGAAGGCCGGTGCAGAGTATATGCGCGAGCGCACTGAGCTTGTGAAGACGTTCACCGGCACAGCGCAGGAGCAGAAGATCACCGCGCTTAGAGAGCGCTATTTTGGCCCCCAGTCCGAAAATATTGCAAAGGAAGAAAAGTCAGGGTTCTACAGATTCACCCGGAAGCGGATCTATGGTATGAATTAATCCCGAAGAAGACCCAGTAATGGACACTATCCCGCAATGGGAAGCTGTCCGTAATATACCTGGGGGGAGGTCTATGGATGTTTGCTGCTCAGCAGGCTGCAGTTTGCCATCACAAGCATGTTCCACTTCATCTTCGTGCCGCTGACCCTGGGGCTTTCCGTGCTCGTGGCCTGGATGGAATGGCGCTTCGTGAAGACCGGCGACGAAATGTGGCTGAGGATGGCCAGGTTCTGGGGCAAGCTCTTCCTTATCAATTTTGCCCTGGGCATCGTCACGGGCATCACGATGGAGTTCCAGTTCGGCATGAACTGGGCGGAGTATTCCAAGTATGTGGGCGACATCTTCGGCGCGCCCCTGGCCATCGAGGCTACCGTGGCCTTCTTCCTGGAATCGGTCTTCATCGGGGTATGGATATTCGGCTGGGACAAGGTCTCCCGGAAGATGCACGCCTGGGCCATCACCATCGTGGCCTTCGCCACCAACCTGTCCGCCCTGTGGATCCTCCTGGCCAACGGCTGGATGCAGAACCCCGTGGGTTCGAAGCTGGTGGAGATCAGCGGGAACCCCCTCATCACCGAGCGGGCGGAGATGGCCGATTTCCTGGCCGTTGTGACGAACCCCTACGGCTGGATCAAATTCTTCCACACCGTCCTTTCCGGCTACGTCCTGGCGGCCTTCTTCGTCACCGGTGTCGCGGCCTGGCACCTGCTCAGGAAAAACGAGACGGAGCTCTTCAGGCGGTCCTTCAAGGCAGCCGCAATCTTCGGGCTCGTATCCGGGTCTGTGATCGCTGCCACCGGGGACTTCTCACGCATGCTGAAATCGCAAGATGCAGCCGTCCAAATTGGCCGCCATGGAGGCCGTTTGGGAGACACAGAAGGGCGCAGGTCTCAGCCTCATCGTGGTGCCGGACAGCGATAACGAAAGGAACGCGGTGGAACTCCTCACCATCCCCAAGCTCACGAGCCTCCTCGCATACCATGACCCCGATGCCGAGGTGAAAGGCTCAAGGACATCCCAGAGGATCTGAGGCCGCCCGTGGGCCTCACCTTCTTCAGCTTCCGGTTCATGGTGATGCTGGGCATGCTGATGCTCCTCCTCTCCGTCATCAGCGGTGTACCTGTCCGCCAAGAACAAGCTGGAATCCAACCCGCTGTTTCTCAAGATCATGCTCCTCGCCATCGCACTGCCCTATATGCCGGTACAGCTCGGATGGATCGTGGCCGAGGTCGGCAGGCAGCCGTGGATCGTCTACGGCATGCTCAAGACCTCCGAAGCGGTGTCGCGATCCATCAGCGTGTCCCAGGTGATCGTGTCCCTGATCGCATTCACCCTCCTGTATCGCTTCCTGGGCATCGTTGATATCTATCTTCTCGCGAAGTATCGCCAAGCAGGGTCCGGAGAAAGCCCTTCCCGGCAGTTCCTGAAGCCCGGAAGCAGGAGGTGTGACATGGAAATGCTGCAGATTTTACAGATTATCTGGTTCATCCTCTGGGGCGTGCTCTGGGCGGTCTACTTCATGCTGGACGGCTTTGTCCTCGGCACCGGGATGATCCACAATTTCCTGGCGAGGAACGAAAACGAGAAGCAGGCCATGGTGATCGCCATCGGGCCCGGTATGGAACGGCAACGAGGTCTGGCTCATCACGGCCGGCGGCGCGACCTTCGCCGCCTTCCCCACAACCTATGCCCTGATGTTCAGCTACCTCTACACCGCCCTGCTCCTCCTGCTGTTCGCCCTGATCATCCGCGGCGTGTCCCTGGAATTCCGGGGAAAGATGGCCACGGCCGGAGCTGGAAGAAGCTCTGGGACGCGGGCATCTTCCTGGGGAGCCTCCTCCCGGCCCTCCTCTTCGGCGTCGCCTTCGGCAACATCTTCATGGGCCTGCCCATGGATGCGGCGCGGCTATCACGGGACCCTCTTCACCCTGCTGAATCCCTACGGGCTCCTCACCGGGGTCCTCTTCGTGCTGCTCGTGGTGCACGGGGCGCTCTATATTCAGTCAAGACCAGGGGGGACCTGAGCGCCCGCGCGGTAGCCTGGCCGGCGCGCTGGTATGTGCTCCTGGCCGTTGCGGTGCTGTTCCTGCATCTACAGCTTTTGCCACGAGGCTCTACGAGAACTATCTGACAGCCCGTCCTCTTCGTTCTCCCGCTCCTGGCGGTGCTCCCTCGTCCTGATCAAGGTCTTTCTGCTCAAGGGTGATCGTCCTGAAGGCCTTCTCCGCATCGTGCGTTACCATCATCACCGTCTGCTTCACCGGCATCATGGGCCTCTTCCCCAACCTGATCCCGTCAGCCTGGAGCCGGACTACAGCATGACCATCTACAACTCCTCATCGAGCAGATCACCCTGACCATCATGACCGTGGTGGCCCTCATCTTCGTGCCCATTGTCATCGCCTACAAGATCTGGGTGTACCGGGTATTCCGGGAAAAGATATCTCCGGATAACATGCATGAGGAAAAGGCATACTGACACCAGGGTCGAATATTCCCTCTTTATGCTTGGTTTTTCTGATAGTGAGAGAAGTACTTATTGGTCCATTGAAGTCCTTTATTTTTATATGAAGTTCCTTTGAAGGATTCCCGAAAATATTATAACCGGCAAATTAAAATGCTGCCAGATATTTTCGTGAGTGTCGAAAATTACCAATCCCAATATCAAATTATCAACTGTAGATTATGCAATAAGATGGGCGGTTTCAGGATGCCCCAAGACCGGATGATCTGCTAATATTACCTACACAACCAGACAGTTCAATCTAGAGCGAACCTGATGGCATGAAATCAATGCTTTTCCATGCACCGCTTTTTTGATGATTATCAAAAATAATCTACTCTGGAATAAACTCAGGCCTGGGCACAAAATCTATTAGTGTTTCTATCGATACTATTTTTATACATCTCGTGCCACTATTGCAACTTTGAGGATTACATCACAAAAGAATAATTCTTATTAGGAAATCATAAAAAAACATTCTTTACCAAACATATCTATTCGAATATAATCACATAATATTTCTAGGGAGCATGGACAAATGAAGAAGAGCATCCTATGGATCGGTTTTTTTATTCTTTTATTTGCTGGCCTTTTTGCATGCGGTGGAAGTGGCGGCGGGGTCGATAATGCTAATGGAGAAGTTAATCCACCCGATAGCACGGAAACATACGAGGTGACTGGGCCAGGGACATGGAGCATGACAGCAACCGAGGGCGGCAGTGATACGCTTATATTTTCCAACACCAGTGATGGACTGTCTTGGGTTGATTATTCTAATGGATATGGTACGAGTATAACCTATTTGATATGGTCAAGGGTACTCCTGCAGTATCCCATTACAGAAGGCGACACGTGGTCAGATGTCGACTCAACGATCGTGGTCCAAGATACCGATGCACAGGTGGAAGTCGTGGCTGGAACATTTACCTCCTGCGTAATGACTGTGGAAACTACCAGTGTCGATCCAGCAAACAGCAACAGCAGCTTCATTGAAATACGAAAAAGATACTTCGCTCCTGCCGTTGGGTTAGTAAAAGTAGAGGACACCTGGCATACCGGAGAAGTCACAACGGGCGAATTGACTGAATATGATGTTCATGATCCTGATCCGGGCGATTATTTCCCCCTTGCATTAGGTGATCTGTGGAAATTTAAGTGGACTACAAATTAGCACAGGAGATAATTTCCCTTCTGGTTTTCACAGAAAAAAGAACAGGAGAACATGCTGAAAATATCTTTTGATTATCATAACGTTATCTTGATCAAGCATAAATCAATATAACTATACACATTGGCTGAAGCGTTGATTATGCAATAAAATCATTGGTTCAATAAGCCAAGAGAAACTGAATATAACGTGCCATGTGCAACGCTCTGACATGGAGTAAAAATCTTTATATGTTCCGAACCAAGATCTTCGGTACTAGAGCTTTTGAAAAGCACCAAGTTATCGCAGGAATCAACGGTTGATAGTCAGAGGTTCTAAATACAGTTATAATGGAACTTATGGAGGAATAAAATGATTATTGAACACAAGTACTGCGGGCCTTCAACATCAGGGCAAGGCGGATATGTTTGTGGCCTGGTAGGGGGCTTCATAAAAGGCCCTGCAGAGGTTACTCTCCGTATACCCCCTCCTCTTGAGCATGAACTTGGAGGTCCGAATGGTCGGCGATTATCAGGTTAACTCATGGATGGTGATACATCGTAGCTGAAGCCCATCCGGCTGATTTTGAAATGGATGTCCCTGCTCCTCCATCCTATGCCGAGGCACAAACAGCTTCGAAGGACTATCTGGGATTCAAGCACCACCCTTTTCCCCGTTGCTTTGTCTGTGGTCCGCAACGTGCCATAGGGGATGGGATGAGGATTTTTCCCGGTCCTGTGGCGGGTGGCCGGATGGTTGCAGCGCCATGGATATCTGATACCTCTATGAGCGATGACCATGGATTGGTAAGGCGTGAGTTTATCTGGGCGGCCCTTGACTGCCCTGGGGCCTTTGCTGCCATGGTAGACATACCGAGGACTATTGTCCTTGGGAAACTCGCCGTTGCTATCCTAAAGGATATAAAAGCCAATGAGCGATGCGTCGTGATCGGTTGGAACATCGCTGAAGACGGCAGAAAATATTATACGGGGACCGCGGTATTTTCAGAATCTGCTGGGCTTTGCGCGAAAGCAAAGGCAATATGGATCGAGCTCAAATGATATCTCTTAAATGATGAAGTCGGAGTCGACTTGCATAGGATAAAGGGAAAGATTTATTTCGGGGGATTCTGAAGTAACCATAGAGCCCGCTCCATTATGCGTAGTCAGTAATAAGGCCGATCTTAGAAGAGGTTACATAAACAGATCATCAGTTTTTAGACATCTGAAACCGTGAAGATATCGCGTGACTGTCGAAAAAGTCTAGCGATGTTCTGAAGGAACATCCTAAATAAATTTACCTAAAACATCATTATATCCTTTATTATCAATTGGTTATGTGATATTATGTGATTAATATCAAGGGGGTAGGATAATCTCACCATCTCCCCTATTCAGGAAAAAGGAAGGTCTGATGGCACGGTACAAGAAGAACGAATTTTCACAGAACCTGCTGATTCCGATTTCTCTGCAGGAACAGATCATGCCCGGGAGCCTGGAGTATGCGATCATACGCTCGTGGACGAGCGGATGGACATGAGCCTGTTCGATGGGAAGTACCGCAATGACGAGATGGGGCGACGAGCATACGATCCCGGATTCTGCTGAAGGTGGTGTTGCTGGGGTATTCACGGGGGCTGATCTCATCGAGGAAGATCGAGCAGGCATGCCGGGAGAACGTGGTGTTCATGGCGCTGTGCAGCGGGCAGTATCCTGACCACAGCACGATAGCGGCCTTTGTGTCATCCATGAAGGACGAGATCCTGCCTTTGTTCCGGGATGTGCTGCTGGTCTGCGAGGAGATGGAGCTGCTCGGAGGGACGCTCTTTGCACTGGATGGGTGCAAGCTTCCGGGCAACGCATCCAAGAAGTGGAGCGGGTCGGTGGATGACCTGAAGAGGAAGCAGGCGAAGCTCGAGGGGAAGGTCAAGGAGCTTCTGGCTGAGCAGGAAAAGGAAGACCGTGAGGAAGGGGATGAGCCTCCCGACCCCGATAACGTCCTCACAGGCAGAAGCACATCGAGAAGCTGCAGAAGCAGGCTGAGAGGATCGAGGCTTGGCTGAAGGAGAACGGCAAGCGGATCGGGGCAGAAGGGCAAGGAGATCAAGAGCAACATCACGGACAACGAGTGCACGAAGATGCTGACCTCCCATGGGACCATCCAGGGATACAACAGCCAGGCGCTGGTGGATGACAAGAACCAGGTGATCATCCATGCGGAGGCTTTCGGCAACGGGCAGGATCACTGCTCATGTGCCTCCGATGCTGGATGGGGCTAAGGATAACATGGAGAGCATTGGCCAATCACCGGATTACTTCAAGGGACAAGACCTTAACAGCGGACACCAACTACCACAGCAAGGCGAACATGCAGAAGTGCGTTGATGAGGGAGTGGATGCCTATATCCCTGACAGATATTTCCGCACGAGGGATCCTCGGTTCGCCGGCCGGGAACGCCATGGCCAGAAGAAGAGAACCCGCTTTGGGTTGGATGATTTCCACTATGATGAAGAGAGAGAACAGTATATCTGCCCAAACGGGAAGATGCTGCGTCATGAAGTGTAAAGCGCCATGCTGCAAACAATACTGCGTATCGCATCTATAGGGCACAGGAGCAGGACTGCAGAGGACTGCCCGGTAAGAGGCAGGTGCATCTACAGGCAATGGCCGTGGGCCAAGACCTTGATGGTCCCCTCGGGGCCGATGGGATCAATCTCTCCAAGCTCATGGTGGAGAAGATCGAGAGCGAGCAGGGGCGCAAGATCTACCCACGGACGGATTGCGATCATCGAGCCGGTATTCGCCAACCTCCGCACCCACAAGCGCCTGGACCGATTCACCTTGCGGGGCAAGATCAAGGTGAACATCCAGTGGATGCTGTACTGCATGGTCCACAACATAGAGAAAATAGCGAATTATGGATTTGCCTGAACAGAAATATGCAGATGCAAGTGAGAGAGATAAGAGAAGATGAGATAAAAAAAGATAATGACCAGGTAAATCTGAAATCTTTCGGTAACGGAAGTGGATCTCTAAATTTCCGGGGCTACACCAATTCGGAAAACATATTTTCGACACTCTCCGCAGAAATGTTCAATTTGGGTAAAGTGTTGATTGTGGGTAGAAACATTCAATAATCAGAAACCGTGTGAAATGGCATGTTATCTATAGTTTTCCATGCCCTGCTTTTTAGATGATTATAGAAAGTTATCTCTGCTCCGGAAAATCCATCGGTCTTGGAAATGAACTTACGCTTTGAGCTTACCCAAAAAACCACATGCCTTTCTGAAAGAACATGGCGGCAGCAAGATTAAAGTAAAATCAAGTATTCCATTTTTTTAGCCGATTAAGAGGGCAATCTATGAACTATAAATCACAAAATTCCCCGCTTCTGAATTCTATCAGCCGATTTTCCATCTTACCAAAGGATGATCCAAAACAAGCGTTGCGCATCCGCCGCTTTTTTATGGCGTCAACCATGTATGTCTTCTGTCCTTTCCTCGCTTATGTGGCCTATCTGGCAAACATCATGGAATGGCCGGCTATTTACGGGTATATAATTGCTGGCCCAATTATCAATATTATTTTATACATCGTTTTTCGCACCGGTTTAAATCTGAAAATGCCGATCCCAGTCTTACGGTTATCCAGATCTGTATCAGCATGCTTATGGTAATGTATGGAATGTATTTTGCCAATGCGGCCCGTGGCGCCTTTTGCTGGTCTACGTCATTATTCTCCTCTTTGGTATCTTCCGTCTCAATACCCGGGATTTTTTATTAGTCAGTGTTTTTACCCTGTTGACTTACGGGATCGATATTGCTCTTCTCAAAATATACCGTCCTGATGGCGTCAATTTTCACATGGAAATCCTTCAGGGAGGTGTTTGGCACCTCGTCCTTGTTGTTTTTTCCATTATAGGCGGATATATAAGCTCTCTGCGCCAGAACCTGAGCATCAGCAAATCGAAACAGGCAAAATACATTGAGATCATCAAGGAAATGGCAATCCGGGATGAACTAACAGGTGTCTACAACCGTCGTCATCTCATGGAGCTCCTTGATTAGAAAAGAATCGTTCATCGCGAGGTGGCGGTATCTTCTGTCTTGCCATGGTGGATATAGACCACTTCAAGAATGTAAACGACACCTATGGGCATCCGGCAGGTGATGTGGTATTGCGGAGATCGCCACCATGATCCAGAAAACCCATGCGCACCACGGAAATTTGCGGACGCTATGGCGGTGAGGAATTCCTGATCGTACTGACGCAAACGGATATCGAAGGGGCGCTTATCTGCGCAGAACGTGTGCGTACCAACATCGAAAAAACGCTATTTCCAGATACTTGGCCCTGATTTTAAGGTTACTGTTTCCATCGGCCTTTCGGAATATCAGATACGAGAAGACATTGAAAACATTATTTCCCGGGCAGATGAAGCCCTTTACCGGGCTAAAAAGTGTGGACGAAACCGCGTTGAAACTGCCAAGTGATGAATAATAAGTCAAGCTTGTAGTGACGCCTTTCTTCTCTTATAGTGATCAGAATCAGGTCTTTACAATTAGGCTTATGTTTATTGCTGATCAAAATTATCTCTGATCTTCTTCGAAAACTCGGTTGTGATGAATGATTACTATAAGTTTATCTCTGTTTAAGCAGAGTGAGGACTGTAGATTATGTATTAGTACTATTCATATTGGCTAAAGTGATGATTATGCAATATAATCGAAGGTTTCATGAGTAGACAAGCGACAAGAGCTAATATGTCATACTCAACGGAGGAAGGAATCACAGAGCGGGGATCCACCGATTTTTATTATACGCTTAGGTATAAAGCAAAAAACTGCATCAGGTCAGCAACAGGTTAAATTATCAAGAACAAATATTTTGGTGCGGCCTTGTAACTAAATGAAATAAATGGTGGAGCCGAAGAGAATCGAACTCTCGACCTCTTGAATGCCATTCAAGCGCTCTCCCAACTGAGCTACGGCCCCACACGAGCCTCCCTTGGGTAGCACACAATATTTTATGAGTCAAGGTTGGAGGAACTTTGTAAAGTTAATTAAGTGGTGAGTGAAAGGTGAGAAGCACAAGATCGAGAGATACTACCTGTACCTATGCTTAGAAGTTCATTCACCCCTTGCGGGTGAAGGATTTCGATGAATGGTAAGGGAAAGGTGATATTTCCATGAACACACCATCTGCCGATATCGATTCTTCACGAAAATTATTTGTGCTCGGTTTTCTTGGTCCCTTGCGCCTTGATAAGATTCAGTGTGTCCGTGAGCACCGGGATTACGTGCTCCCTTATGTCGCCGGCCACAACGATGGACAGCAGGTCTTCGCCTATATCCAGGTCCCCCTCGTTGATCTCCACGAGGATCTCGATGATGCCTGGTCGGTTCTTCTGTTCAGCCACGATCCGGTCTATGGCTTTACGGTCTGCCCTTACCGTCACCTTCTGTACGGGTGATCCGTCTCTGGACGATCCCCTCACTACGCCGTTATGGCACAGGATCATACCTACCTTGTGATAGTCGGGCCGTGTTTTTATGGTATTGATGAGCGCATTCATATCCATAATAATGGGCATACGGATGTGCGGCTGAAATGTCAACCTGGATACGTAAATAATAGCCTTAGGGCTGAGGCCCCATATACATACAGCTTTGATTGCACTGATGGGAAATACGGTATACAGAAAAGGAGTTCTGTGAAGGCACAGCGCTCGAAAAGTTTTTTGTATGCACGGGAGGGCTTGAGATGAAGGAGATCCAGGTCGGAAAATCCAGGCTCCAGTTCATGGTTGGGGATATAACGGCACAGGACACCGAGGCAGTGGTGAATGCAGCCAACAAGAAGCTTGCGCCGGGCGGCGGTGTGGCAGGGGCCATTCACCGGGCTGCGGGACCCGGGTTGTGGGAGGAATGTATGAGGTTAGGCGGCTGCGAAACCGGCAAGGCCAAGATCTCAGGTGGCCATGGTTTGCCGAATACCTACGTGATCCACACGGTAGGTCCGGTCTACAGCGGTTCAAAGGAGGATGCGGTATTGTTGGGATCGTGTTATGTCAATTCGCTTGAACTTGCAGACAGGCATAAGGTCAAGTCCATCTCCTTTCCTGCGCTGAGCACCGGGATCTTCGGTTACCCGGTTGATAAGGCCGCCTATGTCGCCATCAAGGCCATCAAGAAGTATCCTCCAAGGCAATACGGGCATCGAGCTCGTCCGCATGGTTCTGTATGATGAGGGATCCTATAATGAGCACCTGCGTGCCCTTGACGCCGTCAATGCCGGTGTGGATATAAGCTGATATGAGTATTGTAGCCGTTATCCCTGCCCGTTACGCTTCATCACGTTTTCCCGGAAAACCCCTTGTGGATATCGCAGGCAAGGCCATGATCAGGCGTATCTATGAGCAGGTGGCAACCTGTGGCGATATCGACAGGGTGCTCATAGCAACTGACGATGTAAGGATACAGGATGCCGCTGCTGCGTTCGGCGGCCATGTGGTCATGACAAGCCCCGAGTGTCCATCGGGCACCGACCGTGTGGCCCAGGCCGTCTTGGAAACGGATGCGGATTATGTGGTGAATGTCCAGGGCGACCAGGTTATCCTTGATATTGATGCCCTAGCCCGGCTCGTCCGGGAGCTCAAGGCCGGCGCTTCCATGGCGACCATAGCAACAAAGGCCTTGCCCGAGGACAAGGATGACCCGAACTGCGTGAAGGTGGTATGCGACCTCGTGGGCAATGCCCTGTACTTCTCCCGTTCCCCCATACCCTTTGCCCGAAACACAGGACATGCGACAATGCTCAAGCATATCGGGATATACGGGTTTTCCCGGCAGACGCTCCTGCGGTTCACCTCGCTTACCTCCTTCTTCCCTTGAGCTCACCGAATCGCTGGAGCAATTGAGGGCCCTGGAAAACGGCATACCCATCAGGGTTATCATAGCCCAGGGCGAATTCTACGAGATCAATACCCCGCAGGATCTGGAAAGGCTCCTCAAACAATGGCAACGCTAGCGCTCTTCTTCTACCGGCTCCTGGGTGCCATCGGCGTGTGGCCATTGGCCTTCTTCCTTAGGCGTCATCCCAACTTCAAGGGGACTATTGTCCAGAGACTAGGGTTTGTGCTGCCCGAGACCCCTGCGCTCAGAAAGGCCCTCTGGATTCATACGGCTTCAGTGGGCGAGGTCAAGGCTGTGGCCGGCCTGGTCAAGGCCATAAGGCAGAGGTGGCCTGATGTGTTCATATTCATGTCTCCCATGACCGCCACAGGCAGGGATATGGCCCGAAAAATGCCTGAAGTGGACCTTGTCTTTCCCTTTCCCTTTGATCTTTCCTGGGTGATGAAGAGGTATCTTCTCAGGCTCATGCCATGCGCCATCATTGTTGTGGAGACAGAGATCTGGCCGAACATGCTCCTTGCCGCGCAAGATCTGGCCATACCGGTTGCGTTCGTGAATGCGCGAATGTCCGGGAAGTCTTACACGAACTATCAGAAAGTGTCATGGCTCTTGAATAAAATACTCAAGGAGGTAAGGGTCCTTGCCATAGCTGTGTCTGATGCTCAGAGATTTTCTGCCTTGGGTGCACTTGAGGTGGAGGTGCTGGGCAACCTGAAGCTCGACGCAGTGCCCGCATCCGGCAATGCCCAGGAAGCAGCGCTACGGGATAGCCTCGGATCGGGATCGAGGCCCATTTTCATAGCCGGGAGTGTACGTGAGGGGGAGGAGGCCATGGTTGTGGATGCCATCATAAGGGCGGCGTCTTCTATCAAGGGGCTCTATTCCATCATCGCGCCACGGCACCCGGACAGGATCGAATATATCGCAAAGATGGCCGCTGGGATCGATATGAAATGGGGGCTTCGAAGCAAGGGGGCACAGGATGTCGACCTCCTCATCATCGACACCATGGGCGAGCTGTTCAATCTCTATGGGATCAGCGATGCTGCCTTTGTGGGGGGTTCACTGGTGGATCTCGGCGGGCAGAACATCCTTGAGCCTGTAGCCTGGGGGGTTCCCACCATACATGGTCCTCACATGGACAACTTCACCTGGGCGCTGGATGCCGTCAAAGGCAACACCTTTGAGGTAAGGGATGCACGTGGGCTTGCAGAGGCAATCATCAAGATCGTCAATGACCTTGATGGCTCACGTGATAAGGGGAAGAAGGCACTGGATGCCCTTAACGAGTGAGCAGGGCGTCACCAATCGCTATATCCAGGCACTTGAACCACTGCTTTAAACCCGGAAATATGCGTTTAAGAGGCGTAAAAACCTGATCCGTTCAAAAACTTAATCTTGCAGCCTTGATGGACCGATAAAATCAGCGTTCCACAAAGGCTGCAAGATTAAGTTTTTGAACGGACCTATTTTTAAAAAACAATTCCATGGTCTTTATGGGTATTATGCTTAAGGACACCTGACATCCAAGCGTGTTTCCAGCCCAACAGGGCCGGCCATCCCCTCGACTTTTCCTGGGGAGATGGCCGGCTGAGGGCAGATTCGTTTACACTACTCCCCTAAACATGCCTGCGGGCAGGGGGCTTCATGAAAGCGATGATGAGCACCGAGATCGATACCACGGCAGCCCCCACGAGGAAGGGTGCGGAATAGGTCCCGGTGGTATCTTTAAGCCAACCGCCTACAAACGGCCCCAGAAAACCGGCAAATCCCCACGATGTGAAGAGAAGGCCGTAGTTGGTGGCCTGTGCGGTCGGTCCATAGTACTGCAGACAGGTCGCCGGAAAGAGCGTGAACATGGCCCCGTAGTTCCATCCGATGAGTGCCGCCACAGCCCAGAGAGCCCAGTAGATGTGCCCTGAAGGGTACAGCAGGGCCATGGCTGCCACCTGGAGGACGAAGAAGGTCACGAAGCTGATCTTTATACCGATCTTGTCCGCGATCCACCCTGACAGGATGCGGGTCGTGGCGTTCGCCATGGCCAGCCAGCTTGCGGCCCCTGCCGCCACCATGGGATCAAGACCCCGGTCAATGCCGTGGCCGGCGATGTGACCGATCACCATGAGGCCGGCAAAAGAACCGCAGAAGTAGGCGGTATAGAGGAGCCAGAACTGAGACGTGCGTATGGTCTCGGCATAGGTGTAATCGCGGTCTTCCTTTTGTGCCGGATTTGCTGATTTCGGTGGCTCCCAGCCCTCGGGCTTCCATCCGGCAGGGGGTACCTTGAGGCACAGGGCAGCCGTGACCGCCATGACACCCATGGCCATGCCCACGTAGATGAATACCGAGCGCCAGCCGAAGTTTTTGATTATGTAGGTGGCGAGCGGTGCCATAATGAATGACCCGAGGCCCAGGCCCACCACGGTAAAGCCTGTGGCCAGGGCCCTCCTGTCCGGCCACCACTTTGGCGCGGTGGCGATGGGGGGGAGATACACGAGGCCGCCCCCGAACCCGGCGATGACCCCATAGGTAAGATACAGCTGGAGTTTTGTCTGTATGAATCCGGACATCACGAAGCCGCAGCACAGGATGATGCCGCCTATGAGCACTACGATTCTGGGGCCGTATTTGTCGCTGAGCCTCCCTGCGGGATAGGTCATGAGCCCGAAGATGAGGCAGGCAATGGCAAAGGCCAGTGCAATGTCAGCTCTGCTCCATCCGAACTCAGCATTGAGCGGCTTTATGAATACACTCCAGGCATAGAGAAGCGCACCACAGGTGGTGCTTCCCAGAACCCCGCCCAGAAGGGGAATCCAACGTTGTATGACTTTCGCATCACTCATAGAAACCATCCTTTTTTTTAATTTTCCATTCCTTATTCTTCAATGCAATTCAGGGTTTGTTTTCCCTGAATGAATCTTCCCGAAGTGAATAGCTGTCGTGAAGGATATCATGGGATGGGTTTCAGGGAAGATGACTTCTCAGGAGTTACAAGGGAGGGCAGGTGTTCTGCCCTCCCTTGCGATACTTAGCCTCACTGTTTCGGGTAGCCGATGATTTTCGTAGCGGCCTGGATATCCTGCAGCGATGCAGGGTCATCGATGGTGGAGGGTACCTTGTATTCCTGGCCATCAGCGATCTTGCGCATGGTGGCCCGAAGGATCTTGCCGCTTCTTGTCTTGGGAAGCCGAGGTACCACGACCACATCCTTCAGGCAGGCCAGGGCCCCGATCTCGGAGCGTATCATGGTAACCACTTCCTTGGTGATCTCGTTGTTAGGCTTGCTCACGCCGGCCTTCAGCACTACAAAGCCAATTGGTACCTGGCCCTTCAGGACATCATTCACGCCGATGACCGCGCACTCTGCCACATCCTGGTGCTTTGCAACCACCTCTTCCATGCCGCCGGTGGAGAGCCGGTGACCCGCAACATTGATGACGTCGTCCACCCTGCCCATGATGTAGATATAGCCTTCTGCATCCATGTACCCGCCGTCGCCGGTAGCATAATAGCCCGGATACTCGGTCAGGTATGATGACACGAAGCCTTCATCATTCTGCCAGAGCGTGGGCAGGCATGCGGGCGGCAGGGGAAGCCTGATGCCGATAACGCCTTCCTTGCCCTTGGGCAGCTCTTTTGCAGCCTCATCAAGGATGTGCACATCAAAACCGGGTGCCGGTTTTGTGGGGGAGCCTGCCTTTATCGGCAACTGCTCGATACCCATACAGTTTGCCGCAATGGCCCAGCCGGTCTCTGTCTGCCACCAGTGGTCTATGACCGGGATATTGAGCAGACTGCTTGCCCAGTGGTAGGTGTCCGTGTCGAGCCGTTCCCCTGCCAGGAAGAGGTGCTTCAGGCAGGAGATATCATATTTCTTGATATAAGACCCTTCAGGGTCTTCCTTTTTGATGGCGCGGAAAGCAGTGGGCGCTGTGAAGAGCACCTTCACGTTATACTCTGAGATGACCCGCCAGAAGGCACCTGGGTCGGGTGTCCCCACGGGCTTACCCTCGTAGAGTATGGTGGTGCACCCATAGAGCAGCGGGGCATACACAATGTAGGAATGTCCAACGACCCAGCCCACGTCTGAAGCAGCCCAGTAGACATCGCCGGGCTTTACGTTGTAGATGTTCTCCATGCTCCACTTGAGCGCCACGGCATGGCCCCCGTTATCCCTCATGACCCCTTTGGGCTTTCCGGTGGTGCCTGATGTATAGAGGATATAGAGCGGATCGGTAGCATCCACCATGACGCAATCCGCAGGTGATGCGCCTTTCATGGCCTCAGCCCAGTCCAAGTCCCTGCCGGGTATGAGGTCGGCGTTGACCTGGGGCCGCTGAAAGATTATGCACTTTTCAGGTTTGTGCGATGACAGGTCAATGGCCTTATCAAGCAGGGGCTTGTACGGAATCGCACCCTTGGGCTCGATGCCGCAGGAACCTGATATGCAGACCTTGGGTTTGGCATCTTCGATCCTCACGGCCAGCTCATTGGGGGCAAACCCGCCGAACACCACCGAGTGGATCGCCCCGATGCGTGCGCAGGCAAGCATGGCGACCATGGTCTCAGGGATCATGGGCATATAGATGATTACCCGGTCTCCCTTTGTCACGCCCAAGTTTTTCAGCATACCGGCGCACAGCGATACCTCGCTCAAGAATTCTTTATAGGTTATCTTCCGGACGATCCCTGTCACCGGGCTGTCATAGATTATGGCCACCTGGTCTCCATGGCCGTTTTCCACATGATAGTCGATGGCATTGTAGCAGGTATTGAGCCGCCCACCGGCAAACCAACCGTAGAATGGTTTCTTCGAATCATCCAGGACCTTGTCCCACTTTTTGTCCCACTGGATTTTTTCAGCTGCATCCGACCAGAAGCCATCCTTATCTTCCAGGGAAAGCCGGTAGGCTTCATCATAGGATTTATACAATTCAAGTACCTCCTTAATACATCTTTTGTATTACTATATGACTATCATATGATTACTAACGTAGGTCCATTTTAGTGTCAACCGGGAAAAAGTGATCCGAGAAGCATGCTATTACTAATATAAGGTGTTATGGATTGTAAATTTTGTGAAAAGATACTTGGTTCACACCAAAGGCAACTGACAGGAGTTCAGGGCATAGGTAATACTTGCAGGGAAGATGACTGAATGATTTGATGCCGGATTATCTGAGCCGTCCTCATTTCCCGTTGACAACATATGAAATGCCCTTTATTACTAACAGCATGAGTGACAGATCATTATGCCCCATATGTGCATGGAGAGCCGACTGTAATAAGAAATTCAAACCTGGTGCTGGCATCCACTGCCCTGATTTCAGCCGAGACATGGCCATCAAGAACTCGGACCTGGATGATGAAGCAGCAAAACAGTCCGGAACGAAAGAAGCAGTTAAGAAGCCGAAAAAGGGCCTCTGGCCCATGTAAGGGCATTCTTAACCGTCACAGTCCGAGAAACTGCACGTAGGTTAACTTGCTTTTCACGAGAAGTGCAGCTATTTTTCCCTGGATAACCGTAATATCAGGACAATAGCTTTCAGGGAAGGTTGCCAGCTCATTTTTCGTAAAACTATCTCCTGTTCGGGTGTAGGCTAGTACCTGCGAATACTCGAACAGATTCAATCCTGACACAATCCTTGTCGAACCCAGGCTGTTTCTGAATGTGACGATCTTCGACCCAAACGGAACCATTCTTGGTTTCAGGTAGTAGCGAATAATGGGATCTCTTCCTGCATCACTGCGATCTACCGGCAAGTCCTCGATGAATTGGGGGGCGTTTCCGGCATTGGTATCATCGGTCCATAGATTAGACTTGCCGTCGCTGACCACCATTGTACCCTTCGGGTTGTAGGAAAATATCATAATGCCTGTGGATGAGGTCATTGCATCAGAAGACAACGAGCTTATAACATCAAGGCCATCAGGGATCTGTGGTGATGAACCGGCCACCTGGGTCGCCTTGGACCATGCATATGGGATGGTGCCATATATCGTGTTGAATGTCAGGTTTGAAGAGATAAGGCCACTGCCCAGCGGAATTACCGCCTTGCTCCATCTCTCTTTGGTCTCTTTCCCTGAAATCATGAATGTCCTGCAATCGTTCATGAGCTTAACCAAAACAATTATCGATTCGCCATAAGGATATATCCTGAGGATCTCATTCTTACCGGGTGCCTCCCACAGAGCGGATGCCTTCTCGCCCTTGAGCTCATAGACTGTCTTGGTATCGCTCACATAGATCCTGTCATCAATAGCGGCTATGGATGTTGCAATGAAGGGCAACACGATTTTCGGGGCAATTTCCTGGGCCGTCAATGCAGTGGGAGGCTGTATCCCGGTGACCTGAGGTTTTCCGGTTTCAAAAAAGATTGCATCGATCATTTCGTCAATAGTTACGGACAGAGCGGATGTGTCTTTGAGATCCTTGTGAAAGGCCCTCACAGGTTTAGTGTCTAATAATGCATCATAGGAGATGATATCGCCCAATTTGCTTATAGTGATAGAAATTTTTTGATATTTCTCAAGCGCAATTCCCTTGGCAATGCACCGGGCGATCACACTCTTTTCTATTCCTGACTTCAAAGAGGTCAGCTCCTGAGGGCCTGTTATCTCAACTGCTGTTTCCATACTTAAGACTAAGGTTGGAACAATCAGACAGACCATGAAAGACAAAACCGGAAATATCTTTCTCATGCAGGCTCCTTTTTATGAAATCTACGATTGGCATTTATTATATCACAGATATATTTGCCGGCAAAGGAACTGTAAAGAGGCGTCGGATCAAGATATGAATGATCATTCATTTTTCCTTGACCTTGACCCTTACTTTGGATATATAATGGTGGTTGCCAAGCAAATTATATTCTTTAGAAGAAGGAGGCGTTACATGGCTGAGGAAACCAAAGAATTCGGAGAACAGTTGTTCCCGGTACCCCCGAAGGTAAGGGAAAAAGCTTACATCAAGAGTAAGGCAGAGTACGAGAAGATGTGGAAGGAGTCCATAGCGGACCCTGATAAGTTCTGGGCAAAGCAGGCCGAGAGGCTTGACTGGTTCAAGAAGCCGACAAAGATCTGTGACTATTCCTTTAAGCCGCCGGTCTATGTGAAGTGGTTCGAAGACGGAAAGCTCAATGTCAGCTACAACTGCCTTGACCGTCAGCTTGCTACGAGAAAGAACAAGGCCGCTATCATCTTTGAAGGAAATGACCCTTCCGACTGGAAGGTGTTCACCTATGCCGATATGTACCGCGAGGTCAACAAGTTCGCGAACGTGCTCAAGAAGAACGGCGTCAAGAAGGGCGATCGCGTTACCATCTTCCTGCCCATGATCCCCGAGCTTGCCATTGCCATGCTCGCTTGCACGCGCATCGGCGCGATCCATTGCATCGTTTTCGGCGGATTCTCTTCCGATGCGCTGAAGGACCGTATCGAAAACAGCGATTCAAAGGTGCTCATCACCTGCGACGGCACCTATCGTGGCGCCAAGGCCGTGCCCCAGAAGGACAATGCAGACAAGGCCTGTGACATGTGCCCCTCCATTGCCAAGCAGATCGTGGTAAAGAGGACCGGTACGGAAGTGGCCTGGAAAGAGGGCAGGGATCTCTGGTGGGATGATGAGATGAAGTCCGTTCCCGTCTACTGTGAGCCCGAGTGGATGGACGCAGAAGACCCACTCTTCATCCTCTACACCTCCGGTTCCACCGGAAAGCCCAAGGGCGTTGTGCACACCACGGGCGGTTACCTGCTCTATGCAGCACTGACCCATCAGCTTATCTTTGACTACCATGAGGAAGACACCTACTGGTGCACCGCCGACATCGGCTGGGTCACCGGACACACCTACATCGTATATGGCCCGCTCGCAAACGGAGCTACCAGCATCATGTTCGAGGGCGTTCCCAGCTACCCGGCCTATGACAGGTTCTGGGCAGTAGTTGAGAAGTACAAGGTCAACATCTTCTACACCGCACCCACCGCCATCCGCGCCATTGCAAAAGAGGGCGACTCCTGGGCCAAGATGCACGACCTCTCCTCCATCAGGATCCTCGGTTCCGTGGGCGAACCGCTGAACCCAGAGGCCTGGAGATGGTACTATGACCTCATCGGCCGCAGCGAGTGCACCATTGTTGACACGTGGTGGCAGACCGAGACCGGCGGCATTTTGATCACCCCGCTGCCCGGCGCCATTGACATCAAGCCTGCCAAGGCAACAGTACCTTTCTTCGGCGTCGAGCCCGCACTGCTTGACGACGACGGCAAGGAGCTCTCGGGTGTTGCAAGGGGCAACCTCGTCATCAAGAGGCCGTGGCCCGGCATCATGAGGGGCGTATGGCAGGATCCCAAGAGATTCGAAGAGACATACTTTGTTCAGTTCCCGGGCTATTATGTAACCGGTGACGGCGCAGAGCGTGACGATATCGGATACTACAAGATCACAGGCCGCGTGGACGACGTTATCAATGTCTCCGGTCACCGCATGGGCACCGCAGAGGTTGAGAGCGCACTTGTTTCTCATCCGAATGTTGCTGAGGCCGCAGTTGTGGGCTTCCCCCACGATATCAAGGGCCAGGGCATCTTTGCATACGTCACGCTTAACACCGGCGTGGCCAAGACGGATGACCTCAAGAAGACCCTCATCGCTCACGTGAGAAAGGAGATCGGCCCCATCGCTACTCCCGACCAGATCCAGTGGGCCGATGCGCTCCCCAAGACCCGTTCCGGCAAGATCATGCGCCGCGTCCTGAAGAAGGTTGCTGCAAATGACTTCAAAGACTTCGGCGATACGTCCACTCTGGCGGATCCGTCCGTTGTAGATACCCTCGTCGAGAACAGAAAGCTGTTAAAGTAGAGTCAGTTTGAAGTACAAGGGGGCTCAGGCATACCTGAGCCCCCTCTTAAAACATTTATTATTAAGCAATTATAGCATTATTTAAACGAAGCAATCATGCCATGAAGATCATACGCGATAAGGAAGGGTTAAAATGAGGGGTGAAGAAAAATATCGCATGATATTGAATGCTGCAAAACAGGTTTTTGCAATGGAGGGATTCTACAACTCGAAGGTGTCGGAAATCGCCCGCGAGGCCCACGTGGCTGACGGGACCATATACCTCTATTTCAAGAACAAGGACGATATCCTGATCTCGCTTTTTGAAGAAGAGCTCATCAGGATCATTAAGACGGTGAGGACTGAGCTGGAAACGATAAGCGACCCCAGACAGAAGCTCATCAAATTCTGTGATAACCATCTCTCCATCGTCGAGACCGACAGGGCGCTGGCCGAGGTAATACAGGTCGAGCTCAGACAGTCTAATAAATTCATGCGGGAATACAAGAATAAGCATTTTCTCGCATATCTCAATATCATTGCAGACATAATTACCCAGGGCCAGCAGCAGGGTGTATTCCGGGACGAGCTTAAACCGGAGCTTTGCGCCAGGATTATCTTCGGTTCATTGGATGAGCTTTCTACATACCTCGTAACAGCCAAGCGTAAACGTTTCGATGTCCATGAAGTGGCAACTATGGTGGGGAATTCCTTCATCAACGGATTTGTGAAGGGAAATAACTGACTCTTTTTTGAGGAGGTTTGTAAGCCATGCAGATTAAAAAGGCTGCTGTAATCGGTGGTGGCGCCATGGGAGGAGGAATTGCCCATGTCCTTTCATCTGTGGGCATCGAGTGCTTCATCAAGGATGTCGAGCAGAAGTTTGTGGACAAGGCCCTTGACACATCCAAGGCAGTCTATGACAAGCTGGTCGCAAAAGGCAAGCTCGACCCGAAGAAGGCCCAGGCCGGCCAGAATCTTTTAAGCGGTTCCGTACAATACGACAAGAAATTCTTCGGTGAGGTGGACCTGGTTATTGAAGCTGTCCCGGAGGTCCTGAAACTCAAGCAGGCCATCTTTGCAGAGCTGGAAAAACTCTGTCCTGAACGGACGATCCTTGCCACCAACACATCATCACTGTCGCTCACTGAAATTGCCGCCAAGATCAAGAAAAAAGACCGTTTCGTAGGGCTGCACTTCTTCAATCCGGTTCCCGTGATGAAACTCCTGGAAATAATATACGACGATAATACTTCTCCCCAGACCTTAAATGCCATGATGGAATTCACGCTCTTCATAGACAAGGTCCCCATCAAGGTGAAGAACGGCCCGGGATTTGCCGTGAACCGCGTGCTCATTCCCTATCTGAACGAGGCAGTGCTTTCGCTGATGGATGGTGAGGCGACCATGGAGGAGATCGATGAGGCCATGGTAGCGTTCGGCATGCCCATGGGTCCCTTTGCGCTGTGGGATCTTGTGGGTCTTGATGTCGGCGTGCATGCCTCCGAGTCATTTGAAGAATCGTTCGGCAGCCGGACACCCACGCCGGAACTCATGAAGGCCCTGGTGAAAAAGGGCTTGTACGGTCAGAAGACGGGCAAAGGGTTTTATGACTATTCCGGTAAGGCAAAGGTCCCATCCAAGGAGGCGCATGACCTTTCTGAACGCATGGAGGAAAAAGAACGGCATGAGCGGTCTTGCCTTCTCACCTGAGCGGCTTTTGACCGTGCAGATAAGGGAGTCGCTCCTGATAGTGTCCGAGGGTCTGGCTTCCGCCCATGACTGTGATACGGGCATGGTCTATGGCACCAATTTCCCCACCAAGGTATCCTGGGGCCCGCTCCACTTTGCCGAAGACAAGGTGGGCTGGTCCACGATCCATGATATCTTCTGTGCCTTGGCCGACGAGTACGGACCTGAGCGCTTCAGCGCCCCTGCGATCCTGGAAGCGCTTGCCCAGGGTGAGAGCATCTTTGCAAACTGCACCTATGAGGTTGATGAAGACGGTGTTGCAGTGATGACCGTTGAGAATCCGCCCATGAACGTGCTGAGCATCAAGACCATAGACGACATCACCAACATGGTGCTGGCCGCATGTGCAGACAACCGGGTCCGTGTGATCCTGCTCACCGGTAAGGGCAAGGCCTTTGTCGCCGGGGCCAACATCAGCGAGATCCAGCGATTGAAGAGCATCCATCAGGTCCAGGATTATGCCAACAAAGGCCACCTCATGATGAACACCATTGACGGTGCATTAAGGCCCATCATCTGCGTAATAAACGGGTTCTGCCTTGGCGGCGGGCTCGAGCTGGCTATGGCCTGCCATATGCGCATCGCCTCCGACAAGGCGCGTCTGGGACTGCCCGAGATCAACCTAGGGATTATGCCCGGGCTTTGGCGGCACCCAGCGGCTGCCGAGGATCGTGGGCAAGGGCAAGGCCCTGGAGATGATCCTCACCGGCAACCACATAACCCCTGCCGAAGCACTTGGCGATCGGGCTTGTGAACAAGGTTGTCCCGCAGGGCAGTCTCATGGATGAGGCCAGGGCCCTGGCCGGGGTAATAGCATCCAAGAGCAAGCTCTCGGTAAGTGCGGCCATTGATGCGGCATCCTCAGGGCTCGGATGTCAGCCTGGACGAGGGACTGGAAATCGAGATGGAGAACTTCGCGAGGGTCACCATCTCGAATGACGGCAAGGAAGGGACCGATGCCTTCCAGAACAAACGTAAGCCGGTCTTTAAGGATAGGTAAGCAGGGTTCAAATGGGAAACAGGGCATAGAAGAAAGATGCCTACAGGATAAAAACAAAGAGGAAGGAGGTTTACTGTGAATACTGTTGTTTGCTTGAAACAGGTACCTGATACCGAGACATTGATCAAGATAGCAGGTACGACAATCGCAGCAGAAGGAATCAAATGGGTCATCTCTTCTTTTGACGAGTTTGCCGTTGAAGAGGCAATCCGTATGAAAGAGAAGATGAATGCAGGCAAAGTGACCATCGTTTCTCTCGGTCCCGACAGGGCCATCGAGTCTATCCGCACCGCATTGGCTATGGGTGCAGACGATGCCGTCCATATCAATGATGGCGCTTACTACGACAAGGCCGATCCGTATGCCACAGCCCAGGTTCTGGCAGCAGCCATCAAGGGGCTTACCTATGACGCAGTGTTCCTTGGCAAGCAGGCCATTGATGACGACTGCGGCCAGGTCCCGGCAATGCTCGGCGAGCTGCTCGGACTGCCGGTGGTGACTCAGGTGATCAAGCTGGAAGTAGCGGCTGACAAGAAGAGTGCCACGGTAACCAGAGAGATCGAAGGCGGCCAGATGGTCCTTGATGTTCCGCTTCCGGCCGTGTTGTCGGCCCAGAAAGGTCTGAACGAGCCACGGTACGCTTCGCTGCCCGGCATCATGAAGGCCAAGAAGAAGCCCGTTGACGTGAAGAATGCGGGCGGACTCGGCGTGAGCACAGGCCCCATGACGGTTGTAAAGGAGATGTCTTTGCCTCCGGCCCGCCAGGCTGGCAAGATCATCACGGGCGACGATGCAAAGGCCAAGGCGGCTGCTCTTGCAAAGGCTTTGCATGACGAAGTGAAGATCATCTAAGGCGAGGAGGGGACAATCATGCCAGGAACATTAATTTACGCGGAAGTTCAGAAGGGCGAAATCAAAAAGGGCGCCTTTGAGATAACCAGCAAGGCCAAGGAATTAGGCGGCGAAGTCAGCGTATGCGTCATCGGCAAGGGCGCAGAGGCTGTAGCTCCGCAGCTTGCAAAGTTCGGTGCGGACAAGATTTATGTGGTCGACGGGCCCGAGTTTGAAAACTATATCCCCGAGGCCTTTGTACAGGCTTTCGTCCAGGTAGCACAGAAGGTTCAGCCGGCCGTAATTTTCTGCAGTGCATCTGCACAGGGCAAGGATTTTGCTCCGGCAATGGCAGCCAGGCTTAATGTGGGCGCCATTTCCGACTGTGTTGACGTGAAAAAGGAAGGCGACAAGATCATCGCCAAGAGACCCTTGTATGCCGGTAAGGCATATGCCATGGTTGAGGCTACAGGCAACCCCCAGGTCGTATCAGTCAGGCCGAATGCCCTTGGTTCCAAGGAAATCGCAGGCGCTGGCGCCGTCGAGAAGGTTGCTGTAACCCTCGATGCAGCCAAGATCACGGTAAAGGTGAAAGCGGTTGAGGTAGCGGCTACCACAGAGCCGGACCAGACCGAGGCCGAGATCATCGTATCCGGCGGAAGAGGTATGAAGGGTCCTGAGAACTACAAGATGCTCGAAGACCTCGCGCAACCTCTTCGGCCCCACTGCCACCACCGGTGCATCCAGGGCAGCAGTCGATGCAGGGTGGAGAGGACACTCTTACCAGGTCGGCCAGACCGGTAAGACCGTAAGCCCGAATCTCTATATCGCTGCCGGTATCTCCGGCGCCATTCAGCATATGGCCGGTATGGGTACCTCCAAGGTGATCGTTGCCATCAACAAGGATGCCGAAGCGCCTATCTTCACGAAGGCTGACTACGGGATAGTGGACGACCTTTTCAATGTCGTCCCGGCGCTCATCGACGAGATCAAGAAAATAAAAGGTTAACACAAAGCAACAAGGGGCGGGCGTTAGCGTCCGCCCCTGATATATACAATTCACTTTTTCAGGGGGGGCTATGCACGGACCACAGGGAGAACTTACCAGAGAGGTCTTTTGGAACATTTTAAGTCCTGGTTCCTACACGGAACAGATACTCCTTTATATCCTTGCCCTTGCCTCATTTTTACTCCTGGGCAGGGCGCTGTACAAAGGCGGATTCGGAACACGCCTGAAGATCATCTTCAAGGCAACGGGCACGGAAACTGACAGGCTCGCCAACGTCGGTGAACGCCTCTGGTATGCCATCGTTGATGTGTTCGCACACAGGAAGATACTCAGAGAACCCTATCAGGGCATATTCCATTTATTCATCTTCTACGGGTTCGTGGCTCTGGTGATAACCACGGCCATTGTATTTTTCCAGGCGGACATCCTGTATCCCATTACAGGAATCTGGTTCATGAAAGGCGGCTTTTACCTGGGTCTGTCAATGTTTGCCGATGTCTTCGGCATGCTGTGCATCGTGGGTATACTCATGGCGCTCTACCGCAGATATGTGATCAAGCCGAACTGGCTCGACCAGAAGCCCGAGGATAACACCACCCTCTGGTTCATCCTGGCCATCCTCATCACCGGATTCATGGTCGAGGCGCTGAGGATTCAAGCTGACAGAGACGGTCCCCACGAATCCCATGCATCCGTATATCTGGTACTCTCCCGGCGGGTATGCGCTTCCTTCCTCTTTTCCTGGATGGACGAGAAATCGCTCAGGGCATCCCATTACCTCCTCTGGTGGGGCCATATTCTCATGGCGCTCACCTTCTTCGTATACATAGGCTACACAAAACTCTGCACATCTTCATGACGCCTGCGAATATCTTCCTGCAGGTCGACTGCAGCAGCGCCTCCCATCAGGGTCATGCCGCCTGAGATGTTCGAGTGCGCCGAGACCTTCGGCATCCACAACGTGGAGGAGTATTCCTGGAAAGACCTGTTCGACCAGGAGGCATGTATGAGGTGCGGCAGGTGCGTAGAGGTTTGCCCTGCATTCAACACCGACAAGCCGCTGAAGCCAAGAGACGTCATCCAGAATATCAGGACCTATCTGGAAGAGAAGGCCAAGTTCGCCATGGATGCAGATGGCAGTTACCGCATCATCCCGGATGAGGAATATACGGGCCCCGCGCTCATCGGCGATGTATCGAAAAAGAAACCGCCTGGGCCTGTACGACCTGTATGGCTTGCGTGGAGGCCTGTCCGTCATATATCCTCCAGTTCCCGAAGCTCATCGACCTGAGGCGCTACATGGTCATGATGGAGTCCGACTTCGCACCCGAGCTCATGGGTGTATTCAAGGGCATGGAGAATAATTCCAACCCGTGGAGCATCGGCGCCCATACCCGTGCGACTGGGCCAAAGACCTTGGTATCCCGTTGCTCTCCGAGAAGGGCAGCGCCGAGTACCTCTTCTATGTGGGATGTGCAGGAGCATTCGATGACCTGAACAAGCGCGTGGCAGTTGCACTGGCAAAGATCTTTGAAGCGGCAGGGCTCGACTATGCGATCCTCGGCACCGAAGAGGGCTGCTGCGGCGACTCGGCCAAGAAGCTCGGAAACGAGTATATCTATCAGGCCCTTGCCATGGCCAACATCGAAACCTTCAAAGGCTATGGCGTGAAGAAGATCATCACGCTTGTGCCCGCATGGATTCAATACTCTGAAGTATGACTATAAGGAACTTGGCGGCAACTTCGAGGTCTACCACTACACGGAGATCCTGGATCACGCTCATCAAGAGCGGTCAGATCAAGATCAAGGAGCGCATAAGCGACCTTGGCACCATTACCTACCATGACTCCTGCTATCTTGGCCGTTACAACAAGATCTATGACCAGCCGCGCGATATCCTCAAGGCCATCAGCTCGAGCCCCATGGTGGAGATGTCAAGCCACCATGAAAAGAGCTTCTGCTGCGGCGCAGGCGGGGGCAGGATGTGGATGGAGGAGCACCTGGGCACCAGGATCAACCAGAAGAGGACCAATGAGGCCCTGGATGCCGGTGCAAAGACGATATGCACTGCATGCCCGTTCTGTTACACCATGCTCACCGATGGCATCAAGGAGCTGGAGCTCAGCGAAAAGCTCCAATCGGCAGATATCGCGACCCTGGTGGCCAGGGCCGCCGGCATCGATCTCAAGGGCAAGAAGGCTTCAGAGGGCGAGGCTTAAATTAAGACGAAAAAGTTCCAACCCTGAATCTCACAAAAGAGGGGGTGCAAAAGGCACCCCCTCTTTTTTTCTTGATCACATCACTGCCTGACGTTATCTTGTGCACCACAAGGTATGAGCATGGAGAATCAGAAAAGAGAAGAGCATAGGCCCTGGGGCTTTTATGAGGTGCTCTCGCAGGACAAGTCAGACCACAAGGTCAAGCGGATCACTGTATGGCCGGGTAAGCGCCTGAGCCTCCAGTATCATCAGAAGCGCAGCGAGCACTGGGTCGTTGTTTCAGGGATAGGGCTGGTTTCCGTGGATGGGAAACAGGTGAAGATTGCCCCGAATGAATCCATTGACATCCCTTTAAGGGCGCAGCACCGTATGGAGAATATAGGAGATGAGCCCCTCGTATTTATTGAGGTCCAGCAGGGTGAGTACTTTGGTGAAGACGACATAGTCCGCGTGGAAGACGATTTCGGGAGGAGTTGAGGCTCGAGTATATGTACGACCGTAAGGAAAGAGAACTCTTTGTGTTGCTCTACGAGACGGCCTCTTCTGCCGGAATCGAGGTTATTGAAGACAGGATCAACCGCAAAGGCGGGGTCTGCCGGGTGGAAGGCAGGGTACATGTGATCTTCGACGAGCAGGCGCCCTATCGGGAGAAAAACAGGCTGATCCTCGATGCAATCGGAAAGACCGATCCTGATACGACATATCTGCCTCCTAAAGTCAGATATCTACTTGGAAAACAGGATAATTTTATGGAAGAGCCTGGAGAACCATAGGCAAGGTTGTATGTGTCAGGCCGCCTTCTGGATCTGGGCCTTCATTTCTTCGATGCCCTTGTGCACAAGGGCAACAGTCTGGGAGATGATGTTATTAAGCCAATCCGGTGTGTTACCAAGCATCTTCTTGGCCTCACCGATTCCCTTTTCAATAGCCTTTGAGAGCATGTCGAGCTTATCTTCTGAACCGTCCCAGAGAGAGCGGGCGAAATCCAGGATGCGATTAGCAGTATTTTCCGGGCTGAACTGGTCGTTACCATAGGTGTAGTTGTCATAGAGTCCAAGTTCATAGGATGCCTTCTTTATCATCCCTTCGCGTTCATAGTCGATGCTCACTTTAGTCCCATCCTTAAGCTCTATTTCCATATGGATGGATTCCTTTTCATATGGTGTTATAGAATAGCCTGACCCGGCCTTGTTGAGAAGGATCTGTCCTAAGAGGGTCCTGCTGTTGTGATGCCCGCTGATGCAGAAGTTGTGCCTGGATAACTCCAATCCCTGAGATATTCATGTGATACCTCCTTGTATGTTGCATCAGATCCTTTGATCTACTTTATAGTATAGCGATGAAGGATTCCTTTGGCAATAGAGTGTTCCGGCAACGGGGGTTGAATGTTTTACGGGGTGTATTAGTTGATGTGTGTTTTATGTGGGATTGATACAGAAAAGTACCTTACTTATTCTCCCTCATCTGGTGCAAGCGCATTTCCCGCTGTGCGTCGATGTTGTTCCTGTTGATCTCCAGGGCCTTCTGAAAGGCTTCAATGGCTTTCCGGGACCCTTCCTTCTTCAGGACCCACCCGTAGATAACCCAGAGAGTGTCTGAGTTGGCAAAGCGATTGAGCCCTTCGCGGATGGATGACTTGATCTCTAAAGGATTTCCCACTCCTGTATTCTGAAACCGTAAGAACATGGTCTTCACATACGATTCCACAAAGAGCTTTTCATCAGGTCTCATCTTCACGCAGAGCTTGAAGTAATCAATAGCGCCCTGATAGTCTCTTGCCTTTAAGAGCTCTGTTGCCTTGCTGAACAGTATTTCTGCCTGGAGGCTCTCGTCAATGCCTTGTGGCTCTTCAACCGGCTTGCCATCACGTAATTTATTGATGTACGTGTAGGCCTTCTGGATCTCGGTGAAGATTTCATTCGCCAGTCGCTTCACCTCGGGATCGTCGGCATAGGCATAGGTGTCTGGGTGATTGGCCTTGACGATCTTTATATAGGCCCTCTTCAGGCCGTTCTCTGAAATTTGTCTGTCTACACCCAGGACCTGGAATTGATCCTGGTCCTTGATAGCTTTCAGCTTTTGTCTCAGCGTGTCAATGAGGGCTTTAAACTTACTTTCTTCAAAGCTGACATCTCCGGTGCAGTAGAGGCTGAGCAGTGCGCGTGAGGGATCCTGTCCCAGAAGGAGTATCTCAGAGACCGTGTACTGGCCGATATCATCCAGATCGATGCCGATATCACCAGGCAGGGTATCCACCATTACCTTCGGAATGGCGTCTGCAAAGGGGGAGAGTGCGGTAATAATACCGGAAAACTGGGTGTACTCCATCACACCCTTGCGGATGAGGCGGGCCATCTCGGTCTTGCTGAGATCATGGAGTTTATTGACTTCATCTTTATGAACCTTCTGGATGGTGCCGCGCTCCCATGAGAAGATATCCAGAAAACGTTTTTCCGTCTGGATTCTGAGCGCCTCGTTGATCTCCATGGGCTGGACGAGCCCCAACTCCAGGAGGATGACACCCTGCTTCCTCCGTTCCAGGCGAGTAGTGTTCAGCGAGAGAGTGTTCTCATCCTCTGAAATGATGCCCATACCTACAAGGATATTGCCCAGCAGTTCGTCTGTCCTATTGGACTGAATAGCGCATAGATTCCCGCTTTTGAAGATGAGCCCCTTTTTCCACTGGTCTGTGGAGACGAATATTATCCCGGTAAACTGGGATTCGATGACATCCATCATTACCAGTGGAAAGGGGAACTCCTCAATCTTGAACATATTTTCCATGCACTCTCATTATCGGTAAATGATTCTGGGGACAATAGAAAAATTTGCATGCATAGTCTATCCTCCGGGTTGAGGTTTTTGAAGGATATGATGACCTTGCTGGAAGCATTTTGACGTAAGGTTTGGGTTCATCTTCTAAAAGACACAAATATGGTTTCAATATATAGTGCGAATATCTTGAATCGGTATCTAAGGCTATTCATCTAAAATTGTGTGAATAGGATAACAGATAAGAATTAAAAAAAAGAAAAGCGAGGGGGAAATATGGCTACCAGAGGAAGGAAACCACTAGAAATGAGAAAAAATGGTAATAATACTAAGCTGATAAAAAGAAATTATTATATTGAAGAGCGGTATACAAAGGCCCTTACCGTTCTTTCCGCATTGACGGGAAAAGAGCTTTCTCTTCTCGTGAATGAGGCAATTGGTGAACTGATTCACAAATATCAGCCAAAGACCGACATCAACTTACTCAGGTTGGAGGCAATAGAAAGAGAGGATTAACCCACAGGGCACCCTCTCTCTTCATTGTATGCTTTATGGTGTTACTTATCTCCCCCTAGGATAAGGGGTAGACCATTTTTCGAATTCCCGATTACCACGATCTTGGCATTAGGGCTGTTAGCGAGTTTTTCAGTGGCCTCAATCCCCTTCCATTCAAGGATTTGAGTGTTTAATCCCTGGGAAACTATCTTCTGGAAGTCCGTGATACCCTGGGCCTCGATGCGCTTGCGTTCAGCCTCCTGCTGTTCCTTCTGAAGGACAAATTTCATCTGCTCGCTCTCCTGCTCTCTCTTGAGTTTTTCCTGGATTGCATTGGCGATGACAGGCGGCAGACCCACCTTCCTTAACAGGACCTGATCACATATCATGCCCTTGCTTTTGGTGAGCTGCACAAACATATTCTGCATCTCGCCGGCGATCTTGTTGCGTTCGGAGGAATAGAGCGATTTGGCGTCGTATGATGCTGTTATCTCACGTATTGCTGACCTGAATTGAGGCTCGACAATCACATTCCTGTAGTCAGTGCCAACTTTTTTATAGATCTCAGCAGCCTTATCCGGATCTACCCGGTAGAGAAGAGATACTTCAAGGTCTATAATGAGCCCTTCTCTGGACGGTGTATCAGCCTTCTCCGTTATCTCCTGGGTCTGCACAGACATGTTAACTACACGAGTAAGCGGGACAACAATCCTTAGGCCCGGAGGCAGCGTATCTGCTGAAACAAAACCAAAGAGATCCTTTACTCCCACATGCCCTGCGGGGATGACAGCAATGGGATTGGCGATGGTTATAATGACAAGTGCTGCAACAATAACCCCGACAATAACCATTTTCGAATTTGCTTTGCTTCCATCGTCCATGGAAGGACCTCCCTTCTGATCATTATCAGGGCCTCTCCATGCGGGATTGAGGGCCTGTTTCATCCATTCTCTCATTTTAGGATCCATAGAAAACTCCTGAATTTACTATACGGGAAAATGCCTGCAACCTTCAAGTTGAATAAAATTCAAGGCCAAGGTGAGTCTGGAAGGATACCCATCTTATGGTAGATGGGACGTATGACCTCACGCATGGGTTTGAGCCTTCTGTAAAATAGTAATGCCACAGCAATACAGACGATGCCGCTTATGATGAGTGTCCGTGGGGCCCCGATGGAAGAGGCCAGCGATCCGGCATAGAGGCTGCCGAAAGGCATGGTGCCGGCAAATGACATGGCAAAAAAGCTCATGACCCGTCCCCTCATCGTGTCATCAACAATGGTCTGGATGATCGTGTTGCTTGCGACCATCTGCACCATCATCCCGAATCCCGTGAAGGTCAGCAAGGCCGCTGATAGAAGTACTGACGTGGAAATGGCAAAACAGATAAGACCGGTCCCAAACATGATTGACCCTAAGACAATGAGACGTCCAAGCCCGAGCACGGTCTTTCTCGATGCCAGGAACAGCGCCCCAGCTATGGCGCCAAGGCCGGATGAAGCCATGAGGAAACCGAGGGTTTCGGGGCCTCCCTTAAGGATATCTTTTGCAAAAACAGGCATCAGAACGGCAAAAGGCATTCCAATGAAGCTCATGAGTGCAAGGTTGTACAAAATATATCGGATGGGCATGAATTTACGCACATACACGAACCCGGCTTTCATATCATTCATGATACTATCCTTTGCACTGGACAAACTCCTTGTCTTGATCTGCATAGATAACAGGGCCAACAGCACGGCAAGGAAACTGATGCCATTAATAAGAAAACAGGTTCCTTCACTGGTCATACCGATGAGGACGCCCGCAATGGATGGGCCCAAAAGCCTGGCGCCATTGAAGAGGAAGGAGTTCAGCGCAATGGCATTGCCAAGATCCGCCTTGCTCTCAAGCAGTTCAACGACAAATGATTGCCTGATGGGCATATCGAAGGAATTGATAAGGCCCAGGAGAAAGCTCAGGATAAAGAGATGCCAGACCTCTATCAAGCCGGTCAGTGCAAGAAAGGCAAGTGCCAAGGCCTGCAGCATGGCGCAGAACTGTGTGGCAATAACCATGCGGTATCGATTCAGCCGGTCGGCGTACACGCCTGCAATGGGGGAAAACAGTAACATGGGGATCTGCGAAGTGAACCCGATAAGACCAAGGATCATGGCAGATCCGGTGAGCCGGTACACAAGCCAGCTCATGGCTGTCTGCTGCATCCATGTCCCCATGAGGGACACGCCCTGACCGCTGAAGAAAAGCCGGTAATTACTGGAACGCAGGGCCCTTAAGGTTGCCTTCAATTGAGTTCATAGGTTGCTTTCCTAACATAGGTCATAATTATAATACCATACAGAGATATAAGGTTATGTGATAATAAAGGATGCAATCAGATAAACCAGGTTCGGGACCATCATGCCGGGGGACACCACAGATAAAGAGGGCACAGGTGAATAAGACACAAAAGGCACGGATCGTTTTTGTCGGGGCAGGACACGCCCACCTGTACTCTGTCAAAAATGCCGGGTTGTTGATACGACAAGGCTCTGAAGTCATTGTTATCGGACCGGATCAATACCATTATTACTCGGGAATGGGCCCTGGCATGCTTTCCGGGATATACGAACCGGATGATGTTCGTGTGGATGTACAAAGACTGGCCTTCTCGAGCGGGGCGCAGTTCATCAAGGGGCATGTCATCGGAATCGATCCTCTCAGGCAGAGCCTGCATCTCGATAACGGAGAGAAGATCCCTTACGATATTGTGTCATTCAACGTGGGAAGCTCGGTGCCAATGGATCTTGTGAAAGGGGCTGAAAAAGAGGCATATCCCATAAAGCCCATTATAAACCTTGTGGTCCTCAAACAGACGATTCTTTCTCAGATAAAAAGCTCCATACCACGCATCCTTATTATCGGTACAGGGCCTGCAGGCGTAGAGATAGCAGGTAATATACAACGGCTGGTGAGTCAGAATGAAGGGAAGGCCGAGATCATACTGGCAGGCTTCGAAGAATCATTGTTGCCCCGGTTTCCTGATAAGGCAGGGCTCTTTGCCAAGGATTCACTCATGAAAAGAGGAATAACAATACTTACTCGCTGCCAGGTTTCCTCCCTTGATAACAAGACCGCAAGGACTTCAGACCACAGGGAAATAGCCTATGACATAGCAGTCCTGGCTACGGGCATCCGTCCGGCAAAGGTATTTGAAGGTTCCGGAATTGAAACAGCGCAAAACGGCGCTCTATTGGTCAACAACTATCTGCAGAGCACTTCTCATCCTGAAATCTTCGGGGGAGGCGACTGTATAACATTCATGAATATGCCACTGGATATGGTAGGGGTTTATGCCGTACGGCAGGCGCCCATACTCTTGCATAATATTCAGGCCCACCTCAAAGGTGATCCGTTAAAGGAGTTTGTACCCCAGAAGAGATATCTCCTCATCTTAAACCTCGGTGACGGCATGGGGATATTTGTTCGCAGTCAGCTGGTGCTGAAGGGAAAGTGGGCCTTCAGGCTTAAGGACTTCATCGATAAACGGTTTATTTCACAGTTTCATACCTCAATACCATGATATCACAGTAATGTTGGTTTCTCTGCTTAAGTTATTTCTTCTTGTAAATGTTCAATCCCACCTTGATTTCCTCATGCCCCTCAATGGAAATATTCCCTTCGGTTGAAGCAATGATAATGGTCTTGCCCGATGATGAGGGTCCGAATTCTTTTGTAAGATCAACCTTAATTGTAAGGATGTTGCCTTCAGTCTTCATCTCTATGTTCTTCATGAGAGTCTTCCCCCGCTCTATGAGAATTTGGCGTAGCTTAGCACTAATAGCTGATGTGTCAATAAATAAACTACCTTATAAAAAATTGTAAAGCGATGTGTACTTTATTCTAAGAATTTTTGATATATGAGGTTTTATTGACTGCGACTATAAAAGTTATGGATGAGAAAATTCAAAAAAGAAACTCTATGACCCGTATCATCATCTGTGAAAAACCCAGCATGGGCCGTGCCATCGCGGCGGCCTTGGGAATTCAGGGGACGGGGCGCAATTTCATCCAGGGCGCCGATGTCATTGTCACGTGGTGTGTGGGCCACCTGGTGGAGGCTATGGGCCCTGAAGGATACGATCCTGGGCTCAAATTGTGGAGGCTGGATACGGTACCTTTTTTCCCCGATCCGTTTTGTTACTTACCCATCGAGGCCACCAAGGATCAATACGAGGTGGTGGCAAAACTCATGACCCGTGACGATGTGGCGGATGTCGTGAATGCGACGGATGCCGGTCGCGAAGGCGAGCTCATCTTTGATCTGGTTTATCGCTTATCGGGATGCACTAAACCCGTACAGAGGTTCTGGACGTCGAGCCTCACTGATAACGCCATCCGGGAGGCTTATGGCCGGATGAAGCCGGGCGAGGCTTACAGCGGCCTGCGGGATGCGGCGCGTAGCCGGCAGGAGTCGGATTGGCTGGTCGGAATCAACTGCACGCGGGCCCAGACGCTGGTCATGCGCCGCTGTGGAGGAGAAGGGGTTTACTCCATCGGCCGCGTACAGACACCTACTTTGGCGCTCCTGGTAAATCGCGAGCTGGAAATCACTGAATTCATACCGAAGGACTTCTGGACCCTCTGGGCTACCTTTCAATCCAAGTGTGGCACGTACACAGGCAAATGGTTCCGCAAGGTTGGTAGGAAGGATCAGGATCGTTTCGAACAGGAAGAAGACGCCAAGGCCCTTGCTAACAAGCTTTCCGGCCTGCCCGGCAATGTTGCATCGGTTACCTCCAAGACGGAAAAGAAAAAACCCGAGCTGCTGTACGACCTTACCAATCTCCAGAAGGAATCCAACAAGCGCTTCGGGTTCACGGCAGAGCACACCCTGGAAGTGGCACAGGATCTCTATGAATCCAAGCTCATCAGCTACCCGCGTACGAATTCCAGGTACTTGACACAAGCAGACGCACAGAAGTCTGCGGGCTGGATCAAGGCCATAGCTCAGGGGCAGCTTACGGAGCTGCAACCCTTTATTGAGGAGCTTCGGAAGCGCTGGCCCGTGAAACTCGACAAGCGTTTCGTGAACGACAAGGAGGTAGAAGATCATTCGGCCCTGACGCTTACAGAGAACCCGGCAAAGAATCTCCAGGGTGACCGGTTGAAGGTCTACGAGCTGATCGCGCGACGTTTCCTGGCAGCGTACTTCCCCGAGCGTATCGAAGGCAAGACCACCATCATCACGAAGATCGACAAGGAGACATTCAAAACCACGGGCACAGTTGTGAAAGAATTGGGATGGTCCGCAGTCGACCCGCCCTATGGCCGACTGAAAAAAGAAAAGACGAAGGTAAAGAACCCCGAAGATGGATGAAACTGATGATGACGAGGACACCGGCCTGTTGCCTTCGGTCGTTAAGGAAGAAGTCGTCGAGACCAAGGACCTCTTTCCCAAGGCAGGCAAGACCATCGCCCCCCAAGCGCATGACCGAAGGGGACCTGCTGGGCGCTATGCAGAGCGCCGGTAAGGAACTTGACGATGAAGAACTGAAAGGGGCCATGAAAGACTGTGGCCTGGGCACACCCGCCACCAGGGCCAATATAATCGAAACGCTGCTGAAACGCGGTTTCGTCGAGCGCACACGTAACATCCTGCAGCCGACGGCTAAAGGGATCGAACTGATCCAATCTATCCGGACCGAGACCCTGAAAAGCCCCCAGATGACCGGCGAATGGGAAGCACGCCTGGAGCGAATCCGCCGGGGCGAGGCCAGACGGGATGAGTTCATGAGCGGCATACGGGCCTTTGTGACCGAACTGGTAGATCAGATCAAACAGCATGCCCCCCAAGGCAACCGGCGTGTTTTCGGCCCGGTAATGGGAACCTGCCCGAAGTGTGGATCGAACCTGCATCTTAGGGACTGGGAAGGTCGTTACTACGTGAAGTGCTCCGCGTCTAAAGATCCTGAATGCAAGATATCCTTTGATTCGGATGCACAAGGGAAACCGCTTGTTATTTGTCGATTCTGCCAGGGACCTGTCCGAACCACCCGGAACGGTGGAAAGGTCTGCGTTCAGTGCAATAAGTGGCAGACACGAAAAGAAGCAGATCCCCGCACCCCCGAACCTATTGCTTGCGGGACCTGCAGGCAACCCATGCGCGTGATTCCATCAACAAGAAAGGGTCAGTGGTTCTATCAGTGCCTTGGCTGTGGCACAATTCAGGAGGCGAAACCCGCTGAGCCTTCAGGTTGATACCGATAGCGTCATGGAAGGTGTTAAGAATCACATAGGTTTTTCGCGACACAGGTACAACAAGCCGTCTTGAGTTTGCCTATGATTTCCGCTATGACATGGTATGGATTCCCGGCAGGGGTTGATTGATCGTCTGGTTTTTTACCTTAAGAATAAGGAAGGGTGCATTGACAGCCATCCTTTTTTCGGGTTTTTTCCTTTTCTTCCCGGCCCTTTCTGCACATGCCCTTGAATATGCCATTGTCCCTGTTCACCCGGCCATGATTGCCCCGTTTGTCCTGCTGCTCCTTGCGATTGCAGTCATGCCCTTTATCAATGCCCTCTGGTGGGAAAAGAGGTACGCTTATGTCTGTCTGATTCTCAGTTCTATCCCTCTGATTTACTATTTTATTATCCTCAAGAATGGGCCGCGGATGATAAATACGGCATTCGAATATTTCAGTTTTATCGCCCTTATCGGTTCGCTCTTCATAGTATCCGGAGGCATCCATATCAGGATAAAAGGGAGATCGACGCCCCATGCAAATGTCATTCTCCTTGCCATAGGGGCAGTCATTTCAAATTTCCTTGGCACTACCGGTGCCTCCATGGTCCTTATCAGGCCGTATATCCGGGTAAACAGGTATCGAATCTCGGGCTACCACATTGTCTTCTTCATATTCATTGTTTCGAACATAGGCGGATTGCTGACCCCTATTGGTGATCCGCCGCTCTTTCTGGGCTATCTCAAGGGTGTCCCGTTCTTCTGGGTGATCACGCGAGTCTGGCTGATCTGGATAATTGCCGTCTCATTCTTACTGCTCATTTTTTACATCATAGACTACTACAACTATAAGAAACTCCCGGATGACATGGAACATGAGGTCGAAGCCGAAGGCGAGCATGCCTTTGTTGAAGGCCTGCATAACAGCATCTTCCTCATGATAATCATCGGTGCCGTGTTCCTGAATGAACCTGTGCGCGAGATGGTCATGATCTTTGCTGCCGCTGCGAGCTATTTCACGACAAAAAAACAGATCCACGAGAAGAACCAGTTTACCTTCACGCCCATTCAGGAGGTTGCCATCCTCTTTGCCGCCATCTTTGCCACCATGGTCCCGGCCCTTGACTGGCTTGAGCTGAATGCAGGCATTCTGGGTATCTCAGAGCCGGGCCATTATTACTGGTGCTCAGGAATCCTCTCTTCCATCCTTGACAACGCCCCGACCTACCTCAATTTCTTAAGTGCCTCCTTTGGCCTGCATGGCCTCAGTGTTGATAACCCCATGCATATGCAGGCCATGCTCGGCATGCTTTCCAGTCCTCAAATCGACCATCTGCAGTTTCTACAGGCATCCCATTTAAAGCCCCTGACCATGGAATCCTGGAAATATATCCAGGCCATATCGGCCGCGGCAGTAATGTTCGGGGCAATGACCTACATCGGAAACGGCCCGAATTTCATGGTCAAATCCATTGCAGAGCATCAGAAGGTAAAGACGCCGCACTTCATGGAGTATATCTTTTTCTATTCCATCCCCGTGCTGATACCCCTCTTTTTGGTTATCTGGTTCATCTTCTTCAGATAAGCCTTGTCTCGAAACTGTTTAGGTCGGCAGGATCCAGAATACAGGTATCTTCTGGATCCTATCTTCAGGATTTATAAAGAACCCAACTGCTGGCATGGACTTTGTATGTTATTGCTGAGAGATAAGGGGAGGGCAGGATGAAGGTTGCCTCAAACGATGTATTGGAGAGATTAATCCAAGGGCTTTCTGCAGGCCCAGCACATTCTGCCCAAAAATCTACTGCCGGCCCGGAAGGCTTTTCACAGTTGCTGAAAGAGATAGTGCAAAAGGCCTCGGAAGGCTCTGATACAAAGGATGATACGGATAAGATCGCTGTTATGCTTGAATTCGTCAAGATGCAGATGAGCCAGTCGGTCATGAACTCATTTGCAGGTAAAGATGGGGAGGGTGAAGGGGACATCTTTCATTTCATGTCCGGCTTGACCGATATCCAGGGTACCCGGCAGCAAGAGTCAAAAGTCCGACAGTCTGAGCCGTCGGTTCCATCAATTCAGCCGCCTGCAGATATGCGTACAATCATTGACAAGGCATCTGCAACCTATGGGGTCGATAAGGGCCTCATTTCCTCGGTTATCCAGGCAGAGAGCGATTTTGATCCCAATGCCACCTCGCCTAAGGGTGCTATGGGGCTCATGCAGCTCATGCCTGACACGGCCAGGGGACTGGGTGTGAGCAATGCCTACGACCCGGAACAGAATGTCATGGCAGGCACACGCTACCTGAAAAGTCTGTTAAACAGATATAACGGCGATGTAAAACAAGCCCTGGCAGCCTATAACTGGGGCATGGGGAACCTGGAACGCAGCACTGGGAATCTCCCTGAAGAGACCCGGAACTATATCGCCCGGATCATGAAGAACTATGGTGTGGCCCAAGGGTAGGGTTGCTGCTGACGAATCACTACCTTATGCTTGTCAGCTCGTCCGTGACCGTACTCGTCACGGTGCCGTCGGTGTATAGGGTTGTAGAGTTAGCGACACTCTTCACAAGTCCTATGCCTTTCCCGTACCATGAGGTTGCTGATGTATCCCCGGTCTTGGTCTGGTTATTCAGGGTAAAAGTGCTGGTAGAGGATTCCAGGGTTTTTATGGCTTCATATGTACCGGCGGCAACTGTTACAGATTCAATCCCAAGGACCTTGATGGTATAGTTAAGAGTTTTGCTGCCGAGCTTTTCGCCAAATGTGCCCTGATCCTGGTCGGAATTGAGGAGATCCTCCGTGCTGGATTGTGAATATACCTCGCCCACAGTCCAATCCGAGGGTATATTGCTGGAGAGGGAGGTGTGAACAGGCTCGATACTGGTGAATGTACTGAAATTATCGCTGATAATGGCATAACCGGTAGGGCTTTTGTATGTGACTGTACGGGGTGTGCCATCTACAGTAAGTAGCTCAATAGAATAGGGTCCTGCAATTGCACCGGAATATCCATATTGACTGGGGATCGTATCAATAGGATTTGGTGCATAGCTATAGACAATGGTGGATGTCTGTGAACCCTGTTGTCCCCTTATTGTAAATACCTCTGTTTCCGTGAAGGTATAGGTCTTGTTCATGTCCTTGCTGAGATAATCCGGGGAATAGATTGTCTTCGCCCCTCCATCACCAGTCCCGCCGCCACCACCTCCTCCGCCCCCGCAGGCAAAGAGGATGATACCCATAAAGGCTGATAGGAGAAATGTGAGTTTTTTCATGGTAGTTCCCCTTGAGAATGACGTATTCTATTCATCGTCATTAAGGGGGTGAAACATGACAGGGACAAAATGTCAGGTGTTATTCATCGTTTCGCAAATCCTGTAAACATCTCATTTCTTCATAGTATTTTATATTCCCTTGCTCTTGGGATAAGATCCAATGCTCGTGGTTTTTTCATGATGAAAGAAGAACCTTGAGCGAGCTTATCTGATCTTTCATGGTGCGGGCACAGGTTTCAAGGGAGGACCTTTCCTGGTCATTGAGATTAAGCTCAATGACCTTCCTCACCCCTGTACTGTCTACAACACAGGGCAGGGCAAGGCAGATATCGCGGTATCCGTATTCCCCATTCAGACAGGTGCTTAATGGAAAGATCATACCCCTGTTCATGGCCATGGACTCAACGATCTGTGCAATCACCTCTCCGGCAGCGTAGTGTCCGCTATGGCTCTTCATGAGGTTGACGATCGTACTGCCCGCAGTACGCGTCATGGTGGAGATCTTTTCTCTGTCATGTGTGCTCAGCAGTCTGACTAAGGGGATGCCGCTGATGGTTGCATGGCTCATGAGGGGTATCATGTTGTCGTCATGGGTGCCGATGACCATGGCTGCGACATTGTCTGCCGAAACCCGGGCTGTCTGCGCGATAGAGAGCCTGAGACGGACCATGTCAAGGGAGCATCCGAGCCCGAAAATCCGCATGTCAGGGCAGAGTTTCATGAGATGCCAGGTAAGCACATCAGCCGGGTTGGTGACAACCAGAACCCTCGCATCCGGACTCAGAGAGGCAAGCTGTGGTGCGAGAGTTCCAATAACGGCAGCATTGTGTTTGAGAAGATCGAACCTGGTCATGCCGGCTTTGCGTGCCAGTCCGGCAGTGATCACCACGATGTCTGCCCCCCCGGCATCCTCGAGTCTGGAACAGCCGGTAGTATACGAGTCACTCCCTTGATAAGGCAGGGAATGATTGATATCCATAGCCCTGCCAAGACAGAGGCCTTCGTCGATGTCATAGAGAAAAACTTCACCCAGGCTTCTGCCTGCTATGGATGCAGCACTCGATGAACCAACCATTCCTGCGCCTATGATAAGGATTCTTGGCCTATTCATAACAGTATATTTCAGGTGACCTTTGCCCTGGTAATAATCCGGTTGAAAATGCCGGGAACAAACCGCTTGAGATATACACCAAGCTGTTCTTTCCCCCCAATGAGTATCTCGTCTTTGCCTTGTTCTATGGCCTGTATTATTTTTTCAGCACAGACCTCGGGTGCCATCCCGGCGGCCTGAGCCTCATCCATGGTTCCCTGGCAGGAGCCGTCTGCACACAGGGCGTTTATCGAGATACTGGTACGGATAAAACCCGGGCATACCAATAGGACCCTGATGCCCTTTGCGGATAACTCTGCTCGTAAAGAGTCAAAGAAACCGTGTAAGGCGTGCTTGGATGCTGAATAAGTCGAGCGTAAGGGTGAGCCGAATTTGCCCACAAGGCTGCTGATCACCACGATTTGGCCCGATGCATTTTTAAGCATGGCCGGCAGAATTGCCTTTGTTAAGGCCACCGTACCGAAGAAGTTGGTCTCCATGATCCTCCGGTCGGTATCAAGGCTGGTCTGGAGGGCAAATGACCGTTGAGATACGCCGCCATTGTTGATGAGCATGTCTATATGGCCGAATGTATCAAGAACTGTTTTGACATTCTCAGAATATGTCGAAGAATCAGCAAGGTCCAAAGGAAGCACGAGGTGTTGTTCAGGGGACGAACAACGGTCTTTCACCTCATTCAATCTTTTTATATTGCGTGCGGAGAGAATGAGACGCGCACCCCTGCGGGCAAAGGCATAAGCCAGGGCCTCCCCTATTCCCGAAGATGCACCTGTGATCCAGACAATTTTATTGTTGATAAACATGGAGTAGCCTCCTTTTATTGAGATCCTCACTTGTCTGATTCGTTTTCGCTCTGAGAGTCCTTATCCTCGCTGGTGGTATCACCTTTTGTTTCTTTATCCATTTTAAGCAGGCGCCTGGCCTCTTCATTTATGGCCTGGTCGATGTTTTTTTTCATCTCTTCACCCTTTTTAACCGCCTCACCGCCCATAACCTTATTAACGGTATCAGTGATTGCCTTTTTTGCCTCGCTGCCTTCGCAGCCTGCAAAGATAAGGGCACAGATGAAGGCAAGGGCTACAATCATATTGGAAAAAGTATTTCCGAAGAGATCTTTCATGGGTACCTCCCTTGTCTTTTTAGTTTTTAATGTCAATTATCAGTTCATAATTTCTTTCAGATAAGCCTTTAATGCAGTAAGGGCACGTGTTTTCCCTGTTGGTAATGGCTCGACCTTTGCGTTTCTGACCAACTGGCGGAGCCTGGTACGATCTGCTGCAGGGCATCGTTTCAGGAGGTCTTCAATGTGTTCATCTTCACCGTTGATGAGCATCTGAACATGCTCATCCAGATCTGTATTCAAAGGTTCAGGTGTCTGTCTGGCCTGCCCGAATTCATCGAGAACCCTTTTGATCTGTACCGGGTCCACCTCCCGCATGATCACGCCGATATGCTGCATCTGTCTTCGCCTGGCCCCATGGGTGCTCATTTTTTTCATGGATATGACGGCATCAAAGAGTTTAGGTAGGATGCCGGCTTTTTTTAAATAAGCAGCAGGCAGGGTAACGAGGTGTTCTCCAAGCTTCTGCAGTTCGATCATCTCCTTTTTAAGCCTTGTCTTGCTCTTCGGCTCTTCCAGCTCAGGGGGCATCTGTTCATGAATGGGGTCATATTCGCGTTTCATGGTAATTGTTACCTCTTTTATCCGGTCAGGATATCCTTCTGCCTCTTCTTGCATACCGGGTCTTTTTCTACAAATATCTTTTCACCAGTGAATGGGTCCAGGCCTGTGTAATACATGAGGGTGGAGTAGGTGGATGGTGTGGGAGTGAAGATCTGTACCTGTTCCGGCCCAAGCTTCAGGTTCTTATTGACAAAAGATTTGAGCCGCTTCATGTCCATCTCCGTGCAACCGGGATGTGCAGCGAGAAAATAATAGGTGAGGAACTGCCTCTTGCCTTTGTCACTTGAAATCTTCAAGAATCGATTCCTGAACTCAAGCAGCGTGGCAATGCCCGCCTTTCCCATCCTTGTTAAGCACACCCGGCTCGGTATGTTCAGGCGCCAGTTTCATCTGTCCGGATACATGGTGTTCTGCCAGCTCTTTCAAGTAGCTTTCCCCATAGTGTTTGTCTGCGCATACCAGGTCATGACGGATGCCTGAGCTCACAAAGGCCTTTTTAATGCCCGGGATAAAACGGAGTGTTTTCAAGAGATGTTGCTGCCTGGTATGATTTATACCCAGATGAGTGCAGATGTCCGGGTGCAGGCACCTCCGGCGGGTGCATATACCTTTATGATTGTTCGCTGTGCATGCAAATCCATACATGTTGGCAGTGGGCCCCCCCACATCTTGTATGTAACCTTTGAACTTGGGGTGAGACGTAAGACATCGAGCTTCGGCAATAATGGACTCCTCGCTGCGAGAGTTCACGCGTGCACCTTCATGCATGGAGATAGCGCAGAAGTTGCATTGTCCCATGCAGCCCCTGTGTGTGGTGATGGAGAACCGTATGGTTTCCATTGCCTTCACCTCGCCAAGGGCTTGTTCGTGGGGGTGCACCTCCCGTTCATAACCGAGTTCATAGATAGCGTCCAGTTCATGTTCAGTCAGGAGAGGCCACGGTTTATTGTGTACCAGGTAGCGGTCACCATGCCTCTGGCAAAGGGCCTTACCTGTGATAGGGTCGTTATTCCGGTAGAAGGTGTGGAACATCTCGGTGAAGGTATTCACGTCCTTTCCTACATCTTCATATGAGGGCAGTTCGATCGCGTCTTGAGGTTTTTCTTTGCTTATGAAGCAGATACCTCTCATATCCTTATAGTCATCACCCGAACTCAAAGCGTGCGCCAGTTCAATGACCGGGTATTCCCCCATGCCATAGACCAGGATGTCGGCCTTTGCATCAAAGAGGATGGAGCGCCTGATACTGTCCGACCAGAAATCATAGTGCGCAATGCGTCGCAGGCTTGCCTCGATGCCGCCCAGCTACGATGGGTTTCTTCTTTTTTGAACATTGTCTGATGAGGTTAGCATATACGATCACAGCCCTGTCCGGTCTTTTTGTGTTCAACCCTCCAGGTGTATAGTCATCGGATTTCCTTTTTTTCTTTAAAGGGGTGTAATTGGCCACCATGGAGTCTATGCAGCCCCCGGTTATGCCCCAGAACAATGCCGGTTCCCCAAGCCTCGTGATATCAATCGAAGACGTGGTATCCGGCTGGGAAATGATACCCACGCGGTACCCTGCCTTGAGCAGTGCCTTGCCTATAACCGCCACCCCGATGTGCGGGCTGTCCATGTACGCGTCTCCGGTGACCAGGATGATATCAATTCCATCCCAGCCAAGGGTCTTCATCTCATGAATAGTTGTAGGGAGAAACATATGATTGCGGCAAAGGATAACACACTGGCCCTGATTTCTCAAATCAGGTGCGTTTGCGCCCATTCCCCGGTAAGCTGCATTACGACACCTTTGTTTCTGTCCATGTGGCCCAGGTGGCCGTTGCCCGGGACAATATGCAGGCTCTTTATGCAGGTGAGTGCCTGGAATAACATTTGAGCGCTTTTAACAGGATCCACCTTGTCATCCTCGCCATGGATGACGAGTGTCGGGCATGTAATAAAGTGCACCCGTTTGAGGGTATCCACGATGAGTGAAGGACTTGCTCCCGGGATAGGGAAGGCGGACCACATCTTTAAGACCTTTGGATTCTCCTTCCATCTCCGGTTTACTTCCGGGTCCGATGCGGCCTCTACCTTTTTAAAAGGCCCTATCATGGATATCCTCAGATCGTCTTTTGTGAGTACACGTTTTATATGGCCAATTGCACCCAGGAATTTCATGCCCAGATATTCCACAGGATTCAAGGTATTCTTCACTGTAGCATCCAAGGTTATGATGCAGCGTATCCTTTTATCAACGAGTGCTGCTTCAAGCACGGCAGTTCCTCCAGAAGAGAGGCCGAAGACACCGATGGAGTTGTCATTGATCCCTTGCGTCTGTTCAAGGAAGTCTATGGCGCGCATGATATCCAAGATCCAGTCTTTCATATTCACGTGAAAACGCTTTCCTCCGCTTGCTCCGTGACCATGCATGTCTATGGCCAGGGAGGCAATGCCTTTGTTTGCAAGGTATTCGCAGAGTTCAAAGTAGTTTTCCTTGAAGTCCAGGGCACCATGGCAGATGATAAGCGCTGGTAACGGTTTGTCTGTGTTTGGAATGAACAGGGTTCCGGAGATGGTATCAGGGCCTGAAGGGAATGATACATCAGTTCTGCGCACAGTGTTCACCATCAATCACCGGAATAAGATCAGGCGAGTATTCTTTTGGTCCGCCTGTATCAATAAAACCCTCAGTCTAGACCACGGACTGGCTGGAGTTTACAGCGCTGCTCGTGGAATTGATGTAATTTCTTATGCCCTCTGCAATAGTCTGGCAGGTCCACAGGCGTTTTTCATCGTTCATTTCAAGCAAGGTAATCCTGAAGCCTTTTCTATCACAGCAGAATCCGGTAAGAGGCACTACGCAGATACCCGTAGAGCCCAAGAGATAATAAACGAAGCGTTTGTCAACCTCAACCCCCTTGACCTTGTTCTCAATGAATTCCAACGCCTTTGGGTTAGAGATGGGCAAGGTCTGCCGGTTGTTCAGCACTCCATCCTCAAACAGGACTGACATGTAGAAGGCCCCCTGGGGCTTGTTCACCTTGATCCCTTCGACTCTGTGAAAAGATATCCCATGCCTCATTGGCCCTCTTCTCGTACATTAACCTCCGCGAAGTGAGATGCCCTTCATAACGAGGGTCGCCCATGACTATCGGGATGGAATACTGAGGCAGGCTTGTGGAGCATACCTCCAGCATCTTGGCATTGATGAGACTTTTAATATATCGCTTGAAATGCAGTTTGTCCTGGTTGAAAACCTCAATCCACCCGCACCGGGCACCCGGCCATGGATATTCCTTGGATATGCCCCGTAGCGCTATACCCGGAACGTCCGCAATAACCTCACTCAAATGGGCTGTCTCGGCGCCGCCGTAGACAAGTTTGGTATATGTTTCATCGCAGACCATAAACACCTTATAGCGTCTGGCTATCTCCACCATCTTGTGAAGAAGTTCTCTGGAGTAAACAGCACCCGTGGGATTGTCCGGGTTAATAATGAGGATGCCTGCGATGGAGTCATTGTATTTAATCTTATTCTCGAGATCAACAAGGTCCGGCATCCAGCGGTTGTTTGGATCGAGTTCGTAGGTGAGGTGCTCATATCCCGAGTGTGCCGCCTCGGCGGAGGAATGTGTGGAATAAGCTGGAGACGGGCCTATCACCCTTGCCTCGCGTTTCAGATATCCGAATATCTTGGCAATGGCGTCACCAATGCCATCGAAGAATATGATGTCATCCTTGGTTACCTGGTAACCGCCACGGGTATTCACCATTTCTGCGAGAAACTGGCGTGACGCTGCAACGCCCTGAGTGGCAACATACCCATAGGTCTTATCCTCAGAAGTCAGCTTGATGATGATATCCTTGATCCACTGGGGGATCTTCTCGCCTTTGGCAATAGGATCGCCGATGTTCTCCCAGGTGATCTCCACCCCAAGTCTCTGGAGGTCTTCGGCTACAGCAACGATCTGCCGTATTTCATAGGTGAGCTGTTCCGCTCCTTCATGTACGATGTTTCTTCTCATAGTCGTCATCTCCCCTTAGCCTGAATTTCAGCCTGATAAGCCGATTCTAAGGGGCTGTCTCTTTGTGAAACATAAACAAAAGAATGGGTAAATGCAATGTGTATCTTTAGGTGTAATCCACCATGAGGGTCTTCCATGTGACAAATTATAAAGTAGATTTTTCATGAGCGTGTAATAGATGCCAAGATAGGAACTACATTCTTATCATCAGAATTATTATTTTGCGAAGAGGTTGCCTTATCCCAGAGTTCCATCTTGATGAATGCATCTACACAGTCGGGACAGAGCTGGCTGCCGCTCGCCTGCTGGATGATTGCCAGTGCCTGGTCTTTAGGCATACCTGCCCTGTATGGACGGTCGCTAGTAAGCGCATGATAGGTATCTCCAACAGCCGTGATTCTTGCCCAAAGCGGTATGGATGATCCCTGAAGTCCCTCTGGATATCCTTTCCCATCAAAACGTTCATGATGATAGAGAACTATCGGGATGATCGGGGCAAGAGAAGGGACGGGCCTTAGAATCTCCGCACCGATGACAGGGTGTTTTTTAATGATGGCGAACTCTTCATCCGTAAGCTTGCCTGGTTTTAGCAATACACTGTCCAGAACACCGATCTTGCCAAGGTCATGCAGTTTGCCCCCAAGCCGGATAAGCTCGATCTCCTCTCCACAGATGCCCATCTGAAAAGCAATCTTGGTGGCGATATCGGATACTGCCTCTGAATGGCCCCTGGTATAGGAGTCTCTGGCTTCAAGTGCATTGCATAGGCTCGTAATACTTGCAAGGATAAGCCTCTGCTCGATTTCGAGACGCTCCTTTTCCTTTGAGAGGAGTAGGAGCTGGTCAGATAGCAGTTTTTCAATTGTTATTACAAGCTGTTCAACATTAAATGGTTTCACGAGATATGAATCAGCCCCGAGCTGGAGCATACGCCTCATAATAGGTCGCTGGTTGTTTGCGCTCATGACCACAAATGGAATGGTAGCGAGTACAGGGTCGGCATGAACGGCCTGACAGAAGGCCTCTCCGTTCATCTCAGGCATGTCGATGTCGCTGAGAATGAGATCGGGTTTGTTGTGACGGAGGAGGTCTAAGGCTACTTTTCCATTTTCTGCCTGGATAATGGTGAACCCCACATCTTTGAGGCTCTTACTGACCAGGGAACGGACCGTAAGAGAATCATCCACGACCAGTATCAGGCGTCCCCGCTGGAAGGTTGCCTTGAGGAGCACGTTCCCGATAGCATCGATAAGTGATTCTTTAGCCTGTGATTTTGGAATACATGCGGTTGCCCCGGCTTGATATCCCTTCTGGATGCCATCTTCGGAACTAAGTGAGTCGAGAATGATAACTGGTATCTGTTGCGTCTTATGGTTTTTCTTTATCTTACTACACAGCTCGATACCGCCGATCTTGGGAAGGTCGACATCGGCAATTAAAAGGTCGATATCCTCCGATGATGCATAGTCGAATGCTTGTTCTCCATCATCAGCAAGTGATATGAGCGCACCTGATTTACCGAGTTCTCGTGACAGGAAGCTGCGGACTACCGCGCTTGAATCTGCAATGAGTATATGGATACCCTTCGGCAGGTCAAGGTTGTTCGTCATATCCTCATCTCAAAAACTTGATAATAATTCGATATTACTATTCTTTTCATTCCTAACCTTATAAGGGCACAATTTATCTACACCTCTTTTTTCATATCGGAAGAAAAATGCGGTTTCATGAGATAAAGTCATTTAATGAAAAACACTTATAAAGAGAAAGGCCTCATCTTTTAAAGTCAACATGGGTTCGCCGGGCAAGTGAGGGTTGTAAGAAATCAATAGTTATGTGGATCCCTCAGAGGGTATTGTCGGACTTATCCGAGTCTTGAGAACTGCATGGAGGAGTGTAGCCAGAGGAATGGCAAAGACCAGCCCCCAGAAGCCCCAAAGCCCCCCAAAGACAAGGATTGAGATGATGATTGCAACAGGATGGATCTTAACAACTTTTGACAGGAGAAGTGGTGCAATGATATTTCCGTCAAGTGCATGCAGGAAGGCATAAGCTATGATGAGATAGATCAAATTTGGCCCGAAGCCCCACTGGAAAAAACCTATCATGACCATTGGAATAAACAGGACGGCTGCGCCTATATAGGGGACCAGCACGGCCAATCCCACGAAAAGAGATAAAATAACCGAATACTTCAGTCCGAGAAGTGCAAAGGCAGCATAATTAATGCCCCACACAAAGAGTATCTCAAGTATTTTTCCCCTAAGGTAGTTGAAAAACTGATCATATACCTCATCCCAGACCTTGATTGCCAGCCCACGTTCTTCTGGCAGATGTCTTTGTATCCAGTCCAGGAGCAACTCTTTATCTTTAAGAAAGAAGAAAACCAAAAATGGGACAAGGATCAGGTAAATAATTGCCTCAATCATCCCTCGTACTGAAGAGACTGATATCTGGATGATATTTTTCCCCAGGTTATTGAATTCTGAGGCGAGTATTGCAATGAGCTGGTTGATCCTCCCTTCAGAGATAACACCAGGGAATTTCTGTGGAAGGAGGAGCAGGTCCGCCTTTATCCTGGATACAATGGTCGGAAGATCTTGTACAAGCTGGCCTATCTGATGGGAGATAAGTGGGAGCAAGATGATGAGCAGGTCAAAAAACAGCGCCAGGAAGAGAAGAAAAACGAGGTAGACTCCTGCTTTTCGACGGACATTGAAACGGCCTAACCATTCAATAATGCTGTCCAGCAGCAGGGCGATAAGTATGGATAAAAAGACAGGCATGAGCATCTTGCCGAAAAAATAGATCAGCATAAAGCATACAAGAAGCATGAATATGAGGATCATGAACTGTGGGTCAGAAAAATACTGCTTAAGCCATCTACTGAGAACTTGTTTCATTTTACCTCACGTGAACCTGATGAATAACATCCCATGTGTTTTGAGGGCTGCCCATAGGGCATGTTTCGTCATTTGGCCATAGCAACTTAAGAAAGCCCCCTTAATGATGATGTCACCTCTTTATTAGGATTAAGGAGAAATCTGTTGGTAACATTGTACTTTTCATGGCGGCTTCAAGAATGCTTTTAGATCTTCAACAACAACATAAATCTCTACGGTTATGAAAGCATAATGCAGCGTATTCAAGCTCAGTAAGGAGGAACAGTATTCATAGGGCTCGGGGGCAAAGCAGCCCCTCGAGCCCTTTTTGCAGGCAGATTCAAGATCTATTTGCCGAGCATTTCCTCTTTCAAAGATTCCTGGGCAGGTTTGTTACAGAGCCAGATGCCAAACAGGGCCTTTTTGAAATCAAGTCCCTGGATCGTAGAGGCCATCTGTCCATTCTTATAGATCTCTACTCCTTTGCCGGGCACATAGACAAAATCATAGACAATACCGCTGGCAATCTCTTTGAAGACAGCAGTAAAGGCATCAATCTTGGGCTTCATGGGGCCGACATTTCCGCCTGTGGAGTTCTCGAAACCCTCATCGATGGCAGCCTTCATCTTGTCGGCAGTTACCATTCCTGATGTAACCTGCAGCTTGATGGCCATAGGCTCATCAGCATCTATGATTTTCTGTGCATCGCTGCTTTTCTGCTTGAGATACAGGGCTGCCACATACACCTTCATCATGAACTTGGTGCGTTTGCCCCCGCCATTAGCAACAAGATCCTGCCCCCCTGCCTTGAAAGTGTCAGGCATCTTGACGCCGGCCACATCGATGGCAAACGCCGATGTGGATAAAAATAGCATTGCGAACAGTATGACAAAAATTCTTCTTAGAACCATATTACCCTCCTCTTTATATTGGGATTACCGCTTACCGGATAAGCGTCAACATAGCATCCATGCAGCGATCTGAGTACATTAATCTCATTACCCATACTGCATGTATTATTAATACCCCGATACCGCAATTATTATCAAGCAGGAAACACATGCCCCCATATTGAACAGCATTTGTATTTATAGTTAATCCACATCAACAAGGAACGCAGGTTAAAAACAAGGCAATTTTAAGGGAGGTCCAATCTGGGAGGAATCCTTTACTCCAAGTGCCTTGTATATCCCCAGGGTCGCACGTGCGTTGTTGAGCGTGTAGAAATGAACGCCACTGACTTTGTTGTCGATTAGGTCGCGAACTTGATCGGTTGCCCATTCTATACCGATTTTTTCGATAACGCCTGTGGATTCAGCCTGGTTGACAGCCCTCATGAGACTTGCAGGAAAACGTGCCCCTGCTGCCAGCTCAGCCATCCGGATCATGCCGTTTTTTGTAATTATGGGCATGATGCCGGCAATGATCGGGATGCTAATACCTGCGAGTTCACATCGTTCACAAAAATCATAGAAATCTCTGTTATCGAAAAAAAGCTGGGTTATGATATAGTCAGCGCCGGAATCTACCTTGGCCTTGAGGTAATCGATCTCCTTGAGTCTATTGGGGGTCTCGGGGTGGCCCTCAGGGAAGCCTGCAACCCCAATTCCCGTATCAGGAAAATGTTTCTTTATGAAGGTTACGAGTTCAGATGCATGGGTGAAGCCATTAGGCGGTGCAGACCAGCCGAAGTGGCCTGCAGGAGTATCACCCCTTAGTGCCAGGATGTTTTTAATGCCGTTTTGTGTATAACGCTCTAAAATAGTTAAGATATCATCTTGAGTTGACTCTACGCAGGTAAGGTGGGAAACCACAGTGAGGTCAGTCTCCCTCTTGATGCGCATAACCAACTGGTGTGTGTTCTCTCGGGTTGAGCCTCCGGCACCGTACGTTACGCTCACCCAGGAAGGTTTCAGAGGCATAAGGTCGGATATGGTAAGGAAAAGGTTCTCCCAAGCGGCATCATTCCTGGGTGGAAAGAATTCAAAACTAAAAGTGGGTGCCGTGTTATTCAGGATATTTTTTACGAGCATAATTCACCTTTGGCATTGGCCCCCAAGTCAACAAAACCAAGGTGGTCATTAGTATCCGTGAGGATTATTTGACTGCCATCTCCAAGCATCTGTGCACATTTCTTCAATCCCTCGTTTGGCAGCCCAGCCCAGCTCGGTATTCGCCTTGGATGGGTCTGCATAGCAGACCGCGATGTCTCCATCTCTCCTGCCCACGATTTGAAAGCGAATTTTTCTGCTGCAGGCCTTTTCAAAGGCACTTACTACCTCTAGAACACTATATCCGCGACCCGTACCGAGATTGTATGTGATAACACCATTGCCTGCCAAGAGCCGGTCAAGGGCATAAAGATGGCCTTGTGCCAGGTCAACAACATGGATGTAATCCCTCAGGCCGGTACCGTCAGGCGTAGGGTAATCATTCCCAAAGACCTTCAACTCTTCTAGTCTCCCAACCGCTACCTGGGCGATATAAGGGACCAGGTTGTTCGGTATGCCGTCCGGATCTTCGCCGATGCGACCGCTTTCATGCGCCCCTATTGGATTGAAGTATCGTAGGAGGGCTATATTCCAGGATGGGTCTGGCACAAAGAGATCCTTGAGGATTTCTTCGATCATCAACTTGGTCCGTCCATAGGGATTCGTTGGTCCAAGCGGGAAGTCTTCCCGGATTGGAACAGCAGCCGGGTCACCATAGACCGTAGCAGAAGAGCTGAACACGATATTTTTTACTGAGTGTTCAGCCATAACTTCACACAGGATGAGGGTACCAGTAATGTTGTTGTGGTAATACTTCAATGGGATTTGGACTGATTCCCCCACGGCCTTAAGCCCTGCAAAATGGATTACCGCATCGATGTGATGACGGGCGAATATGTCCATAAGTGCCTGTCTGTCAAGGAGATCAACTCGATAAAAAATAAGAGATCTCCCCGTGATTTCTTGCACTCGTTTGAGGGAGTCCTCTTTGGAGTTTATGAGGTTGTCTACGACAACGACTTCATGGCCTGCCTCTAAGAGTTCAAGACAGGTATGACTTCCGATGTATCCGGCTCCGCCTGTTACCAGTATCTTCATTGGGTTCTCCCAAGTGGAAAAGGAATCTTATTGGACCCATGTCTGGGCTTGTTGTGAAGGACTCGACTTGTTCTTGATTACGAGATAATCCACTAGAATATTGCCGCTTTCAACAAGCTCGGCATCATCCTTTGCAGGCTTGGTCCGCTGAGATTCATCTTTGTCGTCATTCAATTGATTTATATTTGTTATAAGTTTTTGTCCCTTGGCCTTTCTGAGATTGTTTTCTAGCGTTATTCTTTGTGTTTCATTTATTTTCTTTTCCTGAAGTCTTGTGGAAAGCCTCAGGGAGATCTTCTTTTTATCGCGTGCCGCTTTCAGGTATTTCATCATGCCGAGTGTATAGGTGTAGTCGGGGTCATTTTGTATGCGAGCGGTATGCATGGAACGAAGCTGCGCCTTATAAGGGGAGATGTCCCCAAAAACGTAGTGAGGTACGGCGCTGATGGCATCCCATGGCATGGCATCCTTGAGTGAGCTCTCGCCGATAGTGTCTTTATCGAAAAGATTTGGATAATAGAGATCCGGTATTACACCGCGGTGTTGAGTGCTCTCCCCTGAAATTCGGTAGAATTTAGCTGTGGTCACCTTGAGCTGCCCGCGAGAGAGATTAAGCAGTGTTTGAACCGTCCCTTTTCCAAAGGTGTTATCTCCCACAATGATCCCGCGACCATAATCCTGGATTGCCCCGGCAAATATCTCGGATGCGGATGCGCTCAAACGGCTTACGATTACCGTTAAGGGGCCTGAGTAGAAGGTCTTTGGATCACGGTCATAGAGGGTTTCAGTTACACCATCAGCTGATCTAATCAGAACAGTAGGACCGCGCTTAATAAACAAACCTGTTAACGTGTTGGCCTCATGCAGCGATCCTCCGCCGTTATCTCTCAGGTCGATGACAACACCATTCACACGCAGCGCTTCAAGCTCGCCCAATATACGCTTTACATCACGTGTGGTGCTTTTGTAGTCCTCGCTGTCGGATTGCATTGCCCTGATATCGAGGTAGAAGGTGGGTATATGGATAATACCTACTTTATAGGTATGGCCGCCTCTGTTGATTTCGATTACATCCTTGCTGGCAGCCTGATCTTCAAGCTGTACCGTGCCCCTCATGAGCCTTACGATCTTGGTTTGATGGTCATCACTTGCATCGGCTGGAATAATTTTGAGTCGAACCATGGTGTTTTTCGGGCCACGGATGAGATCAACGACTTCATCAAGGCGCCACCCGACTACATCTGTTATTTCTCCCTCCGGTCCTTGACCTACCCCAGTGATTTTATCATTAGGTTTGAGCTGTTTTGATTTGTCGGCAGGCCCGGCAGTAATGAGCCTGACTACCTTAGTGTGCTCGTTCTCCGAGGTGAGCATGGCGCCGATCCCTTCAAGGGATAGACTCATATTTATATTGAAGTTCTCGGATGATCTCGGGGAGAAATACGAAGTATGAGGGTCATAGCTTGTGGCTAATGAGTTCATGAATATTTGGAATACGTCTTCGCTCGTGTTTTGGCGGATACGCTTGAGTTGGCTCCAGTAGCGTCTCGACAGGGTGGTGATGATCTCGGGCATGGGCTTGCCTTCAAGCTTCATAGTGATAACGTCGTTCTTGAGAGCCTTGATCCAAAGGCCTTCGAGTTCGGAGCGAGAGGCAGGCCAGGCCGCATTATCCCGATCTGTTTCTAAATAGTCTGTCTTTTCAAGGTTTATATCCTTGAGCCCGGCTTCTATCCGGCTGATGATCAAGACAAGCCTTTGGGCAATCCTTTCATCGTATCTGTTGAAGATCGTGAAGGCAGGCGTTAAATCGCCCTTCAGAAGACCGTCATCCAGCCGGTAGCGAAAAGGTTCGAATTCTTTGATATCAGATGCAAGGAAATACATATGTGAAGGATCTATATCCGACAGATATCGGTCAAAGATCTTGCTGGAGAGTGCATCGTCAATGGCGACCTTTTTATAGTGATTCTTCTTGATCTCCCTGATTATCTCGGTGGTAACCCGCTGGTATTCTTTTAAGGGTGTAATCTCCTTTATATAGTCGGAGGGTTTAAGGGAATCGGATGCCAGCGGTTCTCTGCCGGTGAGAAATATCGCGATAAACCCCGTGATTATAAGTATGTGTATGAATTTTGATTTTGTACTCATGTGAGTTTAGCCAGTGAATGCATAGTGTGTGCGCTTATATAGCAACTCTATCGGCAAAATACAATGACAGGATAAACTAGAGGCACTGGGAAGAAGAAAGTTATATTCATAGAAAAAGGTTGTCTTGATGCCAGGGATGCCCTGGAGCAGCCATAGAAAATAAGCAGCAGATCTTAGTCTTTTGCGAATCGCCTAATAAGGTTATCTGTTATGCCTTTAAGAATAGGCACTTTCCGGAAGAAGGTTGGTATTTTGAATTTTACCTCAATAACTGGCATGTTATCATCTCTGGTCCGGTCATGAGCTGAAATATTTTTGTCGGGTGTTGAGCTGAAAGAAACGTTTACCTGGAGCCTCTTCGTGTTGGCAGATCCCTGGTTATTCACCGGTGAGATCGATGATGTGCTGGTAGGTTTCTGCTCATGGTTGCCGCTCATTCCATGAACTTGCTCAATATGGTCAACGATCTCAAAGGCTTTGATCATTTGATTGTTTCTGGCAGAGTTCCCAGGAGTCATATCTGATTCTTTGTTCGATCCGATGTCCTGGTTTGATGCGGGAAGATGGTCAGGTTTTTCTTTACCTGAGTTCTGGTTTTCACCACGCCTTTTTCTATTTTTTGGCAAAGACATATTCATTCTCCATCAAGGTGGTAAGGGTTTTGGCAATCTCCTCCATGTCATGGATTGCCATGAGGGTCTGCTTGTGATGTCTTTTATTTGTGCTTACTGACAGGGAATATTCACCCAAGGTATTACCTTCACGATTGAAGTTCTCATAAACTGTTCTATCCGGATAGGCGATGTTCAGACATCCCACGTTTGGAGGAAGGATAGCACTGAAATAATCCGCTATAGTTTTCGTATTGGCCTTGGGGTGGGTAAAGGACGGGAGCACAAAAAAATTACTCTTCCTTTTGGGATCGACCTTGATGACCTCTTTGATAATTGGGTAGAGATTATCTGCGAAGGCAGCCTCATCGTTGGTGGAGGTTCTCATTGGTATGATAACCAAATCGGATACGGCACAGGCAAAACGGGTATGGAGCTTGCCTGTGCTCTCGCCGGGTATGTCCATGACAATGAGATCGTTGTGTGCTGAAATGGATTTGATCCCGTCTGCAAAGACCTCTTTCTGTGTGCTGGATATGTGATGAAATGACACGTTGAGAGTCTTTTTGCCGAGTTCTGTGCGCTCATCCCACCATGCCCTCAGCGTTCCCTGTGGGTCCAGTTCTACAAGGGCAATGGATTGAAATAATTTATTAATGTGCTTTGAGAAAGCAATATTCAATGCCAGTGTGCTTTTGCCGGTTCCACCCTTGGTTTGGACAAAGCTGATGATCATGATCTCCCCTGCATGATGATCTTAATGCACTATACAATAATGTTACAATAATGTTCGCTCGAACAATACGAGATAGACACCATGGGTGTCAAGGAACAATAAGCAGGGAATATAAGGATGATGTAGGCTTTTGTTAATTGGTTTATCTGCACACGGTTTCGATCCAGGTTAAGTATTTTTCAAGACCCTTGGCTGCCGGGACCATCAAAATCTCGGGCACTTCATATGGGTGATTTCTTGAGATGAAATCCTCGATACTGTTATAGAGGGAACTCTTTGTCTTGATAAGGAGTAGCCGTTCCTCTTCTTTACAGATCTCCCCTTTCCATTCGTAAAAGCTCCTTATGGGAAGAATCTGGACACATGCAGCGAGCCCGCTTTCAATTAGGGATCGGGAGAGCATCTCTGCATGTACATCGTTCGGACATGAGCAGAAAACAATGCAGTATCCTTGTGTATCGGGCATCATCAGTATGTCCTCCTGAAAATGATTATTCTGGAACAATCTTTAGATGTCAAGCAGCTGTATCCGGGAGTTGGGCGATCCTTGCCGGCTATTAACTGTCTTGCCCCAAGTTCCAACCTTTAGATTTAGATGAATTGTATTTATTTCTGGGCTAGCCATGTCAAAAGAACTCTTGATTCATTTGTCAGATAATTGAATACTATATTGCATAAGATGAATTATTAACCAAGAGGAGGGGGATTAAGATGTCGAGCTTGATTTTGGATGAACGGGATCAACAGTTTGTTCTCTATGAGATGCTTGGGGTGGAGAAGGTATGTGAACAAACGAAGTATGCGGATTTCTCCAAAGAGACCTTTAACATGATCCTCACCGAGGCACAGAAGATCGCAGAGGAAGAGATCCTTCCCACACTTGCGGAGGGTGACAAAGAAGGATGCAAGCTCATTGACGGGAAGGTGCACGTGCCTAAATGCTTCCATCGGGCATATAAGCTCTTTTGTGAAGGTGGTTGGCTCGGTATGTCTTTTCCCCCTGAGGAGGGAGGGCAGGGTATACCTGAGAGTGTGAAATATGCAGCTATCGAATGGTTCTACCATAACTTCGCCTTCATTGCCTATCCTTTTGCCACCGAAGGGGCAGCTCACCTTATCCTGACCTACGGAACCGAGGTGCAGAAAAAGAAGTACATGGAGAAGATGGTCCAGGGTGTCTGGGGCGGGACTATGGCGCTCACAGAGCCGGGTGCAGGTACCGACGTGGGGAACCTGAGCACCAAGGCGATACGTCAGCCTGATGGAACCTTTAAACTTCAGGGAACAAAGATATTCATCACCGGTGGAGACCAGGACTTGGTAGAGAACGTTATCCATCCGGTTCTTGCAAGGATCGAGGGTGACCCGGCCGGCACCAAGGGGATTTCGATATTCATTGTCCCCAAGTATCTCGTCAACGATGATGACACGCTAGGTAAACGCAATGATTATGAGATCGCCAAGATTGAAGAGAAGATGGGTATCCACGGCAGCGCGACATGCCTGATCAATTTCGGTGACAACAACAATTGCTATGCAGAGCTTCTGGGTCAGGAGCGCGAGGGCATGAAGATCATGTTCCAGATGATGAACGAGGCCAGGCTTGCCGTCGGCATGCAGGGCCTCTGCAGTGCTTCCATCGCATATCTGCATGCGCTCCAGTATACCAAACAGAGGCTCCAGGGGTCATCCCTCCTGGAAATGAAGAACCCTGAGGCTCCGCGTGTGCCAATTATACAGCACCCGGATGTGAGAAGGATGCTCCTGTGGATGAAGTCCAACGTGGACAGCCTGCGGGCCTTAACTTACTTTACGGCGTACTGCTTTGACATGCATAAGATTGCATCAGATGATGCAGAAAAAGACAAGTGGCTCGGATATGCAGAGATACTAACTCCTATTGTAAAGGCCTACAGCTCAGACATCGGGTTCAAGGTTACGGAGACTGCCATGCAGTGTTATGGCGGATATGGCTTCTGCAGCGAATACCCGGTGGAGCAGTTCATGCGGGATGAAAAGATTGCATCCATCTATGAGGGGGCAAACGGTATCCAGGCCCTGGACCTCATTGGCAGAAAGCTGGGTATGAAGAAGGGTGTCTATTTCATGAATATACTTAGCCTCATGGGTTCTACCGTGACGAAATATAAAGATGTGGATGGCTTGAAGGATCTTGCCAACAACGTTCAGGCAAGTGTGGATGCCCTTGCTGATATGGGTCTTTATTTGGCGAATTGTGGAAAGGCAGGCAAGTTTTTCGTGCCCATCAGCAGTGCTTATCCCTTCCTCATGATGATGGGCAAGGTGGTATCCGGCTGGTTCCTCTATTGGCAAGCGGGTGTTGCCAAGCAAAAGCTCGATGGGCTTGCCAGGCAGAACGGCATCGATCCTGCGGATAAAACGGCTCTAGCCGGGTTGGCAAAATCCAGCAAGGATGCCGCGTTCTACATAGGCAAAGTTGCCGGCGCCCAGTATTTCATCAGAAATGTGCTCCCGGAGGTGGATGCTGCAGTGAAGGCCATCAAGAATGAGGATATGTCCATCATCGAGATACCCGAAGAAAGTTTTGCCTCATAGCAACATCCGGGTGCAGGGGTTTTCATGCCTTTGCACCCGGTATCCTTTCGTTTTTGAAGACTGAAAATAACATGCATTACGCCCCAAATGAGTTTATTATAATAATCCTACTCAAATACTCCAAGTTCCCATGGGCACCATGAGATGAGAAACAGTGATTTCACAACCTCACTATGTGGAGGGTATGTATGGAAAAACTTTTTTATCCTGAATCAATAGCGATCTTCGGGCTTTCTTCAAAATCCAGCAACATTCCCCGGATGACCCTGGAAAACATGCTCCGCTGGGGATACCGGGGCAGGATCTTCGGGATCAATCCCAAAGGCGAGGACATTCATGTCGACGGCATAAAGATATACCGCAGTCTTGCGGACCTTCCAGAAGTGCCGGACTTGGCATACTGTCTTATCCCTGCCAGGTTTGTACCCGATGTGGTCGAACAATGCGGTAGGTTCGGCATCAAACGGATGGCTATCTCGAGCGGAGGCTTTTCCGAGTTCAGCGAAGAGGGGAGAAAGCTTGCAGAAAAGACACTCGGGGCGGCCCGGAAATGGGGGATCAGGTTCGTCGGGCCCAATGGGGTAACGGTTGCCAACACGGCCAATGGCCTTTGTCTGCCTTTCGTTCCTCTCCACAAGGCGCCTGAGGGCGGCATGTCGGTGATAGCCCAGAGCGGAGGGGTAGCCCTCATGATGTTCAATTTTCTTGTAGACGAGAATATCGGGATGGCCAAGTTTGCGAGTATCGGAAACAAGCTCGATCTCGACGAAGTAGACTTCCTCGAATATTTCATTTCCGATCCGGATACAAAGATTATCTGTCTGTATCTGGAGAGCATCGAAAGGGGGCAGCGGTTCATCGAGGTTGCCATGCAGAGCCCCAAACCTATTGTTGTACTGAAATCAAATACGACGAGCGCCGGGAGAAAGGCTGCCATGAGCCATACCGCTGCGCTCAGCAATGATGATGTAATCCTCGATACAGCTTTTGAGCGCGCTGGTGTGATCCGTATCCACAACTACCATGATTTCTTTGCCACGGTGAAGGCATTCGAACTCCCTCCCATGAAGGGAAGGAGGGTCATGGTGATGAGCCCTGCCGGAGGATTCTCCGTCATCACTACAGACCTTTGTGAGAAGGCCGGCTTTACCTTTGCTGACCCTGGTCAGGATTTCTATGAAAGCTTGCAGAAGTTTTCCAATGCCGGCGTCATAAAGTTCTCGAACCCGCTGGATATGGGGGATATCTACGATCCGCAGCTTTCAGCCCATGTGATCTATTCCGTAATGCACAGCGATCAGGTTGATGGTGTGCTCTTTGTTGGCCAACGCCCCCAGATGCCGGCCGGGGAAAATGTCTTTTACCGCATGTTCCTCACTGATATGTCGAAAGAGGCCTGGGGAACGATCCTCTCTTCGGGGAAACCTCTCGGGATATGCCTCTTCGGACCTTCGAGAATGATCTTGCAGACAAAGCGGACAGTGAATTTCCCGGTTTTCAACAGCGCTGAAGAGATGGTTCGGGTCATGGCAATGCAGATGAAATTCCATGAGCACAAGTTGCAACCTGCTTTCAAAACTGAGATGCCGGGAGGGGTCCGGTTGCGTAAGGCCGACTCATGGATACAGGACAAGTCCGGTGACTTAGGAGAAGAATCCATAGAGCTATTGGAGACATTCGGTGTGTCTGCAGCAAAAAGCATGGTGACGCAAGATGCAGATCAGGCTGCAAAGTATGCTCAGAAGATAGGATTTCCTGTTGTAATGAAAGTTGTCTCTCCAGATGCACTCCACAAGTCCGAAGCAGGAGGTGTAGTGCTCAATGTTCGGGATGTGAACCAGGTAAGGCGGTCATATAAGGAACTTAGAGATAATCTCTTTGCTTACAAGAGGGATGCACGGTTCAAGGGTGTAAGGATCGGACAAATGGCGTCGACTGGATGCGATATGTTCATCGGTGCAAAACATGATACCTCATTTGGGCCGGTAGTGTTCTTCGGGATGGGAGGTGTGTTTATTGAGATCTTAAAAGATGTTGCTACTGTATTGTGCCCGACAACGCCACAGGAGGTTATGAAAAAACTGGAAAGGTTGAAATCATTTACTTTACTCAAGGGATACCGGGGACAAGATCCTTATGACATCGATGCATTTGTTGATTGCGTGGTGAGGGTATCCCACCTTATGAACAGATTCGCCCGCATAGATGAACTCGATGTCAATCCGGTCAGAGTTTTTTCCGAAGACAAAGGTCTCCTTGCACTTGATGCACGAATGAGGGTCAGAAAAGTGGATAGATAAACGGATCATTCAAACTTAGGGGTATATTATAGACCTTAAAAGAAAGGTTGCGCCTCGATTCCCAATCTGGTCAGCTCAGAATGAAGGCGCAACCTTTTATAGATTTATCAGCAGTTTGATCAATTTGAGTATTTCTGGGCGTACTGTTCCACCATCTTAAATTTCTGCACCTTTCCACTCGCGGTCATGGGTACTGATTCCACAAATTCCCAATATCTTGGTATCTTATGACGGGCTATCTTTCCCTGACAGAAGGAGATAAATTCATTGTCAGTGGCATTCTCTCCCGGTTTTAACATAATAGCAGCAAGGACCTGTTCACCATATTTTTTATCAGGGATGCCGACTACATAGACATCCATTACCTTTGTGTTTTTTCGGAGATATTCCTCGATCTCTCTGGGGTATATGTTTTCCCCGCCACGGATGATCATTTCCTTGATCCTGCCAGTGACTTTAAAGTACCCAAGTTCATCAACGGTGCCTAGGTCGCCTGTATGGAGCCACCCATCCTTGTCTATTGCATAGGCCGTTTCATCTTGCATCTTATAGTAACCCTTCATGACACATGAGCTCCTAGTGACGATTTCACCTTGAATATCGGGGGGAAGATCATCTCCTGTTGCCGGGTCTATGATTTTACCTTCTATGTCAGGCAGCAGTCTCCCAACTGTTGCTACCCTAAAGTCAATAGGATCATCTCTCCTTGTCATGGTCATCACAGGAGAGGATTCTGTCTGACCGAAAGCGATCACGACCTCAGGGCAATGCATTATCTCGATTACCTGATTCATTGTATCAATCGGGCAGGGCGCCCCAGCCATAATTCCTGTCCTGAGGGACTTCATAGAATACTTGCTGAACTCTGCATGACCAAGGATGGCGATGAACATGGTCGGGACGCCGTTAATTGCTGTGCACTTTTCCTGCTCGATGTATTTCAATGCCTTTGCAGGATCAAAATACTCCACGAGAACCATTGTTGAGCCGTGCACCATACAGTTAAGCGAGCTCATGACGCATCCGAAGCAATGGAAAAGGGGGACTTGTATAAGCAACCGGTCTTTTTCGGTCATGCCCATGACATCGCCGACCATCCGTGCATTATTGATGATATTGTAGTGTGTGAGCATTACACCTTTAGGGAAGCCGGTGGTGCCGGATGTATACTGCATGTTCACAACATCATTGAATTGAACCATGTTTTCGCGTTTTGCTAGCTGTTCATCAGATATGTCCTTGCCCATGGCAAAAATCTGATCAAAAGAAAACATCCCAGGGGTTTCTTTCCTATTACCAATATAAATCACATTTTTGAGATCTGGCAATTTTGGTACGCCCAGTTTTCCCGGTGTGGCGGAATTTAACTCAGGGATAACCTCTTGGGTGGTTTTGTAGAAGTTAGTATCCTTGTATTCCTCCATAAGAACCAAGGTAGTGGAATCGGATTGGTTGAGGATATATTCGAGCTCATTGGATTTATAATTTGTGTTCACTGTCACAAGCACTGCACCTATCATCCCTAGTCCGAACTGCAAGTAGACCCATTCGGGTATATTTGTTGTCCATACCGAGACATGATCACCATTCTGTATACCCAGCGCCATAAACCCCTTTGCGACCCCTATAGTTTTTTCAAGCAATTCCTGATAACTCAACCTGAGGTTGATATCCGGGTATATGAGGGCGTCGTTGTCCGGAAATTTTAATGCGGTTTCTCTGATGAGTTTACCCATGGTGATCTCTCGGAAGGCTGTCATAGCTGTTATTCTCCTTTGCTAAGTAGTCTTATCTCTTTACTTTAATCTGAACAGCTTGATAAAATGAATAAATACAAAGAGATAAAATTGATCAATATATCAATCTGGCATGAGTATAAGTAATCCTGATCCGCATGTCAATATGATTCTCACTATGCTGAATCCAATCGTACATAAATGGAAATTATTATCTACCCCCCCCTGGAAAAATGATGGGATGAGCCCCTATAGAAAAGAAAGGAAGGAAAAGACAAGAAAGGAAAAAAGGGAGATTATCGGTTGGTAGGTAGGTTCATGTACGTCCTGAAGCGTATAAAGGAAAGAAAATGGATAATGAAAGTTTTATTGTAATCTGCTCCAAGTGCGGTGCCAAAAATAGAATACCCAGGAGCCGCATTGATAAAAAGGCCTTCTGCGGTAAGTGCCATGGGCCTATTGATGCAGCAACTGCTCCTGTACATCCTACCGTAGCGAGCGATGCAAACTTTAGCAATGAAGTCCTCAATTACCCCGGGACGGTACTTGTTGATTTCTGGGCTCCATGGTGCGGGCTGTGCAAGATGGTCTCACCTATACTTGATAATCTCGCTATAAAATATATTGGCAGGCTTAAAGTTGTGAAGGTGAATGTAGATGAAAATCCTGTTACAGCCTCACGCTATGGTATCCGGTCCATCCCGAGTCTTGTTCTTTTCAAGAAAGGCAATGCCATAAAAAACATTATTGGTGCCCAGTCACAAGAAGAACTTGAGAGGCAGTTGGTGGAAATACTTTCTTAAGAGCTTCTTGCAGAATTAATAAAAACTGTCATCCCCACGAAAGCGGGGGTCTAGAATCCATTGACATAAATAGGAGTATCGCTTCCGCGGGAATCGACAAAGTGGTAGTTTTGTAATTGCCTCTTAGCAATGATGGTTGAGGTTTCGTCGAGGATCTATTCTCTTACAATCTCTATGTCTGATTGATTCCGCGCTTGCTTTGGCATAAACAATCTTATAAAATTAACACTGTTAAAATAACATCGTTTATCGATATCTCCATCTTTCGAAGTGTGGAAATCAAGAAATTAATGGATTCTCTGGTAGTATTTTAAGAAGGAGGGATTATGGATCAAGGTTATATGGGGAAGATCTTGATGGTGGATCTTACGACGCAAGATATCAAAGAAGAGGTCGTGCCTGATGAGGTCTATGAGAAATACCTGGCAGGGTCGGGCCTTGCTGCCCATCTTTTGTACAATAGGATACCGGCAGGTGCCGATCCACTGGGTCCGGACAATATCCTCGGGTTCGTATCAGGCCTCCTGACAGGGACCGGCAGCCTGTTTTCAGGCAGGTGGATGGTTGTGGGCAAATCGCCGCTTACCGGCGGATGGGGAGATGCAAACTGCGGGGGGTCATTTTCTCCGGCTATAAAACGATGCGGATACGACGGGATCTTTTTTAAGGGTATCAGCGAAAAACCCGTGCTGCTATTAGTGAGAAACGGCAAGGCAGAGCTCAGGGATGCTACTGGGTTATGGGGGAAAGACACCGTAGACACTGAGGAAACACTGAAAAATGAATTTGGTGTCGGCGCAAGGATAGCAACGATAGGGCCTGCAGGTGAAAGACTCTCTCTCATCTCGGGGATAAGCAATGACAAGGGAAGACTTGCGGCACGCTCAGGTCTTGGCGCTGTAATGGGCTCCAAAAAACTCAAGGCAGTAGTCCTCGACGGCAAGAAGCGTATAAGACCTTTTAACCTAAATGAAGTGAAGAGGTTGAGCAAGACCTGTAACAAGTGGGTGCAGTTTCAGCTCCCCTTAGGACCAGGCACAGGTATGGGTTTGTTGGGTATCCTGCTGAGAATATTGCCTACGGCTATGGCCATGGACGGGATGATCTACAAGATGATCCTGAAACAGTGGGGGACAGGCGGCCTGAACCAGATGTCAGTGGAATGGGGGGATTCTCCTATAAAGAACTGGAAGGGCAGCAATGAGGACTGGCCAATGAATAAATCCAAATCCGCCAATCCTGACCGAATCAAAAAACAAGAAAAGATCAAGTACCACTGCTATTCCTGCCCCCTTGGCTGTGGCGGAATCTGCACAATGCCAGGTAAGGATATGGAGACACACAAGCCGGAATATGAATCTGTCCTTGCACTCGGCGGACTCTGTATGAATGAAGATACTGGAAGCCTCTTCGAGCTTAACGAAACACTGAACCGGGCAGGTATGGATACCATATCGGCCGGTGCCACGGTTGCCTTTGCCCAGGAATGCTATGAGAACGGTATCCTTACCAGTCAGGACACTGGAGGTATCGATCTCACCTGGGGAAATACCAAGGGAGTTAAGGCGATCATTGAAAAGATGATCAGTAGGGAGGGGATCGGTGACATCCTGGCAGACGGGACCAGGGTGGCGTCCAAAAAGATCGGCAAGGATGCACAGAAGTATACCGTCCATGCAGGTGGGCAGGAGCCGGCTATGCATGACGGCAGGATGGACCCAGGATTTGCATTGGCATATTCAGTTGAGCCAACCCCTGGGCGGCACACCATTGGCGCCTACCTTTACTATGAAATGTTTCAGCTGTGGAAGAAGGTGAAAGGCCTGCCGCGAAAATGGCCCTTTGAGATTTATTTCAAGAACAGCAGATATAAGGCAAGTGAAAAGCAGGCACAGGAATCTGCTGCTTGCAGTAAGTATATGTGTGTGGTCAACGGGGCAGGGATCTGTATGTTCGGTGCCTTTATCGGCATCAAGAGGACACCGACCTTTGACTGGCTGAATGCTGTGACAGGCTGGAGAAAGACACCCGAAGAGTACATGGAGATCGGGGAGCGTATCCAGACCCTGAAACAGGCTTTCAATGTTAAACATGGTATCGAGCCGAAATCAAACAAACTGAGCGACCGCGCAATTGGAAGGGCTCCTCTCACCCGTGGCGCCAACAAGGGCAGGACCGTTCAGATCGAGAAGATGATGAGCGATTACTGGGCCCAGTTCGGTTGGGACACGGAAACGGGAAAGCCGACATCCCAGTGTATGGCCAGGCTCGGTATTAAGATCAGCTAAGAAAGGTGGAGGAGAGATATGCCGTTTACCATCACAAAATCGTGCGTAGGTTGCCAGGCATGTAAGAAGGTGTGCCCTGTCACGGCTATTACCGGTGTGAATAAAGAGGTCCACACCATCGACCCTTTGATATGCATCGAGTGCGGGGCGTGCGGTCGGATTTGCCCGCATGCCTCGGTTCTTGACCAGTTCGATATTCTTTGCGCCTTGGTCAAGCGTACCCAGTGGAAAAAACCTCGGATAAACCTGAAGCAATGCATGTCATGCAATATGTGCATCGAAACATGCCCGGTAAATTGCCTTGCACTCTCGTTGCCCCACGACTCGGGGAATCTTCATGGACATCCCTACCTTAAAGAAGGGAAGGCTTGTATTGGATGTAGTTTCTGTGCGCTGGAGTGCCCTGTGGATGCTATCGAAATGATCTCTTCTATTACTGAGGCCACCGGTTGAGCTAATCTTAAAAAGTTCAAGACAACGTTTATTTTCTTAGAACATGATAGCGGTTAGAATGTAATCTGCAATCAGGATGCTTACTGAAGAGAGTACTACTGATTGTGTAGCCGCCTGCCCAACGCCTTCCGCGCCCCCGCTTGTGCTGTATCCCTTGTAGCAACCGACTATTGCCAGTATTGCCCCGAAGAAGGCACTCTTGATCAATCCGGAAAAAAGATCCGTGTACCCGACATACTCGATAATGCGGGCCATGAATACCCCTTTGTCGATATCGAGTACTAGTGTTCCAACAAGGTAGGACCCGATCATCCCGATACTATCGAAGATAAGGGTGAGCATGGGCATCATAATGATAGTAGCGACAATCCGAGGAATGATAAGGTATTGAAAAGGGTTAACACCCATGACAACCAGCGCATCGATCTGTTGTGTCACGCGCATTATCCCGATCTCCGCAGTCATTGCCGACCCTGCCCGGGCTGTCACCATTAAAGCCGCAAGTACCGGTCCGAGTTCTCTGAGAAGGCCCAGGGCGGTTGTGGAGCCGACAAGAGACTCCGCCCCGAAGAGGCTGAATCCATGATACGTCTGCAACGCGCTCACCATGCCGGAAAATATTCCTGTGAGCATTACCACGGGTGTTGAGCGAATGCCGATAAACTCCATCTGTTTAAAGAGCTGCTTAATAAACAGGGGTGGTCTTACAAGATGGGTTATTGCCTGGAAGAAGAAGAGGAAAAAGGCGCCCAGCTCTTCCACAAAGGAGATTGTCATCCTGCCGATAAATTCTAAGATATTCATGTATTCGTGTGGTTAGATATCACTCTGGCCACAATCTCCTTCCAGCCCGAATACATTTTTTCCCTGGTGTTCCCATCGATCTTTGGTAAAAAGATGCGATCAGATCCCCTTAAAGACCTGATTTCATCTCCTGGATTCCAGAAGCCCGTTGCTATGCCTGCAAGATAAGCTGCCCCCATACCTGTTGACTCAATATGATTGGATCTGTCTACTGGAAAACCCAGGATATCGGATTGGAACTGCATCAGGAAATCGTTTCTGCATGCCCCTCCGTCGACTTTTATGTCAGAGAATAATGTGCTCGTGCTCTGTTCGAACGCGCTTATGAGATCTTTTACCTCATAGGCTATGCCCTCAAGTGCTGCACGTACGATATGTGCCTTGGTAGTGCTTCGGGTGATCCCCATGATGGCACCCCGTGCATACATATCCCAGTAGGGTGCACCTAACCCGGCAAAGGCAGGCACCATGTAGACTCCGTGAGAATCGCTCACGCTCTCTGCAATCTCCTGGCATTGTGCAGCATCGGCAATCAGTCCAAGCCCGTCGCGCAACCACTGTACCACAGCTCCGGCAATGAACACTGATCCTTCGAGAGCATAACAGGGTTTTCCCGTGTCATCGCACGCCAGTGTAAGGATAAGGCCGTTTTTCGGTTCAATCTTTTGAGTTCCGACATTCAGCAGGAGAAAACAGCCTGTTCCGTATGTATTTTTTGCCTGTCCTGCATGAAAGCACCCCTGGCCGAACAGTGCAGCCTGCTGATCGCCTGCAATGCCCGCAATGGGTATGGCAGCCCCCGTGACATCAGGATCGGACTTGCCGATGATTTCTGCTGATGACACAACCCGGGGAAGCATAGCGCGGGGAATATCGAGAATTTTTAAGAGTTGATCATCCCAGGATCTTTCGTGGATATTGAACATCAATGTCCTGGATGCATTGGTGTAGTCCGTTACATGGAGCCTGCCCTTGGTGAGCTTGGCTATAAGCCAGGTATCAATAGTACCAAAGGCTATTTCACCGGAGTTTGCGCGGGACCTTAAGCCCGGGATCGTATCAAGGAGCCATTTGACCTTGGTGCCTGAAAAATATGCATCGAGAACGAGCCCTGTCTTTTCCTGGAAAAGCTTCTCATGCCCGTCATGCTTTAATGCTTCACAGATCTGTGCTGATCTCCTGCATTGCCAGACAATGGCATTATGAACGGGCTTTAATGTGTTTCTGTCCCATAAAACGGTTGTCTCCCTCTGATTGGTAATCCCAATGGATATGATCTCTTCGGGTTTGACATATGCAGCATCAAAGGCCTTTCTCATTACGTTCAAGGTTGTATCCCAAATAACCTCAGGGTCATGTTCAACCCAGCCTGGTTGGGGAAAGATCTGGGGAAATTCAGAGTAAGCCGATCCTACCACCTGACCCTTGTGGTTGAGGATCATAACCCTGCTTCCTGTTGTTCCCTGATCAAATGCCAGTACATAGCCGTTCATGATTCGGGCCTCCTTCTCACTCATTCGTCTTGCAGCTGTACTCCGAATTTTTTTAAATCTTTGTAAAGATGGGAAAGCGGCAAACCAATGACATTGGTGTAACACCCATGGATTTTTTCTATGAACAAGGATCCAATGCCTTGTACTGCATATGCCCCGGCTTTGTCCATAGGTTCACCGGTTGAGACATACCAGGAGATTTCTTTTGCAGTCATGGCCCTGAAACGGACCTTTGTTTTGACCACATTTGATATGGAGTGATTTCCTAATGCTATAGTATACCCGGTGAGAACATGATGCATTTTATCTTGAAGGAGCATGAGAAAATTATAAGCTTCGCTTGGGTTACGAGGTTTGCCAAGGATATTTCCATCTATCACAACAATTGTGTCTGCCCCGATGACCAGTGCGTCAGGGTGTTTCTGGGCTACGAGAAGTGCCTTTTCCTTGCTGACCCGCAAACAAAATGTTTCCGGTGTTTCATCAAGTTGCTGAATTTCAGGTATGTTGGGGACAACAACGTGGAAAGGGATTCCAAGCAGCGAGAGCAGTTCTTTTCTTCTCGGAGAGCCCGATGAGAGTAACATCTGCATAGTCCCACAGACTAAGAGAAATTATTGCGTCTGTCAACTCATCGAAGGTAAGGTAAGTTATGTGTGTTCGTTCGTGAAGCGGGGCGGAGCAGGATTTTTTTGTTTATAGCCCTTGAGTGATGCTTGGCTTTTTCTTAATGTGCCGATCTCTAGTGCGAGCCCTTCCGTTTGATTTTTCAGGGACTCGATGAGCTTTTCCTGCTCCGCGTGAAGCTCCCTGATCAGGATAGAGATATTCTTGTCTTTTACAAGGGTGTTTGATGCTGCAAACATCCGGCTTAGCCGTTGCTGAATTTTCGAAGTTTCCTGAAAAAGCCTTTCCAACTCCTGAATGTTTCCCTGGGATAGGGCCCCAGTTTCTTTATTCAGGATAACGCGCCATGACTTGAGGAGGTTCAGGGCTGTTTCAGAATGATGGTCTGCCATGATTCCCTGAGCTCCTGTAAATAAGCGATCACCTCATTGAGAGGCTCCATTGTATTATGGTACTGGGCATCAATTAGGCGTCTGATCATGTAGTTGTAAAGAGAATCGAGTTTGTGTGCGATATCACCTGCCTCAAAGTTCAGGCCGTTAATCAATTCCCACAAGACGTTTTGACTTTTGGTGAGCAATTCGTTCATGTCTTCAAGTTTATTCTCATTGTGAGCCTTAATAGCCTGCCTAATGAAGTTTATGGCGCCGTCATAACACAAGAGAATCAGATTTCCCTGATCAGCGGTTTGAATCTGGGTCTTTTTGTATGCTTGGTACCCGACTGTATTTATGTTCATTAAAGACCCCTCCACCAACTTCTATTCTACTAATACTATCGGTGTTGTCATTTTTTTCTTTAGAGTATTCTTTAAAAGACCCCCATGGATTATTTGAGTAAAGAAAGGGCCTCCTTGATCCTTGCAAGACCCTTGGTAATGTTTTCTTCCGAGGTGGCAAATGAGAATCTCACATGGTTCGGTGCGCCGAACTCATCACCGGGGACAAGCGCAACCAAGGCCTTATCGATAAGATATTCCGAGAAGGCGGTTGCATTGCCGAACCGCTCCATATAGCCGTTAATGGAGGGGAATGCGTAGAAAGACCCGTCCGGGGGTATGATATCGATCCCCGGGATTTCTCTGAGCTTGGTAACGATAAGATCTCGCCTGGTTTCAAAGATTTTTCTTCTCTCCTCCACAATCAACAGGTTTTGGTCGTCTATTAGAGAGGTAATGGCGCCATCCTGGGCGAAGCTGGTAGGGTTAGATGTACTCTGACTTTGCAGCCTCTCCATGGCTTTGATGACCTTGCTGTCACCTATGCAGTACCCGATACGCCAGCCTGTCATGGAATAGGTTTTTGAAGACCCATCCACGATGAAGGTTCTTTGGGCCACCTCGGGCGAGATCATGGCGGCACTGAAAAACTCCAGCCCATCAAAGATGATCTTGCGGTAGATATCGTCTGATATGATTATAATATCATGCTTCACACAAAGCTCTGCTATCTTCTCGAGTTCCAACCTGTCGATGACAACACCTGTTGGGTTAGAAGGAGAGTTGATAATGATGCCTTTCGTGCGCTTGGTGATTGCCTCGTCCACCATGTCCGCATGGAGCTTCATGCCGGTAGGCCTGGTGTCGATGGTAATTGTTTTTGCCCCTGTCATTTCCACCATGGGAAGGTATGATACCCAGTACGGACCGGGGAGGATTACCTCATCTCCTTCTTCGAACAGGGTGAGGAACAGGTTATAGAGGCTGTGTTTGGCTCCACAGGAGACGATGACATTTTCAGGGGCAACGCTCAGGGCATAATCCTTCTTGATGTTCGCACAGATGGCCTCCTTGAGCTTGGGGGTGCCACCGACCGCTGTGTATTTCGTGCTTCCTCTTCCAATTGCATCAATGGCAGAGGTTTTTATATTTTCAGGGGTATCGAAATCCGGTTCTCCGGCAGTGAACCCGATAACATCCTTGCCCTTTGCCTTGAGCTCATTGACCTTGGCGGTCAAGGCTAGTGTCGGTGACCCCGGAATCTTTGATACGAGCTTAGATATCTTCAATGCAAATCCTCCCTAGTCATGGTGCTTAGTATTCATATGAGGGTACTTCTCAAGGAGTTTATCCAATGCAGACTGCGGTACCAGGCCCTCGACCCACCCGCCTGCCGCGGCTGTTGCCTTTACAATGGTTGAACTCACAAAGAGATGGTTGTAGTCAGTCATAAGGAAAAACGTCTCTGCCTCTTTACAGAGCCTCCTGTTCATGAGGGCGAGCTGCATTTCGAGCTCAAAGTCAGAGATGACCCTTAGCCCTCTAAGGATGGCGCAGGCGCCGACCTTTTTGATGTAGTCAACCAGCAGGCCCTGGAATGAATCGACCTCTATCCGAGGGTTTCCGTCAACGGATTTTTGAATCATGTCGATCTTTTCATCCGTGGTGAACAGGTCTTGCTTCAGGGGGTTATGGCCCACTGCGATTATCACCTTGTCGAAGACACAAAGGCCCCGGCGGACGATATCAAGGTGTCCGTTGGTGATGGGGTCAAAGGAGCCGGGGCAGACCGCGATCTTTTTCCTTTTCATTCCTCACTCCTCATAAAATATGAGATGGCGGTGTCCCCATACCTTTTCGTTTTCCAAGCAGTCAATGGCATCTCCTCTTTCGTCGAGTGTTCCACCACCAATATCCCTCCAGGGTTGAGGAGGTTATATACATGAGGCGTCAATTGCGAGGCAAGATCTTTATGGTAGGGGGGGTCCATGAATATAAGGTCAAAGGATGAGCTGCATGTATTTATATAGGTGCGGGCATCGGCCTTGATGATGATCGCAAGCTGATTGGCATCGATGACACGGATGTTCCGTTCAATGACCTTGATGCACTCCGTGGCTTTCTCGATAAAGGTGACCCGGGCCGCACCCCTGCTTATGGCTTCGATCCCCAGTCCGCCGGTGCCTGCAAAGAGATCCAGGACAACAGAATCCTGAAGGTGATGGATGAGCGTAGAAAAGATTGCCTCCTTTACGCGGTCTGTTGTCGGCCGCACCTTTGAGGCAGGGCAATCAAGACGAATAGAGCGGTATTGGCCACCGCATATCCTGGTAGACATGGCCGGTAGGATAGGGGAGAACGCTCGGGAGGTCAATACGACATCAACAGCGCGAGTGTAAATGCCCTCTATTTAATTAATGAGATGATCCTTGAGATACATTATTTTCCTAATCAGATTCCATCTCCTGAGCGATCAAATGCACAGCCTGGACAGGGTCCGGGGCATCACTGATGGGCCTGCCGATCACCAGGAGATTCGCCCCTGATTGTATTGCAATCTGTGGCGTGGCAATGCGCTTCTGGTCCCCTTTCTGCGACCAGCTCGGCCTGATCCCGGGTGTGATGAGTATGAGGGTTTTGGGAACCTTCGAACGGATCTGCACGAGATCCTCTGCAGAGCAGACGAGGCCATCGGCCCCGCATGAAGCGGCAAACTGTGCCAGGTGTGCAACCTGCTCGGACGGTGTCTTGTCTATGCCCATCTCGTTGAGATCTTCCTTGCCCAATGAGGTGAGGACACTTACCCCCACGATCCTTGGCCTTTCGATACCAAGGGCCTGGGACTCTTCCTGTGCTGCCTTGATGGCCGCATTGATCATGGCCCTGCCGCCCGAGAGATGGATCGTCATCATGTCTGCACCGGTTCTTACTGCCGACTTGACCGCCCCGGCAACGGTGTTCGGTATGTCATGGAGCTTGAGGTCGAGGAAGCACTTGATGTCATTATCTTTCACCAGCTTCACCACATCGGGTCCAACAGCTGTAAAAAGCTCGAGTCCCACCTTGAACCAGCCCACATGCCCTTTCAGGGTGCCCACCCATTGCTGGGCCAGGTCCATAGTGTCCACATCTAGGGCGAAAATTATACGATTGTTTTGATCCATGGCAGTTCTCCGATTACAACCTCTTTTGAGGATTTATATGCATTCACTATGGAGTTGATGTCCTCAACTGTCTTGTCAATGGTGTCATTCACCACAAGATAGTCATACATGTCCCAATAGGAAAGTTCTTTTCTTGCATTTTCAAGCCTGAGTTTTACTGCCCCAGGATCTTCCGTGCCCCGGCCGCGCAGGCGTCTGGCAAGTTCCTCCATGTCGGGAGGGATAATGAATATGAAGCATCCTGGTGATGCCTTTTCTTTTGCTTGAATAACGCCTTGGACATCTATATCAAACAGGATATGGAACCCCTCTTGTTCTTTGGATTGGATCCATTCTAAGGATGTGCCGTAGAATTGGTCATGCACGCGGGCCCATTCAAGGAATGTCTCCGAAAGAATCATCTTTTCAAATGATTCCTTTGAGATAAAGAAATAGTCAACACCGTCTTTCTCGAGCGTCCTTGGGGGACGGGTCGTATAGGAAACTGAAAGTGCTATACCAGGGTTCTTCTCGAGTATTTCTTTGATAATAGTTGATTTTCCAACGCCGGAAGGACCGGAGATGAAGATTCTCACCACTACTCCTTCAGTGCCATATTCTCTTTCGAGCCGCTGCCGTCGGACAGGCGGTTTGAAATAGTTTCCGCCTGGATGGCGCTTAAAATAATATGCGAACTATCGGTAATGATGATGGACCTTGTCTTTCTTCCCTGGGTCGCGTCGATAAGTTGACCTCTTTCCCTGGCTTCCTCTCTGAGGCGCTTCATTGGGGATGATGACGGATTAACGATGGCTATGATTCTCGATGCTACGACCCCATTGTTGAAGCCGATATTAAGCAGTCTGGTGTCAAGCTTGCCCATGCTCACTCTCCTTTTCCTACAAAGTAGCTATTCAATATTCTGGATCTGCTCTCTGACTTTTTCCATTTCGGTCTTTGCATCAATAACGATACGGCTTAGAGCGTTAATCTGACTTTTGGACCCGATGGTGTTTATCTCGCGGTTGATTTCCTGAAGGATGAAATCGGTTTGTCTGCCAATAGGTCCTGTCTGATTTACTATTGTCTCCTCAAGTACACGGATATGGCTGTTCAGTCTTACCAGTTCTTCGGTGATATCGCATTTATCAGCCAGCAACGCCACTTCCTGCTCCAGACGTACCGCATCAATCATACTTGACTTGTCTGAGAGAAGCACCGTTAGATTGGCATGCAGCCTATCTCTATATACGTTTGTAATATCCGATGCAAGATCTTTCATGCTCGCGGCCAGGCTAAGCAGATTGGCAACCCGTGTGTGAATATCTTTTGTTAAGGTCGTTCCCTCGTTCTGCCGTGCCCTCAAGAAAACTTCAATTGCTTGCTGTACTGCCTGCTGGACTTTTGGCAACTGATCTTCCATCTGAGGCGAGGCTTCGCCGAAGACACCAGGTATGAGGAGGATATCGCGGAAGGTCACTTCACCTCCGAAGATTTTTGCCATGGAGGAAAGGTCTTCAAAGTAGACCTTTGCAAGTTCCCAGTTTATGGCCATCTTCTCCTGCGCACCCGATGCTGTGTCCCTGGTGAGAGTCACATCGACCTTTCCCCTGCTTACATGCTCGGAAATCATGTCCCGCACAAGGATTTCAAAGGCTGATAAATCGCGGGGCATCTTCACCCTTATGTCTTTGTACCGGTGGTTGACCCCCTTGATCTCCACATGATAACCATGGACATCTGCCTGGCCGAACCCGGTCATGCTTGATGGCATCTTAGCCTCCTCTTGTATTGTTCCCTAACACCGTTGAAGAATTCTATGAGCTCATTCGAACCATAGTCGGGGTAGGTCCATTCCAGTTTCTGATAAGAATCTCCCTTGTAAATGAGGGTGATCTCAATCCATATGCCCTTACTCAGATAGATACGATGGGTGTAGGGTTTGGTTGTGGCAAGGCAAATATTCTCCAGAGTGATAAGCCCCGGGTCGATATTGATTCTTCTTTTCCCCTGTTCGAGAAAATGGTTTTCAATGGTATTCGCTTCAGTTTTTATCTCAGGCATGGAGTCCCTTTCTACGGGCTCCGAGAATACGAGGATAAGCCGATAGAGTGGAGATCCCATCTCACGGCAGTAGTAGTCCGTGTAGTTAAAAGCTGTTGAGTCAGTAGTAATGTAAGGCTGTCCGAACTTTTCAATGAGCATTGAAACTGCTTGATCCACAGGCGCCTTCTCGTTATAGATCATGCTGCAAAAGAGCATAACCTTATCGGGATAAGACACCTTACCCACCTATCTCCTCCATGCATACCTTGTAGAGCTTTTCCCATAGCACGCTTGCCGCCCCGACCTCTGCAACTACAAGCCCTGCTGCGATGTTGGCTATGATGGCGGCTTCTTTCGGGGTTGCCCCTGAAGCCAATGCCAGGGTGAAGCACGCAATAACCGTGTCGCCTGCACCGGTTACATCATAGACTGCCTTTGCCGTGGTAGGTATGTCAGTGGTTGTGTTGTCTTTGGTAAAGAGGCTCATCCCATGTTCCCCTCGAGTCACCAGAACCATATCGCAGCCGAGCATGGCCTTAACCTTCCGGGCAGCCTGGATGATGTGTTCGTAATTCTCTATCTTTATCCCTGCACCAAAGCTCAGTTCCTTGATGTTAGGTGTGATGACGCTTACGTTCTTGTAATGCGGAAAATTTCTTTCCTTGGGGTCTACGCATATGGGGATGCTGTTCTGGCGGGCAAGGGGAACAATCTGATTTATAAGTTTTTTGCTCACCACGCCTTTCCCGTAGTCGGAAATAATGAGTGCATCGATATTGCTCAGGCAATCCCGGAATGACGAGACGAGTTTTTTCAGCAATGCTTCCGAGATCAGGGATGTATCCTCTTTGTCGATCCTTGCAATCTGCTGGGTATGGGCGATGATCCTGGTTTTTACCGTAGATGACCGCTTTTGGTCGGTGAAAATGGAATCTGTTGGTATTTTAAGGTCTTCAAAGATATTTTTCAGGATGTCGCCATGGCGGTCATTGCCTTTTACTGCATTGATGATCACCTTTGCCCCGAGGCTCAGGAGATTGTTCGCAACGTTGCCGGCGCCGCCGAGCTTGAAGAGCTCGCTTTGAACCTCTACAACAGGAACCGGGGCCTCCGGAGAGATGCGGTCCACCTTACCCCAGATGTATTCATCCAGCATGAGGTCGCCGACAACCATGATCCTTTTTGATTTCATGGCATCGAATATGACCCGGAGCCTTTTCTTATTGATATTCAGCATGAGCTAACTATCTTGGGTCTTTATTTAATTGTCAAGGAAAAGGGCATTCACAAAGTCTTTCGCATAGAACGGCTGGAGATCGTCCATATCTTCGCCTATGCCGATGAACCTGATGGGAATCTCGAACTCGTTGGCGATCCCTACGATGACCCCTCCTTTGGATGATCCGTCAAGCTTTGTGAGTGCAATCCCGGTAATGCCCAGGGCATTGTTGAATTGCCTGGTCTGTTCTATGGCATTCTGGCCGATGGTGGCATCCAGCACAAGGAGGATCTCATTGGGGGCGCCTTCAAATTTTTTTCCGAGCACCTTCTTTGTCTTTTTTAACTCCTCCATGAGGTTTTCTTTGGTATGGAGCCTTCCTGCCGTATCGATAATGAGAACGTCATGGTTCCTGGCAATGGCTGCCTGCAGCCCATCAAAGGCAACGGCGGAAGGGTCTGCACCTTCCTGAGCCTTGACAAAGTCGGCTCCTACCTTGTTGGCCCAGTGCTCAAGCTGTTCAATGGCAGCAGCCCTGAAAGTGTCACCTGAGGCTATTATTACCGATTTACCAATGTTTTTAAGGTGGTAGGCGATCTTGGCAATGGTAGTTGTTTTCCCTGAGCCGTTTACCCCGGTCACCATAATTACATAAGGTTTAACACCCTCAGGGACTTCTAAGGGCGATTCACACTTTTTCAGGATGGACTCGACCTCGATTCGGATAGCGTTTAAGGCTGAGTCAGGACCGTCGAGAGACGAGGCATTTTTCTTGATGGACTCGAAAAGGGAATAGGCGGTTTTCATCCCGATATCGGTTCCCACGAGGGTCTCTTCCAAATCGGCAAGCAAACCTTCATCAATGGTGGATGATTTTTTAAATACGGCGGATATCCTGTCAATGAATCCCTTGTGGGTCTTTGATAATCCTTTACCGAGTTTTTCTTCCCGTGTTGGTTTAGGCGGGGCCTTTATTACTGGTTCAGCAGGCTTACCTGGCAAAGCAGGGGCCTCACCAGGAGAGGGTAATGCCTCGATTTCAGACGGTTTGGGCAATCTGGGGTGGATACCCGGTAAGGGCAGTGCCCATGCGTTGAGTGCGACCGCAATGATGAGATAAATCCAAGAAGGGATGTCTGCAACAACAGGGATGACAAGGAGTGCCCGGGCATCAGTTATATAAAGAAAGAAGAAGACATAACTTAATAAAAAGATGATATAATCTTTCGCCTGGAATCTGTAATTCAAGATGTACCTCCTCTATGGAATGTGCGGGCTATACCTACCATAGGGTTTATGAAAGAACAAGATGCTGCTGTTTTCACTGCGGGCGCAGGTATGATAGTTCATCACATGCTTGCATACCTTATTTATTCACCTTACCCTTTGGGTTTTGTTTATGGGACACGCGTACTTCACCTGTGTGTCTCCATCCATGGTTGAACGGATCATTTATGATATACGGAAGCCTTACTTTAGACCATAAAAATCTATTGAGTTCCTCCGAGGAACTCAATAGATTTTTATGGTTCAATTTTTTACTTGCCCTGATGGATGGGTGTGGCAAGACAATGTCCTCTGTGTGGCTCATGCATAAAGTGAGGTTCATAAGAAGAATGTTCCCCCTCCAGAAGAACAAGAAATATATTGACTGGGGAGGGTGATCAGTGTACTTGGTATAAAGCATAAAGTACAACTTTAACCTACTATCTTCTTAGGGGGAAGAAATGATCAAGACCGCCATTACAGACATGTTCAACATTGAGTACCCTGTTATCTGCGGCGCCATGATGTGGCTTTGCACTCCAAATCTGTGCGCAGCCATCTCCAATGCCGGGGGTATGGGAAATCTCACGGCCGGTAATTATGAAACCGAAGAGCAGTTCCGCGCTGCCATCAAAGAGGTGAGGAAGCTTACAGACAAGCCATTCATGGTGGGCATCACGATTCTCCCATCGGTACGCATTACATCAGAACATCATGCCATGTATGCCAAGGTGTGCGCAGAAGAAAAAGTTGCAGGGATTGAGGTCTCGGGTACACCTCTTGACAAGGCGCTGGGCAAAAAGGCCTTTGAAGAGCTGAAGAATGCCGGTGTGAAACTGTTCCATAAGCTGGGCTCTGTGAGGCATGCGGTGCATGCCGAAAAGGCCGGATACGATGGTGTGTATGCCGCAGGGTTTGAAGAGGGTGGACACCCGCTCGGAGATGATGTTACCACCATGGTTCTCACCCCGAGGATTGCTGATTCTATTAAAATCCCTGTTGTTACCGTGGGAGGCATTGCTGATGGCAGATCCCTTGCTGCAGCACTAACCCTTGGGGCGCAAGGCGTCATGATGGCGAGCAGGTTTATTGCCACAAAAGAATGCGATGTTCATGAGAATATCAAGCAGGAGCTCATCAAGCGACAGGAATACGAGACCACTATTATGTGCAAGACCATCGGCCTTCAGGGCAGGGCCTTGAAGAACAGGATCATATCCGAGGTGCTTGCCGCTGAAGCTGCGGGAAAAGGGATCGAGGCGCTGATACCTCTTATCGCCGGGCAGCGCATCAAAAAGGCCTGGGAGACCGGGGACGTTGAAGACGCACCTATGATGGTAGGGCAGTCCATCGGACATATCAGGGATATTATCACCTGTAAGGAACTGCTCAAGAAGATGCACGATGATGCAATTGCCTGCCTCAAGAAGACATCAAGCCTCATCCAGTAATATTCCAGAAAAGAAAGCGGTCATGCCCTATCCGGATACGGAGGGCATGACCGCTCATTAGTTTTCTAAAGGTAATTAAATCTCGCTGGTCTTCTTCTTTGATGCAGTCTTCCTGGGAGTTTTTGTACGCTTAGCCTTTGGGGCATCAGCTGCTAAGAACTCTACAGAACCATTTGCCATCTTTGCGAGATTCATGGCTATCTCTTCTGCCTCTTTCACTGTACGCTCGATGGCCTCTGCAACTGTCGGGATATCTCTCATCAAGCCGGTTACCTGACCTACGGGAAGCACGCCCTTTTGAATGTCGCCATCCTCGGTGGCAATGCGAATCGCCTTGAAGGCATTTGCCATGAAGGCCAGCTGTCTGGCGTTCTTCCATCCTGAGGCCATGACACCCAGAAAGAGCTTGAAGTAGGGAAGGTGGAGCTGATTGGCAATGCCGACTGAATTGGGAAGGGCCTCAATGAGTTTTCTGATGTTCAGCCCCTGACGGACGGCATTTCTGGCTGCCTTGGTATCAAGCACCCTGCAGCCAAGGCCGTCAAAACGGGTGGAATACAGTGTATCATAAACTTCTTTCTGGATGGAGAGCTGTTTATAATTATCATGGAGAGGGCTTTCTTTGGTTGTCATAAGCCTGGTCCCCATGGCAGCGGCATCTGCGCCCAGCGCAATGGCTGCAGCGAGTCCTCTTCCGTCTGCAATACCACCTGCTGCTATGATGGGAATGGTGACTGCATTCGCTATACTCGGAACGAGGCAGAAGGTGGTGGCATCTCCGCCATGGGCTGCGGCTTCATGGCCGGTAACGAGCAGCGCATCACACCCATAGTCCTGGGCGCGTTTTGCATGCTTATGGTTGACTACCGTTGCAACGACTTTGCCGCCATATTGATGCGCGGCCTTCACGATCCAGTCGCCTTTGCCCAGGGAGAAGTTGATGACAGGAACCTTTTCTTCAAGTGCCACCCGTGCATTATCAGCCGCACCGGGAAAGAGAAGGGTGGTATTGGTGCCGAAGGGCTTGTTGGTAAGCGATTTGATTTCCTTGATGGCAGCTCTTGTCTGTTCGGCATCGAACGGGCCGGTGGCAAGAATACCCAGGCCGCCTGCATTGGATACGGCCGCAACCATCTTCGGTACGCTGATCCAGCTCATGCCTGAAAGGACAATGGGATGCTTGATGCCGAAGAGCTCAGTTATGCGTGTTTTCATGCGTGACTCCCCTAAGATTTGTTTTTCATAAAGAGGACTACCTTTCGATAATGCTCCGTGTAAGTTGTAAAGATTAAAGTTAAACTATAAGGTTTTATACTGGATAAATCGCGGCATTGTCAAGATCAGTTTTCTTTACGATTTGAACATGACGGTGAAGATAGCCGGTAATTAAAGAAGGCATCACCTGTGTGCCTACTTAACCGTAATCAATACACTCGCGGCATGATCATCAGGGGTTTTACCCCCTTGAGCAGTATCCTTTACTACAAGAGTAATAGAATATGTCCCTGGAGACATTTAGGGTTATGCCCTGTGTTATCATATAGGTTCGAGGTTGAAATGTATGAACTTCTGACTCATTCTGGGATTATAGGAATTTCCCGGAACAGCCCCCAGAAGCCATCCATAATATAACGGAACATTTCCGTTATAAATCATTGCCTGGAAATCCACGGTGCTCCCTGCTTTAATTGTTGTCCCTCCAGAGGGTGAGATGATCGAGGCAGTGGGGATGGATCACTATCGATTGGGCCTTCCTGGGTCTCTGGTCCTAAAACGGTAATGTGGCGCACATCCGTCTTTTTATCGCCGGTGCTGTCGGATGATGTAAAGGTGAGGGTATATGAACCTTGTGTCTTGAAGGGATAATTACCAGGACTCTGCTTTGTGGAGAACGGTTTATCATTGATTTGCCAGGAATAGGTGTATGGAGCCTTACCGCCATAGACTGAACCCTGCAGGTTTAATGACTGGCCTTCAACCATTATGATGCTTGAATATAGTAAATCTATGGATGCGTGGAGTTCTAAGTTTGAAAGCGCATCTTCCGCCTCTGCTTCCGCTTGTGCAATCTGGTTTACGGTATTTTCCAGATGGATTTGCGCATCCTCGGAAGATACAAGGCCTCGGGTTTCTTCTTCGGGGTAGATTCCGCTGCCATTTAATATTTCGAACATCTCTTGTACACCAGCATCATTGTCTAGATCAGGGTTTGAAAAATCCACTTCGATGTCCTTCAGGGCATCAGTGACACTCTGGGGAATTAAGATGCCGTTATCAGGATTGAGGTCTTCATCAAGGGACAGAAGAAACCGGCTTATATTAATGGCTTCTGTGCTGAAGTTTGGTTGAGAAGAGCTGTATAGATCGTCCGGGGTGATAATGCCTTTGGCCTGTGTGCTGCCAAGGACGACACCACCGATGAAAAAGGTTATTTGTTCTCCATCATGATATTTAAAACTCCCTTGTGAATCCGTTGTGCCTGACCAGGTAATAGATCGGTACTGAAGACCTTGTACCGGGCTATCAACGAAAAATCCGGTTTTATAAGTACCTTCAGCTTTAAATACGGCAGGCCCACCCCCTCCTTGGCTGCATCCCGTGATCCCGAGTAGGAGAGAGAATAGTGCGCTCATACCCATGATAAGGATCATGCGAGTACGTATTCCCAGGAGAAGATGCTGCATCATTGTATGTCCTTTCTGCCTTATAACTTATATCGCTTTGTATTGTATCTGCAGCATAGTTCTAAAGTAATGGTTGCCTTTATCCATATGCCCTGAACAGACAAAGACAAACATGCTTATTGTGGGGTGCAGATATTTATGGATTTATTTCTGTCCCCGTTTCATTCCCTCCATGAAGAGATGCTACCCTAAATGAAAAACGTAACCGGATACATCACAAAAAAAGCAATCATATGCTTGTGTTGCAAGATTCATGCTCAATGCATGGGCTTGAAAATTCGGTGCGTTATGACGGCACACCAATAAATCTTCAAGAACATTGGAAAAGAATTACATAATTTATGGAAAAAAAGTATCCAGGTTCAACTATCTTTACCGTAATATTCCTCGCATACCGGGGGCATCATTCGCTCAGACTCTTCTGGATAACAGCCTGAACCCTTCTCTGGAATAGTCTCCGGATGATGTAACCCCTCAGGAGATCCGCCATCTTTGAAATCTCAGTTGTGACGCGGATATTTTCCTGCTGCGTTTTCCCTTTGACAGCAACCTTTCGAAGGTTCATTTCGTGGTCGACAATCTGTTTTCCCAGTTCCACATAAAAGCTCAACTCATGGAGATCCTGACCAAAGGAGATGATCTTCTTAAGGACCTCCCTGGCAAAACGGACATCTTCCTGATTATAAAGGGTGCGTCCTTTTTCCTGGAGGTAAGGTATCATAAGCCCGATTTTAAGGGCAGTGAGGAGTTCATCGTTCGTAAGTCCGGATGCATCAAGGAACTGTGCCTTGTCCATAACATTATCGGGTGTCTCGGGTTGGGCCCCAAAGACAGCATCCTCGATGGCTTCAGCCTCATCCAGACTGAGTCCCTGGTCCATTCTCCTCAGGATGTTTTTGATCACCGACAGAGGAAAATATTTTCGTTCCTGAAGATGGCGGATGGCAAGAATATTTTCTATGCATCGCTCATCATAATAGGCCATGCTCTTGTTGACCTTGTCCGGCTCCGGAAGGAGTCCTTGCCGTACATAGTACCGTATTGTTGACGGGGGCACGCCGCTCTTCTTTGCAATCTCTCCGATTTTCAGCCCCATCACCTGCTCCTCTTAAGCATGAAGTTAAACTATAAGATTCATATAAATCATTGTGTCGAACGTGTCAAAGGAGAGATTACTTATGATAATATGTCATAGCTTCCGGTATGAACGCATTGATCTGCCTGATACGCGCCTGGTCTGCAGGGTGAGTGGATAGGAATTCCGGTGGTTTTGCATTCTTTGAGGCCTTCATCATGCGCTCGAAGAAACCGGGGGCTTCTCTTGGGTCATATCCGGCCTTTGCCATGAGGATCAGGCCGATGTGGTCCGCTTCATATTCCATTGTCCTGCTGAAGGGAAGTATTACGCCAACAGTTGATGCCAACCCATATCCGGTATTGATGGCTTCAATGGCTGCAGGACTCTTGCTTGCAATGGCTATGTTTAGGCCCTGCTGGCCGAGCTGGAATAGGAGCTGTTCGCTCATCCTCTCACCGCCATGACGGGCGATGGCATGACCTACTTCGTGAGCCACCACAAATGCAAGTCCTGCCTCGGTCTGGGTGTAAGGGAGGATACCGGTGTAGACCGCTACCTTCCCGCCCGGAAGCGCAAAGGCATTAACGGTCTTGGGATTGTCGATTACCGTGAACTCCCAGGCATATTCGGGTTTGTTGGCAACAGCCGCAATGCGGGTACCAACCCGTTTGACCATGGCATTAACCTTGGGGTCTGTGGAAATTTTTTCCTTCTTAAGGATATCCTGGTAGGCCTTAACACCAAGAGACATCTCTTCACCTTCGGAAATCAGGAGGATCTGTTTTCTGCCGGAATAGGGGGCGGAAGCACATCCGTACATGGTTACAAGGACAAGGCTTAACGTTATAACGGACAGCAGCAGCTTATTTATATGAGTTTTCATACTATGAATGCCTCCTGTATATAGTAGCTTACTTAACTCCTTAGGGGATGAAACGGTATCCCTTGCCCCTGATGCTGATGATGTGTTCGGGTTTGGAGGGGTCTCTCTCCAGATATCTTCTTATCCGGGAAATGAACGTGTCCACGGTCCTGGTCTCGATATCAGGATCGAGGCCCCAGACATTCTTAAGAAGCTCGGAACGAGTGACAATACGGTCCTGGTGAAGGGTGAGATACTGGATGAGGTTTGCTTCATGGGGGGTGATGCGTGAGATCTTTCCTGCAGGATCAATGATCTCAAGGGTGTTGAAGTCGATTTTCGTTTTACCGATTAACAGAGAGTCCTCATTTTTATACCACTGGTAACGGTCGAGCATCCTATGTACCCTGAGGAGAAATTCCTCCAGGTGAAAGGGCTTGGTAAGGTAGTCATCGGCCCCGGCCTTCAGACCCTCAATCTTGTCATCCACTGAAGAACGTGCGGTGAGGATGAGCACAGGCAGCTTAAGGTTCTCGCCCCGTATACGCTCAAGCGCTTCAATACCGTCCATGCCAGGCAGCATGAGATCGAGAACAACAAGGTCTACACTGGAGTTGTCAAGGATGGTCAAGCCTTCTTCCGCTGTTAGTGCATGGAGGACCTCATACCCTTCCGCTTCAAGATTTATTCTGAGGCCCAGTGAGAGTGCATGGTCATCTTCGACAATAAGGATGCGCCATTTGATTGTCATGAGCGTGCAAGGGGCAACCGGATTCTGAAGGAGGTGCCCTCTCCCTTATCGATAACGTTCACCCTGATATTCCCTCCATGTGATTTTATGATACCCTTGACCACATACAGGCCCATGCCTGTTCCCGAACCCCAGAGGCTGGCTCCCTCCGGGAGCCTCTTGAACATCTTGAATACATCCCGGTGTTGTTCTTCGGGTATGCCGATCCCTCTATCAGATAATTCGATAAATGCCCACTTGTCTTCTTTCCACATCTTGATCTCCACCCGGGGTGATGAGGTTGAATAATGGATGGCGTTTTCGATAAGATTTGAAAAGACCATTTCAAATGCATCGCTATCCACTAAGACGGGGATAGTACTCATCGAGTGCGTGGATATGCAGCTCCACATCTTTGAGAAACACCTCGTTATTCATTATGTAGGACGAAATGAGTTGAGGCAAGGAAATGGGGGAGAATATATAGGGTCTTTGCTTGGAGCTCAGACGGGCGCTCTCCAGGAAGTTATAGACCAGGGATTTCAATCGCTGGTTTACGGTTCGCATGCCATCAAAGAGCTCTGCCTTTGTGCTTTCAGGGAGTTCCCTCTTGGTGATTGTTTCGAGGTAGAGCTGCATAGTGGCCAAAGGTGTTTTAAAGGAATGGGTGACGGACTGGAGGATATGTATCTGGGTCCTCAAGAGGGTGAGCTGCCTCTGATAGAGAATGAAGAGTGCATAGATCCCTGCAAGGATGAGGGTAAACAGGATAGAAACCTCGCTTATGATGACAATATCCCAAACGCCTATGGGTCGTATGCGGATCTGGCGGTAATGAATATACCAGACCATCCCTATGACCAGGACAATAAGCCAGGCAATCTGAATAATGATGAGGAGAAGGATGGTAGGCCATCGCTTGGGCTGTTCCATGACTCTCCATTAATACCACTAGAGGCCTAAGCGATCAAACATAAAACCTGATTAGTAAATATCAGGCCATCTCCCCGGTGAGTGAATTTTGGTTGGCGCGTGTGATGCGGACCCGTTGAGTTTTTCCCATAAGACCTTGGTCACCCAAGAAGTTCACTATGGCATTTTGTGAGGTCCTTCCATGGACCTGAAGCAGGTTTTTAGGGCTTATCCCATCTACAAGGACTTCATATATCTTTCCAATGCGGTCTTGATTATTTTCAAGGGTTATCCTTTTTTGAAGGGCCTGCAGTTGTTTCAGTCTCTCGATCTTTTCTTCAGAAGAAACATTATCATTGAGCTGTGCTGCCGCTGCAGTGCCGGGTCGTACCGAATATTTAAATGAGTAGAGCACATCAAACCGGACAGTCTTGATGATGGCAAGGGTATCCAGGTAATCCTGCTCCGACTCATCCGGAAAACCCACCATAACATCCGCGCTGAAGGAAATGTCAGGCCTTGCAGAGCGAAGCCGTTCAATGAGACCCAGGTATGAATCGTGGGTGTAGTGCCGGTTCATTGCCTTGAGAACACTGTCGGAGCCGGACTGGAAGGGGAGGTGTATATTGCTGCACAATTTGTCGAGGTCTTGAAAACACTCAATAAGGCCATCGCTCACATCCTTGGGGTGGGATGTGGTAAAGCGGATCCGTTCGATCCCGTCGATACCATGAATACTTCTCAATAACCCCGGGAAGGTTATACCGCCATTGTAGGAATTTACATTCTGGCCAAGCAGGAAGACCTCCTTGACCCCTCGAGAGGCATGCAGGTCAATCTCATCGAGAACTTTTTTGTAATCCCTGCTGACCTCATGGCCCCGCACATAGGGTACGATGCAGTATGAGCAGTAGTTGTCGCATCCCTGCATGATATTGATATATGAGCGGTGCGGATGGTCCGATAAACCCTGGTCAGGGACAATATCCATGGAAGGGATGTCCTCGGAAAACTCGGTCTCAGTCATTGGATAGGAGGCATTGTGTATGTGCTCTAATGAGATCGGGCAGGCGATGGAGTTGATGGGTGCCAAGGATGATGTCCACATGGGGCATGCGCTCCCTGATGCGTATCACCCTCCTGCTGGGCAACGCAGCCTGTCACAGCTATAATTAAAGAAGGCTTCCTCGACTTATGACGCTTCAGTCTCCCCAGGTTGCTGAGTGCCTTTTCATAGGCCTTTTGTCTGACAGAGCAGGTGTTGAGGATGATGATATCCGCCTCTGCCGTCTCCTGGGTGGGTGTAAACCCCATGGTGGAAAGCTCCGAGTACATCTTGAGGCTGTCAAGGTCGTTCATCTGGCAGCCATAGGTGAATATCTTGATGCGACCCTTCATGAACCCATCCATATATCGAAGAGGATCAAGAGAGTCAAGGGTTGCCCGGCAATGGGTGCATATTTTACATGGTATAATTGAAGTCCCCTATTGCAACATCGGTAAAACTGCCGATAAGTAAGGTTGAGCCATATCCGAAAAGGAGACAGTTGATGAATAAGAAGGGTTTTTCCCTCATGGAGATCATGGTTGTCGTGGTTATAGTAGGGATCCTTGCTGCCATTGCTATTCCTTCATATACCGCATACGTGACCAGGACACGGAGGGCAGAAGCAGTTACAGCCCTGGAAACACTGGCCCTTCAGGAAGAGAAGAATTTTGCTGAAAGGAACAGTTACGACACCCTTGCTAATCTGGTAGCCAGGGGGTTCCAAGACCCCAATGCCGATGGGAACAGGAATTATAATATACAAGTGATTGCTGCTGCAGGAGGATGGCAGGCCGGATTTGTTGCCAGTGCTACTGGTATGAATGCTCAGGCAGGGGATGGAATTGTATTTGCCATTGATAATAATGGTAATCGGGGAACATTAAATGCGGGCGTAGTGGTTGTAAACACCCAGATGTGGAACAGCCTGAGACAGTAATCTTCCTCCAGTCTTCCATCTTAAGTGACGACAAGGGCTGTCCTCAGGGGCAGCCCTTTTATTGTATCTATCTATCTTCAGTTTTCATAATAATAAGGCGCCTTCATTAAAGATCCAGAGCTGCAAACCCGATAATTTAAGTGTAAGAGGGCAAGGGGAGGATCAATGTATGGGAATGCTAACGGAAGGTCATCACTGCAGGGCCGCATTGTTGTTCTGGTCAATGTTCTTTGCCTTTATCTTTATAAGCGGCTGCGCCCTCGTAAAACCCACCAGGATCTTTGAAGAGTCTACTCCCATTGATCAGGGTCTTGCAGGTACTTATTTGAGTATGGCAGTTGTTATGCCTCTTGACGCAAAGGGCAATGAAAGCTGGGGCGCGTATGCCGCACAGAGGTTGGCTGGATACCTGATCGAGCAGAAGGCCTACCGTCAGGTTGTCTATACAAAAGATAAGGTACCCGTGACAGGGTACATCATTACAGGCTCTCTGGATCACATTTCTTATGGAGGGAATGATTCACCCACTACGGTGTTCCTGACGATCAAGGTTCTCGGGGCGGCTGATTCCCAGACACTTTTTTATCGCACGGCAAAGGCGTCTTCAAAGATGAGTGCATTTCACATGACCCGGCTGCAGAATGTGGACGTTCCGTCACCTTACATTGAAGAGGTCTTGAACAATATGCTTGAGCGCATCGCCAAGGACATCGCCTCACGTACAAACCTACCAGCGGTACAGAACCCCTGAGTCCGAAAGCAGGTAAGTCAGGCCTTCCATGCTGGCAATGGCCTTGACGATTGTAACGGATTCAAGGCCGGGCACCTCATGCCACATGGCTGCCATCCCACCAGTATTTCCCGCACCAGATATTACCCGTGATATCCTTGTCAAGGCTGCAAATTACCTCCGGAGGCTGAGAACCGAACTGCTTGCCGTCTTTTTGTATCGCACCCTGAACTACGGACCAAATTTCAGTTGCTGATCCATTGCTTACTGCAAGCACTGCGCAGGTATCGCCGCCATAGATCGGCTCCTTTTTCCCATAGTCGAGCTTGTATACCCCGGTATTCGTTGCAGCGTAGACATAATCAGGCCCCTCTGACAGGTCATTCACCTGTCCATAAAAATAATTCTTCCAGGGTTGGGATGACAGTGGAATCGTAATAATTGAGGCCTGAATCGGAGCCAACCCAGAGGGTGCTCAGTACGTTGACATCTATAGCCAGAGTTTTAATTGTATCAACATTCAAACATGTGCCACAGGCCAGGGTATCTTCTGAGGACGCCGTAAGCTCAATGATATTGTTGCCTATGGCCTCAACACCCCATATCTTGAATTCCAGGGTGGTAGGATCTGTCCGGCTGAGCATGGTGAAGAAATTCTTGCCCCAAACGCTTTCTTCATTGGTCTTTGATGTAATGAACCTGATTTTATTGTCTCTTACTGAAGCCCAGATCCCTCCAGTTTTATACTCGGTTTCCTTGGCTATGGCCAAGACATCAAATCCTATTCCCGACAAGGTTGCGCTCCAAAGTCCTTGGTCGTACCAGGATATTGAAGTTATGGGTAATATGTTTCTTTTCCTTGTCAGTAACTGTGCAGGAAATGGTGTAAGAGACCTGCGGTTTCCGGCGCTATCCAGTATGCAGAATACGGTGTGGTCTCGGGAACATCAAGCGCATCGCCTGGTGCTGTTGTTGTCCATTGGTAGGTCATTGGAGGATTGTCTGTCACTGAATTGACCTGTGCAAAGATCCTCTGGCCTGAGACCGGACTTATCATCAGATATGCTGTATCAGGCAAGGTGGGTCTGATGAGGAACACCCAAGGATCATGACCAATAATATCCATGCAAGTATCATTTTATTCAAAATTTGCCTCCCAGGGGATTATCACTTTCGTGATCTATCAGATCCATAAGATCAACGCAAGATTTCATGAAGGATTGTCATTTAAGGCATGAATTGGTATGGTTTGAAGTGAAGGAGTCGTTATGATTTTAGGTATTGATATCGGCGGCACACACACCGACGCAGTATGCCTGGCAGGAAAAAGGATTTTCTCTACGGTCAAAACCCCTACAGGAGATGATCTTGTGGGTTCCATCCTGGAGGCGGCGGGCAGCCTCGGCATTGATTTCAAGGGCGTCAAGAGGGTGGTCCTTTCCACAACATTGTCCACAAATGCCATTGTGGAGAAGAAATATGCAAAGACGGGCATGATCATCTCTGCCGGCCCGGGTATAGATCCCAGCCACTATTTTCTGACTGATTCCTTCCATCTGGTCCGTGGTGCAATAGACCACCGGGGCCGTGAATATGTGTCGATTGATAAAGAAGAGGTTCTTCGTGCATCACGGTGCATGTCAGACTCCAATGTGGAAGGTGTTGGTGTTGTCTCAAAATTTTCAGTCAGGAACACCGCCCATGAATCGTTCATAGCGTCCTTGATCAAGGATGATTTCCGCTATCTATGCCAGGGCCATACTATGAGTGGAAGTCTGAATTTTCCCAGGCGTCTGAACACAACGTATCTCAATGTAGCGGTCATGCCTGTGCAGGAAAGATTCGTTTCAGCCGTACAAAAGGCAATGGTTAAGCTGGGGATTGATGCCCCGTTGTTTTTTCTCAAGGCAGACGGAGGAACCTACGCCTCATCGGCAGCGAGCAGACTCCCTGTGGAGACCATTCTGTCCGGTCCTGCTGCAAGCATGATGGGGGCCTTGGCGCTGACAAATCAGCAGGAAGGGACTGCACTGGTGCTGGATGTCGGCGGTACGACGACGGACATCGGGATCCTCCTGAATGGCAGCCCTCTTCTGGAACCGCAAGGTGTGGACATTGGCGGCCTCAAGACACTGGTGCGCGGACTCAAGGTAATCTCTGTGGGCACCGGTGGTGATTCGTGCGTACGCGCTGAAGCCGGCGAGCTCAGGGTTGGTCCTGGAAGAAGCGGTCTGCCGGCCTGTATGGGCGGTGTTGCGCCGACACCCATGGATGCTTTGGCTGTACTCGGCAATCACACTATCGGAGACCTTAAAAAGGCCAAAGAAGCTCTTCTGCCCATCAGTGAGTCCTTGGGTATGGATATCACGGAGCTCAGTTCCAGGATACTTTCGGTTATGGTAAATAATATCCAAAAGGCGGCCCTTGAGTTTGTGGAAGAGGTGAACAGTCACCCTGTTTATACTATCTATGAGATGCTCCATCCTGACATTATCAGGCCGAGCCGGGTGATACTCATCGGAGGTCCGGCTCAGTTGCTTAAGCCGTATATCCAGGCTGCATTCAATATGGAATGTGAGGTGCCAGAGCATGCAATGGTGGCCAATGCCCTGGGCGCAGCCCTTGCCCGTACAACGGCTCAAATCACCTTGCTTGCCGATACCCAGCTGTGCAGGATAATCTGTCCTGAACTGAACCTGGAAAAGGAGGCGGCTCGAACTCTGAGTATCGATGAGCTGAAGGCCTTTGGATTTGAAGCCATCAGGGCGAATGCTTCCCTTCTGGGGCTTAGTGATGATATGGATTTTAGCGTCATCGAGGAGCAATGTTTCAACATGATAAGGGGATTTTCCACTGTGGGAAGGAACATGAGGGTCAAGATACAGACAAGGCCCGGCATCCTGCGTGAATGGAGCTCTTAATGATCAAGGCAAAAAAAAGGACAGGGCTTATTTTTTTTCCTGCATACGATTGGGAGATTACACCCACCCATCCTGAACGCAAGGAAAGACTCCTCTATACCCAAGACCAGGTCTTGGAAGAGGGGATACTGGATATTGAGGGCATCCGTGAATTCAAGGCCGGTCTTGCAGATGAGCATGACATCAACCGTGCTCATTTCTGCGTCCCCGATGTCGGTTCACGAATTACTCAGTCGCACAATATCTCGGCAGGTGGATGCATTGAGGCAGCCCGTCTGGTTCTGGAAGGCGTAGTGGACAACGCCTTTGCCCTGGTGAGACCTCCGGGGCACCATGCCATGAGGGTGGTCCAGGGCGCCCGCGGCTTTTGTAACATCAATATCGAGGCCGTGATGGTGGAATGGGTGAGGAGCCATTACCCAAGAATTAAAAAGATAGCAATCGTTGATACGGACTGCCATCATGGAGACGGTACCCAGGACATCTATTGGCATGACCCCAATGTTTTGTATATCTCTATCCACCAAGACGGCAGAACATTGTACCCGGGGTCCGGGTTTCCATCCGAGTATGGCGGGCCCAATGCCTGCGGGTATACACTGAATATCCCTTTGCCGCCTAAGACCTGCGATGAGGGCATCCTCCATGCAATGGAAAATCTTGTGATGCCGGTTATCAATGAATTCAAGCCAGACCTCATCATCAACTCTGCAGGTCAGGATAATCATTATTCCGATCCCATCACCAATATGTCGTTCACTGCCGGGGGATATGCAAGGCTCAACGAAATTCTCAAACCCGACATTTGTGTTCTGGAAGGCGGATACTCCATAGAAGCCGCACTTCCCTATGTGAATACGGGTATTATTCTTGCCCTGGCCGGTGTGGATTATTCTTACGTGCTGGAACCGGACCTCGACAGGGAAAAATTACAGCAGGATCCGAGAATTTCAGACTACACGAAACGGCTGTGCGATCAGATCCTTTCCATGTGGCAGGCCCGTGAAGGCTTGAGGCCGGAGAGAAGGCCGTTCGTAGAAAGGTTCAGGAACATCTTCTATGACACGGACGGCATAACGGAAAACCAGCAGGAGGTATTTCGTTACTGCGATGCCTGCCCGGGTACATTCAAGCTCGACTCGGCTGCATCCACGGGCTATCGAATCCTAGGCATACATGTACCGCATGGCGCCTGCAAGGCGTGCCGGGATCAGGGCATGAACTGGTATAATAATCCTGATGAGGACTATTATGCCGTTTATTTGCAGGATATGGATCAGGACCGATATCTGACCAGGAAGCTTTGAGGTAAAGAAAGAGGAAGAGGGAGCTCCTGTCCTTTGGGGCTGAGTGATCCACGAGTCTTGCCCCGATCCATGGGTGTACATCGTTTTGTTTTGTTAAAAAATAGTATCATTTACCTGTTATTAATTTATCAATCTTAACCATGGTTTTTCCTTAAGGAACCTGTAGAATTATCATGAGGCAGCTGTAAAGATGATGCAGGCCCATAGTACAATTTTAAGGAGGCAGATTTTATGGGAATCAGAAAGATGTATGTAAAGAATAGGGATGTGTGCAGGGTGATATTCTCTTTGTCCGGAGATATGGCCAGATCAGCCAACTCAGCATGCGTAGTAGGGGACTTCAATGACTGGGAGGTAGGAGCAACACCTATGAAGAAATCAAAAGATGGATCGTTTGCGGCCTCTACAAATCTCTCATGCGGAAACGAATATCAGTTCCGTTATCTCCTCGACGAAACTGTATGGAAAAACGACTGCAGTGCAGACAAGTATGTTTATTCTGAGTATGGAGGCGCTGAGAATTCAGTAGTAGTTCTTTAAGGGTAAAAAAGATAATCCCTGCAGGGGAGTCAATCTCATGCTGCCAGGCTGACACTCCCCCTATAACACCTTTTTTGAATCGTCTTGTGAAGAGGGGTAAAACCCCCTCTTCACAAGGTTCTTTTCTTTGTTATTATTACTTCGCCGCCATTCCGCCATCTAACGGGATAATGGTCCCTGTCATGAAATCCGATGCCTTGGATGCCAGGAATACTGCAAGGCCCTTGACGTGGTCTTCCTCCCCGTACTTGAGAAGCGGGATCTGTGCGACTGTCAGGTCGAGGATGGGCTTCATGTCGGGTTTGAAGATGTATTCCATCATGTCTGTCCGGAAGAAACCGGGTGCGATGCAATTGATGTAGATGTTATAGCGGGAGAGTTTCACGGCAAGGTTTTTAGTGAGCACCTCAATGGCTGCCTTGGATGAGTTGTAGGCAACGGCAGGATGACCTTCCTCAATGGACCCGCGGGAGCCGAAGATGGACGAGATGTTTATGATCTTACCGCCGCCTTTTTCCTTCATGATGTTGGCGACCTTCTGGGTAAGGATCCAAACGCCCCGGACATTCACCTCAAAGATCTTGTCCCATCTGTCCAGAGGAAATTCCAGGGTAGGTGCGCCCCATGTGATGCCTGCATTATTCACCAGGATGTCGATCTTCCCGAACTCCTTCATGGTGGTTTCAACCAGGTTTGTGATATCTTCCTCGGAACCGGTATCGCACTTCAGTGCGAGCGTCTTTACCCCGAGCTTGGCCAGTTCCTGGGCTACCTTTTCGCAGTTGGCCAGCTTCCTGGACGCTAGAACTACATGAGCACCTGCCTCTGCCATTCCGGTTGCGATGAATTTGCCGATGCCCCTGCCGCCACCGGTGATGATGGCGACCTTGCCCTTGAGATCAAACATCTCTTGTACGTTCATTAAACTACCTCCTGTGGTGGTTTGTTTATGTCACGTGTGACTATCTTTCTTGATAGGGTGTTCATATAACGCTTTGAGCCGTTTCGATGATTCATCTTGGATAGTTGAGTGAAGGGACCTTCCATGAGAGTCCATGGTCACCATCGCCGGAAAATTGTCCACAGTCAATACCCACATGGCCTCCGGTTGACCGAACTCGGCAAGATATACGCCTTCCACCTGAATGATTCGCTCTGCCAGGAACTGCGCTGCGCCGCCGGTTGCATGGAGATACACGCACCCGTTTGAAGACAATGCCTTCAGGGTCTTTTCCCCCATGCCGCCTTTCCCCATAATGGCTCCGGGCTTGAAGTGTGAAATAATATCCGCCTCAAAGGGCTCCTCCCGTATGGAGGTCGTGGGGCCTGCTGCCACGATCTCCCACAGGCCGTTTTTCTGGATAACTATAGGGCCGCAATGGTAGATCACCAGCCCTTCGAGATTTATGGGTGGCTCCCCACCTTCTGCAAGGAATTTGTGAACCCGGTCGCGGCCTGTCACGATACGGCCGGAGATGCTCACCATGTCGCCTGCGCAAAGGCATTTAATGACATCGGGCCGCAGTGGAGAGGTGATATGGTTTACATCCATTTGTGGATGCCCCCTTCATTCGTGAGCTCAACCATGTAACGCCTGGTGGCCCAGCACGAATAACTCACGGTAACAAAGTAACTCGCAGGGTGCCTACCCGCTGTTCCTATCTTCACCCCCAGGAGCGTGGTATTCCCGCCGAGGCCCATGGGTCCAATCCCTAAGGTGTTAGCCTCCTGAAGGATGATCTGCTCCAAAGAAGCCAGAACAGGCAATGGGTTCATATCCTGGAGTTTACGGAAAAGCTGTTTCTTGGCAATCAGGTAGCCTGAAGCCCTGTCGCCTCCTATGCATACCCCAAGGATCCCGGGGGCGCATCCCTGGCCCTGGGCCTGGAAAACACCGTCTAGGATGCAGCGCCTTACGCCTTCCATATCTCTTTGGGCCTGTATCCTCTGAAGGGGAAGGTTGTATTGGGTACTCATGTTCTCAGAGCCCCCACCCTTGAGCATTATGCCTATCCGTGTGGGCCCATCTTTGGGTTCGAAGTGAATCTGCGGGACGTACAAACCCGTATTGTCGAGGGTATTTTTCTCGCTCAGGGGGTCCACGCAGTTCTGCCTGAGGATGCCTTCTTTGGTGAGTGCCCTTGTTGCATCTATGATAGCTTTTTCTATCAGGAAGACCGATTTATCCGGATGACCCTCAATGATGGCCAGGAGTGCCCCGGTATCCTGACAGACAGGAAGCCTTTTATTGCATGAAAGGGATGCGCTTTGTGTGATGATGCCAAGTGTCTCATGTGCAATGGAACCATTTTCTTCATGGGAAAGGGCATTCTCAAGGGCCAAGGTGATGTCTTGGGGAAGTATGGTGCATGTCTGGTGGATGAGCTCATACATGCTTTTCTGAACCCGGCTGTTGTCCATGGCACTTCCTATAGCACAAGGGGGTAATGGTTATCAAAGGGTATGGGATGGAGAAGGATTTTTTCGAGAATATGCGGTTAACCCAGATCTTGCATATAAAAAGGATAATCCGTTCAAAACATGCATATCGCAACCTTCAGGACCGATATAACTACCGTTCCACAGAGGCTGCGAGATGCATGTTTTGAACGGACCTATTTTAAAAAACAAATCCATAGCCACGATGTTTTTGCTTAAGGCCACCTGAAGTGCACAGTGTATTTATGGGTACATTCAAACACAAAATCCGGATTTATCCGAGAGCCCCCGATATATTAGGAAGTGATGCGCATCATGTCATGCTGGGTGTTGATGTTCGAGAACAGTACTGCCGGGTCGCCATACAACCTTATGGTTTCCTCAGGGATGAAAAGGGTATCAGCCTTTTCAATGAGAGAGAAGATCCTCAGGATGTTATGGTCAAGCAGTGTGGCAATAGAGGAGATGAGAGACCTGCGATAGACGGCATGGAGAGGCTCCCTGCCCTTGGACCAGACGGGCATGACGATATCATGGCCATCTGTCTGGGAGATCATATGAGAAATGAGACCGGTATTCAGGTTGGGCATATCTGTGGCACAGACAAAGCAGTACTCTTCATCAGTGGCCATAAGGGCCGTATAGATGCCTCCCAGCGGACCACAACCAGGTCTGATGTCTTCTGCTACACGGAAGTCTTCCAGTCCTTTTCGTATATGCCCGATAAGGATAATCTCATGGAAGAGTGGTTGTATGGTATCAACCACATGCTCTATCAGCGGCTTGCCCTTGAATTGAGAGAAAACCTTGTCGCTGCCGAATCGCTCGGATTTACCGCCAATGAGTACAACCCCGGTCATGAAAAGGTCTTGTAAGATTCTGATGCATACACAGTCAAGTATAAAGTCTGATCTGGTTGGTCCATTGACGAGTTCATTTTTGAATACAATGTTTCTCGCTTGACATGTTGAGAGTTCTCATAGAAATGGATTAATAGCACTATATCAAACTCTACGAAAGGGAGAGGAAGGGTCAAGATGAAGCTTTTCAAGAATACCTATCAGCCACTCCTCCTCCTATGCCTTAAAACAATTAACCGACGCCCGTCGTTTTTAGGTTGCCCCTAGAACTAAAAGATTTTGACAAAAACCTAAAGGCCATGGGCAATAAAGTCCATGGCCTTTTTATTTATATGAAAGGAGAATGAAATGGATGACTCTCGGAATAAGGTATTTATCTTCGACACTACACTCAGGGATGGTGAGCAGTCTCCCGGCTGCAGTATGAACCTGGATGAAAAGCTCCTTCTGGCCCGCCAGCTCGAAAAACTCGGGGTCGACATAATCGAAGCAGGTTTCCCTGTGGCATCCGAGGGCGACTTTGTTTCTGTCAGACAGATTGCCCGTGAAATAAGGGGGGTGCAGATTGCAGGGCTGGCAAGGGCCAACCTCAAGGATATCGATCGGGCTTGGGATGCCATTAAAGATGCCGCCCGTCCGCGTATCCATACATTCATTTCTTCATCTGATATCCACCTCAAGTATCAACTCCGCAAGACAAGGGATGAGGTCTTGAAAGAGGCGTGCGAAGCGGTTAAACATGCCTGCGGGTATACGAAGAATGTCGAGTTTTCTCCCATGGATGCCACACGAAGCGACAAAGGCTATCTGTGTGAAATGGTGGAGGCGGTCATTGAGAGCGGGGCAACCACGGTAAACATCCCGGACACAGTCGGTTATGCTATGCCGGAGGAATTCGGTGCATTGATTGCCCTTCTGTTTGAAAAGGTGAAGAACATCTCTCAATCCATCATTTCCGTGCACTGCCACAACGACCTCGGCCTGGGGGTTGCCAATTCACTTTCAGCCATTCGAAACGGTGCAAGGCAGGTTGAATGCACCATAAACGGCATCGGTGAGCGTGCGGGTAATGCCGCCATGGAAGAACTTGTCATGGCCATTACGACGCGCAAAGACCTGTTCGGACTCCATACTGGGATCAAGACGGAAAATATCTACCAAACCTCCAGGCTGCTCACCCAGATAACCGGTGTACGTGTCCAGCCGAACAAGGCCATTGTGGGAGCCAATGCCTTTGCCCACGAATCCGGCATTCACCAGGACGGCCTGATAAAAGATAAGCTCACCTATGAGATCATGACCCCGCAGTCAGTGGGAATACCTGAGAGCCATATGGTATTAGGCAAGCATTCCGGACGTCATGCCATTATCAAGCATCTCAAGCAGCTTGGGTATGACCTGAGCGATGATGAACTGAACAGGGTCTTTGTCCGCTTCAAGGAACTGGCGGATGTGAAGAAAGAGATATTTGATGAAGACCTCGAGACCGTCCTCTACGAAGAGGTATTGAGGATTGAAGAAAAGTTTAAGCTTGTTTATCTCAATGTGGTCAGTGGTAATGTTGCCATCCCTACTGCGACCATGCAGATGGAGATTGTCGGGGAGATCGTCCAGGATGCGGGATTTGGCGTCGGACCTGTTGATGCAACCTTCGCTGCCATCCGGAAGATCACCGGCACCAGCTATGACCTGATGAAATATACCGTCAACGCCGTTACCGGAGGCACGGATGCCCAGGGCGAAGCCACGGTGCTGCTGAAATATATCAATCGCTCTGTTGCCGGACACGGTGCACACCCTGATGTGCTGGTGGCCTCGGCAAAGGCCTATATCAATGCACTGAACCGTATCGAATGGCTCAAGAAAGACGAGGGGAGTGGTCCGGCAGACAAGAAATAATGCATTACAGGTGCTTCACATAGATGATCTTGCTGTCGCCCGGTGAGTAATAATCCTTGAGCGTGGCCTCTTGGTGGTAGCCGGCATTAAGGTAGAATCCCTGGGTGGGCTTGTAGAGGTCTCGGGAAGAGGTCTCGATGTACACGCCCATGCCGCCCATGGTTTTTATTTTCTTTTCGGTCTTTACCAGAAGTTTCTTGCCGATGCTTAAGCCCTGGTGGTCTTTGTGTACAGCTATCCAATAGAGGTCGAAGCTGCCAACAGTGCAAGGAATGCGGCCATAACAGGTATAACCAAGGACCTTGCCGCTCTCATCTTCACAGAAGAGAAAGAGGTAGTCGCTGATTGACCCACCTGAGAGTCCTGCATCCACAAGCTCAACTGCAACCTCGATTTCTTCGGCAGTGAAGAACCCTGTTGATTCCACTATACCTTTCACGGTTTTCATGTCCGTAGGAATCACATGATTTCGAAAGGAATATTTCATGTACCGGCGTGCTTTCTTGGCGCGGATGCCCTTAGATTACTGACGCAAGGCGTCCTGAACAATGCAGGCTATCATGTCGTGGTAGAGAATACCGGACTTTTCAGAAGCCGCCATGAAGCCGCCGTTGGGTGATATGCATGGGTTGGCGTTTATCTCAAGGACCCAGGGCTTGTTATCGGAGTCCACCCTGACATCTACCCTGGCATAACCCTTCAGATCAAAGCCTTCCCAACACTTCTTCGCAAGGCACCTGAGCTCTGAGAGCAGTGGCGCATCTTCGGGTGGAAAGTCAAGAACACGCGTCGTGCCTTCATATTCAGGTGAGCCCTCTATCCACTTGGCCTTGTAGTCCACGATCCTGGGCATATGCTCTGCATAGTCAAAGGTTATCTCGGCCGGCAGAAGAACTTGTGGACCGTCTTTGCCTGCAAGCAGTGCAAGGTTGAACTCCCGGCCGTCTATATAACGCTCTGCAAAGCACGGCTTCCCGATTTTCAGGGCCTTCTGATGGAGAAGGTCCATGAGCTCGTCCATGTCACGGACATCCACCACTGATTCACTATCGAGTCCGATGGATGCTTCCTCCCACTGGGCCTTAATAATATACCGGCAAGGGAAGGGGGGCTCACATTCGATCTGTTTGCCCGGCACGACCCACTCCGGAGTGGGTATTTCCATAAGCTGCATCCATCTTTTGGCCAGCACCTTGTTTGAAGTGATGAACATGGCCTCAGCCCCGGCACCGGTATAGGGGATCTTGAGATGGTCAAGGTAGGAGCAGGCAAGGTGAATGAGCTGTCCATCGCCGTTGATACACTCCACCAGGTTGAATACACAAAGGGGCTTAAGGTTTTTCAGTCCGGATAAGAAACCTCTTTTCCCGAGCTCAAAGGGTATGATTTGCGTATCATAGCCCATCTTTTTCAGTTCAATGTCCACTGCTTCTACCTGGTCCAGTACATCCCAGTCATCAGGTCCTGCTTTTTTTGGGACAGGCTGATGGAGTATAAGAATGGTCTCGCTCATAAACGCCCTTTTAGGAGAGCCTTTTTATTGTGCTTGCCAGGATACCCTCGATGAGATCCTGGTATGAGATGTTAAGAAGCCTGCATATAATGGGCAGGTCCGAATGGGCCGGGTTGAGGCCCGCTAAAGGGTTTACCTCAATGAAGTTCAGCTGGCCTAGTCTGTCCATCCTGATGTCAACCCTCCCGCCATCCCTGCACCCAAGGGCCTTCCACGATTTAAGTGCAATATCGGCACATGCCCGGACAGTCTCCTGCTCGGGGATATGATAGTCGATGACCTCTTCGTAATTCGACTTGTTGCTAAAAGAGTAAATCTTCTCACCTTCATGGTGTTTCCTGAACAGGACCTCCATAACGCCTATAACTTGCGCCCCCTGACCAGTTCCTACGATGCCTGCGGTGAATTCACGGCCGGGCAGGTAAGTCTCCACAAGCACCGGCTGGTTGAACTCTTCCAACAGATGCGTACATAGTACAGAGAGTTGTTCGGTTGTGTCAACCTTTGATGAATCATTAATGCCTTTTCCCGTACCTTCTGCTACGGGTTTGACAAAAAGCGGAAAGGGAAGGCGTATTGAATCGACTTCACCTGGCGTTTCGACCACTGCGAAATCCGCAGTGCGAATACCTGCGGCACGTATGACGGTCTTGGTCAGGCCCTTATGCAGGGTGAGCGTGAGCACGAAAGGATCGGAGAATGTGTAGGGAATAAGATATGCATCCAGAAGAGCAGGCACCAGCGCCTCTCTTCCAGCGCCGTGCATGCCCTCGGCGATGTTGAACACCAGGTCCCACCTATGGCCTGCTGCGAGTCTTTTAACGAGCTGTTTGACGTTGCCGATACGGTCCGTGGTGTGCCCCAGAGCCTGAAGTGCCTCATCAATCCCGTCTATCGTGTCGATCCGGTCGAACTCGGCGGTCTCCTCGTAACTGTATCCCTGGCTCAGGTAGTCGTCTCTCAGGTCGTAGGTGATGCCGATGTTCATATCTAAGGTGCCACAGGACACTCGGTATGTTTGTCCGGGTATCTAAACGTCCTGCCCTCATAGTTTCTCAGGATGATCTCATCTTTATGCCGGCCCTGATAGTAATCGGGCAGGAGCGGGATTTTGCCGCCGCCACCTGGTGCATCAATTACATAGTGCGGCACTGCATAACCTGAAGTATGCCCTCGCAGGCCCTCGATCATTTCAAGGCCTTTATCCACAGTGGTCCGGAAATGCGAGGAGCCGAGGATAGGGTCACACTGATAGAGGTAGTATGGCCGTACACGGATTTTCATAAGGCCATGGAAGAGAGCCTTTAAAGTTGGTATATCGTCGTTGATGCCTTTGAGCAGGACGGTCTGGCTGCCGAGCGGTATGCCGGCATCAGCCAGGAGATTGCATGCCGCGCTTGTCTCGGGTGTCAGCTCATCTTGATGGGTGAAGTGGATGCTCAGCCACAGGGGCTGGTACTTTTTCAGGATCTTCAGCAGCCGTGCCGTTAATCTCTGCGGCAACACCACGGGAACCTTGGTGCCGATGCGGATGACCTCCACGTGGGGTATGCGGGAAATGCTGGAAAGAAGATAGTCCAGGTGGCTGTCTGTCAGTGTCAGTGGATCTCCACCCGAAAGGAGGACGTCGCGGATCCGGGGTGTCTTTTCGATATAGGCAATAGCCTCCTGCCACTGGGCGATGCTGCCTTTGAACTTGCCATGGTTGCCTACCATGCGTGAACGTGTGCAGTACCTGCAGTATGTTGAGCAGAAGCCTGTGGTAAGGAACAGTGCCCGGTCAGGGTAGCGATGGACCAGCCCCTGCACGGGGCTTTGGTTTTCCTCGCCCAGCGGGTCTAATGCCTCACCGGGCGATGATAGATACTCATCACCGACAGGTACCACGGCGCGTCTGATGGCCTGTGATGGTTCCCAGGCATTTATCAGGCTGGCATAATAGGGAGTGATCCTTAAGGGCAGGCCCGACGTGTGCCTCATGATAGCGCTGTATTCACCGTGTGTGAGGTTGACGATTCTCTTTATCTGTTCAAGGCTGGTAATGCTGTTGCGGATCTGCCAGTGCCAGTTGGACCAGTCAGCCTCAGTAACCTTTGGGAAGAAGCGGTGAAGAAAATACCGTGAATGCTGGCTGACAGGTATGCGGCCCACAAGGGATAATTTTTGTGCAGGCTCGGTTTTGAACAACAAGTCTTGGACGAGTGAGCGTGATATCGATGGGGGCTCCTCGGGGGGTTCCGTACCTAAGGGGTCTGGATCATCATGGGGAACAGAAACTGCAGGACCGTTGTTCTTCATTTTGTAACTCCTCCTTTGGTGAAATATCGGCATGATATTTTTCGATGATGAATAATAATTGCTGAAGAAATTGGATTACACCGGGGGGGGAGGTTTGTATGCCCGCGAGCGACTATCATCTTAAATGATCGTCAATGCGGTGCGGCATCTATCAGCCGTGCCGCTAGGATCTGAAATGAATGCCCATTCACTCTCATAACTCCCAAAATTACCTGTCCTTCAAACGGTCTGTTTCCCACCCTCTATGAGGTGGAGCTTCTTTTTTTGTTTTAGACGTTCTTATAAAAAATGCAAGCGATAAATGCAAAGATTTGAAAATAAATTTCATCATGATCAATCACCTTATCAATCACCTTTCGATGATGGAGAATATTATGGTATTGATGAATGGTTTTATAAAGACAACATTAGCGAGGATATACCATGCAAGGTGACAATCTCGACAAACTCGCCATAGCCAGATCCGCCAAGGATAAACGTGCGCGGCGATCAACCAGGCCGATATATCTCGTTCTTTACGCCTTGATAACGGTAGCAATTGTCATTTTCCTCGCATGGCTGTTCCTGTCAAAAGGCGCCGAGGTGAAGGTTGGAAGTGTATCGAGTGTTTATCCGGCACAGCTGCTGGCAAAACTCAAGGCGAGTGGTTATGTGGTGGCACAGCGCAAGGCAGATGTTGCGGCAAAGGTAACGGGACAACTCACTGCAATCATGGTTCAGGAAGGCAGCCTTGTGCGGGAAGGCCAGGTGATTGCGCGCCTCGAAAGTGCGGATGCCATGGCCCAGTTAGACCAGGCAACGGCCAACCTCAGTGCCGCCCAGGCCAGAGTCGAACAGATCAGGGCGGACATGGGAAATACCGTATTGGACTACGAACGCAAGAAAAAGCTTGTGAGCTCAGGTGCGGTTTCCAGATCCGAATACGATGCAGCCCGGTCCCGTTACCTCAGTGCAAAAGCCTCACTGGATGCGTCCCTGGCTGATGAGCAATCGAGGGCAGCAGCGCTCAAGATCGCCCAGGTGACACTGTCGTACTATGAAATCCGTTCACCCTTTAACGCCGTGGTGTTGACCAAGAATGCCGATGTGGGAGACATCATCACCCCCTTCGGCTCTGCGGCCAACGCCAAAGCAGCTGTCGTCTCAATAGCAGACCTCAGCTCGCTGCAGGTTGAGGTGGATGTGTCCGAGTCCAGCATAGGTCTGGTGCGTGTGGGCCTTCCTTGTGACATAATGCTCGACGCCCTTCCTGACATACGGTTCGAAGGTGTGGTGGATACCATCGTCCCTACCGTGGACAAATCCAAGGCTACTGTTCTGGTCAAGGTCCGCTTTTCAAGCCATGACCCGCGCATTCTCCCGGAGATGAGTGCCAAGGTTGGGTTCCTCTCGAAGGTATTGAAACCTGGAGAGCAGGGGCCCCGAACCATGGTGAACGTATCCGCCCTTAAGACCACTGGCACGAAGAGGTACGTCTTTGTTGTGAAGGATGACCGCGCGCATAAGAAAGAGGTGCGAACCGGCATGGTGATCGGCGACATGGTGGAGGTGGAAGAGGGGCTCAAGCCTGGGGATACCGTGGTGATAAACCCACCCAAGGGACTGAACGACAATTCAAAGATCGCCATCATCCAGCAATGAGCATGAATACGAATGAACCTATTGTAGAGATCCATAATGTCTGTAAGGCATACCACCGCGGGAGTCATCTGGTCCCGGTGCTTGAGGACATAACCTTTACTATTGCGCAAGGTGAATTCCTGGCCATCATGGGCCCGTCCGGATCGGGCAAGAGCACCCTGTTGAACCTCATTGCAGGCATCGACCGGGTAGACAGCGGCTCCATCATTGTGGGTGGCGTTGAGATTACTGCGTTGTCCGAGACCGAGCTTGCAAAGTGGCGCGCCGGCAATGTGGGATTTATCTTCCAGTTCTACAACCTCATCCCAGTGCTCACTGCATTCGAGAACGTTGATCTGCCGCTTCACCTTACGACCCTTTCCAGGGCCCAAAGGCGCGAACATGTGGAGATGGCGCTGTCAATGGTAAGCCTGATGGAGCGCATGGACCACTATCCCAATCAGCTCTCCGGGGGTGAACAGCAGCGCGTGGCCATTGCCAGGGCCATTGTCATCGACCCGGCCATCCTGGTAGCCGATGAGCCCACAGGCGACCTGGACAGGAAGTCTGCTGAGGACGTGCTCAACCTGATGGACCGGCTGAACACCGAGATGGGCAAGACTGTTATCATGGTGACCCACGATCCGCATGCGGCAGAGCGGGCACACGTCATGAGGCATCTGGAAAAGGGTTTGTTCGATTCATGATTCTCCTCAAGATGATCTTGAAGAACGCCTTCAGGCGCAAGGTGAGGACAGGGCTCACTATTGTCGCCATAGGCATAGCCATCCTTGCATTCGGGCTGCTGCGCACCGTGCTCTCCACCATGGATGCAGGTATAAACGCAACCTCGGCAACCAGGCTTGTAACCAGGAATTCCGTCTCGCTCATCTTCCAGCTTCCCCTTGCATACTATGACAAGATCCGCCATGTGAGCGGTGTGAAGGCGGTATCCTACGGCAACTGGTTCGGCGGCATCTATATCGAAGAGAAAAATTTCTTTGCCAATTTCGCGGTAAACCCCGCGAGCTACCTGGAACTCTACCCCGAGTTCATGGTGCCCGAGGCCCAGCAGGCGGATTTTTTAAGGGACCGGCAGGGGTTTGTTGCAGGAAAGAAACTGGTTGAGCGCTTCGGGTGGCGACTGGGAGACATAGTGACGCTCAAGGGAACTATCTACCCCGGCAACTGGCCTTTTGTTCTCAGGGCCATCTATGAGGGGCGCACCCGCACCGCAGATGAGACCCAGTTCATCTTCCACTGGGACTACCTAAATGAGACACTGAAAAAGACTTACCCTGCCATGGCCGACCAGGTGGGGTTTTACATGATCGGTGTGACTGATCCGCATATCTCTGCGGATGTTGCAGTCGAGATCGATGCCATGTTCAAGAATTCCAGTGCCGAGACGCTCACCGAGACGGAAAGGGCCTTTGTACTGGGATTCGTCTCCATGAGCGAGGCCATTGTAAAGGTCATCAAGATCGTATCGCTCCTGGTGATTGTGATCATTATGGCAGTGGTGGCAAATACCATGGCCATGACCACCAGGGAGCGGATCGGGGAGTATGCCGTGCTCAAGACCTTGGGGTATTCGGGCCTCCAGATCGGGACCTTGATTATGGGGGAGGCCCTGGTGATAACCTTTGCCGGCTGCCTGCTGGGCATTGCCTTGACATATCCTGTCGCCAACTTCTTCACCACGGCCCTGGCGGCCTATTTCCCTGTATTTTTCGTGGAGCCCTCCACGGTCATGCTCGACTTCGGCGCAGCTTTTCTTGTGGGGGTTATCGCGGCTGTTATCCCCATCCGGCAGGCCGCCTACATCCGCATTGCAGAAGGCCTGAGGAGGATAGGCTAGATGGCAGTGCCTATCTCGTACAGCTTCCGCAACCTCTGGACCAGGAGACTCACCACCTTCCTGACCGCCTCGGGTATGGCACTGGTGGTCTTTGTCTTTGCCGCCATACTCATGCTGGCCGAAGGCCTACAGAAGACACTGGTGGCAACCGGCTCATACGACAACGTAGTAGTACTGCGCAAGGGTTCCACCAGCGAGGTGGACAGCGGCATTGAACGGGAAAAGGCCCTTGTGGTGGAGACGCTGCCGCAAATCGCCACAGACGAAAAGGGTGGGGCGCTCGCGGCAAAGGAGGTGGTGATCCTTATAACACTCACGAAAAAGCAGGGCGGGACATCGAATGTCACCATCCGGGGGACCGGTGAAAATTCGCTCAGGCTCAGGCCCCAGATCAAGCTCGTCCAGGGGCGCATGCCACGTTTCGGTGTTACGGAGATGGTTGCAGGCTCAAGCCTTGCCAAAAGGTTCCGCGGGCTTGAAGTGGGCAGCAGGCTGGGAGGCGGCCTGAAGGAATGGAGGATCGTGGGTATCATGGATGCAGGCAACACAGCGTTCAGCTCCGAGATCTGGGCGGATGGGGAGCAGGTCATGCAGTCATTCAGGAGGCCGGTCTACTCATCGCTTATCTTCAAGCTGACGGATACCGCCAGGTTCGATGCAGTAAAGAAGCTTATTGAGGACGACCCTCGGCTCAGCCTGCAGGCAAAGCGCGAGACAACATTCTACCTCGATCAATCCGAGATGATGGCTAAGTTTCTGAAGATCCTGGGTGTCTCGATTACCGTTCTCTTCTCGCTGGGTGCAATTATCGGCGCCATGATCACCATGCATGCAGCCGTTGCCAATCGTACCGCCGAGATCGGGACGCTGCGGGCCCTGGGCTTCCAGCGGCGGTCAATCCTGGTGAGCTTTCTCCTGGAGTCTCTTTTTCTGGGCCTTGTGGGCGGAAGCATGGGGCTTTTTCTCGCATCGTTCATGCAGCTTATCACCATATCCACCGTAAATTTCCAGACCTTCTCCGAACTCGCATTCCGGTTCGCCATCACTCCGTCCATTATCATCGAGTCACTGGCATTCTCTCTCATCATGGGTCTTTTGGGCGGCGTCCTGCCAGCATACAGGGCATCCCGCATGAACATCGTGGAGTCGCTCAGGACGAGCTGATTTTTTAGGAGGCTCTAAAGGCCTCTGGATGTACATTGCTTTCACCACGAAGGGCTCGAAGAAGATTTTTTTTGGTTCAGGAGTCTCTGGATTTAACTGAGATATGCATAAAAAACTGGCCCACCATTGCAGTGAGCCTAAGATGAGGAGGGTTTGATTTTCTATGAACCTAATCTTTAGTAAGACCGACTTCCCCGGTTTTCAAGGGCCTGATCTTCGTTATGTCCTGTGGATGGGTATACCCCTGAAGAGGCTCGTACTTCATTATGGGGTAAAGAACCGGGAAAAAAGCATGAGCATGGCAGGCAGGCTTAAGAGCGAGAACAGGAAGCTTGCCACCATGAACTGATTCACTATATTCCTGTTGCCGCCCTCGCGCTCGGTGATCAGGGGTATGGCGGTCACGGGCGGGACCGAGGCCTGCATCATGATGAGGAACGCAACAGGGTATGGTGGTTTCACGACCATGAGCACCCCGAGGGTCACCAGGGGGAACATGAGATTTTTCATGATCACGAATTTCAGGTTTTCCTGGTATGCGGGTCTCTCGCTTCCCTTCATGTCAAGATAGATGTTGCCGCCCAGCACCAGCATGAGTAGCGGTACGGACATGGCGCCCACCATCCTGACGCCATCGATCAGGAACTTGGGTATGAAGGCATCAAGCCCTGCATAGCGGACTGCTATGGCCAGGATTGTGGCCAGGAGAACCGGGTTGACTACCTTGGCAGGATCCACCTTGAGACCCTTGCTGAAGAACAGGGGCGATGCGTTGAAGAAGAATGCCGGGTAGAGCAGCGTGAAGAGGAAGAGCTCCACCAGCAGCACCGAGTTTGTTCCGTACATCTCGGCTATAATAGCCAGCGGGAAGAAGATCCCGTTCTGGAAGAGCAGGCTTACCCGGAACTCCCGGCGGTATTCGGCCCTGGCGACCGTGGAGCAGATGAAGGTAAGCACGATGAACAGTGCTGTGGAGCCCAGCCACCACAGGGGCAGGGTCCACCAGGTGGTATTCTTCTCAGGATGGAAGTTTGTGAGGATGCCCGCAAAGGTAAGGCAGGGCAGCGCTATGTCTATGGCGAGCGCGGACAGCGAACCGAGGACCCCGCCGGCGATCACCTTTCTGCTCAGCATCCAGTACCCCAAGATGCCGACAGTCAGCAGCATGGCAACTGCGGTGAAGGTGGTCAGGAAGATCTGCATGGACACACTCTACCCATTTTTCATAAGAGATTCGAGCATTTTCCCGATCTCGTGGTCGGCTCCAGGCAGGACGAACCTGTGCATACATAGGCTGTTGCCCTGCCTTTAAAGGGTCGCTTGCCCTGCACCGGAGAGTGTTTGTCCCTGTCTTTCGTGCTTGAGGCAAGCATTATGGATGCATGTGGCAGGAAACGCCTATGCAGCGCATCGATCATACACCTAGTGTCATCCTTGGACGGTTCGCCTGCTATGACAACCTCCTGGGCCGGTCCTTCCATAAAACCAAGCCCGCAGAGCATGAAGGTGAAGGCAGTCGGGATATGGTTTGCCTGGAGTGAAAAGGTCTTTCCTATCATGTTGGCCCGAGCTTTATATGATTGATCCCCGGTGAGTCCTCCAAGCCTTAAAAGGTCAAGCATGGCCACCGAATTGCCCGAAGGTATCGCATTGTCATAGCCGGTCTTTGTCCGGGCAATGGGCACATCGGTATCGTCTGCAGCAGTAAAGAACCCGCCTTCGGTACTATCCCAGAAGTGCTCAACCATGATCCCGGCGAGGTTCATAGCCGACGCCAGGTACTTCTCCTCAAAGGCTGCCTCATAGAGTTCTATAAGCCCCCAGATAAGGAAGGCATAGTCATCGAGCCCTGCTTTACGATCGGCCTTTCCGTTCACAAAGACATGACTTAGCCTTCCTTCCACCATCATCTTCTCCAGGATGAAGTCAGCAGCCTTTTGAGCCGCCTTTATATACTCTGGCGTTGAAAAGACGGCACCGGCCTTTGCAAGCCCCGCTATCATGAGCCCGTTCCAGTCGGTGAGTGCCTTGGTGTCCTTCTGCGGAGGGATTCTGTGTGAGCGCGCCTCCCTGAGGATGCTCAGGATAGATTGAAGACGCCCTGCCATGATCTCGCTGTCCGTACCGTGCATCACTGCAAGGGCTGCACGGTCCTGCCCCTGAATGATGATGTTTAGTCCTTCTGGTGGATCGGAAGTGAAGTTCCCGTTTTCGCGCAATCCGAAGGCCTGCGCAGCAAGGGCATACTCGGCATCGCCCAGGAGTGCCCTTACCTCTGAGGTTTTCCAGAGGTAGTATTTCCCCTCCTCGCCCTCGCTGTCTGCGTCCTGGGCACCGGCAAACAGGCCCTCAGGGGTGTGCAGGTCACGGAGCACATAGCTGATGATCTCACCGGCAATCCGGCGGAAGTCTACACTCCCGGTCACCTGAAAGGCCTCGGTATAGGCCATGGTGAGCAGTGCCTGGTCATAGAGCATCTTCTCGAAGTGGGGCACAAGCCATGTATCATCGGTTGCATACCGGTGGAACCCGTACCCCACATGGTCATACATGCCACCTGCATGCATGGCATGAAGCGTCTTCACGGCCATATCCAAGGCTTCCTCATTCTTGGTGCGGTAGTGATACCGCAGGAGGAACATGATGGTCTGGGGCATGGGGAATTTCGGTGCAGCACCGAAACCACCATTTTCCGGGTCAAAACGGGACATGAGCTCTTCATAGGCCTGATCGAGGAGCTTCGGGTTCATATCCGGACCGGGCCGTACAACGCCTGAACGCCTGACCATTTGAGTAATCTCGGCAGCCTCGCTGATGACCCGTTCCCTCTTGTCCCGCCAGATGTTTCCAAGTGTCCCCACAAGGTCCATCATCCCCATGAGGCCGGATCTGGAGTGTTTGGGCAGGTAGGTGGCGGCAAAGAAAGGTTCTTTATCGGGCGTCATGACGATGGTCAGCGGCCAGCCGCCGCTACCCGTCAGGACCTGGCATGCCTGCATGTAGATGTGGTCGATGTGGGGCAGCTCCTCCCGGTCAACCTTGACGTTCACAAAGGTGTCGTTCATGAGGGATGCCACCTCGTTGTCCTCGAAGCACTCGTGGGCCATGACATGGCACCAGTGGCAGGCGGAATAGCCGATGGAGAGGAATACGGGCTTGTCTTCAGCCTTTGCCTTTAGAAAGGCCTCCTCGCCCCAGGGGAACCAGTCCACCGGATTGTTGGCATGCTGGAGTAGGTAAGGACTTGACTCATTCCCGAGCCGGTTGCGCATGGTAAAGCCCTCCTGAACCAAGGTATGTGTATCTCACAAAAGTTCCTGGTTTTCCTTCAATAGGGAGGCGCTCCATGATGATCAAGGGCCCCTTAGTTCAGGGCACTTGGAAGAAAAACCTCACCCGTGAATCAAGCCGGTGCATGCCGGCTACCCGGGCAGCCTCGAGGGCCTGTTCGTACTCGGCATGGGTGATTCTCCGGTTTATCCGGGGATCGTCCTTTGCCTTGTAGCAGGGGCGGTACTGGTCCATGATGTTCACGTAGGTGTTCTTCGAGATCTCCTGTGCGAGAAATCGCATGACCTCCTGCGTGCCTGCCAGACCGCCAGGCATGACGAGATGGCGCACTAGCAGACCTCTTTGCGCAATACCTTCGGGATCAATCACCAGGTCACCTACCTGGGCATGCATTTCTTTGCATGCTGCACATGCAATCTCCCGATAATCCGGCGCACTACAGAATGTTTTCGCGGGTTCTTCTTCCCAGAATTTGAAGTCGGGCATGTAGATGTCGAAGATGCCTTCAAGCATGCTGATAGTTGCTACGCTGTCGTAACCTCCGGTATTGTAGACAAGGGGCAGGTCAAGCCCGGCTGCCACGGCAAGCTCGAGGGCCTCCAGTATCTGGGGTACTACGAGAGACGGAGTCACGAAGTTGATGTTGTGGCAGCCTTTGTCCGCCAGGTGGAGCATCATGCCTGCGAGCTCTTTCGCACCCACCTCCACCCCGTCTCTCAGGTGGCTGATGTCGTGGTTCTGGCAGAAGGAGCAGAGCAGGTTGCATGAGCTGAAGAATATGGTGCCGGACCCGTGCGTGCCCACCAGGGGTGCCTCTTCACCGAAATGCGCCCCGAAGCTCGCCACCTTGGCATACCTGCCTATCCTGCAGAAGCCCAGCTCTCCCTGGAGCCGGTTCACCCCGCAGGCACGTGGGCACAGCCTGCAGTCTTCAAGCATGGCTAGGGCTTGAACAACGCGCCCTTTCAAGAGCCCCTTTTCGTGGAGCAGGGTATAGGATACCTGGCTCATAACCTTTCCACGCAGGATACTTCAACACGATTAGAATATTCCCCGACAGGGCACTGCATTGAAGGTTACTTCTTCTTGTATGTGCCCATGAGTTCCGCTGTTCCCAGGATGTGCCCCTCCATAGCCTTGAGAACCTCTTTCTTCTTCACGCCGGTTTCGAGGTTCAGCATAATGTCCAAGGCATAGAGCCTGAAGAAGTACCGGTGGGTGCCCCAGGGCGGGCACGGCCCGCCATAGCCGAAGTCACCGAAGCTGCTCTTGCCGTGTATACCCCCTGGGGCAGGCTTCTCCTGTTTTGTGAAGGCCTCAGGGAGCGATGTCAGTGAGGGCGGGATATTGTAGTAGACCCAGTGGACCCACGTACCTATGGGAGCATCCGGGTCATCGCAGATAAGGGCAAAGCTCTTCGTGCCATTGGGCGCACCTGACCAGGCAAGGGGCGGGGAGATATCCTTACCCTGGCAGGTGTAGAGGGAAGGGATTGTACTGCCTGCTGTGAACGCGGTGCTTTTGAGCTCAAAGGCGTATGCACTGCAGAAAAGGCAGGATAATAAAGAAGCTCCGAGGAACAGGCTGACCATGTATATTGTGAATACCCTTTTCATAATCACCATGAAAAACCTCCTTGATATGGTTTCACTCATTCATAATAAACAGCAAAGGATGTTTTTCAAATAGCTTTTGTGTCTGCCTCAAAAGAATCCATTATCTGTAGACAGCATCAACAATAGTGATTCAATTAAAAGGATCATGATGAAAGGAGATAAGGTCATGAAAACCTTGAAACTCATATTGGCAATGACGGTTTTCCTCGTAGGCCTGGGGTTCAGTGTTTATGCGAGCGATGACGGTATCAGCGATATCAGCAGCGGTGCATTAAATATCAACACAGCGACTGTCCAAGAGCTGAGCATGCTGCCTTTCGTTGACATGCAGACTGCCCGTAACATCGTTAACTTCAGGGATTCACATGGGCCCTTGACTTCAGTCGACGAGCTGAGGAACGTCAAGGGTATCACCCGTCCATTCCTGGATGATCTAAGATCACACCTGAAGGTTAAGGGATCATCCGATTTCAATCCTTATGGAGCACTCTAGTAGGAATCCAACATAAGGATTAATTGAACGAACAAAAGGACACGAAGATTGAAGTAATCTCCGTGTCCTTTTGTAGTTTACTAATAATTATTACTCTGTGACAATAATCATACCTGACATGTCTTCGTATCCTTCACCACGGTAATTATCCACTCAGATACTAAAATCCGGGCACGAGATCTATACTTCCTGTACTAACGTTGACATGAACCCCTTTTTTTATGTTCAATCCATGGAATGGCCAGCACTTTTCGTACACATGATTACATTTATTGCCAGTTCCCAAACAATTAAATCTCACAACATAATGATATTACAAAGACATATTTTCAGGCACAAAAATTGTAAGTTGTCTTGCAATGGTCGAAATATCCAAACTTCTATCAGAAAGAGGTGATCCACTTCATGATGCGGCCTCCTGCATGATTAATGCTTTTAGAACAAGATCAACGAAGCATATCAGTTTGTTTTGCGGAGACCCTTATTAATCAATCCTAGGTTTTAGAGAAAGAAGGTGAAGATTGATTACATTGAGGTATTCAACATATAACAGTGTATCATGCCAGGTTTACAAAGATAGCCAGATTATTGGACGTGTCCGTGTTGCAAAAGGAATTACATGTAACAAATATCTGGCAATAATTCATGGGAGAGGACAAGAGGATTGTAGCACAAAGGAATTTGATACACTGTTTGATGCTTTGTATTGGTTAGAAAAAAGCGAAGGGATGAGCAAAAGTAGTTAATAGGTTGTCGATGCTTACTTTAAGTGAAATCAAAACAACACTTGTTTGAGGTACTTGGATTAAAGCTATGGATGCATCCCTTATATTTTTCCCCTAGCTATTGGAATCAGCACATAATAAGGCCCCAAAGAATTCCAAGTTGACAGCGGCTCGCACCCGTTTCTATAGTCAGACATGCGAAACCGTTCATCATGCATCCGTCAGGCAGGGCAATGGCGACATTAAGCCTCAAGGAATGGCTGGCCCGCTTGAAAAGCGACCGGCGCTTCAGGGAGAATGCAACCTCCATCACGCACATCCCTGCCTCGCCGGGCAGTTTTGCGCCGTATCCTTACTGGGTGAACCCCCTGTTGAAGGCAGTGCTTCAAAGGCGCGGCATGGCGCAGCTCTATTCCCACCAGGCACAGGCAATCGACCTAGTGCGCGCAGGGCAGCGACGTGGTCCTGGTGACGCCTACGGCCAGCGGCAAGACGCTGTGCTACAATATCCCGGTGCTCCAGAAGATACTGGAGGAGCCGGAGACGCGGGCCATCTACCTCTTTCCCACCAAGGCCCTGGCCAATGACCAGATGAACGAGGTGCACGGCCTCATCGGCGAATTGAAGGCCGACATCAAGACCTTCACCTATGACGGCGACACGCCCGATGACGCGCGGCAGGCCATCCGCAAGCAGGGCCATGTGGTGGTCACCAACCCCGACATGCTGCATACCGGCATCCTGCCGCACCACACCAAATGGCAGAAGCTCTTTTCCAATCTGAAATATGTGGTGGTGGACGAGCTGCACGTCTACCGCGGGGTGTTCGGCAGCCATCTGACCAACGTGTTCCGCCGCTTGAAGAGGATCTGCCGGTTCTACGGGGCAGACCCGGTGTTCATCTGCTGCTCGGCCACGGTGGCCAACCCCAAGGAGCATGCCCAGAACCTGCTGGAGCGCGAGGTGGCGCTCATCGATGAGAGCGGGGCGCCCCGGGCCGAGAAGACCTTCATCCTCTACAACCCGCCCATGGTCAACCGCGAGCTGGGCATCCGCCAGTCTGCGCTTACCCCTGCGCGCAAGATAGCGGGCGACCTCATTGACAACAAGATACAGACTATCGTGTTCACCACCAGCAGGCTCAACGTGGAGGTGCTCACCAAGTACCTCAAGGATTCCTTCAGGGCAAAGATCCCCGGCGATGACCACTATGTCACCGGCTACCGGGGCGGCTATCTGCCGCACCTCAGGCGCGACATTGAAAAGGGCTTGCGCGACCGCACGGTCATGGGCGTGGTGAGCACCAATGCCCTGGAGCTGGGCATCGATATCGGCGACCTGGAGGCGTGCATCATGGCGGGCTACCCTGGATCCATCGCCAGCACCTGGCAGCAGGCGGGCAGGGCCGGGCGCAGGGCCGGGCACAGCCTTGCCATCCTGATTGCCAAGAGCAACCCCATGGACCAGTTCATCGTGGAGAATCCGGACTACTTCTTCACCCGCACGCCGGAGCACTGCCGGGTGAATCCCGACAACCTCTTGATCCTGCTGCACCACATAAAGAGCGCCGCCTTTGAGCTGCCCTTTGAACAGGGCGAGCGTTTCGGCAAGGAAGACCTCATGGAGCTCCTGGCCTACCTGGAGGAAAAGGGTGTTCTCCACCGGGTGGAGGCGCGCTGGCACTGGGCGGCCGAGAGCTATCCGGCCGACGAGGTGAGCCTGCGCACCATCAACCCCGAGAACGTGGTGGTGGTGGACACCACCGACACCGCCAGCCACAAGGTGATCGCGGAGGTGGACTGGGACAGCGCCTTCACCACGGTGCACGACGGGGCCATCTACATGGTGGAATCCCAGCAGTACCACGTGGACAAGCTCGACCTGGAGCGCAACAAGGCATACGTGAAGAAGGTGGATGTGGATTACTACACCGACGCCATGACCTACACCAATGTCCGCGTCATCGACGACTTCGACAGGAAGATGAAAGGCAGCATCATCGTGGAGCACGGCGAGGTCCAGGTGTCGCGCAAGGTGGTGGGCTACAAGAAGATCAAGTTCTACACCTCGGAGAACGTGGGCTACGGCGACGTGACCCTGCCGGAAAAGGCAATGCACACCACCAGCTACTGGTTCACCATCCCCTGGGACCTGCTGGACTTCCTGCAGCTCTCCCGCGAGGATATCATCGACGGACTTTCAGGCCTGGCATACTGCCTCCACCACCTCTCGGCCATGCTCGTCATGTCGGACATCCGCGACATGGACCGCTGCATCGGCGACAAGAGCGGCGAGTGGTTCGTGCGCTACGGCAAGGATAAAAGGGTCATCACCGCAACGCCCGGCCAGCCCATGAATGTCATGGAAAACGCCTATGACCCGACAATTTTCATCTTCGACGCCTACCCTGGCGGCATCGGGTTCTCAGACCTCCTGTTCGTACAGGCATGACGAACTGATCCTTGCGGCTCACTCGCTCATCAAAACGTGCCCGTGCGACCACGGGTGCCCCATGTGCGTGGGGCCGTCGTTGGAGGTGGGGCTGACCGCCAAGGCCGCCTCCCTTGCCATCCTTTCTCTCATGGACAAGTCATGAGCCTCAAGGACCGGATAAACCGCCTCACCGGAGATGGTGTCAAGTCCGTCCAGGCAGATCCCAAGCAGGAACGCATAAGCGAGCTGCGCAGACGGATCGAAGAGGTCATGAACCGCAGGGAGCATATTACCCCGGCAATTGCACCTCAGCCGAGAAGCGCAGCGGTCGCGCTGGAGCGGGTGGTTGAGGGCGAAGAGTTGGAAACGGAGCACGGCAGGTTCTTCTGCTCGCGCAGCACCCTTACGGAAAAGGATTTCCACGGGCATTCACGGGTGGGCGATCTTGCCTGCTTGAGCATGGACACGGCAGCCTTCCTTGCAGGCACCCAGGCGCTCAGGGGTTTCTCGCTTGAGGACGGCCTGTTCCTCGACACCGAGACCACCGGCCTGGCAGGAGGCACCGGGACGTTCCCTTTCCTCATCGGGCTCGGGTGGTTTGAAAAGGGCACGTTCATTACCAGCCAGCTCTTTGCCCGCGACTTCTCCGAAGAGAGGTCCATGCTTGCATTCCTGAGCGAGCTGGCATCCTCAAAGAGGTTCCTGGTGACCTTCAACGGACGCGCCTATGACCTGAACCTGCTTTCCAGCCGGTACATCCTCAACCGCGCACAAGACGTGCTCGTCGGGCATGCCGCACATCGACCTGCTGCACCCGAGCAGGAGGATGCTTGCGCACCGCCTGGAGAATGCCAGGCTCGTGACCATCGAGGCCCATGTGCTGGGCGTCAGGCGTGAAGACGACGTGCCGGGCTACGAGATACCCCAGCGCTATTTCGACTGGCTCAAGAGGCGCGACGGCAGGCTCATGGATGCAGTGTTCCGCCACAACCGGCTGGACATCGTGTCCATGGCATCGCTTTTGAAGCACCTGGCCGGCCTTGTGGAAGGCGGCCATGAAATGCCTGAGGCCCATCCCGGCGACCTCCTGTGCGCGGCGCGGCTGCATCACGACCGGGGCGACCTTGAATCGGCCAGGCGGATGCTCGAGCCGCTGAAGGGATGTACACAGCCGGAGGTAGCGCTGAACGCACGGAAATCGCTCTCGCTCATCCACAAAAGGGCACTTCAGTGGGAGGAGGCTGTCAGCTTGTGGAAAGACATCATCGCCATGCACCCGCATGACGTGTTTGCCGCAGAAGAGCTTGCCAAATGGTATGAGCACCACGCCCGGGAACTGGGTTTGGCTATGGAGCTCATGCAAAGGATCCTCGATGAAGCCAGGCATCTGGCCGAGACGGAACGTCAATCCCTGGAACACCGCATGAAGCGGCTCCTTCATAAAATAGCCTTGCGGTGATGGTTCAAAGGGGTGAGCGAAAAACGAACCCAACCTGAGATTCATCTAAAAAACCCTTCAGATCTGAAAAGATAATTGCATACTCATTATAGGCGTCACCCCCCGCGAAGGAGGCGGTCGCTAAAGGGTGTTTTTTGTCGTCCCCGCGAAAGCGGGGACCCAGGGATCCTGATAAATACTGGATTCCCGCTTCCGCGGGAATGACGGATGGAGAGACTTGCAGTTAGCCCAATAAGGTTTCACTCCCCGAAGAACCTGCCTTCCTCCCATGCCACCTTGTGCTCCATGATGACCTGGAACTGGTGGTTAAGGTCAAGGATCTCCTTGTTCCAGAAGGCGTCGGTGCCCCAGTCGGGGTGGTTGTTCCTGAAGTCGAAATCGTCTGCCTGCCTTGCCCACCAGGCCAGGAAATAGACGATGCGCATGAACCGCAAGGGCTCTATGAGGAGGACGGATGAGTGGTCGAACTCGCGGAACTGCTCATAGCCCGTGAGCAGAAGGTCGATCTCGCGGCGCGAATGGCCCGCATGGTCGGGCAGGAGCAGCCAGAGGTCGTGGACAGGGGGGCCCACCATCATGTCGTCGAAATCGATCACCATGAGCCCCTCGCCCGGACGTTCAAGGAGGTTGCCCCTGTGGCAGTCCCCATGGATGCGGATCAGTTCGGCGCCGTCAAAGAGGCCGGAGATAGCCTTCGACGATGCTCGATGTCAGGTCCGTAAAGGCGCTCTTGTGCTCGGGGGTGACGAACCCGCCCTCTGATGAGGTAATCCAGGTCGTCCCGGGTGGATTTCAGGGGGAGCAGGGTGATCCTGTCCTGGGGTGTTGCGCCGCTCGCCTGCCAGGTGGATGCGCCCGATGAGCGTGCCCACCCGTGTCCAGTCTTCATCGTTGTTCAGCTCAAAGGCGCGTCCGGCCTTTTTGGGAAACAGAGCGAAATACGTGCTGTCGGTCTTTCCCAGGGTGCTGCCGTCGGAGAGCTTCAGGGGGCATACCACGGGTATCTCGTCTTCCGCGCAGTCGGCCAGGAATTGGTGCTCGTCCTCGAGGGCCTCCTTGCTCCAGCGCCCGGGCCGGTAGAACTTGGCGATGAGGCGCTCGCCCGCCTTGCTCTGAAGCTCGTAGACCCGGTTGATATAGCTGGGCAGCGGCATGGTAAGCCCGGTCATGGGTATGCCCGTGGCATCCTCTATTACATCGAGCAGCACCTCGGGTGTGAGGTGCGCGAAGTCGGCGCTTCTGGTCATGGTCTTCCTCCGTAATCACAAAGGTATATTGCAATTATGTCCCGGTGTCTTCTGGAAACTGAATCATAAGGCAGTTGATATCCTGTGATTGATCCATGCATGCAGATTGCTGCTTTTTTGAAAAGGGAGGACATGAGGGATTTATAGCGTTTGATGCAAATACAAAACTCAAAAAGTGTCACCCCCGCGAAGGCGGGGGTCCAGAAGTTCTTGAAGAGACTGGATTCGAAGCCTTCGCGGGAATGACGCAGGAGGTGGCTATCTCACTTCGAGGTTTGTATACGGCCGGATAACCTACGCTGCCAGCCTATTGGACCTTCTCCATATGCCCATCCTCTCTGCCTCGCAGATGAGTTCGTCATGGAAGTCGGGGTGGGCGATGTTGATGAGCGCCTCGGCCCGTTCCCAGGTGCTCTTGCCCTTGAGCATGGCCTTGCCGTATTCGGTTACCACGTAATGCACGATGGTCCGCGGCACGGTGACGATGGAGCCGGGCTCGAGCATGGGGCGGATGCGTGATTTCACCGTGCCGTTCTTGTCCTTGGTGGTTGAGGTCAGGCAGATGATGGACTTGCCGCCCTTTGAATGGAAGGCACCGAACACGAAATCGAACTGGCCGCCCGTGCCCGAGATCTGGCGCGTGCCTGAAGATTCGGAAGACACCTGACAGAAGAGGTCCACCTCCACGGCATTGTTGATGGCGATGGTGTTGTCGTTGGCGCGGATGTTTTCAGGGTTGTTCGTGTAGTCCACCGAGTAGGATGCGCAGCAGCGGTTCTGGTCGATGAAGTCATAGAGCTTCTGGCTGCCCAGCGCAAAGGTGTAGACCATCTTGCCCTTGTCTGCATGTTTTTTCATGTTGGTGACACGGCCTGCCATGTACATGTCTACGTAGGAATCCACGAGCATCTCGGTATGCACGCCCAGGTCCTTGAGGTCGCTTTCGGCGATGAGCTTGCCCACAGCGTTGGGCATGGCCCCTATGCCCAGCTGCAGGCAGCCGCCGTCAGGGATTTCTTCCACGATGAGCGATGCGATCTTCCTGTCCACCTCACTGATTTTTGGCTCGGGCACGCAGAACAGGGGCCTGTTGTCGGACTCCACGATAAAGTCCACCTTTGAGATGTGTATGGACTCGTTCCTGCCGCCGTGGCAGTAGGGCACGTTCGTGTTCACCTCCACGATGACTGTCTTTGCACGGTCTGCGATATGTTTCGAGATGGAGTTGGAAGGGCCGAAGTTGAAATTGCCGTCCTTGTCCATGGGTGCCACTTTCACCATGAAGACGTCCGTATCGATGATGCTGTAAAGGGAAGGGCCCTCGTGGTAGAGCAGGGGGATATAGTTGCACAGGCCCTTGTCGTGCAGCGAGCGGTCGCCTCCGCTGAAGTGCCAGTTATTGTACGTGAAGTGGTCCTGCCCTGGGTCAACAGCGGCGATGGCCACGGTGCCCGGGAAGGTTAGCGCACGGACTTTGACATCGCGGAGCTCTGTGGCCCTCCTGGCAAGCGCCGCATCTAGATACGTGGGCGCGCAGGTGAAATGGCCGTAGTCGACCCAGTCACCGGACTTCACCACGTGTACGGCATCCTCGGCGTTTACAAGCTTCCTTTCATATTCTTCCTTGTGGTTCATGGGCCACCTCCTTAATATTTTTCTCTCATGTATGTCTATACGGCAGGCGGCTTTCATATAAAATCGGCACAGGGCTGAATGTGGGGTGTGTTTAACGAGGCGGGTGGGGTAGGTAAAATGCCTAGGTACATCGATATCTTTAAAACGTCATTCCTGCGAAACACAAATATTCCCGCGAAACTGATTGTATCATATTCCGGGGCGAAAGATTTTGCATGCGTCATTCCCGCGAAGGCGGGAATCCAGTTATTTCACCATATAAATCTTTCCATCCCGGATTTCATCCCCCCTGCGACTGCACCCATTCCACGGCGCGTTTGGCCAGCTCCGGCGAGCTTCTGATGCTGAGCTTCTCCTTGATCTTCTCCCGGTAGGTTCCGATGGTCTTGATGCTTACGTTCAGGGCAGAAGCCATCTCCTTTCTGCCCAGACCCCTCCCGATGAAGGTGAAGACTTCCAGCTCCCGGTCCGACAGGGTGGACACAGGGTCTTTATGGACAGCCGAGGATGCGACCGCGACGCGGCCGAGGATGGTGTCGACGATGTCTTCGCTGAAGAACATCTTGCCATTAAGCACCTGGCGGATGGCTGTCACTACCTTGCCCGTCATCTCCTGCTTCATGATATAGCCCCTGGCGCCGGCCTTCAGTGCCCGCTCGGCATACACCTGCTCGTCGTGCATGGAGATGACTAGCACGGGCAGGCCGGGGTTGAGATCATGGGTATATTTTATCAGCTCAAGGCCACTCGCCCCTTTCAGGGAGAGGTCCACAATCACCATATCCGGCTTGAGCCGTTCCAGGAGTTTCTTGGCCTCAGGGACATCCTCGGCCTCGCCGCACACCTCCATGTCCGACTCCTCACCAATGAGCTGTGCAAGACCTTTGCGGAAGATGGGGTGATCGTCAACGATCATGATGCGTGAATGAGCTGACATATGACAGAGGTCCCTCCCTTGGGGTTTTTCTTGATTGCCAGCTCGGCGCCGATCATGCGTGCGCGGTGGCGCATGATGCTCAAGCCCAGGCCCTTTTTCGGGTCGATCTCATCAGGCAGGCCGATGCCGTCATCGATAACGGAGAGCATGATGGAGCCCTTTTTTGGCTTGAGGGTGATGGCGATGTGCCTGGCCTTGCCATGGCGCACTGCATTGTTGAGCGCCTCCTGGATGATGCGGAAGAGGTGCACCGCGGTTGCGTTGTCTTTCACATGAACTGCTTTGCTCACATCCAGCTGGAAGGAAACGCCGAAGATGGATTCAAGCTGCTTGGCGAGGTCCCGTATGGCGGAGAACAGTGCGGCCTCGTCTATGTATACCGGGCTCAGGCCTCGCGCAATGGTCCGGGTCTTGGCAATGGCCTCACGGATCAGCGCGACCATGTCATGTGCCAGAGAGGCATTGGGCTTTGAGGACTGGTCCAGGCGGTTCTCCAGCAGCAGGGCAAGGGCTTCGATGCCGATGAGGTGCTGCTGGAGGTCGTCGTGCAGGTCCTGGCCGATCTTCTGCCGCTCGCGCTCGCCCACATCCAGGATCTCGCGCTCAAGCCGGCGCTGCTCCGTGACATCGGTGAAGATGGATATGAGGCACGGATCGCCCTGGAGGTCGATGGACTCGGCTGCATAGACGATCTTGCGGAGCTCGCCTGACTTGATGCGGAATTCCACCTCGAGATTGCTGATGCCGCCTTTGGCCGTCACCTGGCCCATGATGTCCTGGCGGAATTCAGGCGACGGCCAGATGCCCAGCTCTATGGACGTGTGGTCGATCACCTCGCTGCGGTCGTAACCCGTGATCTTGAGGAATCCTTCGTTGACGTCCAAGAAGCGCCCTTCCTTGAGGGTGCTTATGGTGACTGCATCCGGGCTCGACCTGAAGGCCTTGGCAAACTTTTCTTCCGAGAGCCTCAGGTCCTCTTCCGCCTTTTTCCTGCTGGTGATATCGGTGAACACTGCGAAGCTGCCGGTGAAGTTCCCGTCGGCATCGTGGAGCGGCATGGGGGACACGATGGTGTGGATGAACTCACCATCGCGGTTTTGCCAGGCCACCTCGTACGGTTCATACTCGTTGACCTTGCGCTTGGCCATCTCACCGAGCCAGATGCCCTTTGATGCCTCGTTGAGAAGTTCGGATGCTTGCCTGCCCATGATCTCGCCACGGGTGTAGCCGAGCATCTCGCAGACCCGGTCGTTCACATAGGTGACGACCCCATGCGCGTCCTGCACACCGATGCCGTCGTTCATGGTTTCCACGAGCAGGCGGTACTGTTCTTCCTGGGCCTTCAGTGCCTTTTCCGCCTCACGCATATCGGTGATGTCCAGGAACGATGCGATGCTCCGGGTTGTTCCGGGTAGTACCGCTACCGTAAGGTAGCAGGTGAGTGTCCTGCCGGATCTGTTGATGAACCGGCATTCGTAGTTTCTCGGTGCCAATGCGGGATTGACGCGGCGGAGGTTGTGGTAGTCGACCATCCTGGGACGATCCTCATAGTGGATGAAGTTGACCCAGGACATGGCGCCTTCGATTTCCTTACGGGAAAAGCCAGTGAGCTTTTCGAACTCCGTATTTGCCATGGTGATAACCGTATCCGCCTCGATGAGGATGGTGGCCGCGCCTGTGTTTTCAAAGATGGTACGGTATTTCTTCTCCGAGGCCTGTAGCTCTTCCTCGGCCTGTTTCAGACGAGTTTCCGAGGCCTCGAGTTCATAAACCCGCTGTCTCAGGATCTCTATTTCTTTTATGGTTTTTTCATAATCTTGCGGTTGAGACATTAACTATATGCTCCATTGGTATGGTATTTATTGCACTGGCTTATAAAGAAGTAATAATCCTCAGAGAATAGGAAAGCAATGGTGGGCAGCAAGCAAGTATGCTCGGACAAGCTGCAGATAGATGTGACCAAATTGTATGCACGTATCTCACGGCTTCCCCATCTGACGGCTCGGCGGCACATCCGGTCTGTGGGCGCAGCCTGCGCTCAAGGCCACCATGATGAGCAGAAGGGTTATGGATATATGGTTACGTAAACTGAGCTCGAGGTAAGCCCGGTTTCCTCTCCCCTGGTGGGAGAGGGGGGGTGTTCTTGTCAATGTATATATTCATGAATAATGTCGTCATGCCCTACTGCCTCAACCTCGGATCTATAGCATCTCTGATGCCTTCACCCAACAGGTTGTATCCTAGTACGGTGATTAAAATGGCCATACCCGGGTAAAAGGAGAGCCACCACGCGATGCCCAGGACGTTCTGACCCTGGGTCAGCATGTTTCCCCAGCTTGGTGTGGGCGGCTGCACGCCGATGCCCAAAAAGGACAGCGCGGATTCGGTGAGCACTGCTGCAGCGACGCCGAGAGTGGCGGACACGAGCACAGGGGCCATGGCATTGGGCAGGATGTGGCCGAAGATGATGCGCATGTTGCTCGCGCCCATGGCCCTGACAGCCAGCACGAAGTCACGCTCCTTCAGGCTCAGGAACTCGGCACGCACCAGGCGCGTGATGCCCATCCACGAGGTGAACCCGATGACTGCCATGATGTTGTAGATGGAAGGCTCCATGAAGGCGATCACGGCCAGGATCAGGAAGAAGGACGGGAAGCAGAGCATGATGTCCACGAAGCGCATGATGATCATATCCAGGATCCCGCCATAATAGCCCGATATGGCCCCGAGCACGGTCCCGATGAGCACGGCAATGCCCACTGCGACGAACCCCACCTTAAGCGAGATGCCTGTTCCGTAGAGCATGCGGGTGAACACGTCGCGGCCCAGGTCGTCGGTGCCGAAAAAGTGTGCCGCCGAAGGGGGCGCCAGGATGTTGTTCACATCGATGGTGCTGGGGTTGTATGGCGCGATGGCTGGCGTAAGCGCGGACAGTACGACAAAACCGAGCACGATCAACAGCCCGATCACTGCCAGCTTATCCTTCAAGAGCCGTGGCCAGAAACCCATATTATGTCACCCGTATGCGTGGGTCCGCAATGCTGTAGGCAATGTCTGCAATCAAATTGCCCAGCAGCGTAAGCACTGCGCCGATGGTAAGGCTGCCCATGATCATGTTGTAATCGCGCATCATGATGGCCTCATAAAAGAGTTTGCCGAGACCGGGGATTGCAAAGATGCTCTCAAAGATAACGCTGCCACCGATGAGCCCCGGGATGGACAGGCCTAAGATGGTGATGACGGGCAGCAGGGCGTTGCGCATGGCGTGCTTGTAGATCACGGTGCGCTCGCTCAAGCCCTTGGCCCGGGCCGTGAGGATATAGTCCTGCTTGATGATCTCCAGCATGCTGGAGCGCATATACCTGCTCATGCCAGCCAGCGAACCGAAGGCGGAGATGAATACCGGCAGAAAGAGGTGCCTGGTCGTGTCCGCTACCTTGCCCCACAGCGGAAGGTTTATGTACTCGGGCGAGTGGATGCCGGATATGGGCAACCAGCCCAGCCTCACCCCGAAGAGGTCCATGCAGATGAGCGCCAGCCAGAAGCCCGGGATGGAAAAGCCGATGAACACGAAGACGGTAATGGACCGGTCCAGGGCGCTGCCCCTCTTGAGCGCCGAGATTACGCCCAGAGGTATGGCGGCCAGGAAGATGATGATCATGGATGAGATGTTGATGTAAATGGTTATGGGCAGCCGTTCCTTGATCTTGTCCCACACAGGCCTGGCATCCGATGAAATGGAATTTCCGAAATCGAGAAGTGCCAGGCTCTTCATCCACCCGAAGTACTGGGTCATAAGCGGCTTGTCGAGGCCGTAGTGTTTGTTGAGCTGTTCAATGGCCTGGGGTGTTATGTCGGGGTTCATCTGGGTCTGCATATCTGTGGGCGACCCGGGTGCCAGATGGATCACGGCAAAGCAAACGATGGTTATGCCGATGAAGGTGGGGATAAGAATGGCAAGGCGCCTCATCAGGTAGCGGAGCATACCCAGACCCCCGTCACTGTAAGGTGGTGTATTTCTGATAAGCCTTGGGCACGTACCATTTTTCAAGGTTGTAGGTGATTCCGGCAGGGGCAGGCACGATCCCCTTTATGCGGGAACTTACTGCCGGCAGGCTGTAAGGTACATAGAGGAAGATATAGGGCTGCTGGTCGGCCAGGATCTCCTGGAAGCGGTCATAGCATTGCTTGCGCTTTGTCTCGTCAAAGGTCTGCCTGCCGTCCGTGAGCAGCGTGTCCACCTCGGGGTCCTTATATTTTACGAAGTTGAGCCCGCCCTTGACGGCCTGGCTGGAATGCCAGACATTATACAGGTCAGGGTCCTGCAGGATGTTCCAGCCGAGGATCACGGCATCGAAGTTGCCCTTGTCCACATATTCCTTCAGAAACACGGTCCACTCGATGATACGGATCTTGACGGCAATGCCCACCTGCTTGAGCCGCTGCTGGACTATTTGGGCCGTCTTCTCGCGGAGCGGATTGCCCTGGTTGGTGAGGATGGTGATGGTGAGGTCTTTGCCGTCCAACTCAACGATGCCGTCCCCGTTCCTGTCGAGGTAGCCGGCCTGCATCAGCAGCTCCCGGGCCTTGTCAGGGTTGTACTGATATCTCGTGACCTTGGTGTTGTACCACTTGGTGCCCGGTTTGTATGGGCCGGTGGTCGGTTCGCCCAGGCCGTTGAGCACGCCCTTGATGATCTCGTCCCTGTCAATGGCGTATGAAATTGCCTGGCGGACCAGCTTGTCGTCAAAGGGCTTTTTCTTCAGGTTGAAGCCCAGGTAGGTGTAGCCGTCGGAGAGGAACTTGTATTTGGCATACAGCTTCTTGAAATCCGGCGTTTCGGTCTGGCGGAGATACTGCAGAGGGGTCAGCCCCATCATGTCGATGCTGCCTGCCTTGAGTTCCAGAAACTCGGTGTTCTGGTCCGGGATGATGCGGTAGTTGATGCCAGTGAAATAGGGCACCCCGTCAAAGTACTTCTCATTGGCCTTTACCGTAATCTTCTGGCCGGTCTGCCAGCTCACGAAGGAGAAGGGGCCAGTGCCTACGGGCGAGCGGGCAAAGGGTGTCTTGGTGATGTCCACGCCCTTGAGGAGATGTTCGGGCAGGACCTGGAGCGATCCCCAGCTGATGAGTGCAGGTGCAAGCGGCTTGTCGTATTCCACCTCGAAGGTATACTCATCGAGGATGCGCGCCCTTTTCACGAGCTTGTATTTCTCGGCATAGGCTGTGGGGGTTTTGGGGTCGATAATGAGAGTATAGGTGAACATGACATCCCTGGCAGTGAATTTTGCCCCGTCATGCCAGAGTACGTCATTGCGCAGGTGAAAGCGCAGGAGTTTGCCGTCGTTCTCGATGTCCCAGCTCCTGGCCAGATCGCCTACGATGTTGTAGTCCTTGTCATACTTGACCAGCCCGTTAAAGAGAAAGCCTGCCACCTCGTGTGAGGAGGCGTCGGAAGAGAGCATGGGGATGAGGTTGCTGGCGTCGCCGATGGAGGAAAGCACGAGCACGTCGCCATAGGCAGGGGTGATATCGGCCGGTATGGCGTCACCCGACGCCGGTGGGACAACCGCCTTGTGATTCTCCTGCTGGCATGCTACTATAATCACACAGACCAAAAGCAATGCAATATACCTTAGATAAGAGCTCATATACCCGACACCATAGCAGAACAGTTCTCCCTCGGCAAGCTACCTTGTCGCGGCAATTGAAAGAATATCAAGGACTATACAGAGAGAAGGATTCCCTATGAGATTTTTCTGCGACCTGCACGTCCATTCCCGTTTTTCCCGTGCCACCAGCCGCAGCCTCACCATTCCCGAACTGGGGAGGGGCGCCGTGAGAAAAGGCATCGCCGTGCTCGGCACCGGAGACCTCACGCACCCGTCATGGGTCAAGGAGATGGAGGAGGAGCTTGTCCAGGCCGAACCCGGCATGTACCGCCTCAAGAATGACGCTCCGCAGACGCGTTTCATCCTGACCGGAGAGATCAGCACCATATATAAACAGGGCGACAAGGTCCGCAAGGTGCACCACGTCATCGGCGCACCTGACCTGGCAACAGCAAAGAGAATAGGGGTCTCTCTTGCAAAGGTAGGCAACATCCTTTCGGATGGCAGACCGATTCTCGGCATCACCTCCCGGAATCTGCTGGAGATCGTTCTTGAGGCAAGCCCGGATGCCTTCCTGATCCCGGCCCATATCTGGACGCCGTGGTTCTCCGCCCTGGGGTCAAAGTCCGGCTTCGATACCATCAAGGAGTGCTATATCGACCTGGAGCCCCACATCTTTGCCGTGGAGACCGGCTTGTCTTCCGACCCGCCCATGAACTGGATGGTGAAGAGCCTGGACCGGTATCACCTCATCTCCAACTCGGATGCCCACTCTGCGGAAAAACTGGGGCGCGAGGCAACGGTCTTTGACTGCGGGCTTGACTACTATGCCATCCGCAATGCCATGGCCACCGGCGTTGGCCTGCTGGGCACCGTGGAGTTCTTTCCAGAGGAGGGCAAGTACCACCTGGACGGCCACCGGGACTGCGGTGTGGTGATCATGCCGGAGCAGACAAGGGAGTATAAAGGCCTCTGCCCAAAATGCGGCAAGCCGCTCACGGTAGGTGTGTTGAACCGTGTGGAGGAGCTTGCCGACCGGCCTGAAGGCGAGCGGCCTCAAAGCGCCAGGCATTTTTATTCACTCATCCCGTTGACCGAAATACTCTCTGAGATCATGCATGTGGCGAGCCCCACGAAAAGGGTAATGGCCTTGTCCGAGAAGCTTACCGGAAGCCTGGGCGGTGAATTGCCGCTGCTTTTGGATGCGGACCTGGATGAGATAAAGTCCGTGGCCGGAGAAATCATTGCACTGGCTGTAAAGCGTATGAGGCTGGGCGAGGTGGACAAGGAAGCTGGGTACGACGGAAAGTTCGGCCGTGTACGGGTATTTAAGGATAACGAGCAGGACATGCTCTTCAGCAAAGGTGTTGTTGATGCGCCGGTGAGGAAGAAGAGGACATCCCCCGGGGAAAAAAGACCGAGGCAACCCCTGAACGGCCCATGATGCAGCTCAATGATGAACAACGCTTAGCTGTTGCATGGAAGGAAGGCTCTATCGCCGTAATTGCAGGGCCGGGCACGGGTAAGACACGTGTCCTTGTTGAACGCATCAGGGGGCTCATAGACAAGGGAGAAACATCGATCCTGGCCGTCACCTTTACCAACCGAGCCGCCCAGGAGATCAGGAACCGGCTTGGCCGGAGTGGAGAAGATGGCAGGGGAGACGGGATTGAAGTCAGCACCTTCCATTCCCTGGCAGCCCGGATTTTGCACGGGGCAGGCATAGCATTTGAAGTGGCCGACGAGGACATGCTGGAAAAGATGGCTGCACCGGATATCGATAAGGATGTAAAGAAATGGGTGGATGACCTGGTCTTCCGGCAGGGCACAGAGAAGACGCTTGCCCCGGAACAGGCGGCACTGGTCGAACTCATGAAATCCCGAAGGATTTTTACCTACGAAGGGCTTATTGCCGAGGCTAATCGGATTGTTTCATCCGGGTTATGCACAAAGCATTTTCTCCATGTCATGGTTGATGAGTTCCAGGACATCAACCCGTTGCAATATTCGTTTCTCAAGATCTTAAGCAAAGGTGCCAGGAGCGTTATGGTCATCGGCGACCCGAACCAGGCCATATACGGTTTTCGGGGCAGCAGCAAGGCCTCTTTTGAGGATTTCATCCAAGACAGCTCCGAATGCATGAAGATACACCTGAGTGCCACCCACCGTCTGGGCATGCACATGGCGTTTGCATCCAACGCCTTTATTAACACCGATGCGGTATGCTCTCAGCGGGAAACATCACCAATAAAGATCGTTCGAACCGGCCGGCCCTATGAATTCATTGCCAACGAGATCGAAGCCCTTTCAGGCGGGCTCACCCAAACGAGCGTGGGCAAGGCAAAGGGTGAATATGGATTAAGTGATATGGCAATAATCGTTCGCACCAAAAGCCAGGCAGTGCCCGTAATGGAGGCGCTCGCACGGGCATCAATCCCTCACGATACCGCCTATGCCGGGCCTTTTGCCGCAATGCCCGGCATCAGGGAGCGCATCGGGCTGCTTTTGGGCAGCCGGTGGGAGCATTCGGTGAAAGGGGTAGGGGAACAGGCCTTGAAATGTATTCAATCAGGACTGGATCCTGCCGGCCATGTGCAAGACAGGGTTAAGCAGGCCGCGGTTTTTCTGGAAGGTTTGACCGGGTCTGTTTCTGAGCGGGTCACGAAGATAGAGGCGTCGGACTTCTTTAAGCTACCGCTTCTGGATGCCGGGAGCCCTTTTTATCAATATGCACAATTATTTGGTGATAACGCAGAGAATTTTGTGGAGTTCCTCAAACTCAGCAATGACCAGAGCGCCCTGGGAGCCGAGAAGGTCCATGTCATAACGGCGCACGCTGCCAAGGGGCTTGAATTCAGGTGCGTCTTCATGGCAGGGCTCATGAGGGGGGTATTCCCGCTCTCCGGGTCTTCCCTTGAAGAGGAGCAGAACCTGTTCTATGTAGGCATGACCAGGGCAAAAGACCTGCTCTACCTTGTATGTCCGGAAGATTTCCCGTCGGAGTTCGTGGGTCGTATCCCTGCCGGGAATACTGAAGAGACAATTGTGAAGCACAAGAAGCCGAAACCTGATCAGATGGTCTTATTCGATTAAACTTCAGGGGGTAGGATACGGAGATGATTACCAGGGCCGACGAGATCGCATATATCCTCATCCTCATCGTTCTCGTTGTATTGTCGGCGTTCTTTTCGTCGAGCGAAACTGCATTCATGCGGGTGAACCGGTACCGGATCAGGTCGCTCGTGGAGAAGGGCAACACCAAGGCCAAGCGGGTGGAGGAAATCCTGAAGCAGCCTGAGAGACTCATCAGTGCCATCCTTCTGGGAAATAACTTTGTAAATATCCTTGCCTCGGCACTTGCCACGGCGCTCTTCATCTCCCTGTTCGGAGAGCGGGGTATCCTGTATGCAACCATAACCATGACCGTGCTCATCCTTGTCTTCGGGGAGATAACCCCCAAGACGCTTGCCGCATACCGTCCGGAAATCGTGGCCCTTTTCTTCTCGCAGCCCATCAAGTTCATTATCAAGGCATTTAATCCCATTGTCAGGGTGCTCTCCATGATGGCGGGGGGTATCCTTGCCCTGTTTGGGCTCAAGACCGGTCATTCCGAACATCTCACAGAGGAGGATGTAGGGTCTTTCATAACCATGGGACACGAGGAGGGCTTTATCCCCGAGGCAAAGGCAAAGATGCTCATCGCCATCATGGATATGGACTCGGTTCCGGTGAGAAAGGTGATGTTGCCGCTGAACGAGATGATGTTCATATCGGCTGACAGCACCTTCGATGATGTGGTGTTTACGGTTACGACCAAGAACCACAGCAGGTATCCGGTGTACAAGGACAGAAAGGATAACATCATAGGTTTCCTCCATATCAAGGACATATGGCCTTTTATCAAGGAGAGAAAAGGATTCGTACTGAAGGACAACATGCGGGAAGCCCACTTCGTGCCCGAGACCAAGTCCATACTGACACAGCTCATTGATTTCCAGAACATGCATCTGCACATGGCCTTTGTCGTGGATGAATACGGCACGGTGAAAGGTGGAATCACCCTGGAAGATATCATCGAAGAGATCACGGGAGACATTGCCGATGAGCACGACATAATCCGACCTCCCCTTGTTCCGGTGAGCGGCAAGAGTTTTATTGTGACAGGCTCCATGAGCCTGCTTGACCTTGAGCGTGCTATCGGCCAGGAGTTTCCCGTCGATTATGACACCCTCTCAGGCCTTATCTATGGGCAGTTGGACCGCATACCCGAGGAGGGCGACACCCTGACATATGAGGGTATGCTGTTGAAGATTGAACGTATGCGAGGCAACCGCATTGTCAGAGTGAAGGTGACGATGAAGGATTAAAACCGGATTTTATGCCTCTTGAACACAAAATTTTAAATTAAACTATGTAACTGCCTTCATTTTATCGTTTCTTTTTTTACTGCTGTTTTTCGTTTTGGCCTTGGCGAGTTCCTCTTTTACCTGAATATGAGAACCATCAACATGATCCCCTTTAAGCTTTCTTAGAAGATTGAGGTACTTTTCCTTAAGCTTGGCATATTCTACAAAGATTTTCTCGTTTTTCGTGCGCTCACGGTCATACTGATCCTTTAACTGATTGAGAAGTTCATCTTGATAGCAATGTGCAGTCTTCTCCAATTCCCCCATCCTGGTAGCCACATGTATTTGGAATTTGTTTAGGCCCTCTTCGAGGGTCTCAATTCTTTGTATGAGGGAACTGCTACCCTGATAACGATTCTTTTGATCGGTTATCTCGGCAGAGTGGTAAGACAGACCCGTACCCTCCCTATCAGCTATCACCTGTTGGATAACGGGTGCATTGATATTTTCAAGGTCGTCTGCATATGCATAAACAAGGGCAGTATCACAGATGATGTTGATGGTCCGTGGGATACCAATGCTCGTTTCATGGATCAGATCAATTGCCTCGTGCGTAAAGATATCGGCCTTACCTCCGGCCTTCTCGATCCGGAAGGTGATATAGCCCTCTGTTTCCTCCCGGGTCAGCGCAGGGAGATGGTAGGCAACGGTAATACGCTGATTGAGCTGGGCAAGGTTCGGTTTTCTGATCTTTGTCCTCAATTCGGGTTGGCCGACGAGCATGATCTGTAAGAGCATCTGGTCGTCACTCTGGAGGTTCGACAGCATCCTCACTTCTTCCAGCGCGTCACGGCTGAGGTTTTGAGCTTCATCAATGACGAGCAGCACCCGGTGGTTCTTTGCAAATTTTTCTATGAGGAACAGGTAGAGGTTGTTCAGGGCATCTGCCTTGGAGCCATTGCCCGGGGCCAGCTCGAATTCGTTCAGGATCAAACCTATGAGCTGTTCGGCGGTGACATTTGTATTGAATATAACTGCAATGTCAATCTGTGACTCGATTTTATTGATGAGATGCTTGATGAGTGTCGTCTTGCCGGAACCGATCTCACCTGTCAGGAGAATGAACCCTGTCCTTTCCATGAGTCCATATTCAAGATAGGTAAGTGCATTCTCATGCTTGGGGCTGGGGTAAAATACTTCAGGATTGGGGATGGTCTGGAAAGGTTTTATCTTAAATCCGAAATGCTTTTCATACATAGTGCGACAACCTAATCAAGTGATGTGTCGGGTACTGAACATATAACCATTTATCACCGGAGAACTCTATGCGATTTCTGCAAATACCCCAGAAACTCTTCCGGGGCAACCGGAAAGAATCCATTTTATCCTGATCATACCCATGCACGCTGAAGATCTTATCCCATATCGTAAGGTTACCAATTATCTCATCAGTATTATCATAAAAAAATCCGATAAATATTTCCATGCAGACAATCTCTGTCCGATACCGCTTTGCCTCTGATACAGGAGGTGAGAAGGTCTTTGATCTCGTAATTGATGCTCATGACTTAAGTCTGCTTGCCGACACACCTGAATCCCTGCAGGAATGGACCGATCTGGGTTTTCATCAATGTCCGCATTGTCCTTTGAAAACCCCGGAGCATCCCAGTTGCCCATTGGCGGCACATCTCGTTGATGTGGTGAGGCGCTTTGAAGACCAGGTGTCTTATGACATCATTAAACTTACGGTAATAACCCAAGAGAGGACAGTATTCCAGGAGACAACGGCCCAGAGGGCCATCAGCTCTTTAATGGGCCTTATCAGTGCTACATCAGGGTGCCCGCATACGGTCTTTTTAAGGCCTATGGCAAGGTATCATCTGCCTCTGGCCAGCGAGGATGAGACCATATATCGGGCCACTTCCATGTACCTTCTGGCCCAATATTTCATGAAAAAACAGGGCCATGACCCGGATATCGAATGTAAGGGGCTCAAGGAATTTTATAAGAAGATCGAAATTGTGAATCAGAACATGGCAAAACGTTTGAAGGCCGCCTCGGATACAGATTCAACAGTGAATGCCATAATTTTTCTGGATGTATATGCCAAGGCGGTTCCCTTTGTTATCCAAGACTCCCTTGAAGATATTCGCCACCTGTTTAAGCACTTCTTCTCGGAAGGGAAAAATGGCTAAAGGTACGTAATTCATCTAAGGTGAGATCTGATGAAGAGCATGAAAGATCCATATCCTTTCGGTTTTAATGCAGGGCGTTTTTTTGGCCTGTTTATTATTGTGTCCGTCTGTGGCGCCCTGACAACAGGACTTTTCTGGATTGCACACAATGATGTCAATGCAAGGCTCCGGGGATATTTTCAAAGCGATGCAGGTATACGGAGCCACCTTGTCATTGATGAGCTGAATCAACTTTTAAGTCGTATTGAAATGCTGGGCAGGTACGTGGAGGGTATGCAGAAAATCAATCGTGCCGGTTTCACGGATTTTGTTGCCCCGGTCCTTACCGGAGAGTACAGGGGACAGACCATCCAGTGGGTACCCAGGGTTATGGGGAAGGATAGGGCTGTCTTTGAAAAAAGTGCCCGCAGTGGAGGGCTTGAGGGGTTCCGGTTCACCGAACTGGACCGGCAAGGGAACCTGATTCCTGCAAAAAGCAGGCAGGTTTATTATCCCATATATTATGCAGAGCCTGCAGCGGGTAATGAAAAGGTCCTTGGTTTCGACCTGGGGACTGATCCTGAAAGGCTTCAGTCTTTTCATAAGGCATGTGACTCTGGAGAAACCGTTGCTACAGGCCGGATTATCCTATCACAGGGTGATGTTAGCCCCGCCGGGTTCCTGATCTTCAAACCGGTTTATCGTCAGGGATTGCCTGTCGGCACTGTGGAACAGAGAAGGGTTGCTTTAACCGGTTTTATAGTAGGCGTATTCCGCGGATATGATGTAATGAGCGCTGCTATCGAGCCGACGCCGCCGGCTGATATGCCCACCGAACTCCTGGATGTTTCAGCACCGGAAGGAAAGCGCCTCATCCATCACTGGGCGCCGCGGCTGAGGTCAGGGCAGGTCGGGGCATCGTTCTCTCGGCTCTATCCGTTACCTTTGCGATATGAACATCAGTTTCTTTTCGCAGGCCGTCAGTGGCGCATCGATATCGTGACAGGTCCGGTCTACCTTAAGCGGCACTACTCCCTGTGGCACTGGTTGATTCTGCCTGTAGGGTTCTTGCTCACTGCTATCCTGTCCTTGTACCTCCACGCCGCCCTCACAAGGCAGGAGAGGGCAGAGGCCCTTGTAGAGAAGCGGACTGGCGAGCTGAGGATAAGTGAGAAAAATTACCGCAGCCTCTTTGAACAGAGCAAGGAAGGACTCGTAATCTGCGATCTAGGCGGGCTTATTGTGGATGTCAATCAGGCGACCTTGGACATGACAGGGTATACCTCTGGCGAGATCAAGGGCCGTCCCTACCAGGATCTCATTCCGGAAAAGTGGCGAGACTTTGATGCAGACCTTATCAGAAACCAGCTCTTCAAACGCGGATATTCGGAATTCCATGACAGGGAATGGATCCGTAAAGATGGTACCCTTTTCCCCACCAGTGTCAGGGCATGGTTGCTTAGGGATACCGAAGAAGACAGAGCTATAGGGGTAACCATCTGGGTTCAGGACATCTCCGAGCGCAACAGTTTAGAAGAAGAGGCCAGGATAAACCAGCTCAGGATGGAGAGTCTCTTGCGCATATCGCAGGGGGCATTCGACTCTGTCCAGGACCTATTGGACTACGCCCTGGATGAATCCATCAAGCTCACAGGAAGCAAGATAGGGTACATCTATTTCTATAATGATGTTTCGCAGGAGTTCACCCTCAATACCTGGTCAAAGGATGTGATGAAGGAGTGCAGCATCAATGAAAAGAAAACCCTTTACCAGCTGGATAAGACAGGCATCTGGGGTGAGGCTGTCAGGCAGGCAAAACCGATTATATTAAATGATTATCAGGCACCTCATCTTTTGAAAAAGGGGTATCCTGAGGGCCATGCCAGCCTTCACCGGTTCCTGACCATACCGGTTTTCAGCAAAGAACGGATTGTTGCCGTGGTGGGGGTCGCAAATAAAGAGGCAAATTACAGCAATTCAGACGTCCAGCAGCTTACCTTGCTCATGCATTCCATATGGCAGGTTGCTGAACGCAGGCAAATGGAGCAGGCATTGCAGAAGGAGCGGGATCTTGTGCAGATCTACCTTGATACCGCAGAGGTAATGCTCCTGGTCCTCGACACGAATGGTAAGGTGACCCTTATCAACCGCAAGGGCTGCGAGCTGACAGGCTATCAGGAAACTGAGATAATCGGGAAAAACTGGTTTGAGGTCGTAATTCCGCAAGATCAGATACCTTCAGCGGCCGGTGTCTTCACCCGGATCATAGCAGGCGAGGCCGAGCCCGCCAGGTACCTTGAAAGCGCCCTCCTGACGAAATCCGGGGAAAGGAGGTTGTTTGCCTGGCATAATGCAGTTCTCAGAGACGAAAAGGGGTCTATTATCGGTGCATTGAGTTCCGGCGACGATATCACCGAACGTATACAGGCCCAAGAAGCCCTCAGGCAGAGCGAGGAGCGATTCAGGGTACAGTTCATGGGTATCCCTGTGCCCACATACATCTGGGAACACAAGGACGGAGATTTTTTTCTCATCGACTACAACGATGCGGCCCTGGAGTTTACCAGGGGCAGGATCTCCGGCTTCAAGGATATCTCTGCCAGCCGGTTCTATGATGGCAAGGCATGGATCACTGATGACATGCACAAGTGTCTGGCACAACGCATCAATATTGAAAACAAGTTCTGGGATACTTTGAGGACCACAGGCCAGAAGAAATACATGGTCGTGAAATATGCCTTTGTACCTCCCAACCTCGTCATGGTGCATATGGAAGACATTACTCTCCAGAAAGAGGCAGAGGAGCATCTGCGCTACCTGAGCCTGCATGATCCGTTGACCGGTCTCTATAACAGGCTCTATGCAGATACTGAGATTGAACGGCTGAAAACAAGCCGGAAATATCCGGTGAGCATACTGATGGTGGATATCGACGGGTTGAAGGCAGTGAACGATAGCGAAGGCCATGCTGCCGGGGACCGGCTCATTAAGAATGCCGCATACATCCTCAGGCAGACCTTCAGACCTGAAGACATGGTGGCGCGCATCGGAGGTGATGAGTTTCTCGTAATCCTGCCATCAATGGACGGCATATCCCTTGAACAGTCCCTTAATCGGATGAAGGTGTACAAAGCAAACTTCAATGCCAGCAGCCCGGATGTATCCGTAAGCTTCTCCACAGGCTCAGCCACGGCGCATACAAGCGAAGACCTTGAGAACTGTATCAAGCAGGCAGACCTGGTCATGTATCTTGAAAAGGCCAAGCTGAAGGCTTTGAAGGCAGAAGATTGAATCGTGATATCGCGTTTAGAAACGTAAAAAACCCGATCCGCTCAAATCCTTTGATGATCTACTGGATCGTATCCAGGACCCTTCTTGCCTCAACGATCTTGGGCAGATATCGTTCCGTGTCCAGATTTTCGATCGCTATTTCACGAGAGTGGTTTGACGAGGCATGAATGAATTGTCCTTTTCCAATGTAGAGGCCTACATGGTCTATATGCTGCTGTTTTCTTCTGCGCATGTTGAAAAAGAGGAGGTCTCCCGGTTTCAGATCATACAGGGAGATCCGCTTCCCCTCGAGGGCCTGATCCCTTGATGAACGGCCCAATGAGATGCCGTTTTCGCTGAATACGTGGCGGACAAACCCTGAACAGTCAAATCCATTCGGGGTTGTCCCCCCATAGCGGTATGGCGTTCCCAGATAACTGATCGCGGATTCCAGGATTTTCAGGGTCAGCTCATTAAGTTCGTGGTCATTGGTGCCTTCTCTGAATCTCTCAGGTGCATCCTTTGCAAGCCAGAGATCCACAACAGGGTCGACCGGTGTCTGTTCGGTAGTTGTGATGGGTTCGACGACCTTTTTCACCCTTGATCTTTTGGCGAGTCGATGTTTCGAGCTCTTTCCAGGATGTCTGGCAAGGCCGGCCTTCTTATGCTTATGGCCCTTACTGCCTGCTATAACATGTTTCTTGGAATGGGTATTCTTTGTTGCCTTCTTTGCAATCTGTGCCTTTTTTTTGGGTGAATGGGCTGCCTGTTTTTTCTTGACAGCGTGTTTGGTTGTGAGAGTTTTTTTCTTGGCAGACCCTTTTTTGATTGTTGCTTCCTTTTCCGACTTATTACTTTTAGTGACGATCTGCGATTTTCGGTTCGACTGCTCGGTGCCGGTATTATTCTTGCCGGTCAGGGCCGGAGTTGTAAGCATGCTGGTAGTCCGGGCCATGGCGGTTTTCTGAAAACCTGCCCCGGTGATGAGTCCTAGTACTATGAAGAATATAACTGGAGCGGGTATGAATTTTCTCAGCATAACAAACCCCCGTCGTTCTCAGTTAATTACATATTATCTCGGTTCTGAACTTGAACCTCTGAAGTATTATTTATTGATTACAAAATTAGCATTCAATGCATGGCCTGTCAAGAATTAGTGGTAAATTGACAATAAATCAATGTGTTATATGTTATATATCCCGAGAACAGCCATGTAACTTTATGATTTTATTGTTGCAGCAAATAATAATCAAAAAAGCTCTGAAATCCTCACGAAAACAGCACTTCATGTCATGGGGAAATATCCGTTGACAAGGTCTTACACCAGGGCATATATCAGGCTGCAAATATAGCCGAAATCAGCTTAAATAGCGGATGCGGGGGACCCGGTTTTTGGGGCGTATTCCTTCATATGGATAGGACACTTCCATGTCCGAGCCCGGCAGCTAACCTCGTAGGCTTTTGGAAGGATATTATGCTATGGATGAGGGTGTTAGGTGTGTTGCATACCTTTGGTATCTGATCCCCAATAATGCCTTATTTGCCTGTTATTCTAAAGTGAATCGTGATGTCTGAGGTTACGAATGGACTGAGCCTGTGGCAACAATTGAGGCGGAAGATCATCGGTGCCCCAAGGGATTTGAACGAACCTTCCATCTTCCACAAGCTGAGCCTGATACCGCTGCTTGCCTGGATCGGCCTGGGTGCCGACGGTCTCTCATCATCTTCATATGGCCCTGAAGAGGCATTCCGTGCGCTGGGCACCCACACCTACCTGGCCTTGTTCCTTGCCCTTGCAACGGCTTTCACGGTCTTTGTCATCTCGTATGCCTACTCGCGCATCATCGAGCACTTCCCGCATGGCGGCGGGGGATATATCGTGGCCACCCATACCATCGGACAGACTGCAGGTATCGTTTCCGGGTCCGCCCTGCTTGTGGACTACGTGCTTACTATCACCGTGTCGCTCGCATCATGCGGTGATGCAATATTCAGCTTTCTCCCCATGCAATATCATATGTTCAAGGTCCCCTTTGCGGTGTTCCTTATCATCTTTCTCATGATCATAAACTTAAGGGGGGTGAAGGAATCCGTCACTATCCTGGCACCGATCTTTCTCATATTCCTTGTAACCCATATCCTTCTGCTCGGGTATGGGATCGGGACCCATATCTCAGGGACTGAAGCCATTGTTGAAGAACTGCATGTGGATCTCGCAAAAGACATGGGGGCAATCGGATTCATCGGGGTAATGGGGCTTTTCCTCAGGGCCTTTTCCATGGGGGGTGGAACCTACACAGGTATCGAGGCTGTCTCCAACAGCATGCAGGTCATACGAGAGCCCAGAGTCCCCAACGGCAAGCGGACAATGCTCTATATGGCACTGTCCCTGGCCATCATGGCAAGCGGCCTCATTGTCTGCTATCTCCTCTTCGGCATCAGGCCGACACCTGGTAGGACAATGAATGCCATGCTAGCAGACGGGGTCTTCGGTGCATGGCCTTTTGGTGGCACCATAGCTCTTGTCACCATCCTTTCGGAAGGCGCGCTCCTCATGGTCGGCGCACAGGCAGGTTTTATCGGTGGGCCGAGGATCATGGGAAACATGGCTATCGACCTCTGGCTCCCCAGGCGTTTTGCAGCGCTATCAGAGCGCCTCACTATGCAGGATGGCGTCTTGCTCATGGGGATATCATCGCTGGCTCTCCTCATCTATACAAATGGGTCGGTTTCTGCCCTGGTGGTCATGTACTCCATCAACGTATTTCTGACCTTCTCCTTGTCCCAGTTCGGGATGATCAAGTTTTATTTGAAGAGAAAGAAAAAGGAAACGAAATGGATGCGGTATCTCCCCGTCCATATTATCGGATTCGTCCTGTGTTTGACAATCCTTGTCGTCACGGTATTCATCAAGTTCAAAGAAGGCGGGTGGGTGACGCTCCTTATCACTGGCTGCCTGCTGGCCCTGTGCTATATCATCCGCGGTCACTATCGCAGGGTAAGGAAAGGGACACGATCGCTGGACGATATACTCATGGGGATGTATCTGGAGGGATCAAAGATCAACTCGAATCCGCCTGACCCGAACGATATGACAGCCATTATCCTGGTGAGCGGCTATGGCGGGTTCGGCCTTCACTCATTCCTTTCAATATTTCGAAGCTTCCCCAACATGTATAAGAATTTTATCTTTGTCTCAGTGGGAGAGATCGATTCGGGCTCTTTCAAGGGGATTGAAGAGGTAGAGGCACTGAAGAGTTATGTTATAGACGGGCTGAAAAAGTATGTGGGCCTTGCCAGGAACCTGGGTTATCCTGCGGACTACCGCATGGACATCGGTACGGATGTTGTCGAGACCGCCACGACTCTCTGCGAGACTGTTGCAAAGGAATATCCCAGTTCCATGATTTTTGCAGGTAAGCTCATATTTAAGAAGGAGGGCATGTTCCAGCGTTTTCTTCACAACGAGACTGCCTTTTCTATCCAGCGCCGGCTTCAGTGGGAAGGCGTAGCTATGGTGATCCTGCCCATAAGAGTCATGATGTAGAATTGTATTTTGAACACCTAAACACCTGGTAAATGAAGCTCAAAATTCTGTTCTCAGGAATGCAAATCGGCAATGAACATCTATAGCAGTAGTGAGTCCTCTGGTGATCCTTTATGGGAAATATCCATTGACAAGGTTTTGAGCCGAGCATATATCAGGCTGCAAACACAGCCAAAATCCGTCAGAGAGACGGATGCGGGGGACCCCGGTTTATGGGGCGTATTCCTGGATAAGGATAGGGCACTTTCAGGCCCGAGCCCGTCAGCTAACCTCGCAGGCTTTTGGAAGGATGTTATTGCATGGATCATGGCAGCAGTTGTAGCTTCCGCAGATGGAATATGACTTCCGGGACCCTATGCTAGGTTTCGTTGCCAAGTAATATCAGATGCCCATGAACGGCCAGAGTGACCTGAATTTCCTGCAGCGTATAAAGCGGAAGCTTATCGGTGAGCCCAAGAATCTGAAAGAGGCCTCCATTTTTCATAAATTGAGCCTTATCCCGTTGCTTGCCTGGATAGGACTAGGAGCGGACGGTCTTTCGTCATCCTCCTACGGGCCGGAAGAGGCATTTCGAGCACTTGGGGATCACACGTACCTGGCGCTGTTCATGGCCGTTGCAATGGCCTTCACGGTGTTCGTGATCTCCTTTACCTATACGCGCATCATCGAGCACTTTCCGCATGGTGGAGGCGGGTACATCGTTGCCACCCATACCATCGGAAAGACCGCGGGCATAATCTCGGGGTGTTCCCTGCTTGTGGACTATATCCTTACCATCACTGTGTCATTGGCTTCCTGCGGGGATGCCATCTTCAGCTTTCTGCCATATGAGTACTACATGTTCAAAGTCCCTTTTGTCGTATTCCTCATCATATTCCTCATAATCATGAACCTGAGAGGGGCGAAGGAATCCGTAACGGTTCTCGCCCCGATCTTTTTGATATACCTTGCAACCCATGTGATTCTTCTGGCTTATGGGATTGGGACCCATTTCCCCAAGGCAGGCATCATAGCACAGAATCTCCACGGCGATATCTCAAGAGACATGCAGGCCATAGGGTTTGTCGGGGTTATGGCCCTTTTCCTGAGGGCCTTCTCCATGGGAGGAGGAACCTACACCGGCATCGAGGCGGTCTCCAACAGCATGCAGGTCATGCGCGAGCCTAAAATCCCCAATGGTAAGCGCACCATGCTCTATATGGCCCTGTCTCTGGCCTTCATGGCAAGCGGACTCATCGTAAGCTACCTCTTATTCGACATCAGGCCCACCCAGGGCCGGACCATGAACGCAATGCTGGCAGATGCGGTCTTCGGTGCATGGCCTCTGGGCGGCACCATAGCCCTTATCACCATCCTTTCGGAAGGCGCACTCCTTATCGTAGGCGCACAGGCAGGATTCATCGGCGGCCCGAGGATCATGGGCAACATGGCCATAGACATGTGGTTCCCCCGCCGCTTCGCTGCACTCTCGGAACGCCTCACCATGCAGGATGGTGTCCTGCTCATGGGCATATCATCACTGGCGCTGCTCCTGTATACGAAGGGTTCGGTCACTGCGCTGGTAATCATGTATTCCATCAACGTGTTCCTCACCTTCTCGCTCGACCAGTTCGGCATGATGAACTTCTACCTGAAGAGGAGGAATAGGGATATACCATGGAAGCGGTACATCAGTGTCCATCTTCTTGGGTTTATCCTGTGTCTCACGATCCTTGTCGTCACGGTGGTGATAAAATTCAAGGAAGGCGGGTGGATGACACTGCTCATCACCGGATGTATCATTGCGCTGTGCTACGTCATTCGCGGCCACTACCGGAATGTAAGGAAGGGCGCCCGTTCACTTGATGATATTCTCATGGGCATGTACCTGGAAGGCTCCAAGGTGAACACCGACCAGTGCGATCCGAACGATATGACGGCCGTCCTGCTTGTAGGCGGCTACAACGGGTTCGGCCTGCACTCCTTCCTTTCCATAATCAGGACCTTCCCGAACGTGTACAAGAATTTTATCTTCGTCTCCATTGGAGAGATCGATTCGGGCTCTTTTAAGGGTGTTGAAGAAATGGAGGCGCTGAAGCGTTCCGTTGAAGACGGGTTGAAGAAATACGTAAACCTTGCCCGGAAACTCGGTTTCGCTGCAGAGTACCGTGTGGATATCGGGATCGATGTGGTCGAAACGGCTACCAATCTCTGTCAGACGGTTGCAAGTGAGTTCGCCCGTTCAACGGTGTTCGCAGGCCAGCTTATCTTCCAGAAACAGAGCATGTTCCAGAGGTTCCTCCATAATGAGACGGCCTTTGCCATACAGCGCCGCCTCCAGTGGGAAGGCACTGCCATGATGATCCTGCCCATCAGGGTGATGGCATGAAAGCGTGATAAGTGAACTGTGCCCAGAAATTAAAATGAGGTTGTAAGGGCAGGCCTTATGCCTGCCTTCAATATGTTCCCCTTCAGACCTTAGGGAAGTAGGTCGAAACAATACCCCTGACCTCAAGCAGCCACTTGCGCCGCTGTTCTACCGTGCTTGTGACCATGACGCTGAAGGTCCTTCGTTCGAACATCTGCACTCCGCACAGGCCGAATATACAATTTTTCCACAGGGCTTCAAGGGGATCGCCGAAGACCCTGGTCTCACGCTCGGCATGGGTGTTTGAGGTGTTGAACACAAGGGCCGTCTTTGCCCTCAGCAGGCCGTTGGGCACCCCTTCGCCCAGGTCTCCCTCTTCGAATTCATACGCCACCCCTGGGCGGAAAACCCTGTCGATCCACCCTTTAAGGATGGCGGGCGGCTGGCCCCACCAGTTGGGGTGGATCACAATAATGCCGTCAGCCTTTGCGATTTCATCGCAGTGCTGTGTGAGATGGGGTGCCAACTGGGCATCCCTTGGGATCTCATCAGAGGTAAGGATAGGGTCGAACCCTTCTTCATAGAGGTCGTGAAAGATTGCCTTGTGTCCATTCTCCTGGAGTTTGTCTATGGCAAATTCAGCAATGGCATGGTTGAAGCTCCCTGTGTCGGGATGGGCCAGGATCACCGATACCTTCATGGTAGTTTCCTTTTGCGCTGAGGATTCATTATGCATATTAATCCCTCAGGAGCTCCCGCGCAATGACCAGTCGCTGAATTTCAGACGTACCTTCATAGATCGTGGTGGCCCTGGCGTCGCGGTAGAGGCGCTCCACCTTGAATTCCTTGACATACCCGTAGCCGCCGTGGATCTGCAGGGCTCTATAGGCTGTCTTGTTAGCCATTTCAGAGGCAAAGAGTTTTGCCATGGATGCCTCTTTCGTGAAGGGCACACCCTGGTCCTTTCTTCCCGCAGCCGACAGGGAAAGGAGATGAGCCGCTTCGATGCCGGTTGCCATGTCTGCGATCATCCACTGGATGGCCTGGAAAGAGCTGATGGTTTTACCGAACTGTTTACGCGCCTTGGCATACCTGATGGCCTCATCCAGGCAGGACCGTGCGATCCCGATGGCCTGAGAGGCGATGCCGATGCGGCCGCTGTCCAGGGCCGACATGGCTATCTTGAAGCCGATTCCGGTCTTTCCAATCAGGTTCCCTTTGGGAACCTTGCAGTCTTCAAAGATGAGCTCCACCGTGTTGGATGCCCTGAGTCCCATTTTGTCTTCATGCGAACCGATGGAAAATCCCGGCGTGCCCTTTTCCACGATGATTGCAGAAAGGCCTTTGCTGCCCTTTTCCTCTCCGGTCCGGACAATGAGGTTCACTACATCCGCATATGCGCCATGGGTGATGAAGATTTTCGTGCCATTGACAAGATAGTGATCCCCCTTGTCCTCGGCCTTTATGCTCAGGCTTGAAGGGTCTGACCCGGCGCCCGGTTCGGTAAGGGCAAAGCAACCGAGCAGCTCACCCTGTGCGAGTCTGATGAGGTATTTTATCTTCTGGCCTTCATCGCCGAACTTGAGAAGCGGTTCAGTGGAGAGGTTTGCCACCGACATGGTTACCGCCGTGGATGCACATGAATAGGCTATCTCCTGGAGCGCCAGGCAATAGCTGACAGCCCCGGCGGCTGCCCCGCCATATTCGGCAGGCACCATCATACCGAGCAGGCCGAGCTGACCCATCTTTTTCACCACATCCAAGGGGAAGATCTCTTCCTTGTCTCTTTTTGCAGCCAAAGGCTCCAGCTCCCTCCTGGCAAAATCCCTGGCCATGAGCCTGACCATTTCCTGTTCTGCGCTGAGATTCAAAGGCATATCCCCTCCTCAGGGAACGTAGATGACAACCAGGAGCTCGGCCACCATTTTTGTGGGGTTGCTGAGCTTGTGGTGCAGCGAGGAATCAAAGTGGATGCTCCCGCCTTTCTTAAGAATGGTGGTGTTCTGGCCTACCTGGATGGTCAGCCCTCCGTCCAGGACATATACAAATTCTTCTCCCTCGTGGTGGTATTCAACACCCTTGTGCTCGGTTGCCGGATCGATAGTGACCCGGTATGCCCGCAGGTGCTTTTCCTCACCGGGCTGTGTCAGGGGTGCATATGCGTAGGAGGCTACCCGCTTTTTATGGCTTTTCGTACGCTTCTTTGAGGCCTGTTTTTCCTGAGGCCCCTGGAGTTGCTCGATGTCTATCTTGAAAGTTCGGCCAAGCTGAAGCACGAGTGCTACAGGGGGGGCCACCCGTCCTTCTTCCACATCCCGAAGCAGTTCGACAGCATACCCCGTGTCCCGCGACAGGTCATCCAGACTGAGCCCTTTTTCCTCTCTCATGTTGCTGATTCTCTTGCCGAATGATTCTTCTAACTTTCTTCTCATGTAACCCCCTGTGTATATGCAATGCGCTCAGGCATCATGAGTATCAATTGCGGATAACAATCATGATACCATGAAAACATGGATCTAGGACAGATTGATAATCATGTCTGAAAGTAATATATTTGCCACGTGACCAGTGCATGTTATTATCGACTTCTTGCCGACGGCGTTGTAGTACTCCATCTTTTTTTTATTCTCTTTGTGGTCCTGGGCGGCATCCTGACCCTTGTCCGGCCCAAGGTCATCTGGGTGCACATCCCGTGTGTCCTCTGGGCGATCATCATTGAACTGACCGGCAGAATCTGTCCGCTGACGCCCCTGGAGAATGAACTGCGCTCATGGGCCGGGCAAGGTATGTATTCCGGCGACTTTGTGATGCATTACATTGAGCCCATGATCTACCTGGAGGGCCTTACCAGGCAGTTCCAGATAATCCTTGGTGTCATGGCGGCACTGGTAAACATGATTGTGTACGGCTGGATCTATTTCAGGAAGAAACGAAAAGGCCTGGAAAACTGATGAAGAAACCATACACTCTCATCTTTTTAATAGGCTGGTGCATTCTTTTCTTTTCTCCCGTGAGTGCTGGTGATATACCTGCCTGCCTTACACTTCAACCTGCCTCTACAATGGAAAGATCTGTTAGAGCAGCCGGGATCATAGATGTTGAGCTCCTTGCCAGGCTTGTCTATGCTGAAACCGCGTCCACGGGTTTCCCGGACTACAGGCCTGTTTATGAGGCCATTGCCTGGGGGGTCATGAACCGGGTACGCCTTGGGGATGCGTCCCCTTCCATGCAGAAGGTGTATGGGAGAGGGGTCAGTGGGGTGATCTTCAGGAAAGGCCAGTTCAATCCCGCTGTTTCAATAAAGTCTCCGTTCTCCAAGGAGTTCCTCTGTCCGAGAGATCCCCATAGATGGGGCATGGCAAGGGCGGCTGCAGAGATTGCCATAAAGGGTGTTGGAAACCCTTTCATCGAAACCTTCTGGGAAAAGGAACATGGAATTTCGCTTGTGGTGAACTTCTACTATCCCAGGTCAGTCCAGGCAAAGACACCCTTGGCACCCTGGGAGGGGCTTAAAGGGCTTCAGTTCATCGGAGATGTCTCCCTCGGAAAAGATCTGCTCTCAGCAGAGAAGATCCGGTTCTACCGGCTTACACGTCCTCCGCGTGATGTTGCTGCTATACATACCTCAGAATAGGGTATGTGATGGGTAGTGGAGTGTTTTGTATCGAATGATCATCAATTGAGCAAGATGAACCTGCTTTAACCCGGATTGTGCAATTGAATTCTTTTATAAATACTCTATGCGTTTTATGAGGCCTTAAGAATAAAACTCATAGTGAGCATGGAATTGTTTTAAAATAGGTCCGTAAAAACCTGCATCTAGCAGCCTTGAATGTCCGTTAAGATTAGCATTCTTTAGCGGCTGGGAGATGCAGGTTTTTACGGATCAAGTCTTTACGCATCTTAAGCCTTGTTCCACCTAATCTAATAGTTCTAAAGGGCCAGCCGCATGAGAAAGCCATGAATTGCATTATTAATTTCAGTCGGCCTCTCAATGGGTGAGAAGTGACCTGCTTCTTCTATGTTCACTGCATGCGCATCATTCAAGTTGCCTGCCAGATAGCTGCCGTATTTTGGTGGGGTGAGGATATCGTCGCTTGCTGTGAGTACAAGCACCGGGACAGTAATCAAGTCCAGCTGCCCCATGACATCAAAGGCATCACATGCCCGGAAATCACCCAGTACAACCTCAGCAGTGCTTTGCAGGCATGCCGAGACTCTCCTGATCAGCTCATCTGTGCTGTTTTTCGGTGAAATGGCAAAGGTAGCTGAGAGCTTAACATACTCATCGTAGCTCTTCCCAATGGTCTCAAAGATCATGGGCAGGACCTTCAACCGCGCACCGGTGTTTATTAATATCCCTGCAGGGAAACGACCGGGTGTATTGATGAGGAGATTCTGGGTAATGGCCCCGCCCATGCTGAGCCCGCACGGTATGGGCCTGGGTATCTGAACCAGGACAAGAAAGTCGTTAACTGCCTGGGCATAGTCCGAGATGGAATCTCTCCCTTTTCCGTGGCTTGTTCCGTGACCCGGAAGATCTATGGCCACGGTATTTATATATGAAGAAAGGGCTTCAACCTGTGACTCCCAGAGGAGCCGTGAAGCCCCGGCGCCGTGGATGAAGACCAGGGTGGGCTTGTGTGAGTCAAGAGGCCATTTCCCTGTTATGAACCCTATCTCTCCGGCTGTCCGATCTTCCATGAGACCTCCTGTTTCATTTATATCCAGCATCAGATGTAGTTACTATTGATAGACCTGATGAGTGAACCCTGCCTCTCTTAATCTATCCGGGTGATGAATTCAATGAGTGCATCATTGAAGGCATCTGCCTGCTCCACATTGACAAAATGGGCTGCATGGGGAATGATCTTCAGTTCGGATGAGGATATCCGTCCATGGATGAATTCTGCTGCAGAAACAGGGGTGCCGGGATCCTGCTCGCCCACCAGTACCAGAACCGGTGCCGAAATGGCGGTGAGTGAATCACGCAGATCCATATCCCGGATGGCAGCGCAACAGGCGCAATAGCCCTCTACCGGGGTATTCAAGATCACACGGCGCACCTTATCGATCTCGTGTGGCATACGATCCTGTCCGGACTTTGTGAACCAGCGGTTTATGGTGGCATCAGCAACCGATTCCATGCCGCCGCCCCGTACGGTCTCCATGCGCTCATCCCAGATTTCGCGAGGAGGAAGGATGGCAGCCGTTGAGCTGAGTGTCAGCGACATCAACCTCTCAGAGTACTTAGCGCCCAGCATCTGGCCGACCATGGCGCCCATGGAAAGTCCGCAGAAATGGACCTTCTCCAGACCAAGCGCATCCATAAGCCCCACGGCGTCTTCTGCCAGCAGCTCCAGGGAGTATGGTCCCGGAGGAATTGCAGATCTCCCTTGGCCGCGGCTGTCATACCTGAGCACCATGAATCCTGCCTCAATGAGCGCGGCCATCTGACCTTCCCACATGGTGATATCCGCTGCCAATGAATGAGAAAGCATCACTGCCTTTCCCTTCTCATTCCCTTCAAGGCGATAATAGATGGCAGTAGAATTCACATGAGCCTGAGGCATAGTCTCATTGTTCCTTTCTCTTTATTTCATTTTAACAAAAAGTCCCGGGCAAGGCCATGGACTTTTTGTTCTTTTCTGTATGATGTTCTTTTCGTAGTGTATAATCACACGCATAAGAATGGAAGAGGTGTAATTCATGGCAAAGGATATCCCTGAAGATGGGAATGCGATTTCTTCCTCTGGCCGCATAGTCAATCCGGACTTGAGCCCACATGAGATGGTTGTGATTGTCGATGAACATAACGCCGTCATAGGCAACGCACCAAGGGCGGTTATGCGCAGGGAGGGTCTTATTCACCGCGCCACATACATCCTGGTCTTCGGCTCTGATGGCCGGCTCTTTGTCCAGGACCGCACCACGACCAAGGACATTTTTCCGGGGTATCACGATCTGTGTGCCGGAGGCGTGGTGGTTGCCGGAGAGGATTATGAGGAATCGGCAAGGCGTGAGCTTCAAGAGGAGCTTGGCATCACCGGTGTGCCGCTTGCCTTCCTCTTTGATTTCTATGGAGAGTATGCCGGGCAGAAGGTCTGGGGAAGGGCCTTTTCCTGTATTTCTGACGGGCCGTTCATCCTCCAAAGAGAAGAGCTTACCGGTGGGGCCTTCGGTGAAATCCATGAGGTGGAAGAATTGATAAGCAAGGAGCCCTGCACACCTGACAGTGTGTATGTGCTTGAGCGCTATCTTCTTATGTACAGGTCATCTCTCAAAGAGCTAAATGGGGAAAAGCCCTAAAATGGGTGATACCCCTTTGTGGACATCTTTCATGAGAATACAAGACTTAGATCAGGAGGGTAATTGGCAATGATGATGACAAAAGAACAGGCCAGGGAATTTGCATCACGCTGGCTGCCTGCATGGACAGGAAACAATCCGGAAAAACTCGTCAGCTATTATTCTGATGATGTGGTGTATCTCGACCCGACTGTCCCGCAGGGTCTGGGTGGCAAGGATGCATTGCTGAAGTACTTCCGCAAGCTGCTTGCCTTCAATCCGGACTGGGTCTGGACGCAGATAGAGCCAATCCCCATGGAGGACGGCTTTCTGAATAAGTGGCATGCAAAAATTCCCATAGGTTCGAAGGCAATTGAATGTGTAGGTGTGTGTTTTGTTCAATTCAATGACAAGGGACTGATCCGGCGCAATGAGGTTTACTTTGATTGTACTGAGTTAAATGATGAGGTAAAAAAGTTAAGGCAATCAGCTAAGTGAATGATGGGGTGGAAGAGTGGATGGTCCTATCTTCATTTCCATCTCAATGGTCAGGGCCTTGACAATAAAGGCAACAAGCCAGAATACAGGGATCATGCCCAGGGCAATAATGATGGCTGTATAGTCAAGCTGGATACCCAGACTGGCAAAGTAACGAACCAATCCTTGTCCGGGTCTGATACTGTGAAAGGCATAGATAAAGATAGAGCCAATGACTATGATGGTGGCTGAGGTCAGAAAATGGTGAAAATGCTCGGAAAGTGCTTCATGATTGGCATATGATAATGTGATTGTTTTCAGTATAATGCAAGTGGCATTTATATTCTCATATCGCTGCTGTGCTTAGTGCCTGGAATCCATGGAGGAGGTGCTGTTTGTGAAAACGTATGAAAAGGTTGTGGACGGATTCAGATTCCTGCCGCCGACCCTGCGCGCCTTGCTGAAAGAAGAGATCCCTGAGGCTGAGTATGCAGGAGATATCCCCTGGACCCCGCTGAAGAAGCCGGCTTCACAAACTATTTTTTCCCTCATGACGTCGGCCGGTGTCAACCTGAAGACAGACCTGCCCTTCGATATGGCCCGGGAGAAGCAAGAGCCCTTCTGGGGCGACCCCACACACAGGGAGATTCCCCGGGACACATCCCAAGACTTGATTGATGCGAACCACCTCCATGTCAATACCGGCTTCATGAAGGAAGACATCAATGTGATCCTGCCGATCACCAGGTTTGCTGAGTTCGAGAAAGAAGGTGTCATCGGCAGGCTTGCGCCCACCTGCTATTCATTTTACGGCTACCAGCACGACTTCTCGTTCCTCCTGGACAGAACCATGCCGAAGGTTGCCGCGAAAATGCATGATGAAGGGGTGGAGGCCGTCATACTCACCCCTGCCTGACCCTTGTGCTGCCGGTCCGTGGGGCTGGTTGCGCGATATCTTGAGGCACAGGGTTTCTCCACAATCTGTCTCACCATGATACCGGAATTCAACCGCCAGATCGGCATACCCAGGGTGGCTGCCATTGAATATCCGTTCGGAAGGCCGGTGGGCCAGGTGCACGATATTAAAGGCCAGCGGCAGGTCCTTCTTGAGACGATTGCCTGCCTGGAGAGGACCAGACAAGCCGGGCGGGATATGCCACCTGCCGTTTACCTGGCCGGAAGAGCCAAAGGAGACCAGATGGCACCCTCCTGAGATCTCTCCGATTCTTAAATTTTTCAAAGATGAGATCAAGAAGGTGCATGAGCAGGAGAGGAAATAATGAAAAAAACTTATCCCCTATCCAGCACCTTCCGGATGGTTTCTGCCAATACCCTCATTTCAAATGGCTTCATGATGAATGCTTGAATACCGGTTTTCTTGGCACGCTCTTCTGAAATGTGCTCGCTGTATCCGGTGCACAAGATTATCGGGATGTCTTTTCGCGTTTCCATGAGATTTTGAGCCAGCCTGTCACCTGTCATGCCGGGCATGGTCATGTCGGTAATGACCAGGTCAAACGAATAAGGGTCTCCCTTAAAGAGATCAAGCGCCTCGATACTGTCTGTTTTTGTGACAACAGAATAGCCGAGCTTACTCAGAATCATCTCGGCAAGGGTTACGAGAGAAGGCTCATCATCAACGAAAAGGATACGTTCGGATCCCCTGGGAACAGGCTTTTCCTCATGGTGTTTTTCCGTTTCTTCCTCGGGGAGTATTTCAGGCAGAAAAATCTCAAAGGTTGTGCCTATACCAGGCGAGCTTTTACAGGTGATTGCGCCCCCATGGCCGTGTACGATGCCGTGAACCACCGCAAGGCCCAGGCCTGTTCCCCGGCCAATTTCCTTGGTAGTGAAGTAAGGATCAAAGATCCGTGCCATCACATCGGGTGTCATGCCTTGGCCGGTGTCACTGACCAGGAGCCGTAAATAGGGTCCCGGCGGCCGGTTCAGCTTCAGTGTAAGTGCATCTCCCTCTACATTCACCTTCTCCAGGCGGATCTCCAAAACACCCCCGGATTTATCCATTGCATGGGCCGCGTTGGTACAAAGGTTCATCATGACCTGGTGAATCTGTGTGGGATCGGCCATTACCAGGCCCTTATTGATAAGACTCTGTCTGATCTCAATGGTTGAAGGCAGGACTGATCTCATCATCTTTATCGAGTCTGTAATGATCGTATTGAGTATAGTAGGAGAATAAGTGGCATCCGTCTTGCGGCTGAACGTGAGGATCTGACGCACAAGATCCTTTGCCCGGTCGCCTGCCTTGAGCACCTCCTTGATCTCTCTTTTTGCCTTTGCCGGATCCGACACATCATTGATCGCCAGCTCGGCATACCCGATGATGGCAGAGAGGATATTATTGAAGTCATGGGCAATACCACCGGCCAATGTCCCTATGGATTCCATCTTCTGGGCCTGGCCGAGCTGGTCTTCGAGCCTTTTCTTCTCATCTTCCGAACGCTTACGCCCGGTAATGTCGCGGATTATGGTAATGACTCTGGTAACTTTTGCCCCTTCAAAGATAGGGATTTTACGTGTCTCTGTGAATACATGTTGTCCATCCGCAGTGATCTCTTCCTCAGTGATGAGAAATTCTCCAGTCCTGAATACCATCTCATATTCTTTTCGTACCTCTGCAGAGAGAAATGGATACACCTCAAATATCGTCCTTCCCTCTGGCTCTTCTTCCAGCCCTAACCTTATGCCCCATTGTATGAAGGTTTTGTTTATGAGTAAAATCCTCAGATCCTTATCAACAACATGAAGTGCATCAGCCATGGCATCAATTGTTGAACGATACTGTTTCTCGCTGTTTTTCAGTTCAGACTCCGCCCGTCTGCGCTCGGTGATGTCGCGAGACACACCATGGATCCCGATGATCTTGCCGATATTGTCCCGGATAGCGCTCACGACAAGCTCCATCCACACAGTGGAGCCATTCTTGTGATAATATTCCAATTCAACCTTGGCGGTTCTTTCCGGATCGATACCTTCCACTAGTTCGCGTTTGAGTTCTGCATCCAGAAGTGCAAGGGAATGAGAAAAGGATTCCGGGGTCATTGTTTCAACAGGAGAGCGCCTCATCCATTCATCCGGTGTAAACCCCAGGATTTTATCAACAGAGGGGCTGATATATGTGGCAGAGAAATTCAAGGTCCGCCATCCAGATCATATCGTTCATCTTCTCTGTCAGATAACGGTATTTGGCCTCGCTCTCCTGGAGCGCTTTCTCTGCCAACTTGCGCTCGGATATCTCTCTTTCCTGACCTTCTGTTCGTTCATGCAGCTGATCGATCATCTCATTAAATGACCTCGACAACTCGCCGATCTCATCTTTTGATCTTATGGTAGCCCTTAGAGTTGAATTCCCTTTTGCCAGCTCTCGCTGTACTTTCACCAACTTCTGTAGAGGGTTCAACAGGATACGCCTGACTCCATAAATGGACAGACATATTGAGACAATTGCAAACAGTGCCAGGAAAATATTCAAGTTCCCCATCCACCTGACATCAGCAAGGATCTCGCTCTCTTTATATACAAGCGCGAGAGACCATCTCATTGCCGGTATCGATTTGAAGTAGGCCAGATATAAGGAATTTTCATATGATCAGCCGGGATGTCCCGTGCATTGAAGAATGCATGTTCCGAATGAGAACCCCCAACCCGCTTCGGGATTCGGATACCTTCAGAGGTTGAAGGTTCAGGCCTGCATTGTCAGACCTTGACATAAGAAGGCTGGATACCATGCGGTCGTCTTCATCCACCAGCAGGGCAAAACCGGTTTTCCCGATCTTTATGCCCTTGACCATCTTGACTATATCTGTGATCAGGATTGTCCCGCCGATGGCCCCGGCACGGTTACCGTGATTATCAAATATCGGAACCAGTATTAATATGATGGGCCGCCCTGTAGCCCGGCTCGTGATAGCCTTGGTAATAACGGTTTCCCCACGGGCAATCTGGGGAAAATAATATCTGTCCCGTACACTGAACGCGTTCCCTTTGACATCATAGACCATGCCTTCCACATTGTTATAATAGAGACCTTCAATTTGCGGTGAGAGCACTTTCTGTACATTGTCAAGATAGCGGAGTATTTCCGGGATATTCCCACCCTGAACCACCGGACTTGCGGCTATGAGATTAAGTTCATTCACTTTTTCCTGAAAGAAGGAGTTGATACGGTCTATATGAAGGTTCAGTTCGCTGTTGGCGCTTTTTTCAATCTGTTGCCTCAGCGCAGAATCGCCCAGCCATCTGTTGGTGCAGATGATAGAAATAATGACCATAATGAGGGGTACGACAAAGATGAGGAGTAATTTATGAATCAACTTCATTATCAGACCCTTTATAATACCTATAGATAGGTTGACAGATCCATATATTCAACCTCGCAGAAAATCCTTTTCATGGCAATTCGGGGAATTCATTTTAGGTGAGTTTGCTGCATCGTTCCTTTTACCCTCAGTTTCGCATCGATGAGCTGGGAATGGGAAAGACGGAGCAGGTTCGCTATGCCGTGCACCAGGTGGTCTTCATGGCCATCAAGCCTTCCGTCTGCATAGATCACCTTCCAGACAAGCTCTATTACGCGGATTCTCTCCTCTTCGGAGTAGTTCCGGTTGATGAGTTTTGTGAAACGCCACAGGTCTATGCTGTGCTCTCGCTGGGCCTGGGCTGTTTCGATGAGTGATGCTGCCTCGTTCTCGCTCATCTTGTAATCTTTTTTGAGAATCGAAAGGATGACTTCCTGCTCGTCAGCACTGAATTCACCGTCTATTGCCGCTATCTCCAGGAGCAGCGCGCAGGTGGCAACCATGATGCGCCGGGGGTCTTCATGGCTTGTTGATGCCGGCCTGTTCTCATTATTTTTTGTGAAGTACCTTTTTACCAAGTCGAGCATGATCCTCTCCAAAAGCCAAAAATAAAGTAGGTTGGCCTTATCTCTCAGATAGATAATCCATAAATGTCTCGGCATAAATATCCCAGACAGTTACAAAAAGCGCAGCAATGATGGGCCCGATGATGAACCCGATTATGCCGAACAGGCTGATGCCGCCCAGGGTGCTGAAGAAGATCATGAGTTCGTGAAGCTCTGTGTCCCTGCCCACGAGCCATGGCCTGAGAACGTTGTCAATGCTCCCGACCAGGAGGCTGCAGAAGAGCATGAGGCCGATTGCCTGCACATATTGTCCGGTTATGATAAGGATTATGACTGCCGGGAACCAGATGAGTGCCGTGCCCACCGCAGGGATGATGGACAGGAAAGTCATTATGGTTCCCCAGAAAACGGCGCTTTCGATGCCCACGACCCAGAAGGCAAGGCCCGCGAGACTGCCCTGGATGATGCCTATCACCAGGGTGCCCTTGATGGTGGCCCTGGTGACAGAGGTAAATCTGTCCAGTATACGCCGCTCAACGCCATCAGGCAGGGGCAGGTAGAACATGATCTTCTCCAGGATCTGGGTTCCTTCTTTCAGGAAGAAGAACATGGTGTACATGGATACAAAGAACAGGAGGATGGTGTTTATGGTCGAGAAGGTGAAGGATGAAATGTTCTCGAACAGAATGGAACTTATCTTGCCAACCAGTTCACCTCCCTTCTGAAGGATGACATTCTGATAGGCGGCAAGGGAATCATACAGAGGCAGGGACCGTAACCATTCATCAAAAGCCAAAGGCCTGTTTGTCCATTGATCGATCCAGGGTTTCACCTCATTGCTGATCTTTATCGCCTGAGAGGCAACAATGCCCAGCAGCCCGATCAATGGGAGCAGGATGATGAGAAAGAGGCAGAGCAGGGTGGCAAAAGCCGCAAGGTTCTTCCGGCCCCGGGACCATTTCATGATGCGCCTGTACAGGGGCTGGGCCATGGCGGAAAAGATGCCGGCAAGGAGGATGGCCATTATGAAAGCGCGGATCATGGTAATAAAGACAATGGATATGAGAAGCACAATGACCAGCACAATAATCTTTTTCAGGGCGGAACGATCCATATCACCAACCCACAAGTTTTCTGACCATAAAAAAGAGATTGCCTGAATAAAAAGATATTATCAAGCCTAACCCTGGCAATGAAAAGAATTGATATTTGTTCTGGCCATCCTCCTGTGAATTCGGGTAAATAATAGAAAGAGGAGATGCCTATGAAACGCAGAGACTTCCTGAAAGGTGCGGCAGGTGTATCAGTCATGGCAGTATGCCCGGTAACAGGTGCTGTTGGTACAACTGAGGTTACTCGCAAGGGTAAGCCGCTTACACCAGGCAGTCCCGCAAAGGTCTTTCTGGCAGGGGTTAACAAAGGCGCCTCTGAAAGGGCGATAAAGTCGGCGGTTCGCGAATCGGCCCTGGCAGCCACTGACTTCTCCTGGCTGTGCAAAGGCGACACTGTGTTTATAAAACCGGCTGTCAATTCAGGCAACCCCTATCCCGCCACCACCAGTCCTTTTGCCGTAGCCGCCATGGTCGAGCTCCTCAAGGAAAAGGGGGCAGGCCGGGTGATCGTGGGTGACATGTCGGGCGTTGAGTATGTGAGGTTCTCTTCAACAGGGCTTTCCGGCAGCTCACGCAAACTGATGGAGTCTTCCGGTATGGCCGAGGCTGTGCAAGCCGTGGGCGCTGAGCTCCATTGTTTTGAAGAAGCCGGATGGAATGCCTTCTATGAAGACATTCCGGCATCAGGTTCCAATTGGAAGCGTCCCCTCATGATGCCGAATATCCTCAAGGAGGCGCAGCATATAGTCCTCATGCCACGTTGCAGCCGCCATATACTTGCAGGGAGCACGCTGGGTTTGAAGGCTGCGGTGGGATATTGGCGGCATGACACGCGTCTGGAATATCACCGGGATGCCGCCTCCTTGCAGGAGAAGACCGCCGAAGGCAATACGGTTGAAACCTTGCGAAAGAAGCAGCGGCTTGTGATCTCTGCAGCAGATAAGATACTCACCACCTTCGGCCCGGATAAGGGTTATGTCTATGAGCCCGATAAAGGCCTGATCATCGCCTCGGCCTCGGTGGTGGCCCACGATATGGTTTCCCTGGCCTGGCTCCTGGAGAACAGGCGCTCCATACCGGAATCACAAAAGGATGATTTCCTTGATACCAGCACGGTTGCCCCCCGGTTTGCCAATCACTTTGTTACAAGCTGGCTGGGCGGATGGGGGCCTGCAATTGCCTCTGAAACTCTTACCAAGAATGAACTCAAAACCATCTGGGATGACCGGGTCATAACCCGTGCCTGTGAGGTCTTTGGGGGCGTGCCCGGGATTAGCCTCGAGCCGGTCAACAGTGCGCTACCTGAACTCCTGAAGCAGCGCCTGGGTGGTATGATAATCCTCCCGGCCTGACATCAAACACATGAACCCTCATGGCCTGCCGATGCTGTAATAGGTGAATCCGTTCGAGCGCATCTCGGAGGCATTAAGGATGTTGCGGCTGTCAACAACCACCGGCCTTTTCAGGAGTGATTTGATGCGTTTTATATCCGGGCTCTTGAACATGTTCCACTCTGTGATAATGGCGAGGCAATCGGCGCCTTCGAGCGCCTCATAGGCATCGTCGGTATACCGGATACGGTCCTGGAACATCTCGCGGGCATTGTCCATACCCTTGGGGTCATATGCCCTGATCTTTACTCCATGGCTCATGAGGTCGTTGATGATGTCGATGGCCGGAGACTCCCTCACGTCATCGGTCTTGGGCTTGAAGGTGAGCCCCCATATTGCAATTGTAAGGCTGCTTAAATCATCATCTTTGAAATGGTTCAGAATTTTTTCCACGACATAGTGCTTCTGACGCTTATTTGCCCGCCACGTTGCCTCGCAGATCTCCAGGGTATGGTCGTTGCTTCTGGCTGTTGCGATAAGGGCCTGGACGTCTTTGGGAAAGCAGGAACCGCCGAAACCGGGCCCGGCAAGCAGAAACCTGGGGCCGATACGCTCGTCTGTTCCCATGCCTTCCCGCACAAGGTCTATGTTCGCACCGAGTCTGTCGCAGAGAATGGCAAGTTCGTTGATGAAGGTAACCTTGGTTGCCAGGAAGCAGTTTGATGCATATTTGGTGAGTTCAGCGCTCCTTATGTCCATTATCAGGATAGGGTTGTTTGTGGTCCGGGTAAAAGGATTGTACAATTCCTTGAGGATCTCGGCCGTTCGTACATTATCGGTACCGATGATTACCCGGTCAGGCCTCATGAAATCCGCAATGGCATTGCCTTCTTTGAGAAATTCAGGGTTGGATACCACGTCGAATTCTATGTTTTTCAGTCCTCGGCCATCGAGTTTTTTCCGGATGGTGGTGCGGACCTTTTCCGCAGTCCCGACGGGTACGGTGGATTTGTCCACGATGATCTTGTATTCATCGATGATATCGCCCAACTGAGAAGCGACGGTAAGGACATAGGTGAGGTCGGCCGATCCGTCTTTGTCCTGGGGCGTGCCGACACAGATTAAGCAGAGCAGGCTCTGGCTGACGCCTTCTCTCATATCCGTGGTGAATTTTATCCGGCCTTCTTCTGCATTACGGGCAACGATCTCCTTAAGCCCCGGCTCATAGATGGGGATCTCACCGCGCAGCAGCGCGGAGATCTTCTCAGGGTTCTCATCTACGCAGATAATGTCATTACCCATCTCGGCCAGGCATGCACCGGTAACTAAACCGACATAACCGCTGCCAATCATGCAGATTTTCATGTCTTCTCCCTAAAGCACATTTATAACTTGAATTTATGTTCTTTTACTTATGAACTCGCAAAAAGTCAAAAGGGTTGTCAGCTCGTATGGAGACGTGGGGTCAGGAAATACAGCTATGAAAAACAGATTTTACAATTGAATTATGAAAATTTTATCGAGGATTGGTAATTTTAGGAAAGGGTACGACTGATGCCGAGGGAGGGAGTTGAACCCCCGACACGAGGATTTTCAGTCCTCTGCTCTACCAACTGAGCTACCTCGGCAACCGTAGGGTTGTGTATTGAATTTGGGGGGCCTTGTCAAGACTTTTCGTCTTCGCCGAAGTCAAAACTTTCCAGGGTTTCACCCTCTTCTTTGAGCACGTCATCCATCGAGACATCCTTGCTTTTTCGGGGTGATTCCTGGCCGAGCAGATCCTTGCGATCTTCTTCTACCTTGTCTATGGCAAAGCCTTCATCGCTGATTTCTATTTCCGGTTGCTTCGTATAGATGTTGAGTTTTATCTTGGAAGGGATAAGGTCTTCCCCGCAGCTCTTGCAACGGTCTAAGTAATCGTAACTGATATAGCCACATTTCGGGCATCTCATCTGCGGTACCCTCCTGAAGTGATATATTCGTCTATCGGTATAACGAAAAAATTACATTAGTAAAGTCAATTCCGTGTTCATTGTGATTTCAATCATGTAATAATGAAAAGAGGGGATGTACCAATGACATCCCCTCATGCTATTATACAAAAATATATCAGTCCGAAAACATAAGATCATAATGCAAGCTTAATTCATTGAGGAGATAATATGGACCCGAGCCCGAAAATACTATTCTGGGGATTCAATAACGACGAAAAGGACAAGTTCGAGCAGTTTCTTCAGGGGCTCTCTGCACCTCAAACAATGCTTATTGAACCTGACCAGGGCCATCTCCTGGTCCATGAGATTCTCTTTTCTGAAAGGAGGGGAGATGAGCCCCTTGAGCCAGACGAGAAGATCCTGCTTTTTTTCAATGTCCCGGCACAAATCATCCATAAGATTATGAATGAGGTAAAGAAGGCCGGTCTCTTTCAGCCTATCTTTGCCATGGTAACCCGGGAGAATATTGCCTGGAGGTTCAGTGACCTGGTGGATCACCTGCGAAAAGAACACGAATTTGTTCAGAAGAAGATGAAGGAGAAAAAAAAGGGGAAGCACTAATTCAACTCGATACCTGCACCCCTGCAAAAGGTTAATTGATTATATTACAGGCTTGGTATTAAAATGAGTTGTCATCTTAGGTAAAAGGGGAGCTATCCAGTCATGAAGGCATCATTCCTGAAAAGGGTTTTAATCCTGGCAACATCCGTTGCCCCAACCTTGGCAATATCGCTCTATGGGCTCTATATGAGGTTGACCAATACGTATGACAGGGCACACGCAGACAATGTCCTGAGATGGTGGTCTACGATTCTCCTCAAGGCGGTGAATGCTTCATGGGAGGTTAAGAACCCTCATAATATTACCATAACACCCGGCAGGCCCCATATAATCATGTCAAACCATCGGAGTCATTACGACATCCCCCTTATCTTTGTCTCTCTGCCCGGCAGTATCCGTATGCTGACCAAGAAAGAGCTTTTCAAGATCCCCATATGGGGAAGGGGGATGAAGGCTGCAGAATTCATCTCCATTGACCGCCATCATCATGAGCAGGCGCTCAAGGATCTTGATGAAGCCCGGAAGATGATGGAGAGTGGAATAGTACTCTGGGTTGCTCCGGAAGGTACACGGTCACGTACCGGCAAACTCGGAGAATTTAAAAAGGGTGGGATTATGCTTGCCCTGCAGATGGGTGCGGTTATTATTCCGGTGGGGATTCAGGGTTCTGAAAAGATCCTCAAGCCGGATAGTTTTGAGTTCCATCTCAATCAGAAGGTGGTGGTGAATATTGGTGAAACCATCGATGCCTCAGCCTACCGTATGGATGATCGGGACCGCCTCAGGAGTGATATACGAACCACAATGCTGGCATTGTCAGGGCAGAGCTGAGGCAAATTATCCCGGATCTTGCATACAAGATGGGTAAAAACCTAATCCGTTCAAAACCTTAATCTTGCAGCCTTTGCGGGATGCTAATTTCCCCGGTTCTTCCAGGCTGCAAGATTAAGGTTTTGAACGGACCTGTTTTTAAAAAAACATGTCCATGATCACGATAAGTTTTCATGCTTAAGGTCACTTGATGTGTATAGAGTATCTAGGGTACATTCAATTACAGAATCTGGTTTGATGAAACTTTACTCAGGCCGGGTGTGTAATCTTGCCCTGGGGCATAGTATAACAATGTTGACTATGTAATAGTATGATACCCGCTCAGGAAGCTCGATGCCCATTCATCAGGTAGATGAATGCGGCCTTTTGTCTGCCATTTTATTATAGATCTCATAAAACGTTTCAGATTCATCTGTTTCATGAATTCAGGCAGTGATTCGAATTGATATGCCTTGTCGAGATCGAGCGCCCATAGATTTCCTGCATTATCCAGGAGGAGGTTTTTAATATGGAGGTCTGTATGATACACGCCAAGGTCGTGGATCTTTCTGATAAGCAATCCGGATTTTCTGATAAGCTCAAGGTTGTCTGTATGGCTGTCCTCAAAATGAATAAGCAGATCCTTGGATTCAGGGATGAACCTGGAGACCACATCCATGGAATAAAACAGCCCATCCTTTATAATCCTCACAGCGAGGATCTCAGGGGTGCGTATGCCGTGTGCGGCAAGATATGCACTTACCTTAAGTTCCCGTATGGTCCGGTTCGGGTGTAAAAATCTCTTCCCGGTGATATGTCTGAACATACCCCCGTGCATGAGGGTGCGCACCACCATATCGGGTTCGATGAACCTCAGGGGGGATCTCCCCGTCATTGTCGTGGTTTCACCCATTGGGCCTTTAGTCTTGGCAATGTCCCATAGCCCCGACAGGAAAGGTTTGTAGATGAGGGTGAGGCTGTCTTCCTTGCGAATATGATAGCCCATGGCTTCAAGATCGGATAACACTTTTCAACCCTCCACTGCCAGGTGAATCCTTTTCAGCCTTTTCACTTCATCCCTTATTTCGGCTGCCTCTTCAAACCTCAGGTCCTGGGCAGCCCTCATCATCTTCTTTTCCAGGTCATGAATCGTCTCCTTTACCTTCCTGAGCTCGATGGTGCCCATGGATGTCTTGATCTGAGCTGAGATGTCAGGGTAATCACGTTCATAAATGGAAGCAAGAATATCACGGATGTTTTTCTGGATGCTCTTGGGTGTGATGTTATTCGCCTTATTATACTGCTCCTGTTTTTTCCTCCGCCTGGTGGTTTCGGAGTATGCCTTTTCTATGGATGCGGTTTTTTTATCGGCATACATGATGACCTTGCCTTTGATGTTCCTTGCCGCCCGTCCTGCCGTCTGGATAAGTGAACGTGTGGACCTGAGAAAACCTTCCTTGTCGGCATCCAGGATGGCAACAAGCGTCACCTCCGGCAGATCGAGCCCTTCCCTCAGGAGGTTGATGCCGATCAGCACATCAAAGACGCCTTCCCTCAGTCCCTTGATAATCTCGATCCTTTCAATGGTGTCGATATCCGAGTGCATGTACTTCACCTTGATATCAAGGCCCTGGAAATATTCAGCGAGCTCCTCTGACATCCTCTTGGTCAGTGTGGTGACGAGAACACGGCCCCCTTTGTCAACAGTCTTGACAATCTCGCGGTAGAGATCATCCACCTGGCCGGTGGCGGGCCGGATATCTATGATAGGGTCCAGCAGACCTGTGGGCCTCACGACCTGCTCCACCACCTTTCCCTTGGCCTGTTTGATCTCGTAGTCACCCGGTGTGGCGGAGACATAGACGATGCTGTTGACAATCCGGTTGAACTCATCAAACCGTAAAGGTCTGTTATCAAGGGCGGATGGCAACCTGAATCCGTATTCCACCAGGGTTGACTTTCTGGAGTGATCACCGCGATACATGCCGATGAGCTGGGGCACTCCCACATGCGACTCATCCAGGAACACTATGGCGTTTTTCGGTAAATAGTCCATGAGGGTAGGGGGGGGATCACCCTGGCTGCGGCCCGTGAGGTGCCTGGAATAGTTCTCAATCCCCTTGCAGCTCCCCGTCTCCATGAGCATTTCCAGGTCGTACCTTGTCCTCTCCTCGATCCGCTGCGCCTCTATGAGCCGGTTGTGCGCCTGATAGAACGCCACTCGTTCTTTCAGCTCTTCCTTGATGGCATCAATGGCATTGAGCAGGACTGACCGCGGGGTCACATAATGGGAGGCGGGGTAGATGGGAATGTGTCCTATCCGCTTGATCTTCTTGTTCCTGATCGTGTCGATCTGCCACAGGGCTTCGATATCGTCGCCGAAAAGCTCTATGCGCAGTGCGGTATCATCTTCATGAACCGGGAAGACCTCGATGACATCACCCCTAACCCGGAAGGTGCCGCGGTGGAAATCAAGGTCATTGCGCACATACTGAATCTCCACGAGCTTCTTCAGGATCTCGTCCCTGCCCATGGGGCGGCCTTCTTCCAGGTAAAGGAGCATGCCCTGATAGGCCTCGGGCGAACCCAGGCCGTAGATGCAGGAAACCGAGGCCACGATGATGGACTCCTGCTGTTCGAACAGGGCCCTGGTAGCCCTGTGCCTGAGCTTGTCTATGTCTTCGTTGATGGAGGAGTCCTTCTCTATGTACAGGTCTCTTGAAGGTACATAGGCCTCGGGCTGGTAATAATCATAGTAGCTGATGAAGTATTCTACGGAATTTTCCGGGAAGAGCTCCCGGAATTCCCCGTAAAGCTGTGCCGCCAGGATTTTGTTAGGCGCCATTACAAGGGCAGGCCTTCTTGTGCGTTCGATAACGCAGGCCATGGTAAAGGTCTTGCCCGAACCGGTTACCCCCAGGAGTACCTGATCGCGTATGCCGTGCTCGATGCCCTCGCAGAGGGCATCGATGGCCTGAGGCTGGTCACCCTGTGGGCTGAAGGGCGAGACGAGTTTATAACCCATATTCCATGAGGGCCCGTTTTAAGTTCAGATCTTTTCCCACACCGTGCCTTCCGGGGTGTCCTTGAGCTGAATGCCCTTGCCCTTGAGCAAATCTCTGATCTCATCGGATTTTTTAAAGTCGCGTGCCTTCCTGGCCAGGTTCCTCTGGTCAATAAATCCGGCAATCTCGTGTTCAGTAAGGCCGGTGATGTGAACACTGCCGCGCTTCATGGACTCCAGGAAGGCTGTAGGCTCTTCTGTGAGGATCCCAAAAATATCTTTAATCTCAAGTACGATCTTTTCAAGCCCGTCTCTGTCAGTCTGGGATACCGTGGAGTCCTGGTCCAGGGCACGGTTGATCTCCGTGGTAAGGTCATGAAGTCCGGCAATTGCCTTTGCCGTATTGAAGTCATCAGCCATGGCTTCATCGAGCCCTGTTGTGAAGGCGCCAAGAAGTCCTTCAAGGCGTGAATCCTTCCCTGTTGCCGTATTATGAGTAACCCTGTCCAGCATCTCATAGAAGCGTATCAGTGCGTGTCTGGAGGTATTCACTGCATCCCGGGAAAAATCGATGGGGCTCCGGTAATGGTGGGACAAGAGGAGCAGCCTCAAGACCTCGGGATGGACATCCTTGGTGAGCTCCCGGATGGTAATGAAGTTGCCCAGCGACTTGCTCATCTTTTCCCCATCCACCGTAACGAAGCCGTTATGTATCCAGTGCCGCACAAAGGGGACCCCGTAGGCCCCCTCGGACTGGGCGATCTCATTCTCATGATGCGGGAAGATCAGGTCTCTGCCGCCGCCGTGGATGTCAAGGGTAGGGCCTAAAAAGCGGGTGCTCATGGCCGAGCACTCGATATGCCAGCCGGGTCTGCCTTTGGACCAGGGACTTTCCCACCAGGGTTCGCCTTCCTTGCTCCGCTTCCATAACGCAAAATCAAGCGGGTCCTTTTTCAATTCCTCTATATCCACCCGGGCCCCGGCAATCATCTCCTCGGTCCTTCTCCCGCTGAGGCTTCCGTAGTTCTTGAAATTTGAGACGCTGAAATACACGCTGCCGTCATCGGCCTTATATGCGAGCCCCTTGTCTTCAAGGATGCGCACCAGCTCGATGATATCCTTGATGTGGTCCGTGGCCTTGGGCTCGATATCCGCGGGCCTCACCTTGAGTGTATCCATGTCGGTCTTGAACTCGTCGATGTATCGGTCCGCTATCTCGCGGTAAGATGTTCCAAGCGTATTGGCCCTGGCGATTATCTTGTCATCGATGTCCGTGAAGTTCCTCACATAGGTCAGTTCATAGCCCTTTCTCCTGAGATAACGGGAGATGACGTCGAAGATGATCAAAGAGCGGGCATGGCCGATATGGCACATGTCATAGACGGTGACCCCGCATACATACATGCCGACCTTGTTGCCTTTCAACGGTTCAAAGGGCCTTTTCTTCTTGAAGGGTGTGTTGAATATGTTCAGTTCCATGGATTCTCCTTAGGTGTTAATCTCGCTTCTTCAGCAGGACCACAGCCTGAGCGGCAATGGCATGGCCTGCACCGATCTCGCCAAGGCCCTCGTGGGTGCGGAATTTTATTGAAACGGCAGATGGGTCGAGCCCGGTTACTGATGCGATGGTATTTATCATCTCTGATCGATAACCGGAGAGCTTCGGCTTTTCGCAGATGCAATTGATGTCGATGTTGCCAAGTTCATAATCGCTGATGATCGTATCCAGGATTTCGTGAAGCATGTTCAGTGAGTTCATGCCTTCGGTTTCCTTTGAGGTGTCCGGGTACAACTCGCCGATGTCCGCCTGGCTGGCGGCGCCTAAGATGGCATCGCACAGAGCATGGATAATCACGTCTCCATCGGAATGGCCCAGCAGACCTTTAGGGTAAGGGATGGTCACCCCCCCGAGGATCAGTGGCCTGTCCTCGACCAGTCTATGAATGTCAAACCCTATTCCAACCCTGTACGGCATCTTAAAATAGCCTCCGCCAAAACGATATCATCCCTGAAGGTTATCTTCACATTGTAAGGATCACCCTCAACAATCCTTACGGTCTTTCCTGAAGCCTCTAACAATGCGCTGTCATCGGTGAACAGGCCGCCACCGGGCGATCTTTCATGGGCCGACATGAGAGTTTTCGTCACAAAGGCCTGGGGTGTCTGTATCTGGTAGAGGTTGCTGCGTGGTATGGTTTTTCTTACCATGCCGTCATGCACCTCTTTGAGGGTATCGGTTACCTCAAGGGCGGGGATGCACCCGTCGACGCCTTCCAGGCCGGCAATCACCCGGTCAATAAGGTCAGATGATATAAAGGGCCTTACCCCGTCATGGATGAGTACGTTCGGGCTTTCATGGGCGCATCGTAATCCGTTCATAACCGATTCCTGTCTGGTCCTGCCGCCCTTTGTTATGACGAGATCCTTTCTGCGTATCTGCGAGGATCTGCCGGGCTTGCGGCATATCTTCTTCGGGAACAACAACAATGAGCTTGTCAATAGCTGCATGGGCATCAAAGCAGGATACCGTCCTTTTCAGGACAGGAATTCCAAGAAGATCAAGAAACTGTTTTTTCAGGCCGAACCGGGCTCCGCTGCCACCTGCAACGATAACTGCGCTAAAAGCCATTGGTTTTCGGTGCTGCGAAGATCATCCTGCCTGCAGGGGTTTGGAGGATGGAGGTAACAACCACCTCGATGCTCTGATTCATGAAGCCTTCCCCTTGCTCCACAACCACCATGGTCCCATCGTCAAGGTACGCCACGCCCTGGCCGCGCTCCTTGCCCTGCCTTGTTACCAATACCGCCATGCTCTCGCCTGGCAGCACAATGGGTTTTACCGCATTGGCAAGCTGATTGATGTTCAGTACATTCACGCCCTGGATCTGGGCTATCTTGTTCAGGTTGAAGTCATTGGTCAGGATATCGGCGCCAAGTTCCTTTGCCAAGGCGATGAGCTTGGTATCAACCTCCTTGATCTTGGGGAAGTCGATCTCCATGACTTCTACCCTGGCGTTCTGGCTCTTCTGGAGCTTGTTGAGGATGTCCAGCCCGCGTCTTCCACGCGCCCGCTTCAACGGATCGGATGAATCGGCGATATGCTGGAGCTCATTCAGGATGAACTGAGGTGCGATCAGGGTGCCTTCTATGAAGCCGGCATCAGAGATGTCCGAGATCCTGCCGTCGATGATAACGCTTGTATCGAGGATCTTCATCTTGGTGCCCTCGCCCTTGAGCTTTTGATGGAATATGGGCATAGAGCCGATCTCAGAGCCCCATGCAAGACCAACATTGTAGCCCAGATAGGCGAACATGGTGTTGATGAGGATGAAGAGATAGATTCCGCTCGTATTGAGCCCGATAAGTACATATCCAAAAAGGCTGCCGATGATGAGGCCGAGGATAGTCCCCAAAAGGCCGCCTGCATAGGCCATGGGGTGGAGCCTGAACCCTTTTGATTCGGTTATGAAAATGGCAAATAGGCATGTCTCTGCAATGAGAGGCAGAATGATGCACCAGATCCCCCCTCCCATTTGTTCAACTGCATATTGGAAGGAACCGTAGAAGACAACCAGGGCGATAAGGATGCGTAACAACCATTTCATATGAATATCCTATTCTATTTAGGAAGATGATGCCGCATCGATCTTTCCCATGGCGGAAAGAATCATTATCTCAGCATCTTTTTTGTCAATTTTTTTGGATATGGAGATCTCGTTGACTAAAAGATTCTTGGCTGTATCGTACATCTTTCTTTCGCCGAACGAGAGCTCTTTGCCACGCTTGAGGATATTGAGGTCCCGGAGTACCTCGGCGATCTCAAAGGCAGAACCGCTCTTGATCTTCTCCATATATTCGCGATACCGGCGGTTCCATGTCTGGTTATCCACATGTACGGATCTTTGCTTCAGGATATCAATAACCTGGTCGATTCCCTTGGTTTTTATGAGTTCTCTGATTCCGACATTATTAACATTTGAAACAGGGACCATGACAGTCATCTGGGTATCGAGGACCTTCAGTATGATGAAAGATATGCTGCTGCCCGATATATCCCTGCTCTCCACAGAATCAACTTCAGCAACCCCGTGTGCTGGATATACGACTATATCTCCGACTTTGAACATGAGTAATATCCCTTTCCTGTATTGACAACAATAGCAATTCAGCATGATTTAGTCAAGGATGCATGAGGAATTATCTAAAAAAGATAAATAATTATGGAAGATAGATCCTGGAAGTCTCACATCGTTTAGTCCTTGGACATATAGCTCATGAATCCACCCTGCCGGGATCTTCAAATCGGGATTTTGTATTTAAAAAAGTGTAAAAACCTGGTCCGTTAAAAACCTCAATCTTGCAGCCATGAAGGACCGAGAAATTTCAGCATCCCGCAGTGGCTGCAAGATTGAGGTTTTTAACGGATTAAGTCTTTTCACTTAGCTTAAAGGCAGAATCTTGAAGGCAAAATCCGGATTAAAAGACCTGAATAAACCGAGATCCTTGACTTGCGTATGGAAGATATGAGAACACTCAAGTCCATGAGATATCCCCAGATTGATCCTGTGCTCATCCACCTCGGACCTTTGCAGCTCAGATGGTATGGCCTCATGTATATATTCGGCTTCATCATCGCATACGTGGTCATCATGGATGTCTGCCGTCGCAGGAAGCTCCCCATGACAAAGACGGATGTTGAAGATCTCATCACCTACTGCATACTCGGACTTGTTTTAGGTGCAAGGATCGGGTACTGCCTTTTCTATAACCCGGCATATTACCTTTCCAATCCTTTCAAGATCTTCGCCGTCTGGGAAGGCGGCATGTCATTCCATGGCGGCCTGATAGGGCTGATTATTACCGGGGCGATCTTTTCCATATCCCGGAGAAAAGCGTTTCTCATGCTGGCGGATTTCGGGGCGCTGGGTGCAGCCCCGGGCCTTTTTTTCGGTCGTATCGGTAACTTTATCAACGCCGAGCTCTATGGAAGGGTTACCAATGTACCCTGGGGCATGGTATTCCCCAATGGAGGGCCATTGCCGAGACACCCTTCCCAGATTTATGAAGCACTATCCGAGGGAGCGCTCCTTTTTATAATACTCTATCTTGTGAGCAGAAAGGTAGACACCCAAGGGATACTCTTCGGTATTTTCCTTGCCTGTTACGGGATCATGCGGTTTTTTCTGGAGTTCTTCAGAGAGCCTGATCCCCAGCTCGGTTTGGTTATCGGCCCTTTAAGCATGGGGCAGGTTCTGTGCATGATCATGGTTGCGGCAGGCCTTACGCTTATAGGTTGGCGCCTAAAGTCTCGGGAAGTATAGTGCGATAAACAAATAGATGAGGCATCTTGATATAAGTGTTTCAATCGGCCTGAGGGCCTTTACAAGCTACAACCGCTACAAGAAGGACATCATGCGCAAGTGTGATCCTGCGGGCGCGCGGGTCATTCTTGAGCTTCTACCCCTGCTTATTCATATTAATCATCCGAGCCTTCCAGGCTACGTGGAGCAAGAGAACTGTCCATGCGGCATAAAATATATGGAGTGGCCTTCACAGACGCTGCAGGGACATAGGGTCGTATCTTGCCTCCAGGGTTAACCTCGGCAGGATGCAGAATTATATGCCGCGGCAGCTGGAGATTGAAGGGCTCTTTACCATCGGAAGCGTGGGCAGTCTTGCCCAGACAAGAGAATCGGATTATGATATCTGGGTAGTGGTTGATGCCCAGCGTATCGAGCCCGAAAGGCTAAAGATCCTTAGTAGCAAGCTGAAGATACTCAGGCGTTGGATAACGGGTAAGTACGTTCTGGACATACACTTCTTCCTCATGGACCTTAAGGACATCAGGGCCAACAATTTTGGCTCTGTTTCGCAGGAGGGTTCCGGGTCTGCCTTGAAGTCCATACTGAAAGAAGAGTTTTACCGCACCCTGACCTTGATTGAAGGACGGGTGCCGCTGTGGTGGATTGTGCAACCGGAGCAGAGAGACGGATCATCCGCTCAGATGGGCTCGCTAAGCCGATCGCGCACGGTCACGAATGAAGAGGAGTGCATTGATCTTGGTGATGTTGAATTCATACCTGAACAGGAGCTGTTGGGTGCAGCATTGTGGCAGATGCACAAGGCCCTGGATGATCCCCTGAAATCGGTCCTCAAGATGGCGCTTGTTGCCAGCTATCTGGAAGCCTCATCAAAAGGCATGCTTTTATGCAATATCCTCAAGCACAATGTATTCTATGCCAAAGGCCATGATATCATCGATCCATATTATCAGGTGCTGCGCCGTGTAGAGGACTATTACCATGCCAAGGGTGATGATAGAACGATAGATCTGCTCAGAAAGTGTTTTTACCTGAAGGTGAACCCCAATATCCGCAGTGCTGATCTTTACAAGCTGGAGCGTGATGACAAGGCATCCATTATGGTGGACATCGTGAAGTCATGGGGCTGGTCACTGAAAACCATCAAGGAGTTGAATGAATTCTCCGAATGGGGGGTGGAAAAATACCGCAAGTTCGGCGACGATATCCATGGTTTCCTGAAACTGACCACGGTACAGCTCATTCGCAGGGCCAAGTCATACATCAGCAATACGGTTCTTAACGAAGATATCGAGGTGGAGGTTCTCAGGAGGAGGGTAGAGGCCTTTTATGTATCGAAAGAGGGCAAAATCGAGTCTGAAAAGCGGGTGAAAAGGAAGGAACCGGCATATCGGGACCTATTCTTTACCTATAATAACAAGGCATGGACCATATATGAGAGTTCCCCCGAGACAGGCAAGGGTTCGCCTGTCATGGAATCCGAAAGGGTGGCCAATATCCTGGCATGGCTTGTATACAACAAGCGATTTGACGCATCCACTGCCTTCCATATGATCCCCAATGTATCCAAGGTAGTACTCTATGACATTCAATCACTGCTGTGGAAGCTTAACTCCCTGATTCCGGATGCCAGTTCCATCGGCCTTGACCGGGCATCTCTCATGGAAGACAAATATGCCAAACATGTAGTTATCATAGCGAACATGGAACGCCCTGACATCCTCCATTCCATAGCTGAGGTGGATGTGCTCTACATGAACTCATGGAACGAGCTCTTCTGTATCTCACTCAAACCCCAGCAGCTCGGTGGCTGGATGGCCAGGATGAAGAAGCCTTTAACACAGGTCAGCATCTGGCTGCCCAAAGAAGGCAATCCCAAGTATCTCACCGAGAAAGTCACGTCACTCGTTACCCCGGAAGAGCTTTAAGGTTTATTGGTTATTCTGACTTCAATTAAGGGAAAAGGCTACTTGGTTGTTTCTTTGATTTTCATGCGGGCATAGGGCCTTGCCGCCTTTTTCTTCAATGCCTTAGCGAGTAAATGTTTCAGCGTGAAAGAGAAGGCTGAGCCTTTGCCGGTATCGCTTTCAACCCAGATCCGGCCGCCGTGTTCCTCTACGATCCTTCTGGCTATGTACAGCCCCAGGCCGGTACTGGGTTCGCCTGAGGCAGGTCTGATACTCGTGGTCCGGAATGGATTGAACAGGTCTTGCTGTTCTTCACTAGGTATGCCGGGTCCCTGGTCGCGGATCGAAACGATTATTTCATCAGGGGTCTGGTCAACAGAAACCATGATGGTGGTATCCGAAGGGTGAGTACTTGATGGCGTTGGACAGGAGGTTGTTGAGCACCTGTTCGATCTTGCCCGGGTCCAGTTTTACCCGTTACAGGCGTCGGAGGTGTCAGGAGGTTTATCTGGATGCCCTTTGCCTCGGCAAGGGCTTGGTTGAACTGAATATTTTCGCCAATAAGCACGGAGAAGTCAGTTTCTTCAAGGGTAAGGGGAAGGCGCATGGTGTCTATCCGGGCGATGTCCAGGAGCTCGTCCATGAGCCTGAGCATGGTGGAGGAGGATTTTCTGATGAGGTTCAGGTATGTGCGTTCTTTGTTTGAAAGATTCTCCGAATCCTTGGGAAGGAGGTAATTGCTGCATCCCAGCAGCACGTTCAGTGCACTTCTCAGGTCGTGGGCCGCTATCCCCATGAACTGGTTCATCTCCTCGTTCAGCGCTTGAAGCTCGTGATTGGCATTTTCAAGCTCCAATGAAGACCAGAGTATGTGGAGGTCGGACATGATGAGCCGGGAAAACTTCTCCAGGAGCCTTGTGAGGTGCTCTGTATAGCGGTTCTCCTTTGTGTCCAGCACGCAGATGGTCCCGAAGATCTCACCGGCCGGCCAGGTGATAGGCATGCCCAGGTATGAGATCATGCCGCGAGCGATGTCGGGGTTATGATCCCATGCAGGGTCTTTCGTGGCATCAGGAACGAGCAGCGTGGCGCGGTTGTCCATTACGGTTTCGCAGTAGAGACCCATGCCCAGTAGTTCCTTATGTCCGGACTTGTAGGGGTGGCTGGTACCCGGTTTTGGACATACACCTCGATGTCGCGCTCATGCACCCGCATGATCAGCGCCGCAGGGACCTGGAAGATCTCGGAGATCAGGTCAACGATATCCTGCCATGCGGTGCGCATGTCTTCGGGCACGGCTATGTGCTCGAGAATCGGGTACTTGGAATGATCAGTGTATGCATCAGATTCCATACAACCTCATGGGTTAATGGCTTAAAGTGCCAATACAGTACATGTAATGTACACGGATACTATTATAACAAGATTACGCCCTGATGGAATAGGGCAGCTGAAAGTTTCTTACCTATATGGGGCAGGTGGTCAGGGATTTCGTGCAATTCCGGATTTTGCGTTGAAGATGTCGTAAAAACCTTTTTCCGTTCAAAACCTAAATATCGCAGCCTTCAGGACTGATATAATTAGCGTTCCACTAGAAGTGCATGCGAGTATTTATGGGTATTTGAACTGACCTATAATCTGAGTGTAAAGCCCTGAGATATTTTATCATGCGACAATGATACCCCTTGACAATAACAGGACATGTCGGTTATTCGCAGTTTTAAATCATTTGTCTGAAATGGAATAAGCTGGGCATAGTACACAATTCTCACTGGCTGCCATGAGATCATGCTATGGAAAAAGAAATCAGTCAGCCTTGAACAGCAATAATCAAACAGATTCCAAGAAGGCTCTCGCATCAGAAGCATCATTGAAGGAGGAGTGCATGGAAGAAAATGGGCCGGGCAGTCTTGCTAAATCGAACAAGTCTAAAGTCTTCTTCGTATTCGGAATCATTGCACTCATAATCATTGTCGCGGTCTATTTCTATATCAGGCACACAAAATATTATATCTCCACTGATGATGCCTATGTGACGGGCAGTATCCACTCCATAGCCCCGAAGGTAGCAGGTACGGTAAAGGATGTGTATGTTCATGACAACCAGTTGGTAAAAAAAGGGGCACCCCTCCTGGAGATCGACAGCAGGGATTATGATGTAAAGGTCAGTGATGCCAAGGCAACAGTGGATTCAGAGCAATCAAAGTTCTCTGAGCTCTCCGCACGGGTAGATGTAGCAGGCAAGCAGCTTGACGAGATACAATCAAGGATCGATACAGCCCGGGCGACACTGGCCTTGCAGGAAGCCAATCTGAAGCAGGCAAATCAGGATCTGGTAAGGGCGAGGAAGCTTTATGACAAAGGGATCTTTGCCGAGGCGACACTCGAGAAGGCAACAACGGCTTACGATGTTGCAAGGGCCCAGGTTGATGCGGCCCGCGAGCAAATCAAGCAGGCCTTAGCATCACTGGAGACCCAGAAGCTCGTTATCCGGCAGTCCAAGGCAGCCTATCTGTCTCAAGGGTACATCGTGGAACAGAAGAAGCAAGTGCTGGCCTTGGCGAGTCTGATGCAGGGGTATACGAAGATATATGCACCCTCGGATGGTTACATCACCAAGAAGAATGTAGAGGTCGGCAACCAGGTGCAGGGCGGGTCAGCCGCTCATGGCGCTTGTTCCCTTGAAGGATGTATGGATTGTTGCAAATTATAAGGAGACGCAACTTACGAATGTGAAGGCCGGGCCAGAAGGTTCAGATCAAGGTAGATATGTATCCCGGCAAGACCTTCTCAGGAACGGTCGACAGCATAATGGCCGGGACCGGGAGCGTCTTCTCCCTGTTCCCCCCTGAGAACGCCACGGGCAATTACGTGAAGGTGGTGCAACGTATTCCCGTGAAGATCATACTGGAAAAGGCCACTGACCCGGAGCACATCCTGCGTGTGGGTATGTCGGTTCAGCCCACCATTGCGGTGAGAAAGTAGCCGCCCTTGGCTTTCGCGTGATGGCCCCTTCCTCGCCGGTCCAACCGAACAAGTGGCTCGTTGCATCCACCGTGATGCTCCCCATGCTCATGGTCGTCCTGGACACCTCGGTGGTGAATGTCTCCCTTGACCATATAAGGGGGAGCCTCTCTGCAGGCATCGACGAGGCCACCTGGTCCATCACTGCATATCTGGCGGCAAATGCGGTCATCATCCCCATGACCGGGTGGATCAGCAGGCTTATCGGCCGCAAACGCTACCTTATCTTTTCCATCGTGGCATTTACGGTGAGCTCTTTTCTGTGCGGGGCCTCATGGAGCATAGAGAGCCTCATAGTATTCAGGATCCTGCAAGGTCTCTCCGGAGGGGCAATGCCACCGCTATCCCAGGCGATCCTGCTCGAGTCTTTCCCGCCCCAGCAGTATGGCATAGCCATGGCTATCTTCGGCATCGGTGTCAGCTTTGGCCCTATCATCGGTCCGGTACTCGGCGGGTGGATCACCGATGTCCTCACCTGGCATTGGGTGTTCTTCATCAATATCCCCATCGGCATCATCTCGGTCATCATGGCGATCTTCGTCATTGTGGACCCCCCGTACATGAAGGGCATGCGGATGAAGATCGACTACTGGGGCCTCATCCTGCTCGGCCTTGGGGTAGGCTGCCTCCAGCTCCTCCTTGACCGGGGCCAGAGATTCGATTGGTTCAATTCAAACATCATGATTGCCCTGGGGCTTATAGCGGTATTCTCCCTCGCCCTGTTCGTCGCAGTGGAGCGCTATGCCGAGCGGCCCATTGTGGATCTGAGTGTGTTCAGGAACTACTCCTACACCCTTGGCAACATTGCCATGTTTGTCTTCATGGCAAACCTCTTCGGAACGCTTGTACTGCTGCCCATCTATCTCCAGACGCTCATGGGCTACACTGCGAGCCTGGCGGGCCTGGTGCTGGCACCCGGTGGCGTGGCGAACCTGATAACCATGCCCCTTGTGGGCAGGTTTCTCCACCGGTACAACCCGAAGGTTTTTGTCATAGTCGGAATACTCTTCACCGCATATTCCACACTCCTCATGGCCGGGTTCACCCTGGGAGTGGACTTCGCAACCGTTCTGTGGCCCAGGATCTTCATGGGCGTGGGCATGGGCATGCTCTTCATCCCGCTCACCACCCTGACCATTGCCAGCATAAAAAAGGAAGACATGGGCAATGCCACCGCCTTATACAATCTCGTCAGAAATATTGGAGGCAGCATCGGGATTGCCATTGTCACGACCATGGTAAGCCGCAGGTCCCAGTTTCACCAGTCCCGTCTGATTGATCAGCTGACCCCGTATGATTCCATGTACGCACTGCGTGCCCAGCAGGGCGCCACACTCCTGCAGCAGAAAGGGATAGATCCTTCCTCGGCCGATCATGGCGGACTCGGCATCATGTACGAGAATATGGTCAGGCAGGCTGCCATGCTCTCTTTTGCAGACGTATTCTATCTGCTTACGTGGATGATGGTCATCCTCATCCCACTTGTGCTCTTCATGAAGAATACGGCCTCAGGCGGGAAGATTCAGCCCGGGGCTGACTGATGGAAAGTGCTTAGGGAGCATGGTCGGGCTTTCATGTTCGATGCTCCCTTATCATACTCCTTAGTAGATCCACGACCTGTAGCCGACCTATAAGGATTCTTTTACTTAAGACCGTTCAAGATAGATGAGTTCCACGGGAACTCATCCATCTTGAACGGTTCAATTTTTTCTCAGAATAAAAAAAGACTTAAAGGTGGTCATGGGCTAACGGCTTATAAACCGATATGGGTTCGTTCAATTGCAAAACTCCGACTTAAGCTATCCCTACATTGTTCATGTAGAGCCGCTGTTTCTTGAGAAAGTCCATGCAGTATTTACACTTTTCCATGCAGCAATCGTCCGGATCACCGTGCCCGTAGAACAGGCATTGCAACTCGTCACAGTCCATGCAGGCCCGGCACTGAAGGCACTTGTCGTTCGCATTTTGAGTGAGTTTCATGTGAGATCCAACGGGGATGCCCATCATGCCAGGATATACTCCCCTTCTATCCTCACCATGGCGCTGCCGCCGAAAAGGACTCGCGGCTTGCGGCCGGCTTCATGCCGGGCCTCGATCCTTACGATGTTCGGCCTGTGCAGCTCGGCGTTTTGTTCCAGGGAGAGGCAGGTGCCGTCCCACCGGTCGTTCTCCAGGAGATAGGACCCCAATGCCGCATTGCCAGACCCCGTGGCCGGGTCTTCCAGGTACCCGAAGGTGGGGGCGAACACCCGTGTACGGTAGGGATGGATGCTTTCGGAGGTCTCATCGGTGAACACCGTTATTATGTCAATGGCGTTTTCCCGGCAGAAATCCCTGGCCGTTTCAATATGGGGCGTCATGGAAAGGACTGCATCCAGGGTCTTTATGGGCACGATGAGGGTTTCGAGGCCTGCATTGACAACGGCCACAGGGTAGCTGGTGCTTATGTCGTCAGGGTGAATGCCCAGGGAAAGGGCGATCTCTTTGCCCTGAGTTTTCCGCTCAGAGAAGACCGGGGCCGGGGCGGAAATGAACACGGCATCATCCTCTCGGACCCTGTTCTCCACCAGGAGCAGGCCCTTGTTCGTTCTGATGGTGATGACGGGGGTGTCCATCGAGTCCGGGCTGTTCCGGAGGAGATCATACATGATGGCCACTGTGGCGTGGCCGCAGAAATCCACCTCCCGCTCAGACGAGTAGTATTTAAGGTCAAAGGCGGCCTCGTCACGACGCTTCACATACCCCACCTCGCTCACAAACCCCTTGAGCTCTGTTGCTATCCGCTGCATCTCTTGTGCAGTGATCACCTCGTGATCTTTCAGGTATACGGATCCTGCCGGGTTCCCTGAAGACAGCTCGGTAGCAAAGGCATCGATCTTCTTGAAAGTGAAACGCTTCATGCCGGCCTACCTCACCCCTGATGATGCAAGGATCTCTTCGGTGGAGATCACCCGGGCATAGATGCCGTTCAGAGCCGCCATGAACGCGCCGTGGACCTGGGCGGCAGGGATGATTTTTCCCAGGAACTCCAGGTCCCTGGTGGCGCAGGCATCATGTGCCACCATGCATCCGAAACCCAGGTCAAAGGCGGCCCTGGTAGTGGCATCGATGCACATGTGGCTCATGGCCCCGCAGATGATCAGCTGTTTGAAGGATAGTCCCTTCAGTGCCTTTTCTAGCTCAGTACCCAGGAAGCTGTTGGGAAAGTGTTTTATGATAACAGATTCACCTTCCAAGGGCTTCACGGCTGCATGGATCTCAGAGCCCTGTGTGCCGGGAAGGAAAAAGGTTGCCCCTTCATGGATGGATATATGGCGGATGTGGTGCACGCTCCGGCCGGAGGATCGGAAGTGCTGAAGGATTCTCGTAGTATTAAAGGAAGCCTGTTCAATGCCCGAGAGTTCCATGGCGCCGCCCGGGAAGTAGTCATTCTGGAGATCAACGATAATGAGGGCCGTCTCGTTCATGTGTATCCTCCCCCTTTCAGTTCATTCCCGGCTTATCCCATGGATTGTGGCAAGGATCAAGGACAGACAGTACCGAAGAATCAGGTCTTCCTTCAGGGAAAACGGCCTTGACATCAGTAAAGTAATTTACTAAAAGGTAATATAGTAAATAAAGGAGCAAGGATAATGTCTGAACATGCACAGCATATGCAAAGAGACATGGAAGCGGCACAGAAGAAGGCGGACATCTTAAAGGCCCTGGCGCACCCGGTGAGGGTGCGGGTCTTCGAGGCCCTTGCCGGGAGTGAAAAGACAGTTGGCGAACTCGTAACCATGCTTGGAGAAAAGGAGGCGAACACCTCGCGCCACCTGGCAGTGCTCCGGAATGCCGGGCTCGTGGCAACGAGGAAGGAGGGGCTCAATGTGTATTACTCCAACAAGATGCCTTGCCTTCTCTCCATGCTTTCCTGTGTGGACCAGGCCGTGTGTGATATGGCGGACGAGCACATGAAGATCGCATGCTGCATCAGGAAGTGATTCATACCACGAGAAAGAAGGTCGGGACATGAACTGGAAAGACGAATGGAAATGGCTCGCAGGGCTCATGGGCGCCTTCCTGGCGCTATTCTACCTCCCGGTGGGCATACCCCGCTTTAACAATGCAGTACTCGAAGGCCTGTACCTTGCCAAGTCCTATGCGCAGGAACACGTCATCCTGTGCCTGCTGCCTGCCTTCTTCATCGCAGGGGCTATCGGGGTTTTCCTGTCCCAGAATACGGTGATGAAGTATCTGGGTGCGGATGCCAAGAAGATCCTCGCCTACGGCGTGGCGTCGGTGTCGGGCACCATTCTCGCCGTGTGCTCCTGCACCATCCTGCCTCTGTTCGCGGGCATCTACCGCATGGGCGCCGGGCTTGGCCCGGCAGTGGCCTTTCTGTACTCCGGGCCTGCCATCAATGTGCTGGCCATCATACTCACTGCCCGGGTGCTGGGCATCGAGCTGGGCATTGCCCGGGCCGTGGGCGCCATATCCTTCAGCGTGATCATCGGGCTCATCATGCACATGATATACCGGCATGAGCGCAAAGACACGGACGGACCGCAGATGTTGCTGGGCGAAGGAGACGGCATGCGGCCTTTGTGGCAGAATGTTGTGTACTTTGCCTCCATGATCGCGGTGCTTGTGTTCGCCAACTGGGGAAAACCCCAGGCAGAGACCGGGATCTGGCACCTGGTTTATGCGTCCAAGTGGATCATCACCGCCATCAGCGCTGTGGGCCTGGGTGTCATGCTCGTGGCGTGGTTCGCGGTGCCGGTGCTGAAGGTGGTTGCCGTGGCGGGCATCACCGCGGTGTTTTCCCTGGCCTTCCCGCACACGCCCATGGTGGGCTTTGCCGTAGGCATCGTGGGCCTGTCATACCTCACGAGCACCCAGGAAGGGGAGATGCAGGAGTGGTTCACCGGATCCTGGGGCTTTGCCAAGCAGATCGTGCCCATCCTCTTCGCAGGTGTGCTGGTGGCGGGCTTCCTGCTGGGCAGGCCCGGTTATGAAGGCATCATCCCCTCGGTGTGGGTCAGTTCGCTGGTTGGTGGTAACAGCCTGTTTGCGAACTTCATTGCTTCAGTGGCCGGAGCTTTCATGTACTTTGCCACATTGACAGAAGTACCTATCCTCCAGGGTCTTATGGGCTCGGGCATGGGCAAGGGCCCGGCCCTGGCACTACTCTTGGCCGGCCCTGCAGTCTCTCTGCCCAGCATGCTCGTGATCCGGTCCGTTATCGGGACCGGCAAGACCATTGTGTACGTAAGCCTGGTCATCGTCATGGCGACCATATCAGGGTTCCTGTACGGAACCATTTTCTAAAAAAGGAGAGCATCATGAAAAAACTGCAGATCCTGGGAACGGGATGCGCCAAGTGCATCAAGCTCGCCCACAACACCGAGGAGGCGGCGAAAAAGCTCGGGATTGAATACGAGATCGAAAAGGTCACGGACATAAACCAGATCATGAAGTTCGGCGTCATGATGACTCCGGCACTTGCCGTGGACGGCAAGGTGAAGGTGGTGGGCAAGGTTTTGACGCCCGCAGAGATTGAGAATCTCATAAAGGATTGAAAAGGAGGAAGATATGGCGGATGACACCTGTTGTGTAGCGACAAGGAAATGCATGATTCTGGCTTGTTCAGGTGGATCGAACGTGGGCCAGCTTTCCAACCAGGCAGCAGTTGAGCTGACCAAAGAGGGCTTCGGCTCCATGTATTGCCTGGCCGGGATCGGTGCGGCCATAAGCGGTTTTGTACAGTCGGCCAGGGATGTGGACGAGATGGTGGTGATAGACGGATGCCCTATCGGGTGTGCCAGGGGTGTCCTCAAAGAGCAGGGAGTCCCTGAGAGAAACTACCTGGTGGTCACAGACCTCGGCTTTGAAAAAGCAAAGAAATTTGACCTCGACCCTCATGATGTAGACAAGGTCAAGGATGCAGTCCGGAAGATGCTCGGTCCGGATACAGTCAGGCCCGCTGACGATGCATGTTGCAGTGGTAGTGATGTTGAGTAATATCAAATAACCATGAATAAGGAGACATTGGATATGCGTAAGTTTTTATTGGTCGTATTATTGATGATGCTCATGACCGGGGTGGGCTTCGCCGAGCCCCTCCCGCCGGTTCCCACCCCAGGCATGGTGACCATGGTGGAAGTGGGGGCGAACAGGTGCATACCCTGCAAGATGATGGCGCCCATCATCGCGGAGTTGAAGAAGGAATACGCCGGAACGGTCTCCATCCTCTTCCTGGATGTCTGGGAGAACCAAGAGGCCGTGGGGTTCGCCCGTAAAGCGGGTGTGCGTGCCATCCCCACCCAGATCTACTACGACAGGCAGGGCAAGGAGATCAGCCGCCATGTGGGTTACATGGACAAGCCGAGCATCGTGGAGATCCTAACCAAGCTTGGGGCCAATCCAACCGCACCCAAGCAGAAGAAGTAGATCATGCTGGATCAGTTCTTCGTCACCATCAATGCCTGGATGACGGGCAGTTTCGGCATCGCCTCAATTGGATGCCTGTTATGGGGCATGGTGAGTGTTCTTTTGAGCCCCTGCCACATGGCATCCATCCCGCTCATTGTTGGGTACGTGGCCGGGCAGGACGAGCGGGTGGAAACCGGCAAGGCCGCCAAATACGCAGTCGCATTTACCGTGGGGCTGTTCATCACCATTGCCGCGGTGGGCGTCATCTGCGCCCTTCTGGGGCGTATGCTGGGAGAGGTTGGCCCATACTGGACTATCCTGGTGGGTCTGATCCTCCTGTGGGTAGCGCTTGACATGCTGGGGGTCCCGGTATGTTCGATGTCCGGCGGGAGCATGAGTCGGCTTAAAGTAAAGGGTTTGGGCGGGGCTTTTTTTCTGGGATTGGCCTATGGCGTGCTCTCCGGGGCCTGCACCTTTGGTTTCATCGCGCCTATCCTGGCCATCATTACCATCCAGGAGAAGATCATCACCGGGGTGATTCTGATCGTGCTCTTCGGGATCGGTCACTGCATCCCCATCGCGGTGGCTGGTTCGAGTGCTGCCCTGGTGCAGCGGGTTCTGGAACATGGCGCCTTCCAGCGCGGCAGTGTATGGTTCCGGCGGCTGGCCGGTGTGGCTATTGCGCTGCTGGGGGTCTATTTTGTTATACGACCGTTCATCGAACGCGCTGGGGCTTGAACCGTGCCGTGATGTCAGAGCGAAAGATTACCAATTGAGGATAGTTATGAAGCATTTTCCCTATACCCCGGCGCACAAGATTAATGACAAGGTCGTGCATCGAGGAAAATGGCTCCCGAACAGGGAGAAGATCCATATCCTCATCAAGGCGGAGAAACCGGCATGATGCAGCGGATCAGACAGGGCATTATCCATGCCTTCTGGATGGTGGCGATGGCAGCCCTCATCGGGGCGGTCTTCAACATGGTGAGAACTGCGGGGATTCCAATGGTGGGAGACTGGAGTTCCAAGGCCGTTACAGAGATCCATGCAGGGGACCTGGAGGTCATCGGCCTGGGCGAGGCCGTAGAGCTTTTTGAAAAGGGCAACGCCCTGTTCATCGATGCACGGGAACCCGGGGACTTTTCGGGCGGCCATATCCCGGGTGCAATGAACATCCCTTTGGAGAGTGCGGCAGAACATCTTGAAGAGGTCCGTGCCATGCTTAAGACAGGCAAGGCGGTGATCGCCTACTGCTATGATGTGGACTGCCCACTGGGGGCGGACCTGGTGAAGGATCTCAAAAGCCAGGGCATCGGACCCATAAAGGTCATGCCCGAAGGCTGGGTGGTCTGGATGGACAGGGGGTACCCCTATGAATGAACCGATGCATATGAAGAACGGGTTTATTGATGGCAAACCCGTACAGGTGATTCTGTCAGCAATTCGGGTGGTGCTAGGCGCCCTGTTTCTCTACGCCGGGGCCATAAAGATTGTTGACCCTGCGGCGTTCGCTTTAGCTGTCTACAACTACCACATCCTGCCTGCGTGGCTCGTGAACATTGCAGCCGTCATCCTGCCCTGGGTAGAGGTTGTGGCGGGAATATGCCTGATGCTCGGCCTGTGGATACAAGGAGGCGCACTCATCGTCTCTGTGCTGCTCCTGGTTTTCACCACGGCCCTGGGCTTCAACCTCTCCAGGGGTCTCGACATTGCCTGCGGCTGCTTCAGTACATCAACTACGGCTGAGAAAATAACCTGGTGGTACCTGCTGCGTGATTCCTCTTTGATGGCAGCCTCGTTCATGGTCCTGTTCGCGGATCATGGCCGTTATTCTCTTCAACGTGCCCTTTCCAGGCAGCCGGCCAGTGTAGTCCGGGACAGTGAAAACCACCCGGGGTCATAACCGACTCGGAAAGGGAGGAATAGAAAGGTAATGCCCCTCCGTTGTCACACTGCGCTCGATGATGGGCAGCGATGATTCTGTGGATGAAGGGAATGAAACCACATTCATTATGAAAAGAAAGGATAAAACCTATGGGAAAGCTGTCTTCCGTGATTAAAAACAAACAGGATTCCGTGGGTGAACCGAAACGATTGAACCTGTTTGAACGCTACCTCACGCTCTGGGTGTTTATCTGCATGGTGGTGGGTGTTACCCTGGGCAAACTGCTGCCCGGCCTTACGGCAGCCTTAAGCAGGATGGAGTTCGGCCGGGGGTCCCAGGTAAACGTGCCCATAGCGGTCCTCATCTGGCTGATGATCTTTCCCATGATGCTTAGAATCGACTTCAGCTCCTTGAGCGGCATAGCGCGCAAACCCAAGGGCCTCATGATAACCCTGTTCGTCAACTGGCTGGTGAAGCCGTTCAGCATGGCCTTCCTGGCATGGGTTTTCATCCAGAATTTATTTTCAGTATGGATCGATCCGGAAACGGCTAAGAGCTATACGGCAGGGCTCATCATCCTGGCAGCAGCGCCATGCACAGCCATGGTGTTCGTCTGGTCATATCTCACCGACGGTGACCCGGCCTACACGCTGGTGCAGGTGGCAGTGAACGACCTGATCATGCTGGTGCTGTTCGCGCCCATCGTCATGTTCCTCCTCGGGGTGGCCGATGTGGTTGTGCCTTCAAAGGTGCTCATCACCTCGGTGGTGGTCTTCATCGTGATCCCCCTGGTGGCGGGGTACCTGACCCGGAAGGGGCTGCTGAAGGCGCACGGCATTGAGTGGTTTGAGAATAAGTTTCTTCCCAAGTTCCACCCCGTAACGGTCATTGCGTTGCTCTTGACGCTCCTGCTCATCTTCGCGTTCCAGGCGGAGAACCTCACGACCAAATGGATCGCCGTGATCCTGATCGCCATACCTATCATCATCCAGGTCTATTTCAATTCCTCGCTCACCTACATGCTCATGCGGCTGTTCAAGGTGCAGCACAACGTGGCCTCGCCGGGGGCGCTCATCGGTGCGAGCAATTTCTTCGAGCTGGCCGTGGCCGTGGCCATCACGCTCTTCGGACCGAGCTCCGGGGCGGCCCTCGCCTGTGTGGTGGGTGTCCTGGTGGAGGTGCCGGTGATGCTCTCGGTGTGCAACATCTGCAACCGCTCTAAGGAGTGGTACTGCGAAGTCCTGCCCGAGACAAAAGGATGATCGCTTCACACGCAAGAGCACGGACAGAGTTGTATTTAACCTTGAAGTGACTACTATATTGATAAGGTTCTAAGAGGGGGTGAAAATGAGTCTTGTCATCGCGGAAGGGATTACCAAGGATTATCGGGCAGGGGACATTGTCATTCCTGCGCTCGGAGGTGTCAGCTTCGCCATTGATCCTGCCTCCTTTGTTTCCTTCATCGGGCCTTCGGGGAGCGGGAAGACGACACTGCTCAACCTCATCGGTTGCCTCGACGCACCCACCTCGGGCCGTCTCACGGTTGCCGGAACGGATGTGGGCATGCTGGATCGCCGTCAGGGCGCTGCGTTCAGGGGAACCAACATCGGCTTCATCTTCCAGGACTTCAACCTCCTGCCGGTGCTCACGGCCTATGAAAACATCGAGTACCCCCTGATCATGGTTCAGAAGATTCCGCCCGAAGAAAGGCGCAGGCGCGTGACGGCCCTGCTGGATACAGTGGGAATGGCGGACCAGGCGAACAAGCGGCCGGACCAGCTCTCAGGCGGCCAGAAGCAGCGCGTGGCCATCGCCCGGGCACTGGTGACGAACCCCAAGGTCGTCCTGGCCGATGAACCCACTGCCAACCTGGACTCCCATACGGCCCACACCGTCATCGAGCTCATGAAAAAGATCCGGGATGACCGCCATACCACGTTTATCTTTTCCACCCATGACCAGAAGCTTGTCGGCGAGGTGGAGATCCTGTTCACCCTTGAAGACGGCCTGCTCAAAGACCGAAGAAATGGGGAGGACAAGCCATGACGGATCTCTTCAAGATCGCCCTGCGGAACCTGATGCGCTACAAAAGGCGGACCCTGCTCACGGCCTCCCTGATCACTATCGGCGTTGTCTTTGTACTTGTGTTCATGGCCGTTTCCGGGTCTTTCAAGGCCATGATGATCGGCCAGATCACCGATGCCATGCTGGGTCACATCCAGATCCACAAGAAGGGCTATGTCGCGTCCATCGACAATCTCCCTCTCAACCTGAATATGAAGGCCCCGGCTGTTGCCCGTATAGAAGAGATGATCCGGAATCAGAAGGATATCGAAGCCTCATCCCCCCGGCTCAAGTTCGGCGGTCTCTTCAGCAACTTCAACGAATCGACGAATATCCGTCTCAACGGCGTCTATCCCGATCGTGAGTTCAAGACGGTTCCCCTCCTGAGTGCACGCATCACCCAGGGGAAGAAGAGCCTCGGCAGGGGGGAAATTCTGATTCCATCTCTCCTGGCCAAGGGGATGCGTGTCAAGGTGGGCGACGCGATCGTCATCGTGGCGACAAACAAGGACGGTTCCGTTAACGGGAAACAGTTTGTCGTGGCGGGTATCCTGGAAAGCGTCACTGGTCCGGGCGGACGGGACGGCTACGTCCATATCGAAGACGCTGCGGAGGTGCTCCGGATGGAAGAGCTGGAAATCAGCGAAATGGCCATCCGTCTGAAGGATTTCGACCGGCTGAAGCCGGTGTTTATGGATATGCAGAAACGGCTGGCAGCGGCATTCACGAAGGACGGCAAATCTTCCCTGGAGATCCATACCTGGGAGGGGCTCTCACCTTTTTTCAACATTGCCCGGATGCTCGACATCATGACGTTCTTTATCAAGCTTATGCTTGTGGCCCTGGTGCTCATCAGTGTTCTGAACGTGATGATCATGGCCGTGTATGAACGGATCAGGGAGATCGGGACCATGGCGGCCATCGGCACGCCGCCCGGCAAGATCCTTGCCCTGTTCATGCTGGAGGGTTTCTCCATGGGTGTCCTGGGGACACTCATCGGTTGCTCCCTGGGCATGCTGACTATCTTCATCCTGAACCTGGCCCACATCACCTTCAACTTCGGTCAGCAGCAGGGACTGATCCTGAAAGCGACCATCCATCCCGGAGCCCTGCTCTCGATTAGTGTGATCGTTATAATGGTCTCGGTCCTTGCCAGCCTGGAGCCGGCCTTCAAGGCTTCGCGCATGGAGCCGATCACTGCCCTGCGGCATGTGTAGATGAAAGGAAAAGACATGAAGATAAAACATGTGTTATCCCTCCTGCTGATCCTGTTCTCAGTCTCTCCCGTCTTCGCGCTGGACGGCACGGCGTTGCTCAAAGAGGTGGACCGGAAGCTGAACCCAGAATCCTACGAGATGTACCGGAAGCTGATCAATGTGGAGCCCGACGGCCGGAAGAAGGAATTTACCCTCTTTTCCGTGAAAAAGGGTTCGGACAAGATCGCGGCCCTGTTTCTCGCACCGGCCAGTGAAAATGGGCGCAGCACTCTGCGTCTGGGCGACAACATGTGGCTGTATATCCCCAACGTGGGAAAACCGGTCCGCATCACGAGTCTCCAGTCCGTTGTGGGCGGGGTCTTCAACAACGCCGATATCCTGAATCTGGATTACTCCGTGGAATACCATGTCGCCCGGGTGGAAGATGCGGGGAATGAGCATCTCCTTCGCCTGAAGGCCAAGACCAGGAGCGTCGCCTACGATCAGCTCCGGATGTGGGTGGACAAGGGTAAAATGTTACCGACAAAGATCGAGTGCCTTACTGAGGCGAACATGCTCATCAAGACCATCTACTTCAAGGACCACAAGGATTTCGGGGGCGGCATTGTAAGGCCTTCCGTCATCGAGACGGACAGCCCGCTGTACAAGGGATACAAATCCATCATGATCTATGCCAAGATCAAAAAGCGATCCTTCAAGGATGAGGTCTTTACCCAAACGTTCATGCCGAACATCGATTCGTTGCGTTAAAGGTGGACCTGCATGAGAAAGGCCCGAGGCAAGAAGGTGCTGCCCCTGCTATCCCTGATGCGGGTCGCAGTCCTTGGGATCGTTCTCCTGCTTTTCTGCACCCCGGCTGTCCGGGGCGAGGAATCGTATACCTTCGACGTGGCGGAAATCGAGAAGAAACCATGGCATCTTGGTGGATATGCAGAGATCCGACCGGTCATATATGTCCTGGACAAAGACGCAGCCCTTTACCAACTTCAGTATTACAAGGATGATCCAGGATCGACGATCACGGAATCCAATGGCCGCCTCCAGCTGGAGGGCAGTTATGAGAAGGGGATAGGCCGGGTATATGTCAAGACCAGCACAGACTGCTCTTATTCTTCGGAATCGGGAGGTAAAGGACAGACAGCCCTCTACGAAGGGTATGCAACGCTGAAACCCTCTGAGTCCTGGAAGGTGGAGGCCGGCAAAAAGAATCTCAAATGGGGCAAGGGGTATGCCTGGAACCCTGTCAATTTCCTCGATCGTGCGAAAGACCCGAATGATCCGGATTTATCTCTCGAAGGATATGTCATGGCCACAGTGGATTACGTCCGCAGTTTCGACGGGCCACTGAAAACGCTGGCAATCACGCCGGTCCTGTTTCCTGTTTACGATCACATCAACGACGACCTCGGCAGGGACAACCATTTGAATGTTGCCGCGAAGATATATCTCCTTTTTTATGACACGGATCTTGATTTCATCTATGCAGCGGGCGGCACCCGCACCCCGCGGTACGGGGTGGATTTTTCGCGTAACCTGACCACGGATTTTGAGGTGCACGGAGAGTTGGCGCAAATCCGGAGGTTTCAAGAGCAGGCCCTGGATGCCAGCGGCATTGTACGGTCAAAAACCGATAACGCTCTCAGCGGTCTTATCGGCATCCGTCATGTGACGGCCTTCGATCTGACGACTATCCTGGAATATTATCACAACGGCACGGGCTTCAGCGCCCATGACATGAGAACCTATTACCGCTTTATCCACAGCGGTTATCAGCTCTATCAATCCACGGGAACGGACGGGCAACTTGTCGTTGCCCGGAATCTCACCAAGGGCTCCTACGGCCGGCCCAGCCCCATGGAAGACTACCTGTACCTGAGGTTGATCCAGAAAGAGCCGTTGGATATCCTGTATTTCACCCCTTCTCTAACGGTCATGGTCAACCTGAACGACCAGAGCTGGAGCTTCACTCCGGAGCTGCTCTATACAGGCATCACTAATCTGGAACTCCGGCTCCGGGCTGGTTTTATCCGCGGCACCTGTGCAACGGAGTACGGGGAAAAACTAAACGACTACCGGTTTGAGTTCAGGGCCGGGTATTATTTCTGACGCTGTTGAAGACAATCAAACGGAAGAGTAGATGGAAACTGATTGGTATATAGAGTAAGTCTGAATCCATAAAACAGAGCCGGAATCATTATTGGGCGCAGGAGTAACTGATTATGATGAGAAAACTGGGGTTTTATATCTCGATATTCTTAATGGGGTGCGTAGGCATTCCAGATAATATCTCACCGGTAAAGGGATTTGATGTTGAGCGCTATAAGGGCACCTGGTATGAAATTGCCAGATTGGATCACTCATTTGAAAGGGGGCTGGAAAAGGTTACCGCGGAGTACAGCTCGAGGTCCGATGGGGGCATTGCAGTGGTGAATAAGGGGTTTGATCCAAAAACAGATACATGGAAAAAGGCTGTAGGCAAGGCTTACTTCGTGGGTGAACCCCATGAAGGAAGATTGAAGGTATCTTTTTTCGGGCCTTTCTATGGCGGCTATAATATCATTGCCCTGGATGAGTCGGGCTATTCTTATGCGCTTGTGTGCGGACCCGACACATCCTACCTGTGGATACTGGCCAGAAGACCACATCTGGATGAATCCATAAAATCCGAGCTGGTACAAAAGGCAAAGGCATTAGGGTTTGAAACCGAAAAATTGATTTATGTAAGACATTAAAAAATGAAAATAATTCCGAGAGCTATCTTTTTACTATGTGCAGTCTTCCTTATAACCTGCCTTTCTATCCCAGGCCTGGCACAGGGAAAAAACTACCGGGTGGAAGTCCTCCAGATTACAGATTTTGAAGAGCTTCAGTCGGTCTATGACGGCTTTCTCAAGGAGCTGGAGAAGGCCGGTATCTCCCGGGGCAGAAACCTCAAGGTCAAACGCACCATCATCGACTTCGACATTGAAAACCCTTCCCTGGTGAAAAGAATCAATGTCTACTTGAGGATCCTGCGTGAGGCTTCACGTATTGCAAGAGAGAAGCCCGACCTTGTGCTTACCATGGGGACGCCCGTGACCAAATATGCCAAGGACAAGATCATTGCGGCGGGAATACCGCTGGTGTTCACGGCCCTGGCCTTTCCGGAAGCGGTGGGCTGCAGGTCTTTGACAGAAGCGGGTCCCGGCTTTACCGGCGTGACAACGCACATGAACATGAAAGACGCGCTCGCAATCGTGAAACAGGCCTTCCCGGCTATCAAGACCGTGGGTATTGTGCACAGCGACGATGCAAACAGCATTGCACATGTTGAGGATGCAAAAAAGGAAGGCCTTTCCCTGGGAATCACGATCATATCAAAGCAGGTGGGTATAAAAGCCCCCATCGAGCCTGCCCTGAAGGAGCTTCAGAAACAAGGTGTCCAGATCTTTGCAGTTCCCCCGGACCCCTACTACGAACTGCGGGATCATGAAAAGGCAGGAGATCTCATCGAGTTTTCAAAGGCCAATAAGACCCAGGTCTTCACCCTGGTCATCGACAAGATTCCAGGGGCCACCCTGTATGTAGGGGTAGACTTCGATACCATAGGCGCTCTTTCCGGCAAACAGTCTGTAAAGATCCTTAAAAATGGTGTGAAGCCTGAAACCCTGCCCATTTTGCTGCAGCAGGATCTCACCATCATGCTGGACGCCAAGGTCATTAAGGACCTGAATATCCAGTTGCCACCCGAGATCCTTCGCTTAGCAAAACCCTTCGATTGAGGAGGATGGATCTATAAATTTTTTTATCATGCCTGTGCATCGAAGGTGTCCTTCGTGATGCCTGTGGACTTCAGTTCGCCCTTCTTGATGCGGAAGGTCTCGGTGCGCGGGAAGTCATCCACCATGCGGAGGTACCGGGGTATGGCAAACTTGGCGAGCTTGTCCTGGAGGAAGTCCCACAGCTCTTTGCCGGCCAGTTTTTTCCCTCCACGAGCTTGATCGAGGCCATGATATCATCCTCGGTCATCTCCGAGGGCACTGCATATACTGCTGCTTCCAGCACATCTGGATGCTTGAGGATAGCCTGCTCCACGTCGTAGGCCGACACGTTCTCGCCCCTTCTCCGCATGGAGTCGGTGCTGCGGCCCACAAAATAAATGTAGCCCTGCTCGTCCTGGTACATGAGGTCTCCGGTATACTCCCAGTCGCCTCTTGTCTTCTCGCCCGATGCATTCGGGTTCTTGTAGTACTCCACCGTGCTCTTCTTGTTGGGGTCAACCTTGAACAGCAGCTCACCGGTGGTGCCTGTTGAAACATCATTGCCCTTGTCGTCCACGAGCCTTATGATGGAGTTCAGGGGCTTGCCGATGGAGCCCTTGGGCCCGTCGCCGAAGTTGGCGATAAACCCGGTCCCGTCGATGGCCGCATAGGCCTCCCAGATCTTGACGCCAAACCTGTTCTCGAAGGGCTCCCACAGGGCTGCAGGGCATCCGGCCGACAGGATCTTTTCCACCTTGTGGTTCTTCTCGTATGGGTTTTCCGGCTGCTTCATGAGGATGGGGATGATGGCGCCGATTGTATTGAATATTGTTGCTTTGGAATTGGCGATCTCCTCCCAGAACTTGCTGGCCGAGAACCGCTTGGACAGGGCAACCGTGCACCCCACGACCAATGCAGAGGTGGTGGTGACATAGAGCGCGTTGCCATGGAAGAGCTGAAGCGCGGTATAATAAACTGAGTCCGGTGTGAGTACAATGCCTGCAAGCATCTTGAGCCGGTCGATGATGTTCTTGTTGTACCGCATGACCACGCCCTTGGGCAGTCCGGTGGTGCCGGATGTGTACATGAGCATGAGGATGGAGTCCTCGTCGAACTTCACTTCCGGTTTCGTCGTGGGAACATCGATATGGTATGCATCCTTGAGGTCGATCATGCCCTTGGGGACTTTGAAGCCCGCAGGCGCCTCCAGCGTGTTCACGACCACACGCTCCACCTTGGGCGTCTTGCCTGCAACACCCTGGTAGATGTCTATGAGGTCGTGGTCCACCACCAGGTATTTCGTGTCGCTGTTGTCAATGGTGTAGGCGAGCTGGTCGCCGCGTAGCGAGGTGTTCACCGTGTTCACATACATCCCGATCTTCTGGATACCGAAGAAGATGTCCAGAAATTCGGACGAGTTGTTCATGAATGTGGCGATGCCGTCACCCGGTGCTGCCCCTATGTTCAGCAGGTAGTTCGCTATCCTGTTGGCGTTCAGGTCCATGTCAGCATAACTGACATAGCGGTCCTGGTATATGACGTATAAAAACGGTTTTTCCTTAAGCTTGGCTGCCTGTTCTTCGAGCAAAGAAGATCAGGGGAATCAATTCGAAGAAGAACCTCTCTGCCCTGGTGGATGCCGTCTATGCGAAGAAGATCGACAGGGACCTGGATCCGGATGTCCTCATAGTTCTCCTGGAAAAGATCGGCTGGGCTGTCGAGGCCAGTAGGATGGAATTCGAAATTGCCGACAGGGACCTGGGCGGAAAAAGGAATCTCGAAGCAGTCCATGAATCCCTCATGAGGGCGGTCGGAAGGCTGAAAAACCTGGACCTGGATCCCGACACCAGCGCCCTGTACATCTCCCGCAGCCTGAAGCTCTCGAACCTCTGCTATGTGCTGGGCAAGGGGATCACCGAACTGGGAGAAATCCTGGAAACAGCCCAGGCACTGGCAACCAGGCTGGGAGATAAACGATCCCAGGCCCTGATCAACCTCCATAAGGGCATGCTCTACTATTTCACCGGCCGCAGGGATGAGGCCTTCCTTTCCTTATCCGTAGGACTGGACAAGGTGAACGAGATCGGAGACGAAGACATCCTCTCCCAGTCCGCCGAATTCATCGCCGTGTTCTATTTCATGAAGGGCCAGTTCCGGGAGGTGATGAAACACCTGGAGTATCTTGAAAACCTCGTCGGCATCAAAGAAGAGTACACACAGCCCCTGACCTATCTCCTCTTCAGCTACAGTGCGTTGTACCTTGGCCAGTTCCATCGGGCCTTCGGGTTCCTGGATTCCAATCTCCGCCTGGCCGAGGAGAAGTCCAATAAGCCCATAGTCTCGGTCCTGAGGACCGTGCTGGGCACAACCCTGGTCCTGGTGAGGAAATATGACGAGGCCGAGTTCCACCTCAAAAAGGCCAGGCAGGAGTCGATTGAAGCAGGCAATGCCTTCGGGTACCACTATTCCGGAGGCGGCCTTAGTCTTCTCTATTTCATGAAGGGTGATATGGAAAAGAGTTATGAGGCACTACAGGATACCGTACAAAAGGCGCTGCAGGTAGGACTCATCCAGCAGTTCTCTTCACCATGGGTTCTCGAGATCGGCTACGAGTTCCACAGGCTCGGATTCAAACCGCTGCCGCACTGGAATTACCGCGATATAGTGGAGACAACCCTGAACGGGGTCAACGTGCATCTGAGGGGCGTGGCGCTCCGCCTGCGGGCACGGGAGAAGATGGATCAGGGCTATGTGAAGAAGAAACCAATAATGGCCGACCTTGAAGCCAGCAGGACATGCCTCGAGCTGTCTGGAAACCACATACAGCTGGCAAAGACGGTCCTCGAGATGGCTCACCTCGAGCTCCTCAACAACAACAAAGAAGCCGCAAAGGCTTATGCGCAGGAGGCATGGCACTTGTTCGGCGGACATGCAGCCGATTTCTTCCCGGACCAGTACAAGGCCCTCCTGGAAAAAAAGCTGCTGGCCCCGGATACCCAATCCGCCAGGGACGAGTATCTCAGACACTATTTCGAGGAGATGGATTCCATCAGATCCAGCATGGGTCAGGAAGAGACACTGCACAAGACCATCATCTCCACCAACCGGTTCTTTGGCGCCGAGCGGGGCGGCATTTTCTGGTTTGCCGAAGGGAAGTACACCAGCAGGCCGGAGCTGCGTGCGGCGAGCAACCTGACAAAAGAGGAGGTTGACTCACCCCGGTTCAAGCCGTACCTGGAGCACGTGCTCAAGGCCTTCAGGGCGAACAAGCCCCTGGTCGTCAGGAACGATCCTTCGGCGCGGGCCGTGAAGGGGGAAAAGATCCGCTCTGTCCTGTGCCTACCTTTTGAGGTGCAGGGCATGACGCGCGGCGTCCTGTACCACGACAACTCATACATGCAGGATGCCTTTGACTTCCTGGATCCCGCCATGATGACGCTCCTTTCCAGGCACACGTCCGATACGGTCAATTTTCTTCTGAATACCATGAGGGTGAGGGAAGAGAAGGAGAAGCTCTTTCGCGAGCGGGATGCCTCGCAGCAGGAGTTCAGGAAGTCCCGGCTCATCGCCGGGTCGAAGATCATGAGGGAGCAGCTGGCCATGTCAGGCCAGGTGGCCACGACGGATTCGACCGTGCTCCTCACCGGTGAAACCGGTACCGGCAAAGGGGTGTTCGCACAGTGGATCCACGAGAACAGCCGTAGATCCGGGGGGGCGTTCATCGTGGTAGACTGCGCCACGATACCGGAAAACCTGGTGGAGAGCGAGCTTTTCGGTTACGAGAAAGGCGCCTTCACCGGTGCGGACAGACAGAAACTGGGCAGGGTCGAACTGGCGCATAACGGCACGCTCTTCCTGGACGAGATCGGCGAACTCCCGCTTCATCTCCAGACAAAACTCCTGAAAACCCTGGAGGAAAAGACCTTTGTCAGGATCGGCGGCGGACGGTCCATCAGGTCGGATTTCCGCCTCATCGCAGCCACCAACCGCACCCTCAAGGACGAGGTCGCTGCAGGCCGGTTCCGTGAAGATCTCTTCTATCGTCTGAACGTTTTTCCCCTGCTCATGCCTCCCCTGAGGGATCGCGAGGAAGACATCATGGAGCTGGCGAGGTATTTCATAGAATTCTATGCAAAAAAGTACGGTCGTCCGGGCCTTGAGCTTTCACAAAAAGATGTGGGCATGCTGATGAGATATGCCTGGCCCGGCAATGTCCGCGAACTGCAGAACGTCATTGAGCGGGCAGTTATCCTTACCAAGGGTCAAGAATTTCAGATACCGCTGTTCCCCGCAGGGCCCCAGTCAGGAGCGAAGGGAACCTTCGATGACCTGCCCACACTCGATGAGCTGCAGCGGAGGTATATCAGGCATATCTTCGAATACACGAAGGGCAGGGTAAGCGGCCCCAGCGGAGCGGCCGAGATCCTCGGCATGAAGCGTACAAGCCTCTATTCCCGCATGAAGGCCCTCGGGATGCAGAAAAAAATTTGAGGAATCTACATCTTTAAAAAATTGAATAGTTTTGATCATAATCTCTGGTTGAGTGTATGGAGATGGGACTGATGATTTTTGGACAGAATTTCTTATTCTTTCGCTGATAAATATAATTCAAGTATCTAATCTTTTAAGGCCAGCATTGGAGTTCACATATATTACAGATATTTATAATTTGCATTTTCTAATAAGAGGAGACACAATGCTTAACATCCATAGGCCATGCTGGTCTGAATAATTATCAGAATTCCTCTTGAAATCAGTATCAGATGACGATACAGTACAATATGTACAAATAATACAAAAGGGGCATAACCATGAGACGAATGACAACAAGCGAACTGAGGAAGGATATTTCCGAAGCCGTGAATAGGGTAGCGTATACCGGAGATCGCATCGCCCTTCAGCGCAGCGGCAAGGATGTCGCCGTGATCGTCTCCGTTGAAGACTACAAACTCCTTAGTGAGATCGAGAACAGGTTGGACTTGGATGCAGTGCGGAAATCACTTGCAGAAGGTGGCGAGAACATTTCCTGGGAAGACTTGAAAAAAGAGCTCGACTTGTAAATGTCGTATCTTGTCACTTTCAATAATCATGCTGCAAGGTCATTCCGTAAGTTGCCGAGGGATATTCAGCAGCGACTAAAGCCTGTAATAAACGACTTACAGGAAAATCCCCGTCCTATAGGCGCAGAAAAGATAAAAGGCCAAGATGATATCTACAGGATAAGAGTTGGAGACTACCGCATCCTGTATGAAGTTAGAGACAAGGAACTTGTCATTTGCATTATCGAGACAGCTCATAGAAGGGAAGTGTATCGGCGGTAATCAAAAGGGATCATTCGGAAGTGGATAGAGTTCTTTCGGATATCCTAGATTTTCTGATGCCTTAATTATTGAGTTATTACAGCTATCTATACTCACGATTATGCTTCAAGTGCTTATAGAGATCGTTCGTTTATTTCATCGACGAGCATAGATTATGTCTAGAAACATACAATAATATCAAAGCATTGATAATGGCACGTGATCTATACTTTTAATGTTAACGGCATAGATTACCAACGGTTGTAAGCCGTCAGATGGAACCGATAGTCAGGTGCATTGTGAATAATAAATCTGTCTCCTTTTTCTGATTGTATGGATTCTGCGATAGGGATCATTATCTGCAGCATCAATTTCCACGGTTGCACTATTTATTTTGTGGAACTCCCAATGATAAAATTAGTAAGTGTATAAAGAGCAAAGACCGTCATAGCCACGCCAACAACTAAAATAACGGTTCCAGCGTCACCACCTGTTAAAATGTCAGGGGAGGCAACAGCCAACAAATGAATCTGATGAGGTGTCATTGATATGATTTTCGATGTCACCTCATCTGCAGAGAGCCCATAGGCTTTGAGTTTCTCCTGCACAATCTTTGTTTCCAAGGTCTGTTGGATCGTGGTTATATCTCCTTGAAGAGAGCAGCTTCTATCCTGTGTCGATGAACCCAAAGATGGGATCATGGCGGCAAAAGAAGGAGAAGTAACAAATAAGAACATATGGAAGGTTACAAATGCTGCTAAGATGCGATTTCTCATAATAGATTTCATAGAGTCCCTCCTTATTCCTTCAACTAAACTAGGGTACTAACAATTATTAATAGATGGCGAGAGATTTTCAAGATATGAATGTATATGTGTCCGGACTCTTTGATAATGTTCCTTGTGAACTCGACAGAAAAGTCTAATGACATCTAGCAGATTAACATGGTGAAGTTATCTAAAGCAGAGATTTCTTCGATGACTCGTTAGTTCCATTTTCAGGTGATCAACCGTGGATCTCTGAAAATAATCTATTATGTCAGGGCTGATGCTAAATACCCCAGCAGGTGTTGAATGATTCTCCCCCTGGTTATTACAGTTATGGAAGAAGAGTTTTTATTTCCTTTGACTCACCACGCGCCACTGATCACGGATATTTCTTTACACATCCCCCTTGCCCTTAGTTCGATCAAAAGGTTATGTTACCCTGCATGGATTTTCGAAAGATACACTGTGCATGGTGCAGGCTCAGGACCGGTCCTGTTGAAGACTGTGTGTCATGCCCCAAGTATCGCAAGCATAAGTTGAAGAGTGAGCTTCATCTCACTATGGAATCATTTTGTACAATCTGCATTAACCAGAACAACACCGAACTCGAGGTATTCTGCCGGACAAACCGTTTCTACCAGGAGGACAGCCCTGAGGACTTCGACTGTTATAATTTCTGCATCAAGGTCCGTGCAAACCAATGAGAATCGGTATAGGTAAACTATTTTCCGCAACTACCCGAGACAATATATGATAGGATGATATCAAAGGATTTATGCATGTGGTGGAAAAGGAAAAAACCCGACGATAACTTCTTTATGCTTCTCTATGACCAGGGCAGAAAGACCCTGGAAGGCTTAGGTGCCCTGTGTGAATTTGTATCGGAGAGCACCAAAGAGAATGCCGAGCACGTAAAAGACATCGAGATGGAGGCCGATGATCTGAGAAGGATAATCATTGATCACCTCAACCAGACCTTCATCACCCCTATTGACAGGGAGGACATCTTTTCATTATCCAGGGCTATTGATGACGTAATGGACTATGCCTGCACAACGGTGTATGAGATGCAGATATACAAGGTTCAGGTTGACGATCATATCCGTGCCATGACTGAGATCCTTAAGAAGGAATGCAAGGAATTGAATGCAGCTCTGAAAAATCTTCAGTACTATCCCAACGTCGCCATGGAGCACGCTCGCGAGGCAAAAGGATACGAGAACAAGATGGAAAAAGAGTACCGGACAGCCCTGGGAGACCTTTTTGAGGGTAATGACCCGGTCTACATGCTCAAGATGAGGGAGATCTACCGGCACTTGAGCAATGCCGCTGATAGAGGCGATGAGGCTGCCAATATCATAAGCGACATCATTGTAAAGATGACTTGATATGATGAGGGGAGGGGTATGAATCTCTATTCGTGGCTGAAAGCACACGCAAAGGCAAGGCCCGCCAAAATTGCCATCAGGTTAAAGGACTCGGAGATTTCCTACGGAGAACTCTATAGTCTCTCCGACTCCTTTGGGACATCCCTGTCCAGGGCAGGCATAGCGCCTGGTGACCATGTAACTCTCATGCTGCCCAACATGCCTGAGTTTATCATCACCTACATGGCTGTCATAGGTATCGGTGCTGTTGTCACACCCGTAAACCCTTCCTATACATCGCGTGAGCTTAAGCATATACTGGCCGACTCCGAATCCAAGGCCCTTATCATCGAACACAGCAACATCGGAACCTATGAGGCCATTGCCGGTGAATGTCCCCAGACAAACGTCATCACAACCGGTAAGGATGGCAATTTTTCCCGCTGGATAGCTGAAAGAGGAAGCGGCATAGTCGAAGACATGGACAGGGATGATGTGGCGGCTATGATCTACTCATCAGGGCTCACCGGGTATCCCATGGGCGCCATGCTTACCCAGGGCAACCTTGATCATAATTCCGACCTTATGCGGATCTCTATGGATTGCGATGACAGCGACAGCGCGTTAACCGTCATTCCCTGTTTCCATTCCTTCAGCGCAAGCGTGAATATGCTTTCCATGCTCCGCTACGGGGGCACAATCTACCTCATGAAGAAGCTTGATTTCAGGGAGCTGCACCATGCCCTTGCCGCTTGCGGCATAACCATTATTAGCGCGGTCCCCACACTGTTCTACGGCCTTGTTTTTCATCCTGATCTTGCCGGTATCGACTACACACGCATGAAGACACTCATTGCCGGGGGGTCGGCCCTGCCCATCGAGGTGTATGATGCCTTCAAGCAGACGTTTCATGCGGATATCCGGCAGGGTTATGGCATTACCGAGGCATCTCCGGTCTGCTCGGTGAACCAGAAGCACCTCCCCATTAAGCCTACCTCCATTGGCACTGCGGTAATTGGCGTTACTGCCAGGGTGGAAGACAATAAGGGGAATATCCTCAAGCCGGGCGAGGTGGGTGAGCTTCTCTTTAAGGGCCCCAATATCATGAAGGGCTACTACAAAAATGATCAGGAGACCAAAAGGATCATAACCGATGGTTGGCTCCATACTGGAGACCTCGGATATATGGATGAGGATGGCTATATCTACATAACCGGATATATGAAGGACATGGTCATCACCTCAGGGTTCAATGTCTATTCACGCGAGGTGGAAAATGTGCTCAATTCCATGCCGGGCATTCGTGATTCAGCCATTATCGGAGAGCCCGACCTCATGAGGGGTGCAGTCATCAAGGCCTTTATCGTCCGCGATGATGCAGCCCTGAGTGAAGATGAGGTGAAAAAGTTTGCACGCAAGCAGCTTGCGCCCTTCAAGACCCCGAGAAAGGTTGAATTCGTACCCGAGATCCCCAGGAATGAAGAAGGCAAGGTCCTGGTGGATATTCTCAAAGGGGCCTCATGAGGGGATGCACCCTCTGCCCCAGGCAGTGCGGGATTGATCGTTCAAAGGCAAGAGGCGCCTGCAGGGTAGGCGAAGAGATCCTGGTGGGGGCCGTAGTCGTCCATAAAGGTGAAGAGCCTCCCCTGGTGGCAGGGGCCGGGTCGGGTGCCATATTCTTCTGCGGCTGCCCCATGAGGTGCAGCTATTGCCAGAACAAACAGATAAGCCATTTCAATAAGGGCAGGGCCTTCACTCCGGAAAAGCTTGCCCATGCCATGCTTGAACTGGAAGAGGCCCAGTGTTCAAACATCAACCTGGTAAGCCCGACCCACTATACGCCTTGGGTCATTACGGCAATAGAGAAAGCCCGAGCCCTGGGATTAAAGCTCCCGATCCTCGTGAATTCAAGCGGATATGAGACGCTGGAATGCCTGGGGCTCTGGAAGGGTCATGCACAGATTTATCTCATGGATCTCAAGTATGGCGATAATAACGCAGGCAAGGTTTTAAGCGGTGTTCATGACTATTGGGACGTGGCTAAGCAGGCTGTTGCATATCTCTTTGAGACGGCAGGTGTCCTTGTTCCAGACAGTGAAGGAAAGGCGGTCAGCGGCCTGATGGTCAGGCATCTTGTCCTTCCGGGGATGCTCTCTAATCCGTTTTCCGTGCTTGAATTCCTTTGTGAACTTTCGCCGGAGATTCCGGTAAGTATCATGTCACAGTATAATCCCGAGTATTACCAGGGAGATTTGCCAGAAATGAGGCGCCGCATCACTTCGGATGAATACACCACGGTGATAGAGAGGGCAGCCGCTTTAGGATTTGAGACACTCTATTGCCAGGACATGGAGGCCCCTTCTACCTATAATCCTGATTTCACCTCGGAAAGGCCATTCGCCGACATGGTCAAATTGTTTTAGATTTTAATTTAGCCGATCATCTGCCGATAGGATGAAATGATATGTCTTCAGTAAGAGAACCATGGCATGGGCGATTCCTTGCGGAGACGCGGGAATTGTACTATCAGAGGGTGCTTGCCATCCTCCTGATCGGTATCGTTCTGATCCCGCTGTTCTCGATCCTCGACTTTGTAGTGGTGCGTCAGTACCTCACCCGGTTCTTTTTCTATAGAATTGGTTGTGCGGCAATCTTAAGTGTTTTTCTTGTAGTATATTTCTCCGGATACGGCAGGAAATTCGCTTATCCCATATCCGTCATAGCTTATCTTGTCTCCGGTCTGACTATCACCCTCATGTGTGTGCATATGGGCGGATACGACTCCTTCTATTATGTCGGGGTAGTAATGGTGCTGGTGGCAGTGACGATCATTCTGCCGCTGGATTCCATTCAGGCAGCCATCATGGGGGTAGGGCTCTACATCGTTTATGCAGTCCCCATCGTGCTCTTCTCTCAGGCGACCCCTGACAACCTGAAAATATTCTTCAGCAACAGCTTCTTCTTCGCCTCTTTCATCGTGATTATCGTTCTCAAGTGCTTTGAAGACACCAGGGCCCGCCAGAGAGAGGTCAAACTCAAGACAGAGATGGATACCCTGGCGGAAAGACTTTCCTTTTATGCCCACAACCTCGAATCAGAGGTGGAAAAGCGGGTGAAGCAGCTTGAAGAGTCGGAGCTCAGATATCGAGAACTGTATGAGAACATCATCGATATCGTGCTTCTGGTGGACAGGGATTCCAAGATCCTCATGGCCAATCCCAGATACTTTGAGACTGTCGGCTCTGTGGATGATAAAACCCACTCCAATTTCTTGAGTTATGTGCACCCAACAGATGTCACCCTGGTTGAACGGATGATCATAAGGCTGCCTGTAGAGCAGATGGTCAAGGATATCCAGTTCAAGATCATCAACAAAAAGGGCATAATCTATGATGTTGAGTGTAATGCAAAATGCATCATGAAAGATTATCAGATCGTCGGATTCCAGCTTGTGATCAGGGATATTACTGTCCGTAAGAAGCTCGAAAAAGATCTGCTGGAATCCTATAAAAAGGTGCAGAGTGCACGAAATGCAACGATCCTGGGCCTTGCAAAGCTTGCAGAGTATCGTGATGCAGACACTGGGGCGCACCTTGAAAGGATCCGTGAATACTCCAAGGTGCTTGCTGAAGATCTTGCAAAGAGACCCGAGTATGCCGGTTATATCACCCCAGAGTATATTGATGATATCTATAACTCCTCCATTCTCCACGATATCGGTAAGGTAGGTGTCCCTGATGCGATCCTGCTGAAACCGGGCAAGCTCACACCCGAAGAGTTTGAAGAGATCAAACGCCACTCGGCATTGGGGGGTGAGGCGCTCAGGGCTGTTGAAAGCAAGATCGAAGGTCAGTCTTTCCTTACTCTGGGCAAGGAGATCGCCTTTTACCACCATGAGAAGTGGGACGGATCCGGCTATCCCCGTGGTTTAAAGGGAGATCACATTCCCCTGTCTGCCCGGATCGTTGCCTTGGCCGATGTGTATGATGCCCTGACCTCCAAGAGGGTTTACAAAGAGGCGATCTCACATCAGGCTGCCAAAGAGATCATTGTGGAGACCCGCGGAACCCACTTTGCCCCGGATGTTGTGGATTCATTCCTGGCCCATGAGGAAGATTTCCGCAGGATCAGAGAAGAGCTGTTCCGCGATATGGAAAACGGGTCCCGCGTCAATTCGGCTGCGTGAGAATTTCATTATAAAGACACCCTTGTACGGCTGCGTTTCAATCCGGATTCAGCGTTTGAATGTATCCATGTTTAACTCAGATTTTGTATTTAGGCTGTGTAAAAACCTGATCCGTTAAAATCAGTCATCTTGCAGCCTTAGGAGAGAGCCTATTTTTCCGGTCTTTTAAGGGCTGCAAGATGACTGATTTTAACGGACCTATAAAAACATTTTCGTTCACCACGAGTTTTCTACTCAAGGTACCCTTGGAGTGTATTGGGTGCGTATGGTCTCATTCAATTGCATACTCTGGGTTTACGTGAGATGAGCCGTATTTGTGAGGGCAGCGACAAAGGCCTGAGGGATATATCAGGAGGCCTTTGTTTTTTTTACATTTGTTTCTTTATAATCAGTATCCAGTTATCTGTAAGCTACACTTCATTGTCCGGCAGGGACAGGCTCGGTTGAGGCGGTGTTGCCTCCCCGGAAGCTTACGAGTTTCTGGGTTATGCCGGCAGCCTTTATAGGTTCCATATATGAAAGTATGCTGCCTGCTATGTCGCCCTTCATGCCGATAAATACCTGGACAGCTACATCGGCCTCAATGTTGTTCATCAGGGTAGCTGCAGCATTTGGTTTCATGGAAGAGTAGATCTTCACCAGTTGTTTGATCCGATCCCCGTTGATGACCTTATAGGAGTTGAGGTCGTTTTTAATAGAGGCTTCTATGACCTCGAGACGCTTGATCTTCTCTTGCAACTGCTTCTCAAGCTCCTTGATCTCCATTTCACGGGTCTTGAGCCGCTCTTCCTTCTGCCGGATTATCTCCATCTGGTCAGAAGGGCTAAGTGACAAGGGCTGCATCGCTGGTTGTGGCTGCTCCTGTCTGGCGGGCGCCTGGGTATTACTCGTAGTATTACCGGCAGCCACGGGTGTGGATTGGAAAATCAGGTAGGCGGCAACAAAAACTATATTGATTAACACCAAACACAGCAGTATCTTTGCCTTCATCTCACACCTCCATGACGTAAGACCGCTATCTCATCGAGAAAGATCACGTCCTTTTTTCTGAGCGCTTCATCGAACCGCGCCTGATGGATCTCCTTAAGCCTTGAGATAGCCTTTGATGACCGTTTCGCTTTCAATAGCTCTTCCCTTTTCACGTCCACCTGTTTCTCAGCGGTTTTAATATTCTCATCAATGCGTTCCAGTCCTTTTTCCAGGTATGAGAGATAATCATAGTATATCTTGACCTCGGTGGAGCTTAATCCTTGTCTCATCCTTGTCATGAGCTCAGCCCTGAGGGTGTCTCTTCTCATCAAGACCTGATCTTTCATTGCCACAAGTTTTTTTACGTATCTCTGTGCCTGGGAGAATGCCTGTTGTGCAATATTCTCCTGGATCTTCCTCACATTGAGCAAGGTTGAGAATTTGTACTTGAAGGCCATTTAAGCATTTCCCGCATGCTTTGCGTCTATGATCGCACCCATCTGTGCCACAGCCTGCTCAATCGCGGCCCTTTCATTGATGCCCTGTTTCAGAAAGCTGTTGATGGAATCGACGTGGCGGATTGCATTGTCGATTTCAGGATTATTGCCTTTCACGTACGCCCCGATGTTGATAAGGTCGCGGGCCTCTTCATACACTGCGGTCATGGACTGGATAGACCGCGCTGCACTGAGGTGTTTTGCATCCACAATGTCGTTCATGACCCGACTCACGCTGCGCAGGATGTCTACGGCAGGGTAATGACCTCTGGCCGCAAGGTCACGGGAAAGCACTATGTGGCCATCCACGATGGAGCGGACAGTATCCGCTACAGGTTCAGTAAGGTCATCGCCCTCTACGAGCACGGTATATAACCCGGTAATGCTCCCCTTTGATGAGGTGTTTCCAGCCCTCTCCAGGAGTTTGGGCATCTTGGCGAAGCAGGATGGGGTATATCCCTTGGTCGTAGGAGGCTCTCCAACGGCAAGGCCGATCTCCCGCATGGACATGGCAAAGCGTGTAACGGAATCCATCATGAGGAGCACGTCCAGGCCCTGGTCTCTGAAATACTCAGCAATAGTAGTGGCGAGATACGCACCCCTGATACGGATAAGCGACGGCTGGTCCGATATGGCGGTTACTACCACGGAGCGCTTGAGTCCTTCCTCGCCTAAATCTTTTTCCAGGAACTCATTTACCTCTCTGCCGCGTTCACCGATTAATGCAATCACGTTTACATCCGCCTTGGTGTGGCGTGCCATCATCCCGAGGAGAACGCTTTTCCCTACGCCCGATCCTGCCATGATTGCCATGCGCTGGCCTTTTCCCACGGTCAGAAGGCCATTGATAGACCTTATGCCAAGGTCGAGCGGCTCATCAATGCGCCGTTTCTTTAAGGGATTATAGGGTTTTCCGTACAGGGGCATCTCGGAATCGAGCATGAGTGGTCCCTTGCCGTCCAAGGGCTCTCCCATCCCGTCAAGGACACGTCCGAGCATGTCATTGCCGACCTTGACAATGGGCTGCGATTTTCGGGCAATGATCACGCTTCCCGGGCCGATCCCACTGAGGTCACCCAGTGGCATCAAGCAGAACACGCTTGTTCCTGAAGCCTACAACCTCGGCCATGATGGAGCTCTTTCTTGCCTTGGAATAGATTTCGCACATGCCCCCCATGGAACTTCCCGGGCCGTGACCTTCAACCACCAGGCCCACGATGTTTGTTACTTTGCCTCTGACCTGGATTGGGTCCATCTCATGTAAGGCGAGGATATGTCTTTTCAGGTTTGTCATTTTTCCAGCAGGACCTCATTCATGTGTTCAATCTGGGATCGTAGGCTCGCGTCGATCTCACCATACTCCGTATCGATGATAATGCCGCCGCGTTCAATGGTTGTGTCTTCAATAAAATGGATACTTCCATTGCCGGTGAGTTGTGTTGAGATGATGCGTTCAATCTCCCGGATATTTTCAAAGTCTGATGGATGAACCCTCAGACGGATCTCATCGGTTTCTGTAAGATAGGTGCATGCATGTCTGACCGTATCAAGGATGATGTCAGGCGAGAGCTGGATCTCCCGGTGGATGACCTTCTCGGCGATGAGGACGAGTATTTCGAGGATCTGATCCTGATGTTTTTCTATGATAAGATGTCTCATCCTTTTCAGCTCTTCGATGGTATGCGAAAGCGTCAGGATAAGGGGCTCAATCCTCTTGACCGCCATCATCTGTCCCTGGGTCTGACCCTGTTCAAGACCTTTGCGATAGGCCTCCATTTCGATGGCTTCTCTTTCAGCGCCGGCCTTTTTCAGGATAGCCTCTGCCTGGGATTGGATATCTCTTAGATTACCCTTGTCTTGCATCTCCTTGACGCAATAGGGGGTGACAGTACAGTCCTTCTGGTCATTATCACGTATGATTCTAGACGAGGACATCCTCTCCACCCTTTCCACCTATTACGATCTTGTTTGCAGCTTCGAGCTTTCTGGCTACACGCACGATATTCTGCTGGGCGGTTTCCACGTCCGAGAGCTTCACCGGACCCATGGTCTCCATATCCTCCATGAGCATCTCGGATGCCCTGGACGACATGTTCTTGAGTATATGACCCTTGAGTGTCTCGCTCGAAGTCTTCAGCGCCAGCGAAAGATCCTCGTTCGTGATCTCCTTGAGTATCGTCTGGATGCCGCGGTTATCGATGTTGATGAGGTCTTCGAAAACGAACATCTTCTGGCGGATGTTTTCGGCCAGGTCGGCATCGATCTCTTCAAGAGATCCGAATATATTGTTCTCGGTATTGTGGTCGAGCTGGTTCATGATCTCGGCCACGGTCTCGATGCCGCCGAGCCTCTTGCTTTCCACGCTCCCCATGGCCTCGATCTCTTTTTTGAGCACGTCATCCACATCCTCAATGACCCCGGAAGGCACCATGCCTAAATTGGCGATGCGGAAGATGATCTCAGGCTGGAGTTTTTCAGGCAGTTCCTTGATGATCTGGGCGACCTTTAAATGATCAAGATGAGCCAGCACCAGGGCTATGGTCTGGGGATGCTCACCCTTGAGGTAGTCAACCAGGATAGTTGGATCGATAGTACGGAGCGAGGAAAAGGCTGCGGTATCCATGGCCTGAGAGATGGAGTCCATGATAGGCTTGGCCTTATCAGCGCCCAGCGATGAAATAAGGGCATCCCTCAGGTAGTCAATGCCTTTTCCCGTGACACCGCTCACTTCCCCGCTGAGTTGCTGGAACTCGTCCATAATGTTCTGGACCGTTCCCACCGGGATCGTCACGTCTTCGAGGTTTGCCATTCCTCTTCCAAGCAGTCTTATCTCGTGGTCGGTCAATCCTTTGAATACGGACCTGGTGAAATCGTCACCCATTGCCGTGAGAAAGATGGCCGCCTTATGGGGGCCATCAACCTTTTTGAGCTTGCCCATTATGCGCTCTCCTGCAGCCAGGACTTCACTACCGCCGTAGCGGTGTTCATGTCATTCTTTAAGATATTCTCGATGGCCTTACGTTTGCCTTGGACTGCCCGCTTCATTTCCTCGCTCTTTGGGGCAACCTCGAGCTGCGGCAGATCTTCATTATTCTCGAGAAGACCCTGTTCCTCCATGGAAATACCCCTTTCGTGTGCATGGACCCGCTCAACCACCCGGACGGATTTTGTGAGCCACTTGAGCATTGGTCGTACTATGAAGAGCAGTACAAGTATAACAATAACAAGGAATATCAAAGGTTTGATGAAAGAAAGGATGAATTCCTTTTTCTTTTCCTTGTCCGATAAGGCACTCAGGTCAGTGTCTTCCTGGGCAAAAGGCATGCAGGACACCGAAATCATGTCTTCCCGGTCCGCATTGAATCCAACCGCATGCCTTACGGCGTTCTCAATATCTTTTAGTTCCGAGGCCTGTCTGGGTGCGAAAAGCTTGTTTCCGGCCTTGTCGGTTTTATATGTCCCGTCAACCACAACCGACACTGTCAATCGCTTGACATCGCCTGGGGATAATATACGTTCCGTCTGGTTTCTGCCGATCTCATAATTGCGGACTACACTTTCTCCACCTGCCGTACCGTTCGGCGGGATCGCGTCTGGGCCCCCCTTTCCTGTAGGCAGGTTGGAAGGCGTTCCTGCAGCGCCTTTTGCGTTCTTGTCAGCGCCGGCATACTGGTTCTTGACCTCTTCAGAACGGACAACATGGACCTCGGGGTCGTATGTGTCCTGGACATTCTTGACCATGTCCATGTTTACATCCGCGCTTACCTTTACCATGGCAGCCTGCGGCCCTACGATCTTTTCAAGGAGGCCCTGCGCCCTTTCCTGGAGCTGATTTTCAATGGCCCGCTTGTATTCTAGCCGGTCACCGGCAAGGGCCACTGAATCGGAGTCCTTCTTTCCCTCATAGAGGATCTTGCCCTTGATGTCTACGATGCTGATATTCTCAGCGCCCAGACCCCGTCACGCTCTTTTCCACGAGATACACGATACCCTGGACCTGGGAGGGGCTCATCTGCATCCCGGGTTTGGTCTTGATGACTATGGACGCCTTTGCCGGCTTCTCGTCCTCGATGAAAACGCTTTCTTTGGGCATGGCTATATGGACACGCGCAAAGGCCACTTCTTCAAGTGCCATGATGGTATTGACCAGTTCGTTCTGCAGAGCCCTTTGATAATTGATCTTCTGGACGAACTCTGACTGGGAGAAGTCCGTTTCATCGAAGAGTGCAAATCCCTTGCCCACACCGCCCTTGGGCAGCCCTTTGGCTGCAAGAGCAAGGCGTGTTTCGTAGACATTGGCCTCAGGTATCATGATGGAAGTGCCGCCCTTGGTCAGCTGATAGGGTATACGGCTCTCCTTCAGATCCTGGACGATCAGTGAGGCATCCTGTTCGGCCAGGTCGGTGAAGAGGTACTGATACTTGGGGGCCGTGGCCCACATGAGGCTTACCACTATAACCGCCACAGCCAGGCCGCTCACGGCCAGAAGGCCGAACCTCTGGCCCATGCTCATGGCGCCGAATTTTGCAGGAAGCTGTTTAATGAAGTTTATCATGGTTATCTCAACCTATTGAGCTCGTTATAGCCCTCAATGATTTTATTGGTCATTTTCACAAGGAGCCTCAAAGATATGTCTGCCTTCTGCATGGCAATCATGGCCTCATGGATATTGGCAGACTTGCCGGATGAGAGGTCCAGCGCCGCCTTTTCGGATTCCTTTGCGAGTTTATTCGCGGAATCGATAGTCTCCTTGAGGGTATCAACAAAATCAAGGCCTTTTGCCGTTGTTTTTCCCTGAGACGGAAGAGTGCTTGTTATGGTGAAACTTGGATTTTCGATACGCATCATTACCTCCCGCCGATATTCAGCGCTTTGAGCGCCATATCCTTCTGTGCCTTCACGGCAATTGTGTTGGCTTCAAAGGCCCTGGTGGCATTCATCATGTTCACCATTTCTTCCATGAGGTTCACATTGGGCATGGTAACATAGCCCTGATCGTCTGCATCCGGATTTCCCGGGTCATAGAGGCGTTCGCCAGGGGTGGGATTGGTCTGGATAGCCTCTACTTCAACGCTTGTAAGTTGGCCTTCGAAGGAGTTCGACCTGAGGATAACGTCCCTGCGCTTGTAGGGACCTCCTTCATCGGTACGGGTGGTATGGGCGTTGGCGATGTTGCTGGAAATGACGTTCATCCTGGTACGCTGTGCCCGCAGGCCGCTCGCACTAATGTCCATGGCTGTGAATAAGGTCCATTACGAGATGCCTCCTATGGTGGTTTTGAGCTGATCGAGCTTGGCAGCGATGATATCTGCCGATGCGGTATAGAGGAGCTGGTTCTGGTTGAGCTTCATCATTTCCCGGTCGATATCCACGGTGTTGGAGTCGTTGCCGATCCTTGAGAACGGGTCATCCACGGTACGGTAAAGGCCTTCAGAGGGTGATTTCTTCAGGTGCTGCTGGCTTGTGGTAGCGAGTTTTAATCTGGAATCCAGTTCACTCTCAAAGAGGGTTTCCTTGGCCTTGTAGCCCGGGGTGTCCACATTGGCGATGTTGCCGGATATGACTTCCTGACGATAGGTGCGGTAATTCATGTGCTCTGCTACTTCCGAGATGATCTTTCCGAAGATATCGCCCATATGAATTCTCCTTGGGCTTTATAAAGCAATTGTCATACCAATGGGGCCAAGGCTCATGTTTCCAGGGATTCTTCCGGGTCTAGGCCCTCTGATTTTGCCGGTTCATCGTCAGAATTTTGACCACCGTTGGTATACTCATGCAGCTTGTTCCGCAAGGTCCGGATACTGATGCCCAGCAGTGTTGCCGCCTTGGTTCTGTTGCCGTCAACCTTTTTTAATGTTGAGAATATAAGGTTCTTTTCCATATCGTGGATCGTTGTACCCAGGGCAGGCATGGATGCCGATATTGAGTGTCCGTCGCCACTTAGTGCCAAATGTTCTGCAGATATCATATTCCCTTCAGTAAGGATCATGGCACGTTCGACAACGTTTTCAAGCTCGCGCACATTGCCGGGCCAGGGGTACTTCAACAGGGCATCTTTTGCCTCTTTACTAAGCACTTTTCCGGGCATGTCTTCCCGGGAGGCTATCGCCTTGATGAAGTGGGTGGCTAAAGGGATGATGTCTTCATTGCGCTGTCTCAAGGGAGGGATCTTAATGGGGATCACGTTCAACCGGAAGAAGAGGTCGTGCCTGAATCTCCCGGCATTTATTTCTTCTTCGATATCCCTGTTGGTGGTGGAGATCACACGGAAGTCCACTTTGATGGGGGCCTTTCCGCCTACACGGTCTATCTGCCTTTCCTGCAGGACCCGCAGGAGCTTTGCCTGCAAGGCCGGGGTGATCTCGGTTACCTCGTCCAGCAGAATAGTACCGCAATCCGCCTGTTCGAACCTGCCGATCCGGGTGGTGTATGCCCCGGTGAATGCGCCCTTCTCATAGCCGAAGAGCTCACTTTCAAGCAGTGTATCAGGGATGGCTGCAAGGTTAATACCCACATAAGGCCCGCTTTTCCGTTTGCTCAAGGCATGGATGTTCCTGGCAATTACTTCCTTGCCCGTACCCGACTCTCCCTGGATAAAGATAGAGGCTTGAGTGGGAGCGACCTTCCGGATTATCTCCACGATCCCCCTCATGGAAGGATCGGCCACAATAAATGATGTGTCCGGATTGTTGGATTTTTGACCTTTCGGGGTCTTCAGTGCCTCGATGACGCTCACCATTTCATCGGCCCTGAAGGGTTTTTTTAAATAGTATGAGGCCCCTGCCTTCAGGCATGCAGAGCCGTCTTTCATGCCGATTGCCACTATCTCTATGGAATCGTACACCTGTTTCGTGCCTTCGATTACGTCGACAAATTCATCCGAAATGATCGCCATACTGTGATTTTTAGGATCGATCATCTCCAGAAACTTATCTTTGTCCGTGTAGGGTGATGGAGATTCACCCTGCTCGGCAATGAGCTCTGCAAGGATATTCACCGTCTCTTTGTCACGATCCAAGATGGCGATTCCCATAGCCCTATTGTCCCCCCATCCGGGCTTTTTCCGCATTGAACCTCGTAATATCTTTTTGCAGGTCCATATCGTTTGAAGCTAGGCGTGCTGCGGACATCAGGAGAGGGTCCTTGGTAAGACGGATGACATTTGTGAGAAGGTTCTTCGCTGTAGTCTGATCTCCAAGGGTATATGCGATTTGCGAAAGATGATACATGGCCCAGTAGGCATGTGATGATTTGGGATAGGTATCGAGCAGGATCTGGTAGAAGGTCTTTGCCCTGGCTACATCGCCTTTGCCTTTGAGTTGGGTTGCCCTGAGATAAAGGGCATCCTCTATAATTGGCGAGATCCGCTTGCCGTGATAAGAGATGATCCTCTCCAGGGTCTGTTCTTCCAACTGGCCCAAGCCGAGCCTCTGATATGCGCCTACAAGATATGAAAGCGAGTTTAATGCCAGTGGGCTGTCGCTGTTTGCCGAGGCCTCAAGGTAGGGTAAGGACTCTTTGAGACTGCCCAGCATATAGAGCACCTCGCCACGACGGTCTCTGATAATCCCTATGTCTTTGCCCGTGGGATAGTTAGTAAGGTACAGTGTATTCCAGATCAGGGCCTCCTGATATCTGCCCTGTTTGATATTGATTCCAAAAAGAAGATAGAGCGCCTGCTCTTTATACGGGGATTCTTCTCTGGTGGATTTTTCGAGCACTGCCCTGGCCTTATCTGAATGGCCAAGACGATTCAGTGCGTCTCCTATGATGAAAAGTGTGGCGCTGTCTGAAAGCTCCTTGATGAAGTTTTTCTGGTAGCGGGTATAAATTACATAGATCTGATCATTCTTTGAGTCCCGATGGAGGACGCGGACCCTTTCAATAATACTCCTTAATGCCTCCACCTGTGCATAATGATGGATCGTATCGGTCTTCTTCGTATTCAGCCATACCTCAAGGTAGGTATCAAGGGCCTTATCCGACTGGCCGTGCTTTGCATAGGCCTGGGCTATTCGGACCTTCACCAGTGAGGCCAGGGATTTGTCTTTATATTCTTCCATGGTTTTCAGCGTTTCATAGATGTCCATAACCTCCATGAATGCCCTGTCGGACAATTTGCCATGTTCATCCGTGTTTTTTTCTATGATGATTCGTGCCGACTTGAGCTTGGCTATTACAAGGTTTTCTCCCGTTGATGTCAGACTTTCCACCTGGGTGAAGGCTACCAGTGCCTTATCTTTTTCGCCTATCTGATAAAGACAGTCGCCCAGCATGAGGAGGTACTTCTGTTTGCCTGAGGGATCACCAAGGTTGAATGCCTGGATAAGGTAGTCTTTTGCCTGTGTGAAATCGTTCATCTTGAATGAAGCCTCGCCTACATGAGCATACAATCCCGGGAACTGTCTGATGAGTGCAGGGTCTGCAGCGAGGGCCTCTTGGTAGATTGCAAATGCCTTTGAATAATCATTTAATCCGAGATAGGTTTCTGCTGTCACGATCAGGTATGTTGTTTTCAGCACTGCAGGAACTCCAGATTGGCCAAGTTCGTTTATCAGTCGTTTATTGGCGGCATAGGCGTCCTGATAAGCACCATTATGGTTTAATATATCTATTTCCCTGATGTCGGCCTCTGTCTTGATATCATCCCATGCAGACTTCTTCAGTGTCTTAACCGGCTCAAGGGCTTGATTGGAAAGGCCTGAGTTTATAAGCATGGAGCAGTATTCGAGCATAATCCGTTCACGATCCAAACCATCCGGGAGCTTATCAATGGCGGCATTCATCATGGTAAGCGCCTTGGTGGCGCTGCTCAGAGTCTGGTATGGAAATGCCAGTGCCCAGTATGAGCGGGCAAGGAGTATCTTCTCTTTGGCATCAAGTAGTTGAACCACAGGCTCCAATACCGTGATCACGCCGGCGATATTGCCTGCGCTGAACAGGTTTTTTGCGCTCAGGTATCTGGTCTCTGGAGACGACGCATTTGTGGCTCTGATCTCAAAGATGATACGGCTTTTCTCTTTGTCGGTGCGTGTTTTCATGAGGGTATACTGCTCAGTGATATGTAATGTGAGCAAGGTGCCGGATAACATCTTCATGACACTGCCGAACTTCAGCTGCGGTATAGGTGCGAGGAGTTTCTCCATGGTGTCGCAGGGGAAATCTGTTGGAAAATGGATGTAAATCCTTCCGGACTTGGTGGTTCGAACCTCAGGGAGCATGTCCGGTTCGATGCTCATGGATACACTCAAGAGAACCTTGCCGGGTATGACATCGATTCGTTTGATAGGGCAAAGGGCCTTTGGCTCTTTCTTGGCAGTAAAATCGATAACCACGGAAGGTGGACTCTGTCTGGTAGAGACCTGGTAGGTATACGGGGTTTTTATGGTAATGGTCGCCTTTGTACCGTCAAAGGTTAGCCCTTTGATCATAAACTGATCCTGGAAGGCTTGTGGATCAGCAACAGTGTGGGGAAAATTGACGATCAGTGTCTGGTTTTGTTCAGATACATCAGGGGCAACAGCCACCACATCAATCAGGTTGAAGATGATCCTGGTGACATTCTCCGAGCCCCCCACATATATACCTGCTGCGCACGCCGGCCCTGCATGAGCGGCTGATAGACATGCGATCACCAGGACACGGTATAGGACCGTCTTCAGTATACTTTTAATAGGGCTATTGTTCTTCACCACGGCATGAAAATACAACTTTCGTGCCATATTTCCTTGAAGGTGGGCTTGATCTGCTTGCAAAAGACTCCTGCGGTAACCATCATTCCCCTAGAACTTGAACAACCAAGTATGAAAGGAATGTAACAAAAAGCTTATGAGCAGCTTGCATTAGGTTCAGACCATTCCACAACCTAAAAACTTTTGGGATGCAACAAAAATTGGCCCGTTCAAATCATGCATCTCGGTGAAGCCGAGATGCATGATTTGAACGGGTAAGGTTTTTTTATAGCTGTGCAATAGTCTTTGCAATCAAGATCAGATGCGTTTTTCAGGGCGAAGTGGGGGGGTTGAGTCAGCTGATATTTGATTCTGATGGTTTCTGGAGTTTCTGTTTCTTGATCTTTTCCACCAGCGTAGTTCTGTTCACATGGAGGAGTTTAGCTGCACGGTTTTTAACCCAATTACTCTTATTGAGGGCCTGGACGATGATGCTTCTCTCGAATTCATTGACTGCTGAGGAAAGGTCGATGCCTGTCTCGGGCAGATCGAACTGGGGGGTTGCCGATGCTTCCAGTGTGGCCCCGGTGAGTACTTTCTCCGGCAGGTCTGCAATATCAATAATGGGAGAATCGCTTAAAACAAACATGCGTTCAACCAGGTTTTCCAGCTCGCGTACATTGCCGGGCCAGCGATAGCGCATGAGTGCGGGTATCGTCTTCTTGCTGAATTCTACCTTTTTGGACGACTTGCCGTTTAAAAATTTATCAAGGAAGTGTTTGATGAGCAGCGGTATGTCATCAGTCCTTTCCCTCAGAGGGGGGAGCTGAACAGGTATGACATTGAGCCGGTAGTAGAGGTCTTCCCGGAATCTGCCTTGCCCAACTTCTTCTTCGAGGTTCTTGTTCGTTGCAGCGATGATCCGTACATCAACCCTGATGGTCTTTACTCCGCCGACGCGCTCGAACTCGCGCTCCTGGATGACTCTGAGCAGTTTTACCTGGAGGTTCGGGCTCATCTCGGAGATTTCATCCAGGAATATACTGCCTCCGCAGGCAAGCTCGAATCTGCCGATCCTTGTCCTGAATGCGCCGGTGAAGGCACCTTTTTCATGTCCGAAGAGTTCGCTCTCCAGCAGCTCTTCAGGAATGGCTCCGCAGTTCACTGGGACAAATGCATTGGTGGATCTCATGGAATTATAATGCAGTGCCCGTGCAACAAGCTCTTTGCCTGTTCCCGATTCCCCAAGTATCAGGACTGTGGAGTCTGTAGAGGCGACCTTGTCGATGAGGCTGAAGACCTTCTGCATCTTGTCGGAAGTCCCCACGATGTTCTCGAACTTGTAACGGGCCTTGAGCTGCTGTTTCAGATAGGTGTTCTCCTCCTGCAAAGCGAGGTGGTCCAGCGCCTTTTTGACTACCACCTTTATCTCTTCGGCCTTGAAGGGCTTGGTGATGTAGTCAAAGGCCCCGAGTTTCATGGCATCGACTGCCGTTTTTACCGAGGCATAGCCCGTATACAGGATGCCGATGGTATTCAGAGAGTTATCTATGAGGTATTTAATTACACCGAGCCCGTCAATATCAGGCATCTGGAGATCAGTGAGCACCACCTGGAATGAATCCTGTGTAAGCTTATTGATGGCGTCATTACCGCTGACGGCGGTAGTGATGGCGTATCCCTCATCGGAGAGGATCTCAGAAAGGTACTCTCGATTCTGGATCTCATCGTCTACAATGAGTATAGATTGATTACCCATAAATTTGTAGAGTACCTATACCATACAAAATCATATGCGTCAATATATAGACGCTCTCAAATACAAAAAAATAGAGGCTGAGCTTTTGGATGGTTATCAGGCCTTGCCGTTGACCTGATCTCTCATGTCCTTCCCGGATTTAAAGAAGGGCAGGGTTTTTGTCTTTACCTGGATTTTCTCCCCACTCTTTGGATTCCTCCCGATATAAGGTTTGTAATCCCTCATGACAAAGCTTCCGAACCCACGGATCTCGACCCGACGCTTGCCTTTCATGGCAAAAATCATGGAGTTGAGGATGGAGTTCACCAAGGCCTCTGCCTTTTTCGGGTGGAGAGCCATGCGCATGGAAAGTTCTTCAATCAGTTCCGATTTGTTCATGTATCTCCTCCTACATTTATATAATTATTCATAGATTATAAAGACCTCCATGCACATGTCAAGGTTTTTTATGTTTTTTTAGTATCTTATAGAGGGACTCCCTCTTCCGATTGGCTCATTTGGCGGATCTGGCCGGGAGACATCCCCTTGAGCAGTACCGGACCAATGCTGATTCTTTTGATGGATTCAACCCGGAGCCCTACTGCTGCGGCCATACGCTTGATCTGGTTTTTCAGCCCCTGAACAAGGGTGATTCTCAGTGCGGATCCCACAGAACGGGCATGTTCCTCTGTCACCTTTGCCGGCAGCGTCTTTCTGCCATCGAGAAAAATGCCTGTTTCCATTTGCTTCATAGCCTCAGGGGAGGCCTTGGGTGTAACGTTGACCAGATAGACCTTTGGAATATGGAAAGATGGGTGATGCAGAGAATGCGACAAATCTCCGTCATTCGTTAAAATGAGGAGTCCTTCCGCGTCAAAATCCAATCTACCCACCGGGAACACCCCCTGGAGTTGTTTGGGGATGAGATCCTTAATGCATGGCCTCCCCTGGGGATCGTTCATGGTGGTTAAAACAAACTTGGGCTTATACATGGCGACCAGGAGTGTATTCTGGCGGGTAACGCTCCTGCCGTCAAGGGTCACTGCATCCTGCTCCGGGTCCAGGATGTCCCCCAAGACGGCCGTGTTGTTGTTGATCTTAACACGGCCTTGCGTAATAAGATCATCGGCTTTTCTCCGGGAGATAGCTCCTGTTGAGGCGATATATCTGTTGATGCGTACCTTGGCCATAAGGTCTTTACTATACCGTAAAAGACCTCATCCGGGGAGGTGTCTCTTACAAAGTCGAGTGAAGGCTGGTTCTACATGCCTCGCAGTCCTCATTGCAGTAAGGCTCGCTGTCGTTGTAGATGACCAGACCTACATCATCTCTCATTCCGAAGCGATCTGTGCACGTGGGGCAGAACAGCCGGCCGATACTGTCAATATATCCAACCACGGGCTTATTCATATCGGGTTCGTATGCCGTGTCTGCCTTGAATGAGCTGATAAGGCCGAAAGCACCGCAGCGAGGGCACTGGAATCCAAGATCCGCTTCCCAGAACGTGGTTGGACATTTTCTGTTGGCGCAGTAGTATTGTGAAACCCTGCTCCTGTTTTTCTCCAATAGTGACTTTATGGTGTCGGTATAGATATTGTCGTTCGCAGATGGTTCTTTGGTGAGTGTCTTCCTGGATGAGTCGGTCATATCTTCACGGGACGATCCTTTTTCATTTTCTTTTCTTGCCAAGGTCAGCTCCGTATCCTTTTTCATATCATCTCTCCTTTGTGAATGCCATCAGTTGCGAGCATGAAGTTCAGCCTTGATACCTGAGTAGGGACAAGAATGTCCTATTTCAATACAGCTGATGGATTAATATTATGGGCAAGGCACTCCTTGGCTAGAATCGGCAAGGTATTCGTGGGCCCAGGCCCATGCCTTCATGGGTGATTTCTGTCCCATAGACGATAACATCTACACCTTTGCTGCGGGCCATATGGAGACCTTGGGCATATGCCGGATCAATATGGTCTGCAGGTGTGAAGAAATGTGCGTCCATTCTTTGCACCAGAAAGAACATGGCACACCGGTATCCTCTTGTCAGTGATCTCTGCAATTCCTTGAGATGCTTAAGACCACGGGCTGTCACAGCATCCGGAAACATGACGCGGCCATCAATTGCGTATGTAGCGCTTTTCACCTCCACCAGTGACGATCTTCCGTGATCTCTTTCAAGGAGAAGGTCGATACGCGAGTGTTCGCCTATCCTAACCTCGGATCTGATGGCAGAGTAACCTGCAAGTTCGGGTATAAGACCGCGTTCTATGGCTGCCTTTGCGGCCTGGTTGGCACGCAGGGTATTGACCACTACCAGTGAGCCCGGCATGTGGATGATCTCCCAGGTATAGGGAAATTTCCGGTTTTTATTATCAGACTGTGAGAGGAATACGGTCCTGCCGGGCTCTGAGCAGCCGAGCATACGGCCCGAATTGGGGCAGTGGACGGTTATGACATGGCCGTTTTCAAGCTCCACATCAGCCATGAAGCGTTTGTAGCGCCTGATAAGGGTGCCTTTTGTGAGTTGAGGCCAGCAGATGAGATAATCGGACATTATTCACTGTTAGCAGGGTGGAGGTCTGCGGGCAAGAAATGAAAAGCGAAGGATCGGTGATCTGAAATCCGAAGGTTGCATTTAAGAGGCTTTAAAACCTGGTCCGTTCAAATCATCTATCTTCGCAGCCTTGAAGGGCCGGGAAAATTAACATTATCCGACGGCTGCGAAGATAGATGATTTGAACGGACCTAATATTTAAAAACAACTTCATGGTCACTATGAGTTTATGCTTAACCCAGAGCAAGCAGCTAACTTTTTGACACCTAGACTTCCATAAGGTATAAGGCCTGCACAATGAACGACATCAATCATATTATCAGCCAAATTGCACTGTTAATGGTGCCAGTTCTGCTGTCCATAACCGTCCATGAGGTATGTCACGGCTATGCAGCATTTCTTTTCGGTGACCCAACGGCCAAGGATGCAGGCAGGCTTACCCTGAACCCCATCAAGCATATAGATCCCGTGGGCCTCCTTGTGCTTTTTATTACCGGTATAGCGGGTATGGCCATCGGGTGGGCCAAGCCCGTGCCGGTGGACCCCAGATATTTCAAGAAACCCCGCACCAATATGATGTGGGTCTCACTGGCAGGCCCCTTGTCCAATATAGCATTGGCTGTAGTAACTGCATTTGTTTTCAAACAGTTTGGCGGTCTTCTTTCGCAGACTATTTTCTATCCGCTGGCCATAATGGCCCAATATATGATTATGATCAATGTGGGGCTTGCCATCTTCAATCTCATTCCCATCCATCCACTTGATGGGAGCCACATCTTAGAGGGGCTGCTTCCCTTGAAGGCTGCTTACGCTTATTCCAAACTGCAGCCTTACGGCTTCATGATTCTGCTCGTACTTATATTCACCCATATAGTAGACATTGTGATCTTTCCGATCATCAGTGTCATTTTGAATATCCTCATGAAATAAAAAAAGGAATAGTATGGATAAAAAGCGTATCGTATCCGGCATCAGACCCACAGGCGACCTCCATCTGGGGCACTATCTCGGGGTACTCAAAAACTGGGTGAGCCTTCAGGATGAATACCAATGTTTTTATTTTATTGCCGACTGGCACGCGCTGACCAGCGAGTATAAAGACCCCTCCATCATCGCTCAAAGCGCCCGGGACATGGTAACTATCTGGCTGAGTGTAGGTCTGGACCCTGAAAAATCGGTACTATTCCGCCAGTCGGACATCAAGTCACATGCCGAGCTGTTCCTGCTCCTGACCATGATCACCCCCCTTTCCTGGCTCGAGAGGAATCCCACCTATAAAGAGATGAAAGAGGAACTCAAGGAGAAGGACCTGAGCACGTTTGGTTTTCTGGGATACCCGGTACTCCAGGCTGCGGATATCGTAATCTATCATGCCGACAGGGTCCCCATAGGCGCCGACCAGCTTCCCCACCTGGAGCTGACCCGCGAGATCGTGCGGAGATTCAACTATCTTTATGGGGCCGAGATCCTGACAGAGCCCAAGGAAATCCTGACCGAGGCGCCCAGGGTCCCGGGGCTCGATGGAAGGAAGATGTCAAAGTCATACGGCAATGCCATCTTTATTGATGAGACCGAGGAGTCCCTTAAGCCCAAGGTGATGCAGATGCTTACGGACGTCAAGCGCATGAGGAAGACCGACCCCGGCGAGCCCAAGGATTGCAACCTGTATCCATTCCATGATTTTTTCACGGATGAGGCCGCCAGAGCTGAGATTCGCTCAGGCTGCAGGAGCGCCAAGCTGGGGTGTGTGGACTGCAAGCGCATACTTATTACCAACCTGATAAAAGAGTTCAAACCCATATGGGAAAAGATTGAATATTACCGTGGCCATGAGGCCCTGGTGGATGATATCCTGAAGGCGGGATGCGATAAAGCCACACGCGAGTCAGCGCTCACCATTGCACGGGTGAGGGAGGCCATGAAGCTCTAAGGGCATAAGGGGTTGGAATGGAACAAACCATAAGTGCTCCGGCTGCAGGCAACGAGTTCGTGCTGCACCTGCCCATGTTCGAGGGCCCGCTCGACCTGCTGCTGTACCTTATAGAGAAGAATCGCTTTACCCTGTCCGACCTGGAAATCTGCCCCATTATTGACCAGTATCTGGCTTATATCGAACGGATAAGGTCCCTTGACATATCGCTGGCCGGCGAGTTCCTTGACATGGCATCATACCTTATCTGGCTGAAGTCACGCCTGCTGCTGCCCCTGGAGGCGACTTGCACAAGGATGAAGAGGGCAAGAACCCGGCCGACGAGCTCAGGGAGATGCTGCTCGCCTACCAGTCTCTCAAGGTTGCTTCCCGCGAGCTCGGCTATGAGGCCCATGCTCTACTGGGACACCTTCCCCAAGGGAACAATGGCCGACGAGAGAGATGTCTCAAGGACTTCTCTCGGCCCCTTGATGGAGGCAATTGCCGCTATCCGTTCCCGCACCAAGCAGCTCATCATGAATGTCATGCCCATGCGGTTTTCCATCCAGGATATCATGACCCGTATTGCCTCACTCTTTTCTTCAAAAAATAAGATTGCCCTGCATGAGGCAGCCCCCACCGGCGAAAAAACCGAGATCATCGGTGCGTTCATGGCAGCCCTGGAGATGTCGAAACTGAGCATAGTCAGACTCATTCAGAAAGGCCTGTTTTCAACCATTTATCTGGTCAAGAGGCAAGAGAGGGATTGAGGCAAGGGGGGATAGTGGTGAAGCATGGAGGGGATGGTTAAAAAATGGGGAATCGGGAGATCATTGAAGCGCTCATCTTTTCGTCCGGCAGGGCGCTTTCAATCAAGGAAATTTTGAAGATCCTGCCCGGATTGTCCATCCGAAGAGATCGAGCGATATATTGATGATCTAAACGGCATCTATGAAGCCTCCAACCGGAGCTTCAGGATAAACCTTGTTGCAACCGGATACCTGTTTGTGACCTTGCCCGAGCATGCATCCTTCATCAGGCAGCTCGTGACCCCGGTGAAGCTCACAGGCGCCTCGCTTGAGGTGCTTGCCGTTATTGCCTATAAAGGGCCGTGTTCAAAGCAGACCATCGACGGTATAAGGGGTGTGGATTCAACGTCGAGCCTCAAGCAGCTTCTCAAGCACCAGCTCATCGACATCAAGTCGGGCAAACCCATGATGTACTACATTACGGACAAGTTCCTGGAGGTCTTCGGGCTTTCCTCTTTATCGGAATTGCCGGATATCACACAGTTCGAAGAGGTCTTTGGGGGCGTTTGAAGCCTTATGCCTCTACTGACTTTTGTACATTGAGAAATAGATTAACTCCCTCCGGTTCCTTCTCTACGGTTATAACAGGATTCCCCGGCAGATCACCTGCAAGTCCTTTGAGTTCAAATTCGCCCCGATGGATAAGGAACCACTCTGCCCCGAATTCCATGATGAACCTCTGGGGATTGTACAGTCCGAAGTTTCCGACCACCAGGAGACCTCCTGGCTTGAGGAAGCTGTAGAGCTTGTGGATGAGCCTGTTGGAGGCCCTGTCGGAAAGGTAGTCGAACAGCCCTGCAGTATAGACAATATCGAGGCCGGCATAGAGATCTCTTCCAGTGCCCCTTTCAACGATGAGCCTCTTGATATTATCCTGCTCGAAGTGTACGCTGATCCGGGGATTGCCCTTGACCAGCGGCGTGATCCGGGCCTTGGCGTCTTCCAGCGCCAGGGTGTCCTGGTCCATGGCGATAAATTCGATGGTAAAGGGAAAGGTCTTTCCTTCAAAGTCCTTGAGCATGTCTGCAAATTCAAGGGCCGGCCCGCAGGCAACACTCATAATCTTGAGATTGCTGTCTGATGTGCTGTTCGCTACAAGGTTTACGAGTTTCCTGCATAAATATGACCTGCGGTTCCTCACGGCCCGCGATGCGGTGCCTTCGCAGTCGACCTTGTTCAGCACCTGCGAGAACAGGTCATCTCCTTCGAAGGTGTTGCGGTAGATGATATTCATCATCTCATAGTCACCCGAGTATCCCAAAGGCTTGGTAATGCTCCGGTTGAACAGCCTGGATTTTAACAGGTATGAATGCAGGCGTTTCTGGAAAAACTCCCGGTGGATATAATGCTGCTTCGGGTCGGTGAAACGGCTTATGATCCTGGTAAAATGATCATAGTAGCGATTCAGATCATCGAACAAGGCATTAAAGGCAAGCTCGCGTAAAGTCTCCAGAAGGGCATCCTGAAGGGATTCATCGTCGAGATGTATGGTTTCAAGGTCCTCACTCAACCTTTCTTGGAATCCATCGAGGATGTAATGGAGATGGGAGGTAAGGTTGACAAACTCAGGATCGAGATTCTCCTCGATGGCCATGGACTGCACGAAGTCCAGAAAATTGTTCTGGAGCTTGGTGATCTTGTCGACCTTCATGATGGAATATACATCCATGGACTGATCGTTATATGAGCAGCCTATGCATGATATGATTTGACCATCACGCTCTTCGTCCAGGAGGTGGATTATCGTAGCACTTCCGGCATGCACCTCCTGGTCGTTGGAGTTGAACTTCAGATCGGTTATGATGTCGCCGATGTGCAGGAGCAGGCTGCCGTCTTCAAGGAAGAATGACACCCCGGTTCGTGAATAATCTTTGACCCTGCATATATGCTCGGTCTTCTGGAAATCTCTGAAGCACACAGTCTTACTGCTGTCACTTGCCTCAACCGAATACCTCAGATCACGCTTGAGCCTCACTTGCATCTCCTCTTAACAGGCATGACAATAACAAATGATTTTATACCTTTCTATCACTTTTCACGGCAAGCATTCAGAAAAACTTTATTCTTGAGCACACTCGCTCATGTCACCGCCGAGTTTGTCCAGGGCGTGGGGCAGGGCGGGTGCAATACTTTCGAGGCACTCCCGGGCCGCTTTGGGGCTGCCGGGGATGTTTACGATGAGTGTGTGCTTTCTCACACCCACCACAGCCCGGGATATCATGGCATGGGGAGTCTTCTTGAGGCTTTCAAGGCGCATGACCTCTTCCATGCCCGGTACGCGCTTGTCGATGACCGCCAGCGTCGCATCAGGGGTTACGTCCCTGGGGGACAGCCCTGTGCCCCCTGTGGTGATGATGAGGTCAAGGTGGTGCTCATCGCACCAGGCAATGAGACGATCTTTGATGAGGCGCTGATCGTCCGGGATAATCTCCGTCATCTCTACGGATATGCCCAGGCCTGTCAGGATCTCCTGGATAATGGGCCCGCTCAGGTCCTGGCGCAGACCGGCTGAACCCTTGTCACTCAAGGTGAGTACCCCCGCCTTCTTCAACGTTTTACCTCCTTGAGCCTGCCCTGGGCCGCTATCACGATGGATCTGGCCACGCCCTTGCTCTTGGCCAGCAGGCCGAGGTCTCTCTGGTTGAGGTAGGAAACCTGGGCCATGGCGATTGAAAGGGGGGTCTTGGGGTTGGTCACCAGTGCGAGCCTGATCGGATAGTTTCTCAGCCACTCCCGGTTCATTGCAATCTCTTTAAGGACTTCGTCATTCACCTGGCGGTTAGAGGCGATGGCCAGTATCTCGCTCTCGGTGATCTTCGGGGATTGGACCACTGCCAGCTGGATAAGCTTATTGGAGTCGCGGATAAGTATCGAACGAGCCTCCTTGGACGCCTTGCGCGCAAGGTCAAGCTTTTCCGAGACAGACATGGTCTGGATTTTCTGGAACAGACTCCTGATGGAATCTGACCCGTCATTTTCCATCTTTTGCTGTCTTCGCCTCCTCAACGATCTTGTCCTGGAGATTGTACGGCACCGGATCCAGGTGTGAGAAGCCCATGGTAAATGTGCCCCGTCCCGAGGTGATGGAGGTGAGGCTGGCTGCATAGGTGAGCACCTCGGCCAGAGGGATCTGGGCCTTGAGCTCCTGGTACTTGCCCCTGGAGTTCATGCCCTCTATCTTGGCCCTTCGGCTGTTGAGGTCGCCCATGACATCACCCATGCACTCCTCTGGTACGGTTACCGTGATGTTCATGATGGGCTCAAGCAGGATGGGCCTGCACTGTTCCATGGCCTTTTTGAAGGCCAGTGAGCCGGCGATCTTGAAGGCCATTTCAGAGGAGTCCACCTCGTGGTACGAGCCGAAATACACGGTGACCTTTATATCCACTACAGGGTTTCCCGTCAACGGCCCTGTCTGCATGGATTCGATCACTCCCTTTTCCACGGCCGGGATATACTGTCTGGGGATGACCCCGCCCACGATGCCATTGACGAACTCGAAGCCCTTGCCGCGTTCCTGGGGCTCCACCCTGAGCCAGCAATCGCCGAACTGGCCGTGACCGCCTGTCTGCTTTTTGTGTTTGCCCTGCACCTCGGCGGAAGTGGTGATGGTCTCCTTGTAGGGGACCTTGGGTGTCTTCAGGTCCACCTCCACCCCGTACCTTCTCTTGAGCCTGTCCACTGCGATCTCGATGTGGAGCTGGCCAAGGCCGGACAGGATAAACTCGCCGGTCTGTTCGTCTCGGAATACCTTGAGTACCGGGTCTTCATCCATGATCTTATGGAATGCAGGCATGATCTTTTCCACGTCCGCCTTGGTCTTGGGGGTTACGGCCATGTTCATGATGGGATCGGGGAAGATCGGGCTCGGGAGCGTAAAGGGAACAGACTCCGAGAGCAGTGTATCGCCTGTCTTGGTTTCTTTCAACTTCGCTACGGCAAAGATATCGCCCGGGCCTACCAGCTCAAGGGGTTTCTGGGTCTTGCCCTCGAGTATAAGGATGGATCCCACCCGCTCCTTGAACTCGCGTTTTGCATTGTATACGCTTGAGTCGGGGCTTAAGCTTCCCGAGAGGCACCGGATGAGGCTCAAGGTCCCGGTATACGGGTCGCTCATGGTCTTGAAGACGTAACCGCTGAAAGGCTGGTCTTCGGCCGGCTTATATTCTTTTGTCTCACCCTTGCTGTTTTTCAAGGGGGGCAGTGACCTCTTGTCGGGGCTGATGAATGAGGAACTGATAAAGTCCATAACAGGCTGAACACCCATGTTCAGCAGGGCGGATCCGCAGAAAACCGGGAGGAACAGGCCTTTGGCAAGCCCGGCAGCCAGCGCGTTATCGAGCTCGGTCTGAGAGAGTTCTCCGCCTTCGAGGTATTTTTCCATCAAGGCGTCATCTACCTCGGCCAGGTCTTCGATGACCTTTCCATAGACCTCTTCAAGCTGGTCCTGCATGTCTGCAGGAACAGCGGCCTCTTTAAAGGATCCTGAGCCATCCTTTTCATAGAGGTATGCCTTTTTCTTGAGTACGTCCACTACGCCTACAAAGCTGTCTTCAGCACCGATGGGCAATGTCAGGGGTAATGGCTTTATCTCAAAGACTTCCGATATGTCAGTGAGTACCTGTTCGTAATTGGCGCGCTCCCTGTCAATTTTGCTGATGAAGCAGGTTTTGGTCAGGCCTTCCGCACTCGCCATCTTCCAGAGGTTTTCGGAATAGGGCTTGATGGAGTCTATGGCATCAATGACGAAAAGGGCGTTGTCACACGATTTTAAGCCGAGGATGACCTCAGAGGTGAAGTTGGTGTCACCTGGAGTGTCCAGCATGATAACACCTGTGTTCTTCCACTTGAAGTTGTGCAGGGCGCTGAAGATTGAAGACTGGCGTTTGATCTCTTCAGGCTCAAAGTCTAAGACGGTATTGCCGTCGAGCACCTTACCGAGCCTGGTAGTGGCCTTGGCGTTGAATAAGAAGGCCTCACCGAGAGATGTCTTCCCGGCGCCGGATTGTGACATGATGATCACATCTTTCAAGTTTTCCGTGCGAAACTTCCTCATCGATCCTCCCATTAACCAAAATCTTTAAGCTTAGGCTTATTAACTGAAAAGGCCCCTTCAAGTCAAGGTGAGGCTTATGCTTTGAGACAATAGCTAGATATGAGGTGTATAAACAGGTTTGCATAGAAATCCCCTTTTGCGGTACATTGGTTCTTATGTGGAAGGACATCCAAGGACACAGCCAAATCACGCAGATACTTAAGTCCTACTGTTTATCCGGCAAGGTACCTCATGCGTTTTTGTTTGCAGGTGCCCCCGGTCTTGGTAAGACCTTTGTAGCTAAGGAATTTTTCAAGGCACTGAACTGTCTCGAAAAATCAGGTGATTCGTGCAATAAGTGCAGGAGTTGCCTGAAGGTGATTGCAGGGACACATCCGGACCTTATAGAGTTGACCCCGGGTACAAGAAGGATCAAGGTGGATGATGTGAGGGGAGTCCTCGCAGAAGTCGGACTAAAGCCCTTTGAGGCACACATGAAGGGTATTATCATTGAGCCTGCCGAGCACCTGGGTAATGAAAGTGCCAATGCCCTGTTGAAGACCCTCGAAGAGCCGCCTTCAAGTACGGTGATCATGCTCATCAGCCACAGGCCGAAGCTGTTGCTCCCTACCATAGTCTCCAGGTGCCAGTTTATACGCTTTAGCGAAGATGAGGCCGTCCGGGTTCCCGAGCAAGGCATAAACGCCTTACACCCTGAAGTCGAAAACGACGAAATAAGGGATGCCAATGCCATGCGCCAGGAGATTGTAGCCCTGCTGACCGGCAGTGATCCGGCACTGCTTGCCAGGAAATATTTCGATTCCGAGGGATGGGAAGTATTGCCTGAGGTGCTGGTTATCGTGGAATCAATGATTCGGGATATCATGGCGCTCCACCTCGGCTGTGAGGCAGTGATGAATGAATCTTTAAGGCAGACCCCTATAAGGTATGCAGGCATGGAGGAGATCGAGAACATAACAAGCCTTATCAGCACCATGAGGCGAGGCGTGAATGAGAACATCAATTTGAGGATTGCAGCCACTGAGTTGTTCATCATGGTGAGCCGGTTGGCAGGGGCATGAGCGGAGATTTAGATCGGATATTGGTTCAAAACATGCATTAAGCGGTCTCTTCCACTTTGATTTCACCGGTCTCTTTTTAAGCAGCACATACAACGCCCCTGTGCCCCCATCATAGGGGCGGGCCGAACAGAAGGCCAGCACCAGGTGGGACAGGGTTCCGGTGGTAAGCCATCTTACCACCCCCTCTTTGAGAACGGGACCGATATCCGATTTCAGTCCTCTGCCATGGATAACCAGGAGTGACCTGTACCCCATGGCATGGCAGTTATGAATGAAGGTCATAAGGGCGGTCTTTGCAGCTTCCTTCACGTGGCCATGGAGGTCGAGGTGAGCCTGGATGGTGAACTCGCCTGATTTCAGCTGTTTCAACACCCTGGGATCCAGCGCGATAACATTTCCTTCCAGATATTCACCTGTGCAGGTGATGTCAAAACGTGATTTTCCCGATACCAGGGCATGGAGTGTATCCACGACTTCTTTGTCCTGCCTAAGTGAATTTTCCCTCACCTGACGGGCAATTGCGTCCTGGTCCAAGGGCTCAGGGGTTACCCGGTCGTTGGGCAGCAGTATGACCCCTTCCATGGCCTTGGCGTATACTGTGGAATCATCTTCATCAGGTGCGGTGTTTACGGGGGGCTGAACCTGTTGTGTCTTAGCGGGTTTGGGCTCGGGCTTCCTCTCTTTCGGCAGCCTTAATCCCTTGAGCCCGGAAAAGGGTGTATTGAAGAGTTTGTCATCAGCCATGATTATGTATTAACAAAAAAAAAGGGCCCACTCAAGTAATAGGTGGTAGTGGGCCTAAAAGGAGGTCTATAGCCCTTAGAAGGATTGCTATAGGCTGCGGCGTATATATAGGAGCGATTTCGATCATGTCAAATATTTTTCTCTTATGATATTGTTAAATAAAAGTAAATCATGCTTCATAGGAGTGTTATGAACATACACCAGGTACACATCTTCAATATAGCTGCGCGGACGTTGAGCATCACCAAGACCGCCAAGAAGATGCACCTGTCTCAGCCGTCGGTGAGTATCCAGATTAAGGACCTTGAAGATTCGTTGAATGTCCGCCTCTTTGACCGGATCAACCGCAGGATCACCCTGACGGATGCCGGAAAGACATTCTTTGAATACTCGGAAAAGCTCCTTCATCTGATCGATGAGATCAATGGCGTGATGAATGAATTCAGCTCCGGGGATGTGGGCAGACTGTTGCTCGGCGCCTCCAACACCGTAGGGATCTATGTCCTGCCGAAGTTCCTGGGTGAGTTCAAAGAGCTTTACCCCAAGATTGAAATCGCCCTGAATATTCAGAACCGGCAGGAGGCAGTGGAACAGTGCGTGGCCGGCGAGCTCGATTTTGCCTTTATGCAGGATCCGCCCAAGCACCCCGACCTTCAGGCTGAATTCTTCATGAAAGACGAGTTGGTCATTGTGTGTTCTCCCAAGCACCGCTGGGCAGGGATGGGTCACCTCACCATGAAGACGCTGTCTTCCGAGCCGTCGGCCATTATTCTGAGGGAAGAAGGCTCCGGCACAAGGAGTATCATCGAGAATGTGATCAAGCGCTTTGGTATTGAGCGTAAGGTCACCATGGAACTGAGCTCCTCGGAAGGGATAAAGAGGGCGGTCGAGGCTAACCTTGGGGTGGCGGTGCTCTCCATAAATGTCGTTAAGAATGAAGTTGAAAACAAGACCCTGGTTGCACTTCCCATAAAAGACCTGAACACCAAAAGGGAGTTCTTTATTGTAAGGAATAAAAAGCGGAAATTCCTGCCTCTCATGATGAAGTTCTATGAGTTCATCCTTGAGAGGAGGCCTCAGATTGAGGAATCCATCTAGGTAATTATTATACCATATCTACCGGGAAACACCTGCTCTTCAGGCAATTTACGCCAAGGGAGAAAGATTCATCTTTTCTTGACAGCTCAAGTCCAAGGATGATATGAATCACCATTCAATTTCCTCATAGGAGCTTATATGCATGAGATCAGGGTCCATGGGAGAGGCGGACAGGGCGCTGTCACTTCGGCTGAACTCATAGCCATCGCCGCCATCAATACCGGCAGATTCGCGCAGGCTTTTCCCAGCTTCGGTCCTGAACGCCGGGGTGCGCCTGTGGTTGCCTTCTGCAGGGTTGATGAGCGCAAGATCAACATAAGGGCCAAGGTCTACGAGCCGGATGTGGTGATTGTACTGGATCCCGGGCTTGTGACGCTTCTGGACCCTACCGAGGGCATGAAGGAAGGCGGCATTCTCATCATGAATACCAGGAAGACCCCGGAAGAGTTTGTTACCTCAAAAGGTTCTGCAATTCGAGTGGCCACGGTGGATGCAGACAGGATTGCCATTGAAGAAGTGGGCAGACCCATAGTGAACACCACCATGATCGGCGCGTTTATCAAGGTAACCGGGTTGATCTCCATTGATGATATCAAGGGCCCGCTCCTGGAGCGTTTCGGCTCCAAGCTCGGCGAGAGGAATCTGAAGGCCCTTGAGAGGGCCTATAACGAAGTCGTGATCAAGGGGTAAGGTTATGGCGAAACCGATGGATCAGATCACGTGGCAGGAACTGGAGTTCGGCGCTGTCGTCGTAGAGATCGGAAATTCAGTTCAATACGAGACAGGCTCCTGGCGTTCTGAAAGGCCTGTTGTCGAGAAGGAAAAGTGCATCAAGTGCATGTTCTGCTGGCTGTACTGCCCCGAGGGCTGCATCAAAGAGGCGGACGAAGGGCACTTTGAAGCGAACCTCGCCTATTGCAAGGGGTGCGGTATATGCGCCGCAGAGTGCCCGGTGAAGTGCATAACCATGATAAGTGAGGAGAAGTGAGCCATGGGCAAGGTACGAAAAGGAGTTGAGGTTTCGATAGCCATCGCCGATGCCGTGGCACAGGCGAATGTGGATGTCATCGCCGCATATCCCATTACTCCCCAGACACACATAGTAGAGCACCTCTCGGAGATCGTTGCCAATGGCGAGCTCGATGCCGAGTATATCCCGGTGGAGAGCGAGCATTCCGCCATGAGTGTCTGTTGCGGCTCTTCTGCAGTGGGCGCCAGGACATTCACCTCCACGAGTTCACAGGGGCTTGCACTCATGAGCGAGATCTTTTTCATCGCCGCAGCCATGAGACTGCCCATGGTCATGGCGCTGGCCAACCGGTCGCTTTCGAGCCCTCTGTCCATATGGAACGACCACAGCGATGTCATGATGGTCAGGGATGCCGGATGGATACATATCTTTGTAGAGAATGGACAGGAGACGTATGACAACATCTTCTGCGCCTATAGAATATCGGAAGATCCAAGCGTCATGCTGCCCGTTGCAATAAACCTGGACGGTTTTATCGTCACCCACATGGTGGAGGCTAGTTGAATATGAAGATGACGGGCTCATCAAAGCCTATCTGCCTGATTTCAAGATGAAAAACACGCTGCATCCGGACAACCCTATTTCCATGGGGTGCTTCGGCATGCCGGAGATCTATACCGAGGCCCAGATGAACCGTGAAGCCGGGGTTCAGGGCTCCTATTCCTACATACTCAACGCCTGGGAGGAGTGGGGTAAGCTCACGGGCAGGTACTACAATCCCATTGAGACATATCGTGCAGATGATGCGGAGTATTGCATCGTCACCATGGGATCTTACAGTGAGACTGCCATGGAGGCAGTCGATGCCCTGAGGGATGAAGGGGAGAAGGTAGGCGTTATAAAGATCAGGTTATGGAGGCCGTTCCCCTTTGATGAGTTCCGAAAGGCCGCACTCGGCAAGAAATACCTCATCGTGCTGGATCGGGCCATCAGTTTCGGCGGACCCGGCGGTCCGGTGGCCTCAGAGCTCCGCTCAGCCCTGTATAAGAAAGACGGTGCTCCTACAATAGTGAATTATATAGCAGGCCTTGCAGGCAGGGATGTGTCCCGCAAGGACTTCAGAAATATCATCCTCGACGGAAAGAAAAAGGCTCAGTCCGGGGACACAGAAGGCTTCACCCTTTATGGGTTGAGGGGATAGGGAGACTTACCATGGCCAAGACATCCGTTTCTTCTCCGAAAAATGTCGAAAGAGCTGAATATTTTGCCTCGGGCCACCGTGCTTGTCAGGGTTGTGCGGAAGCCCTGGCCGTGCGTCTCGTGATGAAGGCCCTTGGCAAGGACACCATTGTGGCAATGGCAACGGGATGCATGGAGATCATCTCCTCGCCCCTGCCGCTGACCTCATGGAAGGTGCCGTGGATCCATAACGCCTTTGAGAACCCTTCAGCGGTCATCTCGGGCTGCGAGGCCGGCATGAAGGCCTTGATGCGCAAGGGCAAGCTCCCGCAGAAGAAGATCAATTTTGTCGGCATGGGCGGAGACGGCGCCACTGCGGATATCGGCATGGGGCAGCTGTCCGGGGCCTTGGAGCGCGGCCATGACATGATCTATGTCTGCTATGACAACGAGGCCTATATGAACACGGGCATCCAGCGTTCTTCGAGCACACCGTATGGCGCCAGCACCACCACGAGCCCGGCCGGAAAGAAGAGCATCGGTCAGCACACCCAGAAGAAGAACATGGTCCAGATAGCTGTTGCCCACGACATCCCCTATGTAGCCACTGCATGTCCCAGCTTTCCCTTTGATCTCCTGGACAAGGTGAAGCGGGCGAGTGAGATAGAGGGCCCGGCATATATCCACATCCTCTCGGTATGCCCCACAGGGTGGAGGATCCAGCCCGCTGATGCCATCAAGTACGGGAGGCTGGCCGTGAACTCCTGCGTCTTCCCTCTTTTTGAGGTGGTAAATGGGAAATACCGGGTTACCTATAAGCCATCCGAGAAGAAGCTTATCCCGGTTTCTGAATATTTAAGCGGACAGGGACGGTTCAGACACCTCACCGATAAGGAGATCGAGCAGATCCAGGCTAAGGTCACCCATGATTATGAAAAGATTTTAAAGTTGGGCGAAGAGGCCTAAGATTACATACAACTTACCACTTTTTTTTCCTACCCATGACCGTCCTTGACAAGGCGCATGATATGCCTTTATGGAGGACTGGTTGCCTGCTGTGAGTAAAATGGGCGCGTGACAATCTTTGAGAACGTTTTGGAGAAGAGCGTATGTTAGAACTGTTATCTGATGGATTTCGCAAGGCCCAGAATATCTTCCAGGGCAAGGTCACCATCCAGGAAAAGCATATTGAGGACGCCTTAAAAGAGATCCGGATCTCTCTGCTGGAAGCGGATGTGGAATTCCATGTGGTCAAGGAATTTATCGATAAAGTCAAAAACAAGGCCCTCGGTGAAATCGTTCATACAAAGGTCACCCATGGCGGAAAGAAGCTGAAGGTTTCCCCGGAACAGCATTTTGTAAAGATCTGCTATGATGAACTCGTGGGTATCATGGGGCCTGTTGATACCTCGTTGAAATTGACCGGGCGCGCTGTGAGCGCGGTCATGATGGTAGGGCTTCAGGGAAGCGGCAAGACTACTACAACCGCGAAGCTCGCACGGTTCATCCAGAAAATGGGCAAGAAACCCATGATGGTTGCCGCCGACGTGTACCGTCCTGCTGCTATTGACCAGCTCAAGGTCTTGGGAGGCAGGCTCGATATCCCCGTGTTCTTTGCCCCGGGCAAGACCCCTCCCCAGATCTGCAAGGATGCCATGGAGGCAGCCCAGATCAAGGGCTGTGATGTCGTGCTCTTCGATACCGCAGGCCGGAATATCCTTGACGATACCCTCATGCAGGAGCTGGAGGATATCAAAATCGCCACCCGTCCGGAAAATATCCTGCTGGTAGTGGATGCCATGATCGGCCAGGAATCTGTGAATGTTGCCAGGGAGTTTGACCGCAGGCTTGACCTGTCTGGGTTCATTCTCACGAAGCTCGACGGTGACGCGAGGGGCGGCGCTGCGCTTTCCATCAAGGAAGTGACCAAGAAAGCCGGTAAAGTATCTTGGCATGGGTGAGTCTCTGGACAAGCTTGAGGAATTCCGTCCGGAAGGCCTCGCATCGCGCATACTCGGGCATGGCGATATCGTCGGTCTGGTGAAGGACTTCGAAGAGGTCATAGACGAAAAGAAGGCTGAAGAAGATGCCGCAAAGCTCATGCGGGGGGACTTCTCCTTTGACGATTTTCTCAAGCAGCTCAAGATGATGAAAAAGATGGGCTCACTCACGGACATCATCGGCAAGCTTCCGCTGGGCCAGTTCGGACTGCCCCAGGGAGTCCAGGTGGACGACCGGGAGCTTGTCCGGGTAGAAGCCATCATCCACTCCATGACAACCTTCGAGAGGGAGAACCCGGACTGCCTGAACGACAGCCGTATCAACCGTATTGCTAAGGGATGCGGCCAGCCCAGGCAGAGGATAACAGAGCTCATAGCCCGCTTCGGCACCATGCGGCAGATTATGCAGGGCCTGGGTATGGGCAAGAAGAAGGTCCTCTCCAAGCTCGGGGTGAATCCGAATATCGCAGGCATCCTGGGAAAGGGTGCACCAAAGCCCCCCAAAAAGAACCTGGTGGATCTGAAGAGACGTAAGGATAAGAAAAAGTCTTCAAAGAAATCCAAGAAAAATAATCGCTGAAGCTCCGGGTCACGAGCAAGCACATGTAATCTATTATGGATTAGGTAGGGATAAGGGAGACCATGGAAAACAAGGAGCTCATCATCTTCCGAAGGATCAACGAGGCCATTTCCCTTGCCCCTGACGTTGAGGCTGTTGCTCGGTCTATCCTGGACATCGTTATTGACGATACGCCTGCGGAAAATGCCTCTATCATGATGCCTACATCCGACAATTGCAGTCTTGAGATCAAGGCCGCCAAGGGAAGGAAAGATAAAAGAAGCCGTTATTCGGAAGAATCGCTCGGCCAGATTTTCTCCATCGGGGAGGGCATTGCGGGTGTGGCGGCACTAGGCGGTAAGCCCATCATCATCCACGATACCTCAAAGGATGAGAGGTTCCAGGTCAGGAACAACAAGGTCAGTATCGGCTCCATCCTGAGCCTGCCTCTCATTTACAACAAGGACGAGCTTGTGGGCGTTCTCAATCTGAGTCATCCCAAGGCCTTTGCCTTTAAAGATGAGGATCTTAAACTGATCTCGATCCTGCTCTCTCCTGCAGCCCTGGCGTTGCGCAATGCCAAGCTCATGAGGGAAGTGGAAGAGATCAACAGAATGCTCAAGGCCGAGCTTTCCATGACAGACAAGGCCATGCTGGAATTCGGCAAGAGCATTCTGAAGGTATTCAACTGGATGTCCATGGGGGTGCTTACCACGGATACAAAGGGCATCATCACCACCATGAACAAGCGGGCATCCGAGATGATCGGCAAGAGGGCGGGGGAGAGCCTGGCCGATATTGTCGGTGATACGGTCATTCAGAAGATCGTATCCGACAAGGAGGGGGCTACGCTGGATGTCGAGTCCAAGGGAAAGATCTTCAGTTTCGACCTCTCGCCCTTGCCGCTGAAGCCGTCATGGCAGGTGGTTGCATGTATCAGGGACGTGACATTGGAACGGTTTAAGGAAAAAGAGCTTGTCCGTGTCAAGGACCAGTACAAGGACATGGTGGAAAAGGCCATTGACGCCGTCTACATCATCAAGAACGGGCGCTTCCTGCTCGTGAACAGGAAGTTCCAGGAAATGCTCGGTTATGAGCCGGACGAGATCCTGAATAGACATTTCAGGCACATCGTTGCAAAAGAATCCATCCATGCCTTGGCTGATGCGCTCAGGTTGCAGGAAGGGAATATATTTGTACCCAACCTCGAACTCCAGGCCATACGCAAGGATGGGCAGAGGGTCTATCTTGAGATTTCCATCGGAAGGCTGATGATAGAAGACGATGAGTGTTATGTAGGGGTAGTCCGCGACATTACCAGTAAAAAAGAATTGCTTACCTTAAAGACCAGGTTCCTGAATGTAGCCTCCCACGAGATACGTGTGCCATTGACAGTAATCAGGGGGTACGGCAGAATGCTGGCTCGCGATAAGGAGTGCGTCCTTAGCGATGGACAGAAAGAGTGCGTTGATGAGATCGAGAAACAGTGCGAGAAACTGCTTCTGTTTTCCAACTCTTTGCTGGATTTTGCAAAGATCCATTCCGAGAAGTTCATCCTGAACCGGGAGAAGGTCGCTGTCGGCGACTATATTCAAAGGATAGTCAGGAACATGCAGATCGGCACCCGGGATAAGAAAATAACCATAACCTTCGATGATACAGGCGGTATAGACGCCTTATTCATAGACCCTATACGGTTTGAGCAGGCGCTAACGAACCTCATTGATAATGCCATAAAGCATTCTCCTGAGGAATCCGAGGTGACGGTAAGCATCGGTAAGGCAAAATCCGATAGCGAGGCACTGAGGATGTTTTTGAATCAGGAGTGTGCAGTTATCTCTGTGCGTGATCAGGGGCCGGGGATAAGGGTCGATGAGGCCAGAGAGCTTTTCAGCGATTTTTTCGTGGGAGCAAGCGGCAGGGCCAAGGGAGGTATAGGGCTCGGTCTTGCCATCACCAAGGAGATCATACATGCCCATGGAGGCCAGGTAGAGGCCAGGGCATCGGATTCGGGCGGATATTTTGTAATCACAATACCCTTGAAGTTGCAGGATTATTAATGTATTTTGTATCTTGCGACATATAGGGAAAGAATATTGATGAGAGAGAATATTAGGATACTGGTTGTAGATGACGACGAGAGCATTCGGAGGTACATCGTCAAGCTGCTTACTCAGGGCGGGTATGATGTCTATGCGGTTCCAAGCGGCAAAGACGCCCTGAAGGAATTGAGGGCAGGCCAGGAATTCTCACTGGCCATCCTTGATATCCTCATGCCCGACATGGACGGACTGGAGACCCTGGGCGAAATCAGGAAGATATCCAAGGACCTTCCGATTCTCATGCTTTCCGCCTTGGGGCAGACCACCATCATTGTGAAGGCCATGAAGGCCGGTGCTACCGATTATCTGGTGAAGCCGTTTGAAGAAGAGGAACTCGAACTTGCCATCACCAAGTCTCTGGAAAAGAGAAGGCTTCTCTCCGAGATAACTTCTCTGAGAAAACAGCTCCGCGTAGATGAGCTCAAGGGCGATTTCATTTTTAACAGCCCCAAGATGCAGAAGGTGAAGGACCTTACGGACCAGGTAGCCGAGACGGATGTGAGCGTGCTCATCGAGGGTGAGAGCGGTACGGGCAAAGAGCTCGTAGCACGGTCTCTCCACTTCAAATCGCGGTTGAAGGACAAACCTTTTATAAAGGTTAACTGCGCTGCCTTGCCCCATGAACTCTTGGAGTCGGAACTCTTCGGCTACGAGCGAGGCGCCTTTACCGGGGCATACCGGTCCAAGCCCGGCAAATTCGAGCTTGCCAACAACGGGACTATCTTTCTTGATGAGATAGGAGAGATGGATCTCAGCATTCAGTCCAAACTCCTGCAGGTGCTCCAGGAAGGCACCTTTTCACGCCTGGGCGGCAAGCAGGATGTTCAGGTGAATGTCCGCATTATAACCGCAACAAACAGAGACCTGAAGAAGGCAATCGAGCAGGGGACCTTCCGCGAGGACATTTATTACAGGCTGAATGTCGTGAGTATTCATATCCCCCCCTTGACCGAACGGAGAGAGGATATTACCTATCTGTTTGAGTATTTCCTGGACACCTACAATGAGAAGTATGGGAAGAATATCCAGGTCAACAAGGAAGACATGTATCCCATGCTCCTGTCCTACCAATGGCCGGGAAATGTAAGAGAGCTGAAGAATCAGGTCAAACGGCTTGTGATCTTGGGAAATATCGAAGAGATGATCATTTACCTCAAGGGCGGAAGCGGTGTTATTGTGGATAAAAGGTCTCCAGACGTCAAGGACCGGGTTCTTGAGATGATTACCCCTAATGGTCCGGACGAGATCGTACCGCTCAAGGTAGCAGCCAAGGAGGCAACGGTCAAGGCCGAGAGGGACATGATCCTCAAGGCACTGCGTGGAACGAACTGGAACAAAAAGAAGGCGGCCAACCTTCTCCAGGTGAGTTATAAGGCACTCCTGTACAAGATCAAAGAATGCGGGATCGAGAAATGAAGGGGGGTCTGGTGATGAAAAGGCGCATATGTTGTCTGCTTTTGTGTATGCTGATGCCCTTAAGTATGAATGCCCAGGAATCGAGCTATCTCATCGGGGCATCTGATCTTCTTGAGATATCAGTCTGGGGCGAGCAGAATCTATCAAGACAGGTAACCGTGCGGACTGATGGTTTTATCTCTTTACCGCTCATAGGTGATATCGAGGCAGCCGGGAAAACGCCTCCCAAACTAAAATCCGAACTTGAGTCCAGGCTCTCGAAATACATAAAGGATCCAAGGTGTGCCATAATCGTCCTGGAGCCCCGGAGCAAGCGATACTATGTTCAGGGAGAGGTGATCCGTCCCGGTCAGTATACACTTGATCAAGAACTCTACCTTACCCAGATCATCCCCATAGCTGGGGGATTCACCCAGTTTGCCGATAAGGGGTCCATCATCATCATCCGCGCAGAAGGGGAGAAGAAGATAAGGATGGAAGTCGACTATAAAAAGATACTCAAGGGTAAGAACGAAGACGTCCCCATCAAGCCTGGAGATACCATCATAATACCGTGAGGAAGCACACGATCCCTGGCATCCTCTGCCTGGCAATCATCCTGCTGCCGGGATTTGACCTTATGGCCTTTACCTTCGAGGCCCACCCCGGTCTATACACCTCCTATGAGTATTCAGACAATTACCAGGGTGTTGCGCAAGATAAGCTCAGTGAGAGTACCTATTATGTAGGACCCAGCCTGAATTTAAGGTGCCTGTCTCCTTCAGCAACATTTGACTTCACCGGAAGGTATACCAAGAGTTTTCACCAGCGGTTTCCTGAGGACGACAGCCCTGATATTAGTCTGATTTCAAATGCTTTATTTACAGCCCCTCGACAGGAAACAAGGTTCTCTTACGGGTTTCAGCGAACAATGACTCGGGAAAGCCTCGCAGAGCCCTTTGGTGAGGTATATAGGCACAGCGGGAGCATCGGATACACTTTTGAAATATCACACGATACACGCATGAATGCGGGAGGAAGCATCCTTACGGAAAATTGGATCAGTGATGCTTCAGAAGAAGAGGACCTGGTTAATAGGGGTGGAAATATCGGTATTACGCATCAACTGAGTCCTCTGGACACAATTACCATAACAGGTCTCCAAAATTATTACTTTTATGAGATCAGCCAGGATGTCGTTGAAACTCAGGGTTCAATGGACTTTCGGCATGTCTTTTCGCCGGTTTTCAGCCTCAGCCTTGGCACTGCATACAACCATTACGACAGGGGAGATGATCCCAATGAAGACCGTTATGATGCCAGCCTGACAGGGCAGTATACCATAAGTCCCTCAACAACGATGAGCGCAACCGGTGGTTACAGCTGGCTTATCATTGAAAACCAGGATAGCCAGAACGCATACTTAGCGCGGCTATCCCTTGATAAGAGTCTGGGCGATGACCGATTCAATGTGAGCCTGGCAAAAGAATATACCACTGAGTTTACTGACAACCGGTATGGCACGTATGATACAAAAACAGCATCATTAACCTGGATCAGGCAGTGGCTTCAGGCGTGGTCAACCTCCACAGAATTTACCATTACTGAGCGAAAACCATCTGCGGAAACCCAAGAAGAGGATGAGACAGAATCCACCACAAATGTTTCTCTCACCTGGAGACCCATTGAATATTTTACAGGGAATATTATATATGAGCATCTCGAGACAAGGTATGAGTCTTCAGATACAGTCAGGGAAAACCGATATAGGGTAGTTATGGAGGCAAGATATTGACAGAACAGAAACAATCCATGAGCATCCAGGATCTTTTGGATGCGCTTATCCGGAAATGGTACTGGGTAAGCATGCCGCTCATATTTTTCGTCTTGGCAGGCATATGGATGTATGTCGTGATTCCAAGGGCATATGAGGCAACTACCCTCATTCTTGTGCAGCCCCAGGGAATCCCGCAAAATTATGTGCAGGCGACAGTGAGCTCCGGGGTGGAAGAACAGGTGAGAACCTTGTCCCAGGAGGTACTTTCCCGGTCTAACCTTGAAACCATTATCAAAGAGATGAACTTATATATGCGCGAGAGGGGTACGGGCACACCCATGGATATCCTGGTTGCCTCACTTCGCAAAAAGATCACCATAACTACGAGTGGCGGTCAAGGTCAACCTGGACAGGTGAGTTCTTTTTCCATCACCTACAGAGGGGGAAAGCCCAAAGAAGTAGCTGATGTGACCAACAGGCTGGCATCTTATTTTATTGACAGCAATCTCAAGCTCAGGGCGCGCCAGGCTACTGAGACCACGGCATTCCTGCAGAAACAGCTTGAGGAGTTGAAGGCCCTGCTGTCTCAGCAGGAGGCAAAGGTGCAGGAGTATCGGAACCGATACATCGGCAAACTCCCTGATCAGCTCCAGAGCAATATCTCTACCATTACCAGCTTTCAGACACGCCTCGAGTCTCTTCAGAGCTCACTGACCGAGGCCATGAACCGTAAACTTACCATACAGAGCCAGCTCTCCCGGGCTGAGGCAGGCACACCCGGTACATCATCACAGAGGGGGCAACGTCTTGCTGATTTAAAAAATCAGCTCGATGAAATGAAGACAAAGTACACACCTGATTATCCGGAGATAAAGCGGCTTGAGAATCAGATAGCTGAGCTTGAGAAACATCCTGAAAAGTCCTCTTCAGGCCGAGTGGATCCCCAGGTAGCTGATCTGCGTAACCAGCTCAACAATGCTAATTTTGAAGTGGCTTCATTGCAAAAGGACTCGGAGCGATTAAAGGCCCAGATTGAGCAGTACCAGGGTCGTGTGGAGGAAACCCCCAAGCGGGAGCAGGACCTTGCCGGACTCACGAGGGACTATAACATCACACAACAGAATTACCAGCGTCTTCTTGACAGGTTTTATGAGGCCAGACGGGCCGAGGATATGGAAAAACGGCAGCAGGGTGAACAGTTCAGAGTGGTGGATTATGCCGAGCCACCCCAGACCCCTGTGAGCCCCAATCCCATGAGGATTGCCCTTATCTTTCTTGCCCTTGGTCTTGGGACCGGGGCCGGGATCATTGTTGTGCTCGAGATGCTCGATAACACGGTCAAAGGGGTCAAGCAGCTTGAGGCCTGGTCCGGTAATATTCCCTGCATTACCGCTATCCCCCTGGCCTCCACTGAGAGTGACAAGCACAAGGAGCGGTTCATGACGATCGTGTTCCTTGGAATAAATGGGGCCATCTTCCTGGTGGGGACAATGATAATAATCATCTCAAAGTTTTCCAACTTTGTCCTTTCGCTGCCGGTGCCCCTCCCGTTTTAGGGGATGACATGTATAGAGAACATTTCGGTCTCAAGCTGAAACCTTTCTCCATCACCCCTGACCCGAAATTTCTCTACATGAGCCCGGGTCATAAAGAGGCCTTGGCCCACCTGCTGTATGGCCTGAAGGAAGGGAGCGGGTTTGTGGTGATTACCGGCGAGGTGGGCACCGGCAAGACGACAATCTTAAATGCCTTTCTGCTGAAGCTCCCGCCTCGAATTCCCAAGGTGGTGATCAAGAACCCCCACATCAACCCCGACAATCTCTACTTCCTTTTGGGGGAAGCCATCGGCATGCCGGAGGAGAAGCGTTCCCGTAACTATATCAATGATTTTGAGGACAGGCTCAAGACCATGGGCGGGGCTGTGCTCATCGTAGATGAGTCTCAGGGACTCTCTTTTGAGATGCTTGAAGAGATAAGACTGCTCTCCAATCTGGAGACTGTGCATGAAAAGCTCGTACAGATCATGCTGCTCGGTCAGCAGGAGCTCAATGAAAAGCTGAACAGCTCTCAGCTCAGACAGCTTAAACAAAGGATCGGGGTAAAATATCACATTCCACCTTTGGACAGCAATGAGACCAAGGACTACATCGACCACAGGCTCAGGGTAGCCGGATACGAGCCCAGGGAAGAACCCTTATTCACATCCTCGGCCCTTGGGGAGATCTACCGGTACACCAGGGGGTTTCCAAGGCTCATCAATATTGTCTGCGATAATGTTCTGCTTGCTGCTTACAGCGATGATCTCAACCAGGTGAGCGCCGGCCTCGTGAAAAAAGTGGTAGGGGGGATGGAAAAGACCTACGCTAAGCATGTTCCCTACATACCTGGGCAACCTATGAGCGAGAGAAAGGGCTACAGAGGCCTATGGGTCGGATTGAGCGTGGCGGCTGCCTTTTTATTTTTCGTCTCGGCACTGGTTGTTGTTTTAGTGTCTCCGCTCGGGCAAAACATCACGGACAAATCCAAAGATATGCTCGGGATATCACATGAGCCATCTTCTCTATCTAATAGTGCACAAGGATCTTTATACCCGCTGAATATGAAGGAATCTGAAAGGGCGGTCTTACAAGGCCCACCCAAGGTATCCATGCAGGACCAGGCAGGAGCTGCCGCAGCTGTTCCACCGACGTTAGGAGAGCAAAAACAAACGAAGGGCGTAGTTATGACGGTCGGTCCGGGCGACACGGTCGCCAGGCTTGCTGCCAGGCATTACGGCAGGGTTGATTCCGGAATCCTGGACATGGTCCGAAAGGCGAACACAAACCTGGGGAATATCGACTTAATCTATGAGGGACAAAGGATCAATCTGCCTGCAATAACAGATACAGCCAGGGTCTTGTTCACGGTGAGCGTGGCATCTTACCATTCCATCAACGAGGCCACAGCAGTGTTTCTCGACCTGGTCAAAAAAGGGTTTAAGGCAACGATCTACCCTCACCTGGACACACAGGGGAATACCTGGTACCGGGTTACCATCGGGACTTTCAGGGAACAGGACAAAGCGGATGTTTATGCTCAGCAGCTTAAGAATCAAGGGTTTTTGTATGCGAAATCCGTCAGGGTGAGCGTGGAGGGATAAACAATGCACATCTTAAAGGCATTGGAAAAACAGGAACAGGGATTCGCCAAGGAGAGCGGTACTTCCGGGCCGCTTGATGATCACCTCTACATGCACCATATGCCCTATTCCTATACGGCAGAACAGATCAGAAAGCTCAGGACCTACATCTTCCACATGGCTGACAGGCCTGTGCCGAGGGTGATTATGGTTACAAGCGCACTGCCCGGTGAAGGCAAAAGTCTCATTTCGTCAAACCTGGCCATTGCTATTGCTAAGGGAGAGGACCAGCAGGTGCTGCTTGTGGACTGTGATCTCAGGAAACCTTCGCTGCATGAGCTTTTCAAATATACCCCCTCTATAGGGGTGAGTGAAATCATACAGGGCAAGGCTGATGTATCGGAGTGTCTTTTATCAACCTCCATAGAAAATCTCACCATTTTGCCGGCTGCAAAAGAACCTCCGGCAAACCCTTCGGAACTGCTTGAATCAAAAAAGACCGGTGCACTTATTAAAGACCTGGCTGACCGTGACGGTAACTGGTTCATCATCATCGACACTCCGCCCATTCAGGCAACCGTGGACCCAAAGATCATGGCTGATGTTGTGGAGGGGATCATCATGGTAATAAGGTACCGGTATACCTCGGAGGCTGAATTCAAGATGGCGCTTGAGATCCTGCCTAAGGAGAAGATCCTCGGCACGGTATTGAATGCCGTAGATGAGCTTCCCGTGAAGAAGTATCAGTACAACAAGTATAAATATTACAAGAATTACTACAACCGATAGTTGGGTTTCATATCTTAATTTTACGTTTAGGAAGAGTAAAAAAACCCTGATCCGTTCAAATCATTCATTTTGCAGCCTTTGTATATTGTGATAGCTCAGGGGTATATGGTACACTCCGTCAATGCCCAAGTGCATCTTCTCCCACCTCTTCCCGCCCAGGTGCCTTGTCTGTGGAGCTTATTCAAAAGATATCCGGTTTGGAGTGTGTGCCCAGTGTGTCAGTCGGATCAGGCCAATTCAGGGGCCTGTCTGCGCTGTCTGCGGTGAGCCGCGAGGTACACAGGGCGTGTGCCTGCGTTGCCTGACCGAACCGCCCCCTTTTGACCGGATGATGAGCGCATTTATTTTTGAAGGGCACATCAAAGATATCATTCATTCCTTCAAATACGCCGGTGCCACCTATTATAAAAAGTATCTGGCACAGGTCCTGTTTGATATGATTAAAGATGAAGGCAGGCCATGTGACGTGGTCACCTTCGTTCCCCTGCATTGGACCAGGATGATTTCACGAGGCTATAACCAGGCTGCCCTTATCGCCAGGGAACTTGCAGGTTTGCTGGGAAAACCCGTAAGTTACCGTGCCCTGAAAAAGACGCGCGGAACACTCCCACAGGTGGGATTGCGTAAGCAGGAACGCAAAATGAACATCAGGGGTGCATTTTCTGCATCCGGTGTTCAAGACAAGGCGGTTCTAGTTGTAGATGATGTAGTGACAACAGGGCAGACCGCCCGCGAGGTTTCAAAGGCACTGAAGAAAACAGGAGCAAGCTATGTGCTCTTCGCCAGCGTTGGGAGGATAGTACAATGAGTCCTTTAAGGCAGCCGGGCAAAAAAGACCCGAGATATCTGGAAGACATAACCTATTCCATAGCTACAGAACCGGAAAGGCTCGAAGATCTCTTCTCGTCAAACAATCTCTTCATGGGGAAGTATGATGACAACAAGATGATGGCCAAGCTTGACCGTGTAGGCATCATCGGCATCCTCCACAAGAAGGGGTATCGGGATCTTGTGGTGAGCATCATCAGGCCGGATGACTATACATCCAGGCTCTATGTGAATTTCGACTCCCAGGAGAAAGAGACGCGGCTCATAGAGCTTATCGTGCGCGAAGGCTTTTTTAAACCCAGGGAAGACTTCATCCCCTCGTACGATTTTTCGGCAGGTCTTTCCATGCTGCTCATCGAATGGGTTGCCTTGCAGGACCCGCAGGCCACCTTCAGCCCTGAAAAGCCCAGATTGCCCGGCCAGCAGTACCCAGGGATAGGAGGGCTCAAGAACATGCAGGAGCTCCTTTATCATCTCTGTAAGTCATCCAGGAAGGACGCAATTGTGGATGTCCCTGAATATTTCCATTCTGCCGCCATCTATTCCCGCATGTATACCAAGATCTATGATCGGATATACGCCTTCTTCTCCCCTGTTGATGCCGGGATTATGCAGGCCATGCTCAGAGACCTCACAGGAAGGCCTTTGGCGGATATTTCCTTTGCAGTGGCCTTTGACTGTCTTCTCGATGCCCGCACAGGCAAGAATGTCAAATGGAGGACCTCCGAGCAGATCTACCCAATTTCCAGGAAGCTCCATCATTATGTAGAAGATGACCAGTATAAGAGAATAGTCATAAAGACCATGGAAGAACGTTCTTATGCCATAGACTGGGACAGATATGAGCAGATCAAAGCCCATGGATTGATAGATGAGTTATAGATTCGGGGTCATCGGTCTCGGACGGGTGGGCGGGGCCATGCTTGCACTCTTAAAGGAAGCGGGTCATGTGCCGGTGTGGACAGTGTCCGCCAGGACACATAGTAACGATATTCCCGTCTATGCCCATATCCCCGGCTCCCCTGGAGGGGTCCAGGTTGTTTTTATCACAGTGCCTGACAGCCATATACGCAGTGTTGCTGCGGAGATCAATGCAGCCTGGGGCCGGTCATCCAAAGATATAGTTTTTTTTCACTTCAGCGGGCTTCTCACCTCCGGCGAGCTTGCCGTACTGTCCACGTCTGGGGCGGCCATAGGCAGCCTCCATCCCCTTCAGTCCATCACCGATGCTGCCCAGGCACAGCAGACCTTGAAGGGGAGCATCTTCACCTTCGAGGGAATGGAAGAGGCCGCCAGGGTAGCCAGAGAACTTGTTGACACAATAGGTGCGGTCATGATGACTATCACGCAAGAAAACAAGGTGCTCTATCACACCTCTGCTGTTGTTGCGTCAAATTATCTGGTGGCGCTTTTACATCAGGCGTCTGTAATCATCGATAAAGTTGGTATGGGTCTGAATCACCTCATGCCGCTCATTAAAGGGACCCTGTCCAACATAGAGGAGCATGGCAGCAAGGCGGCCCTGACCGGACCCATTGCCCGGGGTGATTGGGCAACAGTGGAAGGCCATGTAAAGGCTCTCCTGGAACATTTCCCGGACCTTATACCTTCGTATATTGAACTAGGCCGTTACTGTGCCCGCCTGGCTGAAAGGCCGTTTCCGGACGAACTCTTCAGCAAACCCAAGCTCATGGGTCTTGGCGAGCTTTGTAATGTACTGCTTCCCAAGAAGGCCAGGGGCATGAAGGTGGTCTTTACCAACGGCTGTTTCGACATCATCCATGCGGGTCATGTCACCTATTTAAGCAAGGCCCGGGCCCTGGGCGACTGTCTTGTGGTGGGGCTCAACTCCGATGTGTCGGTGAAGAGTATCAAAGGACCGGATCGGCCTGTCAACAACGAGCGTGCCCGCGCAGCAGTGCTCAGCGCGCTTGCATGCGTTGATCATGTAGTTCTCTTCCAGGAGGACACGCCCCTGGATCTCATCAGGTGTATAAGGCCCGATATACTGGTCAAAGGCGGTGACTGGGCAGTGGGCGACATCGTGGGTGCTGACGTTGTAAGGTCATCAGGCGGCCAAGTTCTCACCATCCCTTTTGAAGACGGCTTCTCCACTACGGCAATCATAGACAGGATCAGGCAGGAATAGTCCCTTCTCAAAAGCCGAAGACAAAACGACCTGCGTATCTCCTGTCAACCCTCTGGCCTGCATAGGCTCCTATTTCTTCTGCATAGGTCAAGAGATCGAGACGCACGATCCTGGCTTCAAGGTTCAGTCCTGCGGTGAAATATCCCTGATAGAGTCCTGCGCGCACATTAACGATATCAAGGAATTTACATTCAACGCCGAGTCTGAGCCTCTTGGCCATATCGCTGTCCTGGTCGAACTGGTTGAAGATGTCCACATAATCGACGGCAAACGTGGCATTAGTCACCTTCAGGTCCAGATCCTGGGCAAACCCGATGTCCACGTGCTGGGTCGCATCCGCTGCATCGCCGAGACCACCGCCAAAGAGGTTGTTCGCAGATATCCCAAGGCGGGAATTTGCAAATTGGAATTTGCTTAATCTATAGATGACCCCCAGGTCCACCAGTATCCCATTGCCTTTTTCCAGGTCATCCTTGATTGTGTCTGAAAGTTCATCTGAGAGGTCAGCCACGGTATATTCCTGGGTAAGGCTCTGCCGGTAGATATATTTTGCGCTCGCCCCCACCAGGAGGGTATTATCGAGAAAGGGATGTGCATATCCTGCGCCTAAACCGGTATCGCTTACAACAATCACATCCAGCTTGGGATATTGTCTGTCCCTCACCTCCAGGTCCATCCTCCCGGTACCGAGGAGGGTAACTGCGAACCGCGGCATGGAATAGCTTGGCACAATGGCAATGCCTAGATGAGAACGGTCCCCCATATGATCTCTCAGGAACTGCGCGCTCTCCGCAGCATTGCCGAAGTCCGTATCCATGGCATCCTTGATGAGACCGGTGGTATTCTCGCTTGTCTCGACCTCAAGGCTGAAGATGGAAACCCGGATGTTTTCAATATCAGCAAGACCTGCCGGATTATAGAAAAGGGCATTCGCGTCATTGGATACCGCAACAAAAGCGCCGCCCATACCCATTGGCCTGAAGCCCTTGTAGATATAAGGGTACTCCGCTGCCATACAGATACAAGAAACAAAGACAAATAACACCGTCAGGAACGGGATTTTTTTCATAGTCAACCCCCTCTTTTATCCTAAAGAAGCTTGTTGTTAATAAAATTCACGATGTCAGACCCATCATAAAAATCTACGGCATCCTTGATGACAGCCTTACTTGATTCCGTAGGAAGCCCCAGGAGATCGGTTATAAATTCATTAAAGTCACGGGTTATATCTTCATCCGAGCCGAGATTGGTAATGAACACCTCAACAGTAAGGTAAACATTCCAGAGGTCGTTTCGCAAACCGGCTATGTCCCCATTGAAAGCCTGCAACTCCGCTGCATGGGTACTGAGATATCCATCCACCTGGTTGCCCAAGGTGGTCACGTTGGGCTTCGGGGGAAGACTGCCTGGTAGGCTGCCTGGTTTATGGGGATGTTGCAGTCCTTTCACATCAGCAATGATATAGCCTATGTCTATGATGAAATGCAGTGCCGATGCAATGCCCAGCTGCACGGTGAGGTCGTCGGTGATGTTTTTATTGCCCGGATTTGCTGCCAGAGAGGTTGTGAGATACTTCTGCGCCAGGGAAAGATTTGTAAGCAGCGTAACAACGGATCCAGTTGTGATGAAACGAGGCGTGGTATCCGAGCCTGCCTTGTACAGCACGGATGACGATGCATTGAGCTGTTCTGTTGTCTTGAGGGAGAAGGCGGAGGCGATAACATCGAAGTTGTCCGAATTCTCTGAATCGATATGCTCAAGCATATAGGTCAGATCCAGGCCGGCCTTTCCCATATAGGCGGATGACAGTATCCCCGCAACCTCGGGATCTGATGAACCTCTGTAACTGCTCAGTGCAGAGATGGCAGAGTCATAGTTCCCGTCGTCAAGGTCCATCTTGGCCTCTTCAAGACTCGCCTCTTTGCTGGAATCATCTGCAAGGGGTTCCAACATGTTGCTCTCACAGCCCATAATGGCCATGAGGAGGATAACGGTAAATGTCAGGATACTGTTTCTCATAAAAACCTCCGGTACATTTGTTTTACTCATCCGCTTCTGATGTAGATGACGGTGTCTTGGTCACATTCTGTGTTAATTCTTCAATAGTCAGTCCATAGGTTTCTGCTGTATCGTGGACTATATTCATGAATACGATCTGGCCGATGGCCCTCCATCCGACATTATCTTTCATGCTGCCGATTTTTTGAATCGCCGGTGCATCACCTATGAAGTAGGACAATTCACGCTCGGTGAAATCAGCAGCGTTCATTCGGTTCTGGCTTTTTACAATGGGGGTCAAGGTAATCTTGGTGGTATCATTTGCTTCCATGATTCGCCCCTTTACCTGCATGTAATAATCGAAGGGAGGTCTATCACCCATGGATGCAAATTTTTTATATTCGGTTGTTACCAGGCCTGCCTCTTTGTTGGCAAACTTTATATCAAATCCACGGTTGACAAAGATATTGGTCAAAGATGCCAGTGCCTGGTCTTTGGTGACATCGGGTTTCTCCAGGCCGAAGGATTGTATATCGACCTTGGTTACAGGCAGAGAACATGAGCATAATAACATTGAGAAGAAAACAGACCAAATAGACCTTCTCAAAACATACCTCATAATAAACCCCCCTCGATTAATGCCGTGATGCCGATGGTTATTTCCAAAATCAGAAAAGCAAATGTCCGGCCTGATGTCATTACAATATACAACTCCTGAGGACTCATGTCTTCTTGATTTTAATAAATCGTATAAGCTTACTCAAGGTAAGAACCCTCAATTATCAGTGTAGATAATGAGACCATGTTGTCATTGATATTGGTAATATGGTCTGTTATAGCTCTAGGGATGAATGACGACTTTGAGGTACATCTCAAGGAGATCCTTGCCAGCTCATCATCGTATACCGGAAGAATCGGCCAATATATCCTGGATTCCGGAGGAAAGCGCCTGCGACCGAAGATCGTGGGGCTTATTGGCAGTGCCATAGGTCTACCTCAATCGGTCTTTATGCCTTTCGCCTATACCGTTGAGCTCATGCACACGGCCAGCCTGCTGCACGACGATGTAGTTGACGGCACAGAGATACGCCGTTCAAGACCCACGGCGAACCAGATCTTTGGCGACAAGCCGGCCCTGCTTGCAGGTGATTTCATTTCAGCATCGGCCATGGAAACCATGTGCTCGCTGGGAGACATGCGCCTTGCCTTGAGCGTGGTCCAGACGATCAAGAAGATGTCCGAAGGCGAGCTCATGGAGCTTGAACACGCACACGCCTTCCATGACAGCAAGGAAGTATATCTGAAGATTATCTACCTCAAAACCGCATCCCTGTTCGAACTGTGCAGCATGGGCACGGGTATCCTCGCCGGTCTTTCCGAGAAGGCCCTGGACGACCTCGCTTCCTTCGGCCGGCTTGTGGGCATGGGATTTCAGATCGTGGATGACATCATCAATGTAAGCCCTGATGAAACAGACAACAAAGATGCCTTCAATGATATTCTGGAGGGAAAGTCCACGCTGCCGCTGGTGATCCTTTTCAACAAGAGGCCTGACGTGCTCAGAAAAATAGCGACGTTACCCACTCCCGAGGAAAAGAAAGATTATATTGTGTCCATGCTTGATACGGAGATCCTAAGAGGGAGCAGGGCAATCGCCCAGGAATACCTTGATAAGTCCATTCAAACCCTTCATGCCTCCGGCTATCTTACCAAAGAACTCTCGGACATCCCTCACCAGATCATTGCCCAGGTGAAAACCCGTTTCTAGAGTTGGGCCACTAATGGCTTTTCCCTTCTTTATTCCTCGTATCTATTGATATTTTAGCGCATAATCCCTATGTTAAGAAACAAATGACAAGTGGGGTGATCAGGTGGAATATAAAGATTATTACAAAATCTTAGGTGTTGAGCGTAATGCGAGCCAGGAAGAGATAAAAAAGAAATACCGCAAGCTCGCTCGCACCTGTCATCCTGACATGTGCAAGAATGATCCTACAGCCGAGAAGCGGTTCAAAGAATTGAACGAGGCGCATGAGGTCCTTGAAGATCCTGAGAAGCGCCAGCGCTATGATGCCTTGGGCAATAACTGGCAGGAAGGCCAGTCTTTCAGGCCGCCTCCGGGATTCGAGAATTTTTTCACTGATGGCAACTTCGCTCCAAAGGGGAGACGCACGGGGGGCAGGAATTTCAGTTTCGAATTCGAACCCGGGGCCCGAGGCAGCGAGGGGGCAGGGGCATTCTCGGATTTTTTTGAGACCCTTTTCGGAGAGTCGGGCATGGGCCGCCAGCGCGAGTACCGTTCCGCCCCTCAAAAGGGGAGCGATTTGGAGTCTGAGATTGCCGTCTCACTGGAGGATGCACATAAGGGGGGAACCAAAGAGATCCTTATCCAGGCACCTGGTGGAGAAAAGCGGCTGAATGTCAAGATACCCCAAGGTGCCTATGACGGTATGAAGATCCGCCTCGGTGGGCAGGGCAATTTGGGCACTGGCGGATCAGGAGACCTGTATCTGAAAATAAAGGTAAATCCTGACCAAAGGTACAAGCAGGAAGGGTCAGACTTTATTGTAGAGATACCAATAACCCCTTGGGATGCAGCCCTTGGGACTACCTGCGAGGTGGAAACCCTGGATGGAAAACTCAACCTTAAGATACCCTCGGGTGTTTCTTCCGGCCAAAGGCTCAGACTAAAGGGTAAAGGCCTGGCCCATAAAGGTGATCTGTTCGCTCAAATCAAGATTGTAACCCCAAAACACTTGAGTAACGAGGAGAAAAAACTCTTTACCGAGTTGAAGAAGATTTCATCTTTCAAGGCCGATAAGGCCGAGTAAAAAAACCGATGCCGCCACAAAAAAGCGGCACCGGTTCAAGTTTATAAGACTTCTCCAGAGGGGCAAGATGGTTGTTGCCTGGTCATTTTTTTGTTTTTGAAGCGGTTTTATTGACCTCCTTCTGAGTTTGGGCAGGGATGAAGGTGTTCTGACCTGTCAGGACCAGAGATGGACGCAGCTTATCAAGTTTTTTCTTGCTGATGCCCTTGATTTTTATCATGTCATCAATAGTCTTGAATGGTCCGTTCGCCTTCCTGTATGCCACGATGGCCGATGCTGTCTTGTCCCCTATACCGGGCAGCATCATGAGCTCTTCCTTGGTTGCGGTATTCACGTTGATTACGCCTTGTGCCGCAATTAAAGGGACACTAAAGGCAAATAAGAATAAAACGACACACCACACTACTTTTCTGACCTTCATCATTTAAAACTCCTTTCATAACAAATTTGATTAACGATAATAGGGCCAAGTGCAACAAAGTCAAGATATGAAAAAAATATGAAAAAAATATTTAACAAGATGATGAAATGATTACAAGAACAGCCCTGATTAAACTTTTCCCACCCATAAACCGTATAGATACAATATCATGACATTATGAGGGGATACCCATGAATAGAACAATGTTGGCCCTGGTTATCGGTACACTCATGGTCCTTGCCGGGTGCGGGGGCGGAGGAGGCGGCGGGGGCGATGATAATTCAGGCGGCGATGGGAATAACAATGGGACTCCCGGGACCAAACTGGGCCTGTTTACTGCGCAGGTGAAAACCTGTACACCCTACCTCAATAAAGGCAGTCTATCCGCAGGGACAAGCAACTTGGCTGATTGGAACAGTTGGAATCCCGGTGCAAGCAGCACAGTGCTGGGCAAACTTTTTGATTCGGCAAATGGCGGGGATGAATGCATTTACAGCCAGATTCAGGTGCTGGATTCCCATATCCAACTGGTAAACCAGTTCTCGGATAGCTGGGGAACTTCCGGAACATACAGCCAAGGCAATAACTCTGCCGTAGTGGATACAGCCATCAGAACTGTCACCATCCCCTTTCTCGGCTTTGATTCGGATTTATTGGACCTGCTGCAACCACTTGACAGGCTTGTTACCCTGAGTGTGCCGGATCAGAATATGACGATCCACATGGCCTTTTCTCAAGAGGGCGGAAACCAGACTATTGTTGAACAGTACGTAATCGGTAATACGCAATCAGGTGCGTATTTAGCAATGATTGAAGGCAATGTTGTGCGGGTCTGGCATGCTGGCATTACCGGGAGCAAGGTGCAGTTCAGGTGGGAAGGGAACATAAATGAGAAGTCCTTCAAGATATCTGAATGTACGAATGCAGCAGGTGGCAACTGGGAGGTCATGGGGGGCGGGAGCATAGCATCCCCAGCGAGTGAGATGGCCTTTATGGCGCGCAATGACCAGAACAACAACTCATCAGATTCTTACACATACTATATGACAACCACATTGAGTGGTCTTGAGAATAGCACCTTGCAGCCGATCATCAATGTCCTTGCAACACCGCCCAATCCGAATACAGATAGTGTACAAGCGTACATTACGGAAGGAAACGACAGCTGTTTCGGGTTCTTTGGGATCGGCCAGTATCCGAATACACTCGAAGACCTTGCCTGGGTGCAATAACAAACAGGATTTATAATAAGGGGGCCGGGCGTTCCTGCCCGGCCACCTTGAATGCTTCTGTTACTATCTCAGCATTGAGCCTTTCACCCTTGATTGCTTTCCCCACATAAGGTTCCCAATCGGTTGTGGCGAGTTTCAGTGTCCCAGCCTGAAAAGTACCCATCAGGAAAAAATGCCGGCAACAGGAGCGCTACGATCCGCCTTTTATCTTATCCTCCCCGTTATTCTTGTGATGATATTTCCTTCTTGCTGCACTTGGTGTATAGAATAATGCCTTACAAGGAAGGATCAACCCATGATGTTCAAAAATGTAGCAGATGTTCAGGAAAGATTACAGGTTGTCGGGTATATCACCTCCCGGGAGATTGCCACTGTTGTGTTCCTTGCCTCAGCCACCGGCAAGCCCATCCTTGTGGAAGGGCCTGCCGGCGTGGGAAAGACGGAGCTGGCAAAGGCAATCGCACGGGCTTTTGACTGCGAGCTCATCCGCCTCCAGTGCTATGAGGGCCTTGATGAGGCCAAGGCACTGTACGAGTGGGAATATGCCAAGCAGCTCCTTTACACCCAGATGGTGAAAGAAAAGATCAGCGATGTCATTACCGGCGCCAAAACGCTCACGGAAGCCGTAGACCGTATTGCCGACCAGGAAGACGCCTTCTTTTCCGAACGCTTCATCCAGCCCCGGCCGCTGCTGAAGGCAATCAGTTCAAAGGACCCCGTGGTCCTGCTCATCGATGAGGTGGACAAATCCGACCCTGAATTCGAGGCATTCCTGCTGGAGCTGCTCAGTGATTTCCAGGTCTCCATCCCCGAGCTCGGGACCATGAAGGCCGTGAATATCCCCTTCGTAGTGCTCACCTCCAACAACTACCGCGACATGAGCGATGCACTGAAGCGCCGCTGCATCCATATCTATATCGAATACCCTGAGCGCGAGCTGGAGCTGCGCATCGTCACCATCAAGATCCCCGGGATATCTCGTAAGGCTTGCCGAGCAGGTCGTGGATACTGTTCGAAACATCCGCAACGTTGACCTGAAAAAGAAGCCATGCATCTCCGAGACGATTGACTGGGCGCGGTCGCTGCTTGCCTTGAATGTGGAGGAAATCACCCCTGAAGTTCTGCTCGAGACACTGAACATGCTCTGCAAATATCGCTCCGATGCCCAGGCGGTGAAGGAAAAGGCGCAGGAACTTGTAAACTAGGTTTGCCCAGATGATAAACCCAATCCTGAAGTTCGTGGCATGCTGCAGGGCAGCCGGATATCGTATCTCCACCGCCGAGGTCATCGACTGCGTCGAGCAGATCGAGCTCGTTGATGTACTGGATGAGACGGAATTCCGGGCAGCCCTGCGGGCCAACTTTGCCAAGAGCAGACGGGACCAGGCACACTTTGACCGTCTCTACCACCTCTTCTTTCATGAACTCAGGGGCGACCTCTCAGAAGAGGAGGGTCTTGCGGGCAAGGCCGACCAGGTCATCAACTCCCTGCGGGACCAGGCAAACGGCGACCGTTCGCATAACGCCATCATCGAGTTCCTCTCGGGAGACCCGCTCATGTTCCTGGAGATGATGCGGCAGATCCAGAGCCAAGGCGATTCTCCCAGCTTAGGCATGAAATTCAACCTTGGCCCGCTGGCAAACAGGCTCAAGGTCATGGTGGCTCTCAATAAGGTGCGTGAAGAGATAGGCAGATTCCTTCATGACAATCCTTTTGCGTTTAACAGTGCCATGCGCCAGGAGCTGACCAGATATTTCAATGAGTATCTCCAAAGCGCCTTTGCGCTGCTGCTCAAGGAGCCCAGGCCATACACCGATGAGCAGCGGGGTTACAAGACCCATGAAAAGCACCTCATGGAGCTCGGTGAGAGGCCCTTTGCTTCATTGAGCGCGAAAGAGATAGAAGATGTTCGCGATGTCCTTGATAATCTTGTACGGAAGCTCAAGGATATCATTTCGCGAAGATATGCTCAGAACAATAGGGGTGTGCTGGATGTAAAGAAGACGCTCCGCAGGTCTGCAAGGTACAATGGTGTGCCTGTTGAGATCCTGTTCAGAAAACGTCCACCCAAGAAGGGTAAAATTGTCACCCTGTGTGACATCTCGTCGTCGGTCTGGTCTGCAGCAAGGTTCATGCTCAATGTCCTTTACTCGCTGCATGAGTGCTTCGAGAAGGTGAACAGCTTTGTTTTTGTCGCAGGATTGAAAGAGGTTACGGATGTATTCGACAACAACGAACCGAACCATGCCATCGAGTTGATCCTGAAAGACCTGGAATTCAACTATTATGTGCCTACGGATTACGGCGAGACCTTCAGACAGTTTGATCGCGACCATATGGATATCCTCAACAAGCGCACAACACTTATCATCATGGGGGATGCAAGGACCAACTACCTGCATCCGGAGGACAGGATTCTAGGGGAGATGCGGGACCGCTGCCGGAGGGTTATCTGGCTCAATCCGGAGCCTGTGGGCAGCTGGAACACAGGGGACTCTGAGATGTATGCCTACAAGCAGCACTGCCACGAGCTCAGGCAGTGCCGCAATCTCAATCAGCTCATAGATTTCATTGAGGAGCTGGTGCTCTGATATCCATGAGATACGCTCAAGCAGATGACCTGAAGGGTCTCCAGCAGCAGGTTGCAGATTTTGCAATGCGGTCCATAGCCGCCAGGGCAGGACTCTCATCAAGTACCTCCTTTCCCCTGGACCTGTGGAAGGAGTTAGGTGACTCCGGTATGCTCGGCATCGGCACGCCAAAGGAATTCGGAGGCAAAGGGCTGGGTTATTCCGGGATCAATACAGCAGGCAGGGCCATTGCAAGGCACGGCTGCTGCCTTGGGATCACTCTGTCCTGGCTCATGCATGAGATTGCAGCCAGATTTATTTTCAGTGAATATGCATCCCCAGGCCAGAAAAAAAGATACCTTCCAGCCATGGCAAAAGGTGAGATGACTACGAGCATTGCCATTTCCGAACCCGGTGTCGGAGGACACCCCAAACACCTGAAAACCACGGCAGTCAAAACAGGTTCCGGTTATCTCCTTACGGGCGAGAAGTCCTTCCTTACGAACGGGCCTATTGCAGACCTTTTCATGGTCATTGCCGTAAGCGGTTATGAGGTTGAAAGGAAACGCTACAGCGCCTATATCGTACCCAGAGAAGCACCCGGGCTCAGACAGACTGGGCCTATCGATTTCGGGTTCCTGCAGCCATGCCCCCATGGCGGGATTATTATGGATGCATGTATGATACCTGAAGAGAACCTGTTGGGAACACCCGGGACCGCCTATGAAGACATGGCGCTGCCTTTCAGAGAGGTCGAGGACGCCATGATGATGGGCCCCATCATAGGTGCCCAGGAAGCAAGATTTCATGAGATAGTGAGCGCCTTAAGGGAAAAGGCTTCACCTTTGGCCGGGGATATTCCATTCCAGCTCGGCGGCTTGATCAGCACGTTGAGCGTGCTCGATATTATCGCGCACGAGGCAGCTCAAAGGCTTGATGATGAAAAGGATCATGGGGGGCTTACCAACCTTATTCTTGCCTTCAGGCATATTTGTGCAAAGATGCACCAGGAGTTCAATGAGCTGATGACAACGGCCGGTATAATCCCTTCCGAATCATGTCAGGCGCTCACCCATGATCTTGATCACATCGTGCGCTTTGCCTCTCGGGTAAGCAGGATCAAACAAATGAAGCTGGGGACAGCTCTTATTTCAGCAGGCATTAAAACTCCTGATTGATTGAAATAAAATAGATGATATATGACCTTGCTGATTAACTTGACTTGTTCCCTAAAATACAGTTAAGCGGGTTTGACATGAAGAAGACCAGGAGCTCAGCGGATATTGAACGAATCCGCGAGCGGATTATCGAGGCAGCCCTTGCCATTATTGTGGAGGAGGGGTTTCCTTTGTTGACCATGCGCAGGCTTGGAAACCGGTTGCATATGAGTGCTCCGAACCTCTACAATTTTTTCCAGAGCAAGGAAGAAATCTACATCTCTATTGTCATCAAAGGCTTCCAGATGCTCTACGATGAACTGGAGAGGTCGTGTTTATCAAACCCTGATCCGGCAACGCGAGCTCATGCCCTCATTGATGCATATGTTGATTTCGGCATCACCAACAAGGCCTACTACGACATCATGTTCACCAGGCCTACCCCAAAACACAACGATTATATCGGAACTCCCTACGAGAAGATCTCGGCCATCGAGTATAAGATTTCCATGGATATCGTCCGGATAGCTATGGATGCCCTTAAAGGGCTCAAAAAGGATTCACAAAAAATCGCCACGGATGATCTTGTCCATGGCATCGTCAAGATCTGGAGCATGCTCCATGGAATGGTCTCGCTGGCAAACAGTCAGATCATGGGTTATGTAACCCATGATCTGGATAAGACCTACAGGCGGATCACCAACGAGCTCATCGAACAGTACAGGGCATAACTTCTTTCCAGGGGTTTCCATCATAGGGTTTTTCGAAAAGGGGCTTGACAATCCCCCGTCAATTGAACATAGTTAAATTTAACAGTGTTCAAGTTTACTGGGAGGTGCATGATGTCAAAGGTTACAGTACTCGGCGGTTGCGGAGCAGTAGGCAGCATTGCGGTTGAAACCCTTGCAGGACAGGATCTTTTCGATCAGGTAGTTATCGGTGATCTGGATCTGGACAAGGCCCGCCGGCTCATATCCAGGATCGGATCGCCCAAGATCTCAGCCGTACAGGTGAATGCCTTTGAACCGGAAACCATACGACAGGCCCTGGCTGGAACGGATGTTGTACTCAACTGCATCGGGCCCTTCTACTCAACCGTAAAGCCCATCATCAGGACCGTAATCGAAGCTGGCATCAACTATGTGGACGTCTGCGACGATGTGGATGTGACGCTTGAAATCCTTGCCATGGACACTCAGGCAAAGAAGGCAGGGGTTACCGCGCTCATCGGCATGGGCAGTTCGCCCGGTGCCACCAACCTTCTGGCAAAGCTTGCACACGATACCCTGCTGGACGAAACCGATTCCATCGATATCTTCCACACCCATGGAGGCGAGGCAATAGAAGGAGAGGGCGTCATCGGCCACAGGTTCCACTGTATGAACATCGACATACCCATGTACCTTGATGGGCAGTTGCGGTACGTGAAATATTTCAAGCCCGATGGGATAGCCTTGCGGCAGACCTTTGACTTCCCGGTAGTGGGGAGCGGCATCCCCATCTACCCCTACCCGCACCCCGAGCAGGTGACCCTGCCCAGGTATCTGAAGGTGAAGCAGGTCACCAACAAGGGCTCGGTGCTGCCCAACGAATACTACAACCTCACCCGTGATCTCTGCGGTCTGGGGCTTTCGAGCACCGACGCAATCGAGGTCAAGGGACAGGTTGTGACACCCTACGACTTTGCCGTGTCATACATACTGAAGAAGCGCGACGAAATCCTTCAAGCCACAGGGTTTACAAAACCCTGCGGGTGCTGCTCGGTCATCGCCAAGGGCACAAAGGATGGGAAGGCAAGGGAATACCGGTTCCACATGGCCTCACGTTCCCAGGCCCTGGGCGAGGGCACCGGGATACCTGCCGCCATGGGCGTGATCCTCATGGCAAAAGGAAAGGTTAAGGGCCCTGGTGTGCTGCCACCCGAGGCATGCCTTGACCCCATGGATTTTGTCGGGCTCATTACCAAGGTGATGAAGCTGGATACGAAAAAGGAAGGCGGCGAGGCATTCGGAGGGGTGATCGTGGAGATGGTGGACGAAAAGGGCGTAGTGACCAAGCTGGACATCTAAAGCTGCCAAGGCTCACTGATCTGAAAAGGACCTGCCATGGGCGAAAAGCGATTCATCCTGGCCATTGATCACGGAACCTCCGGGGTCAAGGCATCCATTGTCTCCACCCATGGACAAATCCTTGCCTCGGATTTTGAGAAGACCCCAATCTATTTTTTGCCCGAAGGCGGCGCCGAGCAGGACCCTGGCGCACTGGTGGGACGCCCTGCTCGCCGTATCCGGGCGCCTGGTGGCTAGGCGGTGTTGCAGCACCCGAAGATATCATAGCGGTATGCGTGTCCAGCACCTTTTCCAGCACGGTGGCCGTGGACTCTCAGGGCAACCACCTCATGAACTCGCTCACCTGGATGGACTCGCGTGGAGCGCCGTATGTGAAAAGGCTCATGAAGGGGTTCCCCAGCATCATGGGCTACGGTGTGTCCAAGGTGCTCAGATGGCTGCCCAAGACAGCCGGGGCCCCGACACTCTCCGGCAAGGACGACATCGCCCATGTGCTTCTCATAAAGAACGAGTTTCCCGAGGTCTATGAAAAGACCTCCGTGTTCCTGCCGAGCAAGGACTACCTGAACCTGCGTCTTACGGGCGAGGTGGCCGCCTCATTTGATTCCATGCAGCTCTTCTGGCTCACGGACATAAGGGACGTAAACAACATCACCTACGATGACGAACTGATCCGGCTTGCCGGTATTGACAGGGCAAAGCTGCCGACCCTTATCCGCTCCATCGATGTTCTGGGCACGCTCAAGCCCGATGTGGCACGCCGGATCGGCTTGCCGCCAGGAGTGAAGGTGGTTGCGGGATCACCCGATCACCAGTGTGCATGCGTCGGCTCCGGTGCGGTAAGGGATTATGAAGGCCATCTGTATGTGGGAACCTCGTCGTGGGTCCAGTGCATCGTGCCGTTCAAGAAGACCGATGTGTTCCATTCCATTGCCTCGTTCCCCACGGCAATCCCAGGCAAGTACCAGAGCGTGAACGAGCAGGACATGGCAGGCGGGGCGCTGGAGTTCCTCTCAGGTTTGATGGCACGCTGCCACGAGGTTTCGGAGCCGGGCAAGGGTCATGAAGTTTCCTATGACATCCTGAACGAAGTGGCTTCCCGGGTTTCCGCAGGAAGTGACAGGCTCATCGTTACCCCATGGCTCAACGGCGAACGGACCCCGGTGGACGATACTACTGTGCGCTGCGGCATCCATAACCTGTCCAAGACCACGACCTTCGACCACATAGTCCGGGCCTTCTTCGAGGGCGTGGCCTACAATACCCGCTGGAGCCTCAGGTACGTGGAGCGCTTTGTCGGAAGGAAGCTGGACCCCATCACCATTGTCGGAGGCGGTGCACAGTCGGCCTTGTGGTGCCGGATCTTTGCCGACGTGCTGAACCGGACCATCCGTCAGGCAAAGGACCCCATGCAGGCAAATGCCAGGGGGGCCGCCTTTATCGCGTCGGTAGGTCTAGGCGAGATCACCGTTGATGACATCCCTGGCCTTATGGAATACGGAAACACCTTTATGCCGGACCCTGCGAACCGCTCAATTTATGACGAGCTCTTCACCGAATTTGTTGAGATATACCGGAATAACAGGTCCATGTATCGCAGGCTGAACAGGGCATCCTAGTCCCTGCTTGCAGAATTACGTCACAAGTCATTTCGAGCGCAGCGATAAAACATTCTTGACCCACCTGGAAGATGGCTTCTATGGGCTGGTTGTCATGGATATAGCCTTTCCCCTTGTCCCCATATGCGAAGATCAGTCTGGGTGGGGTGGTATAAGCTTGATATTTCAAGGGGCAACGCTGACTTCAACGATACGGATATCGGCAACAGCGAATTTCAGGCATCCATCGTGAGGATCGGGTTCAATACAAGGTTCTAACCTGCACGACTACGTGCGCAATGCATTCAATGCCTTGAGTGTTCTCATAAGATCTCTCCAATCCTCATAACAAGTTGAGTAAAGAGGCACTGGCAGGAAGTCTGCCAGGGTCTTCTTTTCATATATCATCACCGTAGCATGGATTGCCTATTTATCTACTGCTGATGCCTCCCGTTTTGCCGTATGCCCGATTGCTCATTATATGGTAGAATATGCACTACAACTTTCGAAGTGCAGCTGAGACGCCTCAATAGGCAGCGAATGTCCTTTTAGTTCCTCCTATGCCAAGGTAGCAATGGGCGACCCGGCGCTCTCGCCGCACATCCATGAGGAGTTTTTGTATGAAGAGCATATCTTTGAAATCAATCATCCGCACCTTTCTCTGGTTTGTAAATTTCTCCACCATGATCCGGCTGACCATGTGGTGGCTGTGGCCCCGGCGCAATAGGACTTTCTTTATTTTTGAAGGCAGGGAATACACCTACCGCGAGGTCTATTGGCAAGCCGGGCGATATGCCAATTTCTTTCTTGCCGAGCGCAAAAAACTCCTTGAAAGTGGCAAGTTAGGCCCTAACGAGCGCCTTGCTCTGGGCATTTACATGGAAAACACCCCGGAATTTATTTTTGCAGCCCTGGGGGCCGGACTCAGCAACTCGGTCCTCTTCGCCATCAACACCGGTTTCCGCGGCGAGACCCTGGCAAAGGTCATCAACCAGGCGAACATAACGCGCCTGATCATGAATGCCAGCACGGCTGCAGAGGTGGAGCGCGTCATGGGCGAGGTGTCAGTGCTCGGGCCCGAGGATATCCTGTATGTGGGCGGCCAGAGCGAGACAGCAGGCAAGGGCTATGGGGACCTGGAACAGGCAGTAGCCAATGCCGAGCCCGACGTCCCGCGGAGCTACCGGGTGCCCATTGACAATTTCAGCCCGGTGATCGTCATCTACACCTCCGGCACGACCGGTATGCCCAAAGGGGTGCCGTGCACGCATATCAAGCTCGTGGGTGCGGGCTTTGTCGTACGGAACGCCACCAAGCTCACGAAGAAGGACCGCGGCTACATTTCCATGCCGCTCTTCCACTCGAACGCCTGGTATGTCGGCATCCTGCCGCAGATGGTCGCGGGCGGGAGCTTCGTGCTCAAGCGCCGTTTCAGCGCCAGCGCCTTTGAGGAAGACCTGCTGGACCATGGCGTGACCTTCCTGAATTATGTCGGCCAGCCGCTGCACTACATACTGGATGCACTGGAAAACAAATACGGCGGCGGCGATGCGGTGGAGAAGGCCCTGGCCACGCATCCTAAGAACAGGTTCCGGATCGCGTACGGAAACGGCGCCTCGGTGTGGACCGGAAAAAACTTATGCGCTACCTCGGCATGGAGCACATCTATGAGATCTATGGATCGACCGAGGCGGTCATCACCACGGCCAACCGTCCCGGCGACCCCATCGAATCCGTGGGGCAGGCGGATAAATCCATCCTGATCCTGGATGAACAGGGTAAGGAATGCCTCCCGGGGATCGTGGATGCAAACGGCAGGCTCACCAACTATGACCAGGCCGTGGGCGAGATATGCCGCAAGGTGGGGACGACAACCTCAGGTTCGAGGGCTACTTCGGCAACGCCCAGGCCACCACGCCAGAAATTCCGCGGCGGCATCTACCATTCCGGCGATATCGGCCATATCCGGGCCGTGGATGGCAAGCGCTACCTGTATTTCAACGGCCGCACCGACGACTGGATCCGCAAGGACGGCGAGAACTTCTCGGCCGAGAATGTCCTGCAGTATGCCCAGGAGATGCCCGGCGTGGATTGCGCCATCGCCTATGGTGCACCCTGTGATGTCTCGGATGAGAAGGTCATGGTCACAATCCAGCTCAGGAAGGGTGAGGAATTCAGCCCTGATGCAGTCTATGCCTGGTTGATCCGGCAGCAGAAAGAGGGCGGCATGGACCCGAAATGGATGCCTGACTTTATCCGCATAATCGACAGCTTCCCCGTGACCGATACCCACAAGATCGTGGTGCGTCCCTATAAACGTGAGCATTACAATATTGAGAACAACCCCATGATGCAGATCTATTACCGTGCCAAGGGCGACACCACCTATCATCTGCTGACGCCCGATAAGTACCAGGCCATGAAGGCCTGCTTCATCAACAACGGCCGGGATTCGCTGCTGGGTTAGGGGCGCATGGGGAGAAATCGAGACAGGGCCTCATTATCAGAATTAATCTGCCCCTTTTTGTCCCCTTTGTATCGCAACAAAAATGCACTTGTGTTGAAAGAGAATCCATGTATGATCAAATAAGTAACCACTTTACTATCAGCATCAGGGGGTAGCATAATTTAGATACCATATCATTCACGAAGGGGGGGCATATGATGGGCAGTGATGTTCATGGCAGGAAAGAACTCCGGGAAGATTCATTACTGGACAACCCTTACCTTATCCCTTTCAGGCGATCCGACCTGAAGCGGTCTCCATTTTTTTCATCCGGCATCGATCAGAAACAATTCGTGAATGCAATGAATTTCAGGAACTTTGTTGACGATCAGATCTTTGCACACATGATCTTCCCTCACACCAAGGAAGAGTATCTCTTCAAGGTGATCCCGGGGCCGTGCACCGGAAGCGAGGTAACTTTCTCGCTGCCGGAAGGATCCATCCATGACTTCGAGGACTTCATCTTCAAGGGTCTCCTGGTTGACAACGGAAAGTCAGTGATCATGATGCATGCCGACCCTGTTCTCATCACATCCCGGCTGTTGGCTGCCAAGCTTGGGAAGACAGGCGTCATATATCAGGCCCGTCATGCCGGTAGGCACCTGTGCCGGAACGTGCTTGCTCGGGTATGTCATGATGACATCGAATATGCCGGGGCCCTTTACGAGTTCAATCCTGCAGGGCTGCGCATCGAATTGAAAGGCCTCCCATGGACAACTTCCGGATCCCAGGACATGGGCAAGCCCATTAAAGTAGATCTCATGCGTGGTGGCAGGCTGATATTTTCGGGTATGTCCAAACTCATCCGTACCGAGAACCAGGGAAAAACCATTATCCTCGAACCCTTGAACATACCCCTGAAAAGAAACGGCGGGCGGAAAAACCGTAATCCGCGTCTGAATCTCGTTCCAAGCCCTGAAGTAAAGTTCACGCACCCTCTGACAGGGACGAGGGTATCCTATGACATAGTAGACATCAACTCTTCGGGCTTCTCCGTGATGGTTGAATCGGACTCATCGCTCCTCATGCCGGGTATGATCATCGATGAGGCCTTCATAGATTTTGCAGGAGGCCTCAATCTGAAGTGCCCGGTCAAGGTCGTCTATGGGGAAAAAAAGAAAAAGAACACTATCCAGTACGGTTTTCTGATCACCGATATCGATGTCGCTTCCTACAATCAGCTGTTCAACGTTTTATCAAGGGCCGACGATCCTTATGCCCGGGTATCGTATGACATGGACATGGCATCCTTGTGGAACTTCTTTTTCGAGTCCGGGTTCATATACCCTGAGAAATACACCGGCATAGCCCAGCATAAAGACGATTTTAAAGAGACCTATAAAAAACTGTACCATCACTGTCCTGATATATTCGCGAATCTGACGTATGAGCGCAACGGCGTGATCTATGGCCACGTTTCCCTGATCAAGGCATATGAAAGGTCGTGGCTGGTGAACCACCTTGCCACCAAGGATATCGGTGTGAAAATCACCGGGCACTATGTCATGAAACAGATACTCAACTATCTCGACAGCATCACCCGGATGCCATCGGCGGGCATGGATTATATGATCATCTATTTCCCTCCTGAAAACCGGTTTCCCAATAATTTTTTCAGCAATGCCTACCGGGCGGTGAACAACCCGGCGCACCTCTCCATGGACACCTTTGCATATCTGAACATGGACCTGCCCCAATCGATCCCTGAACTGCCCAAAGGCTGGACCGTGAGAGAGAGCTCTCCCAAAGACATCCAAAATCTCAGTGCAGCATACAGGCAGCTCTCCGAAGGCATCCTGGTAGATGCCTTATGTCTCGATTCACAGAAACGCCAAGGGGAATCCATCGGGGATACTTATCAAAAATACGGGCTCAAAAGGGTGAGCAGCTCGTATGCCTTGTTCCATGACAACAATCCCCAGGCATACTTTGTCGTCGACCAGACCGACAGGGGCGTTAATCTTTCCGATCTGATCAACAGCATCAAGGTTATTGTGCCTCAGAACAGCACAGTCCCCTGGTATGTGCTCAATGCAGCCATCTGTGAGTGCGGCAAGGATTACGACATGAAGACCATCACGGTACAGGTCTTCCCGTGCGAGTACATGGACAGGGCAGGTATCCCGTATAAGAAACGCCATGTGATATGGGTGCTGGATACCCATTATCTCAACGAAAACATCGATACCATAAAGAACATGGCCCGGATCAACCCTGCCCAATATCTGAAAGGTGTTGTCAGCAGTTTTATCAGGGGTGACTGAGCCCCCGGCATTTAAGGTCCTATAATATGCCAGGCAGTCAGGACGTTCCCTGCCGGGACGACAAGATATCCTTCACCTCCAACAACAATAACTCCTTCGTTTTAGAGCTGCAGAGCGAGCCGATATGAGCTGAAATCGTCACCTATGTAGAGTATTGGCGCCGGGCGACTTCCAGTACACAAGACAGATGCCGGGCTTTTTCCATTTATTGTTCAGCTCGCGGAGTTCGTTAGTGGCCTTATAGTTCCTCATGCCATAGTAGGTGTCCAGCGGGATGATGGTGCCTTCAATGCCCTGATTCATTACCTCCTCTGCCACCGGAGTGATATGGGCATTCTTATCGATCTGCCGGGAAATGACTTTTAAGCCTAGCGGACGGTGTGCTCTTCTTCAGCTGGGCAACCTGTTCCACGGCATTCTCATCTTCGCTGTGGATAACACCCAGTGTCTTGATTTTGGGGAAAGCTAATCTGATGATCTTGACAACACTATTCATGTCCATGTAGAGGGTTGCACCCGTAAATCCCTTACCTGACTCTGTCTGTGACTTGCAGCCTGCAGCAGCTGGGTATAGCAACCCCTGTGAATACCACCGGGATGCCGGCAGCTATGATCTTGTCTTTTGCATACTCTGGTGGCAGGTGTCCCGATGGTGAGAACAAGGTCGGGCTTACTGTCAACGATCTTCTGTGTCTCGCTTGTGATCCTCATGAGGACGCCGATTTTTTTCCACAGGCCGGCCTTATCCACATCGAAATCTATGATAGTTCTCCTGATTTGAAGATTCTTGCCCTGGATGATGCCGTTCTTCTGCAGCTCCTGAATGAATCCTTTGTAGTCAGACTGAAAGGGTTCGATACCAGTGACTTGTAAAACTTCTATTCGATATGATTTGTCCTGAGCGGGGCAGGGGATGGAAAAAATAACAAGAAGAAAAAAACAGGTGAAAAGAGGTATACCCTTTTTCTATGCCTATCCTCCTCTTAGCATGAATTGTCATGGTTGACGATTACATATCAAAAGTACGTGATCCCCATTAACACATTTTCATCATTACTTAAACAATACCAATGAACAATATTTGAGGGTATGTATCTTTTCTTCCATTCTTTCCACAGTGTTCATAAAAACCAAAAATCAATTTAAAGGTATAAGATCATAATGACGAAAATATATATGACACATCAGGGCTGAAGAGGTGGATAGAAATAGTGCACATCTTTCCCAAGGATGACCCTAAACAAACCTTGAGGATCAAAAGATTCCTCATGGCCTTCTGCACGTACATCATATGGATGCTTATCGCCCTGTACTGCTACTATGACGGGCTGTTTGCGAGAATGCCATGGCCGCTCTACTTGACTTATACCCTCACTATAACATCCAACCTCTTCATCTTCATCATAATCCGCTCGGGATTGAATAAACGATTCAAGGACCCCAGCCTCACCATGACTCAAATGGTTCTTGCAACGATATGGATCATGGTTATGGTATACAGCCTGGATGAGGGCCGGGGAATCATGCTTCTCCTCTATATGGTGGTCTTTACCTTCGGCACCTTCAAGTTAAACTTCCGCCAATTTTTCATGCTCTCTGTTATTGCACTGGCGGGATATGGCTCTGTTATTACGCTTCTGCTCATCAACGAACCCGGGAGTATCAATTTACGGGTGGAGCTGCTTTATGCCGGTACGCTATTCGCAGTGCTCATATGGTTTTCCTTTATCGGGAGCTATATCAACGGGCTGAGAAAGAAACTGAGCAAGGCGAACAGGGAGCTCTGCAGCACCAACGATGCGCTCAATAACGCCAATGAGGTCATTAAGCAGCAGGCGATCCTCGATGACCTGACAGGGATATATAACAGGGGCCATCTGTTCCACATCCTGTTGCGGGAAAAAAGCCTTGCCGATCGCGGGGAATTGATGTTCTGCCTGTGCATCTTTGATCTCGACGACTTTAAAAAGGTAAACGACACCCATAGCCACCTCGCCGGAGACATGGTGCTGAGGGTGCTCAGCAAGAGGATCAAGGATAATATCCGCAAGGAAGATTACTTTGCCCGTTACGGCGGTGAGGAATTTGTCCTCATCCTTTCCTACCCGAACATGAAGGATGGGCTGATCTCTGCCAACAGGATCAAAAAGCTGGTTTCGGAGACTACTTATCCCGATCTGCCGGAGGATTTCCGTATGACCATTTCCATGGGGATCACCCGGTATCAACCTCTTGAGGACATCGATACGCTCCTGAGAAGGGCTGATGATGCCCTTTACAAGGCAAAGAACTCCGGCAAGAACTGTATAGTATGCGATCCGCCCATGGCTCTGTTGAGGGCCAATGGTTGAACATTTTTAGACCCGGCACCTGACTTCTTTTGAGGACTACAACAGCGTGAAGTCTAACCCTTGCCCATGGACAACCGCCTTTACCGATGCATTCCTACCATGAGACTTGGCGTAATACAGGGCACTGTCGGCGATTGAAATCAATTTCTCAAAGGTGATGCCCGGGTCGTCACATTCACGGAACGGATAGAATACAAAACCGATGGAACAGGTCAGACTGATGGGCCTGTTGTCTATTACCGAAAACGTCGAGGTTTGTATGTGGTCATGCAGCTTTTTGGCCATACCGGCCGCATTGATTTCATCGACTTTTTCAATACGACTATGAATTCTTCCCCGCCGAAGCGACTGACAACGTCATCTCTCCTGACCGATTCCTTGAGCTTGTTGGCAAACTGAACGAGTACCATGTCTCCGGACTCGTGGCCGTAATTGTCGTTTACCTGCTTGAAATGATCTATATCAACGATAAAGACCCCGTAGCCTTTCTGGGCATCCATGGTTCTGTTGTTGTGGCCGCTTATTTCCCGCCGGTAATTCCTGTCGAACGCCTCGATTTCCGGCGTGACTATGTCAAACAGATAACGCCTGTTTCTCAGTGAGGTCAGAGGATCCACGAGGGAAAGCTCGGTCAGTGCCCAATTTTTTTCCACGAGTTGGGCATTGAGCCGTTCGGTATGTGTTTTCTCTTCTTCCAGACTGCGGACAAGCTGATTGTTGTCGTAACGCAGGAGCAGTGATTCCTGCAGGTCGTTGCTTAACCGGATTGCCATAACGGAAACCAGGACATAGAAAATCATGCCCAGGACAACCATGGGTGAGGAAATTCCCATGTTCAAAAGGTACATGCCCGCTGTAGGAATCAAGAATACCGTACTGGAATAGACGAAATAGATCGGCAGATCGTTGTGGTAGGAACCGGCACTGCCCACTGCCATGCCGCCCGCGATGAAATACAGGAAGATGGCGTATTCGAATTGGGATGGATCCGTCAGAAATATTCCCGATGATCCAAACAATATGCCGGCTATAGCGAAGGAAACCAGCGTGCCTATTTTCCATGCCGGAAGGTGCGCCTTGTTGAAACGCCGTTTATAATAGTAAATGATGATGTATCGACTGAGGGTATAGCAGACATTGACCGAACACCATGCGATCAGTTTTCCACGGGAGATGACATTCCACAGGACCGCCGTTACGATGATAGTGTTGATGATTGTTGCCAACATGCTTATGGCGAGATTCGTGATAAGCCTGTCGAATTTGCTCAGTTCTACGTATTGATCCCGTTGTGATTGTTCCATCAAATGCCTCTCGGGTATGGCTATACTTCAATTTATATAACTGATTGCATGATAAAGAACTACACAAGGACGCTTGGTATAAGGTGACCCCTTTGTCAAGTCAATAAAGCGGCTGAGTTGCAGAGCGTAAGAGCCCGACAAGATCCTGGGGCTTGCTTATATTGATTTTATAAACTCTCTATGCCCCAATAAGCAAGAGCAAGACCTGACCACATTATCCACCAGAAGAGTTTGGTTGTCATCAGAATAAACCTTTTGTAAAGGGGGGGCGATGATATCGGATCAGTCTTTCGTGCGGGTACGGGTCACGCCGGACAAGATACCGACGCCGATAAGTATGACAACAGCGATCATCACATAAACGATGCTCACTTTTGCGACAATAAGTGCCCACGCAATGCCCGCAATAACAAAAGCAAAACCGATGAGATAAATGATCAAGGTCATGTAATTACCTCCTGCAGAACCGGGCAACTTTTTAGGATAGGTGAGAAATCGCTGACGGGTTCACATTAAAATTACCCTGGCTTTTGCAATATGAACCCGTCCGTAATTCATCCGTTCCATTTGATTGCTCCTTCACATATGCCAGAAAATATCATCGCGCCCGCCGTTAGACTTTTTCTTGATGTAATCCCGGCGTGCCTTGTCGGTAGAAGTATAGAGTTCTTCGGGTAAGAGCTCTACATAATGATTGCAGCTGGGATTAGGACACGTGCCTTTATACTGGAACATTTTATCGTCGTTCAGGTACGTAAAGAACTTAGAACCGCATTTCCCATGTCCGAAGAGCGCCAGTTTTGTCGATTTTGTCATGCTTGATCTCCTCTCTTGATGTGCTCGTTAACGTTATATTAGGAAGATAGTTTCAGAAGGCAAGGGACATAGCCACCACGGTGGGTGGCCTGTGAAGATTTTTCAATCACCAGGCCGGAACCTGTTGAGCGAGTTTTATTTGAAAAGATTCAGGTTGGGTTTGAGAGAAACCAAACCTGAATACTCAAGTTACTGTGTAAACCTCCTGCGGAGGCCTATTAATCCCAGCAGGCCCGAACCCAAGATCCAGACAGAGGCAGGAATGGGGACTGGTGCCACATGGTCCCCCTCGCTGGGTGTTATTAATACAAGACCTTCCAGGGTGTCGCTTGGGTCAAAATCAACAACCAGGCTATTCCAGAAGGGGTCATCAGGACCTTCGAACATCATCATTGCCGGGAGGTTGTTGATGTTTGTTTTCAAAAAGACGACTTCGCTGAAGTCATTTCCCGTGGGAACAGAAAATTCGCCGGAGTAAAAACCTGGATCTCCTGATAAGGCAACCTCTGTCCACACTTCAGTCCCGTATCTATAATAAAGCCCTTGAAAGGAAGAGAATAAAGAGAGCTCCACCGTTTCATTACCCACACCGGCGCCGAAGTCGTATATTGCCCTGAATGCAGCCTGCCCGGTGTCTTCGACCGGCATTGCATCTGAAGGGCTGAAGGCGCCCCCTGCGAAAAGGATCCCTGCAACCAGCGCTATAACAAGTGACGTCTTTACATTTAGGGTATTCATTCTTCAGTCCTCCTTTCATTTTCTTGTCTCGAGTGAAGTCCCTTGGAGTCCATATCATGATGAATATCTCTTATCTAATAATCAGAGAAAATATCAATGCAAGGGGGCACAAGATGTTTTGTGATAATCGGGTTTTTCTTTCCTGTATCGAATGAATATCCCGACCGATAAGAATCATGAAAAAAAATAAAGTGCCGTATTATATTTCTGTTGCGTTGGTCAATGTGTTGGAAGGACGGCGAGTATCTTTTTTAAAGGCAAGCGTGGAACAGGGTTTACGAATGCATTAATGCGACGGCTTGAGTGCGGTCGTGTCTTTCCTGTTGCACAGCCTCACAGAGGCTATTTCATCAACAGCAGGCTCAAGGCCATGACCAGCATTCCCGCGACCAGCCCGAGAAGGCTGTCATGTCCCTTGCCATAGGCCCTGCTTGTGGGAAGCAGTTCATCCAGACTGATATATACCATTATGCCTGCTACGCAGCCGAAGAGTATTCCTATCACCTGGGGCGGAAACAACCCGTTATCGCCGCCCACGAAGAAGCGGAGCGCCAGATAGGCGATTCCGGCACCCACGGGTTCTGCCAAGCCGCTGAGCAGGGAATACACGAAGGCCTTCCTGCGGTTTCCTGTGGCATAGAAGATCGGTACGGAAACGCTGATTCCTTCTGGGATGTTGTGCAATGCAACCGCCACGGCAATGGCAACACCGAGGCCTGGATCCTGCAGTGCGGCCAGGAACGTTGCCAGACCCTCCGGAAAATTGTGGATGCCTATTGCGAGCGCCGTGAACAAGCCCATCCGCATGAGTTTCCGGTCATGGCCTCCATGAGTATGGATGCCCTCTGCCGATGGAGCCGCAATTCCCGCGGTCGCCGGTTCAAAGGACGGCAGCGGAGCCGATGCATTGTGCAGTGGCATGGTCTCGTCTTCGGCGCGGATCTCGTGGGGGTTATCTGATGCAGGGATTAGGTTGTCGATGATGCCGATCACCAGCATGCCGCCGAAGAACGATGCCGCATTGACCCAGTGACCCAAGTAATCACCATACTGTTCAGTCAGAGAGGCCAAGCCCTTGAAAAAAATCTCCACAAACGAAACGTAGAGCATTACGCCTGCCGAGAAGCCTGTTGCCACCGATAGAAAGCGGTAGTTGGTCCTCCTGGCCATAAACGCAATGATGCTGCCGATACCGGTAGCCATGCCCGCAAACACGGTAAGACCCATGGCAATCCAGACGTTCTCCATGCTGCCGTCACTCCTTTTCCGGCGGCGGATATCACAGTGGCTGTAAGGTGGATAATCCGGCCGGCTGTCGTTCTATTTTTTTCAGGAGCACCACATGTCGCTCTGGCTCAGTGAACCCGACAGCCCGATGGAAGAACATGCCGGGCCTGTCGGTGATCCGGTCTTCACAGCCTATTTCCGTACATCTCCTGGACTGCGCCCACTTCTGCTCTGCCCCTACCAGAGCGGAGCTGTGTACAGGCCTTGCTTATTGTTTTTATAAACCGTGCATGTCTCAATAAGCAAGAAACAAGACCTGCCTCCCTCCGATAGTTGTCAACCTCCAGTCTTTGAAGCCGGGTCGTCATCGCGGGTCACGATTACTGATATAACCCATCCGTTTCAATGCAATACAGCAGATGGGCTATAGATGATCGTATATGCGAAGAACCTCCTTATTCATTATATTATTTCACGCCTTATATTTATACATACTTTTCTTCTTGAGATTCTTAAGGGGTCAAAATGATATCCACAGGTGCAGGCACAAGATTTTTGTTTTCAGGGATTGCATCATCATCGCATTCCGTGCAGTTATCACCTTCGAGACAGCTCGCGCAAGAATGTACCAGATAACTCCCTCTCCCGAGATCGATCCCCCTGTACTTTCCGGGAGCCTCAAAATGCCACGTGAGTTGATCGGTTATGTTCACAAAGCCGTTTCTCAGCCCAATATTAGGCACAGTATGGTCACTCTGAGCATATGAGTTGGAGTGATAATAGAGTGCAGCGTCGTAATCGGTAATCAGGTACATCCTCTTATATTGACCTGGTCCGATTGTACTGATTGAACAAAATGGCGTTGCAGCAGGGGTCACTCCTTTTGGTGAGAATCTGATATCCAGATTCAGCATATCAACCACAGCCATAGATTGTATGCAGGGATTGTTGTTATAGGTATCTCTGAGTGTTTTCAGTTGTGCATCGTTATTGAGATCATACCACCATGAAGTATCATAACAGAATATGTCAAGGCTGTTGGCGAAACCAATCGGTGTAGGCTCGCAGACGTCTTTATATCCTACGCACACGGCGTCTTGTTCAACATATTCTCCTACTTTGCCAAGATTTCCTCTGTATACGACATAGAATCTCACATCCACGGCCCAAAGGGGGATCTCCTCATCGCTGAGGTCAAACGTCAGGAGGGTCGGAATGCCGGGTTTGATTATTTCACCATTCGTATTTTCTGTATAACGTTTTTTGATGTACAGAGGCTTGGAGTGATAAAAATGAGAAAGATCGCCATAGGTCTCGCTTTTGAACGGGTCCTTTGCGCACGATGCAGGATCGGCGGCGTTATCTCTATCCGTCAGGAACCTGTACTGGACGACCAGATCGATATTGCCACCCAGCATTAACTCACCGGTGGTTGCTGTATTTTTAACGAGCAACCGCACATTGTTGAAACCCTGGGTTGTGGGGTCGGCAGGTTCGGTACCCCTGAAGGCAAAGACACCGTCATCGGGCAGCGATATCTCCATGGTGCCCCGGAAGAAATATCTGAGCAGCGCTGCGGAATAGGCTTCTCCACGAGGCACCAGTTGCGCCGCATAGTCTTCCAATACATTGTCATCAAGGCCACTCACCCTATAGATTTTTATCGGATCGGTGAAATCAAGTTGATATGCCCCGGTAATCGATGTCGTACAGAGCCTGTATCCAGTGGCACCGTCTCCGGTCTTCTTCAGATACTCTCTTTCTATAGTTGCACCGTTGTTCCTTGGATCCGCCAGAACGTACTGCTCTTTCGTCACACTGGTGTATTCGCTGGGATAGTCGTACCCTTCGAAGATCCTGCCCTGGCTGAGAAAGTTCGCATTGGTATATTCCGCCAGGCCGATCAACGGATCCAGGGTGACATTAGGATTGCTGCCTGTATACCGGTCCGTATCCACCATCCTGGCAATGGGAATCCGCGCATTTGCAGGAAGGGTGTCGAGGCTAAGTATTGATGCAGGGGAGAGTGCGTTGAAGAAGGGGTAGTCGTGGGTCTGACCTCTTTGCAGCAAATCTTGGAAAAAACCGCTCTTTACCATCGACTTTTCCACTACGATATTGTGTCAGCAATTGTTCATACACACTTGTATTGACCCCATGTGAATCATTCCGCACATGTTCGGGGCAGGAGATGTCCTGGATCAGGTGCATGAGGTGGCCAACAGCCAGGAAGGTGGAATATAGATCACTGCTCCGTTGATCCGCATCGGTCCCGGTGAGGGCCTTATGGAAGTAATCCCGCGCATCATACCAGCTGTAATTGCCTCCGTACCACCAGGACTGTTCGCCCAAATTCTTCTGTGCCCAGAGTACGGATGATTCAGCATTGGAAATACCAGCTATAGTCGTATCCAAGGCAGCCTGATCCCAAGGCTTCAAAGGATCATGAAAGTGATTTACACAACGCCAAACAGGGCTGTCCTCTTCCATCCCTCCCTGATCAATCAGTTCTTGCGGAGATTTATAATCCATGAATGTCAACCAAGAGATGTGTTTTACACGTGGCAGGCTTTTATCCTTCATCCCACCATCTATACCCAGATTGTTTCGCACATATTGATCGAAATCAAACCCGCCAACAGAATGCTCCAGTATCCAATCATCAATTGCTTTATGTTCTTCTTATTCATAACCCCAGCATTCCATATTGGGAGCAATAAGAACAAAAAGACTGACCACGCACATGATACTTAGCAATTTTTCTGGACATTATCGGTTCTCCTCCTCTATCTGCAATATCACTCACATTTCACATGTTATCATCTTAATATTTAAGGGCTTTCCTTAATAAAGGTTGATCTGCATCAGGATAGATAACATTGATACCTAATCCTCTCGCCTCTCGTTTCTCTTCCGGCGTTACAGCTTGCTTGAGGCCAATGACTTTATACAGATGTTTTATCAATACGATCGCGTACCCGTTTGACATACTGTGGGGTATTTGAAATCAAAATCGAGTTCATGTAGCTTGCGTTCCGGGTCCTTGACCGGGATAAGCGTAAGCAAGCCATCCTCTTATTTCTGATATTCCACTCTTCCTTGCTGTCTATCCGATTTAGAATAATACCCTCAATATTCTTGGCCTTATCCACATACGCTATGCATAGAAACCGCATATACCTGGCGCCTCATAAAATATCGGAAAATACCCGGGTTTGTAATATCTGATTTCGAGGAGACCCATTCCAGGGAACAAGGATGCCTAGAATCGAACGAATAAAACCAGGGTCATCATTCCCTATCGGACCGGTAATTTGCCACTCGCCGTTGGTATCCGTAAGGACTTCTTTTACCATACCTGTATTACAAGATGGTCCGCTCCCTATCCCCGGACGGCACGTATTCCATATGGCCCACACCACGGCACCCTCGATTGGCTTGAGCGTGTCTGCGTCGATAATCTTGCCATGAAACGTCGCATACCCGGGCAGATCGAATCCGAAAAGCACTGCAGGGACAAAGGCCAAGGCCACTATCAATGTGTTACATCCCTTGATGATCTTCATTCGTACGTTCTCCTTTCTTAGAAGTTGGCGATCTTCCACCTGCCATCTCTATCGTCCACCTCGAAGAGGAGGAAGAAGGAATTGCGGACCCCGTTCCGGAGAGTCTGGATATCATATTCGACTCCGGCGCCGCGCATCTTGATGAGCTGGATATCCCCCAGCTCGGCTGACAGGTTGGCGCGGTGCTCTGGGGTGAGTGAACCGAAGATATCCCGATAGGCGTTCTGTGTGCTGCCGGATATGTCCCTCACTGCAGCCTCGATATCGTTATTAAAAAGCGCGGTGCGCATGGCTTCCCATTTCTGGCGGAGCATGGCATCAAGTACACCCCTGTCATACACCACCATGCCGATTGTATCCGTGAAGGCATAGCCGCTGTAAATCGCCTGGACCGTTATGTAGTAGACGCCGGGGCTTGCTATGCTGGCCGTACGCTCGTTCGCATCAGTCCCTGTGAGATACTGGACCTGGCCCTGGCTGTTATCCGAGAAGGACAGGCTGTCTGCCGTAAAGGCGGCATCGACCCGGAGGGTTGTGTCAAAGGGTGCTATTCCGAACGAATCAACCGGTGAGAGCGTGATATACGGCTGGTTGATATCTGCAGTGACAACGATGGTTCTGTCGAGCGTATTACCCTGAGTATCCACAGCATGCACGGTTATGGTGTTTTCCCCATCTGTAAGCGGCACGTGGTTCACAAAGAACCGGTTTCCATAAACAACAGCGGGCATCCCATTAACGGTTATGCCTGTTTCATAGCCATATGCATTCGTTACGGTTCCTCTCACCATGATATCAGGCCTGTCTACAGGTGCGCCAGCTACAGGTGATTCGATAGTAAGGTTGATGACCCTGTTTACGGTTACCATTGCAGAATCTGTTATAGTCCCGCCCGGTCCGGTGGCGGTGATGGTGTAGGTTGTTGTCTGCGCGGGGTTTACTGTCAGTGTGCCGCTGGGACCTGCATCTCCAATTCCATTGTCTATGCTCACATGATCGGCATTGGAAGAATCCCAGGTAAGGGTTGAAGACCTGCCTGCATAAATGGTGGATGGGTCTGCGGAAATGGTTATGTCGGGAGGTTCATATACCGTTACCGTGACGGATGCGGTTGCGGTGCCGCCAGGGCCTGTAGCTGTGACAGTGTAGGTGGTGGTCTCCCGGGGGGCATCGGTGAAGGAACCCGATGCCTCTACATTGCTGCCCATCCGGTCCAAGATTACGGTGTCAGCATAGGCGCTCGTCCATGATACAGCTACCTCCTGACCCTTGGAGATTGCCTGCGGATCAGCGGTAATGCTTACTGTGGGGTGCTGATACACTGTTATGGTCACATGTTCCGTAACTGTCCTGCCCTGGGCGTCGGCTGCTGTTATTGAATATGTCGTGGTCTCAGACGGTGAAACGGCAAGAGATCCGCTTGCACTGACAGTTCCGATGCCGTTGTCGATGGTGACGCCCATGGCCTTGACCGAGTTCCAATGCACTGCGGCAGACCCGCCATTGATGATCGCATGAGGCTCGGCCCATATCCTTACGCCCAGCAGCACCTCTATATCCGGTATGGATACCCCAATATCAGTAACATCAACAGGCTGGTTTTGGGTTGAAAGGACATATCCCCTGTCGGAACAGGAAAGGGTGTACCGGCCCGCAGGGGCATAGAAAAAATATCGTCCCTGGGAATCAGAGGAGACACATCTGGTCATATTCTCATTCGAGAGAGAAACAACAATTCCTTCAACACCCGAACCCTCCGATACAACCCGGCCCGATATCCTCTCCTTGTGCTCTGCTATAAAATGACCATACGTGCTGGGGCTTGTAAACCCGTCTTCAATGGTGCCTTCGATCCGCTGATTCCAATGGTTTACAATGAAAACCCCGTTAATCGAGGCGTCCGGACAGTACACGAACGACCCATCAGCAGTGAAACTCAGATCGGAAGGCCTCTGGGCATAGAACTGGCTCAAGACTTCCAGTGACTGGCTGTCAATAAGATAGATCGTCCTGGGCGATTGCGCTACATCGCTTAACGCAATCCTCTGCCCGTCAGGACTCACTGCAAGATAACACGGGGAAACGAACAATTCCGGCAAATAGAAATGGCTCCCTATAATGGAATTGGTTTGGCCATCGATTACGGTGAGCTTGCACGATGCACTTGAAACGGCATATACCTTTGAGCCGCAGGGGCTCACCTCAACATCCCATACCGAATCGCCCGGCTCGGTGACCACCACCGTTGCGATTACGCCCATGCTCAAAGCATCAATGACCCGCACAGTGCCGTCATCAAGAGAACTCACATAAATGCGCGTTCCTTCGTTGTTCACTGCAATACCATGAGGGGCGAGGCCCACTTCGACGGAATCCAGGATCGACCCGGAGGCGATATCGATGCTCATGAGGGTTTCTTCATCCCTTGATAACCCATAGAGTTTTTTCCCGTCAGGGCTCACCGCGAGGGTATCGACAAACACAGGGATATTCCCGGTGAGCGTGTTTGCCGCAGCATCGATCATGGATATTCCATTCTCTTTGCTCGTGACATAGACTGTGTCACCATCGGGGCTCACAGCAACACCATAGGGGGCATACCCCACCTCGATGTGCGTTATGACGGTATTCGTCTCAAGGTCTACAACCGAGACATTGTTGTCGTCCCTGTTCGTAAAGTAGGCATATGCCTTCCTGTGCGCCGGAGGTGCAAGCACCTCCACGGTAACGCCTGCCGTTGCCGTACCACCGGGGCCGGTGGCCGTAATCGTAAAGGTCGTGGTATGATCAAGATCCACTTCAAGAAAGTCGTTCACACCTACATCACCTATCCCCTGGTCGATACTGGCTGAATCGGCATTGGTGGTGGTCCAGCTCAGGGTTGTAGTATCGCCTGCATTGATTGGGTTCGACGAGGCCGCGATGGTGACGGTCGGTCTGTGAATCACGGTAACGTTCGCACTTGCCGTGGCTGTGCCGCAGGGTCCCTGGACAGTTATGGTGTATGTGGTCGTGTCGGCAGGCGAGACTGTCATCGAACCGTTTGCTGGTATCGTACCTATGCCGTTGTCAAGAGAAGCCGAGTCTGCGTGGTCGGATAACCAGGTGAGTGTCGATGTCTCACCCTCGATAATGGTCTGTGGTTGAGCCGATATGCTCGCGTGGGGGGGCTCAAGTACAGTGACCGTGGCTGATGCCGTTGCCGTGCCGCCCGGCCCGGTGGCCGTGATGGTATAGGTAGTGGTGTTTGATGGTGATACGAAAAGGGATCCGTTTGGTATAACCTGGCCTATTCCCTGATCAATAGTGATAGTGACGGCATTGGTCGATGTCCAGGACAACTGTGATGTCTGCCCTGTCATGATGGAACCGGGAATTGTAGCTATGCTGACAGCAGGCGGCTGGTTCACCATGACCGTGACAGACTTGCAGGCGGTTCCGCATGGGCCTGTGGCCGTAATGGTGTAGGTGGTGGTGTTCTGGGGGTGCACTATTATGGTACCCGATTGTCCTACTGCCCCGATACCGTGGTCGATGTTGACTGAAGTTGCATTCTGCGATGTCCAGATCAGGGCACATGGGTCACCCGGGTTTATTGCCGAAGGATCGGTTGAAAACTGTACCGTGGGTTTGATGCATTGTATCACCGTTGCTGTTGTGGAGTCTGATGCCGTTTTGCCCTTGTTGTCTGTGACCGTGAGCGTCACCTGGTACGTCCCGGGGGTTGCATATGAATGGCTGGGAAAGGCATCGGTTCCATTGGAGCCGTCGCCGAAAGTCCATGCATACCGCAGGGCATCACCGTCCGGGTCATAGGAGGCAGAGCCGTCAAACAGTACTGCCTTGCCCACATCAGCTTTATACGGTCCTCCGGCATGGGCAACGGGCGGACTGTTGAAGGCCGGGAGCTCATTCACTTCTATAATGAAGGTCTGGAGCTTGTATATGCCTTTCAAATCCTTGACCTTCACAATGACCTCGTAATCACCTAAGACCGGAGGAGTCCACTCGATGAGCCCGGTGTGAGGATCGATTGTCATTCCAGAAGGGGCACTGAGAAATCTGTAGGTGAGGATGTCATGCAGCGGATCGGTAGCCAGGACATTGTAGGTATACGGAACGCCCACTGTAGCCGGGATGATGGGCTTCGAGTAGATGACCGGAGGATAGTTCAGCTTGGGGAGACAGGCAAACGGGTGGGCGCTCGCAATATGGGAAAATGTCCACTTATCGTTCACCAATGCTCCCAGGACATAGAGATATGTTGCCTCTTTGAGATTAGGGTCGGTATAGGTAATAGCGGACGATGGAAGAAGAGCGATCTTTTCAAAATGGGAAGGGTCGGTCTCAGTTGCGCGGTATAAGCGGTACTGTTGTGCATCTACCACCGGCAACCAGGTGACAAGGGCTTTTCCTTTCAGGCCAATGGGCAGGATGGAATACTCAGGATCAATAGTGAAATAGAGGGTGAAGGGGCCTAAGTGCTGTATGCCGTCATAGGTGAACAGTGACAGGGCATGGGTGCCTTCAGGCATGAAGACGAGCGGGCCAGGTTCAATTGTTGTGGAAAAAGGCCCACACCATTCGTAAAAGAGGGGGTTGCCCGTGATATGAAAGAGCGTACTGTCGAGCATGATCTCACTGCCCAGGGGAAGGTTCTTGTCGAAAACCACATCCTCATTGGGGTTCGGTGGGCATGCGTTGGCGTTGTATGTGGGATGGAGGGCTGCAAGGTTCAGCAGAATAAGGAACAAAAGTACTCTGCACAGAAGAGACGCCGGCTTAAAGACACACGAAGACGCACTACGAGACCTACTGCAAGTGTTGTTCATCACAAAAACCTCCTCAAAATTACTTGATGTAATATGAGGGTAAGAACATATCAATTAAACTATACAGAAATTATTGCATGCAAAAAATGTACGCATTTCTGTTTGTTACAAATTCAACAAGTTATGAAATAAGGATACCCAAGATTGTTCTCCCAAGAGAAATATTTTACTCGTTGTAAGAATAAGAGTTCCACAAGTCGAAGTTGAAACACGATCACACCTGTTTATCTCGTCAGGTATGTGAAACAAGAACCGTCCCCGTTGCACCCTGGTGGATTGGTTGGTTATGTGCTGTCAGTTCATATGATACAAGAACCAACGATAATCACAAGGAAAGTGGCGATTAATGTTTCGAGTAGAATAATACGGCTCTCACGATGCTTTTTTTCCTGTGTGTTTGCCTGGATTATCTGGTCACGGAGTTCAAGGCATTCGAGTACATTGATGGTATATTTACTTCTTTTTTCAAAGCTGTCAACCAGGCGGCAATATCTGTCTCCGAGTTGTTTCTGCATGATGTTGAAAAAATGCTCACAAACATCAAGTCTCTTGAGCATATCGTCCTTATAGAAATGTGGGTTGAAGTTGTCAGACTGGTCGGCGTAACGGATAATGGCCTCAAGCAGTACGAGTCGTTTGTCTTTGATCTTTTTCATATCCTTCATGTATCACCTCCTGAACCATCGATTGCTTGGCGTCAGCCTGTTATGAAAGATACTGCATGTCGAGCATGATGCATGCCAATAGATACTAGGCATTAATCATTGAATAAGTATTAAAGTAGAATTTCAAGATTGTGCTTTGGATTACAGGATAAAAAAGCCGGTACCGTATAAGTGCCGCAAGCTGCCGAGGTACTCACAATATCAAGGTACAGACAACACACTCCGGAAGGGAAAACCACAGATCTTGGGAACATAAATTTGACAGGTTTTGATCCTTGGAATTTCATTCGAAAAGGCAACGGCCTGACAAGATCCGACCCTCACGTGTTCATATTTTCTTTGACAGCCCCTTTTCAAAACTATTCCCGCCATTATTATGGGTTGGATACCATGAGGAAAGGAGCTACCTATGAGAAGATGGTTATTTATCTCCCTCGTTGCGGCACTGGTTCTTTCGTCCGGTTATTCCATTGCGGATGCGGCATGCACCAAAGAAGAGGTGGTAAAGGCAGTCGATTATGCAGTAGCTTTGCTTGAGAGCAAAGGACAGACTGCATTTCCCGAGCTTCAGAAGTTCAGGTTCTGTGGAGAAGAGGGGTATGTATTTATCTATAATCTGAAGGCCGTATGCCTCTTTCATCCCATTTCCGTAAAGCTCGTGGGAAAAGACCAGACCATGATTCAGGATGCCAAGGGCAAGTATCTTGTTGCCGAGATGAATGCCAAGGCCATGAATCCCGGGTTTGGATGGGTACCTTACCACTGGCTGAACCCCAAGAACAATGCGATTGATCCGAAGTGCACGTATGTGAAGCGGTGCAAGATGGATGGAAAGGACGTATGGGTCGCAGCGGGTGTGTACATGGCCTCGTTGGAGGATTGCAAATAAAAGCATAGAAAGCTAGAGTCAGGTCTTGTTTTTGTCTTTTATTAAGATTTGTATCCCGAGCCTTGGAAAAAGTATGTTTGATGCCTTTTTTCTCCGTTTTATCATCCGGGTGCATGTTTGTCTCCCCTTATGCCATCAGGGAGGATAAGGGGCTCTTTCCCGTATCTGGACCGCATCCAGTCAACCGCCCTGAGTACTGCAGGCTGTCTAATGAGTCTGATCTCCAAGGCTTTCTTCCTGGGAAAGTTCACGAGTGTTATCCCGATAAGGATTGTGATCACTCCCTGGCCGGGGAAAAAAAGCATGACGATGCCTGTGGCAATGAAAACAAACCCGAGGATATTCTTCAGTATCACAGAAAACAGGCGGAATACCGGGTGCTGTTTCCTGTATTCCCGGAGGTGGGACTTATTATACAGGAAGTAGTCCTGCGGCATCCTGACCACGAGCATGGGTATGACCAGGAGCGAGCCGAAGAACGTTACCACCGAGAGAACCCACAGCCATGTCAGGAGGACCGGATGGGCCTTGGCCCAGTGAATCAACAGGTGGAGGATCTCCATTATGGCATCAGGCGTGTGCATCTTCAGCCCCGGATCATTATACTGTGCGCCATATCTGCCTCTGCTATCCCGGGACTGTTCTCGCGGCAACAAGGGACTGCACCTTCCATATCCTGCTGGTGCGTTCTGTGCGCTTTCATCTTTGGCTCCGGGATAGCATCCACCTCTTGTGTCTGTATGTGTGTTTATTCGTGTTATGTCAAGATGCCGGGATCATTGTCTTAGCAAGAGGCCCGGGCTTTCTTTATCATATGTATGAAAACCATGGTTGCCAATATTACAAGATTCGACCCCATAACAATAGTGTCGCACGGCTTGACGGCGCGGGAGGAAGAAACCCTTGACTAACGCGCAGAGCCGGTTCATCCTTTTCTCCATAAAACCAACCGATGCCGGAAGGAGAAATGGACGTCTTCATCGATTACCCGAAACGCCTGCAGAAGATCCGCGACGAGATGCAAACAAGCGGCTTTGATCTCTTCATCGGGACGCGTACCGTGAGTCTGAGCTATGTCGCCGGGGCCTTCATCCCCTGGAGGAGCACCGTCTTGGTCTCCAGGGACGGGTAAGTTAATGTGAACCCGTCCCCAATTATGATCCCCTCCCATATCCAGGACCCGACCCACTCTAATATTTAAATTGTAATAATAACAACAAGATACCTGGTGCTTGATATCCGCACTCCGATTCCCTAAATGAGAAAACACATTAACATCAAACCATGATCTGCCCTCCCAACCCGTTCAGATCCCACAGTTGGTCGGAAGGTGGCGAACCAGATCATTTGCCGTGCAGATCCTGGAAAGGAGGAAATCATGAGACAGATATTGAAAGTGATGGTGCTTGCCGGCATAAGCATACTGATAGTTTCAGGCTATGCCGCTGCAGCCCGGAACACGGATATATACAGGGGAGAGCTGACATCGGGCAGTGCGAAAGTCGGCAACCTCGGTTCAAATGAACTATGGCTGCTCTATGGAGAAAAGGGGAGCCGAATAGTGATCTCCACCGTGGTTGATAAAGGAAAGGCGCCTCCGGAAATCTACCTCTATCCCCAAGGTCGCAGTACCTATGAGATGCATTCAGATGCAGTTTCCGACCGTTCCCAGGTCCTTGATTACAAGCTGGATTCTTCCGGGAAGTATGTGGTTCTCATCCATCCTTGTGATGCGCTGGAAGAGGCAAGTTATCAGATAGCCTACACGACACTCGCTCCGGATGACTCCTATACGATCCAACCTGATGATCCCAATGGGGATCTTATAAGGGAGAAGGACCTCGATACGTCCGGGTCAGGCAAGTTCTTCACCGACAGGTCCGGCGGATTCGTAACGGCTTCCATCCTGTTTGATCTGGCTACCTTCGGATACGGGCCTGTCCTGTTCACGTTATTTACAGGTTTAAACGGGATTTTCGGTGGAGCCGTGGCTCTCAATAACAGGATCGAGGTGGCATCAAGAACTTTTGAGGAACCGGCAGCTCAATGTAATATCGTAGTTGCCAGTGTCGGAACTCCATGATGAAAAGGTGCGAACAGGGGGGGCGGAATTCAACCATCGAGAATGGATGTCGAATGTTGAGACGTTACCCCCTTTTATCCGTTTTTTTGTAGTTGAACGACTTTACCATCTTTGCGAAGTTGCCGGAGAAGACCAGCAATGCCTGGTTTCTGTTTTCAAGTTCCATGGCGGCATTGAGGGAAGGGGCAACCAGGTTCTGGTCCAGAACCCGTTTGGTCAGCCTGAGTCCCCCCGGGCTCTTGGAGAGCATCGTGCGGGCGTAGGCCAGCGCAGTTTCGAGAAGCCTTTCCCGAGGGACAACGGCACTCACGAGCCCGGAAGCTTCGGCTTCCTGGGCATTTACTTTCCTGCCTGAATAGAGGATATCAGCAGCCCTGGCCAGACCGATGAGGCGGGGAAGCAGATAGGACGATCCCAGCTCTCCACCTGACAGGCCAATGTTAATAAACGATGCCACGAAATACCCTTCGGGAGATGTTATCCGGATATCACTGGCAAGGGCCATACAGAATCCGCCGCCCGCAGCTGCGCCGTTGATTGCGGCAATGATGGGCTGCGGAATATCCCTGAAGCCTTGTATCAGTGAACTGTAACGTTCCTGGACAAAGGCAAGGTATGTCTGGGGATCGGCAAAGAAGTGCGCATTTTTTTCATCAGCCGCATCCGTGAGATCGGCCCCTGAGCAAAAGCCCTTGCCCTGGCCGGTGAGAATGACGACTCTCACCGATTCATCCTTTGACAGCAGGGCGAATAACTCCTGGAAATCTTCAAGCATGGCCAGGTTGATTGCATTGAGACGCCCGGGCCGGTTAAGGGTCACCAGGGCTATCCCCGGTTCGATTATCTCGTAAGTCATAGTGGTGAATGCCATACCATTCTTACTCATGTCATGCCCCTTTTCTGCATCTCCCTTTCCTTCAATTCTCTTCTCAGAATCTTGCCGACTGCACTCTTGGGGAGCTCGGCGAGGAACTCCACCTCCTTGGGTACCTTGTACGATGCGAGCTTATCCCTGCAATATTCGATAATCTCGCTTTGGGTAAGGGACGCACCGTCCTTCAGAACGATGAAGGCCTTCACGCTCTCTCCGTGATATTGATCAGGCACGCCGATGGAGCATGCCTCCAGGACCTTGGGATGCTCAAAGAGAATCCCGTCGACCTCCTTGGGATAGATGTTGAAGCCACCTGAGATGATCATGTCTTTCTTGCGGTCTATGATACAGAGGTAGCCGTCATCATCGAGGTAGCCGATATCGCCGGTGTAGAACCAGCCTGACTTGAGGGAATGTTCGGTCTCCGCCGGCTTATTGTAATACCCTGCCATCACCTGTGGGCCTTTGATGCAGATCTCCCCGGATTCGCCGGTGTTGAGCCCGGTTACACCCTTTTCAAGGTCGACGATCATAATATCGGTATTAGGCAGCGGCACACCCACGGTACCGGGCTTGACCTTCCCGCCCCATGGAGTGCAGGTTGCAAAGGCCGTGTTCTCGGTGGTGCCATAGACATCATGGATTATCGCACCGTGGAGTGTTTTGAGCTGGTTCACCGTTTCCCCGGGCAGGGGTGCCGCACCGCCGAAATAGCCCTTCACAAAGCTCAAGTCCATGGTGCAGAACTCTTTATTCTGCAGCAGGCCCGTGTAGATGGTGGGCACACCCGGAAGAAACCCGGGCTTGAACTTTTTCAGCTGCTCTACAATGATCTCCGGCGAAGGCCTCGGCACCAGTATGCAGGTCCACCCGCTCCATATGGGCAAGTTCTGGCTTACGGAATAGCCTGCTGAGTGAAAGATGGGGTAGACGCCCAGCAGGCTCTCGTGGCCGTCTTTCAGGTCCGGGAACCAGGCCCTGAAGATCTGCACCACCGAAGAGATGTTTTCATGGGTAAGCATGGCCCCCTTGCTCAGTCCGGTTGTCCCGCCTGTGTAGATGAGCGCGGCAAGATCCTCCCACCCGGCCTCGGATTCTACGGGTGTATCCGGATAAGATCTCAGAAGGTCGAGAAACTGAAACACCCCTGCCTGCGGTTCGATTTTCCGGAACATATCTTTCTTCACGAAGGGGAAGAGCTGCTTCTTGGGGAAGGGGAGGAAGTCATTGATGTGGCAGGTGATGATGACCTCGATCTTTGTCTGGTCCTTGATCTTGAGTATCCTTGGCAGGAGGAGGTCAAGGGTAACGATGACACGGGCTTGTGAGTCAGAGAGCTGGTAGGCGAGTTCCCGCTCGGTATACAGCGGGTTGTTCATGGCGGTTACGGCGCCGAGCCGGTAGCAGGCGTGATTGGCAATCGGGGCCTGAGGAATATTGGGCAGAAGCATGGCAACAATGTCACCCTTGCCCACATCAAGTGCCTTCAAGGCCCTGGCAAATCGGTTCACCAGACTTTCAAGCTCCTGATAATCTATTCTCTTGCCCATGTAGATATAGGCAATGGAGTCAGGGTACTTCTTGGCGGTGATAGACAATGCCTCTGCCATGGTGATCTTTTGTATCTCGATCTCGGAAGGAACACCGGGGGCATATGCCCTGTGCCAGATGCGATCGAAGGCCATGAGAACCTCCCCCCTTACAATCATATGTTCAGGCTGCAAATAGATAAAGAATATAGTACCTATTACTATAGCCGCAGATTCCCCAAGGTCAAGGAAGGCCCCTCTTTCTGTCCCGAGTCCTGGCAACGATTCGTGAATTATACTCCCCACAAAGACCTGTCCAGAATACATCTTTTCAAGGCAAGTTCTTCATTATTGCTCTTTGATAGTGGCCCTCTGTGAGCTTGATGGTAAATGTCCCAATGAGAGTAAGGAGATTGGCCTCATGGAGGCGATTACCTCTTCATCCTTTCTCGACAATAATCGAGAGCGGGTCCTTGTTTTCCTGCACGCAAGGGGCGAAGGATATGCCAGGAAGATTGCACGGTTCTTCAAGACCGACCTCGACCCTGTCCAGAAACAGCTGGAAAGACTCGAGTTCGGGGGCATTATCTACAGCAGGAGTGCAGGGAAAACAAGGGTGTACGCGCTGAATCCCCGCTATCCTTTTCTGGCTGAGCTCAACGCCCTCATGGACAAGGCCTTGTCCTTCTATCCTGCTGCTGAAAAAGAAGAACTCGTCCTTGTCAGGAAGCGTCCAAGGCGAAAGGATAAACCCTTGTGAAGCCCCTCGGAGAGATGTCCATCGGAGAACTGGCCGCCTTCGTATGCACCCACCTCAAGGATAACGGGATCGAGGTCGTTCTCTCAGGCGGTGCATGTGTTTCCATTTACACCAAGAACAGATACCAGTCATATGGTCTTACTTCATTGAAAATGGATCGGCCAGAGTGCAAAAGATCCAGGGAAGTGCATTCACGAAAATCGGATTCCTTGAAGAACATCGATACTTTAATAATCCGGAAACGGAGTTTTTCCTCGAATTCCCGCCGGGTCTCTTTCCATAGGGGACGAGCCTGTGAGGGAAACCATTGAAAAAGAATTTTCCACAGGCCTGCTCCGGCTCATCTCACCGACAGATAGCATCAAGGACAGGCTCGCCGCTTATTATCACTCGAATGACAGGCGAAGCCTCGATCAGGCTATTCTCGTGGCTTTGGAATGTGAAATAGACCTTGAGGAAATGAGCAGTAGTCCATGAAAGAGGGAAGGTCAAATGAGTTCGATGATATCAGGGCTCGATTGATGAAAACTTGAGGAACGTGGTGACTTTTTCTTGAGATCATTGCCCTGGAGCATGATGCCTTTCTTGTTCATATAATAGGCTTCTATGTATAATTGCTATTTCAGCAGACATTGGAAGAAAAAACGGAGAGAAGTCATGAAAATTTATTTCAACAAAGATAACGGCCCCATCGACGAGATTATCGACCAATTGATCAAGACCGCCGAGGGCATCCGGAGGCCCGAATACGTCCGCGAAATGATCATCGCCTCGCTCAAGGCCGGGCAGGAGGACGACGAGAGCGCGGACCTCAAGCTCATGAACACGACGCTCAAGGAGATGCGGTTTACTTCCAAGGTCTTCGGCCCCTACCGCAACGTTCGCAAGGTCACGGTCTTCGGCTCGGCGCGAACCCAGCCGGGCGATCCGTTATACGAGATGGCAAAGCTCTTCGGGAAAAAGCTCGCCGAGGCGGGTTACATGGTCATCACCGGCGGGGGAGAAGGCATCATGCAGGCGGCCAACGAGGGAGCCGGCTCCGAGCATTCCTTTGGCGTGAATATCCGCCTGCCGTTCGAGCAGAAGCCGAATGCCGTGATGAGGGTAACCCGCGGGTCATCACGTACAAATATTTTTTCAACCGCAAGGTTGCCTTCCTGAAAGAAGCCGACGCCGTGGCGCTCTTCCCGGGCGGTTTCGGCACGCTCGACGAGGCGATGGAGACGCTCACCCTGCTGCAGACCGGCAAACGCAATCCCATGCCGCTGGTGCTCGTGGATGATCCCGCAGTGTTCATACTGGTCCCGCATGGTCAAGCTCTTCGAGGAAGAACTGCTGGCGCGCAACTATATCCTGCCCTCGGACTTTGCGCTCTTTGAAAGGGTATGTTCCGTGGATGATGCGGTGGAGAAGATCCATCATTTCTATCGCCGCTATCACAGCATCCGGTATGTGCACGGCCGGCTGGTAATCCGGCTCACTTCAGAGCTCAGCCCCGATGACATCGCCAAGCTGACAGACCGGTTTCAAGACATCCTTCTGCCCGGGGGGAGTATCGCAGCATCTGGGGCCTTGGAAGCTGAAATGGATGATGCCGATGTTATCCATCTGCCGCGGCTTGTGGTAGACTTCAACCGCAGGTATTTCGGCAGGCTCAGGAATCTTATTGATGCGATCAATGATTTTTAACCTTGCTTCATTCCCACAAGAAAGGATGCAGTATTTCTATATCGTAGTGTTAGGGATTATTAGGGTCGATTTATCGGGAGTATGATTGAGAGATTTTGTTAATAATCGTCCCTGACCCCATTATCCGACTCCATTATCCTCCCCCCATTATCCTCGATGATAGTATGCAATTCTTTTTCAGGTTCATGGAAATTTATTGCTCATAATTTTATATTGTTGCAGTTCAACCTGAGGATAACTGTCTGGAATAAAATTGATTTACTCCTAACATTTTAATTGCTATAAGATGTACATAAAGAGGGGATTGTATGAAACATTTAAAATTTCTCATATTCGTGATCAGTGCGTTCCTGATTGTTTATGGATGCGGAGGAGGTGGAGGAGGCAGTAAAGCACCGAAAATTTCTCTGTCTAAATCAAGTTTGGACTTTGCCGGTGTTGTTCTGAATAACAGTGCAGATCAAACCATTGAGATAGTAAATACAGGCCATAAGAACCTGAACATTGGACAGATAGTTTCCAATCAGCCGTTCAGCATTGTAGCTGATACCTGTTCCAATGCAACGCTGGCGCCATTAAAGAAAGGCTCATTGAGCGTTCGATTTTCTCCAACCAGCCAGGGTTCATTCACTGCCACACTTTCCATTCCCTCCAATGACCCTCATTCGAAGACGGTGGACATTAGTCTGAGCGGTGTTGGATACGGGCTGAACACATGGATCAACAACGTCAACTCTACCAGTTGTCCATCCATCAGCGTAGATGTCACTGTAACAGATCCCACCAGTAATATTCTCTTAAATTCATTAACAGCAGACAATTTCAAGCTCTATCAGAACGGACAGCTTCTTCAAAGCATCACTGCAACCGCAATTGAATATCCGTCACCAGTTACATTGGTACTGGCGTTAGATTTGAGCAGAAGCACTGTCGAGGTCGGGTCTGAGATACAGGCGGCAGCTATCTCTTTTATTAAGAGTCTAAGCAGTGTAGATTCGGCAGCAATATGCAAATTTAATGGTTTTATTGAATTTTATCCGTCAAGCACGCCACCTTTCTTTATCGCGGCTGACACTCCAGGAATAACTGCATTGAATAATTATATAAATACTTCATATCCTGTCGTCGATGGAACGGCCTTGTTTGACGCTGTTTTTCAATCCATCGATAGAGCCGTACAGGGAACAGGTAAGCGTGCGGTAATAGTCTTATCCGACGGATATGATGAAGGTTCAGTCAGAACACTAAACGCAGTGATTACCAAGGCCGATCAACAAGGAATTAAAGTATTCACAATATATTATGGCGATCAGAATTATGGAAAGCCGAGTATCATGCAAAGATTAGCGAGCGAAACCGGAGGGCAATATTATCTTGCGCTTACTGCTACTGATATTGAATCTATTTTACAGCAAATTTCAAATGTCCTAAGTAATAATTACACACTTACATACACAGCGTCAGCATGTTCGGGGACAACTTCTTTGGATGTGCGTGTTGATTGGAATGGTTTGTACGGACAAGACTCAAAAACAATAAGTTTCCCCTGAAATCTATACATGGGTCTCGGTGCTGCGCTCATAAATGATTGCACGCTGGCTCCCTGTCTGTCTGCCAGTTCACCATCCTTAGTATTGTCCCACCGAAAATTATGAAACAAGATCGCTTATTCTTTCACAGTTCCTCTTGAAGCCAGTCTCTGATGCTAAGCGATTATATCAAGATAAGGATCGATACCCGGGGCCCAAGGACTACCGGCATTGTTCTGTAAGAACCATTGGTATATAGTGCCGTGATTAAAATCTTAACAGAGAATAAACCAGAACTGTTTTGAGATATGCTTAATGAGCTTGCCGCATGAAGATTACAGGATGAGGAGACAAGGGTGAAATCCGAGATAGGGTTCGACAATGAACGATATATACAGGAACAGGCAAAGGAGATTCTCCAGCGGGTGGAACGGTTCAACAACAAGCTCTATCTGGAATTCGGGGGCAAGCTCCTGTATGATTACCACGCAGCGAGGGTCCTTCCGGGATATGACCCCAACGTGAAAATGAGGCTCCTGCATGAGCTCAAGGACAAGGCGGACATCATCCTGTGCATTTATGCTGGCGATATAGAACGAAAGAAGATAAGGGCCGATTTCGGCATCACCTATGACTCGGATGCCATGAAGCTCATCGACGACCTCAAGCCCTGGGGCATCGATGTGCTCGGTGTGGTGATCACGCGCTTCGAAGGCCAGCCCGCTGCAACCCTGTTCAAGAACAAGCTCGAAAGGCGCGGCATCAAGGTCTACACGCACCGCTTTACAAAGGGTTATCCCACCGACATAGACCTCATAGTGAGCGACGAGGGCTATGGAGCGAATTCCTATATAGAATCTAAAAAGCCCCTGGTGATCATAACCGGCCCCGGGCCGGGCAGCGGCAAGCTCGCCACGAGCCTCTCGCAACTCTACCATGACTATCACAGGGGTGTGAAAGCAGGCTATGCAAAGTTCGAGACCTTTCCCATCTGGAACATTCCACTCATGCACCCGGTCAATATTGCCTATGAGGCAGCCACTGCAGATATCAGGGATTTCAACCTTATCGACCCGTTCCACCTGGAAGCCTATGGACAGACTTCAGTGAATTACAACCGGGATGTGGAGGTCTTCCCCGTATTGAGGCGCATCCTGGAAAAGATCACGGGTGGCGAGTCCTTCTACAAGTCGCCCACGGACATGGGTGTGAATCGCGCCGGATTTGCCATTGTGGATGATGATGTAGTGAAGGAGGCCTCCTGTCAGGAGGTGATCCGCCGTTACTTCCGCTACCAGTGCGAGTATGTGATGGGATTTGCGGACAAGGAAACCGTACAGCGGGTCGAACTCCTCATTAAAAGCTTCGGCCTGACCCCCGAACACCGCAAGGTAGTTGTCCCTTCAAGGAATACGGCCTCAGAGGCGTACAGTGATGAGGCAAAGGGCAACGATGGGATCTATTGCGGGGCAGCCATTGAGCTCAAGGACGGCACCATCATCACCGGCAGCAACTCCCCCATGATGCATGCCGCATCAAGCTTGATCCTCAAGGCCATCAAACACCTCGCGGAGATCCCGGTAAAACTCGAGCTGCTTCCAACAAATATCATCGAATCGATACGGAACTTTAAGACAGAGATCCTCAACGAAAAATCTGTAAGCCTCGACCTCGAAGAGGCCCTTGTGTCCTTGAGCATCAGCACCATCGGCAATCCTGCTGCCCGGCTTGCCCTGGAAAAGATTAAGGAACTGAAGGGTTGTGAGGTGCACATGACCCATATCCCCACACCCGGAGATGAGGCAGGCCTGAGGCGCCTCGGGCTCAATGTGACGAGTGACCCGAACTTTGCCACGAACAACCTGTTTATTTCGTGAAAAGAAAAGGAGTAAAAGGATATGGCAAAGGACCCTGGTATCGGATACAAGGTGACTGCCACGGTGTTATCGGTCAACGGCGACTGCAGTGCGGGACACCGGACAGGTGAGACCTTCGAGATCAGCTGCCATGATCCTGCCGGATTATGCGGGTACTTCTATCACAGCATCTTCCCTTCGCTGCAGTGCTTCCAGTTCGGCGGCGCAATGCCGTGGTGGCAGGGAGATACCGTGGATGTGTCCTGCCCGGACAACGACAATCTGGTCACTATCAGGTTAGAGCGGAAATCCAGGTAGAGAAAAGCATTTTACTCGCTCAGCCACAGCCTGGTCGTGGCCGACTCGTCCATGATCTTCTCCTTTGCCGCAAGGTAGGTCTTGAATCCACCGCTCAGGTTCTTCGACCTGAAGCCGTTTTGCACCAGGATGCGATGCGCAATATAACCCCCCGCCTGCAACGCCGCCAATGATTATCAGCCTTGTGCCCATAAACGACCTCCTGGTCAGATGCTGTTCGTGTTTTCTTTTATAATTGCCCCAAAGGACAGCCGCAGCATGTAAACCGCAATCCCAAAGGCCACGGCCGCATTGAGAGAGGTCTTTATGCCCTGCATGGGGATGGCAATGACCTTTTCGCATTGATCCAAGATGCCAGGGTCCACCCCGCACACCTCATTGCCCACAACAAGGACAATGGGTTTGTCATCATATTCGAAACATGCCTTATGGATAGGCATGGAGCGGTCTCCACCCTCCAGGGCCCACAGCCTCATGCCCTGTGCCTTGAGCGCCTGGGCTGCAGCGCACCCGTTAAGGTCGTGGGACCAGCCGATGGTTTCATCCGCACCCAGGGCGGTTTTTTTGAGCTTCGGATTATCCGGTGTGGGTGTGATGCCGCACAAATGCAGGTGGGAGATGCCTGCTCCGTCCGAGGTCCTGAATATTGAGCCTACATTATAGATGCTCCTGATGTTGTCCAGAAGCACCTCCATCCTTGGCAATCCTTGACCGGAGACCATTTGGTGGGGTTTGTGTTCTTCATAGGGTTCACTGCCCAAGAGTGTCGGCCATCCACACCTGGGGCACCTGAGATCTGATGCCTGGTCTTCGAGCATTGGGAAACGCAGCCCGCAAATCTTTTTTGTGCAAAGCCTCACCTGGAGTTTCACTACCCCTCGCATGCTTGATAACCTATCATAGGCTGCATCGCAGAGGAATCAGAAAGGAAGACAGAGGTATGCCTATTGACAGCATACACATCGCTCTTATCTTAATATGGGTAACGCTAAGGTGAATAAACCAAGGGAGGCGCGCATGAAGATCCTGATGTACTATGACGGAACAGAGGAATCAAAGGAGGCAATATCCATTGCAAAGCTCCATGGGAAGGCCTTCGATGCAAAGATCGAAGTGGTATCATCTCTCCCCAAGGGCGGCGAACAGCAGCTCAAGGAGATCGAGGAGAGAGAAAGCGAACTTGAATACGTAAAGACCGTTTTTGAAAAAGAAAACATCCCATGCGAGACCCACCTGCTCATCCGCGGCCACGAAGCGGGCGAAGATATTATCCGTTTTGCCGCAGAGAAAAACGTGGACGAGATCATCATCGGGACAGAGAAGCGCACCAGGGTGGAAAAATTTCTCCTGGGCTCGGTGGCCCAGCATGTAATCTACAACTCGAACCGCCCGGTGCTCATCGTCTGATAATTTAAAGGAGGGTCACTCCCATGAAACCCATTGTCATAGTCGGCGCCGTGGCTGCCGGCATGAGCGCAGCGAGCGTTATCAAGCGCAAGCGCAAGGATCTGCAGGTCATAGTATTCGGAAAGGAGCAATATATATCGTATGGTGCCTGAGGCCTGCCCTATTATGTATCCGGGCTGATACATAACTCCCACCAGCTCCTGGCGCTCTCACCCGAAGAGGCCATAAACAAGCGCGGCATAGACCTGAAGGTAAGGCATGAGGTGACCCATGTCGATCGTTCGGGAAAGAGTGTAACCGTGCACGACCTCACAACAGGCAAGATCTTCAAGCAGGAATATGAAAAACTCATTATGGCAACCGGGGCCCGGGCCATAAGGCCGAACCTTCCGGGCATGGAATTGTCCGGTATTTTCACCCTCAAGGAATTTCAGGACGGGCTGGATCTGAAGAGGTTCATGGAACATGATAAACCCACGCGTGGTGTAATCATCGGCGGTGGATATATCGGTCTCGAGATCTCGGATGCCTTCGGCAGGCTTGGTATGGAAGTCTCGGTGATTGAGGCCCTGCCGCGAATCATGACAATCATGGATGAGGACATGTCAAAGCTTGTGTCCGATGAGATGACAAGGAACCGGGTTAAGATCATCACTGAGAAGAAGGTCGTGGGATTCAGGGGATCCGGGAGCGTTGAGAAGGTGATCCTTGATGGCGGCGATTCGGTGGATGCGGATTGCGTGGTCCTGTCATATCGGGGTGGCACCCAACTCTGAGTTGGCAGCCGAAGCAGGCCTTGGACTAGGGGAGCGCAATGCCATAAAGGTGAGACCGTTTTCAGAAGACCAGCGACCCGGATATCTTTGCTGCCGGTGACTGCTGTACGGCATATCACCGGGTTCTTAAACAGGACGTATTCATCCCGCTGGGCCTCACTGCCAACCGTCATGGCAGGATGTGCGGGGAGAACCTGGTGGCCGAGTTGGCAGGAAAGGAGCTGAAGCCGTTCCCCGGAATTATCGGCACGGCCATAACCAAGGTGTTTGACCTGGAGGCGGGAAAGACCGGGATCGGTCAGTTTGATATCGAGAGGTACAATATTTCGGGCATCAGCTCTGCGGCCATCAAGGACAGGAATCTGCCTGGTTATTACCCCGGATCAACGGACATGTGGGTGAAGCTTTATTTTGATCAGGCCTCCAATGTTATAGTAGGTGGGCAGATCATTGGAAAGGGAGGATCGGCCATGAGGCTTAACACCCTCGTTGCCGCAGTGAGCGCAGGCATGACATTGGATGACCTCTACGGTCTTGACATGGCCTATGCCCCGCCCTTTGCCCCGGTCTGGGACCCGCTGCTCATCGCTGCAAAGGCAGGGATGAAATAAGATTTCTTTAGATTTGCAACGGGGCAGGCACTAGGTTTGCCCCCTATACCCTTTTTTATTCCGGCAATCAGGCAACATTTGCTCCCCTGCGGTGAATATTTACCTATCCGCCATAGGTGCGTCATATCCATGAATGAGGCGGATCCATGCTCTGGAGCACCTTGGCACTATGGTTGCTGATAGTCTCGGCAAAGACTTTATATGGAGGCGATAATGCAGTCACCCTTAACCGCACTCATGGGAATTGCCAAAGGAGCAGTGGACCTCATGCACAGGGCCACGGGCCACGACAGTCCCAAGACAGGGTTCGACGAGCAGCTCCATTGCGCCCTTGCAGAAGCGCCAGGGGCGGACAAGCCGATCACAGACAAGCTGATTGCAGGCAAGCCCATCACAGACACGCCGATTGCAGACAAGCCGATAAAAGAAAAGGTCAAGGCAGAACGATGCCCCACGGATGATGATAGAAAGGGGCTTCTTGAAAACCCCCAGGCAACTCAAGTTCAGCAGTACCTTTGCGCCCTTCAATCCATGGGCCTGAATAAAGCTGATGTAAAGGCACTCCTGTCGGGCAGCGCCGAGGTATCTGATGAAGGATTAAAGTCAATCCTGGCCGCTATAGGGATCAAGGGCGCAGACATTGCCCAGCTCATGGCAGATCCCAATCTGGTAGCCGGCCTCAAGTCGCAGCTTGCCCAGACTGTTTCAACAAAGGTTCATGCAGGGATCAACGCTTTGCTGCAAGGCAAGGGTGCAGAGATATCTGATGAAGACCTGAAGGCGATCCTGGCATCTATCGGGACCAAGGATGCGGACATCAAGAAGCTCATGGAAGATCAGACGCGCCTGGCAGACCTCAAGGCCCAGCTCGCAGATGCTGTTTTCACCAAGAATAATTCAGATGCCAAATCGTTCCTTCAAGGAGCGGGTGCAGAGATATCTGATGAAGACTTGAAGGCAATCCTTGCAGCCATGGGGATCAAGGATGCCGACATCCCACAGTTCATGGCAGACCCGGAAGTGGTGTCGGACCTCAAGGCCAAGCTTGCCCAGATACGATCGTTACAGCTCGGAGAACAGCCGGGCGGCAATGCCCCTGACATGGACAAGATGATCGAACAGGCCGCAGCAGGACAGGACACAGCTCACGCCATAGCAGCCCGGATCGGTACCCACAAGGGGATTCCCCAGGTAAATATAAAAGAGATCACCCAGGCCTCCGCAGAGATTATGGAGTCAGTAGCAGAATTTCTAAGAACCGCTGAAACCCAGCCGGTCAATAAGGAAACTCCCTTATTCACTCAGATGCTCAAAGCCCAGTCTGAACAATCCTCTCAGGTACAGGCTTCAACGACGGCCATGCCGGGTATCCTTCAGGCCGTAGATGTGCTGGAGCAGACCCTGAATATTCCCAAGAAAACGCTAAAGGATATCTTCTTCTCCTCAGACCCTCAGGTGCGTAATGCGGCACTCGATGACGCCACTACACAGATCAGCGAGTTTCTGAAGGCCAGTGCCGGCAAGGACCTGCCGAAACAGGTTACAGAGTCGCTCGGGCTGCTGAAAGGCGCCCTGTCCAAAGATGAATTCGTTAAAATAGAAAATGTGTTCAAGACCTTCAACCAGGATCCGGCACTTATTGCCCAACCGGCTATCTTTGACAAGCATGTCCTGCAAGGCCTTGCCAAGGCAGTGGGAAATAATCCGGGAATGGCCCAGGACAACTATACCCAACGGGTTATAGATCAGATCAAGCAGGTTTTTCCTGCCGGCATGAAGGCCGGTGATGGCTCCATGACCCTGAAGCTCAACCCCCCCATGCTCGGAAGGGTGGATGTGGACATCCGTATGCAGGACGGCCGGATCATGGCCTCTTTCAAGGCCGACCAGCCCATAACCCGCGACATACTCCAGCAGAACATGCACCTGTTGAAGGATGCCCTGGGTGAACAGGGCATCAAGGCAGCGCAGTTCGTGGTCACTACCGACACCTTCAATTCACGCGACCACCGCGAGGCCCAAGCGGCGTGGATGGGTTATGAGCAGGGCAAAGGCGGTTCTTCCCGGCAGGGTGATGAACGTGGGACAGGATCTCCCAGTAAGGAACATGACGAGTACGGCCATACCTATGGTTCCCTGAACGGGTATGCCGACAATGGCGGGCTCGATATTTTTGCCTAGCGGTTTGAAAGGAGAAGGATAATGGCAACAATCGGATTGGATAATATCTTGGCGACTCAGTCGGCAGGGGATTCTACATCCAAGAACGCAGTGAAGGACAAGATCTCGGAGCAGAAGAACATGTTCCTCACCCTGCTGGTGAAGCAGCTCCAGTACCAGGACCCCTTGGATCCGGTAAAGAACACCGATTTCACTGCCCAGCTCGCCCAGTTTTCCCAGCTGGAGACAATGACGGAAATGAAGAAGAGCATGGACAAGATGAGCACGCTTCAGACCTCTGTAAACAACATGCAGGCCGTGGCCTTTATCGGCAAGAATGTGGAAGCTGTAGGGAACACCATCCAGTTTTCCGGACAGCCTGCAAATCTGAATATCACCCTGGAAGACAGGGCAGCTCAGGTCAAGGTAACCCTGTACAACTCAGAGGGTTCCCCGGTACGGAGCATTGTTACGAAAAATGTCCCCAAGGGCAATATGGCATGCACCTGGGACGGCAAAGCAGATGATGGTCAAACCGTAAGCAACGGTAAGTACCACTATTCACATCGAGGCAACAGGCTATGATGGAAAGGCAATTGCCACCACATCCTATGCCAAGGGATTGGTTACCGGCGTGAGGTACGACAGTGGGAACATATACCTGGAAATCGGCGACAAGGAAGTATCGCTCGCTGATGTAAACAATATATCTAACTAAGATAAAAAAAGGAGACGCAAATGAGTATATCCAGTGCACTGTTTTCAGGGATCAGTGGTCTTTCCACCAATGGCAATGCCATGAGTGTCATCGGCGACAACATCGCCAACGTGAACACCATCGGCTACAAGTCCAGCAGGACTACATTCCAGGATGTCCTTGCCCAGTCCGTGGCAACGGCCTCGGGCACATCCCAGATCGGCCGTGGCGCCGCACTGAGCTCCATTGACACCTTGTTCCAGCAGGGCTCCTTCGAATCCACGTCCAATGCCACAGACCTGGCCATCGGCGGGCAGGGTTTCTTTATCGTATCGCCCACGACCGAGGAGACGCAGTACTACACCAGGGCCGGCCAGTTCCGGTTCGACTCGGACGGCTACTTCATCAACCCCGAAGGGTATGTGGCCCGGGGGTGGGCGCTGGACGCCGACGGGAACGATGTGGGCACGCTGCAGCCGGTATGTGTTGAGCGCCTTCACATCTCCTCCTGAAGCAACCAACACCATTACCGCCATTACAAACCTCAACAGCCAGGACACCTCGAATGTGGCAAGTATCTTCGATACATGGAATGCAACTGATGCGGCCGGACCCATCGGGGATGCGTCCTACGGATATCAGACCTCCATCAGGGTATATGACGCACAGGGCAAATCGCATGATGTCACTGTTTATTACGACAAGATGGATGCTACCAGTGAGTATAATGACGGTTCGGTGGATCTGAACAATTCCTGGGAGTATATCGTGACCTGTAATCCCGATGACGATCTCCGGACAGCCTTTGCCGCCTCCGAAGCCAAGGGGATTCTCATGAGGGGGAGCCTTACCTATAACGCCACAAGCGGCGCATTGGCCTCACAGACCGGGTTCATATACGCCGGGGCAGGCGACCCTGCGCTTGAGGCCAACTGGACCAGGGCGACCACCTTCTCATCCACCGGCTATCCCGAATTCTCTGCAGAATTCGTCGCAGGGGTCACCCAGACGATTGCAGGCGAGTTCGGATCCCGGAGTACAACCGGTGCATGGACGGCTGGCGGCGCAACCACGGTTGCGGACATCGCTCCCGCAGCCCTGCTCCCTTCATCGGCCTGGCAGCCCGAGGCGCTGACCTCCACCCAGTACGCATCCTCATCCACAACCATCTACCAGACCCAGGACGGGTACGGTACGGGCTTTCTGGAGAACATCTCCGTGGGCACCGACGGCGTCATGGTGGGCCATTACTCCAACGGCCAGATCCTGAACCTCTTCCGGGTGGGTCTTGCCAAGTTCAACAACCAGCAGGCACTGTCCAAGGTCGGCGGCAACCTCTGGTCCGCCACCCGTGATTCGGGCGATGCCATAACCGGCCATCCCGGAGAGAACGGCCTTGGCAGGGTATCGTCCAACTCCCTGGAACAGTCCAATGTGGACATTGCCGCTGAGTTCGTGAAGATGATCACCACGGAGCGCGGATTCCAGGCCAACTCAAGGATTATCACCTCGGTGGATAACATGCTCCAGGAGCTTATCAACCTCAAGCGCTAATACATGAATCTGGCCTTCGGGTAGCCGGGCTTCTTACCCCCGGCTATCCGAAGGCGTCAATTATCTGACCCACTCATCAATGATCTCTCTTTCAGTCGAATTATATAACCAATTGAAATAAAACAGAATATAACATATCTTACCCTGTGGCACACCCCTTGCTTTCCTGGTGGCAGTATTCCAGATTGCACGCAGTAAGGGGTTCGTATGGATTTTGCAACGATTATAGGTGTGTTGGTGGCTTTCAGCATGGTCTTTATGGGGATCATTTCCGGGAGCCCCCTGACACTCTTCGTGGATGTCCCGAGTGTGATGATCACCATAGGAGGCACCTTCGGTATCATCTTCATCAATTACCCCTTGAAGGATGTAGTGGGCGTCTTCGGCGTTATCAGGAATGTCTTTTTCAACCAGCGCCGCGAGATCCATATGTTGATCCCCTTATTCGTTGACTTTGCCTCACAGGCCCGCCGCGAAGGGATACTGGTCCTTGAGAGCGCGGCTGAAGAACTCCGCGACCCGTTTTTCAAGAAGGGCCTGGAGCTCGTTATCGATGGCCTTGAACCCCAGGCAATCCGCGAGATCTTGGAGACCGAGATTGAACACATCGAGCAGCGGCACATCAGGGGCGCGGATATCCTCAACTCCATCGGGATGTACGCCCCGGCCATGGGCATGGTGGGGACACTCATCGGGTTGGTCCAGATGCTCCAGTCCATGTCCGATCCCTCGTCCATCGGGCCCTCCATGGCCGTTGCCATTATCACGACCTTTTATGGGGCACTCATGGCAAACCTGATTGCCCTGCCCATGGCAGGCAAGCTCACCATGCGCTCGAAGGAGGAGGTCATGGAGAAGGGGATGATCATCGAGGGTATCATGGCCATATCGGCGGGTGACAACCCCAGGATAGTGGAACGCAAGCTTCATTCATTTCTCGCCCCGGTATATAGAGAGCCGGTGGTGAATCGCATGCGTGGTGAATAGCAATGGCCAGGAAGAAGATTGTCTATGTAGAGCCGGCCAGGAACAATACGATTGTTTTATATGGACTCGCTCTTTCTCATCATATTAACCTTCTTTGTAGCGTTGAGCTCCATGAGTATCCTGGATAATAAACGGATGAAGATGGCCATCGGTTCCATCTCGGGCAGCTTCGGGGTCCTACACAGGCGGCCGTAGCCCCTTTTCGTCCGATGAGTCCAGAAACATCCTGCCCCAGAGGCCGCCAATAGAAAATGGCCGGATGGATCTGAAAGGCATCCAGAACTCCCTTGCAAGCACAGGGATCATCAGCGGGATCAGTGTGACAGGTGGAAAGCTCGGGGCGACCATCACCATAAAGTCACCCATCCTTTTTGCCGGGCAGACCGATGTGCCCAGCAAGGACTCTCAAGGAGTGCTCACAGCCATAGCCAAGGTCCTTTCGCCAGGAGACAACAGGATTATTATCACAGGGCACACGGATTCCATACCCATGGAGACACCGCCTTATTATTCAAACTGGGGGCTGTCCGGCGCCAGGGCATTGGCCGTGCTTTCCTCTCTGGAGGCCAGGGGAATCCCGGGAAGTCGCATGTCCGTATATGGCATGGGTGCAAGCAGGCCCATTGCAACCAACAGCACGGAAGAAGGCCGGAGGATGAACAGGCGTGTGGAGATCACCATTGTGGGCGAGGTCCCGGAGGATATAGACCTCAAGGGGCTCAAGCAGACCCGTGGCGAGTGGCTGCGTTCCATATTCTATAAAGGGTTCAGCCTTGAGCTGGAAGAGCAGTAATGGCCTACAAAAGATAAAAATGTCACGTATGTAAAGCTTCCCGACCGTTTAGGCTGGATGGTTACCTTTTCGGATCTGGTAACCCTGCTGTTGACATTCTTTGTCATGATCATAGCCATGTCATCCATGGACAGCAAGGCTCTGAAAGATTCTTTCGGGTTTTTCAGCGCAGTGAACGGACCACTCGAATTCCCCCAGGAGCATGAGGTGAAGATAGCACAACCCGTGGTGAAGACCGCACCCAATATCATGGCGCTCAATGTCGAAAGCCTGAAGAGGAGCCTGATGATCTCGCTGAAAAAGCAGAACATCGTGAATATCCCGGGCCGGGGCATTGATATGGGCGATGTGAAGGAGACAAACCGGGGTTTTGCCATCGCCGTGCCTGACGGGGTCGTGTTCGATAAGGGTTCAAAAGAGCTGAAAAAAGACGCTGAACCGATGCTCAAGGGAGTCGCTGATGCCGTCAGAGGCATAGATGTGACCATCGCAATCGAAGGGCATACGGACAACCTCGGCAATGAGCAGTCGAACTGGAGGCTGTCGCTGTCAAGGGCCATAAGCATAGCAGATTTTTTTGTTTATAATCAGGGCTTGAGCCCCGAAAGGGTCTGCGTTGCCGGGTACGGGTCCAAGAGGCCGGTTGCCACCAATGAAACACAAGGTGGAAGGGACAGAAACAGACGGGTGGAGATCATCCTTTTAAAAGACCGTTTATAGGGGGACCGCATGGCTGGTGAGGAAAAGGAAGAGAAAAAAGAACAGGCACCGGCAGAAAAGAAAAAGCTGCCCATGAAGCTCATTATTATCGTGCTCGCTGTTGTTCTGGTCCTGGGCGGTGCGGCAGCCGGGTATTTCGTGTTCTTCGGGCACAAGGGTAAGTCCTCGGACAAGGAAGACCCCGGTACGGAAACGAAAAAGGAGCAGGTCAAGGAAAAGGCAGCTAAAGAGGGCGGGAAGGAGGGGGAGGGTGCCTCCGGGAACCTGAAGCAGCTGGACCCCTTCATCGTCAATCTTGCAGACGCCGAGGGCCAGAGATATCTCAAGGCCGTGATGCAGTTCGAGGTGGATAATCCGGCAGCCGAGAGTGAAATCCAGGAAAAACTCCCCCAGATACGTGATGAGATCCTCATGATACTCTCCAACAAGACCTTTGACGATGTATCCACAACGGCAGGAAAGAGGATGGTCAAGCGGGAGATAGCTTCCGCAGTGAACAAGTATCTCACAGGCGGCCAGGTAACACAGGTGTATTTTACCGAATTCGTAGTCCAGTGAGGAAGTAGTATGGGACAGATCCTGAGCCAGGATGAGGTTGATGCCCTATTAAAAGGGGTTGTAGGCGGAGATATCGCCACCGAGATGGACGTACCCTATCTGGATGAAGGCCAGATAGACCGCTTTGACTTTGCAGCGCAGGATAAGGTCGTCAGAGGCCGTATGCCTTCGCTGGACGCGATCCATGACCGGTTTGCCAGGTTATTCCGGAATACGCTCTCAAGCATGCTCAGGAAGATGGTGGACATCACGCCGGTATCGCTTGATACGATCAAGTTCGGAAACTTCATGCGGTCGTTGCCTGTTCCGTCGAGCATCCATGTCATCAGGGTGGAGCCGCTGCGCGGAAATGCCCTGGTCATTGTTGAGGCCAAGCTCGTATTCGGCCTCATTGACAGCTTTTTCGGGGGTAAAGGGGCAGGGACCATGAAGGTGGAAGGCCGCGAGTTTACCGCCATCGAGCAGCGCATGCTCATCAAGGTGGTGACCTGCGGCCATCAAGGAATTGGCCAGTTCCTGGCAGCCGGTTTATGAACTTGAATTAACCTATGTCCGCTCCGAGATGAACCCCCAGTTTGCAGGTATCATCCCCAATGAGGATGTAATCGTGGTGGCCCAGTTCGAGCTGGAGATGGACGAGATGACAGGCAATATCATGGTGTGCCTGCCCTACATGCTCATCGAGCCTATACGGGACAGACTCTATGCAACCTTCCACTCCGAGGAGAAGATGAGTGTGGACAGGGCATGGGTCAACCGGCTCAAGGTTGAACTTCTGGGGGTATATGTGGATATCGACGTTGAGCTTGGCAGGGCACAGATATCACCAAGGGAGCTCTCATCGCTCAAGCCCGGAAATGTCATTGTGCTGGACAAGGATATAAACGACCCGCTGATGGTGAAGGTGCAGAACCTGCCGAAGTTCTATGCCAGGCCCGGGAAGATAAAAGATAATCTCGCAATAGATATTTAAGCTACCATCGACAGAAAGCTCTATCTAAGGAGGAGGCAATGGACATAAATGACAAGACAGGTGGCGGGCTTGACCAGAACGATATTGACAAGCTTATGAGCGGAGGCGGTGATGAAATAAAAGACAAGGGTCCCGATCAGGACAAGCTTGCCGAGGATTGGGCCAAGGCCCTTGAATCAGGCGCAGAAATAGAAGAGGGAAAGCCCTTTGATAAGGGCGCCAAGAAGGTCAACTTCACTGAACTCGAAGAGGGAAGGCATGCCGGACCGGCAAAAGAGTTCGACTTCATCCTGGATATACCGCTTGAGGTTACCGTGGAGATGGGCAGGACCAGGATGCTCATCAACGATCTCCTGCAGATCGGCCAGGGCTCGGTTATCGAGCTGAACAGGATGGCCGGAGAACCTCTGGACATCCTGGTAAACAACAAGCTCATCGCCAGGGGCGAAGTCGTCGTGGTAAACGAAAAGTTCGGCATAAGGATCACGGATATCGTGAGCCCCTTAGAGCGGGTGAAGAGGCTGGCATGAACCTCGTGAACGTTGCATTTGCCGCAGCCCTCCTCCTGTTCTCCCTTCCTCTCCATGCGGCTGAGTCGGGCATGGCCTCCACTGGCTTGAGGGCTGTTTTATCGCTCATGCTTGTCATTGCATTGTTGTTTGCCCTTGCATGGGCCTTAAAGCGCTATGGGCCCATGGCGAAGGTGAAAAAGTCCTTCGGACTGGACATACTTGGCCAGGTGAGCCTTGGCGCAAGGGTGAATCTCGCGCTCATCAGGGTGGGCAAGTCGATCCTGTTGATCGGTGTCACTGCCAATACGGTAAGCCTGCTCAAGGACATGGATGAAGGCGACTTCGAAAAGTCCTTATCACAGGCAACAGGGCAGACGGGGGCACCCCAATGAAACTAAAGCGCATCACCTTGTTTGCACTCTTGGCGCCTTGTTCTTCTTCCCGGCATTTCTCTATGCCGCCGAAGGCGTGACAATCCCCAGCCTGAACCTCGGGGTGAAGCAGGCCTCCAACCCTGAAGAGGTGGTTGGCGCCATACAGATCCTGTTTATCCTGACGATCCTGGCGCTGGCCCCTTCCATTATGATCATGGTGACGGCCTTCACCCGGATCGTTGTTGTGCTGGGATTTCTCAGACAGGCCCTGGGCACACAGCAGATGCCGCCCATGCAGGTTCTTACAGCGCTCGCCATTTTTTTGACGTTTTTTATCATGTCCCCGACCCTGGATAAGGTCAATGATCTGGCACTTGTCCCCTATAAGAACGGAAACATCACCTTTGCCCAGGCAATAAAAAATGCAGAAGGGCCGTTTCGTGAATTCATGTTCAAACAGACCAGGCAAAACGACCTGTCGCTCTTCATGAGTCTCATCACGAAAGACAAGCCCAAAAATAAGGAAGAAGTGCCCACCAGGGCATTGATCCCGGCATTCATGATAAGCGAACTCAAGACCTCCTTCCAGATCGGGTTCGTCCTGTTCATACCCTTCCTCATTATCGATATGGTGGTCTCCTCCATCCTGTTGTCCATGGGAATGATGATGCTGCCGCCTGTCATGATTTCATTGCCGTTCAAGATCATGCTGTTTGTGCTTGTGGATGGATGGAACCTGCTCATAGGGTCTCTCATCAAGGGGTTTGTAGGATGACGCCGGAAACCGTAACAACCATGATGGCCGAGGCCATCAAGATAACTCTCCTCGTGTCGGCACCCATGCTCATCATAGGCCTGCTGGTGGGTCTTGCCATCAGTGTCTTCTCTGCCGTCACCCAGATCCAGGAGATGACGCTCACCTTTGTGCCCAAGATCGTTGCCGTATTCATGGCACTTCTTTTTACCCTGCCCTGGGTCATCGAGAAGCTTACGACATACACCATCAATCTCTTTAACTCTATCCCCATGCTTGCACGATGAATGAGCTGTTCAACCTCGCCCGGAGCGATTTTTTATCCCTGTTCTTCATCTTTATCCGTATCGGGACCATCTTTGCCCTTGTCCCTTTTTTCAATGCCGAGATCATCCCCAGGCGGGTGACAACAACTATTGCCTTTTTTTTAAGTCTTGTTCTCCTGCCCGTTGTACCGCCGGTACAGGTGAAGCCGGAACAGTTGAACATCCTGATGTTCGTGAGTATCGTGTTGCAACAGGTACTCATAGGGGTGGCCATAGGCCTGGCCATTGATGTGATCTATGCAGGCATCCAGATCGCCGGTGAGCTCATCGGCTTCCAGATGGGCTTCTCCATTGCGAATGTGGTTGACCCCATGAGCGGGATCAGCGCCCCCATCATATCGAATGTTCTGTATATCACTGCATTCCTGCTGTTCTTTACCTTGGGCGGTCACTATATGCTTATCAAGGGTATGGTGCAAAGCTTCCAGGTGATTCCCATAGGGGAGAGTATGGTCCACCGGGAATTCCTGATGGCAGTGATTACCTATGCAGGACAGATGTTTGTCATCGGGATCAAGGTGGCCGCACCTGTGATAGGCATACTCCTGCTCGTCAACATCGCCCTTGGCGTAATCACCAGGGCACTGCCCCAGATGAATATATTCATAGTAGCATTCCCGCTCACTATCGGCGTTGGGCTCATATTCGCCACGCTTATCATAAAGATGATGCCTGCGTTCATGGAGGTTTCCATGGAAAAGGCCTGGGTGTTCATGAAGTCGGTCATGCCGCTGTTCTAGTGCGATCTTTTCCATTTTCCTGCGAGCTCCTTCTTGATTTTCATTCCTTCGCGTATTAACGGTGTTCGTTATGGAGACATTCGTATTCAGCAACGGGATTGTAGTGGAGGTCTTTGACAAAACCTCTGTTCTTTCGGGCGACCTGTACATGGTCCACCTGGAATTTGATACGGTGGTGGACCTGGGCGCACAAGATACCGAACTCCGGCACTATTGCCCCAGCGGCAAACTGAAGATGACCAGGGTGATCAAAAAATCTGCGGTCCATGAACGGGACCTTCAAGGGGTGAGGACGGGTTTGAAGGAGTCCTTCCTGAACACCAACAGGCCCTACATGGAGCACCCCAAGTTTATCAGCCGTTTCAAGCACACCTGCCTCGCCAAATACCGGGATCAGGAAGAAAAGGCTTCAAAGGCCTCCATCCATGAAGAGTGAGAACAGCCTCACCCCCATGATGCAGCAGTACCTGGACATCAAACGGGACTGCAGGGACACCATCCTCTTCTACCGCATGGGGGACTTCTATGAGATGTTCTACGATGATGCCGTCACGGCATCCAAGATCCTGGGTCTTGCACTGACCACCAGGGACAAGGGCAGGGAAAATCCGGTGCCCATGTGCGGCCTGCCGTATCACAGCGCGTCGTCCTACATATCCCGGCTCATCCGTCTGGGCCACAAGGTGGCCATCTGCGAGCAGTCTGAGCCTGCACCCGGAGCCAAGGGCCTGGTGCATCGGGAGGTTGTGCGCGTCATAACACCGGGCCTGATTGTGGAGGACGATCATCTCACCAGGGACAAGGCCAACTACCTCATGGCCGTAAGCGCAGGCCAGCGGCAAGATACGTTCGGTATCGCCTTCATTGACATATCCACAGGCGACTTCAGGGCCACTGAGATTTCTTCACGACAGGACTTTGTCTCCGAGGTCTTCCGGGTGGGCCCCAGCGAGATCCTTGCCACTGATACTAGCATTATCCCTCAAGGATTTCTCCTGACCGCCTTTGATCAACCTATAACTCCTGAGCGTGCAGGGCAGCTCCTGAGCAGCCATTTCGGCACACTCACCATGGATGGCTTCGGCCTGAAGGATGCCCCTTTGGCCCTGAGGGCATCCGGCATGGTGCTGGAATATGTGAGGCAGACACATAAGGCTGTGATGCCCAATATCACCTCACTCAACCTCTATAACCCGGGCCGCTTCATGATGCTCGGCCCCACCACCAAGCGCAACCTGGAGCTGTTCGATGCCATCTCAGGCCTGAAGGAGCACACGCTCTTTGCCCTGCTCAACCGTACAGGCACCTCCATGGGAGCGCGTATGCTCGCTGACTGGATGGCCTTTCCCCTCATGGACGCCTGTGAGATCAACCAGAGGCTTTCAGCCGTGGAGGCTCTTGTTTCACAGGGGCAATTGCTGAACACCATGCGCGAGGTGCTCAGTGATATCCCGGACATGGAGCAGGATTATCGGCCGTATCTCAGCAGGGTCTGCAAGTCCACGGGACATGCGCTCGCTGGCCGAAGGGCTTGATCAGGTACCCCGGATCAAGGCCCTGCTGGATGGGTTTGAGGAAGCACTTCTTTTTGAGGTCAGGCAGGGGATGGACCCGCTTGTGGAGCTCAAGGAAAAGATAGCACATACCCTTGTGGAGACACCACCCATACGCCTGGCTGACGGCAATGTGATCGCCCATGGCGTGGACGGCGAACTCGATGAGTTGAGGCTGCTGCGGAAGGACTCAAGGCAGTGGATCGCTTCGCTGGAGGCCAAGGAGCGGGAGGCCACGGGCATCAGCACGCTGAAGATCGGCTACAATAAGGTCTTTGGCTACTACATAGAGATCACCAAGGCAAATGCCGTAAAGGCCCCTGATTCGTACATCCGCAAACAGACGCTCGTGAATGCCGAACGGTACATTACCCCTGAGCTGAAAGAATACGAGGCCAGGCTTCTGGGAGCACAGGAGGCCATTTCAGCTATTGAGCAGCGCATCTTCAAGGAGCTCAGGGAATCTGTCATCCCCTTCATCCCATTGCTGCAAGGTACGGTCCGCTCCCTTGCCTGTCTGGACGTGCTGGGCTGCCTTGCCTGGGTCGCCGTGCAGAACGGGTATGTGAGGCCGCAGGTCGGATACGACCGGCGCATTGAGATCCATGCAGGCAGACACCCTGTAGTGGAGAAGGTTCTCAGGTCGGGCGAGTTCGTGCCCAATGAGTGCTCCTTTGATGCCGAGCGCGATACCATCCATGTCATAACCGGGCCCAACATGGCGGGCAAGTCCACCTACATGCGCCAGGTGGCGCTTATCTGTCTCATGGCCCAGATGGGCTCGTTCGTACCGGCAAAAAAGGCATCCATAGGCCTGGTGGACCGCATCTTCACCAGGATCGGTGCGCTGGATAACCTGTCTGCCGGGCAGAGCACCTTTTTTGTTGAGATGAGCGAGACTGCAGACATCCTCAATAATGCCACATCGAAAAGCCTGGTGATCTTGGATGAGATCGGAAGAGGCACCTCCACCTATGACGGCATGTCCATCGCCTGGGCCGTTGCAGAATACCTTGATGAGCGCCGGGTCAGAACCTTTTTTGCCACCCATTATCACGAACTTGCCGACCTCTCCCGCAGGCACAAGGGGATCAAGAACTACCACCTCAGTGTTGAAGAGAGCGGCAGCGAGGTGGTGTTCCTCAGGGTCCTCAAGCGAGGGGCCGTAGGCAGGAGCTATGGCATTTACGTGGCCAGACTTGCCGGTATCCCTGATGAGGTGGTGGAAAAGGCTAAAGGCATCCTTGCTGCCATAACCTCAAAGGCAAAGACACTTCCGGTGGCACATCAGACTGCACCTGTCCAGGCAAGCCTCTTTGAAGACAAGAATGCAGCAATTATCCATGAGATTTTAAAGATTGACCTGGATACCCTTACCCCTCTTCAATCCTTGAATATTCTCCACCATCTCCAGGAAATGATAACGAAAGGCGATTATCATTAAAGCTTTTTTGGGTTTTTTCCGAAGACTAGTAAGAGGAAGAGGCCCATATGATGAAGAATTCCGATATCAGGACATTGGCACACAAGAGCGGCATGCCATTCATTGACATCTCTCGTGAGGCACCTGATCCAAGATGCTTAAAGATTTTAAAGCAGGCATTTGCAAGGGAGTATTCCAGCCTGCCCATACGTTTTCTTGGAGACGGAGTGCTGGTTGCCATTGCAGACCCTGATCACAAGGACCTGATCAGCACCTTAAGCACGCACATGGGAAGGAAAGTCTACCCGGCGCTCGCGGACGTGGAGGCTATCAAGAAGGCCATAGAGATGTATTATCCGGATGGGCAAGGCATGGCGGAAGCTCAAGGTAAGGATGCCCTTCGAACGAGCCGGACAATATCAATCATCTCCAATAAGGGAGGGGTAGGGAAGACCCATATTGCCATGAACATGGCAAAGGTCCTGGGTGGTCTCAAAAAAAAGGTGCTGCTCATCGATGCCGACCTCGGCAATGCCGATATATCGAACAAACTGGCACTTTTCCCCGAATACACCCTTTATGATTTTCTCTTGGGTGATGTGGATCTGGAAAAAATGATTGAAAAGACCCCGCTGGGGTTTGACCTTATTGCAGGGAGTTCCGGCGAGTTCAAACTTGCCAATATCAATTACATCCAGCGATCCAAGTTCATCAGGAGCTTCAGAAAGATCAGCGAAAATTATGACTTCACCATCTTCGACTTAAGCGCAGGTATCACTACCACGGTACTTGATTTTGCCATGGCTTCAGACGAGAGCCTCATCATCACGACCCCGCAGGACATTATTGCAGGTTATGCGTGCATCAAGGCCTCGTTTCAGCAGTTTAAGGCCATAGAAGAGAAACTCATGGAAAAGGTCGAGTTTTATAAGCCGCGCAGGGTCTACAAGCCGTGGGTGGTAATGAATCAGGTTACAAACCTCAACCAGGGGATATTCATCTTTAACAGGATATGTCAGACCGCAGACGAGAGGATCAACAATATGGAGACCCTCTTTTCAGTAAAGCCCGAGTACCTCGGCGGGGTCCTCTATGACAAGGATACTATCCGTGCCGCAGAGTCCCAGAGAAAGCCGTTCACAATTGTGAACCCCAAGTGCAAGACCTCCCAGTGCCTGGAATATCTCGGCAAGGTAGTTATAGATCCGCCTGATCTGAGAAGCTATAACCAGGAGTTCAAAGGTGGGTTAGGCCGTTTTGCCATGATATTCGGAATGAGCTGAGAATAACCTCTTAAGTGAGCACTATTTTACCCGATAAGTAACAATAGGAAGAAGAAGGGACGCTTCATATGAGAATGGAAGAGTACAGGGAAGGACTCGTGAACAAGTGGGAAGAAGTAAGACCCGTAGTGATCTACTTCGCAGGGGAAAGATTCGTAGTGGAATATGATGAGCACAACAATCCGCTCCTTGCCCCGGCAGTTGCCATGGTGCATTCCTACCTGGGCAACCTGGACCTCACCAAGACGGATAACTGATTTTTTATAAACCCGCCAGGTTTCCTGCCGGGCCTTTTAGTTTTTTTAATCTTTTCACAAATTTCCCCAATCCTGGTCTTGATATATTGAACAGTCTCATTTATTCTTAATTATAGATGAAATCCTTGACCTCCCTGGAAAACAAAAGTGTCCTTGTCATTGATGACGATGAGGGGGACTGTTACCTGGTAGAAGACATCTTGAGCGAAGACGGCATCAAGGTTGATATAGCCGTAGGCGGTGAGATGGGTATCAGGCTTCTTTCCGAAAAGGATTATCCGGTTGTGATCACGGATTTGAGGATGCCCGACGTCGACGGGATGGCCATTATCGATTTTATCCACAAGCGCCACATGAACACACTCATCGTGGTCATCACCGGCTATGCCACCATTGACAGTGTCATTGTCGCACTGCGGACAGGTGCGTACGATTATATCATGAAGCCCTTCAGCGCCGATCTGCTCAAATTCACTATAAAAAAAGCCTTTGAGTATGTCGCCATACGCGATGAACAGGACAGGCTTAAATATTTCGAGATGGTTAACCAGCTTGCATCCACTACTGCCCATGAGGTCTTCCAGCCGCTTACCGTGCTCATGGGGGAGGCAAGTGCCATTAAAAAAGGCGTTGACGGCGTAGAAGCCAGAGAGATGGCACAACAGATTCTCACCGAGGCCAGGAAGATCCGTGATATCATCAGGAAGATGGAGAACCTGCATGAGTACGTGACCAAGTCATTCCCCGGCGGGCACACCATCTTGGATATTGAGAAGGGATCTAATAAATCCAACGGCACAAAATGATCACCATGAGGATGAAGATTATTCTGCCGATTATCCTTGCTGCATTCACTGTTCCTGTTTCGGGCAAAGCATCTGAGAGGTCTGTGCCGTCAAGCGCTCAAGTGGAAACCTTGTCCGTAGCCTTCAATGATGAGACTATCAAAGGCTTCTGTCTGTTCATTGATGCGCGCACGGCCGAAGAAAAGGCAGCTGATGCAGCTCGGGGTTATCCCGCAGGACCGGTAATTGTCTTCTTCCATGGGCATGCCCAGAGACCCGATGATGCATATGAGTTTACCAGCAGGCTTGCCCTTTTAAGCAGATCCGGCATGGTGATCATACCCGTTTGCGACACCCCGTATGGAGCCAAGTCCTCTTTCCATGGCGACAAGGGCAAGGATGTCATCCTCATGGAGATGGTGCGCTTCATTCTCGCACGTGAAGGCATGAGCGTAAGGGGGTTTGTGCCGGTCACCAGCATGCCCGTGGCAGTCAATGGGTTGAACATGGCACCTGAAAATGACAACACAGGCACCAGCATTGTATCAATCGGGTGGTCCCATGGTGGAATTCTGGCGAGGCGCTTCGCCCATGCCTATCCCTCATCGGTTTGTTCCCTGGGTCAGGTCTGCCCCGCCGGATACGAACACTGGGGCCCCTGGGGCCTGACCGGAAAGTTCGCCCTTGAATGTGTAAGGATAACCACGAAGATGAGCGGTCATGCAGGGCAGACTTTTGGGTCTGCCTGGGGATTCACCAAGGGATTTGCCGGTGATTTTTTCCGGTCCGTCTCTGCCGCAGCCGTCAACCTCCATCCAGCCAAGCTCAGGCGTGTTTTCAAGGATATCCGTGATTGCAGCAGGTATTGCGACAGCACCACTTTAACGGCATCCCATCTTGAACGCATCGCGGTTATCTTTGGCCGTGATGATTCCTGCATGAGTCCCCAGCGGCAGCTTGGCATCAAGGACCCGGACAATGTCACCGAAGATGATCTGGAACGCTTCAGACAGACCTTCTATTCCGACATCACAGAAAATCCCGAACGACTCACCTTAAGGATTCTGCCCGGCACGCATCTGGCCCCGGTTATCAACAATGAACTGTATTCAAGCACAATCCTGGCCGACCTTGGAGAACTGGCCGGGAAGTGAGAGGTCAGTCGGATTTTGTGGTTAAGAGGAGTAAAACTGATCCGTTCAAATCATTCATCTTGCAGCCTTGCGGAATGCTATTATCTCGGTCCTTCAAGGCTGCAAGATGAATGATTTGAACGGACCTATTTTTAAGAAGAATTCCATGATCACTATGAGTACTATGCTTTAGGCACAAAAATGCATGAAACAATTATGGGTACATTCATAAAATCTGAACGTAAGGGTTCGGCTTATGGCAAGACCTAACAAGATCCTTTTGCCGGTTGCATCGATTGCAGTCATTCTTCTGCTGGGTGTCTACCATGCGCTTGGGGATGGCGGAACCCACCTGGTCATGCAGGTTTTTGACGGAGACACCATTTTGCTGGACGATCACAGGAAGATCAGGCTCATGGGTGTAGACGCCCCTGAGGTTCAATCACCCTATCGTGATGAGGAGCCCTGTGGACAGGAGAGCAAGGCGTACCTCACCTCCCTGATCTTGAATAAAAAGGTAACCCTCACCATAGGAGACCCGCCTAAGGACAAGTACGGCAGGACACTTGCCTATGTTACCCTTGGGGATGTGCTGGTGAATGGCCGAATTATCCGTGATGGATGGGCACGGGCTTACCGGCAGTTCTACCATCCCTGGCGCGACCTGTTCATGGTCTATGAACGGGAGGCAAGGTCAAAGGGGCTCGGGGTGTGGAGCCTAAAGCATGAAGCTACGCATACCGGTTCTTGAGCCTGCCGGCAACCAGGAGCAGGATAACACCCAAGGCTATGAGCGCAGCGGACAGAGGGCATTTCTGCAGGACATCCATAACTGTCTGGTTTGCAACAAGACTCTCCCCCAGCGAGCCGGGCCCTGTATCAATAACGCTCAAGACCGGATAGGGAACCCATGCCCCTTCTTTAAGGAAGATGATGCCCTGATATAAAATTACTGCAAACCCCCCCACAGTAGCGCCTACCCCGCCAAAAAAGAATAATCTTTCCACAAATCCTCCTTCATGAACCGGTATACCTGGCATCCGTAAAAACAATGTAGATTATATCGACAAATGAAATCCTTGCAATATTTTTCCTCTTCAACTATTTTGCCCATCAATATGCCATTGCAAATGAAGGAGATCTGAATGCTTACCTATTTCCGCAAACATTCTAAAGGCTGGCTCGCCTACACTGCCTTCGGGGCCATTATCGTCGTGTTCGTTCTTTGGGGAGGCAGCTCCTATCTATCACGCGAGGCGAGCATGGTCGCCAAGATCGACCGGCACATCATATCATTGGAGCAATTCTCAAAGGCATATACGGAACAGTTAAAAATGTACCAGGATCGTTTCGGCAATGCCCTGACTCAAGAGATGCTCAATAAGCTTAATCTCAAGAAGACAGTGCTTGACCAGCTGATCGATGAATATATTATTGAGGTTGATGCCAAAAAAATGGGCATCGAGGTTACGGAGTCGGATCTTCAGCAAACCATTGCCCAGGTTCCTGCCTTTAGCAGGGAAGGAAAGTTTGATGATTCCAGCTACAGGAGGTATCTCGAATACGAACGCCTTACACCTGCTGATTTTGAACTGAAGCTGAGCAAGGACATAGTGAAGCAGCGTTTTGTGGGCGTGCTCACCGAAAACGTAACAGTGCCAAGGTCTGAACTCCAAGCCACATACCATTACATGAATGATTCATATGAATTGGCCTATATTGCCATTGACTCAGCAACCTTTGCCAAGGATGTACAGCCGGATCCCAAAGAGATTCAGTCGTACTTCGATACCAACAAAGATCGATACAAGCTCCCGCCCAAGATCACCCTTGGCGCCATTGAATATCCGGCTGCCGGTTATCTGGCGGGCACTCAGGTCACCAAGGAAGAAGTCCTGGATTATTATGAAGGCCATAAAACAGACTACAGCGAGCCGGCTAAGTATCATGTGCGTAATATCCTCATCAAGATTGCCGAGGGAGCCGATGCCAATGTGCTTGCACAGAAGGAACAGCTGATAAAGAAGATAGTGGATGAGGCGAATGCGGGTAAGGATTTTGCTGCCCTGGCCGCACAATATTCCGAAGATGAGCAGACCGCCAAGAAGGGCGGAGATATGGGTATGCTGCCACGTGAAGGCTTTCCCCAGGGTGTGGGGGAGGTGCTTGAATCCATGAAGCAAGGAGAGGTAAAAGGGCCGGTAAGGTCTCCTTTGGGCGTACATATTTTAAAGCTTGAGGCCAAGGAGGAGAAAAAGGCCACCCCCTTCGAGAAGGTTGAAGCCACCGTGACCGATACCTTAAGGCTTCAACGGGCCAAGATAACCGCCCGTGCAGAAGCCGAAAAGGCATTCATGCAGCTTTATGAGCAGTCAAAGCCTGACCTTGATGCCTTTGCCAAGGCAAATAACCTCCTTGTCAAGCATGCAGGGCCTTTCTCCGAGGGGCAGGAATCAGGGCTCTCCATGAGTCCCGAGGCGGTAAAGAAGGCCTTTACCTTCCAGACAGGAGAGCTTGGCGAGGTTGCAAGCACCCCGGTCGGGTTCCTTATCTACATGGTAACCAAGAAGGAACCTTCCCGTATACCTGATCTGAAGGAAGTGGCGGACCGTGTCACCGCAGACATCAGGGCAAAGACCTCTGTTGAAAAGGCAAAGGAGTATGCAAAGAAGCTTGCTGCCGGGTCACCCGAGCAGTTGAACGCCCTGAACCCCGGCACAACAGGGGAGTTCACACGGGCAGCGTCTGCCGTGCCCAAGCTGTCCATGGTACCCAAACTCGCCGATGATCTTGATTCACTGAAAAGCCCCAAGGTCTTTGAGAATAAGGGAACAGTATACCTGGTGTGGATGAAGTCCAAGAAGACAGCAGACATCAGGGCTATGGATAAGAAACAAAATGATATGATCATGAGGCAGCTCATGACGAAAAAACAGGAGTTGACCCTCAAGTCCTACCTTGAACAGGCCAAGGATGAGAAAAAGGGATGGCATAAGGTAGTGAAGAATGAAGAGATCATGGAGGAAGGCGGCACAGGAGGCAGGCGTGACAGGCCTGCACCTTCAGACTTCAACTGAGCGAACTGTTCAAGAGGGGGATGGCCCCGTTCTTTCAGTGGGGTCTCTCTCCTTCGGGTCGAAGAACGACTTATGAATCACGCTGAGGGGTTTTTTGAAATCTGTTTTCGGGCTTATCTTGTTTAGGCTTATTTGCCTTTCTTGCCGGTTGTAAGTGGGGCACTGATTTCCTTTAGAGCAGTATCCAGTTCTTTTCGAAATCCTTCCCTGATCTGTTCAAAACTTTCTGCAGCCGGAGTATCAGGAGATGAAGCTGTTTGAGTGCCCGCCGGGTCAACCAGACTATCTTTTTTTCTTGATATATGGATATCGGGTTTTTCTCTGATCTTCAGTTTTTCCAGCAGTTCATTATACTTATCTTTGAACTTGGCGTGCTCAACCAGCAGGCTCTCGTTTTTTGCGCGTTCCCTTTCGTACTGATCCTTAAGCTGGGTGATAAGCTCATCTCTGAATTTCTGAGAAAGCATCTCAAGATCACCCATGCGTGTGGCCATATGCAATTGAAACTTGTGAAAGCTGTCTTCAAGGGCTTCAAGCCTTTCCAGACGTGCTCCAGAATTACGGGGTGTGTCTTTTGCTTCAGGTGTTTCGGTTGTATGGTAGGACAGGCCCTCGCCCTCTCTGTCTTCTATCACCTGTTCTATGATGGACACGTCGACTGTTTTCAGATCGTCTGCATATGCATATACAAGGGCGGTGTCGCAGATGATGTTGACGGTTCTGGGTATGCCGCAGCTCGTTTGATGAATCAGGTCTATGGCTTCACGGGAAAAGATATCAGGCTTACCTCCGGCCTTTTCCAGCCGGTATGCGATGTAGGCCCCGGTCTCTTCACGGGTCAGCGCAGGGAGGTGGTATGCGACAGTTATGCGCTGGTTGAGCTGGGCAAGGTTCGGTTTTCTGATCTTTGTCCTCAATTCGGGCTGGCCGACGAGCATGATCTGTAAGAGCATCTGGTCGTCACTCTGGAGGTTCGACAGCATCCTCACTTCTTCCAGCGCGTCACGGCTGAGGTTTTGGGCTTCATCAATGACGAGCAGCACGCGGCGGTGATGTGCATATTTTTCTATGAGGAACAGGTAAAGGTTGTTGAGGGCATCTGCCTTGCTGCCATTACCCGGGGCCAGTTCGAACTCGTTCAGTATCAAACCGATGAGCTGTTCGGCTGTGACATTTGTATTGAATATAACGGCAATATCAATCTGTGATTCGATCTTATTGATGAGATGCTTGATGAGTGTTGTCTTTCCTGATCCGATCTCTCCGGTGAGGAGAATGAACCCTGTCTTTTCCATGAGTCCATATTCAAGATAGGTAAGGGCCTTTTCATGCTTCGGGCTCGGGTAGAATACCTCAGGGTTTGGGATTGTCAGGAAAGGCTTTATGGTAAACCCGAAATATTTTTCATACATATCTGTAGCCTAGTGAACATTCCTCACAGGTCTGAATAATATAACCGCTTATAACCATGGATTTATCTTCTCTTCCTGAAAATACGTCATATATTGGTTTGGGGCAACTGAAAAGAATGCATGCCTGGTGCTTGTTGGAATCAATAATGATCTCAATGAATGAAAGAGAAAAAGGAAAGATGTTCCTCAGAATAGAATAATGGGGCAGGGTCTGTATCACCCTGCCCCACGAGTTGTCAGCATTGATTGCCGCCTCGATAGGCTATGAAGTGATTCTGCGCCTGAACCCGATCAGGCCAAGCAGCCCGGAGGCTAGAATCAATACGGATGTAGGGATGGGCACTTCATGGATATCCCAATTGATATTATCCATAGTCCCAACGATAAACGGGTTGACATCCCAAGAACATCTGGTTCTGAAGTAATTGTCATCCTGTAATTATTATCCTGGTCGACAATCCCTTCACACATGTAATAAGATTCGATTGTTTGAATATAATTATAGTTGGAATCATAACTCATTACTATGATGAATAATCCGGAGGTATTTGTAATAGTGTAATTATTGCCGTCAGTGAAGTTGAATTTGAAGGGGTAGTCGCCACCTGAAAAAAAACCCATAACCCCTCGGTAATATAATGAACTATCGGGTAGTTGTGTGAAGTCTGTCCATGACGATATTGTCGACATCAGATCCTAGGTATTCCCAGGAGAATCCCTGGCCTGTAGGATAACTACGTGAGTCCATTACCCCTGTATCAGTAGATTTCCATAAGTTGTTAGTGCCCAGGAGCCGGTCTTTATTGCCCCGGAGGATGAAGTCCATGTGCCTTCACTTAATGATGCAAAGGCCGTACTGGATAACTATAACAACGATAAGCGTAATAGCCGTAATTAAATTTTTTCATCTGGAACCTCCTTGTTATAAAACTTTGTCCCATATCAACGATGCTTGAATCAGAATAAAATAATAACGAAAAGGATTAAGTCAAGGGGTCAATAGATATTTTATGGTGCCCAGCCTATTGACTTGAATTGCTTTAAATTTATACATAGTATACATGACGCACATGTTGCTTTTACAGGATCTGTGCATGAATCAACAAAAACCAGTTAGAGATCTAAGAATAAAACGATATATATTGAATTTACTATTTGAGTTATAAACAGTAACAGCACTCTGTGATGAAGAGATGAAATAAAGCAAGGGACTGATTTTCCTTATTATCACTCCAATTGCATTAAAGCTTAGTTTAAGCCAGGTATGCACACTTTAGCACCTGGTATAGCGGAGCTATAAATTTGAGACCTTGAAACCATTTCTCATCTCTTTGACAGATTTGGAGTAAAATCATATGATGAGAGCTTTGCGCAATCTAATGGTGTTTAGAAGTAGACCTGGAACTGATATTTTGTGATAAAAACATATAACCAAATGATATTATTTATGATGTATGGAAATCGCTCCCTATGGGGTAGGGATTGGCTCTGTCATGCGATAGCGCTCAACACCAAGAGATCATATCTTGCTGGATCTTGAAGACGCCTGCAGTTCATGCATTCTAGGGACAGGTTTGTCTGGAGTATGGTTCCTTCCACAGGGAAGATGAAAAATTGGGGATATCAAGCTGCTGATCTAACTTGAATTTATGGCTGTTGAAAGAGTAATGACCTTACAATAACCGATCTGGCTCAAAATGGAGATTATGCAATTGAGAATATGCAAAGGTCTCTGGTTTCGGTTGGTAGTTGTACCATCATAACTCTCCGTGAAAATCTAAACAGTCTGGGAAGGACCCAGAACTAGGGAAGTAAGCACAAAGTCCGAACGGGATGCCGACACATGAAGAAACTCATATTTAGATGCCTCTACTATCTTCAAGTTCATAGACTAATGCGGTGTCTGTTCAGGAAGAAAGTCGTTATTCTGATGTATCATGGGTTTACTAATAAGAAGACCTATGAGGGGATTGAGAATCATGACGACAAACATCTTCATGACAGAGCATTTAAAATGCAAATGGAATATTTGAGTAAGCACTACAATGTCATTTCATTAGATCGATTGGTCGATTACTATCATGACGGCAAAGAACTTCCCGATAACTCTGTGGTGATTACGATTGATGATGGGTACTTATCGAACTATTCGATCGCCTATCCTATTTTAAAACAATACAATATTCCTGCCACGGTCTTCCTCACAGGTAGCTTCGTTGAGAAAAGGGAATTCCTGCGGATGGATAGAATTGAATATGCAATAAATGAGACAAAAGTTAGCGAGCTGAAGGTAAGGATCGGTGGCGACCAACTGTCGTTTGATCTTAGCAACACCAAATTGAAGATATTATGCGAACAAGAGATCAAGGCGAGACTAAAGGCATTGGAACCCCAGGATTTGGTAGAAGGCATAGTTAGAGATTTAGAAAATAGACTGGGGCAGAAGCTGACTACAGATAGCGAAACGCATCCTAATCTACTACCCGTTGACTTGGGGCGAAGTCATGGAAATGGTTGACAGCAAAGGAATCGTGTCAATCGGAAGCCATACAATGAATCATGTCATCGTAACGCGGTGCATTCAAGGAGAAGCGAGAGAGGAATTGTATCACTCCAAGCAGCTTATAGAAAAGCGGACAGGATTAAGTTGCAGGCTGTTTTCTTATCCGAATGGTGGGGTCGGTGACTTTGATCATCACACGAAGAAGTTGCTGAAAGAGATTGGCTATTCATGCGGACTTACTGGTGTTCGCGGAATGAATGATAGGCATTCTGACGTGTTCGAGCTGAAAAGATTGGCCTTACATAAGGATGAGGAACTCAGCGGATTTGCGCTGGTTGTGTCTGGAATAGGATTTATCGCTGATGTGTGGCGGTCGATGACCAACAATTTCTGGAGCAGCAATGGTTCCAAATGAAGTCCCAGCCATGGCAGGTGAAAATGAACTGTAAGCATAATAGCCATGGAGCCAACCCTACTCCTGTAGTTTTCTTTATCTTCTCAGGACAATCGGACTTTCCCGAAATGTGGTCAACAACCGGCAAGTGTCCATGTCCGTGATGAACTTAAGGGGATAGATTAGTGAAAAATATTCTATTAATTGCGGGCGCAAGACCGAATTTTATGAAAATTGCACCGATTATCAGAGCCATCTCTGATTTACAAAAAGTATTTAACTATAAAATAATACACACTGGCCAGCATTATGATCGGGAAATGAGTGATGTGTTTTTTGAAGAGCTGGAAATCCCGAAACCAGACTACTATCTAGAATGCGGGGGCGGTAGTCATGCGGAACAGACTGCTAAAATAATGCTGCGGTTCGAAAAAGTCTGTTTGAATGAGAACCCCGATCTTATCTTGGTGGTAGGGGATGTTAATTCAACCTTAGCCTGTTCCATCGTTGCAAAAAAAATGCATATTCGAGTAGCACATGTGGAAGCAGGGCTCAGAAGCGGTGATATGTTAATGCCTGAGGAGATCAACCGTATCGTAACTGATTCAATAAGCGATTATTTTTTTGTAACAGAGAGAAGTGGTGTATTGAACTTGCGGGCCGAAGGAAAACCGAAGGACAAAATATTTTTCGTAGGTCATGTAATGATCGATAACCTCTATTACCAGCTGGAAAAGCTCTATCATAAAAATCCGAATGAACTTTCACCAGCAGTTTTAAGAATCAACACCCCAATTATGGCGTGGTAACATTACACCGACCTTCGAATGTCGATCAGTTAGATACATTAAAAGGCCTGCTTGATGCAATGAGTGAAATCTCAAAGCAACTACCCCTTTTTTTCCCTGTTCATCCCCGCACACAAGCGAGCTTACTAAATATGACTTAAGGCTCCCTGAAAATGTCATTCTATCAACTCCGCTTGCATATATGGACTTTTTGAATCTTTTCAAGGATGCCAAGCTGGTTCTGACTGATAGCGGGGGTATTCAAGAGGAAACTACTGCCATAGGCGTTCCATGCCTCACCTTGCGGGAATCAACCGAACGCCCGATTACCGTGTCTGAGGGTACGAACATAGTAGTAGGTATTTCACCAGATAAAATAATAAAAGAAGCAAAAATGATCTTAAATGGAAAGAACAAGAAGGGTCGTCGTCCAAAACTATGGGATGGACATTCGGCAAAACGGATTGTTAAAATTCTTTCTGAAAAGTTGTAACCAAAAACACACTACCACTTTGATTTGTCAAATAATACCAAATAAACTGATGGTTTATATAGTGATCTAATGAACGAATCAGCAGGCACCATAAAGAAAAAATTAATTAACTCAACTATATGGGCTGGTGGCACAAGAGTACTAAGTCAGGGCATTACACTCTTTACAACCATTGTTCTTGCACGGTTGCTTGTGAAGGAAGATTTTGGTTTGATGGCTATGGTTCTAACATATACAGGGTTCATTGATACTTTTATCGACTGTGGTTTCTTGGCTGCAATTATTCAGATAAAAGAAATCAGCCACAAACTGCTGACCAGTTGTTTCTGGTTCTTGCTCACAGGAGCTATACTTGTAGGACTCGCCACAATTATATTTCATCCTTTGTCGCTCATCTATTCAATGAACCACGACTGCAAGCCCTGCTTCCGATAATGGCCTTGGCTATATTATGTGTGCCATCACAAATCGTTTGCAAAGGAATCTTGTCCCGGAATATACAAATTGATTTAATTGTAAAATTGGAATTAATTGCTGGCATAATTCGATCAGGAATATCCGATATTTTTTGCCTATTCAAGGGCAGCCGTATGGAGTCTTGTATATGGATATTATTCGAAAAACTTGCTTTAGCAATAACACTTCCTTTGTATGCAAAGTGGTATCCGCGATTTCATTTTGACAAACAAGGCATACGTCAACTCCTTTCCTTCGGTATGCATACAACTACAAGCGGTATTCTCTGGTATTTTTTTAATCAAGCTGATGTCTTTATCATAGGAAGGTTATTAGGCGCTCGTACCTTGGGTATCTATACAATAGCATTGCAATTCGCGACGGGAATATATCAGTTTCTTTCTATGACTGTGAATAGAGTCGCATACCCGTTATTCTCAAAGTATCAACAATCTCAACAACTGATTATGATATTCATCAAGACGAGTGCATTTTTCGCATTCTTTACTTTCCCTATGTGTATCGGTTTGGCAGCAATTGCGCCGGATGTTGTAAGGATACTATTAGGTAATAGTTGGAAGCTGGCAACGTTTCCTCTTCAATGCTATGTATAGTAACTGTTATTCGAACTGTTTCTGGCCTTGTTCCAAGCCTACTCAACTCGATTGGGCATCCTTATGAGAATGTCAAAGTAAACGTATATAGTTGCATAATATTTACGGGCACATTCTATTGGGCAGCAAAGTGGATGGGATTAGACGGGATATTGTGGTCATGGGTAATTCTTTATCCAGCACGATACCTTGTCCTGTTGACTATCGCCCACAAACTTATTCGGCTGCCTGTTCTTACCTATATGAAGTGGCAAATTGGTACGATAGTAGCCACCGTTCTCATGTTCTTCGTAATAGTGCTCCTAAACCATATAGGAACTGGCTGGAATATCTATGTCAGAATGTCTTCATGTATTCTCTTGGGAGCTGTAACCTACCTTGGATTGCAAGCTTTTCTAAGCAGAAAGCTGATTGCCGAGTTTCTTGCTTTTTTTAAAAAGGCGTCAGCGTATCACGCTTAATAATAATGTGTGATATAGAATGATTTCAACAAAACGATCTCACGATGCACCCGTGTTAACGCTGGTGTTGTTGGCAGTAACGATACTTGCTATCCCGGTGGTATTGTATATTTTGTTCGCCATCTGGCCTGAATCATTAGTGCGTCAGGTTGCTGCAACCGTGTGTGTACTGTTAGTTGTTGCGTTTACTCTTTTTCGAAATAAGTATGAGACACTGTTAATTGCTGTCGTTTTTCTTTCTCAGTTTTCCGTGTCGTTACATTCTTTTACTCTAGATCCTCCCGTGTTACTGCAGATCTTTCTTAGTGATCTTATCATCGGCCTCTTGATTTTGGTTGCATTTGAACGACAGCTGAAGGTTCGCCTTGATACTATGGGCTGGTTGTTCATCATGTGGATAGGTTGGTTAGTAGTAGTCAGCTATTTTTCCACTCATCTGCATCGCAGCATCATCTTTGCCGTATGGCAGATAAAGTACTTTGTATTGTACGCCTTGGCTCTGAATATAACGATGTTGGTGTCTTTTATAAGGCGAATTGAAAAAACAATCTTAGCCGTTATCCTAATACAAACTGCCATTGGAATTGCTCAACTGCTGCATGGTGGAGGACTGGGGCTGGATATCTTGGGTGAGTCTTTCAATACGGCTAAAATGTCAGAGTACATTGTTAAAGGCGCTCTGCGCATAGGAGGAACTATAGGTGCCACAAACGCATTTGCTGGGTATATGGCAATGCTTCTGGTTTTTCTTCTTCCTTTTGTTGTAATCCGTAGGTCCCTGTTATCATATCTGGGTTTTGGGATGGGCATTATCGCCCTTATATTCTCTATCCAGAGCCGGATGGCTGAGTTTTGTGGTGGGCAGCTTATGCGCAATGCTCATGATGTGGCGCGCGCATATGTTGAAGCTATCAAATATAATGTTGTTAGGCTTGTTCGGATGTCTTGTAGCGTCTGGAGGAGCCATATTTTACGCCGATAAGATTATGGATCGCTTTGAAAACCGCAAGCGATCTCCTCTGCACAGGGGCGTCTTGATCAGTTCGCTATGGCATTGCCATTGATAGAGAATTACCCTATCACCGGGATTGGACCAGGGGTCTCTGATTTCTTTAGCCGCTGGAGTGATAATCGAAGGTATGTTCGAAAAGCCCTATCGGGACTGGATATGCCGAACTATATACACTGCGGCCAACTCCAGATCTGGGTGGAATCAGGCACACCCGGCCTTGTTTTATTCCTGGCAATTATCGGGGCAATTATCTGGTCTGCATTCGGCAGAATCAGAATCGGGATGGAAGATGGCATATTTGACCTTCTTCGTGTGGGTGGTATTAGTGGAGCCCTGGTGATTATGATCCATATTTCTTGGTACAGAATTCAATAATCAGCATATATTCCAGGTATTTTGGGTATTGTTGGGCTTGGCACGGATAAGAGATCGACATAAGCGAAGTTCCAGTCGTTCTGGACATATCAAAGAAGACAAAACACCAACAGGAGGATTAGTTGAAAGTACAGTACTGCTACATAGCATATGCCGGGGAAGGCAACAAAGTGCATATCGATAGTTTTATGAAAGCCTTTGCCGCCCTGGAGAGGAATCATTGATGGGGGCATCACCCTTGTGCCATTTGCAGAAGATAAATCAAAATGGTCGGTTACTAAAAAGCTAATGGCGAAGGTAACATGGATAGGCTTGAACATCTCGCACTTGGTAAGGTTATCCCGGCTCGCGTGGCTATCCCACCCCGACGTTCTCCTTTTCCGTTATACGCACAATATGTGTCTGGCAATCTTCTGCCTGTCTCTTTTATCCTGTAGTTCTGGAAGTTAATGCCACCAGGTCCATAGAAGCCTCGTCAAAATGGAAAGGACTTTCTGCTATGCTTGATTGGTTATTGTTCAGGCGGGCGCAACGTTGTTTCGTGGTATCAAGTGTTTTGAAGGATCATCTCGTGAGCAGATCTTTGATGGCAAAAGAGAGGATTGCCGTTATTGAGAATGGCGTGGACTTGGAAATATTTAGCACTGATACTTCCTCCGACAACATGAAGAAATCATTGAACCTGGAGAAATACTTTGTAGCTGGTTTTGTCGGGAATTTCCGGGAATATCATGGAATTGAAAATCTCATTTGCTTGGCCGAAGCAGTAAAATCCAAGTCACTTAACATCATGTTCCTTATCGTGGGGGATGGCGTGAATAGAAACCGTTATGAGGAGATAGTAAGGAGCAAAGGACTGGAGAAAAGTGTGATATTCGCGGGTTTTGTTCCACATGAACGTGTCAGGGATTATATAGCGGTGATGGATGTCGCATTAGCACCCCACAGAAAGGACAGCTTCGCAGAAACCGGCGGATTTCATGGCTCCCCGCTCAAGATATTCGAATACATGGCCATGGCAAAACCTATTATTGCTCCTCCACTTGGGCAAATAAAAGAACTGATCGTGGATGGTGAATCAGGCCTGCTGATCTATTCCGAGGATACAAAAGCCCTTAAAGAGGCTCTGTTAAAGTTGTACCATGACAAGGCCTATAGAGAACACCTGGGCGCAAACGCAAGGAAGAGAGTGGAAGAGAACTACACCTGGCGGGCAAATGCCGATAAAGTACGGACCCAATGCCTTGAATCGCTCAATACCACTAACCTTAATAAGTAATCCACCTGCTCGTGGCCACAGCAGAAATGAGTGCTCTATGCTAAAAAAAATAATTCATGCACTAGTAACGGATCCTCTGAGTATTCCTATGTATATATGGAGTAAACTCTTGGTTTTATGGATTTCATCAATACAAAATATAGAGATAAATGGGGAAATAATTCTTATTGGCAAGCCACTGATCGATATCCGAAAAGGATGCAATCTCTCTATCGGAGATGGTGTGACACTCAATTCCAGAAATAAAGGATATCATATTAATCTGTATTCACCTGTGAAACTTTTTGCAGATAGGCCGGGAGCGGAGATACGTATTGGAGATAAGACGCGAATAGTCGGCACGTGCATACATGCATATGAATCAGTCGTTATTGGTAGTAACTGCTTGATAGCGGCAAATTGCCAGATTTTCGATGGCAACGGACATGATCTATCATTTCCCAATGTGGAAGATAGAATTAATACCAGAGGTACAAGCAAACCCGTCAAAATTGAAGACAATGTCTGGATAGGAGCTAATTCAATAGTGCTACCGGGGGTTACGATTGGAAAAGGCTCCGTGATCTCCGTCAACAGTGTTGTAAATAAGGATATCCCCCCCATGGTTGTAGCGGGTGGAAATCCAGCTATAATTATAAAAAACTATACAGAAACTAATGCAGATAATTGCTGATAAACCAATTAATTCGGACTTTAAAAACGAGGAGTTTAGCTCGCACGGTTTATGTCCAGCCTCAAATTACGATATAAGCTTTTGAACTACAACATGTGCACTGAATTTAAATACTATCATTCATGACAACTCCAAGAACCAACATAATGTTTGTAGTTGCTGCACTTTCGATCGGTGGCGCTGAAAGGCAATTGGTAGAACTCCTCAAAGGAATTGATCGGGAGTATTTCGATCCTTGCCTTGTATCCCTTGATCAGGCGGACGGGTTTATGGACCAAGTCGAACAGTGCAACATCCCCATTTATTACGCGTTACGAAAATGGCGATGGGACCCTTTTGTTGTAGCTAAACTGGTACATCTGATTCGAAAACATCACATTTCCTTACTCCACACATACATGTCCATGGCAGGCATATATGGCTCCATAGCAGCCCGGATAGCCGGAATACCAATTGCTAACTCAGCCATAAGGGCCAGCAGGTATCCTACTTCATCATATGAAAGAGTACTTCTCAAGGCTTCTTTCTTATTCTCAAATGTGGTCCTTGCCAATTCCGAGGCCGGTCGGCAAGTCTTCCATAAGCTCGCTCCACATAAAATAAAAGTCGTGCATAACGGTGTCGATTTGAAGAGATTCAACAAACATATCGACCCAAGGCAGAAGAAATGCGACCTCAATCTTGAGGGATTCAAGCATATTGTATCTCTGGTTGCACGATTAGAGCCATGGAAAAACCCTGTTATGTTTTTGAGGATGGCGGCAATGGTGCTTGAGCATGAGCCGAATACAGCCTTTCTCATTATTGGTGGAGGTTCCTTGAAGGAAGAATTGGCGTTTGCCATCAAAAAATCCGGGCTCAATAACAATGTATTCCTTTTAGATATCCGAAACGATGTCGAGGAAATACTGCAAATAACAGATGTAGGCGTGCTGACGTCTGACACGGAAGGTCTTCCCAATACTGTTATTGAGATGCTCGCTTCGGGGGTACCTGTGGTTGCTACTAATTGCGGAGGAACCCTTGAAGTTCTGGATGACGGGCAGACCGGTTTTTGTGTCGGAATAAACGATGAATACGCCATGGCCCAACAAACCTTGAGGCTGCTGCGAGACGATGCGTTGAGAAGAACCATGGGCTTAATGGGAAAACACGTCGCTCGCGAGAGATTCAGTCTAAATAAAATGACGGAGACGACACAGAGTATCTATCGGGAGTTGTTGAGATATGAATCGTGATAGAAATCAATTACTTCTATTGAGATATATGTTGGGAGGCATATAAAACAATTATGGTATTGGATTTTATACATCTTGGGTTCAATATCTTTTTGATTGTTCACAGGCTTAAACCTGCTCCCGGGTGGCAGGGACATATTGAATTGGAGGGCGAGTTGTGACGAAAAAGATTTATGTCTTGCTCGACTATAAAGACCGGTTCAACACCAAGAACATATATGCGAATCCCTATATGAGCGGTTTCGACAAGCGCCTGTTGGAGATGTATTTCAGAGAACAGGGGTATGAGACGGTTCTTGTTCGTTATGCTGAGATAGATTTCAGGGAGATTAACTTTAAAGATCAGTATGTTCTCTATCAAAGCTCAGAGGACCGGAATCTTCATTATAAGAGCTATATTGAGGATATTTTACTCGGCCTGCAACTGCAGGGGGCCATTTTAATTCCAGATTTTTACGTTTTCAGGGCGCATCACAATAAAGTATTCATGGAGATATTGCGAGATATTTATAGCCTGCAGGCTGTGAAGAATATCCGTACTCACTGCTTTGGCACCTATGAAGATTTTGTTGCTTCTCAGGCTATTCCAGATGGTAAGCTTGTTCTCAAGCAGGATGCTGGAGCCATGAGTACCGGAGTCTTCCTTGCCAACGACAAAGCCGATGCACTTAAATCCGCTCAAAAGATCAGTAAAACCCGTTCGCTTAAGGACGAGTTACGGAATTTTGCAAGGGCAATTAAGCACAAAGGATATAAGCGCGATTCTTGGCATCGTAGAAAATTTGTCGTACAAAACTTCATACCAGATCTCAACGATGACTGGAAAGTGCTCGTTTACGGCACAAAGTACTACATTCTTAATCGCCAGGTACGAGATAATGATTTTCGTGCCAGCGGCAGTGGTAAATTCGCTTTTCTTGAGAATATTCCAGAAGGTACCCTGGATTTTGCGCAGGAGATATTCAATTATTTGAAAGTGCCTAATTTGTCCCTGGATATTGCGTACGATGGAAGACAATTTTATCTCCTCGAGTTCCAGGCAATTCACTTTGGGACAGCAACTATCGAAAGATCACCATTTTATTTTGAGTTGAACGATAACACTTGGAACATAGTACATGAGAAATCAATTCTCGAAAGGGAATATGCTTACAGTATCGTTAAATTTATTGACGAGAAGTTCCATGTGTGATCAGTGGCAAACAGTCTTTAATTAGGGGCTCAATTTGCATAGCCAGTGTAAGTCAGATACATGGGAAGTATTCAATGCCTGTATCAAGAAAGTAATGTCACATCCACAATTAGATCAAATTCTTTATTCATGCCGACGTGTAGCACTTTCTCTTGCTAGGGATGTCATATGCCTTTATTTATCTGTATGCCATTTTTTTATCATATCATTACTATTGCATTATTAGAATAACGTGGGAGGGTAGCAGATGTTTTCCAATGAAATAAGTGAGATACTGAATAATTATACAATTAGATTCAATTCTATTTCTTCAATATTAACAACATACCCCCTGAATGAATATGCAAAACTATTTGAGAGGTACCCTTATATTGCTAAACATAATTATGTGAGCACGGATGTAATTAATCTCACCAATGAAATAAGAAAGAGAAGCGATGAATCAATATTGCAATCCTACAATCAACTTCTTCTCATATATCTTATCCGCGATAATATTATTAAATTAGATTCATCCAATATGCCACCAAATATCAAGTCATTATTTCATATTAATTTTGAAAGAATTATCAGTAACATACTCTCAGACAAAGAGCCCCTAGATTTCTATATGTATTCAAATGATAAGTTTCTTAAATGCCTGGGGGTATGTACACTCAGACTCATCCCAGCAGGCTATGCAAAAGTGCATCTCAATAAGTTTCCCCTAAAGTCCTTGTTTAGACATGATGTACATCAATTTATTAACGTGTTGCTTTTTCTCTTGATTGATCTTAAAGGCTTTCAACCCTTATATCAACTGCATCTAGACGCACATGATATTGATTCAATGAAAGACGTTCGGTGCTGAAGGAAGGATACGTTTATATCAAAATATCGCAGATCTCTATGAAGATCAATAAAGATGTAAAAGGAGTTTTCGGTATTGCATGGCTTCATGACCCGGTTTTGAAAACAATTAGCCCAAGACTCGATTTTCTTCAGGAACTCGTTCCCAATAATGGTGGCAAAATATTCAGTATGGGCACTAATGACTCTGCAATAATGGATGCAATTGCTAAGTCACCAACAAGAAGGAGACTTTACCATGAGGGCAAATATACTCCCACTAATTTTTTATCAGTATGGCCGCGCAAGAACCTGATCCAATGGGCAGAGAAGTCCATGTTCACCTTCTTGAGAACTTAGGTCACAGATCTCACTATGAATAATACAAATAAAATAAGATTCTTGCTCTTTGTTCTTTCAAAGTGGATTCCTAAATATGTAAAATCAATTTTCTCTCACCCTCCTGTAAAACCAATTCACGTTCTTTTCTGTATGGTGGATCACTTTGAACCTGGCACAGGACACGTGGGAATAGATGTTGAGAGGGGCAGGATGAAGCAACTTCTCTCGCTATATCCTGGAACTTGCCAACAACCATCATGATTTTTACGGAAATCTGCCGACCAGGACATGGTTTTTTCCACCACATTATCACAGGAATGGGAACCTCCGAGATCTGGTGTCGTTGTGTGAAGCCGGGTATGGGGAAATTGAGTTACACCTGCATCACGGGGAAACTCGGCCCGACACAGCGCAAAATTTGAAAGAAACCATATTAAAATGCATTGAGGACTATAGTAAGTTCGGCATATTTGGAAGTGTAAATGGAAGGAAACGATATGGATTCATTCATGGTGACTGGGCATTAGCCAATTCATTGGATGGCAGATGTTGTGGAGTAAACGATGAAATCGCCGTCTTAAACAGAACAGGGTGCTACGCTGATTTTACATTCCCTTCACCAGAACCCGAGGCGAGTCCAAGACAGATAAACTCAATCTACTATGCTGATAGCGACCCACACAGGCCGAAGTCTTACAATAAGGGGGCTATTGTTAGAGTGGGTGGGTGTCAGGGTCAGGGACTCATGATTATACAGGGACCCGTCTTTCCTTTCTTAGCTGGAAACAAAGTCTCAAGCCTCAGATGTACCGCAGACAGCGTGACCAAATACTATCCTATTTCGAACACAAGGATAAATGGTTGGGTCAACACCGGAATCCATGTTAGTGGAAAAAAGAACTGGATTATAATCAAAACACATACTCATGGTGCAGTCGACAGTGAACAGGCTTTAGGTGAAGAGATGAACTACATTCTTGGCTATCTTGAAAAGAAATACAATGACGGAAAGAGTTTCATCCTGCACTATGTAACAGCACGTGAACTCTACAATATTATCAAAGCGGTTGAAGCTGGGGAAGGAGGCCAAAACCCAGAAGAATACCGCGATTATGAGGTGAAAGCACCAAAATACCAGTCGACGCGGGATATTTTTGAAGCTTCTGATGCTTTAAAAACACTTCTTGCCTTCACTATGATGGATGGGAAAGATACAGGGCTCTAAAATTATATGGCGATTTGAATGATCAATAGAAGCAGGTAAACGACAACACTACCCCCGAGCCTCGAGCACATTGAAGATACTAACCGTAAATAGAAACTATTTTATTACCGGTGGACCTGAGAAATACATGTTCTCCCTTGTGGAAAATATGCCCAACCACAAGTTTATTCCTTTTTGTGTGAACTTCGAACAAAACAATGAAACCCCCTATAAAAAGTATTTTGTTTCCCCACCGTCTGGTTCCGACAGTGTTTATTTCAATGAGTTCAAAATGACCCCTTGGAAAAAAATGGCGTATGCCTTCAATTCCATTTACCACATCGAAGCACGGCGGAAACTTGAAAGGCTGATTAAAGATGTACGGCCAGATCTTGCGCTTTTTCTCAATGCTGTCTATTTCAGCGACAGCATCATTGATGCTTGTCGCCATAATGATGTTCCTATTATCTGGCGGATGTCTGATTTTCACAAAGTTTGCCCAAACTACCTCCTCTATCGTGACGGACATATCTGTGAGGATTGCCTGCAACATGGACTCATCATGGCAGTGTACAACAGATGCGGTGGATATCAGCGTTCATTGGGTGCTGCATTGATAAAGGTTGCGGGGATGTGGCTGTCACGGGTGAGACGGCTCTATGACAATGTTGACTATTTCATCACCCCCTCTGCGTTTACGCGTGAGAAGATGGTCCAGGGGGGGTCAGTCCGGAGAGGATCGTCCATATACCTACATGGATTGATACGGCGGTTTATGAAGGAAATCAAACGTCCTTTCCAGGGGAAATCCTCTATGTAGGCAGGTTAAGTCATGAAAAGGGTGTTGAGACATTGCTTGAGGCAATGATGCTCCTGAAAAACCAATCCGCACACCTCACAATTGTCGGAGATGATACTACACCCTATGCATTACATCTGAAGGATTCATTTACAAACAAGTTGGGAACTCGTATCCGTTTCCATGGGTTTCAGAACCAAAAACGGATTAGGGAATTATTCAGCCAGGCAACATGCTTTGTCGTACCATCCGTGTGTTATGAGAATCAGCCCAATGTGGTTTTGGAGGGAATGGCACAAGCCAGACCAGCAGTTGTATCCGACCATGGAAGTCTGCTGGAGATGGTCATGGATGGACAGACCGGATATCACTTCGAGGCGGGCAATGCACATGACTTAGCAGATAAATTGGACAGGCTTATACAGAACCCGAAGGAATCACAGGAAATGGGCATTCGGGCCAGGGAATATGTTGTTAATAATCATTCAATCGATTCTCATCTGTCTTCCATCGAAGCAATATTCAATAAGTGTGTGCGGAAATAATCATCGATGTGGTGTTGAACAGTAAAGGCAAAGGGATTTATGGATATAGTCAAAAGAAAAGGCTGCTCTGATAATTTAGTTGTATTGTCTTTAACGGTTTTTATGATTCTTATTCTCCCTTTGAAGATTGCCGGTAGTAAGGGTGAGGATACTTATGCAAAACCTGAAAGCGTCTCACCAAGTCTCCAACTGCGAGTTGATACCAAAAACCGTGCCCGGGCATTCTGTAATGGCATGAAGGCTGTTGTGAGCATTGGGGGTTTTTTTGAATTTTATGAATTGAGTCTGACAGGAAGCCGTAAGAGGATTTGGAGCGGACCTTGGAACGGAAGACTTACAGAAAACCCTGCCGGGACATTCATCATTTCAGGGAATGACCCGGCATCAGATGCGGTTTATACGCTGAGTCTCAAACAAGTCGATCCGAGTACCATCGAAATATCCATGACGTACAAGGCACCTTCCCGGCTTTCCAACATAAGCTTTGAGTTCATAAAAATTTCCGGTGATCTCTTTAAGGGGGCAACAATTGAGGCGACTCCGGCTTCTTTTTATGATGCCGGCAGCATTCCCCCTGATCCTTTGCCTATTGCCAAGCGTATTCTTCTCAAGGACAAGAATCGGATCATTGTGAAGGGGGCCTTGTGTGACCTGGAGATTAAGGATCTCATGGATACCGGTACGATACGTATGGCTGATTTTAGAAATATTCCCTGGGATCCTTCCAAGAGCATCTTATTCAATGGGGACAAGAAATTTCTCTATCCTGGCCGAACTTACTCATTTAAATATTCCATCCATACTCTCCCTCCGTCACGATCCAATATGCTTCAGGGATCAAAGGGCCCGGGGAATAAGATAGCTTCAGTAAATGCATGGCCGTTCTATGCTCCACCACCCAAAGAGCAAAGAAGGGCATCCGGGCAATATCTGCTACATTCCGGGGATGGTATCTGGGGCATGCCTTTGGAAAAAGCAGAAACGATCCTGAAGCAGGAGATTGGGGAACTTGCGTCAGTGAATCTGTCGGTCAGAATATCGACCGGGAATTCTCAGGGAAGGGGAATCCATATTCAAAGGGTTCTGCCTGGAAAGGATTTCAACCTTCCCGCAGAGGGGTTCGAGATCAGCGTGACTCCGGACAAGGCTGTAATAAGAGCGGCTGACGAGAGAGGATGTTTGTATGGAGCCTATGCACTCATAGGCCTACTTAAAAGAGACTCAGGCAATTGGAAAATACCGTGTGGGACAATACGTGACTGGCCTGATCTGCCTATAAGAGGGGTATGTATAGAAATGCTCAAGCCTGCTATCCGTGATATCGGTTTGATGAAGAAATACCTGGATGCCTTTTCTCGTGCACGGAGCAATGTAGTAATTTTCCTCCATGTGCCCAGGCAGATGCTCTCATGGTCAAAAAACGTCGATGACGGCGGCTGGACTAAGGACCAGATGAGGGAGATCGGGGACTATGCCCGGGCTCTGCACATGGATGTTTGGGCAGGGATGATCTCCGCCTTCAAAGCCACTGATTTTAAGCAGATGGAGATAGCCGAAGGGTCCACCTTTTACGACCCCTTAAGAGAATCATATAAGAGTTTGTTCTCACTCTATGAAGAACTTTTGAAAACGTATCAACCGAAGACGCTTCTCATAAGCCATGACGAGATAAAGGGCCTGTCCATTTATTCCTCAAAATCGAGCAAGAGTACTGCGGATATCTTAACTATGGATGTCAGGCGAATTCATGACTGGCTGAAAAATCAGAGAGTGCAGACTGCCATGTGGGGTGACATGCTCCTCGATCACAAACGCTGGGAGGCTGAAGTGGGCTCTGCCAACAGTAATAATCCCACTTTTAATTCAGGATCTACACACGAAGCGTTAAAAAAGCTACCTTCTGATATCCTCATTCTTGACTGGCATTACACTGAGAGAACGGACTATCGCAGCATAGAATATTTCCGCAATAATGGTTTTCGCGTTGTTGGTTCTCCCTGGCATGATCCTAATGCAGCTAAGGCACTTGCACAAAGCGTGAAGAGATTTGGCGGGCAGGGTGTCATTGCAACGAGCTGGGGTTTATTTAGCACACTATCTCCTGCTGCAACGACCTTGTATGCACCGATGTGCGCCTGGTCGGCGCAGTGCGCTATTGATAAGGGGGATGGTGATGTGACCGCTTTGGCGGAAACGATGAGATATGACATCAAAGATGCAGGTAAATACAAACAGAGGCCTATAGACTTATCAAAGAACTGCAACAGGCAGATGGTGTACTCTTCTGTAAACATGAGCGGATTTTTTGATATAGGACCTGTCCTAGACTTGCGTACATTAATATCGGGGAAGCAGGTTTTTGACGGTATAGTGTTTGACTTATTACCTGATTCAGGGGGTAAGAACACTTGTATCATAGTTGCATGTGCGGATGATAGGCTGCCGAAGGAAAAAGAGGTTTTTCAGGGTGATATGCAAGGAGAGAAGCTTGTATTCCTGCATACAGCATTCATGGAGGATCCACAGTTAACGCCACGAAAAATAGGCAGGTATAGTATTAAATATGACTCCGGCCGATCAGAGAGCATTGACCTTTTAGAAACTGGAACATCACAGACATACGTTCAAGCAAAGGTCTCAGGCTGAACGGCTGGAAATTTGTCAGAAGCCCTGATGTCCTGATCGGGTCAAATGTCGTATGGCGAGGTTTCTCAGCCGCAGGTATTCCCCTTAATGTTCAGATGTTTACCTGGAAAAATCCACACCCGGGAGAAAAGATACGAAGTATTCATTTAAGTGCGTCAGAACCGGCAACCAAGGCAAAGTTAGCTTTGCTGGGATTGACGTTCCTGCAGTGAGGATCACTCACGTTGCTTAAGGAGATAGAGAGGGTGTTGCCGTGCACATCGCCTATATTGCGGTAAAAGGCATCCCCATCGGGGGTGGCATAGAAAAGGTCACCGAGGAGATCGGCAGTCCGCCTGGCTATGCGAGGGACATCACGTCATCGTTTATTCCAGTCGGGATTATGGCACGGTGGATGGGATTTCAAAGGGATGGAGATCAAGACGGTGCCGTCCGTCAACACGAAGTCCCTGCACAAGCTCTCGATTTGTTTCCATGCAACGCTGGATGTGCTTCGAAACAATAATGCCGATTCGTCCATGTCCATGCCGTCGGTCCGTCGGTGTTTTCCATCTTTCCGCGAATGTGGGGCATACCAAGCGTTGTCCAGGCACATGGTCTGGAATGGAAGCGTGATAAATGGGGCTTCATAGGCAAGACCTTTTTCCGGCTGTCGGATTACAGCGTGGTCTATTTCCCCAACAAGGCCACCGTGGTCTCGAAGGTGCAGAAGCAATACTATGAGGATAAATTCGCCCGGGAGGTCGTGTATATTCCCAACGGGGTCGAGCCGGTGGAAAAACAGTCCGCGAGGTGGATTCTCGAACAGGGGCTGTTGCCGGACAGGTATGTTCTTTTTGCCGCGAGGCTGGTGGATGAAAAGGGCGCCCACTTTCTCATTGAGGCCTTCCGCAGGCTGGATACGGAGATGAAGCTCGTCATTGCGGGCGATGCCGCTCATATGGAAAAATACAAATCCCGTCTCAGAGATTTGGCGGGGAATGACCCGCGAATAATCTTCCCCGGATTCGTCACCGGAAGGCCCATGCAGGAGCTTTTCAGCAATGCCTATCTCTTCTGCCTACCGTCTACACTGGAGGGCCTCCCGGTCGCACTCCTTGATGCTATGAATTATGGTAACTGCTGTCTTTCCAGTGACATTCCAGAGAATCTGGAGGCACTTGAAAGCCATGGGTACACTTTTAGAAACCGTGATGTCGAGGACCTTTACAGTGTTTTGAAAGACCTGATCGGGAATCCGGAAAAGGTTATGGAGAAAAAGCAGGCGGCCTTGGAGCATGTACGGAAGAATTACTCCTGGGACCGTGTTACGGATCAGATGGAGGAGCTCTATAACTCCTTGATTAAGAGGTAATGGCCGGAAAAAGTTACCTGGTGGATCCATAAGGAAAGCATTGTCAGGAGTAGATGGATGGATGGAATTATAGCTGTCACGTATAGGTGCAACAGCAAGTGCATCATGTGTAACACCTGGCTGTATCCAAGCAAAAAGGAAGAGGAGATCAGGGCGGATGAACTTACCACCCTGCCGAAGATGGTACGCGCTCAATATCACCGGCGGTGAGCCCTTCCTGAGAGATGACCTGAGCGACATCCTCGATGTCGTCAAGACCAAGGCCAAACGTGTCGTGATCAGCTCCAACGGCTTTCTGACCAAGAAAACCATGGAGGTCATGCAGAAACACAAGGACGTGGGCATACGCATCAGTTTTGACGGAATTGGCGAGACACATAACAAGATCCGGGGAATCAAAAAGGCCCATTCGCTTGCTCTGGAGACCCTCAAGGGCCTGAAAGCCCTTGGCATCAAAGACCTGGGTATTGCAGTGACCATCTCCGACCAGAATGCACAAGACCTTGTTCCGCTCTATAGGCTGGCCTGTGAGAACGGTGTGGAACTGGCAACAGCCATATTGCACAATGCCTATTACTTTCATAAAGAAGACAACGCCATTTTTGACATGGCCAGGGTCGAATCGGGGATTAAAGACCTATTAGGTGAGTATCTGGGATCAAAACACCCCAAAGACTGGTTCCGGGCATATTTTACCAAGGGCATAATAAAACATATGCATGGCGAAGAAAGGTCGCTGAAATGCACCATGGCAACGGATTCTTTTTTCATTGACCCTTATGGCTATGTCCGGCCGTGCAATGTCATGGATTTTCCCTTTGGCAATATAAGGGAAAGATCATTCCAGGATATCTGGACAAGCCCGGAAGCTGAGGAGGCGCGCAGAAAAGTGGATGCGTGCAAACAGACCTGCTGGATGATCGGGAGCGTCGGGCATCTCATGCGTCGAAAATTCTGGGTTCCGCTGTCCTGGATTTTAAGAAATAAACTCAGAGGGTCGAGTGAGGTTGAGTTGTGAGTTCTATAAGTGACTTTATAAAAGGCACCTGGTTTAAAGTTTCGCTGCTTTTGGTTTTTTTTATTGCGGCTTACTGGGTCCCCATTACAGCGCTGGTCAATACCTGGTTGAAAAATGATGATTATTCCTATGGGTTTTTAATTCCGGTGGTTTCAATGTATTTGCTTTGGGACATGCGTTCCCGCCTGAAGGATGTGAAGTTAAAGAACTCATGGGCTGTTTTCCCTGTCCTGATAGCCCTTGTCCTGCTCTCCATCTATGGAATCCTCGGGTCCAGCGGAAATATCTCTATGCCCGCAGTGCCTTTGCTGATCATCTGTTTTACAGCTTTCTGCTTTGGGCTGGACATAACCCGGCGCTTGATCTTACCACTCGGATTTTTGATTTTCATGGTTCCGATACCGCCTGTTCTTGAAAGAACTATAGGGATTTACCTCAAATCCATCTCATCAAAAATGGGAGGTGAGATAATACGGTTTTTCAACATATCTGTAAATGTCAGTGGCAACATAATCGACCTTGGCGTTACGCAACTACAGGTTGTTGATGCATGCAATGGCCTTCGCTATGTTTTCCCCCTTCTAGCCATTGGTGTTATCTATGCATATCTCTTCGAGAGTGTTGCATGGAAACGCATATTTTGTATCCTCGTAACCATCCCCATTGCCATTCTCACCAATGCGCTGAGGATCGGGATTACTGGTATTCTCACAAACTATTACGGTCCCGGTGTTGCGGAAGGTTTCTTTCACGGTTTTTCCGGGTGGGTTTTGTTCATGGCTTCATCCTGCTTGCTGTTCTTGATCGGGAGAATACTTTCTTTGTTGCCTCCAAAGAAAAGCAAGGAGGAGGAAATAGCCGTATCCGAGTCTGATCCCGGCATTCTAAAGGCAAGAGGAGAATCCTCTATAAATAGCGCCTTTATAACATCAATAATTATTTTGATCATTGTTGCAGGCCTCAGCTTCAGTACGCAAGCGCTTCCCCCCATCAAATTAACCGGGGGTATTGCAAGTTTTCCGCTCATGTTTTCAAACTGGTCCGGCCAGGCAACCCTTGTTGACCCTGAGATTATCGATGAATCAGGGGCCGAGGAGGCATTTAATGGTAATTACCGGAACAGTGCAGGGGACGATGTATCGCTCTATATAGGATACCGGGGAACTGCTTTTCTGGCTAATGAGAATTTCTTCCACAGTCCCACGGTCTGTCTGCCTTCTTCCGGATGGGAACCCCTTGAGACATCAACCCATGAGATCAAAGGCGTCCCGTTTTTCGGGCGGCTCAAAGTGACCAGGATGATTGTGGCCAACATGGGTAGTAAAATGGTGGTATATTTCTGGTTCCAGACAAAGAACAGGGCTTCTTATGATAAAAATATCAACCGGTTCGATCTTGCCCTCCATGCCATCAGGAGGGATAATACCTATGACCTGTTCATCAGGACAATAACACCCATCAGGCCGGGTGAATCTATCAGTGTCAATGAACAGAGAATGGACACGTTTGTAAGAGATATGATGACTGCTTTAGTAGACTTTATCAAGGGACATCAGAATTCAAATTCTGCATTAGTGAAGTAAGATTATGATACTCGCATCCACCCTATTTATCGCACTCTTTATAACCCTTGCCTCAATACCCATGTTCAAGTCCGTGGCTGTGCGGGCAAATATTCTTGACATTCCTAATGAGCGCAAGGTGCATTCCACGCCCATACCCAAGAGCGGCGGTCTGGCTATGGCCCTGGGCTTTTGTATCGCAATCTTCTATGGGCTTACGCTGGACAAGTTTGCAGTTTCTGTTGTCATTGGCGCCATCATCCTTGTTGCTATGGGGCTTGCGGACGACAGGTATAATCTCGGCTACAGGCCCAAGTTCCTTTCTCAGATAGCTGCAGCCCTGGTGGTTATCATCTATGGTGGAGTTGAAATCAATTCGCTGGGCATGCTGCTCCCTGCCGGTGTTGATCTGCCCCTGGGCATTTCCCTGCCGTTGACGCTGTTGGTGATTGTGGGGGTAACCAATGCAATTAATCTGGCTGACGGGCTTGATGGGCTTGCGGGCGGTATAGCACTGATCATCTTTCTCTGCCTTTTTGCCCTGGCCTACCAATCGGGGGACAAAGCTGTAGCGGTTATGTGCATTGCCATGCTGGGTGCACTCTTCGGATTCTTAAGTTTCAACACCTATCCGGCCTCGGTCTTCATGGGAGATGCAGGCAGTCAGTTGCTGGGGTTCGTCTCTATTGTCCTGGCTCTGAAGATTACTCAGACGAATGCCCTGTTATGCCCGGTCCTCCCTTTGCTCATTGTAGGGTTTCCTATAATCGATACCTGCATAGTCATGTTTGAAAGGATCAAGGCCGGAAGGTCTCCCTTTGTGGCAGACAATAACCATTATCACCACAAGCTCTTAAGCCTTGGCCTTTTTCACACCGAAGCAGTCTTCATTATCTATCTGCTTCAGACAATTTTCGTTGCCTGTGCTTACATCTTCCGGTTCAGCTCCGATTGGTTTATCTTAGGGCTCTATCTTATACTCTCAGGGATTGTCATAACGTTTTTCCAGGTAACTTATAAATATAGTTTCAAGTTCAAACGTTATGAGATAATTGACAATGTCATAAAAGGAAGACTCAGGTTTCTGAAAAATCGTGACATAATGCTTTTATTCACAACGGTCACGCTTGATATCCTGCTGCCGTCGCTGATGATAATTAACTGCATAGAGGTGGAAGGCCTACCGGGCTACATATCAGTAGTTGCTCTTCTTCTGGGTGCAGTAATTGTTTGCCTGTGGGCTGTGAAAAAACAGATCGTTGGAAGTATTGTGCGGATTATCCTGTATTTTATGATTCCAGCTATAGTATATCTCAATTTAGAGCAGCCTTATCATTTTTTTGGGTTGAGCTTTCGGATGCTCTACCTTGGTTGTTGTTTCATATGCATCCTTTCAGCACTCATCCTGGTAAGGCTGAACAGAAGAAAGGGCAGCTTCCAGATAAGCCCTATGGATTATCTCATTCTCATCATAGCCTTAAGTGCTTCACCACTGATAAATACTATAACGAACTCCAGGCAAACCGAGTTTCTCATTGTGCAGATTCTGATATTCTTTTACAGCTATGAAATACTGCTTAATAACAGAAAAAGGGGAAGGTACATAGTGATTGCAACCACGCTTATATCACTTGGAATTATTGCTTTGAAAGGGTTTTGAACCCGGTTTATGGATCACTGCATAGTATAGGAGCATTGGATATGGAAAAGAAATTTCTTTTTGTTTTGTGCATTGTCTTTCTGGCCCTATCCCTGGGCGCTTGTTCATCAAAGGAGGCCAAGAGAGACAGATTCTACAAGAAGGGTATGGAGCTGTATGAGAAGGCCCTCTACGTCAAGGCAGGCCTTGAATTCAAGAATGTTCTCCAGCTTGACCCGAAATATCTCGACGGCTGGTACATGATGGGCATGATCGAAGAGAAGCAGGGAGATCTGAAAAAGGCCTTTGGCTATTTCTCCAAGGCCACCACACTGAATCCCGACCATATAAAGTCAAATCTTGAACTGGGCAAGATCTTTCTCGTGGCTAAGATGCCTGAGGAGGCAATGGGAAAGGCTGAGCTGGTTCTGAAGAAAGAACCGAATAATGATGAAGCGCTTCTGCTCAAGGCCGGCATCCTCATTGACGGCATCAAGGGTGATGAGGGGGCTGCGATTCTTAACGGGCTTCTTGCAAAGAAAATTACCAAGCCGGAAGTGTATCTTATGTTGTTCAGGAATGCCATGCGCAACAAAGACATTCAAGGTGGTGAAAAGATACTCTTAGAGGGTATAGCGGCGAATCCGAAATCGCTGGATCTTTATATGACGGTTTCTGATTTTTACATGAGGACAGGCAAGCTCGCCGATGCGGAATCCGTCTTGAAGAAAATGATTCAGCTCGAACCGAAAAAGGCGATTTATAAATTGAACCTCGCATCTCTGTATATGAACACCCAGAGAAAGGATCAGGGCCAGAACCTTATCAAGGCCATCTTGAGTTCCGACCCGGGTGATGAAGACAACGCTCTGCTCGTGGCCATGTTCTACCAGCAGCGTGGTATGTTTGACCGATGTGGAGACAACCCTGAAAGATGGTATTGCCCAGAACAAAAAGAGCGTGAAACTGACGTTGGCGCTCAGTGAGCTCTATGCCTCTGCGGGCAAGATAGACATGGCTATTGCACCTTTAAACGCTTACCTTGCAGCCGATGAAGACAAGGGCTCGAAGAATGCCATCAAGGTGAAGAATGCCCTGGCCACGTGCTATATGAAAAAGGGCGAACCTGATACGGCGCAGAAATATGTTGATGAGGCCCTCAAGGTGAGCCCGAAGGATGTGAACCTTCATTACACGAAAGGACAGATCTACCTTATCAGGGAAGACGGCATTAATGCAGTGTCCGAGCTTCGCCCCGTCGTGAACGAGAGGCCCGAGTTCATCCAGGGCCATATTGCCCTTGCCGAGGCGCACCGGCTCAATGGTGAGATGGGGCTGGCCATAGACACGCTGAAAAGCGCCCAGAAGGTGAACCCTAAGTCTGTGGATCTTTCGTTGGCACTGGCAAAGGCATATATCAACAAGAATGACTTTGAAAATGCAATCTCCGTATTGCGGGAGATAATCGAATCCAATCCGAAGTTTATTGAAGCACATGGATTCCTGGGTGATGTCCTGGCCGGCCGGGGTGACATGGCAGGTGCTGAAAAAGAATACCGCGAGATCCTGAACAAAAATAAAAACAGCCTGCTGGGTTATGCAAAGCTTGCCCAGCTTTATGCGAAGAATGCACAGTGGGAAAAGGCAATATCCACTGCCGGGCAAGGTTATTCGCTCAACCCCGAATCTCCCCAGGCCTTCAGTATGCTTGCCGGATTATATGTTTCACAGAACAAGCTGGAGGAAGCCCAGAAATTATGTGTTGACCGTTTGAAGAAAAATGCGGGCGATCCCCAGGTTTTGAATCTATTGGGGCGGATTTTCCTGATGAAGAAAGATTACCCAAAGGCAAGTGAATATGCACAGAAGGCCATCCAGGCACAGCCCGGGTGGGTCGAACCTTATTTCCTGCTTACAAACATCTATCTCGCCCAGGGGAAGAAGGATGAGATTGTAAGAAGGTATCAGGAATCCATCATCAAGACCCCGCAGAACCCGGTGCTGTATTTTTCCCTTGGCGCGCTTTTCGAAAAGACCAGGGAGTATGATAAGGCCAGAAATATCTATGAGTCGGGCCTGCAGAAATTCCCTGATCTCTGGCCCATGGCAAACAACCTGGCCTTTCTCCTGGCAGAGAACCCCAAATCAAAGGCCGATCTTGACAGGGCTTTGGTTCTGGCAAAAAAGGCGCAAGCACTGAAAGGGGATGATGCAGCAGTAAATGATACCCTCGGGTGGGTTTATTACCGGGCAGGCGATATGAAGAAGGCCCTCAGGAGTATAGGCAAGGCCTTTGAGCAAGACCCTTTGAACCCGGTCTATAACTTTCACCTGGGTATGATCTTCTATAAGAATGGTGAACTGAGCAAGGCAAAAGAGAGGCTGGAGGCCGCGCTGAAATCCCCTGACGGATTCGTGGGCAAGGAAGAGGCGCAAAGGACTCTCAAGTCGATAAAGGGATGATGCCGGTTTTGAGCACAGTTTTTTCCATGATTAAACATAAGTTTAGTGGAGGTTTAATATGCACATATGTTCCAAGTTGCTCATAATCACTTTGTTTTTTTCCTTTGTTTCACTACAGGCCTTAGCTGCAAATACACAGCAGAATACACAAACTCAGTCCGATTATCTCATCGGACCTGGAGATGTTTTGATGGTCTCGATCTGGAAAGATGAATCCCTCACCCAGGAAGTTGTTGTCCTTCCCGACGGCACCATATCATTCCCACTTATAGGGTCGATAAAGGCTGAGGATAAGACCATTACCGAATTGAAAACCGAAATTGAGAAACGTATTAAAAAGTATGTACCCGACCCTGTGTTATGGATATCGGTAAGGAATATGAACAGCGCCTATATATATATCCTTGGCAGGGTAAACAAGCCCGGAAGTTTTCTGATGGGCAGCAGGGTCAATGTACTCCAGGGGCTTGCAATTGCCGGCGGGCTGACCCCTTTTGCCGACAATAACGACATCAGGATCCTCCGCACGGAAGCAAATGGAACAAAGCTGATCCGCTTCCACTATAATGATGTTATCAAGGGCAAGAACCTTGAGGAAAATATCACCCTCAAACGTGGCGATGTAATCATTGTTCCCTGAGCGTTCCTTACATGGATATCATGCGTAGCATGAGTTGTTTAACTCAAAAACTACTGGATTCCTGCTTTTGCGGGAATGACAGAATAACAAACTGCGGTTTTATGAATAATGAAAACAAACAAGGATTTCATGGCCGAGTTTACATACCTGTTTTTTTTGCAATCGTTTTATTTTTACCTATTGCCTTGCACTGCGCCGAAATCAAGCTTATCCCCCAGCTGTCCATAAGGGACCAGTACAATGACAACATATTCTATGACTCCGGCAGTGGTGACAAGGTTCATGATCTCGTTGCTATGATGTCTCCTTCATTGAGATTGACCGACAGAACAGAGCGTCTGAATGCTTCCCTGCAGAGCACGCTTCAGAGAACCGTGTATCATGAGCAGAAAGACCTTGATGCAACAGATCAGTTTCATACGGGAAGCATAGGCTACTCTCTTTCACAGAACATGAATGTTTCTGCCGATGCCAGGTATGCACGAGATTCTCAGATAGACCGTGATTTTGAAACCACAGGCCTTGTGTTTGGAACAGCAACACGCAAGCGCTGGCACTATGGGTGCGGGGCAGATGCAGCCCTGACTGAAAAGACATCGTTCAGAACTTCGTATGCCTATGATAAGGACACGTTTGACAATCCGGATTATTCCGACTCAACAACTCAGAACATCTCGCTCACCCTGGCCCATGATCTTGATGCCTTAGTGTCTCAGACAACGGTGAGGTTAAGCCCTCGTTATGCATTGTACGATTATACGGACTCTAAGGTTACGAGTTATTCCTTGATGGCAGGGGCCAGTAAGAGAATAACCGAGGTGATTGATCTTTCCGCTGACATGGGGAGCCAGGTTGCCCGAAGGAAAAATACGTTGTCTCAATTATTCGAACACAGGGAAACGAACCGGGGTTTTATCGCCCAGGTGATTCTTTTTTATCGAGGCGAGGTCACCAGATTCTTCCATCAGTTATTACAAAGACTATCGTTCCATAAGCGGTGAGGTCGGGTTATCACGTTACTCTTCGGTAAGGTTCACTATCAAAAGGCGATTCACCTATGAATTTTCAGGAGATTTCACTGCGGAATATTCCATGTATAAACAAGATGAGAAGGAGTTTGTCTCAGAAGGCATTGATGAAACAAGTGTGAGGATACAGCCGAGATTCACCTATAATTACTCCAACGACCTCAGATTCGAAGCCTCCTATCGCCTGGCGAACATCAGGGATAAGCAGGACGACAGCACGATGATACAGAACATCTACTCCTTGAATGTGACATGGCAATACCCCATCCCCCATTAAAGGAAGAGACTTTTACATAGTACGTTTTTTGTATTAGTATCAATTTATCAGGAGAGATCATATGGAAAATGTTGCACTTGCCCCGGGAGATTATCTTGCCGTTCTCAAGAGAAGAAAATGGAATATTGTAATCCCCATCATCTCCATTCTCCTTATCTCAGTTATCATCGCATTCGTCATTACCACCCCATATACAAGTCCACAACGACAATCCTTATAGAGCAGCAGGATGTGCCTCTTGAGTATGTAAAATCATCCGTCTCAACCTATGCCGAGCAACAGATGCAGATCATCAACCAGCGCATCATGAGCTCCACGCGTCTCCTGGACATCATAAACAGACTCAATCTCTACCCCGAGCTGAAAGATACCATGATGACCGAAGAGATCATTGAGCAGATGCGAAAGGACATAACCTTAGAGCCCATCAGCGTCAATGTGGTTGATCCCAAAACCGGCAGGCCTACTGCCGCAACCATCGCCTTTACCATTTCGTACCAGGGGAAGAAAGATCCGGGCAAGGTCCTTCAGGTTGCCAACGTACTGGCCTCTCTTTTTCTGGAAGAGAATTTCACAGGTTCGTGAGCGGCAGGCAACAGATGTTTCAAAGTTCCTCCAGGATGAGGTGTCTAAGGTAAAGGCCGATCTCGAACGCATTGATGCCTTGATTGCCAGGTTCAAAGAGAAGCATATGAATGACCTTCCGGAACTCGTACAGATTAATATGCAGAGCATCAGTGACATCGAGCGCAATATTGACCTCTTGAATAATCAGTCATCCCAGCTCAAAGAGAAAGAGGCTTATCTGATGTCTCAGCTTGCGAGCACCCCCCAGGATTTTATGCAGACTGACCGGCAGAGGATCAATGAGTTAAATGTCAAGCTGGTGAATCTGAAGCATCAGTTTTCCGACGAACACCCTGATGTCATCAAGACCAAGGCTGAAGTCGCCGAGCTTGAACAACGGCTGAAGGTATCGTCGAGCAGCAAGAGCAAAGAGCGGCCTGACAACCCGGCCTATATTACACTCGCTTCACAGCTCGCCGGCACCCAGTCTGAAATAGCCACTGTCAATGCACAGATCCGTGACCTCAGGACCAGACTGAATGACTACAGGCGACGCATCGAACTCTCTCCTCAGGTGGAATCGGAGTACAAGGCCCTCTTGATGGAACGGAGTAATACGCAAGCAAAATTCGACGACCTTACGAGAAAGCATATGGAGTCAAAGGTGTCTCAAGGCCTGGAGAAGGAGCAGAAAGGCGAGCGATTTACCATCATCGATCCGGCCCGATTGCCGGAGAAACCCTATAAACCGAATCGAGCGGCAATCATATTGATCGGGCTTGTCATGGGAATCGGTGCAGGTATTGGCGCAGGTTCTTTCAGGGAATTTACCGACACATCGGTGCGGCATGCCGGTATGCTGGCACAAGCAACATCATTTCCTGTTCTGGCAAGCATACCTTTCATCGTTTCAGAGAGCGAAATCGGCAAGAAGAGGAATATATGGATCTGGACAGGTGCCGGGATTCTTTTTGTTGTGGTTTGCGGGCTTATTATCTTCAACTATTTCATCATGGATCTTGATATCTTCTGGGTTAAGTTGATTGGGCGATTAGGTGTATGATTCTGGTATGATCTGCAGGAAGGGATGAGAAAATGAAAATAAAAAAGGCCATAGATAAGGCAAAATTAACCCGTCAGCACACCATGCTGTCGGATAAGCCATTTCAGGATATCTCGGGGATGAGTTCTGTGAAGGCCCCTGTATATTCCGAGTCAAGATGTGTGGTGCCGGATAAGGATATCCTCGAAAAAAACCGCTGTGTTTCCATGTTCTCCGACTCGCCATATCTTGGGTCATACAAACTCCTGCGAACCCAGATTCAGAAATCCGTAATAAATAAAAACTGGAAAACCCTTATGGTCACGAGTGCCCATCCCGGTGAAGGCAAAACCCTGACGGCAATAAATCTCTCGCTGACCTTTGCAAGGGCATTCGACCTCACGGTGTTGCTTATTGATTGTGATCTGCACCGGCAGGATGTTCACAAATACATGGGTATCCAGAGCGATCTGGGACTGATGGATTATCTTGTGAATGATGTCCCCTTAAAAGACCTCATCATCTGGCCCAGCATTGACAAGATGACCTTGATTTCCGGAGGCAGAACCATCCAGGAAACAACCGAGGTCCTCACTTCGCCACGCATGAGATCCATGGTGGATGAGGTTAAGAACCGGTATCAGGACCGGTATATTATTTTCGATGTACCCCCTGTGCTCATGGGGGCTGATGCCATTGCCTTTGCCTCGTTTGTTGATTGCATTATTATGGTTGTGGAGGCAGGAAAGACCTCCATGGAAGATATCAATAAGGCCCTGGACCTCATACCAAAGGAGAAATTTCTCGGGTTTGTCCTGAACAAGGATGACACCCCGAACGAAAACAGTTATTATTATTAACTTGAGCAGAACCGGTATTGCCGGTAATTCTCATGGGAGAGGCTTCGACCTTCAAGGTTGAAGCCTTTTTCATTTTTAACCCCTTCTCTCCAGCAGCAGTGTCGCATCCGATGCCCTGATGTACAGCGGCTGCACATCTTGAGAAAGGCATTCAATCGGGATGCCCTGCGCAATACCGGCAAGCACGGAAGCCCTCGGGTACCAGAGAAGGGCAGGTGCTTCGTGGTAGAGTGGTCCAAGGTCTTTGATAAGAATATCCCGGTACATGTCGCAGCCGTTGCCCACGAACAGGGTGTCTTCGTTGACCAGGGCGGCAAGGCCCTCGGGACGAAGGTTCATGGAATCAGTCAGCCGTGAGCCATCCTTATTATATAATGCGCAGTAAACCTCCCCCTTCTTGGCATCGATAATGGGCATGATCTGCATGGATGAGGGCAGGGCTCCGCGCGCTATGATATCAAGGGTGGGTATGCCTGCAAGGGGGCAGCCAATGGCTCTGGCAAGCCCTTTTGCCGTTGCAATGCCGATTCTGAGGCCCGTGAATGAGCCGGGACCGGTGCCTGTGGCAATGAGCGTTATATCAGCCTTCTTCATAGAGCTTTTGGAAAGCGCTTCGTCGATTACCGGCAGGATCATGCCCGCATGCCCTACCTTGACCGTGAGGTTGATCTCGGTGAGAGTTGTCCTGTCTCTCATGAGCGCAACGGACAGGCAGCTTGTGGATGTGTCCAGGGCCAGGACATTCACCTTTGCCATCATTTGAATATGCGGGTGATGTCGTTGTAAAAGGCAAAGAGCATGAGCATGATCAGGATGAAGAGCCCTATCTGCTGGGCTATCTCCCGGGGTTTGCCTTCAACCGGTTTGCCCGTGATGCCCTCGATGAGGAAGAGCAGCAGGTGACCGCCGTCAAGCACGGGTATGGGCAGCAGATTGATGATGGCAAGGTTGATGCTGATGAAGGCTATGAGCGAGACAAACGGCAGCAGGCCTGCCCTGAAGGTCTGCCCCGAGACCTGGGCTATCAGGATGGGCCCTCCAAGGCTCTCCTTGGCGCTGATGCTGCCATTGATCATCTTTCCAAAGGCTATGCCTGTGAGTTCTATGATCTTATAACACTGTCCGAATCCATAGCCGATGCCGTCTATGGGGCCGTATCTCTTGGTGGCGGTTTTTTCACCGGAACTGACCCCGATCATGGGTCTTGTTATCTGCTCGCCGAAAAGGTTTTTTCCCTTGGTTGCAATTGGTGTCACATGGAGCACGAACACCTTGGAGTCACGCACAACCTCGATCTCAACAGCCTTGCCCGGCACCGTACTCTGCAATGTTTTCGACACATCCTCCCAGGCGGATACCTGGTTCTTCTCGATGGTCTGGATCAAGTCACCCGTCAGCAGCCCTGCCTTATCGGCAGGTGAGTCCTTCTGGACACCGCCTACGATGGGCAGGAGATAGGGCACGCCCACCCAGGCTACAACCGTGTAGATGACCACAGCCAACAGAAAGTTGAAGAACGGGCCTGCAAAGACAATTGCCGCCTTGGCCTTCAGTGATTTATGGGAGAAGGATTTTTTCGGGTCTATGTGCGACAGCTGGTCCTTGTCATCCGGATCTTCACCGAGCATCTTGACATAACCGCCAAGGGGAAATGCCGCCAGCTGGTACTCCGTCTCACCGTAGCGCTTTTTGATGAGCGCCGGACCGAAGCCCAGGGAGAACTTCAGCACCCCGACCCCGCTTGCCTTTGCCATGAGAAAATGGCCGAGTTCGTGGAAGAAGATCAGGATGCCAAGGACGATAATGAATGCGAGTGTTGTTATCATGGAATGAATGCCTCTGCAGTCTTTCTGGATTTTCTGTCAAGTGTCATGATATCTTGCGGTCCTTCTACCGCGGAATCAGTGAGCGTGTCCATGGTCTTTTTTACCACCTGCGTAATCTCATGGAAACGGAGCCGCCCTTGAAGGAAGGCATCTACGGCCACCTCGTCGGCAGCGTTCATGATGCAGGGCAGTACATCAGGCCTGCTCATGGCATGCCTTGCCAGGGAAAGCGCCGGGAATTTATTCGTATCCGGCGGCAGAAAGTCAAGGTGCATGGCATCAGCCAGTCGCAGAGGTTCGAGCGGAAGCTCCATGCGCTCAGGCCAGGAAAGGGCATAAGCGATGGCCATGCGCATATCCGGCAGGGAGAGCTGCGCCTTGATGCTCCTGTCCTTAAATTCAACCATGGAGTGGACAATGCTCTGGGGGTGGATTGTCACGTCGATTTTCTCTGTGCCCACGCCAAAGAGCCAGCATGCCTCGATGATCTCCAGGCCTTTGTTCATCATGGTTGCAGAGTCGATGGTTATCCTTTTACCCATGGACCAGGTGGGGTGCTGCAGAGCCTCTTCAGGGGTGATATCCCTGAAAGTTGCGGCCGGCCTGTTCCTGAAAGGGCCGCCTGATGCGGTGAGGATGATGCGGCGGACAGAAGAACCGCTTTCTCCGTTCAGGCACTGAAACACGGCCGAGTGCTCCGAATCAACAGGGATGATGGGCACACGAAAGTCTTTTGCCTCTTGAATGAGAAATCCCCCGCCGATGACCAGCGATTCCTTGTTGGCAAGGGCGAGCGTTGCCCCGGACCTTACCGCCTCCAGGGAAGGAAGGAAACCGGCGGCGCCTGATATGCCGTTCACCACGATATCCGGCTCAGCCCTTTTGATAACCTCTATGGATGAAGACTCACCGGTAAGGATTTTCATGCCTGAAGAAACCGGAAAAGAAGGGGATGATACTCCAAGGACCTTCACGCCGAATTCTTCAGCCTGGCTCTCAAGGAGCCTGTTGTTGCAACCCGTAGACAACCCCACGACCTTGAATTTGCCGGGATGCATACGTATGACATCCAGGGTTGACTCTCCGATGGAGCCGGTTGACCCGAGAACGACGATCCTTTTCATTCAGAGTGCAACCTTGAGGATACAATAGAGCACACACCCAACAGGGATGATGCCGTCCATTCGGTCGAGCATGCCTCCATGGCCGGGGATCAGGTTTCCCATGTCTTTGATCTGGAACTCCCGTTTGAAGAGTGATGCGGTGAGGTCTCCTGCCAGGTCAAGTGCACCGATGCATGCCGACAGAAGAACCAGGAGCCACAAGGGGTAAACCCCCTCAAGGGGTCGATCTGATACGCCATGACTACCTTATTATATACTACAAAGGTCACATAGCCCAGGGCGACACTCGCACACATGCCCCCGATAAAGCCCTCAACGGTCTTTTTAGGGCTGAGCCTGGGTGCAATTTTTCGTCTCCCGAGGTTCTTGCCCACGTAGTATGCGCCTGTATCCGAACCGAAGACGCCAACGAGACAGAAGATCATCCAGAACCTGCCGTCCATTCCTACTCTGAGAAGCACCCAGAAGCCGATCAATGCCATGGGGTAGATCAGGCCGGCAATGGAATAGACAAGGTCTTTGGCCCCGGCCCTGTCCTTTTCAAAAAGGAACAGCGAGGTGATCATCAGAATAACGCTTGTGACACCAATGGTGAGGAAGCAACCGTCTGTGTCGCCTCTGTTGGCAAGGATGAGGAATGGCACCGATGAAGCCATGGATATAAAGCCAAGCGCCTTAGCGGATGGAGCGATCGCTACCCGGAACAGCTCGTACATGCAGATGGGTACGACAAGCAGGGCGATGAGCAGCAATACCCACGCAGGGCCGAAGATGGCCGGGATTGCGAACAGAACAACCAGGATCAGTCCCCCTAGGATACGTTTCATCTATCTTCTCCCCTTTACCTGTTCACCGGTCATACCGAAGCGCCTCTGTCTGGTATCGAACCAATGGATTGCCTCATCCAGGGCCTTCTCGTCGAAATCAGGCCAGAGGGTATCAGTGAAATAGATTTCAGAATAGGCCAGCTGCCATAACAGAAAGTTGCTCACCCGCCACTCCCCGCCTGTGCGGATGAGAAGGTCGGGGTCCGGCATGAAGGCCGTATCCAGCTGGTCGGAAAAAATCCGTTCATTGATCTCTTCCGGGCACTTTCCCAGGGCCAGGAGTTTCCTTACTGTCCGGATGATCTCATCACGGCCCCCATAGTTCAATGCTATGGCCAGGTGCAGTTCGGTATTATCCCTCGTCTCTTCAAGTGTCATCTGGATCTTGTCCTGGAGGTTTTCAGAGAACCGTGACAAATCCCCTATGATATGGATGCACACCCCGCTTGTTTTCAGGCGAAGGACCTCCTCTTCGATGAACCGCTCCAGCAGCTTGAAAAGACCTTCGATCTCCTCTTTCGGCCTGTTCCAGTTTTCCGAGGAAAAGGCATAGAGGGTGAGGTATTTGATGGAACGGGCTTTGGCAGCCTCAACGATGCGCTTTGCCGCCCGGGCCCCCATGTCATGGCCCTTCAGCCTTGGGAGAGACCTTCTTTGCGCCCACCTTCCGTTGCCATCCATGATGATGGCAAGGTGGTTAATCTTATTCTGCATGGGAAATCTTGTTAACACAGGGGGTATGGAGGGTCAACAATCAGTAGGGAGAGATGTGGTCAACGATTAAAGATTATTAGCACAAATAACATTCTTAAGATGCAAACCAAAAAAATTGGCCTGTTAAAATCATGCATCTCAGCTTCACCGAGATGCATGATTTTAACAGGTAAGGTTTTTCTCACTCGCAACGAAGTCTTCAGGGAGTTCATTGTTATACAACTGCAAGTGTAACCTGGAGTTGTTCATCTGTAAGGTTTCAAAAACAACACCTTAAAGACAAACATTCCAGCGATTATAAAAATATCTAAACGCAGATTTCACGGTCAATGGTTGCCCGAAATGATTCATGAAAAAATAATTTTCAGGTGTCTATTTGCCCCTTGACTTTTCCCTGACCATTGAGATACAGACTCCTGGTGCGCAAGCTATGGGTGCGCCAAGAAAGGCTGGAGTAGCTCAATCGGTAGAGCAGCTGATTTGTAATCAGCAGGTTGCGGGTTCGAGTCCCATCTCCAGCTCCACAAAAGAGACATTGGGAGGGGTTCCCGAGCGGCCAAAGGGAACAGACTGTAAATCTGTCGGCGAAGCCTTCGGAGGTTCGAATCCTCCCCCCTCCACCATAAGTATGAGGGATTGCAGGAGACGTGAGTCGTAAGACTGCACAATCCTAAAAAAGTGATGCGGGAGTAGCTCAGTTGGCTAGAGCGTCAGCCTTCCAAGCTGAGGGTCGCGGGTTCGAATCCCGTTTCCCGCTCCATATCCCCTCTTAATTATGTGGAGACATGCCCACGTAGCTCAGTTGGTAGAGCACTTCCTTGGTAAGGAAGAGGTTCCCCCGGTTCGATCCCGGGCGTGGGCTCCACCTTTAGGGCTTGTGCGGAGAAAAAATATTACATAAGGGGGAAGTACATGGCTAAGGAGTTATTCAAGAGGACGAAGCCGCATGTGAATGTGGGTACGATTGGTCATATAGATCATGGAAAGACGACGTTAACGGCGGCGATCACGAAGCATCTGGCGAAGAAGGGGTTATCCGAGTACGTATCGTACGACATGATAGACAAGGCGCCGGAGGAGAAGGCCCGAGGGATCACGATCAACACGGCGCACGTGGAGTATCAGACGGCGAATCGTCACTATGCGCACATCGATTGTCCTGGTCATGCTGACTATATCAAGAACATGATCACGGGAGCGGCGCAGATGGACGGTGCGATCCTTGTGGTAGCGGCGTCAGATGGGCCGATGCCGCAGACGCGTGAGCACATCTTGCTGGCGAAGCAGGTGAACGTGCCGGCGATGGTGGTGTTCATGAACAAGGTGGACCAGGTGGACGACCCTGAGCTGCTTGAGCTGGTGGAGCTGGAGCTGAGAGAGCTGCTGAGCGCCTATGATTTTCCTGGGGACGAGATACCGATCATCCGTGGGAGCGCAACGCAGGCGTTGGCGAGTGATGATCCGGACAGTCCGGAAGCCAAGTGCATATTTGAGTTGATGGATGCGGTGGACGCCTACATACCGGAGCCGGTGAGAGACATAGACAAGCCGTTTTTGATGCCGGTAGAGGACATATTCACGATCAGCGGACGCGGCACGGTAGTGACGGGTCGTGTTGAGCGTGGGATAGTGAAGATAGGAGAAGATGTAGAGATCATAGGGATACGGCCCACGATCAAGACGGTGTGCACCGGGGTGGAGATGTTCCGGAAGACACTGGATGAAGGAAGGGCGGGAGACAATGTAGGGGTGCTGATCCGCGGGACGAAGCGTGAGGAGGTAGAGAGGGGACAGGTGATAGCGAAGCCTGGTTCGATCCTGCCGCACGTGCATTTCAGTTCCGAGGTATACGTATTGAAGAAGGAAGAGGGCGGGAGGCACACGCCGTTTTTCACAGGGTACCGTCCGCAGTTTTATTTCAGGACGACGGACGTGACAGGGGATATCAAGTTGCCCGAAGGTGTGGAGATGGTGATGCCCGGGGACAACGTGACGATGGAAGTGACGCTGATAGCGCCGATAGCGATGGAAGAGGGTTTGCGGTTTGCAATCCGAGAGGGTGGCAGGACCGTAGCATCGGGCGTCATCGTTAAGATCATCGCAGATTAAGGGTAGACATCCATGAGAGATATCATTACGATGGCGTGTTCCGATTGCAAGAGACGTAATTATATGTCCACACGGAACAAGAAGAAGACTACGGACAAGTTGGAGTTGAAGAAGTACTGTCCTTCTTGCAGGATTCACACACTCCACAAAGAGACAAAGTAAAAATAAATGCAGGCCAGTAGCTCTAATTGGTAGAGCGCCGGACTCCAAATCCGGATGCTGGGGGTTCGAGTCCCTCCTGGCCTGCCAATTGAGTTGGTAAGGAAGGTATGGAAAACGATAAAGTAGCGGTGATCATGACGGTCAAACAGTTCTTCAAGGAGATCAAGGCCGAATTGAAGAAGGTCACCTGGTCCGGCAGGAAACAGGTCATGAGCGGGACAATTGCCGTGATTATCTTGAGTATAATCATATCGGTGTTCCTCTCGGTTATCGACGCAGGCCTGTCCCAGGTGGTCAAGCTCTTATTGGGGCTCGGGTAAAGAACATGGACGAGCAGTTGGAACACAAGTGGTACGTGGTACACACCCACTCCAATTACGAGCACAAGGCGAAATTGTCCCTTGAGGAACGCATAAAGGCTTACGATTGCGAGGATTATTTTTCCGGTATCCTCGTGCCATCGGAGCAGATCAAGAAGTCGACTGCCCCGGGCAAGAAAAAGACCTCGGCCAGGAAGTACTTCCCCGGGTATATTCTGGTCAGGATGGCCCTGACCGACAAGACCTGGCATGTGGTCATGAGTACGCCCAAGGTAACAGGCTTCGTCGGCGGGAGGATCACCCCGTCCACCATCCCGGACTCGGAGGTGGAGACTTTACGATCTCAGCTCGAAGAAGGCATGGAGTCACAGACCTTACGGTGTGAATTTTCCGTTGGGGACCAGGTGATCGTCAATGAAGGACCGTTCCAGAACTTCAGCGGTGTTGTGGATGACTGCAAGCCCGACAAGGGCAAGGTACGTGTGCTCGTGAGCATATTCGGACGTTCGACGCCCGTGGAGCTCAGCTTCGACCAGATAACCAAGAAATAGACCTTTAGAGGTAACATATGGCAAAGAAACTACTGGCAAAGATTAAGATTCATATTCCCGCAGGCGAGGCCAAGCCGTCGCCTCCCGTAGGACCTGCACTGGGTCAGCACGGGGTGAACATTATGGAGTTCTGCAAGGCATTCAATGCAGCCACGGATAAGCAGCGAGGATACAAGATTCCCGTGGAGATCTCGGTTTTTGCAGATCGCTCGTTCAGCTTTATCACCAAGAGCCCGCCGGCTTCGACACTGCTTATCAAGGCCGCGGGAATCGAGAAGGGATCAGCGGTCCCCAACAAGGACATGGTGGGTAAAGTCACCAGAGACCAGTTGATGGAAATCGCGAAACAGAAGATGAATGACCTCAATGCGGAGGACATGGACAATGCCGTCAACATCATTGCCGGCACTGCCCGCAGCATGGGAATAGAGATTGTTGACTGAAGGAGATGCACGCTATGGCGAGGTGTGGCAAGAAATTTGCTGAGGCTAGAAACAAGGTAGACCCTCAGAAGAAATACGTACTGACTGACGCAGTTACCCTGGTGATCGACAATGCCTTTGCCAAGTTTGACGAGAGTGTCGATGTGGCATTAAGGCTTGGTGTCGACCCCAGGCATGCTGATCAGATGGTGAGAGGCTCTGTGGTTCTTCCGCATGGTACGGGAAAGACCACCCGGGTCCTTGTATTCGCCAAGGGCGAGAAGGAAAAAGAGGCCATGGATGCCGGAGCGGACCATGTGGGGGCCGAGGACATCGCCGAGAAGATACAGGGCGGCTGGCTCGATTTCGACAAGGTCATCGCTACGCCTGACATGATGGGCACTGTGGGCAAGCTGGGCAAGGTTTTAGGCCCTCGCGGCATGATGCCGAACCCCAAGCTGGGCACCGTCACCTTTGACGTGGCCAAGGCCGTGTCCGACATGAAGGCGGGCAGGGTGGACTTTCGCGTCGACAAGGTGGGCATCGTTCACTGTAGCGTGGGCAAGGTATCCTTTGGCCTGGATAAGCTCCTTGACAACCTGAAGGTCCTGCTTGAGATGATCATGAAACTCAAACCGTCGGGTTCCAAGGGGACGTATGTCAAGGGCGTGGCCGTATCTTCCACCATGGGTCCGGGTGTAAGGATTGATCCGTCCGAGATTTCGAGCTTTATAAAGTAAATAAGTCCTGGTCAAAGACAGCGGGGGCGCATAATAACTATGTGCTTAATTTTCCCGCCGAGATCCGGGTATCTCATAGGCACCCTTTGACGGGATTAATCTAAAAAAGAAAGGGGTGAGGTGTTTATTGAAAAGGGATGGAAAAGAACAGTTAGTGCAGATACTGCACGCTGAGCTTGAAAAATCGCAGGCGGTCTTCGTAACCGATTACATGGGGCTGACCGTTGAAAGGATTACCAAGCTCAGGAGAGAGATCAAAGGCGTAGGAGGTTCCTATCAGGTTGTAAAGAATACCCTTCTCAGAAGGGCAACCGAAGGAACGCCTGCAAAGGGCATTGAGAAGTTTTTCGTCGGGCCCACGGCCATCGCCATTGCAAAAACCGATGCAGTGGGCGTTGCCAAGGCGCTGGTGAACTTCGCCAAAGACAACGAAAAATTTGAGATCCAGGCAGGTATGCTGGGGAACCGTGCTATTACCGCAGCAGATATCCAGGAACTCTCAAAGATGCCGTCCAGGGAAGTGCTGCTGGCTAGGATGCTCAGCTCAATGAACGCTCCGGTTTCCAATTTTGTGGGCGTTCTGTCGGCTATTGTCTCCCAGTTGGTTCATGTGCTGAAAGCAATTGAAAACAAAAAGAGTCAAGGAGAGTAGAGATGTCACAGATCACACGTGAAGACGTTATAAAATTTATCGAGAACATGACCGTTCTCGAGTTGTCCGAATTCGTCAAGGAGCTTGAAGAGAAGTTTGGTGTTTCAGCTGCCGCTCCCGTAGCCATGATGGCCATGCCGGGCGCAGCAGCGCCGGTTGAAGCAGCCGAAGAGAAGACCACCTTTGATGTGGTTCTCAAGGATGTGGGCCCGCAGAAGATACAGGTGATCAAGGTTGTGCGTGCACTCACCGACCTGGGGCTCAAAGAGGCCAAGGATGCGGTTGAGGGAGCTCCCAAGACAATCAAGGAGGGTATCTCCAAAGAAGACGCGGAAGACGCCAAAAAGAAGCTTGAGGAAGTAGGCGCTGTCGTAGAGATTAAGTAACGTAAGATAAATATCGGACACCGAAAAGCAGGGGGGAAGGCGCCGCCTGTCCCCCTTTCTTGCCTAGTGTAGGAATCACAACTCACTAAAAGAGGAAGACCCAAAAGATGATAGAAAGCATCCTTTTAAATCCCCAATTAAGGCGGAAAAACTTCGGAAAGAGACAGACCGTTCTGGACATCCCCGATCTGGTTGAACTTCCGAAGACGTCCTACGCAGCCTTTCTGCAAAAGGATGTCCCGCCGGAAAAAAGGAAGATCGCAGGTCTTCAGCAGGTGTTCAAATCCGTATTCCCCATAAAGGATTTCAATGAGGACGCCTCTTTGGAATTCGTGGAATACCGCCTGGGTGAATCCAAGTATGACATGGATGAGTGCCTTCAGAAAGGGCTGACATACTCCGCCCCTGTGAATCTGAAGGTGCGGCTTGTTGTCTACGACCGCGATGAAGAGACCGGCACACAGAGCATCAGGGACATCAAGGAGCAGGAAGTCTACTTCGGAGAGATCCCGCTCATGACCCCGAGCTCCACCTTTATCATTAACGGCACGGAGCGCGTCATTGTAAGTCAGCTTCACCGCTCGCCCGGCATCTTCTTTGACAAGACCACTGCCCGGGCGGCAACGGGCGGCAGCGTCCTCTACTCGGCAAGGATCATCCCTGCGCGGGGTTCCTGGCTTGACCTGGACTTTGACGCCAAGACCATCCTCTATCTGAGGATCGACCGCCGCAGAAAGATGCCGGTCACCACGCTCATGAAGGCCATGGGATTTTCCAATCAGGACGTGCTGGCCATATACTACCCCAAGGAGCGGTATACCTTCGAAGGTGAAGCGGTCCACAAGCACATCGATATGGAAAGCCTCATGGGCCTGAAGGTGGACTTCGACATCAAGCTTCTGGGCTCTGATGAGGTGGTGGTAAAGGCAGGCCGGAAGGTCTCGGCAAAGACTGCCGCTAAATATAAGAACAAGGTCTTCGAGCCCATTGTCATGGAAGAAAGCGACCTGTTCGGCAAGATCCTGGCTGAAGATATCGTGAATATGGAAACCGGCGAGATCATTGTGGACGCCAACGAGGAGATCACCGAGGAGCTCCTGGAGAAACTCCATGAGCACGGGATTACAGAGATCAAGGCCATCTATTTCGATGAGATGAACTACAGCAGTTCTCTGAGCAAGACGCTGGCGCTGGACAGGGTTGACACACCCGAAGAGGCGCTCATTGAAATATACCGCCGCCTGCGTCCCTCTAATCCGCCCACGCTCGAGATCGCAACCCATTTCTTTGACAATCTGTTCTTCAACCCTTCCTATTATGATCTCTCCCGGGTGGGCAGGATGAAGATCAACCAGAAGCTTGGTATCAGCGAAGAAGAGGCATCTCTTGACTTTACCGTGCTCCGCAAGGAGGACATCCTGTTCACCGTGAAGTACCTCCTGCAGCTCAGAGACGGCATGGCCGGCAGGACCGTGGATGATATCGACCATATGTCCAACCGCCGGGTGCGCTCCGTAGGCGAACTCCTGGAGAACCAGTACCGTATCGGCCTGGTCCGTATGGAGCGCGCCATCAAAGAGCGCATGAGCCTCCAGGACGTTGAGACCATGATGCCCAACAACCTTATCAACCCCAAGCCCGTCTCGGCCGTTATCCGCGAATTCTTCGGCTCCGGCCAGCTGAGCCAGTTCATGGACCAGACCAATCCTCTGTCCGCCATTACCCACAAGCGCAGACTTTCGGCCTTGGGCCCCGGCGGCCTCACCAGGGAGCGGGCCGTATTCGAGGTGCGAGACGTGCATCCCTCACATTACGGCCGCGTATGCCCCATCGAGACCCCTGAAGGTCCGAACATCGGCCTCATTGTGTCCCTTTCCACCTACGGTCGCGTGAACGAGTTCGGGTTTATCGAGACACCGTACTATATAGTGAAGAACGGCGTGGTAACCGACGAAATCCGCTACTTGAGCGCTATTGCAGAAGATGAGCAGGTCATCGTCCAGGCCACCGAGCCCTTGGATGAGGATTCCAAGATCATTGCCGATCTGGTGCGGGTAAGGGTCCGTAACGGTCAGTACAGCATCGTCTCACGTTCCCAGGTCACCTTTATGGATGTGGCGACCAACCAGCTCTTTAGCGTTTCTGCAAACCTTATCCCGTTTCTGGAACACGACGATGCCAACAGGGCACTCATGGGTTCCAACATGCAGCGCCAGGCAGTGCCGTTGCTCTTCTCCATGCCCCCGGTGGTGGGAACAGGAATGGAACAGCTCGTGGCAAGGGACTCGGGTGTGTGCGTGGTTGCCCACAGGCCGGGGACAGTACAGGATGTGGACTCTCAGCGTATCGTTCTCAAGGCCGACTCCATGGGCAAGGACCGGGAAGACACCGGCATCGACATCTACCGGCTCACCAAGTTCAAACGCGCCAATCAGAACACATCATTCAATCAGAAGCCTATCGTTCACAAGGGCCAGCACGTGGCCAGGAACGAGATCATCGCCGATGGGCCCGCTACCAGAAGCGGCGAGCTGGCGCTCGGCAGGAACCTCATCGTGGCCTTTATGCCATGGGGCGGCTATAATTATGAAGACGCCATCCTTATCAGCGAACGCGTGGTTAAAGAAGACTTCTACACCTCGGTGCATATCGAGGAATTCGAGGTTATGGCCCGTGACGTTAAGCTGGGCTGCGAAGAGATCACCCGTGACATCCCCAATGCCGGCGAAGAGGCGCTCAAAGACCTCGACGACTCGGGCATCATCCGCATCGGCGCCGAGGTAAAACCAGGGTTTATCCTTGTGGGCAAGGTCACCCCCAAGGGTGAGACCCAGCTTTCGCCCGAGGAGAAGCTGCTCCGCGCCATTTTCGGTGAGAAGGCAAGCGAGGTGAAGGACAGTTCTCTGCGCGTACCGCCGGGCATCGAAGGCACCATCATCGACGCGCGGGTCTTCAACCGGCGCGGCCAGGAAAAGGATGAACGGACCCTCCAGATAGAGCAGACCGAGATCGAGCAGCTCAGAAAAGACCAGGAAGACGAGATGGCCATCATCATGGAAGGCGGCCGGGCAAGACTTGAAGACCTGCTTGTGGGCAAGAAGCTCTCAGCACCCATGCTCTCCCACCTGGGCGACGTCATCATCGCCAAGAAGGGCAGCCACGTCACCAAGGAAATGCTTGACCAGCTCAGGATCGACGACTTCAAGGACATCCGGGTCGCAGACAGCGAGGATGTGGAGCAGGAGATCGAGAAGGTCATTTCGCGTATCGACCACCAGAAGAAGCTTATCCTGGACTTCTATGACGGCAAGATCGAGAAACTCTCCGCCGGCGACGATCTGCCGCCTGGTGTGAACAAGATGGTGAAGGTCTATGTCGCAATCAAGCGCAAGCTATCGGTGGGTGACAAGATGGCGGGCCGCCACGGCAACAAGGGTGTAATCTCGCGCATACTGCCCGAGGAAGACATGCCCTTCTTTGACGATGGAAGCCCGGTGGACATCGTGCTCAATCCGTTGGGCGTCCCTTCGCGCATGAATGTGGGCCAGCTGCTGGAGACCCACCTTGGCTGGGCCATGCACGGCATAGGCAAGCTCATTAATAAAATGGTGGAAGAAAAATTCCCGGACGAAGAACTCAAGTCCATGCTCAAGAAGGTGTACGCTTCAAAGAAGATCAGCAGGATCATTGAAAAGTGCTCCCGCGAGGATCTTCTGGAGCTTGCCGGCAAGATCAGGGAAAACGGCCTGACCGTAGCGGTACCGGTGTTCGACAGCGCAACCGAGGCCGATATCGCGGGCATGCTCAAGTTCTCCGGCGCCGCCGACAGCGGCCGTGTCACCCTGTACGACGGAAGGTCCGGAGAGGCCTTTGACAGCAAGGTGACGGTAGGCATCATGTACATGCTCAAACTGCATCACCTGGTGGATGACAAGATCCATGCACGGTCCATCGGCCCCTACTCGCTGGTCACCCAGCAGCCGCTCGGCGGCAAGGCGCAGTTCGGTGGTCAGCGCCTGGGAGAGATGGAGGTCTGGGCAATCGAGGCCTACGGGGCAGCGTATTCCCTGCAGGAATTCCTCACGGTCAAGTCCGACGACGTGGCCGGCAGGACCAGGATGTACGAATCCATCGTCAAGGGACAGCACGAGCTGGAGCCCGGAATACCCGAGTCATTCAACGTTCTCACCAGAGAACTCAAGAGCTTAGGCTTGGACATCTCGTTGATCGAGGGTCAGGGCCAACACTAAGGGGAGATAACATTGGAAGACTTATATAGTTATTTTGAAAAACCCAAGGATCCTTCCAATTACATGGCGGTTCGCATCGGGCTGGCTTCGCCCGAGAAGATCCTTGCATGGTCTTATGGCGAGGTAAAAAAGCCCGAGACCATCAATTACCGGACCTTCAAACCCGAGCGCGACGGCCTTTTCTGCGCACGTATCTTCGGGCCCATCAAGAGCTACGAGTGCATATGCGGCAAGTACAAACGCATGAAGCACCGGGGCGTGGTCTGTGAAAAGTGCGGTGTCGAGGTCATCGATTCAAGGGTACGCCGCGAGCGCATGGGTCATATCGAGCTTGCAACACCCGTTGCCCATATATGGTTTTTAAAGAGCCTGCCCAGCAAGATAGGCGCGCTTCTTGACCTCTCCATTAAAGAGCTGGAACGGGTGCTCTACTTTGAGAGCTACATCGTCACCGATCCCAAGGACTCGACGTTCCACAAGGGAGAGCTCCTGACCGAGGACAAGTTCCGGCAGGCCATAGACAAATACGGCATCGGAAGCTTTTCCGCCAAGATGGGTGCAGAGGCCGTAGACGAGCTCATAAAGGGTCTCGATATCCCCACGCTCTCGGTAACGCTCAAGGAAGAGACCGCGAAGACCAAGAGCGAGGCCAAAAAGAAGAAGCTCAGTCAGGCGCCTGCGCATGGTGAATGTCTTCAGGGGCATCGAGCCGAACCAGCTCATGGCCTTCATCGAGGACCGTTTCCATCTGGAGAAGGACGAGCAGTTCAGGCGGGCATTGGGCGAATTCCTTACCGAATGCCGCAAGATCGTAAAGCGCTGGGACGAGGCTGCAACCTATGAAGATAAGAAGCCCATCATCCCCAAAATCAACGAGGTGATCGAGCGCCTCATCGATTCGAGGAAGCTCTCCCACGACGAGATCGACTATGTCAAACCCTGGCAGGACCCATCCTGGATGATCCTGAAGGTTGTCCCGGTGCTGCCCCCTGACCTGAGGCCGCTGGTTCCTCTGGACGGAGGAAGATTCGCCACCTCCGACCTGAACGACCTCTACCGCAGGGTCATTAACAGAAACAACCGGCTGAAACGCCTCATAGAGCTCAACGCCCCGGACATCATCCTGCGCAACGAAAAGCGCATGCTCCAGGAGGCCGTGGACGTGCTGTTCGACAACGGCAGGCGAGGGCGTGTCATAACCGGCGCCAACCGCAGGCCCTTGAAATCTCTCTCCGACATGCTCAAGGGCAAGCAGGGCCGCTTCAGGCAGAACCTCCTGGGCAAGCGTGTTGACTACTCGGGTCGTTCCGTCATCACCGCAGGTCCGGACTTAAGGCTGCACCAGTGCGGTCTGCCCAAAAAGATGGCCATCGAGCTGTTCAAGCCCTTTATCTATAACAAGCTCGAAGACAAAGGATATGTCAGCACCATCAAGAGCGCCAAGAGGATGGTGGAAAACGAGACCCCGGAGGTCTGGGAATGCCTGGCCGAGGTCGTCCAGGAATACCCTGTGCTCCTGAACCGGGCCCCGACACTGCACAGGCTCGGCATTCAGGCCTTTGAGCCGATTTTGATCGAAGGCAAGGCCATCCAGCTGCACCCGCTGGTCTGTACGGCATTCAACGCCGACTTTGACGGCGACCAGATGGCGGTGCACGTCCCGCTTTCCATTGAGGCCCAGGTGGAGGCGCGTGTTCTCATGATGTCCACCAACAACATCCTGTCCCCTGCGCACGGCAAACCGGTCATAGCGCCCACCCAGGACATCGTGCTCGGCATCTACTACCTCACCAGGGAAAAGCCGGATGCCAAAGGCGAGGGCATGGTTTTCTACGGGCCCGACGAGGTACGGGCCGCCTATGATGGCGGCGTGGCATCCATTCATGCGCGGATCAAGGTGCGCATGGAAGGCAAGTTTGTGGAGACAACCGTAGGCAGGATCATCTTCAGGGATATCGTACCGGCCGAGATCACCTTTGATTCAATTAACAAACCCATGACCAAGAAGGCCCTGGGCGAACTGGTGGATACCTGCTTCAGCCTGGCCGGTGACAAGAAGACCGTTCTGCTGGCCGACCGCATAAAGGACCTGGGTTATTTCTATGCCACCAAGGCCGGCATATCCATCGGCATCGAGGACATGAAGATACCCGAGTCCAAAGGGCAGACCATCGGGAAGGCAAAGGAAGACGTTGCCCAGATCATCAATCAGTACAACGAAGGTCTCATCACCGACGGCGAGCGGTATAACAAGATTGTGGACATCTGGACCAAGGTGACCGATCACATCGCCATTGACATGATGGACACCATCAAGACCGACAGCATAAAGCTGAAGAGCGGTAAGACCGTTGAGGTGCCCTCCTTCAACCCCATCTTCATGATGGCCGACTCCGGTGCGCGCGGCTCTGCCCAGCAGATCAGGCAGCTGGCCGGTATCCGCGGACTCATGACCAAGCCCTCGGGCGAGATCATCGAGACGCCCATCGAGTCGAACTTCCGGGAAGGCCTTGACGTCCTTGAATACTTCATATCCACACACGGTGCCAGAAAGGGTCTTGCGGATACGGCGCTCAAGACCGCCAACTCCGGTTATCTCACCCGAAGGCTCGTGGATGTGGCACATGACGTGATCGTGGCCGAAGAGGATTGCGGTACGCTCGACGGTATCGAGATGGAGGCCCTGGCCGAGGGTGGCGAGATCATCCAGAACCTTGGCGAGAGGCTCCTTGGCCGTGTTACCCTGGACGACATCCGTGACCCGTATTCCGGCAACGTGCTCGTACCGGTCAACTCCATGATCACCGAGGCGCACATTAAATTGATCGACGATGCCGGCATCGAGAAGGTCGTCGCCCGTTCAGCGCTTTCCTGCCGGTCCAAGCACGGTATCTGCGCAAAGTGCTACGGCAAGGACCTGGCACGCGGAAGGATGGTGAACATCGGCGAGGCCGTGGGCATCATCGCGGCCCAGTCCATCGGCGAGCCCGGCACCCAGCTCACCATGAGAACCTTCCACGTTGGTGGTACGGCCATGGTTGTGGAGCAGTCGAGCATCAAATTCAGCCACGGGGGTATTGCCAGGTATAAAGACCTCAAGGCATCGCTCGGCAGAGAGGGCGAACTGGTGGCCATGAACCGCAATGGTCTGGTGGCCCTGGAGGACGAGAACGGGCGCGAGCGCGAGACCTATCAAATCGTCTACGGCGCAAAGGTGAAGGTGAAAGACGGCCAGAAGGTAGAGGCCGGCACCCTGCTTGCCGAGTGGGACCCATATACCATCCCCATCCTCACGGATGTATCGGGCAAGGTGAAGTTCATGGACCTGGTGGAAGAGATCACGGTCATGGAGCACATCGACGAGGTGACCGGCCTGTCCCGCTCGGTCATCATCGAGCCCAAGGACCCTGATCTGAGACCACGCATCCTCATAACGGACGATTCGGGCAAGATATTAAAGATACCGGGCACCAAGAACCAGGCCAGGTACAATCTTCCTCTGGGTGCGCATATGTTCATCAAGGAAGGGGAAGAGGTCCTGGCGGGTGACGTACTGGTGAAGATCCCCAGGGAAACCACCAAGACCAAGGATATCACGGGTGGTCTGCCGCGCGTGGTTGAGCTCTTTGAGGCGAGACGTCCCAAGGAGTGCGCCGTGGTCACCGAGATCGACGGCGAGGTTTCCTACGGCAAGGATACCAAGGGAAAACGCAAGGTGACCGTCACCCCTGAGCTCGGAGCGCCCAAGGATTATATGATCCCCAAGAGCAAGCACGTATCCGTCCATGAAGGTGACTTTGTGCGCGCCGGTGAGCCGCTTATGGACGGCGCCGTTGACCCGCACGACATCCTGCGCATCAGGGGAGAGAAGGACCTTGCCAAGTATCTGGTGAACGAGGTCCAGGAGGTCTACAGGCTCCAGGGCGTGCGTATCAACGATAAGCACATCGAGGTCATTGTGCGCCAGATGCTTAAGCGCGTAAAGATAAAGGATCCCGGCGACTCCGAAACCATCGAAGGTGAATTCGTAGACAAGTTCCTCTTCGAAGCGGAGAACCAGCGTGTGGTGGGTCTGGGACAAACGCCTGCCATCGCGGAGCCTTTCCTTCTTGGCATCACCAAGGCATCGCTCAACACCGAGAGCTTCCTCTCGGCAGCCTCCTTCCAGGAGACCACACGCGTGCTCACAGAGGCCAGCGTGCAGGGCAAGGTGGACCATCTGGTGGGATTGAAGGAGAATGTTCTCATGGGGCGCCTGGTTCCAGCAGGCACCGGATTCCCGATTTACCGCAAGGTGGATATCGAGCTCGGGGACGAGAACATCTTTGAAGACGATTTAGTATAGAAAGTCCTTGACAGATAGAGGTATGGATTGTTAGAAGACTGCGGCTATCCGAGCACGGATTAAGGAAAATTTTATTATTTCCTATTGATGAAATAAAAAGGATAAAAGCAATGCCCACACTGAATCAGCTTGTGAGGAAAGGCAGAAAGACCATCGAGAAGAGGCAGAAGACGAGGGCCCTTCAGGCATGCCCCCAGAAGAGGGGCGTATGCGTGAGGGTGTACACCACCACGCCGAAGAAGCCCAATTCAGCCCTGAGGAAGGTTGCCCGTGTGCGCCTTACCAATGGCTATGAAGTGACCTCGTACATCCCGGGTGAGGGGCACAACCTGCAGGAACACTCGGTGGTGCTGATCAGGGGCGGTCGTGTCAAAGACCTTCCCGGTGTTCGCTATCACATTGTCCGTGGCGTAATGGACTCCGAAGGCGTATCCGAACGCCGTAAGGCCCGGTCCAAATACGGCACGAAGAGACCGAAGTAGAGGAACTGCCATGCCGAGGAAAAACAGAGGAAACCTTAAGAGAAACATCGCACCGGACCCAAAGTTCGGCGACCTGAACGTAGCCAAGTTCATCAACTGCCTCATGTGGGACGGCAAGAAGTCCGTGAGTGAGATAGTCTTCTACGAGACTCTCGATATACTTGCCGCCAGAACCAAGGAAGACGCGCTGACGGTCTTTAATAAGGGGTTTGACAATATAAAGCCCTCCCTTGAGGTCAAGTCCCGCAGGATCGGCGGCGCCACGTACCAGGTACCACAGGAGGTAAGGCCCGACCGGAGAGACATGCTGGCACGCCGCTGGATCATCAACGCAGCACGCGAGCGCTCGGAGCACACCATGAGCGAACGACTGGCCGCCGAGATCCTCGATGCGTACAACAACAGGGGAACTTCCATTAAAAAGAAAGAAGACACGCATAAGATGGCGGAGGCCAACAAGGCGTTTGCTCATTATCGCTGGTAAGGAATATAACGGTGAAAAGATCAGTTCCGATAGAAAGACTCAGGAACATCGGTATCATGGCCCATATCGATGCGGGCAAAACTACGACTACCGAGCGTATCCTTTTCTATACGGGGCGGAGCTACAAGATCGGCGAGGTGCATGACGGCCAGGCCACCATGGACTGGATGGAGCAGGAAAAAGAGCGCGGCATCACCATCACGTCCGCCGCAACCACCTGTTTCTGGAAAGATCATATCATCAACATCATCGATACGCCCGGCCATGTGGACTTCACTATTGAGGTAGAACGGTCTTTACGGGTTCTTGACGGAGCCGTGGCGGTATTTTGCGCCGTTGGAGGCGTTGAGCCTCAGTCAGAGACGGTCTGGAGGCAGGCTGAGCGCTATAAGGTGCCCAGGCTCGCCTTTGTCAACAAGATGGACCGCACGGGCGCGGATTTCCTGAAGGTTGTAGGACAGATCAAGGACAAGCTTGGCGCCAGACCCATTGCGCTGCAGCTTCCCATGGGTGCCGAAGAGACCTTTTCCGGTGTCGTGGACCTGGTAGAGATGAAGGCCGTCACCTTTGAAGAATCCAGCAAGGGTGCAAGCTATAACTTTATTGAGATACCTCCCTTGTTTAAAGACATAGCCGAGGAGTACCGCGAGCGCCTCATCGAATCGCTGTGCGATGTGGATGAAGGCATCATGGAGGGGTACCTGGCCGGCAAAGAGATCGCCAAGGACGCCATCAAGATAGCCATCAAGAAGGGCACCCTGCTGGGTCTGGTCACGCCGGTCCTGTGCGGGTCCGCCTTCAAGAACAAGGGCGTGCAGCCCATGCTGGATGCGGTCGTTGACTATCTGCCTTCCCCGGTAGAGGTCGGTGCCATCAAGGGCAAGACCTTGAACGGGGAGGAAGAGAGCCGCAATCCCAGGGATGACGAATCCTTTGCCGCCCTGGCTTTCAAGGTTATGAACGACCCGTACGTAGGCCAGCTCACCTTTATCCGCGTATATTCCGGTGTGCTCAATTCCGGTGATACCATCTACAACTGCTCTACCACCAAGAAAGAGCGTATCGGCAGGCTCGTGCGCATGTATGCGGATAAGCGCGAGGAGATCAAGACCCTCTGTGCGGGTGAGATCGCCGCAGTGCTCGGGCTGAAAAACACCATCACGGGCCATAGCCTGTGCGATCCCGACAGGCCCATAATCCTGGAGTCCATGGACTTCCCCGATCCCGTCATTTCCGTTGCCATAGAGCCCAAGAGCAAAACAGACCAGGAACGCCTGGGGTTTGCCCTGTCCAGGCTTGCAATGGAAGACCCTTCCTTCAGGGTGCAGTCCAACCACGAGACGGGCGACACGCTCATCTCCGGTATGGGCGAGCTGCATCTTGAGATCATAGTGGACAGGCTGAGACGGGAATTCAGCGTGGATGCCAATGTGGGCAAGCCGCAGGTTGCATACCGCGAGACCATCAGCAAGACTGTCTCCGAAAACGTAAAATACGTCAAGCAGACCGGCGGCCATGGCCAGTACGCACACGTGGTCATCTCCGTGGAGCCCTTGGAGCCGGCATCCGGTTTTGAATTTGTGAATAAGATCGTCGGCGGCGTGATACCACGGGAATACATACCTGCCGTGAAGAAGGGGATCGAAGAGGCGCTGCATATCGGACCCATTGCAGGCTACCCTTTGCAGGATATGCGGGTCTCCTTGCTGGACGGATCGTTCCACGAGGTGGATTCCTCCGAGCTCGCCTTCAAGATCGCAGGCTCCATGGCATTCAAGAACGCAGTGAAAAAGGCAGGCCCCATTTTGCTCGAACCCATCATGGACGTTGAGTCGGTCTGCCCGGTGGATTATGTCGGAGACGTGATAAGTGACCTCTCTTCAAGGAGAGGTAAGGTGCTCGGGATGGACACCCGCTCTGATGTGAGGGTGGTGGCTGCCCAAGTCCCGCTGGCAGAGATGTTCGGCTACGCAACATCCATACGCTCACTCACCCAGGGCCGTGCTACCTTTACCATGCAGGTATCCCATTATGAGCCGGTGCCGAGCAGCATCTCCGAGACCTTAAAAGTTAAAGGAGGACAGCTCAATGGCTAAGGAGTTATTCAAGAGGACGAAGCCGCATGTGAATGTGGGTACGATTGGTCATATAGATCATGGAAAGACGACGTTAACGGCGGCGATCACGAAGCATCTGGCGAAGAAGGGGTTATCCGAGTACGTATCGTACGACATGATAGACAAGGCGCCGGAGGAGAAGGCCCGAGGGATCACGATCAACACGGCGCACGTGGAGTATCAGACGGCGAATCGTCACTATGCGCACATCGATTGTCCTGGTCATGCTGACTATATCAAGAACATGATCACGGGAGCGGCGCAGATGGACGGAGCGATCCTTGTGGTAGCGGCGTCAGATGGGCCGATGCCGCAGACGCGTGAGCACATCTTGCTGGCGAAGCAGGTGAACGTGCCGGCGATGGTGGTGTTCATGAACAAGGTGGACCAGGTGGACGACCCTGAGCTACTGGAGCTGGTGGAGCTGGAGCTGAGAGAGCTGCTGAGCGCCTATGATTTTCCTGGGGACGAGATACCGATCATCCGTGGGAGCGCAACGCAGGCGTTGGCGAGTGATGATCCGGACAGTCCTGAAGCCAAGTGCATATTTGAGTTGATGGATGCGGTGGACGCCTACATACCGGAGCCGGTGAGAGACATAGACAAGCCGTTTTTGATGCCGGTAGAGGACATATTCACGATCAGCGGACGCGGGACGGTAGTGACGGGTCGGGTAGAGCGTGGGATAGTGAAGATAGGAGAAGATGTAGAGATCATAGGGATACGGCCCACGATCAAGACGGTGTGCACCGGGGTGGAGATGTTCCGGAAGACACTGGATGAAGGAAGGGCGGGAGACAATGTAGGGGTGCTGATCCGCGGGACGAAGCGTGAGGAGGTAGAGAGGGGCCAGGTGATAGCGAAGCCTGGTTCGATCCTGCCGCACGTGCATTTCAGTTCCGAGGTATACGTATTGAAGAAGGAAGAGGGCGGGAGGCACACGCCGTTTTTCACGGGATACCGTCCGCAGTTTTATTTCAGGACGACGGACGTGACAGGGGATATCAAGTTGCCCGAAGGTGTGGAGATGGTGATGCCCGGGGACAACGTGACGATGGAAGTGACGCTGATAGCGCCGATAGCGATGGAAGAGGGTTTGCGGTTTGCCATCCGAGAGGGTGGCAGGACCGTAGCATCGGGCGTCATCGTTAAGATCATCGCAGATTAATAAAGGGCTTACCCAGAAGAAAACAGGAGTATAAAAAGCATGGAGACACAAAGGATTCGCATACGACTGAAAGGATATGACCACAAGCTTATCGACCAGTCCGTTCAGGAGATTGTTGATGCAGCCAGAAGGACAGGCGCCCACGTGGCCGGTCCGATCCCTTTACCCACCAAGATCGAGAAGTATTGTGTCCTCAGGTCTCCTCACGTTGACAAGAAATCAAGGGACCAGTTTGAGATTCGAACCTTTAAGCGTCTCCTGGACATTATTGACCCCACCCAGCAGACCGTAGACTCTTTGATGAAACTGGATCTCTCTGCCGGGGTGGATGTAGAGATCAAGCTCTAAAGCTTTGTGGAGACAGCCATGATCAAGGGTATAATTGGAAAAAAGCTTGGCATGACCCAGGTGTTCAATGAGAACGGGGATGTGGTGCCGGTAACGCTCATTCAGGTGGGGCCATGCTATGTTGTCCAGAAGAAGTTCAAGGACAGAGACGGCTACGATGCGCTGCAGCTCGGCTTTGGCCAAAAGAAGGAATCGCGCGTCAGCAAGCCGGATAAAGGCCACCAGGAAAAGGCCGGCAAGGGTTTTTTCTATAACCTGCGCGAAGTGCCATGTGATGATGTGAGTGCCGTGGAAGAAGGCCAGGAGATCAAGGCGAGCGAAGTATTCGCCAAGGGCGAGAAGATCAAGATCACCGGTATCTCCAAGGGAAAGGGCTTTGCCAACGTTATCCGCAGGCACGGTTTCGGCGGTCTGCCGGCCAGCCATGGCTCGCTCATCCTGAACGAAACAGGGTCCATCGGCACCAACACCTCGCCGGGCAAGGTTACCAAGAACAAGAAGATGCCCGGGCATATGGGTTGCAAACAAGTCACGACGAAGGGCTTGAGAGTTATTGACATCTTGGAAGATAAGAACATGATCGCTATCCGTGGGGCAGTCCCCGGTAGCAAGGGACAGCTCGTTATATTGAGGAAGCAAGAGGGTTAAGTCATGCCGGTTGTTGATGTGTTCAACATTGCAGGTGAAAAGGTTCGAGAGATAGAGCTCGATGATTCCGTGTTCGGGTGCGAGGTGAAACCTCACCTGATACATGATGTGGTCATCTGGCAGAGGGCCAATAAAAGGGCTGCCACAGCCAAGACCAAGACAAGGGCCGAGGTCAGTGGCGGCGGGAAGAAGCCATGGCGGCAGAAGGGCACAGGACGTGCTCGGGCCGGCACCAACCGTTCCCCCATATGGAGACACGGCGGTGTGATCTTCGGACCGAACAACAGGAACTATGTCATAAGCCTGCCCAAGAAGGTCAGGAGACAGGCGCTGTGCTCGGCGCTGTCCATGAAGGCGAACGAGAACATGCTCAGGGTAGTGGACGCCATGGAGTTCACAGAGCCCAAGACCAAGCTGTACACAAAGGCCCTTGGCTCTTTAGGTATGGAGAATTCGCTGGTGATTATCGGCGATGCCGCCTGCGAATGTTGCGCTCGCCTCCAGGAACCATGCCAAGAGCAAACTTTTGGATGTGAAAGGCCTGAATGTCTATGACATCCTGAAATACAAAGGCCTGGTCATTGACGTCAAGGCTGTAGAGCTTATTCAAGAGAGGCTGAAGCCATGAAGACCGCAAGCAGCATACTGAAGCGGCCCCTCGTTACGGAAAAAGGGACCATGCTCAAAGAAAAGGGCAACAAGGTGATCTTCTCCGTGACGCCGGACGCCAACAAGATAGAGATCAAGCAGGCTGTGGAAGAGATGTTTGGTGTGCACGTCGAAGACGTGAAGACCATGAATTTCAAGGGCAAGATGAAGCGTTGGGGACAACGTACCTACCAGCGCTCCGATTGGAAGAAGGCGATAGTCACGCTGAAAACAGGCGAGTCCATCGACTTTATAGAAGGGGTATAACCGATGAGCATACGCGGCTTCAAACCAACATCGGCCGGCAGGCGGTCCATGACTGTCTCCACCTTTGAGGAGATCACGGTAACTGAGCCTGAAAAAGCCCTGACCTTCCGTCTCAAGAAGAACAGCGGCCGGAACAACCTGGGCCGTATCACGGTGCGACATCAGGGCGGCGGCAGCACAAGGCTCTATCGCATCATTGATTTCAGACGGGATAAGGTAGGCGTGCCCGGCAAGATCATGACCATCGAGTACGATCCCAACCGTACTGCCAGGATTTCGCTTGTGCAGTATGCGGACGGAGAGAAGCGCTATATGCTCTGGCCCGAAGGACTGACCGTGGGCAGCATGGTCCTTGCCTCCGAAGAGGCTGAGATCAGGACGGGTAATGTCCTGAGCCTGAAGGCCATGCCTCTTGGCACGTTCGTTCATAATGTTGAATGCAAGATGGGCAAGGGCGGACAGCTCATCAGGTCCGCCGGCACATACGGGCAGGTGCTTGCAAAAGAAGGCACATACGTTCAGATCAAGATGCCTTCTGGCGAGGTACGCAAGGTCTTTGCCGAGTGCAAGGCCACCATCGGGCAGGTGGGCAACGTAAGCCATCAGAACATCACCATCGGCAAGGCAGGCAGGAAACGCTGGATGGGCATCAGGCCGACAGTGCGAGGCGTTGCCATGAATCCGGTTGATCATCCGCACGGAGGCGGCGAAGGCAGGGTTAAGGGCAATCATCCCGTCACGCCATGGGGCGTTTCCACGAAGGGTCACAAGACCAGGAACCGCACAAAGGACTCCAATAAGTATATAGTAAAGAGGAGGAAGTAAACCGTGGCACGCTCACTGAAGAAAGGGCCGTTCGTTGATGATCACCTGCTGAAAAAGGTTCTCCAGGCCCAGGAGTCAGGCAGTCGTAAGGTTATCAAGACCTGGTCGAGGCGCTCGGTCATCCTCCCTGAGTCTGTAGGGCTTACCTTTGCCGTGCACAACGGCAAGAAGTTTGTCCCGGTCTACTGCACCGAGGAGATGGTGGGGCACAAGCTTGGGGAATTCTCGCCGACACGAACCTTCTTCGGCCATGCAGGCGACAGAAAGTCATCGAGGAAGGGGTAGGCAATGGAGGCCAAGGCAATATTAAAACATTCCAGGGTTTCGCCCCAGAAGACGAGGCTCCTGGCTGACCAGGTAAGAAGTAAGCGTATAGCCGAAGCATTGCGCATGCTTAATCTGCTCGGCACCAAGCGCGCCCGTATCATTGCCAAGGTCCTGAACTCGGCCGTGGCCAATGCCATGAATACGGGTATGATGGATGTGGATAATCTCTATGTGAAATCCATCCAGATTGATGAAGGCCCGACTATGAAGAGGTTTCGCCCACGTGCCCAAGGCAAGGCAAACCGCATCATCAAGAGGACTTCTCACATAGCCGTGGTCTTAGAAGAGCTTTAGGAAAGGGGTCGATAAGTGGGACAGAAGATTCATCCGTACGGATTTCGGCTTGGGATTACCAAGGACTGGAAGGCCAAGTGGTATGCTGAGAAAAATTTTGGCATTCTCTTCGTTGAAGATCGCAAGATCCGCAATTTTATTCATAAGAACTTAAGCCATGCAGGGATCTCGAACATCATTATCGAGCGCGCCGCCAACAAGGTGAAGCTTGTAATCTTTACAGGCAGGCCTGGTCTTGTGATCGGCAGGAAGGGCCAGGGCGCGGAAACCATAAAGAACGACCTTGCCAAGTTCGTGAACAAAGAGATCATGCTGGAGATCAAGGAAGTCAGACGTCCCGAGACCGATGCCCAGATCGTCTCAGAAGGCATTGCGAGCCAGCTTGAGCGCAGGGTCGCATTCCGTCGCGCCATGAAGAGGGCAGTGAGCCAGGCCATGAGGATGGGCGCCCAGGGCATCAAGGTTGCCTGTTCCGGAAGGCTTGGTGGGGCTGAAATCGCCCGCAGGGAGTGGTACCGCGAAGGCCGGGTGCCTTTGCACACACTTCGCAGCGACGTTGACTACGGCTTCAAGGAAGCATTCACTATGTATGGGGTCATTGGTGTGAAGGTGTGGGTATACCACGGTGACATCATGAAGAAACAGGAACAGGCAAGCACTACTTAAGGGAGATCTTGGCCATGTTGATGCCGAACAAGGTAAAACATAGAAAACAGATGCGGGGACGCATGAAGGGCAGCCCGGAGCGTGGAGCTAGGGTGGCCTTTGGGACATATGGACTGCAGACATTGGAGCCCCACTGGATTACTGCAAGACAGATAGAAGCGGCACGCGTAGCTATCACGCGCTTTATTAAAAGAGGCGGCAAGGTATGGATCAGGCTTTTCCCTGATAAGCCCATCACCAAGAAGCCTGCTGAGACGCGTATGGGAAAGGGCAAAGGCGCCCCGGAGGAATGGGTTGCGCCGGTAAGACCCGGCAGGATACTCTTCGAGATCGACGGGGTTACCCTGGAACAGGCCAAGGAGGCCTTCCGTCTTGCATCCCACAAGCTGCCCGTGAAGACCAGGTTTGTTGCACGTGAGGGAGCAGCCATATGAAGGTGAAGGAAATACGCGAGAAGACAGCCGGCGAGGTCTCCCAGATCAAGACGAAACTCGAGCGCGAACTGATGGACACACGCTTTAAGAAGGCCATGGGCCAGCTCAAGGACAAGACCCTTATTGGCAAGCTGCGTCGTGATATTGCGCGGATCAATACGATCACCCGGGAGAAACAGTAATGGTAGAAAAATCAGGAAAGCTGGAGTTGCAAGGAGTGGTCACGAGCGACAAGATGGACAAGACCGCTGTAGTGACCGTTGAACGGCTTGAGAAGCACCCCGTCTTTGAAAAGTATATTCGCAGACGCACCAAGTTCAAGGCTCATGACGAACGTAATGAGTGCAAACCTGGTGATAAGGTTCTTATCCGTGAGTGCAGGCCCATCAGCAAAGACAAGAGCTGGAGGATTGTGAAGATCCTCGAGAGACAGGAATAGAAGTAAGGTTTTAGTGGCGGAGGCTACCCATGGTCCAACAGCAGACAAGGCTCAAGGTTGCGGATAATTCAGGTGCGAAAGAGATTATGTGCATTAAGGTGTTAGGCGGAACCAGGCGCAGATATGCCTATTTGGGCGACGTAATCGTCGCGAGTGTAAAAGAAGCAATTCCCCGTTCCAAGGTAAAGAAGGGCGAGGTGGTTAAGGCCGTGGTCGTAAGGACCAAGAAGACGCAGAAGCGCTCTGACGGGACGAGCATCAGGTTCGATGAGAACTCGGCCGTTATCCTGAACACCCAGAATGAGCCCATCGGCACACGTATATTCGGACCTGTTGCCCGCGAGCTCAGGGCAAAGAACTTTATGAAGATAGTCTCGCTGGCACCGGAAGTGCTCTAATTAGGAGTTGACACATGGCAGTGGTAAGGTACGAGACAGGCAGGATAAAAAAAGGCGACACGGTAGTAATCCTTGCCGGAAAGAACAAGGGCAAGCAGGGCCAGGTGATGCGGCTGATCCACAAGAAGGATAAGCTTCTTGTGGAGCGGGTGAATATCATCAAGAAGCACACCAAGCCCACGCAGACCTCGCAAGGCGGTATCGTGGAGAAAGAGGCGGGTATACATAAATCCAATGTGGCGCTAGTCTGCCCCAAGTGCAAAAAAGGTGTACGCATCGGATATAAGGCGCATGAAGACGGCGCCAAGGTCAGGGTCTGTAGGCGCTGCGGCGAGGAATTGGATAAGTGAGGTTATAGATGGCAAGGCTCAAGGATTATTATAGTAAAGAGATCGTGCCTGCACTGAAGGCGGAATTTGGATATAGCAATATCCATCAGATCCCCAAGATTACGAAGGTCGTCTTGAACATGGGTCTGGGTGAGGCAGTCGCAGACGTCAAGATCATCGACAAGGCAGTGAACGAACTCACGCTCATCACCGGACAGAAGCCCATTGTCAGGAAGGCGCGCAAGTCAATTGCCGCATTCAAGCTCAGGGAAGGTATGCCTGTGGGGTGCGCCGTTACTCTGCGCGGAAGCCAGATGTTTGAGTTTCTCGACAGGTTCATCAATGCGGTGCTCCCCCGCGTAAGGGACTTTCGCGGGATCTGCTCCGAAGGGTTTTGACGGACGCGGGAATTACACGATGGGTCTTACGGACCAGACCGTGTTCCCGGAGATAGACTTCGATGCGGTTGAAAAGCTCAGGGGTATGAATATAACCATTGTGACCACTGCTAAGAGCGATGATGAGAGCAGGAGCCTGCTTACCGCTTTTGGTATGCCATTTCGGAAGTAAGGGGATTCTATGGCGAAAAAATCATTGATCGCAAAACAGAAAAGGTCACCGAAGTTCAAGGTGAGACAATACAACAGGTGCATGCTGTGCGGCAGGCCGCACGCATATTACCGCAAGTTCGGCATCTGTCGGATATGCCTGAGGAATTACGCCATGAAGGGCGAGATCCCGGGTTTAAAGAAATCAAGCTGGTAAGAGAGGAACATCAGATGCATAGCGATCCCATTGCGGACATGATCACCAGGATTCGTAACGCAGCGCTGGCCATGAAGGAGAGCGTTGACATCCCGGCATCGAAACTCAAGATAGATATCGCCGATATCCTCATGAAAGAGGGCTATATCAAGGCGTACAGGGTTATCGATGACCAGAAGCAGGGCATGCTGCGGGTGAGCCTGAAATACTTCAACTCCCGTCACGTCATCAGCGGCATCCAGAGGGTCTCGCGGCCGGGGAGAAGGGTTTATAAAGGTTCCGACGAGATACCGAATATACGGGGCGGACTTGGCATATCCATCGTGAGCACGTCTACCGGACTCATGACTGACCTTAAGGCAAAGGCCAGTAACGTGGGCGGAGAAGTCCTGATCAAGGTCTGGTAAGGAGACGATAGCCATGTCGACATCAAGGATTGGAAAACTGCCCATAGCAATACCCAAGGGCGTCATGATAACGCTGGACAACGGAATCCTCAAGGTGAAGGGGCCCAAGGGCGCGCTGGAAAAGAAGTGCGTGGGCAACATCGAGGTGAAGATTGAGGGTAACGAGCTTACCTTCAGCACGCTTGACGATGAACGCACAACAAAGGCCTTTCATGGGCTCATGCGGGCGCTTGCCAATAACATGGTGATAGGCGTTACGGATGGTTTTACCAGGAAGCTCAGAATTGTGGGAGTCGGATACCGCGGTGAGGGCAAGGGAGACGCGCTGGTGTTGAGCGTGGGTTACTCGAATCCGGTAGAGTTTCCTCTTCCCAAGGGGGTCAGTGGCTCGGTGAGCAAAGATGGTGCTCATTGAACTGTCCGGGATAGACAAAGAGCTTTTAGGGGATGTGGCTGCACGCATCCGCAAGGTGCGCAAGCCTGATTCCTATGCGGGCAAAGGCATCCGGTACGACGGGGAAGTAGTGAGGATCAAGCCTGGCAAGAGCGCTTCCAAAGGCTAAGGCTTAATTGTAAGGAGTAGGTAACGTGAGCAAGAAGAGTGTGAAGGAAGCCTGGATTCTCAGGAAAGATCGGGGCCGGAAGACAATCAGCGGTACGCCGGAGAGGCTCCGTCTGAGCGTATATCGGGGCAACAATAACATCTATACCCAGATCATCGACGACACCAAGGGCACTACGCTGGTAGCTGCATCCAGCCTGAGCCCTGAGATTCGCGGAAAGGTGAAGGGTTTCAGCATCGAGACCGCGAAGCAGGTAGGTTCGCTTTTGGCAGCAAAGGCCAAAGAAAAGGGTATTGAAAAGGTGGTATTTGACCGCTCCGGGTATAAGTATCATGGCAAGATCAAGGCCCTCTCAGAAGCCGCACGTGAGGGCGGGCTGAAGTTCTAATAACAGCGAGGTGGTAAATTGGCGAGATTTGATAAATTCGAAGAAGACAAAGATCAGTTGATCGACAAGGTTGTGTACATCAACCGCGTCGCCAAGGTTGTAAAAGGCGGCAAACGCTTTCGTTTCAGTGCGCTCGTGGTCGTGGGCGACGGCAATGGCAAGGTCGGTCACGGTCTCGGCAAGGCCAAGGAAGTTGCGGTGAGTATACGCAAAGGGGTTGAGGCTGCCAAGAAAGCGATGGTGGATGTGCCCATCATTAAAGGCACGATCCCCCATGCCATAACCGGAGAGTTCGGATCATCCAAGGTATATGTGAAACCGGCCCCCGAGGGTACGGGCATCATTGCAGGAAACGCTGTTCGGGCCGTCATGGAGGCTGCAGGGTATAAGAACGTTGTGGCCAAGACTTTAGGCTCGCGCAATCATAACAACGTCATCCGCGCCACCCTTGATGCACTGGAGCGCATGGAAACGAAAGAAGCTGTCGAGGCCAAGCGGGGCAAGTCGCTTGACGTTGCATCGTAAACATAAAAAGGGATGGAAAAGAAATCATGGCTGGTAAGATAAAGATTACATTGAGCCGTTCGGTGATACACAGCACACATAAGCAGAGGGCTGTCGTTACGGCGTTGGGTCTGAAGAGGCGCGGCAGGTCGAGGTTGCTACCCGACAACGATGCAACACGTGGCGCCATCAAGAAGGTGCCTCATCTTTTAACCTGGGAGGAGGCATAACATGCTCGATCTATCGAACCTGAAACCTGCGGCAGGATCACGGAAGAAAAAGAAGAGGGTGGGAAGAGGCAATGCATCGGGCATGGGCACCACCAGCGGCCGCGGCTGCAAAAGGCCAGAAGGCCCGTTCCGGCGGCAGCGTGCCCCAGTGGTTTGAAGGCGGACAGATGCCCATCTACCGCAGGCTCCCCAAGAGAGGGTTCAAGAACTTCCTGTTCAAGAAAGAATACGCAGTCGTGAATATCAGGGACCTTTCCATATTCGAAAAGGGCGCAGTGGTAGACCGCAGGGCACTGAAAGACAAGGGCAAGATCCCGAATCTGACGGCCTGCGTCAAGCTGCTTGGTGAAGGTGATATAGATTTTCCTTTGACAGTGAAGCTGGATAAGGCATCACAGGCGGCTGTCGACAAGATTGCGAAGGCCGGTGGGACCTTCGAAGCTCTTTAGGGGTTAAATGTGAGCTACGGATTTGACAATATCGCCAAGGTGCCCGAGCTTCAGAAGCGGATTATCTTTACCCTGCTCATGCTCTTTGTCTATCGCATGGGCATACACATACCCACTCCGGGGATAGACTCGACTATCATGAAGGAGTGGTTTGATATGCAGCAGGGTACGCTGCTGGGCATGTTCGACATGTTCACAGGCGGCGGTTTCAGAAGCCTTTCAATATTTGCCCTGGGCGTCATGCCCTACATCAGTTCATCCATTATCGTGCAGCTGTTGTGCATGATCTATCCGCCCTTTGAGCAGCTTCAGAAAGAGGGTGCGGCAGGCAAACACAAGCTCACCGTATATACAAGGTACGGAACGGTATTCCTCTGTCTGGTCCAGAGTTATTTCATGTCATTCGGTGTTGAGCAGATGAGCGTGGCCGGGCAGTCGGTGGTTATTACCCCTGGCTGGGGATTCCGCATGGTGGCCATGATCACCATGACCACAGGCACCTGCTTCCTCATGTGGCTCGGCGAGCAGATAACTGAACGCGGCATCGGCAACGGCATCTCGCTCATCATCTTTGCAGGCATCGTTGCACGGCTGCCGGTTGCGGCTTTCAACACCTGGCGGCTCGCGACAACGGGAGAGCTTTCCTACTTTACGCTGATTTTGGTAATAGCCCTGGTTTTTGCGGTTGTCGCCGGCATCGTTTTTATGGAAACGGCCCAGCGCAGGGTACCCATCCAGTATCCAAAGCAGATCAGGGGACGCAAGGTATACGGCGGGCAGAGCACGCACATGCCTTTAAAGATCAACATCTCGGGCGTAATCCCGCCCATATTCGCGTCCTCCATCATCGTGTTCCCGGCCACCATCGCCCAGTTCTTTCCCAATGTGGGCTTCATGAAGTCGGCAGCAAACCTGCTGCAACCCAGTGGAATACTCTACAACCTGATCTATATACTGGCGATCGTCTTCTTCACGTATTTCTACACGGCAGTCATCTTCAACCCGGTTGACGTTGCCGAGAACCTGAAAAAGAACGGCGGATATATCCCCGGCATCAGGCCAGGCAAGTCAACCTCCGAGTATCTCGACAAGGTTCTGTCAAGGCTTACCTTTATCGGGGCCATATACCTGAGTGTCGTGTGCGTGCTGCCCATACTGCTTACCTCAAAGGCGAACGTTCCATTCTATTTCGGCGGCACTTCGCTGCTCATCGTCATCGGCGTTTCTTTAGACACCATGAGCCAGATAGAATCGCACCTGATCAGCAGACAGTATGACGGACTTTTGAAATCAGGCCGGATACAAGGCAGAAGATAGATTATACAACCTTAAGAGGGGGAATTCTCATGAATATTATTTTAATAGGACCACCGGGCGCCGGTAAGGGAACACAGGCCACAAGGATGATCGAAAGACTTCAGGTCCCCCAGATCTCCACAGGCGACATGTTCAGGGCGGCAGTCAAAGAAGGCACGCCCATGGGCAAAAAGGCCAAGGAATATATGGATAAAGGTGCACTGGTACCGGACGAAGTCGTCATCGGTGTGGTGAACGAGAGATTTCAGAAGCCTGACTGTAAGAAGGGGTTCATCCTGGACGGTTTTCCCAGGACCCTGGAACAGGCCAAGGCCCTCGATGAGCTTCTGAAAAAGTCTGGGAACAAAGCTTGATCACGTAGTGGTCATCGAAGTTCCTGATGATTACCTGGTGGAAAGACTTAACCGGCCGCAGGACCTGCAAGGGCTGCAACTACATGCACCATATAAAGTTCGATGCGCCGAAGAAAGAAGGCGTATGCGACAAGTGCGGCGCAGAACTCTACCAGAGGGATGACGACAAGGAAGCGACTATCAGGCAGAGGCTGACAAACTATCATAACCAGACCTCTCCCCTTATCGAGTACTACGGCAAGCAGAACGTCGTACGGATGATCAAGGGGACCGGGAGCATGGAGCAGGTACAGGACGCCGTCAAGGCAGCAATAGGTGCGTAACGAACGTATGGCAAAGGATGTAATCGAGGCTGAAGGAAAGGTACTGGAACCGCTGCCCGAACGCCATGTTCAAGGTGGAGTTGGCCAACGGGCACCAGATACTCGCGCATATCTCGGGCAAGATGAGGATGCATTACATCCGGATATTACCAGGGGATAAAGTACAGGTAGAGATTTCGCCCTATGATCTGACAAAAGGCAGGATCGTCTACCGATCAAAGTGATAATGAGGCGGATATGAAGGTAAGCGCATCAGTGAAGAAGCGGTGCAGGAAGTGCAAGATTATCAGAAGAAGCGGGATTGTCAGGGTAATCTGCGATAATCCGCGTCATAACCAGAGACAGGGTTAAAAGGAGGCATGAGTCTTGGCTAGGATTGCAGGAGTAGACTTACCACGGAACAAGCGCATCGATATCGCACTGACCTACATCTTCGGTATCGGCAGGACAAAGGCTTCCGAGATCATCGCAGCGGTGAGTATCGACCCGGCAAAGAAGAGCGATGACCTCACGGAACATGACATATCTCTGATGAGGGATTATATCGACAAGACTCTGGTGGTTGAGGGAGACCTCCGCAGAGAAGTCACCATGAACATCAGGCGCCTCATGGACATCGCCTCCTATCGTGGGATCAGGCACCGCAAGGGTCTGCCCTGTCGGGGACAGCATACTCATAACAATGCCCGGACCAGGAAAGGCCCGAGAAGAGCCGTGGTCGGCAAGAAGAAATAACCTTGCTAAGGAGCGCTTTGCATGGCGAAAGCTAGACAGAAAACAGGACGGAAAAAGGCCAGGAAAGAGGTGAGCGAGGGTATCGTTCACATCCAGGCCACCTTCAATAATACCATCGTGACCATCACAGACCAGCAGGGTAATACGCTGGGCTGGTCGTCTGCAGGGTGCCCAGGGATTTAAAGGTTCCCGCAAATCCACTCCGTTTGCAGCCCAGACCGCAGCCCAGGAGGCTTGCAAGAAGGCAGCCGAATTCGGAGTCAGGAGCGCATTTGCTTACATCAAGGGGCCGGGCGGCGGACGGGAATCGGCGCTAAGGGCGATTAATGCCAGCGGTATCCGTATCACCGGCATCAGGGATATTACGCCGATACCGCATAACGGGTGCAGGCCGCCGAAGAGAAGAAGGGTATAACAAGAAGGAGGAATAATCTTGTCGAGATATACAGGACCTGTTTGTAAGATCTGTCGCAGAGAAGGAATGAAGCTCTTCTTAAAGGGTGAGAGGTGCTTTACGGATAAGTGTGCCATTGAGCAGCGGGAATATCCCCCGGGGCAGCACGGCCAGGGAAGAGTCAGGACTACTGAATACAGGATCCACCTGAGGGAAAAGCAGAAGGTCAGATGCACCTATGGGGTTTCCGAGTCGCAGTTCCGTAAGTACTATGATATGGCCAAGCGCCGTAAAGGTGTCACCGGCGAGCAGCTCCTGCAGCTTCTGGAGAGGAGGCTCGACAATATCGTATATCGTCTCGGGTTCTCGCCTTCGCGTAGTGGCGCACGCCAGCTCATCAGCCATGGACATATTGTAGTGAACGGACACAAAGTTAATATTCCTTCATTCCTTGTGAAGGCCGGGGATGAGGATCGAGGTTAAGGAAAAGAGCAAGAAGATCGAGTGCCATCGGGGCGTCATTGGAGAACCGTGAACAGCGCGGCGTCACTGAATGGCTCGAAATGAATAAGGATGCCAAGAAGGGCAAGGTAAAGGCGCTGCCGGAGCGCAAGGATATGCCAATGTCGGTCCAGGAGACCTTGATCATTGAGTACTATTCCAAATAAGACTTAGAACTTGGGGTGAGGGATGATTGAGAAGAACTGGAAAGAGATTATTAAGCCGTCCAAGTTGGAGATCGTAGAAGATACGTACACGGATACCTATGGCCGCTTTAATGCACAGCCTCTGGAGCGGGGTTTCGGTGTCACCATAGGGAATTCGCTTGAGAAGGATACTGCTGTCGTCCATCTACGGCTCTGCCATCATTGGGGTGAGGTTTGAAGAAAGCGTAGGCGTTCTCCATGAATTCTCCAGCATCTCGGGTGTTTATGAGGATGTAACCGACATAATTCTTAACCTCAAGAAGGTTGTCATGCGCATGCATACGGACAAGCCCCAGACCGTGACCCTGGAGAAAAAGGGGCCGTGCGAGGTTACGGCCGGAGACATCGAAGCCGGGGGCAAGATCGATGTAATCAACCCGGAACAGATGATCGCCACCATCCAGAGCGACATCACCCTCAAGATGGAACTGAGGGTGGACTGGGGGAGCGGCTATGTCCCGGCCGAACTCATCAAGGAGAAGCTCGATACCCATGGCTGGATACCCATTGACGCCATCTTTTCTCCGGTGAGGAGGGTGTCTTTCAACGTCACGCCCACCATTGTCGGGAGAAGGACGGACTATGACAGGCTCTCGCTTGAGATCTGGACGAACGGCGTAGTAACCCCGGATGATGCACTGGCATACGCAGCCAAGATCCAGAAAGAGTATATGGATGTGTTCATCAACTTCCAGGAGGAAGAGATCGAGCACGAGTACCAGGAAGAAGAGAAGGACAAGGAACTGAACAACAATCTCTTCAGGACCGTTGAGGAACTCGAGCTTTCGGTACGTTCCGCCAACTGCCTGAAAAATGCGAATATGACCTATATCTACGAACTCGTGCAGAAGACCGAGGCCGAGCTGTTAAAGACCAAGAACTTCGGCAGGAAGTCTCTGGAAGAGATCAAGGAAAAGCTCTCCAAGATGGGGCTGCATATCGGGATGAAGCTGCCGGATCTGCCCTCGATTGATGAGATAGAGGCACGGCGCAAACGGATGGAAGAAGAGGAAAGCAAGTAGGATCGGAGTGGAGACATGAATCATCATATTGCAGGAAGAAAACTCGGACGGACAACGGATCATAAGCTGGCGATGCTCAGGAACCTGGTGACATCGCTGATCACTCATGAGAGGCTCACCACTACCGAGGCAAAGGCAAAGGAACTCAGAAGGATTGCCGACCGGATGATCACACTGGGGAAGAAAGGGAACCTTGCAGCCATTCGCAAGGCCGCCCAGACTGTCAGAACAAAAGAGGCCCTGGGCAAGCTCTTCAATGACCTTGCACCGCTTTTTTCCGCCCGTAACGGCGGCTACACCCGTATTATCCACTATAAGAACCGCCACGGCGATCATGCGCCCATGGCGATAATCGAATGGACGGAGTCGGCAGCGGTAAAGGTCCCTGAAGAGAAGGTATCAAAGAAAAAGGCCGCTGAAAAAAAGGCTTCTGAAGAGAAAGCCGCACAAAAGAAGGCCGCGCCGAAGAAAAAGGCAGTAGCAAAGAAGGCCGACGAGAAAAAGGCCAAAGAGAAGTAGGCCGCAAGAGTTGAATTGATCAGGAAGGAAACATCTCCGAGAGCGCTCACGCTGAGCGGAGTAACATTTTCCTATCCCCAAACAAACGCCCTGGCGGGCATCGATCTGACGGTGCCCGCCGGTTCTTATTTAGGCATCGTAGGGTCCAACGGCAGCGGCAAGACCACGCTCGCCTTTCTCATTGCGGGCATCCTCAAGCCTGCTTCAGGCACCATCGATACCCACGGAATGCGTATAGGCCTTGTGCTGTCGCAACCCGGCCAATCAGATCGTAAGCCTTGTGGTTGAAGAAGACATCGCCTTCGGCCCGGAGAACATGGGTCTTCCAAGCCTTGAAATCAAGTCAAGGATAGGGAAGGCACTGGCTGATGTCCATGGCGAACACCTTCGATATGCCCTAACCTCAAAACTCTCCGGCGGCCAGCTTGCCAAGATAGCCTATGCAGGCCAGCTTGCAATGGATGTGGATATCCTGGTGCTGGACGAAGGCACCGTGATGCTCGATCCGGCAGAGCAGAAAGACCCTTCTGAAGACCATCAGGGAGATGAATGCCGACCTGGGCAAGACCGTGATCCACATCTCGCACCGCCTGGAAGACCTGGAGAGTGCTGATGAGGTGCTGGTTCTTGAAGATGGCGCCATCACCCACCGGTCTTCCGGGGTATTCAACCTTGTCAAAGATAGCGCAGACAAACGCATTACCGGAATAGAGGCAGGCCCTCACCTGCTTTATCGCAGCTTTTTGAGGGAACATGGGATTGATGACTCAGACCTTGAGAAGGCAACGGGCATGCTTGCCGATCTGATTTTTTAGAAACGGGATTCATAACTGAAGATATTCTGGCCAGGGTTGTATTGCCGGACTGACTTGGTCCGGTCAGGGTAATGATGGGAAAACCACGAAGCAGGGTTCGGATAGTTTGTTCGGCATCACGAGCAAGCATAAAGGGATATTAAATTATGCAGATTGTCAAAGCTAATTACAATTTGCATAAGCAACATGAAGGTGCACCCTCACCGAGTATAGAGTTTTCAGCTCCTTTACAACGAAACTCATAAACAAGAAATACTTTCACAACAGGGCTCGGATTTTTGTCTAGTATCAAGAGCAAGCATATGGAACGAAATAAGAACCTGTCCCCAATTTTAACTTCTTCACCTCTTCGCCTGTGCAATTTTCCCCGTGGTTTTGTACCTCATGAACGTGTGCAAGCCTTGCGACCAAGATCCCGAGCGGCCGTTTTCAGGTCATAATCTGCTTGGAGATTCAGCCTAGTATTGAGGGGTTTGGCCGAAGGCCTTGCCAAACAGTCAAGGCCATTTCAGCCGTTACAGGCCGTCTTGCCGATTGATGACATGGGATATCCGCATGGTGGAACGCCTCGACAATGAGATCGACCACATTGCCGTTGCTGTCGCGCCAGAAAGATAAGCCGGATGTTCTCCGTCGATTGAGATCGTGATTTTATCAGTTCTGAAACGATCAACGTCTCGAAGATGTACCGCGTAACGGTTGAGTCTCCATATATTCCGGCGTTCTGATTCCCAGAAGCCATGAGACGAGTCCAGCATCGTAAAAATACAGTTTCCGCATATTAACCAGACGCTTGTTGAAATTGGCATGATGCGGGCGGTGCTGAAACACAATATAGCTTGCTTCAAGCACCGATATCCATGCTTTGGCGGTGTTATGGGGAATGCCGCAATCCGTGGCAAGGGAGGATAGATTGAGCATCTGCCCGGTCCGCCCGGCGCAGAGCCTCACGAAACGCTGGAATGTCTCCAGTTCCTGTATCTTGAGAATTTGCCTTACATCCCGTTCGACATATGCCGTGACATAAGCGGCAAACCAGGCGGAAGTAGGCACGTCACGGTCGTAGAGCGGCGGATAACAGCCCTTAAAAGCATGTGTATCGGCAGCTTGCAGGCAATTTGTCTGCCTGGTCAAGTTCTGGGATTGAAAAAGGGAGCAGTTCAACAAAGGCGGTTCGACCTGCTAAGATTGGGTGATTCCTGACATAGTCCGAACTGCTGGGAGCCGGTCAGGATATAGAGCCCCATGCGGCCATCGGCATCAACCTATCGTCTGGAGATACGAGAGGATATCAGGACACGTTGCACCTCATCGAGCACGGCGCCATCGGGAACGTTTTAGAAAGGATCGGGGTCTTCCTGTGCAGCAAGGCGGATGTCAGGATCTTCCAGTGAGACATAGGGGAGATTGGTAGAAAAGAGCCTTGGCAAGGGTTGTCTTGCCGGACTGTCGCGGCCCGGTCAGGGTAACGATGGGAAACCACGCAGCAGGGTTCGGATGGTTTGTTCGGCATCACGAGCAATCATGAGGTGATGCTACATTTAATTATGCAAATTGTCAAATTAATTTACAATTTGCATAATCAACATGCAGGTGCATAAAGGTTGAACATGAGCTATGGACAACATGGTATAATCAAGATCGTTTTTTTGGAAGGCATTGCGCATAACATTTCTTGACTTTATAATAATTGTTTATGCAGAAACTGTTCTAAGGAAAAGGAGGTACAATGGTTAAAAATAAGAAAAGAATCATCAGTACAACGGTTCTTGTACTCATCATCATTGCATGTGCAGGGCTGCTCATTGCCGCCAAGGGCATCAGGGAGGACCTGACGAGCCAGAGCACCATCGAGCAGGTGCTTCAGAAGGGCGTGCTCAGGGTGGGGATGTCCACCTTTGTGCCCTGGGCCATGAAGGACAAGCAGGGCAACCTTGTGGGGTTCGAGATAGATGTGGCAAAAAGGCTCGCCCAGGATATGGGTGTGAAGGTGGAGTTTGTACCCACCAAATGGTCAGGGATCCTGCCCGGCTTACTTACCGGCAAGTTCGACATCATCATAGGGGGCATGGGTATCACCCCTGAGCGCAATCTCAAGGTGAACTTCTCCATACCCTATGATTATACCGGCATGTCTGTCGTTGCGAGTAAGAAGCTTGCCAAGGGATTTAAATCGTTGTCGGATTTTAACAAACCCGGCGTGACCATTGCAGCAAGGATCGGGACGACAGCGGCGGCAGCGGCCAAAAAGCATGTCCCGAATGCCAATCTCAAGCTTTTCGATGATGAGTCCCAGGCGGTTCAGGAGCTGCTGAACGGACGCGTCCATGCACTGATCGCATCGGCCCCGTTGCCCGCTTACCAGGCCCTTGAATATCCGGACAGGCTTTTCCTGCCCATCAAAGAGAGCTTTACGCGTGAGCCCATAGGCTTTGCCGTGGTGAAGGGCGATGTGGATACGCTGAATTTCCTGAACAGCTGGATCACCATAGTGGATGCGGAAGGGTGGCTTAAGGAGCGCAAGCACTACTGGTTCGAGACCAAGGAGTGGAAGAATCTGATTGAATAGGGAAGGCACACTGCAGTACCGATAGGGGGGAGTGTTTTTCCATGATGGAATGATGTCCTCTGCCGGCACTGGCCGGGATGATGCACATATGGAGAAAAGGCTTAAGGTAACTGTCCTGGATGCACTAGTGCTGTGTGCACTTGCAGCCATTTCTCTGTGGGTTTTCCACCGAATCAGGGTGGACCTGCACTATAACTGGCACTGGGAGGCCATACCCCAGTACCTCTTCCGGTTTGATGAAAAAAGGCATGCCTGGGTACCGAACTTCCTTATCATGGGGTTTCTCACCACTATCAAACTCAGCATATGGTCCACCGCTGCTGGCAACGCTTCTCGGGGTCATCATGGCCCTGTTCAGGGTCAGCAAAAGCCTGCTGCGCCGAATGATCGGCAGGACCTATGTTGAGCTCATCCGCAACATGCCGCCTCTGGTGCTTGTGTTCATAGTGTATTATTTCATCAGCGATCAGATATTGAGCGCCATGGGAATCAATAACCTGCTTGGCTCTCTGCGTCCGGGCACGCAGGCTTTTCTGGCAGGCTGCTGCGTCCCGGCGCCTCAGCTGCCGCTTTTCATCTCGGCCGTGGTCATGCTCGCCCTGTATGAAGGGGCTTATATCACCGAGATTGTGCGTGCGGGTATAGAGTCCATCGAGAAGGGCCAGTGGGAGGCTTCCAGTGCCTTGGGGTTTACCAAGCCCCAGCAGATGCGCCACATTATCTTCCCGCAGGCAACCAAGAGGGTCCTGCCGCCGCTGGCAGGTCAGGTGATCTCCACCATCAAGGATTCAGCCATTGTCTCGGTCATATCCATCCAGGAACTCACCTTCCAGGGCATGGAGATCATGTCCGCCACCTACCACACCTTTGAAATCTGGATAACCATCACGGCCATGTATTTCATTCTTACGTTTTCCTGTTCGCTGGCGGTCAGGAAGCTTGAAAACGTGATGAAGAGGTAGTGATCAGAGTAAAGTATATATTTTTAGATACAAACCAAAAAATTAGCCCGTTAAAATCATGCATATCGGTGAAGCCGATATGCATGATTTTAACGGGTCAAGGTTTTTGCTCTTTAAAAACTCAATATCCGTGCATAAATACAACTAATGAAGTCCGGTGTGTTTTTTCCTGCTCATACCAATTACCTCGAGCCCTGAGACCATTGACAATCATTTGCCATGTGGGATAGATTCGAATGCGTTTGAAAAACAAGGAGGAAGGAATGGATTACAAGGATACATTGTGTCTGCCGAACACCGAATTCCCCATGAAGGCCAAGCTTGTGCAGAAGGAGCCCGAGATCCTGGAGCGCTGGGAAAAGGAAAACCTTTATCATAAGATTATCGCGGCCTCTGCAGGCAGGGACAAGTTCATTCTCCATGACGGACCGCCATATGCCAACGGGCATATTCATCTTGGCACGGCCCTTAATAAGATATCTGAAGGACATTATCGTAAAGTCCATGTTCATGATGGGGTACGACACGTTCTACATGCCGGGCTGGGATTGCCACGGCCTGCCCATCGAGCACCAGGTGGAGATATCATCGGGCGACGAGATCGCCGGTATGAGCAAGGCCGAGATACGCAAGAAGTGCCGTGAGTATGCCGGGAAGTTCCTGGACATCCAGCGCGGACGAGTTCAAGCGTTTAGGTGTGCTGGGCCTGTGGGAGGACCCGTATGTGACCATGTCGTATAAGTATGAGGCCACCATTGTCCGGGAGCTGGGCAAGTTCATCGGCAAGGGGTCGCTTTATAAGGCGCGCAAGCCCGTGTACTGGTGCGCCACCTGCCAGACCGCCCTGGCCGAGGCAGAGGTGGAGTACAACGATCAGACAACGCCGGCCATCTTCGTGCGGTTCAAGATGATATCCGATGTCTCCGACGGTAGTTCCGGAGCTCAAGGATTATAAAGACAATACCTATGTGGTGATCTGGACCACCACCCCATGGACCATCCCGGCCAACCTGGCAGTGGCCTTCCACCCGGACCTGGAATATCGGCCGTCAAGACGGAGGAGTACGGCGTGCTCATCATGGCAAAGGACCTGGTGTATGCAGTCATGGACCAGATCGGGGTGAAGGACTATGAGACCCTGGCCGTGTTCGAGGGCAAGATCATGGACCGCCTCAAGGCGACGCCACCCCCTTTACGACCGCGAATCATTGCTTATCCTGGCCCCCTTTGTCACGCTGGATGCCGGTTCGGGTCTGGTGCACATCGCGCCGGGCCACGGTGAAGAGGACTATGAGATCGGCAAGGCCTATGGCCTGGATATCTATGCACCTGTGGACAACGAAGGGAAGTTCACCAAAGAGGTCGAAGAGTTTGCCGGCAAATTCGTCTTTGACGCAAATGACGACGTGAACAAGGCCCTGAAGAGGGAAGGCGCCCTGCTCTCGGTTGACAAATACAGCCACTCATACCCCTACTGCTGGCGGTGCAAGAGCGCCATCATCTTCCGCTCCACCAACCAGTGGTTCATCTCCCTGGAGCATGATGACCTGCGCAAGAAGGCCCTGCAGGCGATCCAGAACGTGCGGTGGATTCCGTCGTGGGGAAGGGAGCGCATCTACGGCATGGTGGAAAACAGGCCTGACTGGTGCATCTCCAGGCAGCGCGCCTGGGGAGTGCCCATACCGGTGTTTTATTGCAAGGACTGCGACGAGGTGCTGGCATCCGAGAAAGTGGCCCAGCATGTGGCGGATATCTTCGAGAAGGAGGGTGCGGATGCATGGTTCACCCGATCCTGAGAAAGACCTGCTGCCCGAAGGCACCACGTGCGCAAAGTGTTCCGGCACCAACCTGGTCAAGGAAGAGGACATTGCGGATGTCTGGTTCGACTCGGGCGTGAGCTATGCCGCGGTGTGCGAGAACGACGAGAGGCTGGGTGTACCTGTGGACATGTACCTTGAAGGTTCTGACCAGCACAGGGGGTGGTTCCACAGCACCCTGCTGACATCCGTGGGCACAAGAGGCACCGCGCCGTACAAGACCGTACTCACCCATGGGTTCGTGGTGGACGGCGAGGGCCGCAAGATGTCCAAGTCGCTGGGCAACACCATCGCGCCCGCAGGAGATTATCGACAAGTACGGCGCCGAGATCCTGCGGCTGTGGGTGAGCGCCCAGGACTACACGAACGACATCAGGATCTCCAAAGAGATCATCGAGCGCCTGGTGGAGACCTACCGGCGTATCAGGAATACGGCACGCTTCCTGCTGGGCAACCTTTCCGGCTTCAACCCTGACACGGACATGGTTGCCTACGATGACATGCTCGAGATAGACCGCTATGCACTGCATGCAACACAGGATCTTATCGAGAAGGTACGCAAGGCCTATGAGGATTTCGAACCCTATGTCATCTACCAGCAGGTGCATAACTTCTGTGTGGTGGACATGAGCGCCTTCTATCTCGATGTGCTCAAGGACAGGCTCTATGTGTACAAGGCCGGGCTCCAAGGGCCGCAAGTCGGCCCAGAGCGCCTTGTTCAGGATCCTGGTGGCGCTCACCAGGCTCATCGCCCCGGTCTTGTCCTTCACGGCCGAAGAGATCTGGGACTTCATCCCTGCCTTTTCCGGCAAGGAGGACAGCGTGCACCTGAGCAGCCTGCCTGTTTCGGATACGGCGCTCAAGGATGAGGCACTGAAGGGAAAGTGGGAACGCATCCTGCAGCTCAAACAGGAGGTGTCCAAGGTTCTCGAAGGGGCCCGCAGGGACAAGGTCATCGGCCACCCCCTGGATGCCAAGGTGAAGCTTGTGGCGCAGGGAGATACCTTGGCCTTCCTGAAAGACGTGGAGCCTTTCCTGGAAGATGTCTTCATCTGCTCTGGGGTAGAGGTTGCCACGGGTGACGGCCCGTATATGGAGAGCGAGAACTTCACCATGCTCCGCATCGAGGCGGAAAAGGCTGCAGGGAAAAAATGCCCGAGATGCTGGCACTACCGTGAAGGTATCGGCAAGAGCCAGGCCCATCCGGAGATATGCCCCAGGTGCGTGGAGCAACTGGGATAACGGACACGATTCATGCCGAGGGATTCTTAAGAGTGCTAACCTCTGGATTCCACATGCCTGCAGAGGCACACCAGCAAAGGATTTCAGAGAGTTAGCGGAAATGGCAAGTTGGTAGAAGTTGGGTGGAACTGGTAGAAGTTTAGATGTCGTGGGCAATGAATAGGCACACTCCTTTCTCCATTACTACAGATGCAAAGATTTCAAGTTCCAGGTTTGATTGGCTCTTTGTAAGGGTTTGAAGGCCCATGATTTTGAGTTGAAACAGACGAATCTTATCACTTCATACCAGAGAGTCACAGCTGGCATGGTATCTTCGATTTACCTTGCCCTTCTTTTGCGATGATTATCAAAATAAATCTTTGATCTTGAATAACCATTGGCCTTAGCACATCATCAACGGTGACTCTATCTATAGGCTATCAGAAGGAAGAGGTCTCACCGTGGAGGGTTTATGAATATCGATAAATGGTTGGAGAGACTCAGGCATAAAAAAGCATTGGCTGAGTTCTCAGACCTTGCCGGTTGGAGAAATTACTACTTTGACCTCATGTTGTTATTATCTCTCATTCTCCTGCCCATTGCGCTTATTGTATCTATTTCCACTTATATTGCCGGGAAAAATTTTGGGGTTATAGCTTTTCAAATAGGAATATTCATCCTCCTGCTGATATTATTTGCCATGCGTGATTCAGCGCTGCGCGGGGTGATATTCATATTCGCTGGTTATATGATGGTTATCATGTTTTTCATTTCCCTGGGACCGTTCTATGCACGTCCAGGGTGGCTTGTTCTCTGTTCAGTTACTGCAGCACTCTTATTTGGTGTACAGGCAGCAATAACGGCTACTGTGATCAATGCAGCAATTCTTATAGTCCTGTATGTGTTCATCGGCCCTAACTTGCAATCGTGGGCACCGTTATACATGGAACCAGCAACTAACTGGATTATTTTCGTAGTGAGTCTCTCCGTCATTTCCTTGGTTGCAAGCTTACCGGTGAGTTTACTCTTAAAGAGGCTGAACACCTCATTTTTCCTTGAACGTGACTTACACAATAAACTCTCACACGAGAGCGAACTTCTGCAGAGCACAAATATCTCCCTACAGAGTGAGATTGCGGAACGCAAGTTGGCTGAAGAGGCTCTGCACAGGAGTGAGGAACGCTATCGGGGTATTCTTGAGGATATGGAGGAGGCTTATTACGAGGTGGACCTGGAAGGGAAATTCACATTTTTCAACCCATCAATTACAAGGACCTATGGTTATACGAAAGATGAGATTATGGGTAAAAGCTACATAATAGCCATGGATAAGGAGAACATTGAAAAGGTGTTCAAGGCTTTCAACCAAGTCTATGTCACCGGAGAGACAATAAAGGGGATTGATTGGAAACTCAGACATAAGGATGGCAATGAGATTAATGTGGAAGCGTCCGTCTCTCTCCGCAGGGATTCTCAGGGTAACCCAATTGGTTTCAAAGGAATAACCCGAGACATCACCGAAAGAAAGAAGGCCGAAGATGCTCTCCGGAAGAGTGAAGAACGCTATCGTTTTATTACTGAAAATGCCCGTGATGTTATCTGGATCTTTGACCTGAACCTAGGCTACACCTATGTGACTCCGTCTGTACTGCAGCTGAGAGGATACACCGTGGAAGAGGCATTGGAACAGAGCCTCGACCAAATCCTGGCACCGGAATCCTATCAAAAGGTCAAGGAGGCTCTCGACAGGGAATTCACGCTTGAATTCAGTGGACAACGCCATGGACCTGAATGGTCATTAAAATCTGAACTCGAAATGATCCGTAAAGATGGTTCTACTGTCTGGACAGAGGCTACAATGAACATCGTCTACAATGAGAATGGCGAGCCCACAGGCATCATGGGTGTAACTCGGGATATCTCTGCACGAAAGCAGGCGGAGGAAGCCCTCAGGGAGAGCGATACCAGCTTCCGGGCCTTCATGGATTATTCTCCCAGTCTCGTAATCATAAAAGACCACAACCTGCGGCCTGTCTATTTTAACCGCCCTTTTGGAGATATCTTTCCCGCCGATGAGTGGCTGGGGAAAACCCCGGAAAATACATTCCCGCCAGACATCGCAGTCTCCATGATAGAGAATGACAACAAGGCCCTTGCCGAGGGGTATATACAATACGAGGAAACATGGAGAGACAAAGCAGGGAATGATCATGTCTTCGAAACGCGGAAGTTCCGTATCGAACGCTCGGATACATCGCCCCTTCTTGGTGTAATCATCAACGACATCACAGAGAGGAAGCAGGCAGAGGAGACGCTCAAGAAGAACGTAGATAAATTCGCCAGGGCTTTCCTGCAAAATGCAATTCCCATGGCAATAAGCACGATCAAGGAAGGTCGATATATTGACGTTAGTGAGACATTCCTGGAATGGATCGGCCAGGATAGAGATACAGTTATCGGGAATACATCGACAGGGGTAGGTTTCATTAATTCGGAGCAGAGAGCTCTCGTGCTGAAGGAGCTTACAGAGAAAGGGCGTGTTGAGAATCTTGAGTTACAGGTGAGAATAAAAGAAGGAGAGATAGGATACGGGTTATTTAACTCAACAAAGATACAAATCGCACATGAAGATTATCTCCTAACCATGGTAACGGACATCACAGAGCGAAAAAAAGCGGAAGAGGAGAATAAAAAGCTGGAAGACCAGCTCAACCAGGCCCAGAAGATGGAGTCCATAGGGACACTGGCAGGTGGAATTGCTCATGACTTCAACAACCTCCTCACAGGGATTCTTGGAAATGTATCATTAGCCCTCATGAGAATGGATGAGGGTAATCCGCTACGTGAGCGACTGAAAAATGTTGAGGAATATGTGCAACGCGGCTCTGACCTCACGAAGCAGTTGCTCGGATTTGCCAGGGGTGGAAAATATGAGGTTAAACCCACCAATCTTGGCGAGTTTATACTGAAAAGCTCGGAGATGTTCGGAAGGACCAAGAAGGAGATTCGCATACATCAAAAGGCCCAGGAAGGACTTTGGACAGTGGAGGTAGACCGGGGACAGATGGAGCAGGTGCTCCTCAATCTGTATGTGAATGCCTGGCAGGCCATGACAGGCGGTGGTGACCTTTATCTCTCAGTTGAAAATGTCCAACTTGATGAGATTGATGTAGGCCCCTACGGTATTAAACCGGGTAATTTTGTAAAGGTTATCGTTACCGATACTGGCACTGGAATGGACGAGGCGACCAAGGCACGGATTTTCGAGCCATTCTTCACTACAAAGGAGCGTGGCCGTGGGACTGGTCTCGGTCTGGCCTCTGTATACGGTATAGTCAAGAATCATGGTGGGCTTATCACAGTGGAGAGTGAAAAAGGAATTGGATCATCCTTTATAATCTATCTCCCAGCTTCGGACAAAGAGATTGAGGATATAGACAAATCCAAGGATGATATCCTGACAGGTCAGGGAACCGTACTGCTCATCGACGACGAGGAAATGATCCTTGATATCGGTTCTAAGATGGTTGAAAGCCTCGGGTATAACGTGATAATTGCGGCTGGCGGGAGACAAGGTATACAGATTTATGAAAAAGGCCGGGGTGATATTGATCTTGTTATCCTCGACATGATCATGCCCGATTACAGCGGGAAAGAGACTTTTGATGATCTGAGACGGATTAATCCGGAAGTATGTGTACTTCTGTCGAGCGGGTACAGCCTCAATGGTCAGGCAAAGGAGATCATGCAGAGTGGTTGCAAGGGATTCATCCAGAAACCGTTCACCATGTTGGAATTATCTAAGAAAATCAAGGGAATCATGGATGATCGATAAGATAGCAGAAACAAGCTTTTACTGGTTTATAGGTGCTGAAGGAATGCTTCATGCGCTCGACAAAGATATCCGGCAGTTCCGAGATGTCTTTGTCCTTGTCCCACACGGTATCGTTGGCGAGGATACCAATGATCTTGTCATCGGCTAGCCCATTGTCGATCTGCTGTATCCCACCCACGACACGAGCGTTCAGGATCACCTCTGAATGGGCCACCGGCCTCCCGCTTATCACTCAGATATCGAGCGGGTCATTGTCGCCGCCTTTTTCCTTTAGTGCAGCAGCGTAGTCCTTCAGCGCATCCCCTTGGATATCGGCAAAAAAGATATTGAATGTCTAGTTGCTGTCGCAGCCCTGGCCGGACTCCCCTTATTCCGCAAAGTACACCCGAGCAGGGTGGGAGAACGATTCCGGACTATTTCTTTTTCTTCTTACCCAGACTCGATGCCTGCTTCACATATTCGTCTTCCGTGATGATACCGTCCTTATTGATATCCCAGAAGGTGCAGTTCTTATCCGCCATGTTTTTGTCTTTGTATATCGCCATGCATTCAGTCATGGAAAGTTTTCCATCCTTGTTCGTATCCGCCTGCTCCAGGATCATTTTGAAAGCGTTCCTGGTCCTTTGTTCCTGCGCCTGATCTGCCGTGTAAGCCGGAAAGGCCATGACTGATGTGATGAGCAATACTGCCAATACAACAATACCCTTCATGTATGTTCCTCCTTTTCTTTTTGACGTGTTGTCAACACGCCGTAATCGTTTTGTAAGGTTACCTCTTTCGCGCAGACCGACTTAAGAGATGTAACTGATTAGATCTGTTGTGCCGGCCATAACCGATAAAAGAATTGACTCCTTCATGCATTGTCGATACAAATTTCTTGACCGGTAAAGTCAGTTCTCGTGCGTATCCAAGATGATATGCCGGAGGGGGCCTTGAAATCCAGTATGGTTGACCAGGTATCCATAGGCATCTGCCAAAACATTTTAACATACGATTTCGAGCTTAACATCAAAAAAGCTTCGGTCATGGCAGTAAAGGCTGCGGATATGGGTGCGGACATCGTTGTGTTTACCGAGATGTTCTTTACGCCCTATGAACCAAAGGCGATCCGCTCTGCTGCACAATTCAGCTCACAGGCCCTTGATGTCATGAGGGCCACAGCAGCTAGCAAAAAAATTTATATTGTCACCGGCTCCATGCCCTGGAAATCGCAGGGAAAGAGGTTATACAACCGTGCATATGTGGCAGGCCCTGATGGGGAGATCATCTATCACCATGACAAGATCCACCTTTTTGATTGTACCCCTGTGGGTGGTCCTTTGGTGAAGGAATCAGAGGTGATTGTCCCCGGCAGCTCACTTGCACATTTTGAAACCCCATGGGGGAACGCATCGGTGATCATTTGTTACGACATCAGGTTCACCCCCCTCACTCAACTCCTTGCAGATAAGGATGTCCGGCTCTTGTTTATACCCGCTGCCTTTTCCCAGGCAACAGGCAAGGCCCACTGGGAGATGCTGGTCAGGATGCGTGCCATTGAGTTGCAGGCCTTTGTCATCGGGGTTCAGCCGGCATACAATCCGGACCTGAAGTATATCCCCTGGGGCCATTCCATGATAGCCTCCCCCTGGGGAGAGATACTCCTTGATGCCGGCATAGACGAGACCGTTCAGGTCGTGAAGCTGGATCTTGCTGAAATCCATAAGATCAGGGCACAGTTTCCCTTATGTGCTCACCGCAGGGTTGATCTCTACCAGACGCTATGGAAGGGTGGTTCATGATAGAGATCCGGTCACTTTGTAAGACATTCAAGACACAGAAGGTACTTGATAATCTTGATATCGATATCCCCGAAGGGAAGATAACGGTGATCATGGGCCCCACCGGCACCGGCAAGAGCGTTTTGCTCAAACTCATCCTCGGACTCATGAAACCCGACTCCGGACAGATCCTTTTTGACGGCAAGGATATTGTTGCCATGAATGAAGAGGATCTTACCGAGATCAGGAAAAAATTCGGTGTATGCTTTCAGGATTCGGCTTTGTTCGATTCAATGTCCGTGGGAGACAATGTAGGGTTTCCTTTTGCCATGCATACGAAACTTGATAAAGACAAGATAGCAGCCGAGGTGGCCGCACTACTCAAAGAGGTAGGTCTGGCAGGCATCGAGGCCAAAATGCCCGCCCAGCTTTCAGGCGGCATGCGTAAAAGGGTAGGTCTTGCCCGGGCGCTTGCCATGAATCCGCAGGTTTTGCTTTTTGATGAACCCACTACAGGGCTTGACCCGGTAATGACAAGCGCCATAAATGCTCTTATCAAAGGTGTCCAGGATAAGTCGGGTGCAACGAGCCTCGTTATCAGCCATGACATCCATGGCGCCTTTGAACTGGCCGATAACATGGCAATACTCTATGAGGGGAAGGTGGCTTTTCATGGGTCGCCGGATGACTTCAATAAGACAAAGGAACCCCTTGTAAGACAGTTTGTTGAAGGATTGCTGGAAGGCCCCATCAACCCGATCCGATAAGCGATAGACTGAATTCAGGTAATCATACAACTTCAAGAATCTCTGAGATGCAAACCAAAAATTAGCCTGTTCAAATATGGCATCTCGGTGAAGCCGAGATGCCATATTTGAACAGGTCAGTTTTTTCTTCTCAAACAAAATGTTTGGCGGGTTATGAAAGGTGGCTCAGGGCATTTCGAATTCAGCATCCGGATGCCTTACCGATAGCACGGGGCATGGGGCCTTCTTGACTATCTTTTCTGCCGTGTTTCCAAAAAGCACGTGTTTGAGCCCTGTGCGGCCATGTGATCCTACTACGATGAGATCTGTCTGCTCATTTCGGGCGAACTGGATGATCTCATAGAAGGGGATTCCATGGAGGATATAGGTATCGCAGTGCATTTCGTCCGGTACGATGGCACTAACCATCTCTTCAAGCTTGTTTGATGCATTATGTTCGAATTCAAGATAGAGTTGAGGAAGGATGGTGGCGCTGAGGGTGTATTCAGAGAACTCGGTAAAGTCCTGCAGGACATGTACAAGATACAGCCTCGCCTTGAAAAGCTTGTTCAGATCAACTGCAAAACTGAATGCATGCCGGGAAGAAATACTGAAGTCGGTAGGTATGAGTATTTTATTTATCATAATGTAGAAATTAGTTTTGATTTCGCATTTGTCAATACAGTGATTCTTTCCATACGGCGATTCTTGCCATTATCGCCACAAACTTGTATATGAGGCCTCAGATGAAGCTCTCTGCACATATTCTTGCATGTATGGTCCTGCTTGCCGGTTGCGCTCAAATGGAGGTGCCGGCACAAATGATCTATCCATTCCGCGCCGAGTTCGTTGCACAGGGAAACATTCAGGGTAAGGATATGAACGTGAACGGCGCCATATACCTCACCTCCAGCAATACAGGGATTATTCAGACCTACCTTCCGGGTGGTATGCCCTCCAACACAATCGACATCCATGAGGATAGGCTTGTAATCAAGGACATATGGGGTAGAGAGATGGACATGATAAAGCTTCCGGTGAGCGGGGTATCAGGTCTGATAGCCGGTGATATGCCTTCACAGAGGTACCTGTATAAACAAAAGATCCCGGGCGGAATGAAAGTTGTATATACTTGGGGGGTTTTGAGGGTTAATGAGGCCACTCTGCCTACAGAACTTCATGTTCCAAGTGCCATGGCGCTTGATCTTTTCTTCAAGCCTGCTGGAAAAAATGTTACAATGGAAGTCAACTATGGAACTGATGCTGTAACGATTCTGTTTCTGGTCAAACAAGGGGGAAGGTGGGCCTCATCATGAAGGGCTATTATACATATAGGGGAGATCTGTATACATGTTTATAGTCAAGTGTCCGACTTGCGGCAAAAAAACGGTGTGGGATGACTTCCAGCCCATTGACATACGGTGCGGTAAGTGTGGAGAGCGCCTGAATGTTCATAAAGAACTGAAGAGAAACATCAGCGTGAGGGAACTCGGAGAGGTGGGAACGATAATTTACTGCCCACGTTGCAGGGGTGTTGTTCGGCGCAGGTGGTTCATTAAGTGTCCACACTGCCGCTATTGGCTCTTGGGCCCATTTTCATTTTACGATAAATTGGCAGTTACCCTGTTGATCGGCGTTGCATATATCCTTTTCTCGGTCATCTACCTTTTATATTTCCATTGAGTTCAAGGATAAAGGTATGTGGTACATGAAATTCTTCTTCTTTTCATGATTATATGGGTGATTCGCACATAAGCCCTGAAAAGATTCATGCCCTGGAAGAACGCATGAAGGATCTCGGGATACAAGAGAAGGACATTGAAGAAAAGTTCATCCGTTCTCAGGGCAAAGGGGGCCAGAAGGTGAACAAAACCTCCTCTTGTGTATACTTAAAGCATACCCCTACCGGCATTGAAGTGAAGTGTCAGAAGGCCCGGAGTCAGGCCATGAACAGGTTTTTTGCCAGAAGGACCCTGGCGGACAAGATAGATGAGCTTCTTCATGGAGGGCACTGCGCCAAGGCAAGGGAAGTCGATAGAGTGCGGAAGCAGAAGAACAAAAGGGCTAAACGCGCACGGGATAAATCTAAGGATGTCGTTGACTGATGTGCAAGGGTGAGCCACACAGTAAGGTGATTCTTATAAAGGTATGTAGCTATTTTGGTTAATATTCTGCAATAAATCAAATCACTGCAAATAAGGAGGGGATATGTCCGGTTCTGATGCATATCTCATGGAGAATTCCGAGGAAGCCCTCAGGCTTGACGTCAAGACAGACCCCGATGCGGTGCGAAGGCAGGTCGAGCTTTGCGGTATAGGTCCCGGGGCAAGGGTACTTGATGCAGGTTGCGGATCAGGAAAAACAACTTCCATTATTCATGAGATGGTTCGGCCCGGCGGTTCCGCAGTAGGTATAGACTTCGCACAGGACAGGGTTGATTTTGCAGATAAGCATTACGGAAACAAAGACGGCATCGAGTTTCGATGCATGGATCTTATGAAGCCCCTTGACGAACTGGGTTCCTTTGATTTTATCTGGATCCGTTTTGTACTTGAGTATTACCTGGAGGGATCTCTTGATATTATCAGGAATGCTGCAGAAAGCCTGAAGCCACTAGGCCGGCTGTGTCTCCTGGACCTTGATTATAATTGCCTGAGTCATTACCCAATAAAGCCTGAGATGGAGTCAATACTTCAGAAATTAGTGCAGAAAATGATGACAAAATATAATTTTGATGCCTTTGTCGGTAGGAAAATGTACACGTACCTGTATGACCTCGGGTTCCGAGATATCGAGGTCAGCCTGATACCCCACCACCTTATTTATGGAGATCTTCAGTCAAGCGATGATTTTAATTGGATAAAGAAAGTAGAGATGGCATCTGTAAAGGCCAAAACCCTCTTTGATGACTATCCGGGTGGTTATGAAGGTTTTTTTAAAGACTTTAATGACTTCTTCCACGATCCGAGGCGTTTTACCTACACGCCGCTTATAATCTGCACAGGCAGGAAGCCGGTAAAATAAAAAAAGTATACAATGCTAAGGGGGAATATCCCCTTGTGTAAGAAATAACTGAGATGGATATTTCAAATATAATAAAACGTGAATACATTATATTAATTAGTCTCTTTTTATTCTTTTGAATGTTCACTTGTGGAGATAATCATAGATATTTTATTAGTTTTATAGTATCAAGTTAAGAGGAAACACTTTTACTTTTTGATAAAGTTGATGATTTATTTTGAACATGTACAGGGGGAATTGTATGGACAATGATGTTCATAACATTACTGATATCAAGGATGTAACAGGGATTTTATCCAAAATATATCCACAGGCCGTACAATTCAAGAGATCGAATCTGAAGCGGTCCGTGTTCTCTTCATCAAGGATCGACCAGAAACAAATTATCAATACCATTAATTTTCACAATTTTAATGACGAGCAGATTTTCGTACTGATGGTCCACCCTCTTACCAAGGAGGAGTTGCTCTTCTGGGTGCTCCCGGGTCCTTGTATTGCTAACGAGCTTATCTGTACACTTCCCGAAGGATCACACCTGAGTTTTGATAACTTTTTGATTAAAGGGCTTGTAATAGATAATGGACAATCAATAATTATCATGAATGTGGACCCTGTCCGGGTATCTTCAAAGTCCATCACGATGAAGCTCAGGAAATCCGGGACAATATACAACGCACGTCATGCAAAGAGGTTTTACTGTCATCTTGTGGATGCTGTGCTGAAGCAAGGGGATAGAGAAATAGAGGGATCGCTTGAGGAGTTTAATCCTTCCGGGCTGCGTATCTCCCTGAAGGACAATATTGCTGAGGTCATATCATCTCTACGTTCTGAACAAGAATTCACCATTCATCTCACAAGAGGGGATGATCGTATCTTCTCGGGCCTTGGTAATCTTATCCGTGTCGAAGAGAGAAATAACGTACTTGTAGTAAATCCTCTCAACATTCCTCAGCAGCGTTACAAACAGAAAAAATTCCGAAATCCCAGGATGATCTTTTCTCCAGGCCCCAAGGTGATCTTCAATCACCCGTTCACTTTAAAGCGGGTCACTTTTGATGTGGTTGACATAACAACCTCCGGTTTCTCCGTGGAGGCAAAATCCGATACTTCTCTTCTGATCCCGGGTATGATAATCGACACGGTCACGATTACCCGTCCCGGCCTGTTCAAGATGAAATGTTCTGCGCAAATCGTGCATGCCAGCCCGCAGAAAAAAAACAGAGTTAAGTACGGCTTTGCAATTAACGACACAGACGTAGTAACGTATAACCAGCTGTTTGACATGTACAGCAACGCCATTGACAGGCATGCAAATGTCTCCCGTGATGTCAACATGGACCTCCTCTGGGGATTTTTCTTCGAGTCAGGTTTTATTTATCCCAACAAGTATTCTTGCTTCAGCCAGTATAAAGAAGATTATAAAAAAACCTACGAAAAGCTCTATCACAGCAGTCCTGAAATATTTGCCAACTTTACTTACCGGGAGAACGACGCAATATATGGCCATGTGTCCATAATCAAGTCCTACGAACGGACCTGGATGATTCACCACCTCGCGGCTAAACCAATGGGAACAAAAAGGACCGGCCTGTTTGTACTGAATCATATACTCAACTACTTTGATGGCTTTTATCGAATGCCTTCAATCGGCATGGACTACATGATCTTCTACTTCCGGCCTGATAATAAATTCCCGGATCACTTTTTCGGAGGATTCTGCAGAGAATACAAAAATCCACAGGGTTGCTCAATGGATTGTTTTGCTTATATCACACATCCGCTGACGCCAACCAAGAAAGCACTGCCGGAGAATTGGACTCTGAGTGAGACTTCCACCAAAGACATCGCCGAACTGCGATCAAGTTATAAAGAGCTCTCCGGCGGCCTTATGGTCGATGCTTTCTGTCTCGATGGCCGAATTGATTCTACAGGATCGATCAGTGACCTCTACAGCAAATATGGACTCAAACGAAAATATAGGGCGCATGTCTTGAAATATAATGGAAAGACAAAGGCGTATATGATCGTAGACGAGTCGGACATGGGAGTAAACCTTTCGGAACTTCTCAACAGTATCAAGATCATAGTAACCGATAAGACGGATCTTCCATGGAGCATACTGAAGGCCTCTGTCGGGATGTTTTCAGGGCTCTATAGGACATCCAATGTCCCTGTTCTCGTTTACCCATACCAATATGCCGACGAGCAGGCCATACCATACAGTAAAAAATACAACCTTTGGGTTCTCAGTGCCCGGGCTAGTGATGATTATTCAGAACATTTGAAGACGCAGGCAAAAATCCGCCCTGCACGACTTTTCCTGAAGATCCTTCTCGCAAGAATATTCAAAAAGTGAGAGTTAAGTAACCGTCAATATGTCCGCAAACCGTGCATTCATGATCTCTTGAAGCATTCAGAATAAAGTCATGTTCCCTTTTCATATTGCCGATTATAAAAGTACGGTTTGATTGATGTAATTTCGAAATTCGAACCTGAAGTTTTTGTGGAGAAGGAAGCCTTCTCGATCGGGGCTTCTTTTAATACGGAATAATGGATCGATGCATGAATGATGCTGGGCAACAGGGTAAGCACCTCTATCATATAAAAATTATAAAGACATACCTGGAGTATGTCCGAAAGAATTATCCTGAACTGAATATTGACCATATCCTTGATTACTCTGGTATTACGAAGTCTCAGTTAGATGATGACGGTTATTGGTATACACAGGAACAGGCTGACCGTTTTCATGAGATTGTAGACAAACTCACCAATCATACTAATATCGCACGTGATGCAGGCAGGTATGGCACGACATCTGCGTCCTATGGCATAATCCGCCAGTATATCTTCAGTTTTATCGAACCATCAACAGCCTATGAAGTCATGGGAAAGATCGGATCAAAGCTTACAAGAGGAACCAAGATCACAATTAATAAAATTGCATCAAACAAGGTTGAGGCTGTCTTCGAACAGAATCCAGGGGTAAAGGAAAAACTCTATCAATGCCAAAACCGTCTTGGATCAATGGAAGCCCTGGCCATGCCTTTTACCGGAGAGTATGCAATTGTTGAGCATAACGAATGCATTCACAAAGGGGCAAACTACTGTAAATATCTTATTTCCTGGAATGAGCCGTTATCGCTCAAGCTTAAACGATTGAGAAATCTCATTCTTCTCTTAAGTATACTATCCACAGCCATCGGTTCATTTTTTCTATCCACTACTCACACAGCAGACATCGGTCTCGGATTGCTTTCGATGGTTTTAGGCTTCTCAGCTTATATCGGGATTAAGGAGAAGCAGGACCTCAGGCGGCAGATCGAGCATCAGGGCAAAATGGCGGAACAGCTCATGGCTGAATCGAACCGAAGATACAGCGATGCAGAACTGATACAGGAGCTTGGCCAGGCAATCTCCAGCGTACTCGATATAGATGAGCTCTTAAATATTGCAATGGTCACCCTCAAGAAACACCTCGACTATGACAGGGGGATGATCCTCCTTGCGAACCATGAAAGAAAAAGGCTTCAAATCAAAGCCGGATATGGGTATACGGCCGGGCAGTTGGAATCACTGAGAACTACTGAGCTTCATCTTGACAATCCCGGGTCAAAGGGGCCATTCGTCATGGCTTTCAGGCAGAAAAAGCCATTCCTTGTGAATGATGTGAATGAAATCATAGATAACCTGTCTCAGCGGAGCAAGGATCTTGTCCGCACATCAGGCGCCCGATCATTTATCTGTGTCCCGATTATCTATGAGGATGAGCCGCTGGGGGTTCTCTCTCTCGATAATACAAAGACTATAGGCCCTCCCAAACAGAGCGATCTCAATCTCCTCATGGGAATTGCCCCTCAGATCGCCATCAGCATTCATAATGCACGCACCTTTGAGATGATGCAGGCAAGTGAGGAGAAATACCGTGTGCTCGTGGAGAGTGCCAACAGTATCATCCTCAGGATCAATACCAAGGGTGAAGTAACCTTTGTCAACCGTTATGCCAAGGAGTTCTATGGCTATGACGAAGCTGAGATGCTCGGCAGGAACATCCTGGGCTTCATCGTGCCGGAAAAAGATCTCAACGGGAGGGACTTGACCTCTGCCATGAGTGTATTCCTCTCAAACCCGGAAAGTTATGATACAATGGAGAGCGAGAATATCCTGAAAAGCAAAGAGCGAGTATGGATAAACTGGAGCAGTAAGGCCATCTACGACAAAGAGGGCAATGTCTCCGAGATCCTTTGTGTGGGCTATGACACCACGGCCCGGAAAAAGGCCGAGCGTGAGAAGAGACAGTTGGAGGAACAGCTCATCAGGGCACAGAAGATGGAGGCCATAGGATCCTTGGCCGGCGGTGTGGCCCATGACCTGAACAATATTTTAAGTGGTATCACGAGCTATCCTGAACTCCTCCTTATGGAAATCCCGGAGGAAAGCCCCATGAGGAAGGCGGTACAAACCATCAAGAAGTCCGGAGACAAGGCTGCAGCAATGGTTCAAGACCTCCTCACCCTTGCACGCAGGGGGGTCAATGTCTCGAATGTCGTTGATCTCAACGCAATATTGAGAGACTATTTTGAAAGCCCTGAATTCTCGAAACTCCAGGAGTATCACCCCCATGTTAATTTTGATGTACGCCTTGATGATGAACTCAAGTATATACTGGGTTCAGAGGTGCACCTAGGCAAAACCCTGATGAACCTCGTTTCGAATGCAGCCGAGGCTATGCACAAGGGCGGAACTGTGTCTGTGAGCACCGGCAACAGGCATCTTGATAAGCCTCTCAAGGGCTATGACACGGTATCCCAGGGAGAATATGCGGTGCTGTCGGTTGCAGATAACGGTATTGGAATTTCAGAAGATGACCTGAGAAAGATCTTTGAACCATTCTTCTCAAAGAAGGTCATGGGCAGGAGCGGTACAGGCTTGGGAATGACTGTTGTGTGGTCCACGGTCAAGGATCACAACGGTTACATCGATGTGGAGAGCAAGGAAGGCGAGGGCACAAGGTTCGACCTTTATTTCCCTGTTACCAGACACATTATCAAAGAGAAGGCTGACAATGGGTCGATCCAGGATTATTCAGGCACGGAGCATATCCTTGTGGTGGATGATTCAGAGGAACAAAGGGAAATAACGAGAAGTTTGTTAAAAAAGCTCGGCTACAATGTGGATACGGTTATGAGCGGTGAGGATGCCGTGGAGTTGATCAAACTCAATGCAGTAGACCTTGTTATTCTCGACATGATTATGGACACCGGGATAGATGGTTTGGACACCTACAAGAAGATGCTTGCCGTACAGGGTCACCAGAAGGCCATCATCGTCAGTGGCTTCTCTGAGACGGACAGGGTAAGGGAAGCCATTAAACTGGGTGTGGGTGCGTATATTCGTAAGCCCTATGCCTTAAGTGATCTTGCTCGGGCTGTAAGGTCTGAACTTGATAAGACTAAGGATACACTTCCTAGCCCACCAGTATCAATACCTTAGAAAACTGATCGTCTGTAAGGCTGGTTCCCGGGACTTCAATAAACCCAGATTTTGCGCTTAAGATACGCAAAACTTGATCAGTAAAAAACCATCATCTCGCAGCCACTGAAGAATGCTAATCTTAACGGACCATCAAGGCTGCGAGATGATGGTTTTTTACGGACTACATTTTAAAAACAATACAATTGTCTCTATGAGTTTCATGCCGGGTACGTTGTGTGATACAAGGTCTGTCGTAACTGATCCTTATATGAGGAGCTTGATACTTTTGCCGCCATGGACATATCGACGAGATTCATTCTCTTCCAGATACTGATCATTGTCCCCTTTGCCTCAGGCATGGCGGTAAAAAGCCTACACAGGATACCCGATCTATCAGGTTTTACCAAGAAGCTCATCAGGGTCAATCTGGTCATTATCGAGCCTATTATCGCCCTGTGGAGCACATGGGGGCTGGCCCTCACCCAAGAGCTTTTCTGGCTACCTCTGGCCGGGTTCTTCCTGGTGATGTCGGGCATGTTTTTCGGCAAGGTATTCAAGGGCATGCTAAGCCTTTCTGAGAAAAAGGGTGCAACCTTTCTGATCAGTTCAACCCTGGCCAACCACGGATTTACCATGGGGGCCTTTCTGTGCTACCTCCTTATAGGGGAACAGGGGCTCGGGCTGGCGTTTCTCTTTCTTTCCTATTTCATGCCCTTTGTCTTTCTCGTCATCTTCCCCTATGCCCGCAGGCAATCAACGGGAAAAGGCCTTGACCTTGCAACTGTATTTGACTATTTCCTGAGCCTCCAGAACATGCCGCTTTTTGCCATTGTCCTATCGCTTGTTTTCCTTGCCCTTGGATTTGAAAGACCCCATATTTTATTCCCTGTGGATATCTTCATCATCATATCCATGGCGCTGTACTACTTTACCCTGGGGCTCAATTTCGAGTTGCCTGCCTTTTTTGGTTCAGGAAAAGAGAATGCAGCCCTTGCAGCAATAAAATTTTTGCTTGTGCCGGCAGTAACTCTCCTCATCCTTAAGGCACTCCATCTTAACCCTGCCATCGAGACCGTGATATTCATCCAGTCATTCATGCCTGCCGCCATTTATTCAGTGGTATCATGCGTCCTGTTCGATCTGGATGCAGGGTTTGCATCCAATCTGTTCGTGTGGAATTCCATTATATTTCTTGCAGGGATACTGCCTGTGCTCTTTATCTTCAGGGGCTTTTTCTTAGGGCTCCTGGTCTAACAGAAGGAGGGACTGATGAACATAAATGCCGTATTGTTCGACTTTGGAGGGGTGATTGCAGAAGAGGGGTTCCGAAACGGGATTATGCATATCGCTTCGGTGAATTCTCTGGATGCGGATGAATTTTTTCATACAGTGCAGGGCCTGATCTTCTCAAGCGGGTACCTCACCGGCCATGGCAGCGAGGCCTCCTTATGGGAACAACTGAGGGCGCGAACAGGGATTACAAGCAGTGATGAAGAGCTGAAGACCATCATCCTGGAGCGCTTTATCCTGAGGGACTGGATGATGGTACTGGTAAAAAGGTTGAAGGAGGCATCTGTACGCGTGGCTATCCTGAGCGATCAGACCAACTGGCTTGATGAGCTTGATTCAAAATTGCATTTCTTCAAGGAGTTCGAGCGTGTGTTCAACAGCTTCTATCTGGGCAAGAGCAAGAACGACCCGAGCATCTTTTCCGACGTCATTGCAGTCATGGGTCTCAGGCCGGACGAGACACTCTTTATCGACGATACCATAGGCCATGTAGAAAGGGCCCGTTCAAGAGGCCTGCATGCCATCTGCTATACAGGTAAACAGCAGTTCTTAGACGAGATGAAAAGGTTCTTTCCCGGCATGGTGTTTTCCTGAAAAATGTGAGGCGCCTTGATTTTTGAGCCTTGAGTGCCTATGTAATCCTATGATATCCGACATAATTTAAACACCAGAACAAACGGAGGCGCTATGGAGAAGGCAGAGCATAAGAAAGAGACACACCAGTTCAAGGCAGAGGTTCAGAAAGTTCTGAAGCTCATTATCAATTCGCTGTATTCGCATCCCGAGATCTTCCTGCGGGAGCTCATCTCGAATGCCTCTGACGCCATCGACAAGATCAGGTTCAGTTCGCAGACCGAACAGGGAATCCTTGGCAAGGACACCGAATTCAAGATCAGGATAATCCCTGATCCCAAAGCCAGGACCATCACCATCGAGGACAATGGGATCGGCATGACGTACGACGAGGTGGTGGAAAACATCGGGACCATAGCCCAGAGCGGCACAAAGGCCTTCCTTGAAGCCATCGACGCCATGAAGAAAAAGGAAAGCATCGCACCCGAGCTCATCGGCCAGTTCGGTGTCGGGTTCTACAGCTCGTTCATCGTGGCCGAAAAGGTCACCCTCATCACGAAGGCTGCAGGCGCCAAGACCGCGACCAGGTGGGAATCCACAGGAGACGGCTCCTATACCATCGAGGAGACCACAAAGAAGGGAAGGGGCACGTCGGTTACCCTCAAGCTCAAGGAAAAGAACGAAGATGAGCCCGACTATACGGACGAATGGACCATACGGGATGTGGTGAAGCGCCACTCCGACTTCGTGAACTACCCCATTGTCATGGATGTGGAGCGCGACGAAACCATCCCGGATGCCGAACTCCTCAAGGACAGCCAAGGGCAACCCATGGGTGAAACGACCCGTAAGGTGAAGCGCGAAGAGACGCTCAACTCCATGAAGGCCATCTGGACCAGAAACAAGGCTGATGTTTCAGAAGAAGAGTATACAGAGTTCTACAAGCACATCAGCCATGACTGGAATCCGCCCCTGGAGCATATCCACATCAGGTTCGAAGGGACCACCGAATACAACGCCCTGCTGTACATCCCCTCCAAGATCCCCCTGGACTTTACCATGCGTGAGCGCAAACACGGGATCCACCTCTACTGCAAGCGCGTGTTCATCATGGATGACTGCAAGGAGCTCATGCCCGAATACTTCAGCTTTATCCAGGGCGTGGTGGATGCCCCGGATCTGAACCTCAACATCAGCCGCGAGATCCTCCAGCAGGACAGCCTGGTGAGGAACATCCGCAAGAACCTCATCAAGCGTATCTTCGACCTTTTGGAAGGCATGGACAAGGAGAAATACGACCAGTTCTATGCCGAGTTCGGACCTGTCATGAAGATCGGCATCCCCACCGACCACGACAACCGGGAGAGGATCTCGAAGCTCCTGAGGTACCAGACCACGAAATCCGAGGGGGGATATGTTTCACTCACCGATTATACGGCCCGCATGCAACCCGGACAGGATACTATCTATTATATCACCGGCGAGAATGTCGCAGCCCTGCTGAACAGCCCCCACCTGGAGCGCCTCAAGGAAAAGGACATCGAGGTGGTGTTCATGACCGACCCCATCGATGAGTTTGTCGTGCAGGTCTTAAGGGAGTTCGACCACAAGAAATTCACGAGCGCGGAAAAGGGCGACCTCAGCCTCACAGAGGTAGATGAAAAGAAAAAGAACGAGTTCAGCGATTTCTTCGGCTTTCTCAAGGAAGAGCTGAAAGACCGGGTAAAGGATGTGAAGGTATCCACGCACCTGAAGGATTCCCTTGCGTGCCTTTCCGGGGAAACCTATGATATGAGCCCCTATCTGGAGAAGATCATGAAGGCGAGCGGGCAGAAGACCGAGCCTGCCAAGAGGATCCTCGAGCTCAATATCGACCATCCGGCCGTTTCCAATATCAAGTTTATATTTGAGAAGAACAGGAAGGATCCTGCCCTTAAGGATTATGCCCGTCTCCTCTTTGATCTGGCGCTCATATCAGAGGGTTCAAAACCCGATGACCCTGCGAACTTTTCAAAGATCATCGGCAATATCATGGCTGAGGCCATCACCGTGGAAGAACTCATTGCAGGAGATGCCATCGAGGTTTGAAAAATAGAGAACAAGATCTCATTTGACAAAGGAGCAGCAGTAATCCGTCAGGCTCCTCACCTTCAGGCTGAATTTGGATCGGGCCGGCACTTCAAAGGCACCCGGGCCTTTGATGGCCTTCCATTCCTGTGTTCCAGGCAGCAGGACATCCAGATCACCGGCATAGATCTCCATGATCTCGCTCTCGGCCGTTGTGAACTCGTATTCGCCTGGAAGCATGATGCCAAGCGTCTTTTTTGAACCGTCTGAAAAGATGATCGAGCGGCTGGTAACGTTTCCGTTGAAATAAACATTGGCCTTTTTGACTATTGTTACATCCCTGAATTCCGACATGGCATGTTCCTTTCTCTGCGCTATGGTTTTGTTATAATCCATCAACACTGGGGATCAAAGAGAAAAGAATGATTAGCTGCATGGTCTGATCATGCAGGTTTTGCAGACTATTCAGGGTATAGCCCCGATTAATCTATAGCTGTGATAATTCCGATAAAGAATTGATGTTCAATAATATATTGAGGATGAATATGAAGCCTTCATATCATACTGAAAATATAAAAGAATTAAAGTCAAAACAGATCTTTTCGCAAAATGCGGCAAGATCGATCCGGCGCGGTATGATGACGTGGATATCCTGTTCAAACCGCGGGGTCACCTTCATAGAGTTGATGCTGGTTGTCTGTATTATCGCCATTGTTTCAGGAATAGCCGTCCCGGCGTATACAGGATACAAGGAAAAAACTGATGCCGCACAGGCTGTGGCGGACATGACCGGCATTGGGCTGCTGATTGAGAAGTTTTATGCCGAGAACAACCGCTACCCCGATTCGCTGGGTGATATCGGCAGGGGTGGCCTGAAAGATCCTTGGGATAGAGCTTACCAGTATCAAAATAATGAATTCATAATGGCAAATGACAATAAACACAAGTGCACTGGTTGCAGGAAAAACGGGCCTGTACATCCCATAAATACGGATTATGACCTGTTCAGCATCGGCAAGGACGGCAAGAGCCAAGACACCATCCAGGCAAATCCAAGCCAAGATGACATCATCAGGGCATTCAACGGGTCATACCTCGGCATAGCCAGAGACATTATTTAAAACTCCACGCCATGATATCCTTTGAGCTATTCAAGAGCAAATTCGCGTATCGTATCTTTCTGTTGTTTATCTTCAGCGCCATTGTCCCCTTAGTGATCCTTTCTTTCATCACCTTCTACCAGGTATCCCATCAGCTCGTACAGTCCTCCCAGGACCGCCTCCATCACCAGGCAGTAACCCTGGGGATGTCTATGATAGAGCGGTGCGTCATTGCAGAAGATGAGATTGAATTGATCTCAGCCTATTATGAGACGGATAAGGAACACCGACCTTCGGACACAGTCGTACGGATTCGATCGATACTTTTCGGCAGTGTCGGTAGCCTCTCAGGACGGATTTCTTCTTTCAGACCTCTTAGGGGATAAAAAGGACTGGCCTGCTTTAAGCAGTAAGCAGAAAAGAGAACTGGCCGCAGGGAAAACCGTGTTATTTACTCACAGCCGCTCACAGACCTCGGCCTCGATCTTCATGTATAAATTCAAAAAAGAGAAATCAGGAAAAGAGCTGACATTTTTGGCAGAGATAAGGCCATACTTCCTGCTTGGCATCTTACAAAGTCATGAGGATTCTTTTGGTAATGTCGGGGTGAGCATTGTTGAAAAAGGTCGAGTCATCTTCACTACACTGCCAGAGGAACAGACAGGCCGACTCCATCAGCGGATAAATGACGGCAAGCTAGGGGATCAGATTATTTTCAGCCAGATGATAAGCGACGACATCCTCAGCAGCGTACCGGTTTTTTTGGGAAGCAGGTTCAGCGGGCCATTATGGTCACTTGCCATGACCGAGCCCATGGCAGATGTCTTCAGTCCGGTGAAAAGTTTTAAGATAACATTCATCCTTGTTATCCTGTTGGCTTTCGTTGTCATTGTGTTGATCAGCACCAATCAGATCAGAAGATATCTCGTTCCTCTGGAACGGCTCCAGCAGGGGACGCTCAAGATATCCCAGGGAGATTTTGAATCAAGGGTGATCATAAACAGCGGAGATGAGTTCGAGAACCTTGCAGGGTCCTTCAATACAATGATTACCCGCATAGACGAGCAGTTCAAAACATTGCAGACCATGACGGATATTGACCGGGCAATCCTGTCCGAGTTTGACTTTGAAAGTATCATCGATACCTTTATAACCCGGATTGACGACCTGTGTCCGTGCCATGCGGCAGGTGTCTGCTACCGTTATCTTAGTACGGATGAAAGATGGATAACCCATTATCGTGCTATCCCTTCACATGCTGTAAAAAGTGACTTGGAAATACATTCTTTGAATAATGATGATCTTGTCTTTCTTTATAATAAATCCGAGTGCCTGATCTCTGCCCGGGACAGTTATATCCCGAAATACCTCTCTTCGCTGGTGCATAAGGATATGGCCTCCTTTCTTGTCATGCCGATAACCTTAAATACCCATATGATGGCGATTGTCTTTCTGGCGGCACGGGACGATGTCTTCAAAGACAAGGATCATCAGGTCAGGGCACGTCAGATAACCGACCGCGTGGCAGTGGCCTTATCCAATGCATATCTCATCAGTGAGCTCAAGACCCTCAACTGGGGTACCTTGACAGCCCTGGCAAGGGTGGTTGATGCGAAATCTCCCTGGACTGCAGGACATTCCGAGCGGGTCGCTGCAATAGCCTTGAGGATCGGAGAGACCATGGGGCTCGGCAAGCACCAGCTTGATGTATTGAATAAGGCAGGCATGCTCCATGACATAGGAAAGGTAAGCACCCCGCGGGCTATACTCGACAAGAACGGGAAGCTCACCAATGAAGAATATGCAATAATCCAGGAGCATCCGGAAAGTGGTGCCCGTATCCTGGAGCCGATATCGTCATATGCGGAAATGATCCCAATAGTTTTGCAGCACCATGAACGTTTCGATGGCAAGGGTTATCCGAGAAGGCTCGCTGGGCATATGATTTCCCTTGGAGCGCGCATAATGGCGGTTGCGGATACATACGACGCCATGACCTCTGACCGGCCGTACCGTCCCGGCATGGAGGCGGCTGTTGTCCTCAGAGAGATCCGCAAAGAAGCCGGCAGGCAGTTCGATCCTGAGGTAGTCCAAGCTTTTCTGAAGGTTATGTCGGCACATGATGTGATCAAGGAGTGTGCGTAAATGAATACACACAGACTATTGTGGATTCTCTTTTGTCTATTCAGTGTTTTTATGATCCAGTGTAACTCCAGCAAGTCCCTGCCTCTTGATATTGCAGGTACCTGGACAACGGATAATCAGGCTTACAAAGGTGAATACATAGATATTTCAAGCCAATCCATTACCTTCGGTTCACAGGATTCAGAGGGCTTCACGTATACGATCAAAAAGGTCAAAACAGAGAAGAGCCATCTCCATAACAGCACAACCTACAGGGTCTTTTGTTCAGATACATCAGGGGTTGAAAGCCTTTTCACCTTGATTTATTCACCTGATGGCGGTGGAACATTGCGGCAGAAGTCCTCACAGGATACGATCTGGAAAAGGATAAAACCATAGATAAACCCGGCAGAGAACTCCCTTCACCAGGAAGAAATGTTGGGGAGGCTTAAAACCCAGGTTCAGAAGCCCATTGCTCTCATTATGACCAGATTCGCCCTACTTCTTATTGAAGAACAGTCCCACCGATAGAAGTGTCTGGTTGCAGACGTGGGCGCACACTGGCAGCAATCCAACCACAAACAGTTCGCATGCATCGAGTGTCACCTGCCAGACAGCAACATCGCCATTAAGGTTGCCTACAAGACAAAGGCCGGGCTCAATGATCTTTACCATGAAACCCTGCGGAGCTATCCGGCCTCAATCCGGTATCTCGCCGAAGCGAGGGGGATCGCCGAAGGAAACTGTCTGCGCTGCCACTACTCCACCGTAGGAAATACGTTCATGGCCTTACAGGGGGCAATTGCCTCAAGTGCCATCACAGACTTGTCCATGGCCCTGTACAGGAAACAGGAGGGATCAAAGTTGAATAACAAGATAAAAATTATCATAATGATTGTGGGGCTCGGTGCGTAGTCGCTGTTGCGGCTGTAATCGTCCAGGCATTCCTGCTTGAGCCCCCCACAGCCATGAAACTGGCCAAGCTGCCTGCAGGCGAATATGACCCCGCTGTATGGGGCAAGTATTACCCGCTGGAATACAAGAGCTATAAGAAGAATCTGGAGATGGCGCCATCTCCCACAGGGTTCGGCGGCAGCGAGAAGGTGCAGAAGTCCATCAAGGAGCCGGAGATCCTCGATGAACTTCAAGGGCATGCCCTTCAGCAAAGACTACTCGGAAGACCGGGGCCATCCCTATGCCGTCGAGGACCTCAAGGGATCGAAGCGTGTCACACCGGCCAGTGTGGGCGCCTGCATGACGTGCAAGACGGCCAACATCATAGACATCTATCAAGGAGCAAGGGGTGGGGTTATGCCATCATGCCGCTTGCGGATTTATTTCTGAAAATGAAACATCCCATCACCTGCGCCAACTGCCATGACCCGGCTACCATGAAGCTCCGTGTCGTCAATCCTGCCTTCATTGAGGCCATGCAGCGTAAAGGTATCGATGTGCAAGAAAGCGCCCCGAGAAGATATGCGCAGTTATGTATGCGGCCAGTGCCACGCTGAATACTATTTCGAACCCAAGACAAAAAAGGTCGTCTTCCCCTGGGACAAGGGCTACCTCCCCGAACAGATGTATGCCTACTATGAAGAGAAGCCCGCCAATTTCGAGCAGGACTGGGTACACCCCGATTCCCAGGCCAAGATGCTCAAGGCCCAGCACCCGGATTTTGAAACCTGGGCGGGTGGCGTTCATGCGAAATCGGGTGTTTCCTGCGCCGACTGCCACATGCCGTTCATGCGGGAAAACGGACAGAAATACTCTTCACACTGGGTGACGAGTCCCATGAAGCATGCGAAAGAATCCTGCCAGACCTGCCACACCCAGGGCGCGCAGTGGTTTCTGGAAAGGGTCAAGACACAGCAGAACAATGTCTGGCAGCTTCAGCGGATAGCAGGGCAGACAGTGGCCCGGGCCCATGAGGTCATCGGCAAGGCTGCTGCAGTAGACAAGGCCGACAAGGCCGGACTTGACAAGGCGAGGGAACTTGTCCGCAAGGCCCAATGGTTCTGGGACATCGTGGCTGCGGAAAACAGCATGGGGTTCCATAACCCCGATCAGGTCCTGAACACCCTGGGCCGTTCCATCGATATGGCCAATCAGGCCATAATTGCAGCCAACAAGGCGGCCAAGACACAGTTTTAGGGAAACCCTGGACCTGTGCAAAACCTGCGATATGTCACGCTGCCATGTGGAAGGCAGGGCAACAGCCCTTTCACATAACTGGCCCATTCCCTTCGCATCGACCTGATTCAGCGCTACTTCTTGCTGAAGATCAGTCCCACCGAAAGAAGTGTCTGGTTTCGGTCCTCCACCTGCAGGGCATTTTCCAGGCCACCGGTATCGATATTCAGGTTAATGGCCTCTTTTGTCAGTCTGAGACCCATGGGATTCTTTGTCATGAGCTTTTTTGCATATGCCATGGCGGCATCAAACAGGTCGGCACGTTCAACTATCTTGCTGACCAGGCCCAGGGAAAGGGCTTCCTGCGCCGACATGAAATCCCCGGTGTACATGAACTCATAGGCACGACCCGTTCCGATCATCCGGGGCAGAAAATAACTGCACGACATGTCGGCGCCGCCCAGGCCGATGTTGATGTAAGCTGCATTGAACCGGGCATCCGGAGCGATAACGCGGATATCTGAGGCCAGGGCAAAGCTGAAGCCCTGACCGGAGGCAGCGCCATGGACGGCACAGATGATCGGCTGGGGGGCCCGTCTCATGGCCAGATTCAATCGGGCCAGCCGCATTTGAAAACGGTAGAAGTGGGGGATATCCATGGTTGGGGCAACCTCTGCCGTCTCCTTCATATCCAAACCGGCACAGAAACCCTTTTCGCCGTTCCCTTTCAGGATTATGACTGTCGTATCCAGGTCATAGAGACGCTCAAGCCAGAAGGCTTCCAGCTCCAAGACCATCTTCTGATTAACTGCATTGTAGGCATTCGGGCGGTTTAAACTCAGGACCCCGATCCCTTTCTCATGTGTTTCATAGGTAATAGTCTCATATGACATCGTTTAATTCTCCTTACATAGTCTTGAATAATCCTAGGCGGGCATGGAGCGGCCTTTTCCGACATGTCACCCTGACGGGTCCGACTCTAAATAAGTTGCATAGTAGTGTCAACGGATAATCTCCATGATGATACCCCAATGTCCTTGACTTCATCGGCTGTTTTATTATATCGAGCCAGGAATTGCGCTTGTTTTCAGACGCTGTTTTCATCATATACCAGTGAAGGGGTAGAAGAATGGCACGTTCATACAGCATCGCAGTGATTCCCGGTGACGGGACAGGTCCAGAGGTGGTTGCCGAGGGTATCAAGGTCCTTAATGCAGTTGCAGCCCTTGAAGGGATAAAGCTCGATTTTACTCCATACGACTTCGGTGGGGACAGGTACCTGCGTACCGGAGAGATCCTTCCCGAAACGGCAGTCGAAGAAATGAAAAAGCACCATGCCATGTACCTGGGCGCCATAGGACATCCGGATGTAAAACCCGGAATCCTGGAAAAGGGGATCCTATTGCGGCTCAGGTTCGAACTGGACCAGTATATCAATCTCAGGCCGGTAAAGCTCTACCCCAATGTGGAGACCCCTCTCAAAGACAAGGGGCCTGAACATATCGACTATGTGGTAGTAAGGGAGAACTCGGGTGGAGTGTACACAGGTGCAGGCGGCATCACCATGAAGGGTACGCCTCATGAGGTGGCTGTGCAGGAGATGATATATACCCGTTTCCAGGTGGAGCGTTGTCTGCGTTATGCCTTTGAGTACACGAGGACGAGGAACAGGAGGAAGACATTAGCCCTGGTAGGCAAGACAAACGTTCTTACCTATGTGTTCGACCTGTGGGAGCGTGCCTTCCATGAGATCGGGGACAAGGATTACCCCGACATCAAGCGTGAGTACTATAACGTGGATGCAACCTGCATGTGGATGGTCAAGAACCCGGAGTGGTTTGATGTGCTGGTCACCGAGAACATGTTCGGCGACATAATCACCGACCTGGGGGCAATAACGCAAGGCGGTATGGGCATAGCTGCAGGCGGCAATATCAACCCGGGCGGTGTATCCATGTTCGAGCCCATAGGAGGGTCTGCCCCGAAATATACGGGTATGAACATCATCAACCCGCTGGCTGCCATTGCTTCGGCACAGATGATGCTGGAAACCCTGGGCGAAGATGCTGCAGCAGAGCGTATTGAACGCGGCATCATTGAAGTCCTCAAGAAAGACATCAAGTCTCAGGCAGCAGGGAAGATGGGCCTTTCTACGACACAGGTCGGGGATAAGGTTGCAGGTTATGCAGTGGCGTGAGACGAATATTAACTAATGATAAGGTTTGTTTTTATACCAGGTTTTGGGTTCAAGAAGAGTAAAAAAACTTGGTCCGTTCAAAACCATCATCTTGCAGCCTTTTGCTGATTGCGAATTATCTCGGTCCTTCAAGGCTGCAAGATGATGGTTTTGAACGGATCTGTTTTTAAAAAAATCATGGTCGCCATGAGCTTTATGCTAAAACCCGGTTATTTTTCTCCCCATATTTTGTCATCAAGCCAATGGTCAGGGCACTCCATATTTCTTCAGCTTCTTGTGCAGTGTCGCTCTCGTGATGCCGAGTTTTCTCGCAGCCTCGCTCTTGTTTCCCTGGGCTGATCCCAGGGTCTTCAATATGCTGAGGCGTTCGATCTCGTCCAGGCTGAACTCAGCGGAACCGCCCCCTTCCAGGGGAGCCTTATATAATTCTTCCTGCCGGAAAACAGGGATATCCTCATCCCTCAGGTAGTCCGAGCTGGACAGGACTACAGCACTCTCAACCGTATTCATCATCTCGCGCACGTTACCGGGCCATGGATACTTGATGAGCCGGTCCATGGCCTGGGGTGAGAAGCCTTTCAATGGTTTGTTGTTCCTGAGGGCAAACATTTTGAGAAAGTGTTCAGCCAGAACAGGTATATCCTCGCTGCGATCTCTTAACGGCGGGACGGAAAGGTTGATTACATTGAGCCGATAGTAAAGGTCTTCTCTGAAAAGACCTTTCTTGACAAGGGTAGGGAGGTCTTTATTGGTCGCAGCAATGATCCTGGCATCCACCGGGATCACCTCTTCGCCGCCGACCCGGGTGATCTCTTTTTCCTGGAGCACCCTCAGGAGCTTGACTTGCATGGACAGGGGCATTTCAGAGACTTCATCAAGGAAGAGGCTGCCTCCATGTGCCTGTTTGAAGCGGCCCTCCCTGCGGCGTAACGCCCCGGTGAATGAGCCCTTTTCGTGTCCGAATAGTTCGGATTCGAGTAATCCTTCCGAAATGGCGGCACAGTTCATTTTGATGAAGGGGTGGTCTTTCCGGGGGGAATTGAAGTGGATGGCGCCGGCGATCATTTCCTTGCCGGTCCCGGATTCTCCGGTGATAAGAACCGTTGCTTCCGATGATGAGGCCCTGGCCGTAGTTTCAAGAAGACGGATCATGGCAGGGCTCCTGCCTATGATATTCCCGGTTTCGAAGCGCTCTCCCACGAGCTCTCTTAAAAGACGATTCTCCTCCTTGAGCATGTTGTGATCCATTGCCTGTTCCATCTTCAAATGCAGCTCATCAAAGTCGAGCGGTTTTGTCAGATATTCATAGGCGCCCTTTTTTATGGCATCGATTGCCGTGTCGATGGAGGAATAAGCGGTCATGATGAGGACAGGGATGGAAGGGTTGATCTCCTTGATGGCTGCCAGGGCTGTCAGTCCTGATACCTTGATCATGCGGATGTCCATGAGGATCAGATCAAAGGGCCGTTCCTGGACCATATCGATTGCCACCTGACCGTCGTCAGCCTCGCTGACCTCATATCCCCATCCTGAAAGCAGGGTTTTGAGCATGGTTCGATGACTGAAGTCATCATCCACTACCAGGATGTCTCTCCTCATGCTGACTGCCATCATCACGCTCCTGCTTCAGGTATGCCCAGTATGGCCGTTGTGCCTTGACCGGGCGTGCTTTCAATCTTGATCTCACCGCCATGGGCCTCTATTATTCTATGGACAATGGCAAGCCCGAGGCCTGTTCCGGACTGTTTTGTGGTGAAATATGGGTCAAATATGTGGGGGAGGTCTTCTTGGGAGATCCCGCCTCCGGTGTCTGACACGTGGATGGAAAACCTGGAGGATGTTTCATCATGCCTGATGGCCACCGTAAGGGTTCCCCCTCCTGTCATGGCCTCCATGGCGTTGAGAAAGAGGTTGAGCAGTACCTGTCCTGTCTTGTCAGGGTCTATATCTGCGTAGCAGGGGTCACTCGGAAGCCCCGAACGGTCAATCGCGATGTTTTTTTCCAAAGCCTGCTTCTCAATCATTGCGAGAGAACGATTTACCAACTCCACCAGGGAGGTCTCCTTCATCCTCAGATCCATTGGGCGGGAGAGATCCAGAAGCTGGCTGATGGCACGGTTGAGGCGTTCAACCTCGCCAACCATGATCCCGGCAATTCTCTGGTCTTCCGGGATATCACGGTAGCGCTCCTTGAAGTAGGTGGCGAAACCCTTGATGGAGCTCAACGGGTTCCTGATCTCATGGGCGACGCCGGCTGCAAGGCTGCCGATGGCAGCAAGCCTCTCTTTGCGTTCCACTTCCCTTTTCAGCTGTTCGATCTCTGTAATATCGCGCAGCAGCACGATATAGCCTAGGAACGTGCGGTCTTCATCGGTAAGGAAGCTTGCGCTGGCTTCATACACCATGACTTTGTCCAGGAGAGGAATACGCAGGTCACGCACGGCTATGTCATGGGGGTTCTGAATATCTTCAATGAGTTTTGATATTTGTTCGGGGAGCACCTCTTCGGCCTTTTTGCCAGCGGTATCAGCCGTGGTGACCATAAGAAGACTTTCAGATACGTCGTTGAGTGTAACGATGTTCCCTTCTTGATCGATAAAAATGAGGCCTATGGGCATATTGTCCACCAGCGTATCAGAAAAGGCCTTGATCCTGGATAACGAGGCCTTTGTGGACCGGTAATTCTGTGCAATGACAATGGCTACAATCCCAAGCAGTCCATACATGGACAGGATTACCGCCAGGAAGATTCTCTGTTTTATACTCTCTGAGATAATCTGCTCAACCGGCTGCATATTCAGCCCAATGTAGATACTCTGTACCGGAGGTCTTTCCATCTGCGGCAGGGTGTGTGGGTAAAACCAGTCGCGTAGAGGTCGTTTACGTTTGAGAATTATCATCCCGCTCCGGGAGGGATGAAACCTTCGATACACTTCGAAGGATTGCCTTCCTTTCTCGTCCTTGATAACCCTCCATTTGAGGATATGACTCAGCCTTGCCCGGTCGATGTCGAGCCCGTATGTCTTGCCGATGTTCATGGGCTGGTTATGGGCAACGATCTTTCCATCCTTGTCTGTTATAAGGATATAGAGGATATCCGGCTCTTCCGCTGTTTCCATGATGAGGCGCTGAACCTGGGCCCCGCTCCAGCCCTGGCCCATCATGCCCGTTCTGGTACCGGCTTCAAAAGATCGGATAAGGGTATCTCCCTTCTCGCTGAGCATGTGGTACATGTTCTTCCTCTGGGTCCGTATGCTCTCCATGGTGGTGAAAATGAAGATGGGCACCATCACGATGAGGGAGCCCATGATCACCCAGGGTGATATTTTGATCCAGGCCTTTTTGGAATGTATTGAGTTGTTATTATCCATAAAATAATCCGGTATATGCCTTACAACTCTCATGCCACAGTCCTCTGATAAGCATTCTCCACGCAGAGGAGGTTATTTTTCGAAGAATAAGTGTATATCTTTTATACACCTGTATAGTCATGATGTATATTTAATATACACCTGAGGATGTCATTAATAGCGATAATTCAGGGGAGAATCCTGCTGATCATCATAAACTATCTTTAAATGCAACCTGATAGATGATTGTCATTATTGTTGGCATGACCATTGCTCATTGAAGGGTATTAAAAGAGAAAGTAAACGGAAAAACTTCTTCAAAGACATATAACTCCTATCTACCTCCTCTAAGGATGGCGGGGAAAAGCCCAAACCGCCATCTTTTTTTTCTTTAATGCCGGATTGACTAGCTCAATATTCTCATATAGTAGGTAGAGAGTTGGGGGTATAGATGTCTTTGACCTATCGTGATGCAGGGGTTGATATTGACAAACAGAACCTACTTGTCAAGGCTATCAAATCAAGTGTGAAGTCTACCCATGGGCCTGAGGTCATCGGTGGTATAGGTGGATTTGCAGGCCTTTTTAAACTGGACATCAGGAATTATACCGAACCCATCCTTGTCTCATCTACCGATGGCGTTGGTACCAAGCTGAAAATCGCATCCATGGCAGACAACCATGAGGGTATCGGAATTGATCTTGTGGCTATGGTAGTAAATGATCTCATCGTCGTTGGGGCACAGCCCCTGTTTTTCCTCGATTATTTTGCCACCGGCAAACTCAACCTGGATCGCGCCAAGGTCATTATATCAAGCATTACAAGCGGGTGCAAAGAGGCTGGTTGCGCGCTTATCGGCGGTGAAACCGCCGAGATGCCTGGTTTCTATCGAGAGGACGAGTATGACTTGGCAGGATTCGGCGTCGGTGTAGTTGATAGTGATAAGATCATCGATGGATCCCGTATCTCTGCAAAGGATGTCCTTATCGGCATACATTCATCAGGGCTGCATAGTAACGGTTTTTCTCTGGTGAGGAAGGCCCTCTTCGATCGTGCTAAGATGCGCATTGATGATTATCTCGAGGATCTGGGTAAGTCATTAGCTGCAGAACTTCTTACACCCACAAGGATCTATGTTAAAAGTATGCTCAATATCATTAGGGGTTTTGAGATAAAAGGCGTTGTCCACATTACCGGAGGCGGTTTTATCGACAATATCCCCAGGGTACTCCCTGCACGATCAACAGCTGTTATCGAGAAAGGTTCGTGGGGCATACCGCCCATATTTCGATTTATTCAGGATGTCGGGAAGATCGAAGATACAGAGATGTACAGGACCTTCAATATGGGTGTCGGCATGGTGTTGGTCGTTTCTCCAAAAGATGCAGATGATGTAATGCTCAGGTTGAAGGGTCTCAAGGAATCTGCTGATATCATTGGCTATATCGAGACGCGGCCCAAGGGTGGAGAGGCTGTTATCCTCTCATAGAGGTACATACGTGGTTCACATTGGCGTCCTTGTTTCGGGCAGCGGAAGCAATCTCCAGTCCATAATGGATGCTTGTGAACGCAATGACATTAACGGTCAGGTCAGCATCGTCATCAGCAACCTCCCTGGTGTTTATGCCCTTGAGCGTGCGCAGGGAAAAGGCATACCTACCAAGGTAGTATCTCATGCCGAGCACCCTCAAAGGGAAAACTTTGATGAGGAGCTGGTAAAAATCCTTAAAGACTACAAGGTAGACCTGGTTGTCCTGGCAGGATTCATGCGAGTTCTTACCCCAGCATTTCTCAGAGCGTTTCCCGGCATGGTAATGAATATACACCCGGCCCTGCTGCCATCTTTTCCGGGCCTGGGAGTTCGCCGGAAGGCTATAGAATATGGAGTGAGGTTCTCCGGATGCACGGTCCATTTTGTTGATGAGGGTGTTGATACCGGGCCCATTATTATCCAGGCCGTTGTCCCGGTATATCCGGAGGATACCGAAGATCTTTTGAAAGAGCGTATCCTGCGGCTTGAGCATAAGATTTATCCTGAGGCCATAGGGCTCTTTGCACAAGGCAGGCTTTCCATCAAAGGGAGAAAGGTATTCATCAAAGACTTTGAAAAAGATGAAGATGCATACCTCGTAAATCCTTTTTTGCTCGGCTAAAAGGAGCAGTTCTTGAGAGTGCCTGCCTTTTGGGCATTCAATAATAAACATGGGCTTATGTTGTGAAGAAGACTTATGATGTCATAGGGTATGGTGAAGGTATATCAGGGCTTTTTGTCTGCGTGCTCCTTGCAAGTAAAGGTATGAAGTGCTTGTGGGTGGACACTGCACAGCAAAAGCCCGGGTCAAAGCTCTGGGCAGATACACCCTATATTTTGACAGAGACGTTTTTCAGAGAGCTTCTTGAACCTGTCTTGAGCAGGATCGATCAGCGCATGAAGAATTCCCTTGAAACCGAGCGGGGTCTTATCATGCAATTTATGGGTTTGACCGATGCCTCTCAGACACAATGTGACCATTCAAGGGTACAAAAATTCAAGGGCAAATATCTCCACTTGTTGAAGAAATCTCTCTCTAAGCCGCGCCTTTACCTCAGGGAGCTTCAAAGCAGTGCAGTCACATCCGGGAAATGGGAAGAAGTTATAGGATCAGTACTGAGTACTCCCGAGGCGGGTCGTTTGGCTCAGATGAAGGCTTATGTATCTACCCTTGGCATGAGCTCTATAGAGCTTGGAAAGATAAAGACAGCATTCATAGCATATTTGCAAAGAAGTATGGGTGAATATACAGAAGATTCCGGTGCTGTACTCGTGATGAGTGGAAAAGAGGTGCTCGGACTTAAGCTAAACGAGGGTATCTGTAAAGGTGGTTGCTATCTCACTGAAGACGTTGCCGGACAAGATCCATATCATGGGTTTTATTTTTATGGGCAGTGCAGGGCACGTCTTGGGATGATTCCCAAAGGTGTAGGGGATCTTATGGTCATCTCGCCGCCTGAAGACCTGAAATACCCTATTATATTAAAAGTGAACAGAAATCCACACAATCCCACTCTTACTGTTCAGACAAAGATAACCCTTGAGCCGGGTCTGAGCTCATTGACTGAGATCATTTCATGGGCCTCAGGGATGATAACAAAGAGGCTGTCGCAGATCATGCCTTTCCTGTCCGTACCCCTTCAGGCCCTTGAAGTGGTAAATCCTCTATCGCATGAGTCTATACGCCCCTGGTTTCATTTCTCAGAAAATGTCAGACCCCCTTCACTTTTCGGTTGGCGGCGTTATATTACTCCCATTGAGAGGATATATGCCTGTGACCGGGACAAATATGCTTGTCTCGGCAATGAAGGCGATTTTTTCTGGGGTATATGTATTGCAAATGCTGTTCTGAAAAAATTAGGAAGGTCGGATCTCATCACAGTCAAGCACGTGTAAACCCTCGTGCAGGGGTTACCCTTGCGGAACTGATGGTGGTACTCGCCATCATCTGCATTTTGGCTGCTATAGCACTACCGGGCCTGGGGGCATTTTCCTCAAGGAAGACAATTGAACATCAGGCAGATCAGCTGGGCGCATACTTCCACCAGGCACGTGAGCGGGCTATCCGTGAAGGTATTTACTGGCGGATTATTTTTATACCTGGGGAACGCCAATGGTTCGCCTTCGGTGATGTCAACGGGAATGCACGATACGATTCAGGGGAGCAGCAGATAGGGACATGCATTCTTCCACAGGGCATAACATTCGGATGTCATGCAGCTGGCGGACCGAATAATTCCGTTGTCCCTCCTGACGGAATCACCTTTTCAGACAACCGGATAAACTTTTCACCCATGGGTGCCTGCAATTCCGGAACTGTTTATCTATGCACCAGCGATAAGTCAATGGGGCTACGTGTTCTCCCGGCATCAGGAACAGTTTTGATGTATGAATATATAAGCTCCTGGAGGCTGCTCAGATGAGAAAAGGCTTTACCCTGATCGAGGTGATGATTGCGTTGTGCATCCTCATGATCTGTATCGTAGCCTTTGCCAGGATGCAGCTGGTGTGCATCCATGCCAAGGGCTATGGAGAGCAACTTACCAGGGCGACAGTCCTGGGGGGCGCAAGCCTGAGCGCATTGAGAAGCAGGCAGTTCACCACACAGGACCTTCGAATGGGATGGCATAAGGATCAGAACAACCCGATTAAAGAAGGCAATGTTGATTTTTACCGGTTCTGGTCAGTGATGGATGTCGCCGGAGGTAAGGATGTAATGATGTATATTGCATGGGGTGACAAGGCCAAGGTGTGGAACTTTGGTTCCTTCGAAGAATTGAATTCAAGCCATTGCCCTCGGATAGATCTTCGTGAGCTTTTCTTAAGTCAGAGAAAATAAACGCCTAAAGCCACCTTTAACAGGTACGTTATTACTTTATCTGAACAGGTGCATACTTGCTGATAAGTGTTCCATCACCCAGCTGGCCATCCGAGTTGTCCCCCCAGGCCCAGAGCGTTCCATCCGATTTCAAGGCAAGACTATATGCCTCGCCCGCAGATACAGCTGTCCAATTGGTTTGGCTGCCTACCTGTATCGGAGTTTGCTTATCTGCGGTCGCACTGTTTCCCAGTTGGCCTGAAGTATTTCTTCCCCAGGCCCAGAGTGTCCCGTTGGATTTAATGGCAAGGGTATGATAACCTCCACCAGCTGCACCACCCGCTGCAGAAGACCAAGTGCTTTCTCCACTGGCTTGTAAGGGAGTTGTCTGATCAGCCATTGTTCCATTGGCGATCTGCCCATAGGTGTTATCACCCCATGCCCACAAGGTGCCGGTTTTTAATGCGAGACTATGGTATGAGCCTGAAGCTACAACATTCCAAGAGGTATCAAGGCCTACCTTTGTCGGGATGATCTTATTGTCGGTTGTGCCGTCCCCAAGCTGGCCATACGAGTTGTCCCCCCATGACCAGATGCCATCGGATTTAAGGGCAAGACTGTGACCTGAACCCGCAGCAATAGCTGTCCAATCGGTATTGGATCCTACCTTTATCGGAATGATCTTATTTTCCGTTGTACCGTCCCCAAGCTGGCCATACGAGTTGCCCCCCCAAGCCCAAAGGGTTCCGTCGGATTTAAGGGCAAGACTATGACCTGAACCTGCAGCAATAGCTGTCCAATCAGTATCAGATCCTATCTTAACCGGTGTAAGCCTGTCTGTATTTGTTTCATCCCCGAGCTGGCCACTGTTATTGGAGCCCCATACCCACATGGTTCCATCATTTTTTAATGCCAGACTGTGGTTCGATCCGGCAGCAACGGTTTTCCAATTGCTATCAGAACCTACCCGTGTCGGAGTGTTCTTATTGTCGGTTGTGCCGTCCCCAAGCTGGCCATTGCCATTCAGACCCCATGCCCACATTGTCCCGTCGGACTTGAGTGCTAAGGCATGGTTTTGACCTGCGGATACTTTGGTCCAGGTGGTTGCTGTTGAAGATTGAACAGTCACGACAACCGAAGTATCTGCTGTGGCCCCGCTGCTGTCAGTCACGGTAAGGTTGACAGTATAGGTGCCTATGGTGCTGAATGTTGTTGAACCTGGATTTTGAACCGTACTGTTTGTCGCACCACCCCCGAAGTCCCACTGGTAGGTGACCGTTCCGTCTTCAAAGGTCACATCACATTGAAAATCAACCGATTGTCCTGCGGCAACAGTTACATCGCCAGATGGTGAGGTTATCTTCACAGTGAGGTCATCCACTCCCCAAAAATTGCACCCGGCTATGAACGCAACAGAAAAGAATACCCCAAAAAGCCTAAGCATCCTTATGAGTTTGATTTTACCCATGGATAATAATCCTTGTAAAATGTTTTTCTAAAATAGTTTTAAACTGTGCCCTTTTAGAAAATTCACCAGAGCTGTTTAGTAAAAGATCACATAGTAGATGACATAAATCCATGAGAGGAGGCCATGGAAGATTGCCCATAAGACCGATTTGTTGACGTACCAGGAGATAACCATGGCAAGGGCGGTCCCGAAGGTAATGCCTGTTTTGATTGTCTCAAATCTGTATGACATTGTTATATCCTTAACTATATCTATATGTCCCTTATTTCAGTACAAGGCAATACTTTGATTCGTTCATGTAATCGTCACAATGAGTTTTATGATTAAGACCAACCGGAATGAGAAGAGTATTCACGGGTACATTTAATTGCAAAATTTGGAATAAAGCGGGAACGGCATTAGCACCGCCCCCGCTTTTCGTTTGAAATACTACATCATGTCATCCATACCGTGCGGCATTCCGCCAGCGCCGGGCATGTTTTTCTTTTCCTCGGGCATATCGGCTATCATGACCTCGGTAGTGAGGAGAAGGCCTGCCACGGATGCAGCGTTCTGCAGTGCAAACCTTGTGACCTTGGTCGGGTCTATAATACCGGCCTTCAGCATGTCCTCATATTCGTCAGTGGCTGCATTAAAACCCTGAGAGCCCTTCATCGCCTTAACTTTTTCCACCACTATACCGCCTTCCAGGCCGGCATTAAATGCGATCTGGCGAAGCGGCTCTTCCAATGATTTCTGGACGATCTTGACGCCGGAGTTCTGATCACCGGGTAAGTCAAGTGAATCGAGTTTTTCAATGCAGCGCAGGAGTGCAACACCACCGCCTGGCAGGAAGCCTTCTTCAACAGCAGCGCGCGTCGCGTGGAGGGCGTCTTCTACCCGGGCCTTCTTCTCTTTCATCTCGGGCTCTGTGGCGGCCCCCACCTTGATCACGGCAACGCCGCCTGCCAGCTTGGCAAGTCTTTCCTGGAGTTTTTCGCGGTCATAATCAGAGCTCGTTTCTTCGATCTGGGCCTTGATCTGAGAAATCCGGCCCTGAATATCGCTGCTACTGCCTGAGCCTTCAACAATAGTGGTGTTGTCTTTATTGATCACCACCTTTTTGGCCTTGCCGAGATCCGTAACAGTTACACTCTCAAGCTTGCGACCAAGGTCTTCGGACACCATCTGTCCGCCGGTGAGGGTGGCGAGATCTTCAAGCATTGACTTTCGCCTGTCGCCGAAGCCGGGGGCCTTGACTGCAGCACACTTGAGTGTGCCCCTGAGATTGTTCACAACGAGAGTTGCCAGGGCTTCGCCATCAATATCTTCGGCGATGATAAGCAGTGCACGGCCCTCTTTTGCGATAGTCTCGAGTACAGGAATGATATCTCTCATATTGCTGATCTTTTTATCATAGATAAGGATGTAGGGATCTTCCAGGGTTGACTCCATCCGTTCCGCATCAGTGACAAAGTAGGGTGAGAGATAGCCTCTATCGAACTGCATGCCTTCCACCAGTTCAAGGGTTGTCTCCATACCTTTTGCCTCTTCTACGGTGATAACGCCTTCTTTTCCCACCTTATCCATGGCATCGGCTATGATCTGGCCCACTTCGGGATCGTCGTTGGCTGAGATCCTGCCGACCTGTTCGATCTCTTTCTTATCCTCCACGCTTTTGCTCATCTTTTTAAGTTCTTCAATAATTGAAGATGTAGCCTTGTCGATGCCACGCTTGAGGTCCATGGCATTCATGCCGGCTGCCAGGTATTTAAGCCCCTCGGTATAGATGGCCTGGGCAAGAACCGTGGCTGTAGTAGTGCCGTCGCCTGCCACATCCGATGTCTTGGATGCGACCTCCCTGACCATCTGGGCACCCATGTTTTCGAACCTGTCCTTAAGATCTATTTCTTTGGCAACAGTGACGCCATCCTTGGTGATATTCGGTGCACCGAACATCTTGTTAAGGATAGCGTTCCGACCCTTAGGTCCAAGGGTGGCCTTTACGGCATCGGCGAGCTTATTAACGCCGGATAATATCTTTAAGCGTGCTTCATCGCTATACATAATCTTTTTTGCAGGCATGTCCCACCCCCCTTATTTCGTAAAGATACCAAGAATGTCATCTTCTTTCATGATCAACAGCTCTTCTCCATCAATCTTGATCTCATTGCCTGAATACTTTGAGAAGAGTACTTTGTCGCCTTTTTTTACATCGAGCGCCACGAGTTTTCCATCTTCGGATTTTCTTCCCGAACCTGCTGCAATCACTTCACCCATCTGGGGCTTTTCTTTGGCGGTGTCGGGAATTATTATGCCGCCTTTAGTCTTCTGGTCTTCTTCGATCCTCTTGACAATAACCCTGTCATGCAATGGTCTAATCTTCATTATAGTCCTCCTTTGAGAAGAAAAGATTTTTCTGTAACTATTAGCACTCATCATTAATGAGTGCTAATATGAATTAATATATCATCTCCTGGATGTCAATACCTATGACTTACGTTTCATATCCTTTTTAAGGGACTCAATGGAATAAATTCTCTAGACACATCTCATGATTTAGGGGTGCGAAGGTCGAGTAATATATGTAACAATAATTGATCTATTGCCGTATAGTTACGCCTTTTCTGCAGAGAAATAATTCAATTGTGAAAAAATCCTTTATTTTATCTCGTTATTTTGGTAAGATATGTAATTGGATGGAATGAACAGTTCATATCGAAAGGAAGGTTTTTATGTACAGCTCACACACCCTATCCATTATAGAAGAAGCCCTTGAGAGCGAACGACGAGAGGTTGCATTCTTCAAACGTCTGTCAAAACGTATCAAAAGCCCGCTTGGAAAGGCAGTTTTTAATGATTATGCCGACAAGGGCAAAAAAAATTACCAGAGCTTGAAAGATCTTCATGAACAGCTTTCAAGTAAAGGGAAAACTGTCGGTCAGGCCCAGATGGCAAGCATCGGCAGCATCAACTATGATGACGATGAGGAGAAGCTTACCGAGAGTATGGACAAGGCCCTGGCAGATTTCGATGACCTTACGGCCATAGATATTGCGGCAAGGTTCGTCAGAAAGACCACACGGTTTTTATCCAATTCGTATGAGGCCCTCAAAGACCCGGCCGGCAAGGAGATGCTTAAGGCCATGGCGCTTTCAGAGCAGGAAAATTTTATCCACCTCAAGAATATCGAGGAATATTTGAAAGACCCGCAGGCCTGGTTCAGAGAGATGGAGCATCACGGGCTTGATGGGGCATAACGCCAAGTAACTACCAAATCACAAGGATTCTGACTTACATTAACTTGCCATGCTCAATGGTGTTGATCTGCCGTGAGGCAGTAAGGCATGATCACGGTAATTATGCATGATACATCTTTTTCACCGGATAATTTATCTGCCAGTATAGCTGCGTACCAACACATTGCATGATAATCAAGTGAGTGCAGAGCTCGTCATTTAGCCACAACCGTGATATGATTAATGGAAGGTGCTTATGGTCTCTTATCTGCATTCTGAATATAAGGACATATTCATAGGCATTATGTGAGGAGGATATGTGATGGATACACCCACAGCAGGCCAGGAACAGAAGAACATCTGGAAGGTGGTCAAGGTTGTCCCCGAAAACCATGACACTAACTCCCTTTACCTGGAAGGATCCGGTGAAGGATTTATACTTAGAAAGGCCGGACAGTATGCCTCCATTCGAATCATGAGGCCTGACGGTTGGAGCGAGCCCCATCCGTTCACGATCTCAGCTGCGCCTGAAGATGCCCTGCTGCGCTTTACCATCAAAAAGGTTGGAAAATTCACCTCTGCTATTGGTGAGCTTAAGCCGGGCGCCCCGGTGAAGTGCATGGGGCCTTTAGGGGTATTTTGCAAAGATATCGATGCGGAGCCTTCCATTGTCATGATCGCCGGAGGAGTCGGCATAACACCCTTCTTGAGTGTGCTCCGTCACTTCAGGAATATCAAAGGGCCTAACAAGGTAACACTCTTGTGGGCCAATAAGGGCATTGAAGATATTTTATCAACAGAAGAGATAAAACAGATGTCTGGGGAACTCAGCCTTAATGTTGTTCATTGCCTGAGCCGTGATGACGATGTGGGCAGGTATGTTGATACACAGTATGCAAATGTTTTTTACGAAAAGGGGCGCTTAAGCGAAGATATTTTGAAAAAGCACGGTGTTGTCAGTGATGCAGCCTTTTACCTATGCGGCCCTCCCCCCATGATGGAATCTGCGATGAATGATCTTCAGAAGCTTGGCGTGGCGCCTGACTCTGTGGAGCGAGAGAAGTTCAGCTGGTAGAAAAATAATCATAATGGTCACTGAAGATAATTCCATGATCCGTGAAATCCGCCGGAAACTCTGTGAGATCAAGGATGATTCTCATGCCAGGATACTCCAGCGTTTTTTTAAGACCGGTCCGGGTGAATATGGCGAAGGGGACATATTCATGGGCCTTCGTATGCCTCAATTAAGATCTCTGGTCCGCACTTATGAACAGTTGAGATTTGAAGAGGTCCTTGAACTCATGAGGTCTTCTATCCATGAGGAGCGGTTGCTGGCATTACTCATCCTTGTGAGATCTTATAATAAAAGTGATGAGATGATGAAAGAGAAGATCTACCGATTCTATCTGGACAATATCCGTATTCATTAACAACTGGGACCTTGTGGATTTAAGCGCAGAGCACATTATGGGTGCCCATCTGTTTAACCGGGACAGGAAACAGCTGGTACAGCTCGCACATTCCAAGATCCTCTGGGAAAGACGTATAGCAGTTATGGCGACCTTCCATTTCATCAGGAAGGGCCAGTTCTCTTTAACGCTGTCTCTTGTAGAGTCGCTTCTGGGCGACAAGGAAGACCTCATACACAAGGCATGCGGCTGGATGCTCCGGGAGATTGGCAAGCGGGATCTTCCGGTAGAGGAGACATTTTTAAGACTGCACAGCAAAACCATGCCGCGGACCATGCTCCGTTATGCCATTGAACGGTTCCCTGAGGACAAAAGGCTCATGTACCTCAGGGGAGAGTTTGATGGGGATTGATGTTATGAATCTTCCAGTATAATCCCAACCGGGCAATGATCGGAACCCATGACAGCCTTGAGGATAAAGGCGTCCTTGAGCCTCGGTCTGAGGGCCTTTGAGATGCAGAAATAGTCTATGCGCCACCCAATGTTTTTAGCCCTGGCATTGAACCGGTAAGACCACCAGGTATAGTTGTCGGATTCCTGGTTGAACTCGCGGAAGGTATCGATGAAGCCGCTTTCAATGTACCTGTCAAGACCACGCCTCTCTTCCATGGTGAATCCGGGGTTGTGCTGGTTGGCCTTGGGGTTTTTAAGGTCGATCTCTTTGTGTGCCACGTTCAGGTCACCGCAGAAGATCACGGGTTTTTTGGACTCCAGTTCCTTTAAGAACGAATGGAAATCCACATCCCATTTCTGGCGGTAATCGAGACGTAAGAGCTCATGCTGGGCATTGGGGGTGTAGACATTCACCAGCTGAAAATCTTTGAATTCCAGTGTAATGACACGGCCTTCGCTGTCATGCTCGGCCATGCCTAATCCATAGGATACGGCTTCGGGTGGAGTCGTGGTGAAGACAGCAGTTCCGGAATACCCCCTTTTTTTTGCGCTGTTGAAATACTGCTGATAGCCATCGAGGCCAACGTTAATCTCATGCTGAGAGACCCGGGTCTCCTGAAGGCACAGGATATCAGGTTTCATTTCTTTAACACTTTCGATGAAGGTATTCTTCAGAGCTGCCCTGAGGCCGTTTACATTCCATGAGATCAGTTTCATGCAAATATCCTTAGGTATAGGATTGTACCATTTTAGTGTAGCAGGATTATATATAATACATCCTACGTGTCAATGAAGGTAAAAAATCTTTGACAGCACCATGGCCTTTCAGATACGTCTTTTATTATGTCAACAGGCAAGATAATTAAGGACCCGGAACATGAGCTTGAGAAGGTCTTTGCCGAGATTATGGATTATCAGGAGATGATTACGCTCTTCGAGGAGATCTTTACCGAGAAAGAACTTCGCGACCTTACCCTGAGATGGCAGCTCCTTAAAGAGCTTTATGAAGGCAAGACACAAAGGAGCATTGCATTACGATATCGAATCAGCCTTTGCAAGATCACCCGAGGCTCCAAAGTCCTTAAAAAGAAGGGCTCTACAGTCAAAAAGATACTTGATGCGCATTATGAAAAGAGTCACAAGTCCCACCGCGATAAATAACAGATAAATAACAGATGACGTCATCCTTAATGAAAGCCTCGGGCACATTTCAAGCGAGGGTCTATGGGGATATTCCCTTTGAAATGAAATCCCAAGGCTTGCCATATATGATAAGCCCCACATGTGCCAAGTCAAGAGGGGCAAAGTATCTTAGTAAATATATAATAAAATAAGTTAAATTGAATAGTTACATAAAATGATCCTTACAGATTGAAATCACAGGCCTTTGTTTGAATGATCTCTGATACATCTTAAAAATAATAATGTTTTACAATTGTTTTCCCGATATTAATCACAATTGCTCTGTATATAATTGCGGGAGAAATTGATGAAATTGAAGACATTGTCCTTTTTTTACGGATGCCAGGGGCAGTATGCTTTTTATTATCTGAAATCAATGCCTCAACCAAGGGTGATGTAATTTGTTCGACAAACTTACCCATGAGGATATCGCTCAGAAAATAGCCCGGATCAAGAGGGCTTCCTGTGATAGTACGGATATATGTACTGAAGTCTACAACAGCGTAAATGAGTTCATCTTCGAACATGATCTTAATGGTATCTTTATTGGCATTTGCCCACGGTTTGTGGGTTTCCTTGGTTACAGCAGAGAAGAACTGATCGGCCATAACGTAAAGGATCTTTTATCACAGGAGTATCAGAGGCAGTTTCATGGTTATTTAAGCAGGGTGGTTGAACATGGACGCGATGAAGGGCTCATCGGGCTGGTTACAAAGACAGGCCGGAAGCGTATTGTCGAGCACAAGGACTACGTATTTACGTATCCCGATGGTACCATGACTATACAGGGTATTGCGCGGGATGTAACGGATATGCTTGAGACTGAACAGGCCCTCATTGAGAGCGAGATCAGGTTCCGGTCAATCCTTGATTCCATTGAGGATGGATATTTTGAAGTGGATCTGGAGGGAAGCTTTACCTTCTTTAACGACAATATCCCACAGCAACTCGGGTATGAATATGATGAGTGCGTTGGGCTCAGCTATAAAAAATATGTCGATGATGCCAATGCGAAGCGTGTATTCGAGACATTTCACAATGTCTTTGTCTCCGGCACTCCAACTAAATCCTTTGACTGGGAACTGATCAAGAAAGATGGATCGACAATGTATGTCGAGGCATCGGTTTCTCTCCAGCGTAACAGGGATGGAGACCCTGTTGGTTTCTGCGGCATAGTCAGGGATATCACGGATCGCAAGAAGACCGAACAGGAGCTTGCATACCTGGCTTACCATGATGCGCTGACCGGACTGCATAACCGCAAGGCCTTTCTTGAAAGGCTAGACGAGGTACTCCGTGATGCCAAACGTTATGAGAACTTCAGGTCCCTCCTGTTCATAGACCTGGACCACTTCAAGAAGGTCAATGATGTCTATGGCCATGAGGTTGGTGACAAGCTGCTTATGCAGGTAGCGACACGTCTGACTGAGATACTTCGTGATACAGACTACGTAAGCAGGCTGGGAGGTGATGAATTCACCATAATTCTTGGAGGTCCTGTAAAGACAAATATTGATAAAGTTGGTGCACGGATTCTGAAGACTTTATCCAAACCTTATACAATCCAGGGTATTAAGATTGATTTTGTGACACCGAGTATTGGTGCCAGCACCTATCCTGAAGATGGACAGGATGCGGATGTCCTCCTGAATAATGCTGATTGCGCTATGTACAAGGCAAAAGAGAAGAGAAACTGTTTTGTGTCCTGCGGTAAAGAATCTCCAAGCCCTGAATCCCCGAAGATAAGAAAAGCCCGTTAAAACTAAATAATATTCAGTTAGTTGATCAATTCAGCTCAGAATAATTATCCAATAGTTCTTTTTTGTCCCAGATATTGGATATAAGATAAGTCAAAAACCTGATCCGTTCAAAACATCAATCTTGCAGCCTTCATGGAAAGTTAGTTTTATCGGACCTTCAAGGCTGCAAGATTGATGTTTTGAACGGACCTATTTTTAAAAAAAATTCCGTGGCACTATGTGTTTTTGCTTAAGGCCTCCTGGGGCATATAAAGAATGCTTACATTCAAACGTGAAATCTAAGTTTAAAACACTTCGCTGAGCCCTTGAATTATGACCTTTTTTAGGCTATGGTTCGCGCCAAGTCGTTGGCTTAACGCTTAAGAAATCGAACAAATAGGCGAATATAACGTGAGATTAGATCCCTGCATGAAGCACAAACTGGTCCGTAAGGCGGTCCGTGAATTTTCCGAGGCAGAGCTCGGACCCATTGCCCATGAGATGGACAGGGATGCCCGCTTCCCCTGGGAAGTTGTGGAGAAAATGCGGCCATTGAACTTCTTCGGACTGCAAGTCCCCAAAGAATACGGTGGTGCAGACCTCGACAGTATCAGCTACGCCATTGCTGTTGAAGAGATATCCCGTGTCAGCGGCGCCATGGGGCTATGTGTAACTGTCCATAACAGCGTGGGTATATATCCCATCGTGCATTTCGGCACAGATGAGCAGAAAGAGCGCTTTATCCCCAGGCTTGCAAGCGGAGAGTGCATTGGCGCCTTCTGTCTGACCGAGGCAAATGCAGGCTCGGATGCCTCGGGTGTTGAAACCCATGCAGTGGCATCCGGAAGCGGATACCTAATCAATGGCACCAAGATCTTCGTCACCAATGGCGGAGTGTGCTCGCTGCCGCTCATCTTTGCCGTGACCGATGCAGCGCAACCCGCACGCAGCGCAAGTGTTTTCATCCTGGAAAAAGACATGCCCGGCTATTCTGTCGGCGAGATTGAAGATCTCTGCGGCATGAGGGCAAACCCGGTGTCTTCTCTGTTTTTCGAGGACTGCCGTGTGCCAAAGGAGAACCTCCTGGGCAAGATCGGTGACGGGATCAAGATCGCCCTGGCAACCCTTGATGCCGGCCGGATCGGTATTGCTGCACAGGCTTTGGGAATAGCCCAGGCTGCTTTTGAGGCCTCGGTCAAATATTCCAAGGAGCGCCAGCAATTCAGGAAGCCTATCGCTGCATTTCAATCCATTCAGAACATGCTTGCAGACATGGCAACTGATATTGATGCGGCACGGCTCCTGGTTTACCGGGTTTGTGCCTTGAAGGACGCCGGCAAGCCCTATGGCAAAGAGGCGGCTATGGCCAAACTCTTCAGCTCTACGGTAAGTTCGACGGTAACCAATAAGGCTGTACAGATTCATGGCGGCTATGGCTACAGCAAGGAATATGACGTGGAACGGTATTTCAGGGATGCCAAGGTCACTGAGATCTATGAAGGCACCAGCGAGATCCAGCGACTGGTTATCTCGCGCGCCGTGATGAATGAGCTGACATAAGGGCAAGGGAAACACGTATATGGTAAAGATGATTGTATGCATCAAGCAGGTCCCCATGGCAACCGAGCTGCCCTGGGATGCCAAGAGAGGGACGCTGCGGAGGGACCTTGCGGACGGCATGATGAACCCTGCCTGCAAACATGCCCTTGAGGCTGCACTTACGCTCAAACAGGAGCATGGCGGGCATATCACCGCCATTACCATGGGCCCACCCATCGCAGAGGAGATCCTCAGAGAGGCTATCGCTATGGGTGCGGATCGATGCCTTATGCTCACCGATGCGGCCATGGCGGGTGCGGATACCCATGTTACATCCTATACCTTGGCGCGGGCCATTGAGATCTTCTGTTCCGACTTTGATCTTATCTTATGCGGATGCCACACAACGGACAGCGAGACCGCCCAGGTAGGACCGCAGCTTGCCGAGGAGCTGAACATACCAGAAATATCCTATGTGGATCACCTGGATTTGAAATCCAGGACCATGAGGGTCAAACGGCTTTCCGACAACTTCCTCGAAACGCTTGACATGGACATGCCCTGCCTGGTGAGCATAAACACCCAGCACTTCCTGCCGCGTTATATCCCACTGTCCGGATTGCAGGACGCCTTCGAAGACCTCAACATCCTGGCGGTGAGCGCATCAGACCTGGGTCTCGATCCGGCTGTTCTCGGAACAAAGGGTTCTCCTACCAAGATAATCGACGTGTATACGCCTAGGGCGCAAAAGGAGAACATCGTGCTCAAGGGAGCCCCTAAAAAGATTGTAGAGGAGCTCTTTGAGCGCTTTGAGACCAGGATAGGCGGAGTCATCAGAAAAGATCTCAAGTGGGAGGGGTAGGGGAGTCCATGACACTGCATGCACCTGAGATCTGGGTATTCGGGGACTATCGCAATTATTTCCAGAACCGGGTAACCCTGCAACTCCTCTCGCGGGCTACCGATCTTGCATCCAAGCTGGGTGCATGTGTGTGTGCCACCGTGTTCGGCCACCAGGTGGATGAATGGGTGGGTGAATATATCGCCCATGGGGCACAGAAGGTCTATGTGATTGAGGATGAGTCCATCAAAGACTATTCTACCGACCTCTATGTCACCCTTATGGAACGCCTTGCCAAAGACCAACGTCCCGAGATTATCCTGGTGGGGGCCACAACCTTCGGCAGAGAGTATGCGCCCCGGGTAGCCAAACGGCTCAGCGCAGGTCTGACTGCCGACTGTGTGGGCCTTGACATCAACGAGGATGGGCTGCTTGTACAGACAGCACCCGCCTTTGGCGGCAACCTGCTCACCAAGATCATCACCCCTGAGAAGAGGCCTCAGATGGCCACGGTGCGACCTGGAATCTTCCAGGAAATCCCCCATAACTACCAGGCTACAGGGGAAATTGTAAGGATACCTCTTCCCAATGATCTGCCTAAGGATCGTATCCGCCTTATCAGCTCCGAGCGCAAACCCCCCGTAACCCAGAAGCTCGAGGAGGCTGCGGTTGTTGTGTGCGGTGGCAGGGGCATGGGCAGCCGGAGCAAATTCAAGAACCTTTACGAGCTTGCCAGGATCCTGGGGGGAGAGGTGGGGGCCACGAGGCCGGTAGTGTATTCCAAATGGGCCGACGAAGAAGCCCTTGTGGGCCAGGCGGATAAGCACATCAGGCCCAAGGTCCTCCTATCCTTCGGCATAAGCGGCGCTATCCAGCATACGGCCGGCATCATTGATGCCGGTTTCATTATCGCAATAAACAAGAACCCCAACGCTGCCATGATGAAGATGGCGGATGTAGCCATCGTGGCGGATGCAAACCAGGTATGCATGGCGCTCATCAAGGAGCTCAAGAAGAGACTCCGCGGTTAATTATGTAAAGAGTTCATGCGAAGAGCTTGGCGGCAATGGTCGCCGCATGCCTGCCCTGAAAGCGTGCCCCGGTGAGCTCATGGGTACTCGGCAGTCTGCTCCCGTCACCTCCTGCAATGGTGGAGGCCCCGTAGGGGGAACATCCCGTAATCTCATGGATGTCCTTCTGCAGGTCAAAGGAATACGGCAGGCCTACGATGATCATGCCCAGGTGGAGCAGGGTGGTGTGGAAGCTCAGGATGGTTGATTCCTGGCCGCCGTGCTGGGTGGCGGAACTCGTGAATACACTGCCCACCTTGCCCACCAGGGTGTTCTGAGCCCAGAGCTGGCCAGTTCCGTCCAGGAACTGCCTCATCTGGCCGCACATGTTGCCGAACCTTGTGGGGGCACCGAAGATGATGGCATCGTAGGAGGCGAGTTCACCGGCAGTACAGACAGGGATGTGGGCAAATGCCTTGCGTGCCTCAGTGGCACCCATCTTTGCAAGGACATCATCAGGCAGCGTCTCCGGGACCTGCTTCAGTTCCACTACCGCCCCATCTACCTCATGGGCCCCTTTTACCACAGCCTGGGCCATCTGGTAGATATGTCCGTACATGGAATAGAATACAACCAGAACCTTCATGAGCTTTCCTCCTTTACCATAAATTTATTGACCGGCGTTATATTGAATGGGAGCCATGTCCTTCTATTATAGTACGTTCAGAAATATAAAATTCAAGGAGGTTTGCCTTAAATGCAATGCATATAGTGTTGATTACATGCTTACGCTTGTGCAGAAGCCAGGGTGAGTCTATTGTAATGGATATGAAGAAAAGGTTTATGATTCTCCTTTTGATGACAGGGGCTATTGCTCTTTTCTACATTCTTGATCTGCAGCAATTTTTGACCCTGTCGAGCTTGAAGGAGAACAGACAATCACTTTTGCTTGCCTATCAGTCCCACACGGCGGCTTTCACTTTGGGATTCATCCTGATCTATATCGTACAGACAGCGCTCTCACTACCCGGGGCTGCCATATTGACCCTTGCAGGGGGCGCCATATTCGGGGCTGCCATGGGGACTCTCTGGGTCAATATCGGGGCTTCCACAGGTGCTCTGCTGGCCTTTCTCCTGGCGCGTACCCTGCTCAGGGACTGGGTCATGAAGCGGTTCGGGGAGAAGATGAAGGCATTTGACAGGGGTTTATCGAAAAACGGTCTTTCCTACCTGTTGTTCCTCAGACTCGTTCCGCTTTTTCCCTTCTTCCTGGTGAACCTGGCCTGCGGGGTAACCGGTCTTTCAATCAGGACCTATCTGGCCGGGACAGTAATAGGCATCCTCCCGGGCAGTTTTGTTTTTGCCAATGCAGGGGCAAGCCTGGCTAGTATCGAGAACATCAGCCAGGTATCCAGCCCCAGGGTGCTCACCTCTCTTGCCTTGCTCGGTATTTTTGCTTTAGTCCCGGTGATTTATAGAAAATGGAACAAGGCAAATGACATAACTTCATAGTTCTGGAAAATGCTGTTAATCTATGCTACACAGGAAACCCTTGCCAAAATTGGATTGTGTATGCTTTGTAAGCCAAGGTGGCAGACGATATCAGGAGAAAGGAGTAGTAATGGCGTCCAAATTGAAAAATGTCAGGGAAACTCAGAAGGCGCAGTGGGAACTTAAGCTGAACCAGCGCCTGGAGGTCCTGAAGAGCGAAGGGGTAAGTGCAAAAGAGATAACCAAAGATACCGTGGTCCGCAAGATCAAGGCAAAGATCAAGGATACTGCATTCAGGTTACGGGCTATTCTGGCCAAGGATGAGAAGATCAAGGAAATGGCCAGGGTCAAGGAAGAGAAGAAGGCCGCACCGGTAGTGAAGGAAAAGGTTAAGAAGGCCGTTGTAGAGGCCCCGGCCCCTAAGAAGGAAAAGAAGGCCAAGTCTGATAAGGCCCCGAAGGAACCTAAGGCCGAAAAGGAACCCAAGGTCGAAAAAGAGCCTAAGCCTGTGAAGGAACCCAAGGCCGAAAAAGAGCCTAAGCCTGATAAGGAACCTAAGGCCGAGAAGGAGGCAAAGCCTGAGAAGGAGCCCAAGCCTGAAAAGAAAACCAAGGCAAAGGAACCCAAGGTCGAGCCTGAAGCAGTCAAAGCAGAACCTCAACCCGACGGCGCAGAGAAATAATCTTACTGAGGCATTTTTCCATTCCCGGCCAGGTCCTGTGGCGGAAAGGTACTCCCTAACCGTACAGGACTTCGCCGACATAAAAATCCTGCCATTCAATATTTAATCCATAATCCATCAGGGAAGTCTTGCCTGGTTGTTGTCAGAATACAGGTTTATCTCCCGCGCATGCATGAATAGTAAGCGGGCATAGAATATCCTTAAGTCCTACAAGTATTATAAAGAATAAAGATGAACAGAGGCTTGGTGAATATATATGATTTATGGTAATGATAAGCAATTATTTTCGAGGAAAAAAATGAAAGAAGAAAATAGCGACTTATTGACAGTTAAAGAGGCATCAAAGTTCCTCAATATCAATGAAAAAAAACTCTATGCCCTGGTTAAGGAAGGAAGGCTGCCCGGGACAAAGGTAACAGGCAAATGGCTTTTTCCAAAGGCCCAACTCGAACTGTTTGTGAAGGGCAAGGCACTGGAAACAGTTAAAAAACCATTCTGGGAATCGCTGGTCAACAAAAAGGTATTGCTTATGTGCGGGTCCGATGACCCGGTCATCTCCATTGCCCAGGGACATTTTCACAAGATGTTCCCGGATTACCTCTTATTTTCGTCCAGCGTGGGGAGCAGGGAAGGGATCAGGCTTTTAAAGGAAAGTTTCTGCACAATTGCAGTGAGTCACCTCTATGATAACAAACTGGATGACTTCAATTTTTTCTGTATCCGGGAGTACTTTCAAAACGCGGATGAACTGGTTGTGATAAACCTCTTTCATCGGACTATTGGATTTGTATCGAGAGATGTGGCAGTGCAGTCCATGAAGGAATGCGTGGACAACAAGCTGCGTTTCATCAACCGGCAGGAGGGATCGGGTGTTCGTGCCCTTGTTGATCGTCTCATTGAGGATGAAGGAATTAAGCCGTCTGAGCTCACAGGGTATAATGACCAGGTTTTCACCCACTATGACGTGGTGCGGTCTGTTGCCACAGGCCTGACGGACGTGGGAATAGCTGCCGAGTCGGTTGCTGTGAGTTCCCGACTGGTGTTCTTCCCAATCTTTGAAGAGCGGTTCGACATGGTTGTGAAAAAGGAGGCCTTCTTTGATCGCCATGTCCAGGCATTTGTAGAGTTCATAAGGTCACCTCATTTCAGGGGCCTTCTCGAGATGATGAAGGGATACAGCGACCGGGAGACTGGAATGGTCGTGTATCCGAAATAGTCTTTCAGATGAGGGAATGAATAAGCTTGGCAACACAGAATTTATAAAAATACAGAGACCATGTAGTCAACGAAATTAAGGGAGGAAAAATTATGGGAAAGTGGCTTTTCATAGTTGTGTGCGCTTTGTTCATATGTCTGCCGGCACCCGGACGAGCTGAGGCCGAAGGGTTTATCCTTATGGCCAGTACAATCGGTCCCATCGACTCGGGAATTGTCGATGCGCTCGAAAATCAGTTCGAGAAGGAGACAGGCATACGGGTGCGGCATGTGGGGGCGGGTACGGGTGCAGCGATCAAGATAGGGGAGCAGTGTAGCGTGGACCTCGTCCTGGTGCATGCCAAGGCCCTGGAAGAGAAGTTTGTGGCAGCTGGCTTCGGCACCGGCCGCATCCCGCTCATGTACAACGACTTCGTCATCGTGGGTCCGGCCTCGGACCCGGCTGGGATCAAGGGCATGAAGTCTGCCACAGAGGCACTTAAGGCAATTTCTACAAAGGCGCGCCCTTTCATCAGCCGGGGAGACAAATCAGGCACCCATATTGCTGAAATGGATCTCTGGGCCAAGGCCGGCATCAACCCATCCGGGGCATGGTATACCGTGTATGAGAAGGGTTCCGAAGGGAATGTGCCGACCCTGCTTTTCACCGACCAGAAGGCATCCTATACCGTGATCGACCGGGCTACTTACCTGACAATAAAGGACAAGATCAAGCTCGTGGTACTGGTGGAAGGGGACGAAGCGCTCCTCAACCATATCTCACTCATCCCGGTGAACCCGGCAAAGTGCCCCCGGGTCTATAACAAGGAGGCCATGTCCTTTGTGAACTGGCTCACTGACCCGGACAAGGGCCAGAAGATCATCGAGTCCTTCGGCAAGGACACATACGGCCAGCCCCTGTTCTTCCCGGAGTCTGACGCATTCAAGGCAAAGAACAAGAAACAGTAAACGTAAGAATAGAGAAAAGGAGAAAATCATGAAGATACGTAACCTGTCGTTGGTATGGATACTGGCCCTGTGCATGGCAGCCCTGTTTGTGAGCTCACCGGCCTCGGCCGCCGAGCAGAAGAACCTGATCCTGGCCACCACCACCAGCACCCAGGACACGGGACTGCTGGATGTGCTCAACCCGATCTTTGAGAAGAAGACCGGTTTCTTCGTAAAGACCATTGCGGTAGGGTCAGGCCAGGCCATGGCCATGGGCGCCAAGGGCGAGGCCGATGTCCTGCTCGTGCACTCGCCCGCTGCTGAGAAGAAGTTCATGAGCGAAGGAAACGGTGTCAACCGCAAGCTCGTCATGCATAATGACTTTATCATCGTGGGACCGCCGTCCGATCCCGCCGGCATCAAGGGCATGAAATCCGCAGCCGAGGCCTTCAAGCAGATCGCTGCCAAGGGTGCTGTCTTCATGTCGCGTGGCGACAACTCCGGAACGCACGCCAAGGAGAAAGATGTCTGGAAGGCAGCCGGGATCAATCCTGAAGGACAGAAATGGTATCAGCAGACAGGCCTCGGCATGGGCCAGACGCTCGCTGTGGCAGCCGAGAAGAAGACCTATACCCTTGCCGACCGTGGCACCTACCTGTCGCTGAAGAAAAACCTCGGCCTGGATATCCTGGTGGAAGGAGACAAGGTATTGCTGAACATCTACCACGTCATCGATGTGAATCCGACCAAGTTCCCCAAGGTGAATGCCCCTGCAGCCAAAGCCTTTGCCGACTTCATGGTCAGCAAGGAGGTACAGGACATCATTGCCAAGTTCGGTGTGGACAAGTACGGCAGCCCGCTGTTTTTCCCGGACGCAGGCAAACCTGAGTTCGATTAAGGTCCACATGTAATATGCCGGGCAGGGACTTTCCTGCCCGGTTCTTCTCATATTAAAGATGAGCCATAAGGAAGTGCCATGGAGCTGATCCTAGAAGGTATTAAAAAGGCACTCTGGCTCTTGATAACGTTTGACCCCGAGGTGCTCGGGATCACGTGGCTCTCGCTCAAGGTTTCCGGGCTGGCCACCTTCATCAGCCTCTTCATAGGCATATCGCTGGGAACGGTTGTGGCACTGACGCGCTTCCCCGGCCGCAGGCTTGTGGTAAGCCTCATCAATACCGGCATGGGCGTGCCTCCTGTTGTTGTAGGCCTGTTCGTGACGATCTTCCTGTGGCGCAACGGCCCCTTCGGCATGCTGGAACTCCTCTACACACCCATGGCCATCATCATCGCCCAGGCCGTCATTGCCACGCCCATCGTAGCAGGGATATCGCTGGCCTCCATCCAGAAGCTCCCTGAGGCCCTGCGACTCCAGATCCTGGCGCTTGGGTGCCACCCGGCTCCAGATGATCTGGATGCTCATCAAGGAGGCCAGGCTGCCCCTGCTCGCAGCGGTGATGGCAGGGTTCGGCGGGGTCATCTCCGAGGTCGGGGCCTCCATCATGGTGGGCGGCAACATCAAGGGTTATACGCGGGTGCTGACCACGGCAACGGTCATGGAGACCGGCCGGGGCAATTTCGATGTTGCCATTGCACTCGGAGTGATCCTCTTGCTCTTCAGCTTCTGTATCAATGCCATCCTCACCGAGCATCCAGCAGCGGGAGCGGCCTCGATGAGCAGCGATACCATCCTGCAGGTGAGCGGCCTGAGGGTCAGCCGCGGGGGAACACCCGTACTCGATATCCCCGAGTTCTCTGTGGCGAAAGGGGAATTCCTCTCCATCATCGGTCCCAACGGCACGGGTAAGTCCACGCTGCTGGTGAGCCTGGCAGGTCTTGTGAAACGTGAGGCAGGCGAACTCAGTTTCCAGGGAAGGCGCGTAGATAACGGGACAGAGGTGCTTGCTTTCCGGCGCCGCGTGGCCATGGTATTCCAGGAGCCTCTCCTTTTCGATGCAACGGTCTACGACAACGTGGCATCCGGGCTCAAGATTCGAGGCATGGGCCGGTCCCGGATTCGGCCGGTGGTGGAAGAAAACCTTGCGCTCTTCGGTATCTCTCACCTGTCATCCCGCTCGGCCCGGAAGATCTCCGGCGGTGAGGCGCAGAGGACAAGCCTGGCCAGGGCCTTTGCCACTGACCCGGAATTGATTTTATTAGACGAACCCTTTGCATCGCTGGACCCGCCCACCAAGGAATCCATCATCGAAGACCTGGGCCACGTCATGAGGATTAAGCATACCACTGCCATCATGGCCACCCATGATCGTATGGATGCCCTGCGGCTCTCCAGTCGGATCGCGGTGATGGATGGCGGCAGGATCGTACAGATAGGCACCCCGTCTTCGGTGATTCACCAACCGGTCAATGAGACCGTTGCCCTATTCGTCGGGGTCGAAACCATGCTTGCAGGAGAGGTGAGAGGATCTTCCGGGGGCGTGCTCGAAGTGGGCATCAACCATCAGAGCATCTATGGCACAGGCGCCTTTTCTTTAGGAGAGCGGGTCATGTGCTTCATACGCCCGGAGAGCGTCATGGTCTTTCCCGCAGACTATGCTGCCGACTCGAGCGCCCGGAATGTTTTTCCAGGTACTGTGACGAAGATACAGACCATCGGGCTCCTTTTCAGGATACAGATCGATTGCGGTTTCCCGCTCAGTGCTCATGTGACACAGCAGGCAATGGATGACCTGCACATAGAAACCGGGATGCGCATCGTTGCCGTATTCAAGGCCACTGCCGTACATGTTATTCTGCAGCCCGAACAGTTGTCCTCATATAAACGATCTTGAGTTGAATTTTTGTCTCGCTTACCCTTTAGTAAAGAACTCATAATAACATTGGAATTGTTTTTAAATAGGTCCGTTAAAAACCTCAATCTTGCAGCCTTGAAGGACCGAGAAAATCAGCATTCACCAAAGGCTGCAAGATTGAGATTTTTAACGGATTAAGTTTTTTTACTCCTCTTCAATGTAAAATCCGGATTATATAATTTTCAAGGTTGGCTTGGTTCCATGTTTATCTTCCGGTAATCTCTGTTTATACGGGTTGCCTCCCTGGCAGGCAAGGCAAGTTGCTCCATCTTTTGCCGGGTATGCCTCGCCGCACGAGGGGCATGTGGCGATGGCCCCCTTGCCCTTCTTTCCGATCTTGGTACTGTCCACGTGCACACGCTCTATGGTGAGGATCTCAGTACCCGCTTCTATGATCTGGTCTCTCAGGGCCGCTGCATCCTGATCTTTCTTGGCCTTGAGCTTGAAGAACCATGCATTGATCTCGGGCCAGTCCTTAAGCTTTTTCGGGTCCATGAACACCCGCACCCCGTCGCCCTCGTACTTGTCATACAGGCACAGGGCAAAACGGCCGAACCCGAGCACCCTGAGCCACCCATTGCCTACGGTGCAGGGTGTCAGCAGCTGCACCGCATCCGGGAGACATGTCTGGGTCTCGCAGATGGCATCGTACAGGATGCCCTCCGGCAGGTTCTTCATGGCAAGGTCCACCATGAACCCTCCGATGATGAGGCCCGGAGCGACATTTCCGTGGAATGACTTGACCAGGTGCATATAGTCGTCGATGGTGTATGTTCCGATATTCATCTCATATACTCCTTAATTCTTATTGGCAGTTCGATCTCGTCAAACATCTCTTCGGCTGATTCACGGTTATGTTCCCTGCACTGGAATCCCTCTTTTGCCGTGATCATGAACTGGAGCAGCCACTTGTGGAATACGCGGCCGTTCACCACGGGCAGGATCTCGTCGGCCAGGAACAATGCCTCCCGGATGTCATGGGTGACATGGATGATGGGGATGTTTAGCTCTGCCTTCATGAAGCGCAGTGCATCGCGGAGATTCCTTCTGGTGAGCGGGTCAAGGCTGAGAACGGTTCGTCCATGAGCAGCGCCTGCGGTTTCCGGGCAAGGGCCTGGCAGATTGCGCACCGCTGCTTTTCACCACCCGAGATGGCATCCGGCCTGCTGTCCTTCAGGTGCCAGATGCCGAACCGTTCCATATACGCCCGGGCGAGATCCTTGTCCTGGGCGGAGAAACAGACATTCTTCCAGACGCTCAGGTGCGGAAACAGGGGGAACTCCTGGAAGACCATGCCGATAGCCCGCCTGCGGGTGGGTATCATGATCCCTTTTCCCATGTCCGTCCATGTCTCTGTCCCGCAGGTGATGCTGCCTTCATCCGGCGTATCCAGACCTGCAATGATGCGCAGGATCGTGGTCTTGCCCGCGCCCGAAGGTCCGACGATGGACAGTATTTTACCTGCTTCGCATGAAAGCGAGACCTTCAGGGTGTAGTGCTTCAGCCTCCGGGTGATGTCAGCCTGTAAAGCCATTGGCACCCTCTCCGGTCAGGCGGTTCACAACGATGAGAAAAGAAAAACTGATCAGCGCCAGAACCACGGACATGATCCATGCATCCTGGTACCTGAGAGACTCCACAGCCTCGTAGACGGCGATGGAGGCCACCCTGGTCTCACCGGGTATGCTGCCTCCAACCATGAGGATAACACCGAATTCCCCCATGGTGTGCAGAAAAACCAGGATCGCGGCTGCGGCAAAACCGGCCAGGGAATTCGGGATGACGACCCGGAAGAAGATGGCCAGCGGTGAAAGACCCAGCACAGCGGCATTTTCGAGAATCCGCCGGTCGATGCGGGCAAAGGCCGCCTTGAGCGGTTGTACTGCAAAGGGCAGGCTGTAGAAGACAGAGGCGATCACGATGCCCGTGAAGGTGAAGAGGAGAGATGAGCCGGTCATGGCCTGCCAGGCATTGCCTGCCGCCCCCTTTGGCCCCATGACCACAAGGAGGTAGAAACCGAGCACTGTTGGCGGCAGCACCATGGGCAGTGTGATGAGAGATTCCACTATGGTCTTCAGCGGGACCCTCCGGTACACGAGCATGTAGGCAAGGAGTGCCCCCATGACGAGCAACACGGCCGTGGTCACCACCGAGAGCTTAAAGGAAAGCCACAGGGGGAGCAGGATACTACCGGTATCCATATTTTTCTTTCACGCGGATGGCTTCAGGTGTCACAAGAAACGCTGCAAACCGCTCGGCCGCTGTATGGTTGGTTCCCTTCACCAGTACGCACGCTGCCTGTACCACCTGCGGGGCCTGTTCCACGATAAAGTAACATCCCTTCTTCCCCTCTTCAGTCATGGCGGAAGACAAGGCACAGAACCCGGCGTCCACGGAACCGGTAGAGGCATACTGGAAGGCCTGTCCGATGTCCTGGGGGAACACGAGCTTCTCCTTGAGTGTCTCATGGAGACCTGCGGCCTTGAGTGCCGTCATTGCCACGGCTCCATATGGTGCTGTCTCGGGGTTTGCAATGGCAATCTTTTTTATATTACTTGAGCGTAACACAGTGCCCCAGTCCTTGGCGCTGCTGCAGAATTTCTTGTCCGCAGACCAGAGCACCACCTGTCCTTTTGCATAGACAAAAGGTTTCTGAACCAGGCCATCCTTGAACAGCTTGGCCGGACGGTCTTCATCGGCGGACAGGAACACATCGTAGGGAGCGCCGCTTATGATCTGGGCATAAAGCTTGCCGCTGGAAGCAAACACAGGCTCCACATGGATGCCGGTCCCTTTCTCGAAGAGCCCAGCGATCTCGCCGAAGGGCACAATGAAATTCGCGGCAACACCGGCTGTGATCTTCTGGTCAGAGGCAATAGCGTTCAGCGACCCCAAAAACAAAAAGGCAATAAGCAGCATCATCCTGGTGCGCATCTCTGTGAACTCCTCTACTGTTTAATTATGTTTTGCTTACCATAATATAATGTATTCTGCAACCCTGCTTTCCCTCAACATCCTTCCTTGACACGCTGTGGTGCTTCGCATAGATTGTCTGCTTTAAAGAACATAATTGATTCAAAGGACGGACTGCATGAAGACTGCCACCAACAGAAAAAAGCTGGAAAAGATCCTTGATACGGCTCTCGCAAACTATCCCCACAGCCACGGCATCATCGAGCCCTTCAGGCCTGTCCTGCTGGAAAAGGCCAGGCTTGTGGAAGGCATGGAATCGAAGACAGACACCTCCATGAACCTGGACGAGATCCGGTTCAAGGCAGGCGTACCGCTTAGCATCCAGAACAGCCTCTTTTTCCCGGATGACCCCTGGAAGGATATCTCGCTTTCCCTCATCCCTGCCATCATAAAGGGATTCCCTGCCTTGAGGCCCGACCTTGAACGGCTCAAGGGCCTTATCAAGAAAGGGTTATTGGACCTCAGAGAATTCGTTGAGGCCACGCATGAGGATTCACAAGGTCTTATAAAGAAATTGTCTGCAGATCACGACATCACCGAACAGGCCGTCACCTTCCTCGCCCATATAGCCTCCCGGGTAATCCTTGAAAAGAGGAGTAAAGACTGGGCCGGGCTTGTAAAAGACTTCACCTGGGACAAGGGCTTCTGCCCCATCTGCGGCGCAGCCCCCATGGTTGCCAGGATTGATGACGGCATTGCAAAACGGTGGCTTCACTGCTCCCAGTGCGGCAACGAGTGGACCTTCAGCCGGGTCATCTGCCCTTCCTGTGAGAACAGAGACCAGAAGGCCATGGACTATTTCTTCATCGAAGGAAAGGAGCAGGAATCGACCTTTGTGTGTACCAAGTGCAAGCGCTACCTCATCACACTGAATAAATTGAGCGATCTGACGGAATTCCATGGGGAGGTAACAGCGCTCAGCCTTGTGCACCTGGATGTGCTCATGCAGGAAAAGGGTTATCTGCCCATGGCATCAACCGAATGGAATACCTTTTAGAACAGTCGATCGGAATTTTTTAAAATCATAAGCGTGCTCCTTGGTTCCCCACCTGGATAGGCCGGGGGCAATGCAAGGGCATGCTGTGACCCCTTAATATAGTCCCCTTTTTAATTATGTTAACATTAACACACTTTTAATCAATTCGCTGTCTTAGGTGAAATTCCCATTGACGCATCGAAAGAAATAATCTTAATATGCCCATCGGTATATATATACCAATTCGCATAGTTACCGAAGGAGGAGTTGGATGGATATCACTCGAAGGGGCTTTCTCAAGCTCACCGGCACCATCGGGGCTACGTCCGCCCTGGGCCTTAACTTCAGGCCGGTAAAGGCGTATGCCTCAGAGCTCAACAAGATGAACCGCGTGAAGATGGCCAAGCAGTATCACCACGATCTGCTGCTACTGCTCTGTGGGGTGCGGCCTCATCAGCAGCGTGGACACGGTCACGGGCAAGATCTTCAACATCGAGGGTGATCCCGAACACCCCATCAACGAGGGTTCCCTCTGCGCCAAGGGCGCCGGCTTCTTCGACCTCACCGAGGCGAACAAGCACCGCCTCAAGAAGGTTCAGTACCGGGCGCCATACAGCGACAAGTGGGAAGAGAAGGACTGGGACTGGGCATTGAACCGCATCGCACGCCTCACCAAAGACGCCCGCGACAAGAATTTTGTAACTACAAACGACAAGGGCGAGCTCGTGAACAGGACCGAGACCGTCGCCCACCTCGGCAGCTCCAATATCGACAACGAAGAATGCTGGCTGATCAGCATGTCTGTAAGGGCAATGGGCCTGGTGTATATCGATCACCAGGCACGGGTCTGACACAGTCCATCCGTAGCGGCTCTGGGAGAGTCGTTTGGTAGGGGTTCCATGACGAACCACTACATCGATCTGAAAAACAGTGATGTTATCCTTATCATGGGCAGCAACGCGGCAGAGCACCACCCCATCGCGTTCAAATGGATCCTGAGGGCAAAGGAACAGAACGGGGCAAAGATCATACACGTTGACCCCCGCTACACCCGCACTTCGGCCCGCTGCGATTATCACGTCCCCTTACGCTCCGGCACGGACATCGCCTTCCTAGGGGGCATGATCAAGTATATCATCGATAACGACAAGTATTTCCACGACTATGTGATCAACTACACCAATGCGTCCTTCATCGTGGGTCCGGATTACCAGTTCAATGACGGCCTGTTCTCCGGATATGACGCCGGAAAAGCGCAAGTACGACAAGGACTACCTGGGTCTTCGAGATGGATGCAGCCGGGATACCGAAAAAGGACCCGACCCTGCAGGATCCCCGTTGCGTATTCCAGGTCATGAAGCAGCACTATTCACGCTATACCCTGGATAAGGTCTCAAGCGTCACCGGTGTTTCCAAGGAAAACCTCACCAAAGTGTACGCGGAATACAGCGCAACAGGCGCCCCGGATAAGGCGGGGACGGAATGCTACGCACTCGGCTGGACCCACCACACCACGGGAAGCCAGATCATCCGCACCATGTCCATGATCCAGCTCCTCTTAGGCAACATGGGCATCTGCCGGGGCGGCGTGAACGCGCTCAGAGGCGAGCCCAACGTGCAGGGCTCAACCGACCACGCATCCTGTACGACATCCTGCCCGGTTACCTGAAGATGCCGTCGGGTCCTCTCGAGAACCTGAAGCACTACCTGGAAAAATATACGCCCAAGTGCAATGACCCTCAGTCGGCGAACTACTATCAGAACTATCCCAAATTCTTTGTGAGTTTGCTCAAGGCCATGTACGGTGATGCGGCAACCCCGGAGAACGACTTCGGCTACAACTGGCTGCCCAAGCTGGATGACGGCAAGCACTATTCCCTCATGCACCTCTTCGACGAGATGTATGCAGGCAAGATAAAGGGTCTCTTTGCCTATGGCACCGACCCTGCAGTGAGCTCGCCGAACACCAACAAGGTCCGCAAGGCTCTGGAGAAGCTGGACTTCCTCGTGTGTGCCAACATCTTCGACAATGAGACTGCTTCCTTCTGGTTCGGGCCGGGCGTTGACCCCAAGCAGAACAAGACCGAGGTCTTCCTCCTGCCCGCAGCAGCCACCATGGAAAAGGAAGGCAGCCAGAGCAACAGCGGCAGGTGGGTCCAGTGGAAATACAAGGCGACAAACCCGCCCGAGGACGCCATTGCAATAGGCGACATCCAGATCAGGATAATGGATACCATCAAGGCCCTCTATGCAAAGGAAGGCGGCCCCAATGCCGAAGTCCATCCTGAACCTCAAGTGGGACTACAAGGACCCCAAGGGCAACTACGATGCGCTCAAGGTGTCCAAGCAGATCAACGGCTACTGGCTGGCAGACAGCACCTATGAGGATAAGCTTACGGGTGCGAAAAAAGACTTCAAGAAGGGCGAGCTGGTGCCCAGCTTCGGCATGCTCAAGGACGACGGCACCACCTCGTCCGGCAACTGGGTTATGGCCGGCAGCTTCGATGAAAAAGGCTTGAACAAGATGGCCAACCGCGGCAAGGAAGACCCCACAGGATTGGGTCTGTATCCCAACTGGTCATATGCATGGCCGGTGAACCGCCGCATCATTTACAACCGCGCTTCATGCGATATCAACGGCAAGCCTTACAATCCAAAGCGCAAACTGCTTGCCTGGACAGGCGAAAAGTGGGTGGGAGATGTACCCGACGGCCCGTGGCCGCCACAGGCTGACAAGGAGAAGGGCAAGTATCCCTTCATCATGAAGACCGACGGTGTCGGATCCCTCTTCGGCCCCGGCATGGTGGAAGGACCATTCCCTGAGCACTATGAGCCGCTGGAAGGCCCGCTCTGCAAAGAACCCGTTCTCAAGCCAGCTCATCAACCCGGCCATCAAGATCTTCAAGAGCGATCTGGACAAGGTGGCCAATGCGAGCGAAGAGTTCCCCTATGTGTGCACCACCTACTCCTGCACCGAGCACTGGTGCTCAGGCGCGCTCACCCGCTGGCAGGCATGGCTCCTGGAGATGCAGCCCGAGCTCTATGTGGAGATCGGCGAAGAGCTCGCGAAAAAGATTGGCATCGGCAATGCCGACTGGGTGCATGTCTCATCGGCAAGAGGGAAGGTGAAGTGCCGGGCCATGGTGACCAAGCGCTTCGTCCCCTTCAAGGTGGAGGGCCGTATCATCCACCAGGTAGGCCTGCCGTTCAATTACGGATGGCTCTATCCGGAAGACGGGAGTGACTCTACGAACTTCCTCACGCCGAGTGTGGGCGATGCCAACACCTTCTGTCCCGAATACAAGGCGTTCATGGTCAATGTGGCCAAGGCACAGGGGGTGTAAGAGATGAAAAACCAGGAATACGTAAAACTCATCGATGTATCAAGGTGCACCGCCTGCAGAGGCTGCCAGGTGGCGTGCAAGCAGTGGAACGAGATGCCCGGCTTGCGGACCAGGAACTTCGGCAGCTACCAGAACCCGCCGGACCTCCAGTGGAACACCTGGACCCTGATCCGCTTCCAGGAGCACGTAACTGCAAAGGGAGACTTCAAGTGGCTCTTCCGCAAGGACGGGTGCATGCACTGCACGAATGCGGCATGCGTGAAATCATGCCCTTCCGGTGCGCTGTACTATACGGAATTCGGCACCGTGGGCCTCAACAGGGAAACCTGCATCGGCTGCAAGGCATGCGTAGCGGCCTGCCCCTTCGACATACCGCGGTATAACGAGACTGATGAAAAGGTCTTTAAGTGCGACCTGTGCTACACCAGGCTCCAGGCAGGCCAGAAACCCTCGTGCGTTCTCTCGTGTCCAACCGGTGCTCTCACCATCGGCGAAAAGGATGCCATGATCAAGAAGGCTTACGCCCGGGTGGAAAAGCTGGGCGGTGACGCTAACGTATACGGAGACAAGTTCGTGGGCGGCACCCATGTCGTCTATGTACTGACCGAGAAGCCCGAAGTCTATGACGAGCTTCCATCCTATCCGGCGGTCCCGTTCTCCGTGATCCTGTGGAAGAATATGTTCAAGCCCTTTACCCTCATCGGAATTGGCGCAGTGGCCGGCATGGCAGCCCTTCACTACCTGATCAAGGGCCCCCATGAGATCCATGAAAAAAAAGAAGGGGGTGAGTGATATGTCTTCTCATACATCGGTAGTACGGATAACGGACGTGGTGGAGAGGATCGTGCACTGGCTGATGGCCGCAAGCTGTCTCTTCTGCCTGATCACCGGCCTGGGGCTTGCGTACCATGCCTGGCACATTATCCCAACCCTCTTGGGCGGCCTCTATGCCACCAAGCTCATGCACATCTATTCAGGTGTCATCTTCGCAGGCACCTTTGCATATGCCTTCTTCTTATGGAGAAAGGACTGCTACTTCGAACCTGCAGATCTCCAGTGGGTTCTCAAGGCCGGCGGATACCTCTGGCCCGTCAAGGACCTGCCCCCGGTGTACAAGTACAATGCAGGCCAGAAGGCCTTCTTCTGGATACTCGTTTTCTGCGGGATTATCATTGTGGCATCGGGCTTTATCATGTGGCAGTGGAACCCTCTTGTAGTACCCGCGATCATTGCGCGGTTGGCCTATATGTCCCATGCCGGGGCCGTCGTGCTCCTGGGCGCCTTCATCGTGATCCACATGTACCTCGGCACCATCGGCAACCCCGGCACGGTCTCAGCCATGATAACCGGGTTCGTGAGCAGGGCCTGGTGCGAGACTCACTGCCCGCGCTGGCTGGCCGACAGGGATAAAAAGAACGTGCATCAGTAGAGTATTAAATAAATATCAAGCAAAAGGGGAGCCTCCTGAACAGATGGCTCCCCTTTTTTATTGAACTTCTGATTTCCCCTTATCGAATAATCTCTCCGTTCGGATGTACTGAAGTCTTTTATCAGTCTTTTCAAATCGATCATTTCGCATGGCGAAATGATCGATTTGAAAAGGACAGCCATGGGGGGAAAATATGGTAGTTTGTGCAAAGTCCCTTAAAAAAATTAACCATTCAATTCTGCCATCTCGCTGAAAAGAGCGAGATGACAGAATTGAATGGTCCATATAAAAAGAACTTTTTATATCAGCTAAACACCGGCATTAAAAAGCGGCCCTCCCCGAAAGGGAAGGGCCGCTCCTATGAAGAACACTTTATCTGTCTTGAATCAGATCTTCTCGATGGCCACCGCGCAGGCCTTGTACTCGGCGGTCTGGGTGAACGGGTCGAATACCGGATTGGTAAGCCAGTTGGCGTTCCCTTCCCTGAAGTGGAAGGACATCCAGACCATGCCTTTGGGCATCTGGGCGGTAACCTTGGCCTTGACCTCCACCTGCCCCCTGCGAGACCGTACGCGGATCTTCTCGCCATGGGTGATGCTCAGGCTCCGGGCATCTTCAAGTGATATGTCCGCAGTCTCCTCGCCTAGCAGCCAGTCCAGGCCTGTGCGGCCGGTCTGGGTGCGTGTATGGTAGTGGTAGAGCCTGCGGCCTGTGGACAACACAAAGGGGTACTCGCTGTCCGGCACCTCGGCAGGCGGAGTCCACTCAACAGGGGAGAGCTGGCCCTGGCCGCTCGTGAACACGCCTCCCCGGTGAAGAACCGCTGTGCCGGGGTGCTCCTCGTTGGGGCACGGCCACTGGAGGCCGTCATTCTCGATGCGGCGGTACTTCACCCCGCCGAAGGCAGGCGCCAGGACGGATACCTCGTTGTCCCACAGTTCGGGGCCGCTGTTTGATTGCCATTCGTGGCCCATCCTCTTTGCAACCTCCTTGAAGATCCACCAGTTGGGTTTCGCCTCTCCCGGGGCCTCACTCACCTTGCGCACCCTGTTGATGCGGCGCTCGGAGCTGGTGAAGGTGCCGTCATCCTCGCTCCATGCAGCAGCCGGGAACACGACGTGGGCGAAACGGGTAGTCTCGGTGGGGAAGATGTCGCTGCACACAAGGAACTCGGCGGATGCGAGCTCATGCTCGACCTTGGCGATGTCCGGTTCGGTATTGGCCAGATTCTCGCCGAAGATCCATAAGGCCTTGATCTTGCCGCTCACCAGGCCGTCCATCATCTGGGGGATCATGAGGCCGGGCTTGTCGGGCAGGCCGGTGACGCCCCAGGCCTTTTCGAACTTGGCACGGGCCTCCGCATTGGCCACCTGCTGGTAGCCAGGAAACACATTGGGAAGTGCACCCATGTCGCAGGCGCCCTGCACGTTGTTCTGGCCGCGCAGCGGATTAACCCCGCCGCCCTCCATGCCCAGGTTGCCCAGCAGCATCTGGAGGTTGGCAACAGAGAGGACATTGTTTCTTCCGCAGGTATGCTCGGTGATGCCCAGGGTGTAGCAGCACATGACCGGCTTGACCGATGCAAGCTTCCGGGCTGCCAGCCGTATCACCTCGGCGCTTACGCCCGCTATCTCGGCGGCGCGCTCGGGCGGGTAGTTCATGACCATGGCCTTGAGCTCTTCGAACCCCTTGCAGCGTGCCTCTACAAATTCCTTGTCATAGAGATTCTCGGTAATGAGCACGTGCATGAGGCCGTTGAGGAAGGCGATATCGCTGCCCACTTTGATGGGCACATGCATGGTGGCGAAGTCTGCCAGTGCGTGCTTCCTTGGATCAACTAAGATGAGCTCCGCACCCTTCATAACCGCGTTCTTGAGGAAGGTCGCTGCTACGGGGTGCGCCTCGGTCATGTTGGACCCGATGACCAGAAACATCTTGGCGTTTTCGAACTCGCCGAAGGAGTTGGTCATTGCGCCTGAACCGAATGCGATCGCCAGACCGGCGACCGTTGGCGCGTGTCACGTTCGCGCGCAGTGATCGATGTTGTTGGTTCCGATCGCTGCGCGGAAGAGTTTCTGCATCTGGTAGGAGTCCTCGTTGATGCTCCTGGCACAGCTGACACCTGCAATGGCATCAGGCCCGTGCTTTTCCTTTATCTCCTTGAACTTGCTTGCCACCAGATTCAGCGCCTCGTCCCAGGACGCTTCCCTGAACGTCCCGTTCTCTTTGATGAGCGGCGTCTTGAGGCGATCCTCGGAGTAGATGAAGTCATACCCGAAACGGCCCTTGACGCAGAGCCTTCCCTTGTTGGGAGACCCGTCCTCCACAGCCGTTACCTTGACGATCTTCCCATCCTTCACATGGAGCAGCTGCTGGCAGCCCACGCCGCAGTAAGGGCAGGTGGTTCGTACCTTCTCAACATCCCAGATGCGCCCGAGAAACTTGGATTTCTTTTCAATGAGCGCTCCCACCGGACAGGCTTGAACACACTGTCCGCAGAACACGCAGTCACTCTGGTCGTAGCGCACATCGCTCCCGGCAATGATCTTGGCATGGGGGCCTCTATACCCGAACGATATGGCCCGGTTCACCTGAACGTCCTGGCAGGCCTGGACACAGCGGCCGCACAGGATGCATTTTTTGAAGTCACGGATGATGAATGGGTTTATGTCCTCGGTCTCGTAAGGCTGAGGCGTAACCTCAAACCGCAGGGTGTCGATGCCGTAGCGGTATGCAAGCTCCTGGAGGGTGCAGTCACCCGAATTCTCACAGGTGATGCAGTTGTGCTTGCCGCTAGACAGAAGCAGCTCGATATTGAGCCTCCTGGCATTGTTCGCCCGCTGTGAATCCGTTTCAATGACCATGCCCTTCTCTGCCGGGGTGGAACACGAGGCCACCAGCGACCTGGCCCCTGCGACCTCCACCAGGCACACGCGGCATGCACCTGTGGGCGTGCAGCCCTTCAGATAGCACAATGTTGGAATCTTGATGCCGTTTTCTGTTGCAACCTCAAGGATTGTCTGTGCCGGTTTGAACTCAACCTGTTTTCCATTTAACGTCAATATGGGGCCATCCATCAATAACTCCTCGATATAGGGATTGCGATGCTGGGGAAGGGTATGCCTGCCGCAGTATGCATTTATTTACACAATAACCTTATGCCTAATCGGAATATTATGTCAAGATTTACACAATGGAATTCCATGGAAATTGTTCTTGCTGCCCTCATTCAAAGTTATCAAATGCGTTCTTGAGATCCTGATGCCGGGTCTACGCAAGGGATCTTTATGAACACCACATCATCGTCACTGCAATCAAGCGATGCCGAGGTCAGAACCCACTTTTTTGCCTCCCATCGGGATCTGAAAATTAGTATATTTCCAAGCTGATCACGAACCCAGATGAATCTGCCCTGATTGGAGCCAATAGGTTCATAGGCAACAGCCCATCTCTCAGACATAATTCCCCCGAAATGATCTTAAAAATGGTTCACCTTATTCACAGCAGACACCCTTTAAATTCGAGTATGCTGTAATAGAAATTGCTACAATTCCATACAAACCGGCACGACATCATTTTCAAATAACACCCGATGGAAAGGCATTCGTTATTGTATTATTATGCTTGTCATCACATAAATAACATTTCAATTTCCTGCTGCCAACTGACTAATTTGATGAGGAGGATTCTATGGAGAAATATCAGATGTTCATTGACGGCAAGTTCGTAGATGCCGAGACCGGCGAGTCCCCACGGCCTGTTGGAGTTCACCCAGATCAAGCACATCCACGTGGACCTGAACATCGATCGCTCAAAGAAGTTCTGGTACGACTATCTGTTCAATGATTAGGAGGAGAGGTGAATGATGCCGGATCATGCTGTTAAAAATGTTGAGCCGATAAAAAATCGAAGAATGCTTGAGGTATTCAGTCCGACGGATGGGAAGAAGATCGGGGAAGTCCCCTCATACAGCGTGGATGAGGCTTTGGAAGCCCTCCATGAAGTCCATGCAGCACAGAAAAAGTGGGCGCTCACGCCCATCAGCGAGCGCCTGAGAACGATTAAAAGGTTCGCACAGATCCTGCACGAACGCTCAGGAGAAGTCGCGAGGTTGCTGAGTTCAGAAAACGGGAAGCCTCTGTATGAGTCTTATGTCCACGAAGTACTCCCCATCGTACATATGGTCGCCTACTTTGCGAAAAGGGCTGAGAAGATACTTGGGCCCAAGCCCATTCCCATCTGGATCTTTAAAAACCGCAAGAGCTATATTCACTACAAGCCCCGTGGAGTGACCTTCATCATATCCCCGTGGAACTTTCCCTTCACTATCCCGGCAGGGGCAGCTATCATGAACCTCATCGCCGGTAACGGCGTACTGCTGAAGCCCGCATCATTGACACCGCTCATCGCATACAAGATGCGCGAGATCTTCGATGCGGCAGGCCTTGATCCCAAACTGTTTCAGGTCGTCTCAGGGCCCGGGAAGATGGCAGAAGGGCTCATAGAAAAAGGTGCCCCTCAAATCGGTTTTGTCAATTTCACCGGTTCCACTTCCATAGGGAAGGTAGTGGCCTCAGTCTGCGGGAGACACCTCATCCCTTGTTCCATGGAGCTCGGCGGCAAAGACCCGGCAATCGTCTGTGAGGATGCGGATATCGCACTGGCAGCCAGATCAATAGTGCTCGGTGCGTTCGGAAATTCCGGTCAGATATGCGCCTCGGTTGAACGGGTGTATGCTCACAAGGACATCTTCGACGCCTTTGTCAGGGAAATGGTAAAGCTGACCAAGGGCCTCAGACAGGCTGATCCACTTAAGAACAGCAGCGCAGACATCGGGGCCATGACGAGCGAAGAACAGCTCAATATCGTTGAGGAGCAACTCGAAGACGCCATCAAAAAGGGCGCTCATGTCCTGACAGGGGGCAAACGTTCTGGTATGGGCAAGATGTACTTCGAGCCCACGGTTCTGACAAACATAACCGAAGACATGGAGGCGTTGCGCGAAGAGACATTCGGACCCCTGCTCCCTATCATAAAAGTGGATGACGAGAAGGAAGCCGTACGACGTTCTAACGACAGCATATACGGACTGAGTGCCTATGTGTTTACGAGGAACACGAAAAAAGGCAGACGGATTGCCGAGCAGCTTGAGGCAGGCACGGTCATGGTCAATGAGACCCTGCTGACCCATGCCTTTCCCGAGACGCCCTGGCAGGGTTTCAAGTCAAGTGGTATGGGCAGGGTTCATTCGGATGAAGGCCTGAAAGACCTATGCCTTGCCTGCCATGTGAATTACGACACCATTCCCATACCCAAAATATTCTGGGACATGTTCTGGGTCTGGCACCCCTACAGTCCGGAGAAGATCTCCCGCTTCCGTTCGCTCTACGGCCTGCTCTTCACCTCCTCCGGTTTAGGGAAGAAGCTTGCATTCCTGAAAAATATGCTGCTGCCGAAGCCCCTTGAGTAAAGACGGATAGTATTTTCACAGAAGAAAACCAAGGTGAAGCTCCCCGGGGTTTAAGCCGGAGGGGCTTCATCCGTTATAAGGAGCGAGAAGGTCGTACCCCTGTCGGGTTCGCTTTCGACGGAAACCGTTCCCTGGTAGAGCTCAGAGAGTTTTTTTATGATCGCCAGACCCAGACCGGTCCCCTTGATATCCTGGGTCTTGCTGTTTTTGATGCGTACGAATTCCCCAAAGAGCCGTGCCTGTTCTTCAGCGTTCATGCCTATCCCCGTATCCGCCACGTTCAAGCTGATATGAGGGCCTGCCCTCTTCATGGTTACGCTCACTGAGCCGTTGTCTCTGTTGTACTTGATGGCATTGTCCACGAGGTGCCGTACGATGAGTTCGATTTCTCTGCCTGCAGCCCTCATCGTGAGATTGTCTTCAATATCTGTGGATACGGTTATGTTCTTTCCTTGAGTCTCTTTCTCATACTCATCCAGAATGCTATATGTAATCTTCGATACGTCCAGTGTGATGAGTGAGCGGGACGGGGAGGGTTGCTGTATCCTGGACCAGTCCACCACATCGGTGATGAGCTCACGCATCTGGTGCAGCCGCGCAATGGATTTTTCCAGGATCGGCATGTAGGGGTCGAGGCCCTCGCCCAAAATCTTGCCCCGGATTATCTCCAGATATGCCTCCACGGCGTTGAGGGGAGATTTGAGGTCGTGGCCCAGAACAGTGAAGATATCGAAAGACATCCCTTTTCCTTCTGATTGTCTTTTATTCCACGGCTCAGCATCCATTTGTGAATTATCCTTTATTTAATATTAAAAAACAAAAACCAAGGGCAAGGTTGCCCCTTACCCCTGGGCTGAATACATTACGCCTTCTTCTCCATATTCACGGCACAGGCCTTGTATTCAGCGGTCTGGGTGACAGGGTCGAAGGCGGGGTTGGTGAGCCAGTTGGCGTTCCCTTCGCGGAAATGGAAGGCCATCCACACCATGCCGGGCGGCACTTCCTCGGTGAGGCGGGCCTTTACCCTGACCTCACCCCGGCGCGACCACACCCGGATATAGTCGCCATCAGTTATGCCCCGGTGCTTGGCATCCTTGGGCGAGATATCGGCGGTTTCTTCGGGAAGTATTGCATCCATACCGCAGCGGCCGGTCTGGGTGCGTGTATGGTAGTGGTAGAGCCTGCGGCCTGTGGACAACACAAAGGGGTACTCGCTGTCCGGCACCTCGGCAGGCGGAGTCCACTCAACAGGGGAGAGCTGGCCCTGGCCGCTCGTGAACACGCCTCCCCGGTGAAGAACCGCTGTGCCGGGGTGCTCCTCGTTGGGGCACGGCCACTGGAGGCCGTCATTCTCGATGCGGCGGTACTTCACCCCGCCGAAGGCAGGCGCCAGGACGGATACCTCGTTGTCCCACAGTTCGGGGCCGCTGTTTGATTGCCATTCGTGGCCCATCCTCTTTGCAACCTCCTTGAAGATCCACCAGTTGGGTTTCGCCTCTCCCGGGGCCTCACTCACCTTGCGCACCCTGTTGATGCGGCGCTCGGAGCTGGTGAAGGTGCCGTCATCCTCGCTCCATGCAGCAGCCGGGAACACGACGTGGGCGAAACGGGTAGTCTCGGTGGGGAAGATGTCGCTGCACACAAGGAACTCGGCGGATGCGAGCTCATGCTCGACCTTGGCGATGTCCGGTTCGGTATTGGCCAGATTCTCGCCGAAGATCCATAAGGCCTTGATCTTGCCGCTCACCAGGCCGTCCATCATCTGGGGGATCATGAGGCCGGGCTTGTCGGGCAGGCCGGTGACGCCCCAGGCCTTTTCGAACTTGGCACGGGCCTCCGCATTGGCCACCTGCTGGTAGCCAGGAAACACATTGGGAAGTGCACCCATGTCGCATGCGCCCTGCACGTTGTTCTGGCCGCGCAGCGGATTAACCCCGCCGCCCTCCATGCCCAGGTTGCCCAGCAGCATCTGGAGGTTGGCAACAGAGAGGACATTGTTTCTTCCGCAGGTATGCTCGGTGATGCCCAGGGTGTAGCAGCACATGACCGGCTTGACCGATGCAAGCTTCCGGGCGTGCCCCGGATCACCTCGGCGCTTACGCCCGCTATCTCGGCGGCGCGCTCGGGCGGGTAGTTCCATGACCATGGCCTTGAGCTCTTCGAACCCCTTGCAGCGTGCCTCTACAAATTCCTTGTCATAGAGATTCTCGGTGATGAGCACGTGCATGAGGCCGTTGAGGAAGGCGATATCGCTGCCCACTTTGATGGGCACATGCATGGTGGCGAAGTCTGCCAGTGCGTGCTTCCTTGGATCAACTAAGATGAGCTCCGCACCCTTCATAACCGCGTTCTTGAGGAAGGTCGCTGCTACGGGATGCGCCTCGGTCATGTTGGACCCGATGACCAGAAAACATCTTGGCGTTTTCGAACTCGCCGAAGGAGTTGGTCATTGCGCCTGAACCGAATGCGATCGCCAGACCGGCGACCGTTGGCGCGTGTCACGTTCGCGCGCAGTGATCGATGTTGTTGGTTCCGATCGCTGCGCGGAAGAGTTTCTGCATCTGGTAGGAGTCCTCGTTGATGCTCCTGGCACAGCTGACACCTGCAATGGCATCAGGTCCGTGCTTTGCCTTTATCTCCTTGAATTTGTTTGCCACCAGATTCAGCGCCTCGTCCCAGGACGCCTCCCTGAACGTCCCGTTCTCTTTGATGAGCGGCGTCTTGAGGCGATCCTCGGAGTAGATGAAGTCATACCCGAAACGGCCCTTGACGCAGAGCCTGCCTTTGTTGGGAGACCCGTCCTCCACGCCGGTGACCTTCAAGATCCGCCCGTCCTTGACATGGAGGTCCAGCTGGCAGCCCACACCGCAATAGGGGCACGTGGTTCTGACCCTCTCCAGTTCCCAGACACGCGCCTTGCCGATGGACTTCTTGTTAGTGAGCGCGCCTACCGGGCAGATCTGGGTGCATTCGCCGCACTGGACACACGAAGACTCGCCCATGGGATCGTTGCAGTCGAAGCCTATCTGGGCCTCATAACCCCTCTTCATGATTTTCATGACGCGGTTGACCACTACATCATTGCATGCCGCCACACACCTCCCGCACAGGATGCACCTTCCATGGTCCACGCGGATGAATGCCGAGCTGTCGTCGAGTTGGCGGTGGTTCCTCCTTTTGATCTCCTCGGGCTCGATCTTCAGGTGATATGCGGCATCCTGCAGTTCGCAGCTGCCGGACTTTTCGCACAGGAGGCAGTTATGGTTGCCCGACGAAAGGGCGAGCATGATCACGAAGCGCTGCGCCTCCATAACCCGAGGGGAATCGGTGATGATCTCCATTCCCTCGGTAACAGGGGTGCTGCAGGAGGTCACCAGATTCGGACTGCCCTTTACCTCCACGACGCACGCCCGGCATCTCGCAGCGGCGCCGACCTTTTCATGGTAGCACAAGGTGGGGATATAGATCTTCTTGGCTCGGGCAACCTCCAGGATGGTCTGCCCGGCCTGAACGTCATAGCGTTTGCCGTTGATGGTAACCTTCATCCATTGCCCCCTCTCTTGGACAGCAGTTCTTCAACTTTTCCCGTCAGGTCCGCGGGCTTGATCGGTTTGGTCAGAAAGGCATCGATGTCGATGTTCTCATCCGATGGAAACAATGCCTGGTAGTCGGTATTCGCAATGGAGGTCACCATGATGATGGGGATATCTTTATACGCAGGTTCTTCGCGCATGAAACGGCTCATGGCAAGACCGTCCAGTACGGTCGACATGATGACATCCAGGATAACCAGGTGGGGCTTCTCCCGGGCAAGGGTGGTCTTGCCGTGGCTGCCGTTGCCTGCGGATACCACTTCATACCCCTTCTGCTCGAGAACGGTCCTGGTGGAAAAGACAAAATCCGTATCATCATCGACTATGAGAATCTTTGCATTCTGCATGGGCCTTCTCCTTCAGTATATATATGAATAGGACATATCAGTTGTTCGAAGTCTTTTTCTCGAATTCGCTGCGGAAGAGCCGCAAGGCCGACAGGACCGGTTCGACCATGCCCGTGCCCATAGGGCAGAAGGTCCGTCCGTAGAGGCCTTTAGCAAGGTACTCGAGCTCTCCTATATCCTTCCTGGTGCCCTTGCCTGCAGAGAGGTTTTCCAGCAGGGTCAGCATCCGGTGGCCGCCGAGGCGGCACGGGAGGCAATTGCCGCAGGATTCATGCACAAAAAACCGGGTGATTCTTCTCACCACCTCGACCATATCAGTGGTCTCGTCCATCACGATGATCGCCCCGGTTCCCAGCGCTGTACCGGCAGCTTGCAGCGTCTCAAATGCCATGGGCGTTGATATCCAGTTGCCGGTGATGATGGGGGTGGATGCACCGCCCGGGATAATGGCCTTGATATCACGTCCACCCCGGACACCTCCGGCGTGCTGATAGATGATCTCCTTTAGAGGGGTTCCCAGCGGCAGCTCGAAGTTGCCGGGACGGTTGACATGCCCGCTCACGCAGAAGATCTTTATCCCTTTGCTCAATTCAGTCCCGATCCCTGCGTACCACGGAGCCCCTCGAAGGATGATGTGAGGTATGTTTGCCAGGGTCTCCACATTCTGCACGATGGTCGGTTTGTTCCACATGCCTTTCTGGGCAGGGAAAGGTGGCTTGGACCTCGGCACGCCGCGCTTGCCTTCCAGCGATTCGATCATGGCCGTCTCTTCGCCGCAGATATATGCCCCTGCGCCCCGATGAACGGATACATCCAGACCAAAGCCGCTGCCGAGGATGTCTTGGCCGAGAAAGCCATGTTGATAGGCATCCGAGATGGCCTTTATCCACCTCTTTACCCCCAGGAAGAACTCTCCCCGGATATAGACGAACGCCTTGTTTGCACCAACGGCGTACGCCGTGATGATCACCCCCTCCAGGATCGAATGCGGGTCTCTCTCCACAATGAGGCGATCCTTGAAGGTTCCCGGCTCGCCCTCGTCGGTGTTGATGGCAAGGTATTTGACAGGGGCGTCTTTCGGCATGAAACCCCACTTGACACCCGTGGGGAAGCCTGCGCCGCCGCGGCCCCTCAGCCCCGATGCCTTCACTTCCGCAATGATCGCATCAGGGGGCATCTTCAAGGCCTTCTTCAGCGCCTCATATCCGCCGTGCTGCAGATAGGTGTCTATTTTTTCCGAGTTCGGACGATGGACATTCGCCAACAGAACCGGCTGCCACTGCGCCATGTTATGCCTCCCCCATGAGTCGTTCCAGGATGTCGTCGATACTCGCCGGAGATAGATTTTCGTAGAGCTGGTCATTCACACGCATGGCAGGGGATGTCCCGCAGGAGGCGAGACACTGGACGGTCTCAAGGGTAAACCGCCCGTCACGGGTGGTCTCTCCTGGGTGGATGCCCAGTTTCTCGCTGAGGTAATCGACCACCCGTTCCGCCCCGTTGTTCAGATAGCACGAGAGTCCATCGCAGACCTGGATGACGTGACGGCCCACAGGCTCCATACGGAAAAGGGAGTAAAAACTCGCGGTGCTGTACACCTCCCCAGCCGAGATGCCCAGGCGCCTGGCTACCTGCTGGACAGTGTCTTTTGTCAGGTAACCCTTGGGTTCCTGAGCAATATACAAGGCCGCGAGCATCATGGACTGCTTGGCAGGATCAATGATAGCGCAGCCATCCGGTTTTTTGAAATCTTCCCTGGGACTCATGAATAACCTCCTTCCAACAGTAACCTGCTGACACGAAAGTACAATGGATTATGCCGCATCCCGTCGCAAACATAGCCTGGTGGCTGTTTCCCGACATTCGTCTTCACAGGTTTCCAACTGAATGAAGGGGAAAGCATTAATTATGCCATTTTATACATAAATAAAAGGTAATAAATATCATACAGTTATAAAAGACAGTCGCGAGATTATCAAAAGTGTGGGGTATTCTACCCCGGCATGAGGGGATATATTCCCCGCCGGAAGAAAAGGCCGGGAGTCAGCCATGAGAGAATTTTATTCTTTATAGATGATAGTCCCCACGCGCTTGCCTGCAAGCGCCTTGGTGATGTTTCCCTTCTTGAGCCCATTGATGATCTGGATCTTGTCTATGGCCTCGCTGTTCTGCAGAATCTCCAGGCATGAGCGCTCGATAATCAGGTCTTCGAGATCCATCTTCATGAGTTCCTTTGGCACCGATCTCAGGTATGAAGGTGGCCTTGGGGTTGGTCTTTGGGTTATCCGTGTAGAGACCGTCCTCGTCTTTGACCATGATGCAGCTCTTGGCACCGATGAGGTTGGCCATGAGCAGGGTGCCTGCATCGGTCCGGTGCACCGGCAGCCTCCCTTGTTCCGGGGGGAGCGCGAAATAGTCGTACGGCGGCATGCCGTGGGTGACGGGGATGCATCCCTGGGAAAAGTAAGTAGGCAGTTTCAGGATATCGTCCTGGTCTATGCGGATGCCGTCCCACTGTGCCAGCAGGGTGGCAATGAGGAGGGCGTTCTGTTCGGAGATGGTGCTGGCGAACTTGGCGATGATGCCTGTGGGCATGCCCAGTTCCATGCCGATGGTGTAGATGTGCCTGCTCCTGGTTCCGCCGCCTGTAGTAAGCAGGATTTTGTGTTTTTTCTTCACAGAGACGATTTCCTTGATAATGGCAGGCAAGGCCTTAATTCCGCGGTCACATATGGACTGGCCGCCGATCTTCACAACGTTCACATCGGGAAATAACCGGAGCTGCGGAGGTATGTCCATATCATCATACAGCGATTTTCTGACCAGGCTTTCGCCCATAAGCCTGCTCTTTATGTGCAGGCGTTTCCCATCTCTATCTCTTACCAGGGACATGCATTCACCTTTCTTAAGTGATGGTTTGCGGAGGCAGACAGGCTATTTTATCTCCACATCTTCAGTGCTGTACTTCCCTTCTTCATCACGTTCGAGGAGGATCAGCTCTGCTCCGAGTTCTTTTGCAATCCGGTCAAGTTCGGATTTCCGTACATGCTTAGCATGAAACTTCAGATCCACCCCAGCTACGGCAACCAGATAGAACCTGGGCTTTTTCTCACCTTCTTTTGCCTTTGTCCGCTCTCTATAGAATATTTTACCGGCCATTGGATATGCCTCCTTGAATAATTTAGCACCAGTTACATGCATTGGCTATGAGGAATCAGATTTCTGAAACCCCAATTTATATAGATGAAACCAAATTCTACCGGATTCTTTTCGCTCATTATTTAAATGATACTTCTTAAGGCAGCTATATTATATTTTTCAATTTTCGTTTTCCTACCTTCACAGTTCCACTGTGCCTCAAACGTATCTTCACCAACCTCAGATATTCTATAGTAACCCCCATGGGGGTTGTTTTCGAAACATAAAGAAAGGTTGACACTGATATCTATGCCATTTTTATCACGATTTATATCAATACGTTTACCTATTAATTGTTTCAATAAATCTTTCTTGGAAAGCATGCGGGTCTCCAATTGATTTTGCCTGAATATAAACTGCACTTTACTGTATACGTTTAGTTAAACGATAATCAACTTAATTAAATCAAGATATCTTGGCATGTAGATATTATTATTCATAAATTGAAGATCATGTGACGAAGCGGTAGTTTAGGTCTCAAGTAACACCTTATCATTCCGATACAATTCTATAATGGAAGTCTGCCAATTCATTATGAACGACCTGTCCATTACTATTCATCTACAACGTAGACATCATAGGGAGGAATACATGCAGAAAGTTAAGGCCATAAAAGAGTTGTGCTCGGAGTTGCTTTATAATCCAGGAATCCACAGCCGGGAGTTCATGAAGCACATGAGCTTATCTGCAGGTTTAATCGAGAGTGATATCACCCAGGAGGGATGTGATGACTGGTTTGAACGGAGCGTAAGCGACACTGCGGGGTATATCAGGGAAAAAGTGCACTTATGCAGTGATCAGACTCTCGATGATGTGTATTTCTTGCTGCTGGAAAGGTCTGGAACAGTGCATTGAGTTCCCTATATAGAAGGATCTAAAAGAGTACATCAGGATTCATTATTTATGTGATGGTTCCCACGTGCTTGCAAGGGCATTGGTCATGTTGCCCTTCTTTTACTGAACTCACACCCGCAATATCCCTGACGATACAGCTCAAGCTGTTTGGTAAGAACAATACTTCGCGCATAACCGTCTTGCTTTTTAAAATCCATAGCCAGGAAACCCGGCAGGGTGCTGCCAATGGAAAAGATGTCTCTGGATGACTTGTGCCGGCTCACCGTGAGAGTGGTAGTAAAACCCGGTATACCTATTTTTTGTGCCATTACGCATGTTTTATCCAGGCTGTAAGCGAAGCACTTCAGGCAGCGCTTACCTCGTTCGGGTTCGTCTTCAAGGCCTTTTATGTGAGCCAGCCAGGCATCATGGTCGTATCCATCTTCAATAAGGTCCAGGTTCAGCATTAAGGCTATTTTACGGGCTTCATCAATCCTTTTGTTGAATTCTTCAGGGGGGTGGATGTTGGAGTTGCTGAAGAAGAGTTTTATATCATAGCCTTGTTTCTGAAGCCTCTCAACTACAGCGGTAGAGCAGGGTGCGCAGCACACATGGAGCAGAATACGATCCTTTTGCTTCATACGCAGGGCCTATACCCTACGGGCATGGAGGAATTGGAAGAGGGTTTTGAGCACAATATAAATGGCTGCAAATGCAAAAGGCGCACAAACCATCCATGCAATGGTCGCGTGCAGGATCATTTTTGAGAATAGTCGAAGGGTTGTAAAGAGATCAGTGCGAAGCAAGGTTACTATGTGGGATGGGTCAAGGGTGGATGGTGATCCGAAAAGGTATTCGCCCAAGATGATAAAGGGCACTACAAGCAGGATTTGGATGGGGTATACCAGCCAGTTGCCAATCTGTGTCACAAGGAGGTTCATGCGAAACACGATTGCCACCATAGTACAAATGGCCGTGGTTGTACCCAAAAGTGGGATGATCCCAATGATGATGCCGCTTGTCATGCTCAGCGCCAGTATCTGGGGAGTGAGTCCCTGCTTCAGCAGAGAAATAATGGGTGAACTGACGTACCTCTTGAAGATCCCTCGCGTCATGTCTATCTCAGATGATGTTTGATTTCCTTTCTGCCTTTCCGGACGGGAGAAGGTTCAGAAGGGCAGGTTTCATCCTGGTGGTAATCTTATGTTCGCTCTTGGCTGCCTTTGCGTTTCCGGGACTTGATATGATGAGCCGGTACTCGCCCTTGAACCATTCTTTTTTGATGAGCCTGTCTTCGTCGATGTTCATTTTCATTTTTCTGAGCAGGTCGAAGAAACTTTCATCATAGGTCACTCTACCGAAGTCAACGGTGGTGACGTACTTGAGCTTTGGTTTGATAAACTCCATAAAGAGTGAACGATTGTGAAACATGGTCTGGAAAAAGAGTATTTTCCCTCCTGGCCTCAGCCATTTCCTTACACGGTCGAGCACCAGTTCCTGATCGCTGAAAAGCATGAAGCTCATACTGAAGAGGATATAATCGAAATAACCCTCTTCAGGCGGCTCATAGCATTCTACTGGTTCGTGAAAAATCCGGATGTGGTCTTCGAGCCGGCAATCTCTGATAAGACTGCTGCAATGGCTGAGATAGTCTTTGTTGATGTCGATGCCCACGATTGAGAAGTTCTTGGATTTTATCAGTCCATGGTAGTTGCGGAGCATCATCCCATTGCCGATACCTACGTCCAGGATTCGAGACCCTGAAGGGAAGAAATTCAGACAGTTATTATAGCAGAGGTCTGTAACATTATATATGACGAGTTTATAAAGATAGTTTTTCATTGTAAATGTCCTAGGGAGCTTTTTCATTGGTCTTGGGGGCCATGGATAGGAACATTAGATCCCTATAGCTCCATTGGGAGAAAAAGTAAATCCTCTGGTCAGCCTTCGTTCAAATATTGCTTAATGGTTCGTTTGATTGATTCGGGCACCCTTATCCCCAATTCGTTCAGCCGGGATTCATACTTTTTGAGCGACCTTACGTGCTCGGATGTATTGGCGAAGATCTGTATATAAGACTGGATGCTCCCTTCAATCTCTTTTTTAAATATCATGTCCTGATTGAGCATGTCCTCGATGGGCGCTATGACTCGATAATTGATGGGGCGGCAGATGGAGCGGTAAGCGACGAAGCGCTGGAGGGTTTCACTTTCATAGTTCTTATCCGTGATGCTCTTTTCCACCTGGTCCAGGTCGATACAATCCAGAAAATGCGGCTCATATTCAAGGCCCAGGTATTTCTCGATCATGGATTGCGCATTCTGGGCGAACTCGCATTCATCGTGGCCTTTGGTGCAGAAAGGGCCGCACCTCAGATATAAGACCAGGTCGATATCGGATCCGGCCTGTGAGGTTCCCATGTTTACCGATCCCATGACATCCATGGCAATGTCGCCAGGGATCTTTTCTTCCAGCAGCTGTACCACCTCCTCAAGCTTGTCGACGCGCTCTTCAGTCTCGGGGGTCTGGAACATCCTGAAGAACTGTTTGATCTCCTTGAAGAGCTGTATCTCGGGGATATGAGAGTACTTGACATCCTTCATATCATAGTTTTCTCTGTTCTTAAGTGCATCGTAACGGTCGCGGTCAATAATCTTCTCTACCCATTTGTTTCCTTCTGGATAGTAATCGGCAATGTCGAATATCCTGCCATCGTAGAATTTCTTAAAGATGATTCCCTTCACCTTATGATGCTCGGTTTCTATCTGGTAGAAGAAACCGCCCTCAGCTACTTGCCCTGTAGGTCCGGTTACCTCCCCGAAGTTCGACGGGTTGAGATATAAGGTGTTTTCATGAAAGGCTACGCCCCAGGAATCATGAGCATGACCCGTCAGGCAGAGCATGACCGGGTTATCGTCACAGTAGCTGCGCAATACCGGCGAACCGAAGGCACCGCCGGCTGTTGTGTTGTCGTTCACCCCGTAGGCCGGCTGATGAGCTACTATGATATCTGGTTTTACCACCCGGAAAAACGGGTACATCTCGTTTTTCTTCCCGTTTCTTTTCCCGTAGGTGTTCATGCCTGCCTGATACCTTACAATATACCGTTCAGGGATGCCCGGGGTCCAGACCTCTGCGCCTCCATAGCCGCATATGCGCAAGTCATCCAGCTTGAACCAGTGCAGATGAAGATCATTGTCATGCAGTGCCGTGTATTTGAGGTCCATGTCGTAATTCCCGGGCAGGCACAAGACGCGCGATTTTTTCTTCATGGAAATGATGTTCTGCAGGACCTTATATTTCTGCTGCATCACCCTGCGGGCCCGGATGGTATATTGCTGATATTTGGTGCCTTTTTCCTCGATCTCTTCAGTGACATCCGGGCTCTCCAGAAGCTGGTCTACAAAGTCCTCCAGCAATTTGTCTTCCTCTTTCATGCCCATTCTCAGGCCGTGGAAGTATGACTGGAGTTCATAGTACCTTATAGAGGTTTCCATATTGTAAAAGGGAATGTCTATGATGTCGCCGGATAGGATATATAGGGGTGCTACCGTCTCTGAGAGTAGGTTCTTCACCCGTTCAAAATCGCCGTGGATATCTGTCAGATAGATAATTCTCATAAGACTTCTTATCGATACTCTTACCAGAATTTATTAATTTTGGATGGCAGTATTTTTTAGAGAAGAAAATAGAGAAAAGGGCCTTCTCCGGCCGGAGCAGCAGGAGAAAGCCCTCGATACTGAATACTTGATATAATCTTCGAGACTATTTAACAGACGCCGGTGAATTCTGGGCGCCTGTCATTATTTCGGAAGCCAGCATTGAGTCTTGCGTTTTCACTCCGGAGGCAAGGAGGATCTCTTTGAACCACTTGTCTTTGATTTTTGCCTCAATGCCCTTTTCTTTCACCACTTTGAGGCCTTTGTTAATGAGGTCAAGGGTTTTGGTATCGCCTTTCTTGACCATTATCCCATAATCCTCGTTCGCTGATTTTTTTGCCAGTGCACATGCATCACCTTTAAGGGCGAACTTGCCATTGTATTTGGCGGCATAACTATAGGCTACCGGCGAATCACAGAGAACACCGTCAACAAAGCCCTTTGACAAGTCCTTGAAAGCTTGTTCGTTTTCATCTACCGTATAGTATGTTATATTGCAGCCCTGGGTGCTCCTGACCGCTTCTGCGCCCGTTGTTAATTTAAAGACAGCCATTGTCTTGCCTTGAAGTTGTGCATTTGCCTTTGCCTTGGGTACAAGGAGGATCTGTTCGGCTGTAAAATAGGGGTCGGAAAAGTCAAACTTCTCCTTTCTCCCATCTGTAATGCTTACAGAGGCCATAACGGCATCATATTTACCTGCACTCAGTTCATTAAAGATGTTTCTCCATGAAACATTCACTAGTTTGACCTTAAACCCGGCCTCGGCAGCAAGGGCCTTCAAAAGGTCAATTTCGTAACCGCTGACGTTCCCTTTACTGTCTTTCATCTGCATGGGAGGCCAGTTAGCGTTGACCGCAACTACCAGTGTTCTTTCTGCAAGAGCTATGCTGCTCATAAATAAACACATCAGGATAACAGAAAAAATGCAGATTAACTTTGCCTTGACTACCTTCATGAATCTTACCTCCTTTATGGAATGATACCTTCAGATGACTATGTTTTTAAGAACTCTTAAAACCTTGTCGGATGAAACAGACGTAACTCAAGGCAGGATACAAATTCGAATCACAATAATAAGGCTTAAGACCTTTGATTAAGTTCTTTGATCTTGCATGCCACGGTTGTTTGTGCTTTGTGAGGTCTAACTTAAATAATCTATCTTACAATCGTAAACTTAATAAAACGTACAGGCATAGGAAGTGAAATGAAGACAAAGACTATGGCCATATGGATAGGGTTCCTGGCTCTTCCCTGTTATCTGTTGGACCAGTGGACCAAATGGTTAATCTATACCCATATGGAGATCGGCTCGGGGTTCACTGTGATCCCCGGGTTCTTCGACATTATCCACGCAAGGAATACCGGGGCAGCCTTCGGCATGCTGCAGGGACTTCCTGAGTCGTACCGTACCCTGTTTTTTACAGTCATCACCATAATCGCATGCAGTGCAATGTTTATTCTTTTCTGGAGGATGAGTGAGGATTCATGGTTACTCAGGGCTGTCTTCAGCTTGATCATAGCAGGCGCCCTGGGAAACCTTACAGACAGGCTCCTGTGGGGAGAGGTAGTGGATTTCCTACTCTTTCATATTGGGCGGTTTCAGTGGCCAACCTTCAACATGGCAGACGCCTGGATCTCATGCGGTATGGTAGGCCTACTTATCTACTCATTCATTTTACCTAAAAACGATTGATCTCATTGATGATCAGATATAGGCCAGATCCCACTCCTCAGGCTTGATAAGGGAAGGAACATCAACCAGTATCACCAGGTCTTCCTGGGTGTCCTTATAGACACCGTTAATAAAATCAGTAGAGATCTTGGCTGAGAATGCAGGCTTCTTCTGGACCTTGGCCGGTTCGATAACGAGTACATCGGCCACATTGTCAACCACCATACCCATGAGCCGTTCGTCTACCCTCACAATGAGGAACACGGTGAAAGGGGTATATTCCTTGGCTTCAAGTCCGAACTTGAGTCTGAGGTCCATGATGGGGACAATTTCACCACGCAGGTTAATGACCCCCTTGATAAAATTCGGGACATTGGGCAGCAGGCTTATCTCCTGCAGGCCGATTATTTCCTCGATAGTCTGGATGGGCACGGCATAGAGTTCGCTGTCGAGGGTGAAGGTGATAAATGAGGTGTTTTCTTCTTCTTTGGCAGCCTGCACATCCTTTTTAAGAGAGTCGATCATTTGTTTGGCCACAGGCTCATCATAAGATACCGTGCTGTATTCACGCTCATCATCTTCGGCTTCTTCCACGACAATCGGTTTTATAGTTGATGGTTTGGCGGCCTTAGGGGCGGGTTTTGGTGGTGGTTTCACCTGGGCCTCAGCTTTAGGTTGCGGTGTCTGCCTGGTCTTTGGTTTGAGCATTCCTTCAGTCACCTGGGTGAACGAATCCTTGTCGAGACCCAAGGCAAGCTGGACCATGTCGGACTCCATTATAGTGGCAAAAAGTATTAGAAGTTTATTGTCCGCCGTAGTCTTCTGGGCAATGACCTCACCCAAATTCTTGAGTTCGGATGTGATATGGTCCATATCTCCCTGTGCTGTATCTATGGTCAGGATAAAGACTTGAAACGAGGCGAGTTTAGTTTTGATGATATCCATCTTTATGTCGAAGACTGAAAGAGGATCGCCCGAATGGCCGGATTTTTCAGTCTTCTGAGGTTTCTTCTGAACGGCAGTATCTGTGATGAGGATATTCTGGAGCGAAATAAGGTGCTCTGAGATATCCATATCATTGCTGGTGGTCACGTCTTCCAGCATATTCTTCAACATGTCTGCCGCCATAAGCAGGGGCCCGGCTACATCGCTGGTTGGCACCAGTTTCCCTGAGCGGATAAGGTTGAGCACGTCCTCCATCTTGTGTGCGAGGTCTCCGATATTGTTGAGGTCCAGAAACTTGGAGCTGCCCTTGATGGAATGGGCCGCCCTGAACACCCGGTTAATGACCTCGGGGTCCACATGTTCCATTTCGGCCTCGATCTTTATGAGATCGTCCTCAATATCAGCGATATGTTCTTTAGATTCGGTTACAAATTCATCTATAAGATCGTCGAATTCACCCACGCGGGTCACCCTCCTGTAGGTATGGTCTGATTACTTGTTCGGCATAAAGGGCTGTTTGACTTTAAAGAGAGTTGACACAAAATAAAAGCTACAGGTATAGTGCGTATCAAATTGAATTCGGAGGCCTTTTTGTGAAGATGATTAAAGCCGGTCTTCTCATGGTCTTGTTAGTCGGTTCCATGATGATATTTGGATGTGGTGAGGGTCATCACGAAGAGGTAGTTGCCCCCATTCATCTTGAGATGCCCACGGATAATCTCCAGCATAGGATAGGCGTGTCCGGCTTTATCCTTGGAACTTTTATGATGCTCAACGGGTACATAGTCATAATTGCAAGCTGCTTAGTGTTGCTGGTGAAGGAGACCACATTTGCCAAGATCCTCGACACTATCCGCATGATTGCGCCCATGCTGAATTCCTCCCAGGAAAAGCAGGATAAGTTCACAGGCTACCTGAGTCTGCTCACGAATGCGGAAACCAGGACAAAAGTCGGATCTGTTGCACTGCTTGTAGGGCTGGTAATAGCCTATATCGGAGCCTGGATAGCGTTGTAGTATGTATCTTCCATGATCGCCATTATAGACTATAAAGCCGGCAACCTAAGATCCGTTGAAAGGGCACTCAAACACCTGGATATTTCCTGTGCCATCACTGCCGATCCCAGTGAGATCCTGAATGCCGAGCGGGTAATTTTCCCCGGCGTTGGAGCTGCCGGTAAGGCCATGGAGACAATTCGCGAACTCAAAATCGACAAGGTCATAAACGAGGTGATCGAACGCGGCACTCCTTTCCTGGGCATTTGCCTCGGAACCCAGATTATCTTTGATTCCAGTGATGAGGACTCTGCATCATGTCTTGGCATTATATCCGGCACAGTCAGAAAATTTCCTGATATGGGTGAGAAGATACCGCACATGGGATGGAATACCATTGTCAAGACCAGAGAACATCCCCTCCTTTATGGAATAGATGACGATGCTTGGTTTTACTTTGTGCACTCCTATTATCCAGACCCTGCAAACATGGCCGATGTGGTTGCTCAGACCTCCTATGGGATCACCTTTTCTTCTGCTGTTTCACGCAGGAATGTCTTTGCCACGCAGTTTCACCCGGAAAAGAGCGGACACCCAGGGCTGGAGATCCTCAAGAACTTCAGTATATGGGATGGAAATGCGTAAGGTGTCAGTGATCAATGTAACTGTAGTGTAAGGTCTGCTTGCCGCCACAGTTTACTTGTCACTTAAGACTTGCCATCCGTTCTTCCCGATCAGCTTTACAAACCTGCAGCCCCCAAGCGATTCCTCCTTGACGCCATCCTTCGTCCTGATGATGCGTCTCAAGTCCTGGATGCCCTCATCGCCAACCGGGATGATGAGCCTGCCATCCTCTCTGAGCTGTCCAATGAGGGACTCAGGAACATGCGGTGCACCTGCGGTGACAATTATCCCGTCATAGGGTGCATCCTGAGGCAGACCCAAGGTGCCGTCGCCAAGACGGATATGGACATTGAAGTAACCCAGATCATCCAAGGCCTTTCTGGCACGGGACGCCAGTGCGCTTATGCGCTCGATGGTATAAACCGCTGAGCAGAGGCGAGAGAGAATTGCAGCCTGGTACCCCGAGCCAGTGCCTATCTCAAGAATCCTTTCATTCGGTTGAGGATTGATGGCCTCGGTCATGAGTGCAACCATGTAGGGCTGGGATATAGTCTGACCGTAGCCTATTGACAGGGGATAGTCATCATATGCCTTGTATTTGAGATATTCCTCCACGAATTTATGCCTCGGTACCTCCAGGAAGGCATTCAGCAAGCGCTGATCATTGATGCCGCGACTTACAAGCTGTTCGTTAACCATGTTCTTTCTTGCAATCAGGGTGTCTTTCATGAAAGCATTACCACCACTTCCTTTGATTTTATTGCGCCAATAACAAGGAATTATACCGGGACAAAATTTATTGATCAAGGAAACATCACCTTTTAGATAATAAACCCTCCTAAAGCATACTGGGGTAATGCCCTTGACCCTCAGCCTGCCATAGTGTAGAAGTATATCTAATGGAATTTGTTAAAGTATTAAAAACATCACGATTTCTAGACCCCTCTCAGGGATATGCGGAGGTCAAACGATATTTCGAGGTAAGATACGATCCGCTTACCGGCCATTCAAGTCGTATCCTGGATTTTCCCATAAGGGAAATCAAAAAGGCAGATCTCTCAGCCCTTATAGAGAACTCCAGGCAGTTCTGCCCGTTTTGTCCGGAGATTATGGAGCAGGTAACACCAAAATTTCACCCGGATCTGGCAAGCCAGGAGAGGTATTCACGTGGGAATGCATTGTGCGTTCCCAATGCCTTCCCTTATGACGAGAACGGGGCAGTCACCATAATGACCCGGGAACATTACATTGGGCTGGAGGGATTTACATCCAAGATCATGACAGATGCATTCGAGTGCTGCTTTCAATATCTCTTAGATGTGAGCTCGAAGCAGCCCGATATGATATACCAGTCGGTGAATTGGAATTATATGCCTCTGGCTGGAGGCTCCATTATCCATCCCCACCTCCAGATTGCTGCAACGAGTTCCCCCACCAACTATTATACCTCTGCGGTTTACGGCCTTTCTCAGTATAAGGAAATGCATGGGCGCAATTATTGGCCCGATTTCGTCGAGGAGGAAAAGAAGAGGGGGGAGCGGATGATTGCCTATACAAAGGACATCTCATGGACTGTGGCCTTTGCTCCCATGGGGATTTTTGATATTATCGGGGTTCTAGCTGGCGTAAAATCACCGGAAGAAATTCACGGAGAGCTCCTTCAAGAGCTGGTGAGTGGTATCTTGAATGTGATGAGGTATATTGATTCTCTCAACATAGGCAGCCTGAACATGTCAATATACTTTCTTAAGGACAATAACCTGTTCACACCTCATATCAGGATATGCCCGAGGGTAAGTATACCGCCATTCGATACGAGCCAGATTAATTATATGGGCATGCTCCATAGTGAGACCTTGACCATTTTGAAACCGGAGGATATTTGTGCCGGTATTATACCAATGTGGGGGTAGTTGATGCGTAATGTGTTTGAAGCGTTTTGAGCAACCAAGAATTGAATGAGGAGGTGTTAAGATGAAGAAACTGATTTTTGCTATTATATTTTGCCTGACCGGGTCCATGCTCTATGCCATCGAGCCTGATCTTATTTGGACTGGGGGTGGCTTGAAGGTATCCAACCAGTCGAATCCCTGTTATTACGCTGATGGATTTGTGTGGCTTGCACAGCTCGATTCCATGTCCTTGTTCTCACAGCCCATGCTCACCTTAAGGGGGGGAGAACCCGGCTTTGATATCGGGGTTGGAGGCAGGCAGCTAATGCTGAATGGACTAGTGGTTGGGGGTTGCAACCTTTTCTATGATTATACCACAAGCAATTACCATAAGAGATTCGGTACCGGTCTTGAGGTGTACCATTCAAACTTTTCCGGACACATGAACCTCTACCTGCCTGTTTCGGAAGAACATAAAGGCGAAGAGGCGCTGCCGGGTATTGATCTTACCTTCGGCATCCCTGTACCGAATGCCCCCTTTGTCTCTGTATGGCCTGGTTTTTATTATTTTGCAGGCAGGGACAGGGAGGATATGGTCGGCATGTCCATGATGCTCCAGGTACAACCTATAAAGCCTTTATTTATAAGTATCGGCGGCAGGAACGATGCACTGCAGGCAGGCCGCGACAAGAGTGAGCTCTTTTTCAAGCTGGAGTTTGCCATACCGTTGCAGAGACTTGGCAAGGATCTATTAGCCTTCAATTATGGAGAATATCCACTGAATGTAAAGAGCCGGATGGATCATCGGGTGATGCGCGAGGACTTCATCACCTATGAAAACAAGAGACGATAAAGAGCAAACGTGCTTGACTTCGAAAGTGATTCTTTTCTATAGATAGACCTTGGTTTCGGGAAGTGGCTCAGCCTGGTAGAGCACAGCGTTCGGGACGCTGGGGTCCGGGGTTCAAATCCCCGCTTCCCGACCATTAGATAAAAAAATAAAATAGGGACAGGCCCTGTGCCTGTCTTTGCTTGATCGAAGTGAATAGTATGGCTGGCGTTGTATCGGTACTGCTTATTACGCCCTCATAATCGTTTATCAGTCTAGATAAATAGAAATTAATTTCATTTAAGTGGCATAGATTTACACATAATTACGGAGTGTTATATAGGTCGATCTTGCTAATTGGTTGATAACTCATTAGATGATCCGTGGCACTGACGTTGCATAACATTGTAAGGGTTACTCTTTCTTGCTTCATATACATCTGGGTTGATGAGGATCCTATAACAACATAGAAAGATGCATCGCTGAAGATTTATATAATTAGGGGGGATTATCTATGAGGACAGCCCAATTCTTAAGGGCCTTTAGATTAGCACTTGTTTTATTAATCGTCATGCTCCTAGTCGCCTGTGGCGGACATAAAACCGGTAAGCATAAAGTAAGTCCAGAAGGCAGTGAAGAGATACCCGCAGAATCTTTAGAGGTCAAAATAATCACTGAAGATATTATTTATTCAACAGGAACCAATGGGGAACCCTTGGCATCGATAATAATAAATAGGGGAGAGTTTATAAATTTTAAAGGAGATGTATCAGGGGGTTACCCACCTTATACCTATAATTGGAATTTTGATGATGTTAGACCGGATGTTGACGTTAAAGACCCCGGGAATATTGAATTTATAAACGTGACTGGTTCTAATTATGGATTTATTTACACTGTAGAATTCACGGTAACGGATAAGAAGGGAAATCAAGGGGTTGATTCTCTTGATGTTGTTGTTTTTGATGATTGAGTTGAAAATCTCAAGATCATTGTGAAGAATCGATTCGGATCATAGTAGTAGTGGTCAAAATAATCTCTACTTGCTCTGGTATTCATCATCAAACTTTTTTTTCTGTAGTGAGTCATTCATACCCTTTGCCCACGGAGTGGCTGCAGTCTTTTTCCCTGGTATTTGGAAGCTTGCTGAGGGCATAATTCGCTTTTCTGTATAGGCCTGGGTTATGGATTTCAGATAGATCCCCACCTGTTTTGAAACATCGCCTGTGCCATCGAAGAATAGGTTTACCACAGGTACCTGGAAATAATCCTGGTAGGTCTGGAACAGGTGCGAGGTTACCCTTCCTGGCATACAACTGAAGGGTGAGCAGTTCACTACAAGGCTTGCCCCCTGTTCAGCAAACAATTTGGCCCTGCCTATGGTGAGGATAGCCTCTCCCTCGAAGGTTGGGGGGATAAACCTCTTGGCCTTGCTCATGACCGATGCCATGGAAGGCTCATGTCTATGATCGAGCACTGGTGAGAAGAGGGACAGGATGTCCTTCTCAATTCTATGGAGGATATGATATTTAATGTGTGTGCCAAGTTTCTTAACGGGTCCTGATTTCATGGCAAGGATATCCAGTACATAATAAATCCATTCCGAAAAGGGTGATAACCAGACCTCGCCACCATTGGCCTCTATGGTCTCTACAATGTGCTGATTGGAAAAGCTATTGAGGCGGACAAAGATTTCGCCCACAATTCCCACGAGCGGTTTTGAAGGCTGATCGAGACCCGAATCAATGCTGATTGTGTTCATGAGAGATGACAGGGCCACCTTCCAGTCTTTGCCTGTCCGGACCAGGCCACAGATCTCATTAAGGACTTCCTTGATGAGCGCCTCTGCCATGACCGGGTGCTTATGATAGGGCAATACCCTGCACCGCAGTTTGAACATGGCGTCACCCAGGCAGATGGCCTTCCAGACATCCATCTCCATCCTTGGAGTAAGGAAGGCATACCCGTTCTCTGAAGTGGGTGAGAATATGCTAACATTTTTATACCCTGCCCGGTCAAAGATCATGGATTGGAGTGTTGCATACTGACCAAACCTGCAGGGGCCTTCGGCCCGAGGCATGAAGAGGGATTGGTGGCAGTCTGCAGGGCTGTCTTTGATTGCAGAGAGAAACTTACCGGTGGTAACCGCTGCCGGCAGGCACTCGCTCCCGCGGCATAAAGCCCTGCCTGCCGTGCATTCGGCAGCAGTCTCCTCCCCCATGGCGGTCGTTTCATAGCCGTAGTGGTTCAACACTGCAGACCACAACTGGGGTATGTACGGGTGGATCTGGGGGATCCAGACCTTGGTGTTGTGCCTGATATCTTCAACACTGTAGCGTATCTTTGCAGGCTTAGAGATATGCAGGGCTTGAATACTGCCGCCGCTATGCTGTTCGATCATGTCGATGAAGGCCTCGATCCGCGTCTGGTAGCCTGTTGCCGAGCCGTGCTCATCCAGTTCGAGGATGAGGTAAGGCTTATCGCTGCAGATCTCTTCAAGATAGGTGAGGATAAACGAATCAGGTCCGCACGAGAAATTGGATATCATGAGCGGGAAGAGATTCGGCTTGTTGCGGATACTCATTGCTTTCTTCAGCAACCTCTGTCCCTGGTACCAGTACATATCCGGGAAAAAGCCCGTGACATCCTTGTTGGTAACGTCATCCGGGATGGCATCCATGGTGATTACCCGGTACCCTAAAGACTCGATGAGTTCTGGTATACCGAGATTGAGTATCCTGTGGTAAAGATTATAAGGTCTGCCCAGGAGTACGATTGCCTTCTCATCCCCGATCTCATCAAAGATCGAGCTTGCCTTTGATGTCAGTTCCCGGCGATGTTGTTCCAGCCTCTGCATACCCCGTTTGAGCCCGGTTATGATCTTGAACAGGCTTACCCCATCAATTCCGGAGCGTTTAAGGAAGTCCCTTATCTGTCGTGCCTGCCAGGAAATGCTTTTGCTTAAGTCGATTTCCGGGGTGAATACTCTTGAAGAAAGGCTTTTTTCCTTGAAAAAGCTCGGCACAGTAGTGATGAAGGGGCAGTAGAGGCTGCGTGGGTGGATAGACTCATCCTTGATGTCCTGTATAAGGAATGGAAGAAAAATCCTGCTTGAAGGATCCTCCTTGAGGATGACATTAACACAGGCCATGGCAACCTTGATGGGATAGCAGAAGTCCCCTGAGCCGATTGCAGAAAGCTCTTTTTGAATTTCATTTTTACCGGGATAGCAGACCTCAATGCTGAGGTCGCAGGCAGATGCTATCTCTGTAAGAAGGGGAAGGAATTCCTCGTACAATCCCAGAGCTGGCATTTTAAAGACATGTTTTCCATTCTGCAGGGCAGTTATATAGCCATTTAAGGAGGTCATCCCTGGTCTTAACGCTCCGGTTGATCTTCCTTTCTTCGCTCTGTGCGCCAGGCTCCCGGCCGCACATATATCCCCAGCTCGTCTTTTCAGTGCCGGCCTGGACCATGGTGATCCTGCAGGTATTATCACACCCCTTGCAAATCTTTTCCTTTACAGAGATTTCAGGGATAACAAGACCCCTGAAGGATGTCTTTTCAAGGCCTTTTTCCTTGGTAAGCAGGGCTGCGCCGTATGCGCCCATGACATGGCAGAAGGGGGAGACCATGACCTGTGCATTGGTGATCTGTTCCAGTGCCGCCACCAGGCCCCTGTTGCGGGCAGTTGCCCCCTGGAAGACTATTCTGTCTTTATTATATTTCCGGTTGCCTACGACTTTGCTGACATAGTTCTTGAACACTGCCACCAGAACACCTGCCATGATCTGGTCCCTGGGGTATCCTGATGAGATCTGTCTGGTGATCTCCTGGTTCATGAATACGGTGCAGCGGTCGGAATTGGGCAGGGGGGTTACCCCCATGACCTTGGCGCTGATCTCATCGAGGCTCATGTCCAGGGTCCTGGCCTGTTCCTCCACGAAAGATCCGGTGCCTGCAGCGCATACATAATTCATGTTAACATCAACAATGCGGCCGTTTTCAATTCGGATAAATTTTGCGTCCTGGCCGCCGATTTCGAAGATAGTACTGACATTTTCGTCGAGGGTGAGGGCCCCCTTTGCATGGGCGCTGATCTCATTGACAATGAGGTCCGCGCCTATGATGGTGCCTATGAGCTTCCTCCCCGAGCCGGTGGTTGCGCAGCCGTTGATTGCAAGGGAGCATGGAAGGTCTTTCTGAACCGATAATATCCCCTGGAAAATCCTTTTTGTTGCCTCAATGGGGTTGCCTGAGGTTTTGGTATAGATATCCAATCTGATGGTTCCTTTTGTATCAATGAGTACTGCCTTTGTTGAGGTGGACCCTATGTCCACCCCGAGAAAGGCACTCTAAGGATTCGTTTTCAAGCAGGTCATGCCAGGTCTCATTTCCGAAGTTATCCGTGCGGCGGTTCATCTCTGTAGCCGGGAAGGTGCTCTTTTTGAGTTTCAATGGCCGAAGAGCGGAAGAACGGGCCTTGATCGGGGTGTGCTCCTTGAGGATAGTCATGAAGCCGTTGAAGTTTTGTCCATGAAGCCGTGCAGCAAGGCTTAAGCCGCGCGCCCTGGTGAACGCAGGATCTTGGGCGATCTGTATCAAGGGAAAGATCTGTTTGAGATAATGACGGATATGAGGATTTTCCAGTAAGCCACCGGTGGCAATGATGTCGGCGCCATTGGGAAGATTGCCGCCGAACACGCTTTTAAGGCTGCTCAGCACGAGGCCTTTGCAGAGTCCGTTGTATATGGAATATGCAGTATGCCCATCCTGCTGAAGATGGATAATGTCGGTTTTCGCAAAAACAGCACACCTTGTGGCCACCATCGGTGCTTTTCGTCAATAGTGATATGAGGCAGATCAGTGAAGTCGAGGCCAAGCCTGAGCATCTGTTCGTCAAGGAATGAGCCTGTTCCTGCGGCGCATGAAGGGTTTGTCTGATAAAATAGGATATGACCGCTCTCGTCAAAATTAACGAGTTCAATCTTTTCCGCACCGAAGATGAGTAGTTGTCTGCAGGGATAAACCTTCCTCAGGTAATCTATCTCTGCCAGGAGTCCTTCATAGTGCCATCCCAGAATATCCTGTCCGGCCAGGTTGCCTGAGAAACTCAGAAACATAGGCTCAGGGTTCAGGCAGGTCACCTCATTGATGACAACACTCTGGGGTGATCCCTTGTGGTGGATGTTTCGCGCAGTAACGACAGAACCGGTGATATCCTCGTGCCATAGTTTAATGTAGGAACTCCCCACATCAATACCAAGAAAGCTCACGTTCACCTCCATATTCATAAGGAGCGGCTAATTCATTTCAATACTTTTCGAGGGAATAACACATATGATTCATATGATCAATGAGTGCATGCTTTCCACTTCATGGTCAGTTTTAGGGTATTCTCAATAGGGGTAAAGGACTGCGGGCTTGATGGAATTAATCCTCTCCAAGATCAGAGAATAAGAAATTAAGGGAAAGAATTAATAATTAACTGATATCTTTAGGATATGGATTAATTTCCTGTATAGTATCCACAAATCATGAATGGCTTATAGAATAAAGTAAATTTAAGCCTTGAACTTACCTATAATCCTTGCTACGAGATTAGCACTCATTTATAGTGAGTGCTAACAATCAGACCTTGGAGGAAAGGAATGAAGATTAAGCCATTACACGACAGGGTTCTCGTCAAGAGGATCGAAGAGGAACAGAAGACCAAAGGGGGAATTATCATCCCTGATACGGCAAAAGAAAAACCCCAGATGGGAGAGGTCATCTCCGCTGGTGGCGGCAAGAAGACCGAGGATGGGAAAGTCATCCCTCTCGATGTGAAAAAGGGTGACAGGGTGCTCTTCTCTAAGTACGCAGGGAACGAGATCAAGATCGAGGGTGAGGAGCTGCTCATCATGAGAGAGGAAGACATCCTCGGGATTATCCAGTAGGCAAGGAGGAAGAAGAAATGGCAGGCAAAGAGATACTCTACAGTCAGGAAGCACGGAATAAAATTATCAGCGGCGTGAACAAGCTCGCCAATGCAGTCAAGGCTACTCTCGGTCCCAAGGGCCGCAATGCTATCCTTGATAAGGCCTATGGGGCACCGCTTGTGACAAAAGACGGCGTGAGTGTGGCCAAGGAGATCGAACTTAAGGATAAGTTTGAGAATATGGGTGCTCAGATGGTCAAGGAAGTGGCCTCCAAGACCTCCGATGTAGCAGGCGATGGAACCACTACGGCTACCGTCCTGGCCCAGGCCATCTATACAGAAGGCCTGAAGTATCTGGCAGGCGGCATGAACGCCATGGATCTTAAGCGCGGCATCGACAAGGCAACCTCAGCGATTGTTGAAGAACTCAAGAAGATGAGCAGAAAGGTTGAGGACAAGAAAGAGATCGAGCAGGTCGGAACCATCTCGGCCAATGGCGACAATGAAGTTGGCGCCCTGATTGCCGATGCCATGGACAAGGTCGGCAAAGAAGGCGTCATCACCGTGGAAGAGGCCAAAAGCATGGACACCACCCTTGACCTGGTGGAAGGCATGCAGTTCGACAGGGGTTACCTCTCTCCATACTTCGTTACCGATGCTGAGCGTATGGAAGTAGTGCTGGAGGCCCCGTTAATACTTATCTATGATAAGAAGATCAGCAATATGAGGGATATTATCCCTGTGCTGGAGCAGATCGCCAAGAAGGGTAAGCCCCTTCTTATCATTTCTGAGGACATCGAAGGCGAGGCGCTTGCCACACTTGTGGTGAACAAGCTCAGGGGCACGCTCAAGTGCGCAGCAGTCAAGGCTCCAGGCTTCGGAGACCGGCGCAAGGCCATGCTGGAAGATATCGCTATTCTTACCGGCGGTGAGCTCGTGTCCGAAGATCTCGGCAGAAAGCTCGAGTCAGTGACCATGACCGACCTGGGCACTGCCAAGAAGATCATTATCGACAAAGATAACTCCACCATCGTTGAGGGTGCAGGCAAAAAGGCCCAGATCCAGGCCAGGATCAGCCAGATCAAGGCCCAGATCGAAGAAACGTCATCTGATTATGACCGCGAGAAACTTCAGGAGAGGCTTGCCAAGCTTGCCGGCGGTGTTGCCGTTATCAAGGTGGGAGCTGCTACCGAGCCTGAGATGAAAGAGAAGAAGGCCAGGGTAGAAGACGCACTCCATGCCACACGCGCGGCAGTGGAAGAGGGCTTTATCGCAGGCGGCGGCGTTGCGCTGCTGCGCTGCATCGATAAGCTCAACAAGCTTGATCTGCCCGGCGAACAGCAGTTCGGTGTAAAGATCATTCAGAAGGCCCTTGAAGAGCCTCTTCGCCAGATCGCAGTGAACGCAGGCATGGAAGGCGGCATTGTGGTGGAAAAGGTGAAGGGTCTCAAAGGCAATGTCGGATTCAATGCCGAGACCGAGGAATATGAAGACATGGTGAAGGCCGGCATCATCGACCCCACCAAGGTAGCACGTTCGGCCCTGCAGAACGCAGCTTCAGTTGCAGGGTTGCTGCTTACCACCGAGGTCATGATTGCCGAGATCCCTGATGAAAAGGGATCAGGTGCACCCGGCATGCCCGATATGGGCGGCATGGGCGGCATGGGCGGTATGGGCGGCATGATGTAACCAAAAGGCTTATACGTAGCAAACTCAGGAGGGGTGAGTTTTTAACTCACCCCTCTTTTTTTCAAAATCCGTGTCTTAGTTATTCGAGTTAGGAATCAAGAAGAAGGTCTATTCATTGCTAGAGGATATATTTGGCGCCTTCATGACGTTCTTGCCAAGGAGCTCAAAGATATCGTGGATGATATCTTTTTTGTGTATGGCGTTTTTCTGGTTATGCAGTACAATGACACTCCTTAATATCAGCTCGTTAAGCATGCCTGCGAGTATATAAGGATGAACATTTACCACCAGGTTAACTTCCTGGGCATCTCTAATCATGGCAACGAGTCGTGCCTCGATTTTTTTATAGGCACTGATGTTTTTGAGGGTATACGCAGAGAGGTGTTGCCTTTTCTTGATTTCGTTTGTTTCATATTCTGACATGAAGATGTTTAAAAGCTGGGAATTATCTATATACAAATCCAGAAGGCTTAAGACAAGCTCCCTGAGTTTATCCAGCGGAGAGCCTTTCTCATCAGATATATTTTTAAAGACAGCATCAATATCCGTCAGGATGCTGGATATCAAGGCAGCAAAGACATCTTCCTTATTTTTAAAGTGATTATAAATGGTCCTTCTGTCAAATCCCGAGTGTTGGGCGATATCTTCCATAGTGGTTCCATAAAAACCCTTTTTATGGAAGAGCTCTCGGGCAGACCGCAGTATGACGGTTCTGTTGCGGAAAATCTGACGTTTTCTTCTAATCTTTTTCAGCATTGTATCTTCTGTTGTTTTACTTGTAATTACCAAATCATTCTTTTATTGATTTAGTCAATAGAAATTATTAAAAGAAAAACCTGTTGATGATTTCCACAATGGGTAGGGAGCCTCATTGTAAAATATAATAATCAAAATAAGTTACTTTAAAAGGTAATCTTGACCTGAGTGCATCTTCAGGATAGACAGATCAGCATTAGAATGGTCCAGCGCGCTTCAGGGTTTGCTCTTGAAGTTATTTCCATCTATGGGGACATCAATGAGATGGGTCAGGCAGAAATGAAAATGAAGTATGAGAACTATGTAGGTAAAGAAAATGAGAATAAGCTTGAGAAAAGGATGGTCAGATGCCCTGCCTGTAAACAGGAAGTACCCTTTGATGGGAACCCTTACAGGCCGTTTTGTTCCAGAGGCTGTAAGGGACTTGATCTTATCGGCTGGGCAAGAGAATCATACCGCATAGAGGGAAGGCCGGACGAAGACAACAACAATGAAGAGCCAGAGTAGAGATCCATTCACCCTACCCAGGGCCTCTCACCCAATATCCCGCAGAGAGATCGATCCTGATGCATTGAAGGTGCTTTACAGGCTTTCCCGCAACGGGTTCAAGGCATTTATGGTAGGCGGTGCAGTCCGTGATCTCCTCCTTGGTAAAAAACCCAAAGATTTTGATATTGCAACCGATGCCAGGCCAGGCCAGATCAAAAAGCTTTTTGCCAACTGCTTTCTCATTGGTAGACGCTTCCGTCTGGCCCACATCCGTTTCAAGGGTAACAAAATAATCGAAGTGGCCACCTTCAGGAAAGAACCGGAGGCAATACAGGAGACTGAGCCTGATCACAACAACACATTCGGTACACCCCAGGAAGACGCCTTCCGGAGAGATATTACCATCAATGCTTTATTCTATGACATCAACACCTTCTCAATCATTGATTATGTAGGCGGTCTTGAAGATATTAAGCAGAAAAGGATCTGCATTATAGGTGACCCGGCTGTGCGATATAAAGAAGATCCGGTGAGGATGTGGAGGGTCCTCAGGTATGCCTCCCGCCAAGGTTTTTCTATTGAGCATGAAACAGCCAAAGCCATTGAGGTGAATCGGGATCTACTGGCTGTGAGCTCCGGATCCAGGTTGTATGAAGAGTTGAATAAGGATCTTACATCCGGGTTTGCCGGAGAATTCTTTCGCAAGATGGCAGCATGCAACTTGCTTTCCATTATCCTTGGGTAATGTGGGAAAAATTATTGAAGAATTTCATGAAGTAAGGGATGAGTTTCTGAGGCTGCTGGACATTCTGGATGGGGCGATCAGGAGAGGCGAACCTCCATCACAGGTTGTGTCTTATGGTCTGTTCTTGTGGCCCTGGGCCTGCCGGATTATTTATGAAAAAGGACATATTCATAGAGACAAGATGAAGCTGCTTACCGATGAATATGCCGGTTCACACGTGCTTGTGATCATTCCAAAGGCCTTGAGGGCGAATATGGTCCATGCCCTGGAGATCCTGGAACGGATGATGTCTGCACTGCAGACAGGAAGAATGAGATGGTCCCTGGCGAAGAAGGCCAGTTATAAAGATGCGGATGAGATGTTTGGCCTTATTACGCTAGGCCGGGTCGTTCATGATGAAAATGCCTTTGCTTCTGCCTTTAATGAGAAATTTCCCTTGAGCAGCATGGCCAAAAATCCAGAAAAAGAGGCCCAGAAAGAGATATCGCAGACCCAAGAGCAAAGCTAGCAGTGGTCAGTCGGCAGTGAGCAGTGATTAAAATTGTGTGGCTGGTGATAAGAAAATAACAAAGCGGCTTTGCCACGATTTTTTAACCTGTCAATCTTGAACCGAAATCCTTGTCTATGGAGATATTTTCTGGGGTGTGTTTTTTCTTCAGCAGAAGTGAAATCTCTCTAGATCGGCCTGGGGACCATATGCACAGTATGAATGGCAATTCACCTATTGCAGAATTTCCACAGCAAGGCGCACAGTGATTAAGTAATTGAACATACAACCATTGATATATTAACGTAAAATTAACAATTATCATACTTGGCATGGTAGATGCATTCATGATGGGCAAGTGAGAGAGGATTGAATATGAACACAAAAGGTAATCTTGATATAATTTTAAAGAATATGGATACTACGAGGGCTACCAAGATCCTTGCCAAGAGCCTTTACAAGGAACTCGTCCGTAATGGTTTTACAAACAAGGATGTTATAAATTTTTCAAGAGAGATACTTGACCATATGGCGTTAGAGATGCGTAAAGATGCCACTTTAGAGGATACAGGCAAGCAGGACCGCCTCCTAATCGGCTAACCTCTCATTAATAATTGAGAGGATTTTCTTCACTACCTCTTCGAAATTAAGGTGTGTCGTATCAACCACAAGTGAGTTCTCAGGTATGGTCAATGGTGAGGCCATCCTCGTGCTGTCCCGTTTATCGCGCCGTTCAAGATCAACAAGGACCTGCTCCATTGGAATATCAATTCCCTTGCTTACAGACTCAGAGTGTCTGCGCCTGGCCCTTTCCTCGGGTGTGGCATCAAGATAGAATTTAATGTCCGCATCGGGGAATACCGCTGTTCCCGTATCTCTCCCCTCTGCTACCAGAGAGGTGCTTCCTTTGAATGCCCTTTGTATACCAAGCAATTCTTCCCGTACGGAAGGATGAGCTGCAATTGCCGAGGCCAGTTCGCTGATATGGTGTGACCTGATCTCATCAGTAACATCTCTGCCGTTTGCAAAGGTTTTCCCTGCTGTTATCCTGATGTCAGCCTTTGCAAGGACAGAGGCGCATTCTTTGTCATTGTGGATATCACAGCCTGCTTTTTCAACGATAACAGCAGCGGCGCGGTATATGGCACCGGTATCAAGGAACGTGTATCCCAGCCTTCTCGCTATTTCTTTTGCAACGCTTGATTTACCGCTGCCTGCTGGTCCGTCAATGGTAATGGTGCGGTAGGTCATTTCAGCCTCTCCATGTCTGTGAAAAAGGTGGGATATGAGATATTCACACACTCCGAGTTATCGAGGCGGATATCAATACCCGAAGCCCGGGAGAGGATGAAAAATGACATGGCGATCCGATGGTCGGAGAATGTTGAGATGTTTCCTGCAGATAGTTGTGAGCGTCCCTTGATTATGAGACCGTCGTCGAGTTCCTCGACCTGTGCGCCGAGCCTTGACAACCCCTGCACCAAGGCAGTAATCCGGTCTGATTCCTTCACCCGCAGCTCTTTGGCATCAGTGATGACCGTGGTGCCTGAGGCCAGGGCGGCAGCCACTACCAGGATGGGAATCTCATCGATAAGAGAGGGTATTTCATCACCGGCTATAGTAGTGCCCTGCAGCTCGGAGCCATGTACTATCAGATCACCCACCGTCTCTCCGGCCCTTTCCTGAACATTGACCCTCTCGATCTGAGCACCCATGCGCTCAAGTACTGAAAGAAAGCCGGTCCTGGTTTTATTCAGGCATACATCGTGCACAATGATCTCCGAGCCGGGCACGGCGGCTGCCCATACTATGGGAAAGGCAGCGGATGATGGATCTCCAGGGACAATTATGTCGCGCGCCTCAAGCTTCTGGCCGCCCTTAATTGTAACGGAATTATGGCTGAGGCTCAAGGTCGCCCCGAAGTATCCAAGCATGCGTTCTGTGTGATCACGGCTTGGTGAGGGTTCATTTACGGTGGTCTGTCCTTCTGCTTTTAATCCTGCGAGAAGGAGGGCAGACTTCACCTGGGCGGAAGATATCTCCATGGGGTGGAAGATCCCCCTAAGACTGCCGCCCTTAATGGCCAGGGGCAGATACCCGCCTTTGCGGGCCATAAAACGCGCCCCCATAAGCTCTAACGGCTTGATAACACGTGCCATGGGACGCTGGACCAGCGAGCTGTCCCCTGTGAGGGTGATTATCCCGTCCAGCCCGGCAAGGATGCCGCATATGAGCCTGGCTGTAGTTCCGGAATTGCCGGAATCAATGACCTGAATCGGTTCCTTGACCCGTGATCCTATTACCCGGTATATGTCTCCATCCTTTTGAATATCAACCCCAAGTGCAATAAGGGCGGACCTTGTGCTCTTGATGTCTTCTGAATTCAGGGAATTCCTTACGATAGTAGTGCCTTCAGCCAGGGCTCCAAGCATGAAGGCCCTGTGGGATATGGACTTGTCCGGGGGAGGGGTGATCTCACCGTGAATCGCCATACAAACCTCTCTTGATCTGAGCGTAAGATGATAGTGCTTTTTCCAGCTCCTTGGTCTTTCCCTCTTCGATGAGTGTCCTGACGAACTTCAGCTCTTCTACGTATTTGTCTATGAGCGGCAGGATATTATCCTTATTTTCCAGGAAGATATCCCTCCACATGAGAGGGTCTGAAGCGGCAATGCGTGTGAAGTCCCGGAAACCGGCTCCCAAGAGCTGCTTGTGTATATGGAGATCACCTGCCATGCTCATGGATGCATAGCTCAAAAGGTGGGGCATATGGCTGATGATGGCCATGAGCTGGTCGTGTTTCACAGGGTCCATGATATGGGTTCGGGAGTTGCAAGTCTCCCACAGCTGTTTGACTTTAACGATGCAATCCTGACTGTGTTGATGCCGACGGGGTGATGATGGTCATAGCATCCCTGAACAGGTCTGACTGGCTGTGGGTATAACCCGGATTTTCCTTGCCTGCTATGGGATGGGACCCCACGAACGAAGGAAAGACCTTGTCAATGCTTCTTACGATGTGGGCCTTTGTGGAGCCTGTATCGGTCAGGACCGTATTCTCGCTGATATGTCTGATCACCCTGACTGCTTCATCCACGATGCTTCCTACAGGCACTGCGATGATCACAATGTCGCTCCCCGAGGCTATAGCCATGTCGGTTCCGCCATCTGATATCACTCCATCTTCAAGTGCCTGCCTTATAACCCGGCTGCTCATGTCGATGCCTGTGATATGGGCGGTATCGCGAAGGGCCTTTGCGATGGATGCACCAATGAGCCCGAGGCCTATGATTGTTACCTTCATAAGACCTCTTCAAGGGCATCAATGAATGCTTTGTTTTCCCCGGGCAATCCGATGCTTACCCGGAGATACTCATCAAGCCCGATGTTTGCAATGTATCGGGTGATGATGCCCCTTTTCAGGAGATCCTCATAGACCCTGGGTGAATCCTTGCCGATGTGCACCAGGACGAAATTTGTCTGCGACCTGACATATGATAAACCGAGTCTTTCGAATGCAGCATAAAAGGTATCCAGGCTGTCCCAGGTATTAGAAAGGGTCTCCTTGAAGAAGGCGTTGTCGTTCAGTGCTGCCTCTCCAGCCTTTTGGGCAAGGATGTTCACATTGAACGGCGGTTTGATTCGAAGCAGTGTATCAAGGATTGCCTTCGATGAAATACCGAATCCCACCCTGAGACCTGCAAGTCCATGGGATTTTGACAGCGTATGGATAGTAATAAGGTTTGATGTGCTTTGGGTGAGAGATATGGCGCTCAGGAAATCATCTGCCCTGGCAAAGGCCCCATAAGCCTCATCAATAACCACCAGTACATTTTTCGGCAAGGCATTGATAAAGCTCAGGAGCTCATTTCCTTTAAGATACGTCCCTGTGGGATTGTTGGGGTTTGCAATAAAGATGATCTTGGTCCTAGGGTTTAAGGCAGCCTCAATACCCGTGATATCTATACAGTGATCCTTCATGGGTGAGGCTACTACTTGAGCGCCGCATGCCAAAGATGCGATTCGGTAATAGCTGAAGGTACACGATGGGATGATCACCTCGTCTCCCGGTTTCAGGTATGCCCGGCAGATGAGGTCGATTATCTCATCCGAGCCATTCCCGGCTATGATGTCTTCGATATTGCAACCAAAGAATCGTGCGGCTGCTGTTCGAAGATTTCTTGAATCAGGGTCCGGGTAAAGGTGTGAGGCACTCATGGTCTCTCTGATGGCTTGAAGGGCCTTGGGGCTTGCCCCCAACGGATTTTCGTTGGATGCAAGTTTGATGGGATTTGCCGCCCCATACTGTCTGGCGATCTCTTCCTTTGACCTGCCAGGGATATATTCAGGGATGGTGAAGACCCACTCATTGGGTTCCACAGTCTTCATGGAAGCGTTCTCCCTTCAGGGTAAGAGCCCAGGATGATCACATCCCTGGTGAATTCTTTGATCTCCTCAAGAGTCGTCTTTACATTTTCATCTATGAGATTTCCCTGAAAGTCGATGAAGAACAGGTATTCCCATGGGCTTTTCATTGAAGGCCGTGACTCGATCTTGGTGAGGTTTATCCCTTCTCGTGCGAATACGCCCAGAGCGTTGTACAAGGCGCCGGGTCGGTTATCGAGGGTGACGATAATGGATGTCTTTGCCTTGCCTGATACCGGTGCAGCCGTGCGGGAGATTACCCAGAACCGTGTAATGTTCTCCCTGAAATCATTGATATTCTCGGCAAAGATGGAAAGCCCGTAGAGTTCTGCGGCCATTGAAGAAGCCACGGCAGCCCCATCCTCGTGAGACCGTGCGGCCATTGCAGCCTCTGAGGTGCTCGTGGTCTCAATGATCTCCGCCTGGGGCAGGTTTGATGAGAGCCACACCTTGCACTGGGCAAGCGGCTGGGGATGTGAAAACACCTTTCGGATATTTTCTTTCGGAATATTGGCCAGCAGGCAGTTCCGGATGGGAAGCATGAACTCCTGGATTACACAAAGCCGGGTAGTTGCCATCATATCCAAAGTGCGGTTGATCATACCCTCTGTGGAGTTCTCCACAGGCACAACGCCGATATCCGCCCTGGATGAGGCAACAGCCTGGATGACCTTTTCAATGTCTTTGAATGGTATGAGGTCACCGTCAAGTGAAAATACGCAGAAGGCCGCCTGGTGCGAGAAGCTTCCTTCCGGACCGAGGTATGCCACCTTCTGTCGCAGCTGTAATGATCGTGAGGCGCTGAAGATCTCGCGAAAGATGCCCTCTACCATAGGCCTGGTCAGTGGTGCTTCGCATTTGGCATCGATGCGGCTGATGATTTCTTCTTCCCTTGATGGGTCAAAGATGACTTTCTTCTCCGCACGTTTGATTTTTCCCATCTCCACGGACAACATAGATCGGTCATGGAGGAGTTTAAGTATCTTGTCGTCAATGGCATCGATGGCGGCCCTGATATGTTCCATTTCATTTTTCATAGACATTTCTTACGCCTCATTCATAGCCCTACCTGGGGAATCCGCGCAATACATCGCACACTTTCCTATTTTCACATATGATTCACATGATGATGAGCCCGAAAGACTACCAGAAGGCACGAGGTTTATCAAGGGAGAGTCTTGTGGTGATGCCTCTCTTGTGGATATATCAGTTGATGATACGTGACAGTCTGTGATTATCCACAAATATTATGGAACAAGAGAAAATAACGCCGTTTTATGCCTAATGCTCATTGATATGGCTGGCGGCGTAAATGTTGACATCTATAAGATCTATGTGCAATATGCCGAAAGAAGATATACAATGATAAAACAATTTCCAATGGACGAATATCCTCTGCTGAAGAGGAAAAAACGGAGGTTCTTGCGCCTTCGCTATCTCCTGTTGCCGCTCCTGTTAATCATGGGATTTCTTTTTTTCATGCCCGACAACAAAGGCGTGGCAGAAATGGTCCCGGTAAAGGAAAAGAAAGCAGCGCTTGCCAAAAAAGACCTCGCCCTTATCGATCAGGACAGCATTAAAAGGCAGAATCTGACTATCAATTGGGGCCTCCAACAGTTTATCTCAGAGACGGCTGTTAAGTATAAACTCTATTATGGTGCCATCGTGGTTATGGATGCCCGTACCGGTGACATCCTTGCCATGTACGGCCAGAAACCCTCCGGACAGGATTGCAGCCTCTGCCTGGATCCGAATCATGCAGCAAGCATTTTCAAGGTGGTAACTGCTGTAGCTGCCATGGATCAGGGAGGTTATAACAGCAGCAGTGTTTTTTCATACACAGGCAATGCCCATACCCTCTACAAGAACCAGCTCAAAGACAGGAAAGACCGGTGGACCGCCGACATCACCCTGGCTGATGCATTTGCACACTCCAATAATGTAGTCTTTGCAAAGATCGGCATGCTCCATCTCGGTGAGACCCCCATCTACCTGACAGCCATGAAACTTGGTTTCTGGAAGTCACCACTTAAAGAGATCGAGTGCACACCAAGTACCATTTTTTTCCCCCAGACTGAATACAACCTCGCTGAGCTTTCCTGCGGATTCAACAGACAGACAAAGATATCGCCGGTGCATGCTGCCCAGATGGTAAGCTCGGTACTGAATAAAGGATCTATGGTCACACCCAGGCTCGTCAGGTCCGAGGAAGATGAACATATTCAGGCCATGAGTGAGGAAGCGGCTCGCAACCTTGCTTTCATGATGGAACGGACGGCTCGAAGCGGTACGGTTGCCAAGGCCTTCAGACATATCGACTCTGACAAGGTACTCAGAGATCTCACCATCGGAGGCAAGAGCGGCAGTATTGATGGAAACGATCCGCAGGGCCGGAGAAACTGGTTTGTCGGGTATGCACAGAACCGTACCAGTAACGAGGCCATCACAATCGGATGCCTGCTCATCCGCAACGGATATTTCTGGATTGAGGCAGATACACTCTCCCGTCTGGTTATGAGATACTACTTCTCCAGGCAGTTTGATGTCGCTCAAATAGCCAAGCGTAGCGCAAAGCCAAAGACATAGGGCTGACCAGGGTTAGAGGCCCAGGCCTTATGCCCGGCACCATAAGCTGCTTGTCAAATAAATCGCCTTGTCCTTGACACTCCAAATATGGCTGTGCTAGCAGGTATCTCGGTTCCGGGACGTAGCGCAGTCTGGTAGCGCACCTGAATGGGGTTCAGGGGGTCGGAGGTTCAAATCCTCTCGTCCCGACCAATTTAAATCCCAATCATATTAATAACTTAAAAAATAGTATTTTCTGAATTCAAGTGATTTCCGCCCCAGTTCTCGTTTATGTATCCTTGTCTATTTGATCAGATATTTAAGAAAAGATTCAATGACTTGATAGTTTAATTTTGTTGACAAGATACAAGTAATCCTAGAGTTATAGAGATAAATATGAACTGATCCTTTTTAAAAAAAATCAGTTCATCATGATATCAACCAGTATGACAAGAAAAGAACCATCAAAAATGAACTGGGTATACCAGAAGTGGCCGAAGAGAACGGTTGCAACACTGGTGTGGCTCAATCAGCTTGGCGTATCTACCAGACTGGCTGACTGGCATGTTAGATCCGGTTGGTTGGAAGATTTCGGTGCCAGGGCGTTCAATCAGCCAGGTGACAAGATAGACTGGCAGGGTGCTCTGTATTCCTTACAGACCCAACTTGGCATGACTGTTCATGCAGGAGGTAGAACAGCCCTGGAAATGCATGGGCTATCTCACTATGTCCCTCTCGGTGAACATAAAAAGGTTATCCTGATAAGCGACAAACCAGAACAGTTACCGGCATGGTTCCGGAATAAAAACTGGGATGCGGTTATTGAACACATCCGGATGACATTATTTGCGAGCATCCCGACTAAAGCTATTTCTAAATTCGACTGCGGGGGATTCGAAATTCTCATGTCGAGCGCAGAACGCGCTATCATGGAACAGATGCACCTAGTTGGAAACAATGAGGATGTTGAACATGCATATCAGCTCATGGAGGGACTCAATACGCTTCGACCAGGCGTTGTACAGGAACTTCTTGAGAACTGCCGCTCGGCACGGGTAAAGAGGTTTTTCTTATGGAGCGCAGAAACAATTGGACATGATTGGTTCTTGCGGCTCAATACCTCAAAGATTGATCTTGGTAAAGGAAAGCGCCAGATCTACAAGGGTGGTCAGTTCAATCATCACTATCAGATAACAGTACCAAAACCTGTGGAGTTACCCGGTGTATGACAGTAGGTACGAGGCACAGGTTCGGTTACTTATACGGTGCCTTCCTGAGATCAACAGGTATTCATTCTTTGCTCTCAAGGGTGGGACTGCAATAAACTTATTTGTAAGGGATATGCCTCGGGTATCCGTAGACATCGATCTGACTTACCTCCCGCTGAAACCTCGGGATGAATCCCTCACCGAGATCAATGATGCACTCCTATCAATGAAGCATGATATCGAAAACCGCATCCCCGGCTCACGCGTTCGTGGGAACAGGGTCCAGGGCTACGTTGTGAAGCTCTCAGTTTCTACCGACGATGCAATAATCAAAGTCGAGCCGAACCTCATACTCAGGGGATCAATTCATCCTGCCCGAAGCATGGATCTGTGCCCGGCTGCACAGAAGCAGTTTGGATCATTTGTGAATGTATCGATATTGTCCATTGCCGATCTCTACGGGGGGAAACTTTGTGCAGCTCTGGACCGGCAACACCCCCGGGATCTCTTCGATGTGAAGCTAATGCTCGAGGATACAGGCATCACGCCTGAGATCAGGCGTTCTTTCGTTGTGTATCTTGCCGGGCATAACCGGCCCATGAATGAGCTTCTATCACCGAACCTTTTAGACATAAGGTCATTGTACGATGATCAGTTTATGGGTATGATTCAGGAAGAAGTTTCCTTGCAGGAATTACAGCAGTTGCAGCGAAACCTTTCCGGCATGCTTGTTCAGTCTCTGGATGAAGACGAAAAGGAATTCCTTTTGTCCATGAAACGTGGTGAGCCTGAGTGGGAACGTTTAGGTGTCCAGAACCTGGACCAGTTTCCCGCGCTTCAATGGAAGCTCATTAACATCAGCAAAATGAACCCGGTAAAGAGAAAGACAGAGTTCAATCGGCTTCAAGAAATACTCGTGTAATAGATTATTATCGTTTTACCCCTCCGCTCGCCTCCTAATCGTTCCGTCTGTCCATAGGGCTGTCATGCCGTTTGCAGTGCTCTGTGGCCACCAATCAGCGCTCAGCGAACTCCCGTCTGATTGTAATGCCACCATCCTCAGAACAAACCCATGGTATCGATATATCCTATGGATTTTAATCCGGTTCAGTGTGGGATATAAGCATCCCCAACAATCGTAAATGTAAACGAGGCCTTTTTTTTCTGGCGAGGAGCAAGATCGAGGTTCCACGTGAGGATACCTTCTAAGTCCGGTTTCACTTCCGGGTCTGATTTTATGAGCTCTACATCTATGGTTTTTTCGCGTGATATGGGTATCTGGTCTTTCAGTGTGATGGATGCCTTTTGCTTTCGGGTATTCTCAATGGTGATCTCATAGGAATAGGTCATCCGATCCTTTCCTATAAGGGTTTTGTCATGAAATGCCTGGGTTTCCTTCCTCTCAACCTTGATGCCCTCATCTATGCCGAGATCCAGGTTCATCTTTTGCCCGGGCTCTATGTGTTTCATCACTCCCTCTGCCTGAGAACACGCCATCGACGAAAGAAGAGTACGAACCCGGGATGAGCGGTGCTTCATTGTCAAGAGTAAAGCCTGCCCGGAGGAAGGCGGATTCGCTGTATTTGGGAATACTAACGAGGGAAAAATCGGCATTGAAGGTCTTTTTTGCCAGTTTGACCGTGGCAGGTGAACCGTCGCCAGGCAGGTGTATGTTCTTTGCCGCACCTATGAGGTATGATGTGGTCGTGGCTTCGACTGACGCCTCTTGCTGTCCTCCATGGGAGCAGCGGCTGCCATGAGTGCTCTGTCAGAGGATTCGGCCTTCAACACGGCACTGCGTTTTGATACCTTGTAGAGATACCAGGGCTGGAGCTCCGGGGCTTCGATACCGAAGCTCGGTTTTCCGGTAGATACGAACATTTCTTTGATGTCCCAGTCCATGCCGCTTGACTGGCGGGCCTGTACGGAAGATTCGATCGTTATCCTGTTGGTGCCGGGAAGTGCGTATACCTTGTATTCCGGTTTCCATGATGCTGCCCTGACGACATAGGATACCTCCACAGGGCCGTTCCCTGTGATCTCGATCCTGTATCCAGGATTCTGACTCACTTTATTAAGCTGGTTCTGCAAATCCTTGATCTCGATCTCGATTTTTTCAGTCTTTCCGGAGAGTTCAACAATGCGATTATTCAGTACAGTAACCCTGTTCTCAATAAATCCGAGCGCATCGGCAAGACGCGCCTTTTCAAAGGTTGTCGCTTTTCCCTTTGAACCGGCAGCGTCGTAGATGATATCTATCTGTTTTTCCAACATGGCCTGTTCTTTTTTCAGGATTGCAAGGGTGGCCTGTTTTCTGGAAAGGGTATCCTTGATGTCCTTAACCTTTCCGGACATGGTCCTCGCTGGCTCAGCACTTACCGAGCGGACCGATCCACCTTCATGGGGTGTAATCACCAGTGAATCCGGAACAATCTCAGGAGGGGCATCGATTATGAGATGACCGCTTATCTCGCTATCAAAGCTCACCAATGCCTGATCGTTGAACAGAATGACTTTTTTAATATCAAACCCAAGGCATAACTCTGCCTGTGCAACAAGACACAGCATTACAATAGAGAAGGCTCGCAAGGTTTTCATCTCTTCCCTCCTGGTAAATTCAATTCGAATTTTCATGATTGCAGTTTATGAATTGATAATGTGTAACATAACCGTTTTGCAGGGTAAGGGCAATGTGGAAGATTGCAACCTTTTTCTCAAAAGACCTTGACTTGGCATGACCATCAATCAGAGAGTTGACTTGCCAATGAAATGACCTTAATGTGAGTGCAGAATTTCAAGAATGTTATTTGTTGACTTATCTTTTAAGGGGAGTGAATGCGGAGGATTTTCATTATAGGGCTGCTTGTGGTCCTCCACAGCACATATCTTTTTTTAGATCCATTACCACTGCGTGCTTACCTTCCTGATGATGGTTCATCCAGCACGGAATTTCGTGAAAATCTTATGCCTGCCGAACAGGGGGATGCCAAGGCACAGGTATTTGTTGCATACCTGTATGAGACAGGGCAGGGGGTAAGCCAGAATTATTCAAAGGCAGCCGAATGGTACGGCCGTGCAGCCAGACAGGGTAACCCTGAGGCACAGACACAGCTTGGCAATATGTACCGCATTGGAAGGGGTGTTCCCCAGAACTATGTGCTGGCTTATATGTGGTTTGAGCTGGCCGAGAAGAAGGGGAGTGCACAAGCGGTGAAATTAAAAGGAAGTGTAGCTGGTAAGATGACAAAGGAACAGCTAGCAGAGGCGAAGAAGCTGTTGAAGAACTGGAATGCTAAGAGATAGCTGATCGCGGTGATTTGTAATGAACCTATAGGGGAGGGTGCTGCAGAGCTCTTTCCAAATACTTACTGCTACCGGAGTCCGGCCAGGAACAGGCATTGATCATGATGTCGTATTGCTGGTGTGCTCGGCCAGTTCAATTCTCCGAAGCACCTCATCTGCATCAGCCCCGTTTTTCAGTGCCGTCTCGATACTCATATATTCCCTTGGTGCCCATCGTATGAGCTTGCAATATCCGGGTTTGCCGGTTGGGCCTTGTTTCAGGGTATCCAGCAGGTCCGGTTTTATGCAGGTCAAATCTCCCGGTTTCCGTCGTTGCCTGCAGGAGATTTGCCAGGGCATCGGGGTCTTCAGGGTTGGAGATCAGGGCACTCTGAAAGATTTCCATGGCCGAGAGTGTTTCGCCAAGCTGCCACTGGATCACGCCCAGGTTGTTCAAGGCCTGGGAGTTTGTCTTGTCGAGACGGAGCACTCTCTCGAAGATTTTTATTGCAGTGCTGACATCGCCTTGCGAGAACCGTTCTTCCCCCAACTCGAGGAGTTTCTTTACCTGCTGTTCCCTAGTCATATGGACTATGTCCCTATCTCCATCATCTTTCATCAAATCTTCCCGGTATTGACTGTCTTTCGGATTCCCATTGATAGGAATGACACACCAGTTTCTCGCCGTGGTTGCAGTGGGAAAGTTTTCACATATGGTTCTCATGATAGGTTGATTAACTGTCTGGAAAATCAAAAATCCACCGGCAGTCAAGCGCGTTTCAAGGCTTTTTATTATTTTAAGGGGTTCCGGATATGTTTCTAAGCCGCTTTCAAACACGATATAATCGAACAGCACCCCTGGAAACAATGTATGAAAATTATTGCTGTACTGCTCAAAAGCAAATACATCAGATACACCTCGTAAATCCTCTGTATATCGTTCATCATCCGTAACATTGTACAACGTCACATCAAGGTTGTGGGCTCTTTCCTTAAGAGTTTCCTTGATCTTAAGAGGGTTGCTCCCCATTCCACAATTTAAGCCGAGAATATTGACATGCCCTTCTTCCCTGCATGGCAGACGCGATATAAGCTCCGGAGACCAGCAAAAGCCTGTTCCCCACGGGTCAATGCCAAAAGCATCTTGAAATACTTTGCGCCCTTTTTCGTAAAATAACTCTTGTTTCGCAATTTCATCATTGAGCGTTACACTTCCGAAATGATAGCAATAACTGTCTTTTGCAAGGATCATCTTGTAGCCGTTTCGTCGATAAAGTAGCGCCTCTTTATCATCATTAAAACCTCCCTGCATATCCGTGTAATAATAGTAAGACCAATTAACGCCACTGGGTGAAAAAGAGACACTTGAACGTCTGAGACATATAGGATTGCACAACCTGGTCCGCTGCTCCCAACGATAGGGGTCACTGTGCTCGTTGTTTTTCCTTGCAAACTCATGCATTTCTTCAAGGGTTTTATATTTCGCAGGGATTGTCTGGAGATTGCTGACATTAGGAGTCGTCGGCACGACCCAGGCAATTTTATCGTCCGAATCCATGCAGCGGATCATGTTCGCAATCGCATTTTCAGTTACAATAACATCATTGGATACTTCCAAATAATATTTTCCTTCCATTATTCTCGTAGAGGCCCCAACACCACCCCCGTTTACCAAGATGTCAAGTTGCTTAGTCGGTTCAATGCTCTCGAAAAATTCTTTTGTCCCATCTGTTGATCCATGGTTAATGAGGATAAGTTCATAATTCAAATGCCTTGGGATGTGTTTCAATAGGTTTTCGACACACAGCTTGGTATACTCAAGCTTATTGAATGCCAGCACGCCGATCGATAAATCGTATTTGTAGTGCCCAGTTTTAACTGCTTCATCAAGATATTCGTTCGCCCCTAATTTTACCATTTCGTGCTGATAGTATTTCTCCATCAATGGTTTTTCAGGAAATACACAACGATAAAAATAATAGCTCAGATAAAAATCCTTCAGTAAGGGTAACAGTTCGAATTCAATTTTGTGAAGTGTCTTATTAGACCTTGCTTTCGCGTGTATGATAATCCTTTTCAATGAGTCAGCAATACTCTCTGTGGCAGGTAAGGGAACCCCCTCTCATGTCTCGAGATGAGCTCCTGAAGCTTCTGCAGCATATTAGTTGCTCTTTGTTCAAATCCAAGATAATCCCCGCATGACGCTCAGATCTCTTAATTGCTTGGCAGATCCTATGAGCGTAGATGTTTCCTCTAACACTTTTAGCGCAAATTCCTGATTCTCCAACATGTACTCAGCCCCTCTGCTTCAATAGAAGATTATGATAATTAGCCTTGGAGGATAATAAGACACTCATGAATGCCCCTTCAAAGTTAGTATCCCTTTCGAAGGGCCTTTTCAGATATTTCATTAATTCCTCATTCATACTCAATTGGTAAAATATGGTTTTCCTGGGCTCAAATGCATTGAACTCAGACTTGGCCAGTTATGTGGTGGTCTAAATCCAAGATATTTTCTTTCATTCTTGAAAAAATCAGTACCTTCAAAATGATTTGAAAATACTTTAATATCATCAATTGATATGCGGTATTGATCGAACAGTGCTTTAAGATATCTTATTGTATTTATATCATAATCCATCAGTCTTGCACAAGTTGCATCAACCGCAAGAAAATCTTCACCGGAAACAATTACACCGGACTTGACGCTATTGGGTAGTGGGGTCCATCGGTATCGCCACCGACAATTCCATCAACAACAGAGAAACCTTTGTATTGCCACCCCTTTTTTTTCCGAAATCCAGTAATATCTTTAACAAATGCATTGTAAACATCTGCAGTCATACGCCAAGTGGTATCATTGCCTTCCCATGCTCCACGAAGCATTCTTTCTTTCTGATATTCGGTATCAATAATCTTATTATAGGTCTTCCCTATAATATTCTTATTAAAATAATTGCGGAGAGAGAAATATAGTCTGCTCGGTACTGTGCTGAGAAGAAAATGTTGAAAATACAATTTGAAATAATCTCTTACCTTTGTCGGTGGGGGATATTCATCACCCCCAACAAAGGATAACCAATCGACCAGTGTACCAGGGCGTTTTTCTCAGAGATTGTGCCTATCAACCCTTTAATATTGAGAGTAGCACCGACCTTGGCATGTGATTTAAGCTTAGGGATGGAGATATAGACATCTGCGCTTAATATCGAATTGGAAAACACGTATTCATGTCTATTAAAGATATGATGTTTAATGGTCTCATATCTGTCTGTATAAGTGCCATGAAATAGAATTGGAACACGCTTATTAAGATAGGATTTTTTACCGACATTGAGTTTGGTTGCACCATGCTGATCACCCGTCAAAGGAATCACGCCCTTCTTTGAATCCATAGTATTTCAGATCCGGCATATGCCATTTCCTCAGATCAACAATCTCGCATTGTATTCCTTGCTTTCTATAAATATCCGCTATCATGTCCAGGCTGCATATATTTTTTATGATTTCAAAGTTTGCATCCACATGTGGGTTATCACCAATAATGATCTTGCCGCTGCCCTTAAGCGCTAATGCGGCATAATCGGCTGCAGCTCTTATTACTGAGGGGTGTGTAATAACCGACCAGACATCATCATTGAAACGATGTTTATGGTCTACAAAATTTGGTTTAATAAAAACAGTGTTCCCGGGTTTAATTATATGGCCGAGAGGATTCCAGTCTGGTGTTTCGATATTTTCCTTATCCAGTCCTAATAAAATGAAATGTTGCTCGAACGGCAGAATATACTTCATTGGTTTCACTGCTGATCTCTCCCAATCGATATTCAGGGTACCTGATCACTGGGATTAAATGGAGCTATAGATCGGATAAGATGATGATATTTTTGAAATTGCAACATTCATATTGTTTCGTCAAATAAATCCATGAATCTTTCGAGACAAAATAAGATCCACTTCTGATCACCTGAGAAGCTTTTAATATCTATATGGTCCAGGAACTCTTCTCGTTTTGGACCATCCCAATTTGCCAACCATTGTTCCATGGGCCTGGCAAAGGGAATCTTGTCCGGGATAGGGCAATCAGGGAATCGTTTCTGGAAAACCTGTCGCAAGATATACTTGCTTTCATTATTCCTTATTCTTGCCAGGTCAAGAGGCGCATTTAGAAATAGAGATTCGTAAGGAGCTACAATAGAGCATTCGGCTGCCTCAATGGCATTATTAAATGCCTGAATAATACCAAGTCCATGAACAGTCTTTAAGAAAGCCGACACATCAATTCCATCTCCAGTTTTGTAGGGAAGGTATATTCCGTGTATATCCTCGTAATCTCTTAATACACTTGATGGCTCCACAAAGGTATAACGTTTCATAAATTCTTCAAAAGACCAATCTTTCGAGAGGAGTTTATCCATTCCTCCAAAGGTACTGTCTGCTCCATTGCCTACTATGAGTTTATTTACTCCATCTTGCCTTGCAGCCATAGCTGTCTTATATAAGGCTACCTCAATGGCATGCAGTGGAGATTTCTTGCGTTTCATAAGGAGATCCATGTAAGAGAGGTAATCTTCCCATGTGACATCAACTACTTTGTGCTCCAGATTCATTCTTGTCGCAAATAGTGAGGCCCCAGGGCTTTCATCTATTGCGGCATCGGCTACAAATTTAACAGTATAAGCCTTTGTTCCCTCAGGTAGAAAAGAAGCAAGAATTGCTGAATCGATTCCTGCGCTCAGCAGAATCCCCGTATGTTCGTCGTCCTTTAACTGATTAGAAAAGAAATTTATAATTTCTTCGGCAGTAATAACTCCTTTCTGATCCTTTTTTGTACCTTCGGAAAAGCCGGAACAACTCCTTCTTTCCAGGAAATGCCTTCTTTTGTGACATAGCGAAATGCAAGGAATGAGCTAAGGCAAAATAAATTATACAATGATATATTCCTCCTTTTATGCTTTAACCTGATGAACCATTAAGACGGTCTCTTTCCTCCATAAGGATCCTGTTTATCAATGTGGAGGAAGTCCCTTTAGTATATGGGAAGTATATAATCCTGACGCCATGTTCCTTAAATTGACTCTCAATATTTTCCCATTTAGGGGTATTGAACCAGTCATCACCCACGATCATAATATCGAATTTAAGTTTTTCCCAGGCAGCGAACTTATCCATATTTTCTTGGGAAATGACTGCGTCCACACATTTTAAACTTCTTATAATTTCAATGCGCTCACTGAAAGGGATAATTGGACGCTTTTTTTTATATTCAAGCAATAATTCATCTGTTGTTACACCGACGATGAGCTTATCACAGACAGATTTTGCATTGCGCAGCAAATTAACATGACCTATATGGAAAAGATCGAATACCCCGGTAGTATATCCTAGTACCATGATATTAACCTCGCACTTCTTTGAATATGACCTTACCCATTTACGAGATCCGTTTAGGGATAAGATAGTTGCTCTTTTATAAAGTCAAAAATATTTTCTGAAGCACTTTTGCTATTTGGGGGAACCAAGTAATCGTTATAAAATTTCATTCTCAGTTCTCTTTTTAGGGATCATTGCCGTTGATTACTACATCTTCAATGAAAGCGATGAGATCATTTTCGTTATAAGCATGATACGATTGTTTGAAAGCCATTTTGCCAAAAATGTTGAACCTATCATTTATGTCATTATCTTTAACGGTAAATAAGGGTGGTTTATTTAGTATAGATATTCAACCAAGAATGATCCACTGTCATGGATCATGGCATCCGATGTAAGAAACAAGTCAACATAATCTGATTCTTCCAACTGGCCATTGACTAAATTTTTCCACTTTAAATAATAGCTGTCTGTTTTGTTTCTTCCCCAATCCCCTTCAATATATAGTTTCTTTTTCAATATGGGGTGAGGCTTGAACGCGATCTGGATCTTATCAGAATATCTGCTGGCAATATTCAGCATAACATCATGATAATGTATGAAATTTGAATAACCCAAGAGGCATTCATCCTTATCGATCGGATGAATTGTATGATGAGGTGCCCAAATTATTCTTTTGATGTTGCGATCTTTAATTTTCCAAACGTCTTTGGGTCTATAATTCCGGTCAATGAAAATGTCTGTCCCCGGATATCCTGTAACAACAACATTTGATCCATTGTTTTGTGCATATCTTGTCGCCAAATCTTTATGAATTGGCGTTTCATAGAAAGCCTTCCATAGCAGATTATGAAAAAGCTCATTGTAATTGAAAGAGTGCACATGGGGAATGGTGAATGAATATGGTACATAGCATGTCAAACTTTCTAAATAGTGTGTGATATAGTGTTCGGGTTTATTGTGCAATTCATATGGGTTTGAAAAAAAGACGATATCCGGATGAACCTCTTCTTTGATATCTAACCATTTGCCGGTGTTCATGTTGTATGTATTCATTACGGCATAGTTCATTTTGTTGAAATGAGTGAAAGTATCTTCCATGTCTTTTATCATGTCATCTTCATTGTACTTGGCATTGATATAAGGACAAATAACTATAACAGGTTCAAACCTATCATCACGTTCCATCATGCGATAAATATCGCCGTACTTCCAGATGGAACTGGAATGAATGAAGAAGGCAACATTGATTTTGTTTTTATTTTTTATTCTGCTTATGATCTTTTGATAATTCATGCTGGTTTTGTTGATAAGGTTGATTCTATTGAAATCTGATAATGCTCTAAAGATAACCGCAGCATATACGAATACTAACCTTGAACAATGATCGAATTCCTTGCAAAAAACCCGATCTGCTCGAAATCCATTATCTAATAACTGCGCAGTGACAGACTCCAGGTACTTTTGTGTTGCGATTACTATGAAACTGTTTTGATGGGATGCAACTAATTCAGCAAATGATATGATTGGAATTCCACAATAAGATTGCCCGCTTTTGGATACGTTGTTGTCACAAAAGAATACGGGGGTGATGCCATGGTATTTAAGTGTTATGAATAACTGTTCGCCCAATTCACCAGCACCAAACAGAACAACAGGAGTTGCATTCAGGGCTTCCTGTTTATGCTCACCAAACAGCAAGTCGATAAACCAGCTCTTATCTGAAGTAGCCTTAATCAACTCAGTAAGTTGCCTCAGGTAAATATCCAAAATAGTATTATCCTTATGAGGTGTTAAGAATTCTTGCAATCCAGGCTGATCGAACTATAATTTCCTTAGTGTTAACATGATGCGATCATCCATCTTTTCTGTGTCAGGCAAATAAATATTTTTAACCGATTGATATTGCGTAATTAAATGGTTAAGTATCTCATCCTTTCTATTGACGACTGATATAATAACCGTCTTGATTTTTTCCTCAGTTATCATATCCGGGGAAAATATCATTTTACCACAGAGGGAATAACCTTGTCGAGATTTGGAAATGTCAACGATTATATACTTATTATCGATAAAAAATGGATAGTTGTCTAAAAGTTTAATGCATATTTCGCCTGCACCCCATAGTGCTACGCGGTTATCATTTTCAAAATATTGCTCCATTGTTTTCTTTGAGTGAGAGATCTTCTCAAAAGGGTCAACGTAGTGTCTTTGTTTGCAACGAGGACACAGTATTCTCTTAATATGAAGTATATTCGTGGTAAAAGATCTGGTGAGAACTGCATTTATTACAAACCATCTCCACTTTGCAATTGCCCTTAGAATCCAAGTCGCTAATGGTGAAATTTTCAGGAAGAAGCTTAGGACGCATATTTTTTTCATATATTAGCGAGGCCAGATCTATGTATTCATCATTAGTGAGTTTCGAAACATTCACCAACGGGCAACCTTCTTTTAAGTAATTCAATTTGTTATCTATTATGCCTTGCATGCAGGCATAGTTATATAGCGGTGTACCGGGGAAGATGTTAATCATATTTAGTTCAAGCCCATAATGTGAATGATCCGAATGCCATTTTAGTGTATTTGCTGCTGTATCTTTGGTTTCGGCTATATCTCCGAATATAAACCCTCCCTGAATATCAATATTCGCGTCATAAGTTATTTTTAAAGCATGTTCTATCTGTTCAACCGTAATATGTTTTCTCATGCTTTTTAGAACCGAATTATCTGCGCTTTCCAATCCATAACTTATGCATATACAACCTGCATCATGCATTGCACGCAGCATTTCGTTATCCACATCGCTTACTCTCAATTGAAGAGACCACGTTATGTTGTAGGGAGATATGCGCTTGCAAAATTCGAAGACACGTTCTTTTTTCACTGCGAACAATTCATCACTTATCACTAAGCTTTTTAATCCATAACCGTTTATAAGCTGATCTATCTCACCAAATAAGTTATCAAGAGACCGTTGCCGATATTTTTTGCCGGATGGATGAAAACAAAAGGTGCAGGAAAACGGGCAGGACCTGCTCGCGATTACATAGGCTGCTTCATAATTTATTGATTTTATATATTCTGTATAACTGAAACCTTCATAATCGGGTAGGGGGATAGAGTCGATATCGGGAATCTCTGCCCTATTGGCTGTTTGGATAAAATTGTTTTGCGAGTTTTTGAAAATCAACCCAGGCACATCAGCATATGAAAGATTATTATCTAAGGCATGCGCCACTTCGCATAGCGTAACCTCACCTTCACCAATAATCCCTATATCAGCACCTAATGCAACCATTGAGGTTTCTGGATCGCTGCTGATTATACCGCCCCCGACTACAGTCATAATGCCAGGTTTTATTTGACGGGCGATATCAATAATTTCTTTCACCTTATAGTAATCACGACTTAATCCGGAAGTACATATGACATCGATATTATTTTCATGTATTAGATAGTTAAGAGATTGAAATGTATTCTGCTTGCAGAATTCAAGATTTGAGGTGTATACACTGAAGTTGTGTTTTTTAAACTTGCAGACACATAGGCAATACCTACCGGAAATACATTATAACCACCGGAAGACTTTGCAGCTGCTTTGGGCATAACTAACAGGTAATTCATATGTAGTTCCCCTTTCCTCTCTATAGCTAGGCTATTACCTATTGTCTCAGGATGTATACTGATTTGCATGAAAGCTTGCGTGCAGTTTTATATTGGCGTTGCTTAAGATTAAGTCAGGAAATTATCACTGCACCTTCAGGAGGAGAAACACTTTTATCTAGGTTTCTATAATTATTAAGAGTATCAGGCATGTTGCAGTTATCTGAATAATTATTCAGCAAAGAATATAACTCTGACATCATTACATTCTCATTAATCATTTCTGCAAACAGAAGAATTTTATTTGCAGCGGATGTGTCAGATCTTTTCTGCGCGTTCAAAGCGTATTGTAGAGCTAAAGATGAAAGATTTTGATTGATAATCTTTCTTGAATTCAGTTCATCAAAATATTTATAATTTTCTTCAGGATACATGCTGCTCCGAGTTAATTCCAATCTTATTACCAGATTTAAGCGTAATATCAAATCGTAGAGCTCATCGTGATATTGGGTGGCAAGAGTGCAAGAATGAGGATCCTTAATATAGACACACCCCATTCTGAATGAAAATAATGCCTTCTTGAACCAGTCATTGTAATCAATGATAAATGGAAATTCTGCAAAATTCGATGACAGAACTCCACGGCAGTAGAAACACTGAATCTTATGTCCCGTTCCATTGGTAAGAAATTGAGTATAATGTTCTCTCTTTAATAATATGCAATTCTCTGTAAATATAGGTGGTTGTTTTGAAACATGTCCTAGGTCGTTCTTTAAATCAGTCTCGCAAATAAGTATCCTTCTGTCCATATCGGAATATTCATCCATTATGGCAGTATAATTTTTAATACAATCCGTATAAAGTTCATCTCCTGCATTGAGCACGAGTAAATATTTGTAATCAACATATTCTAGAAAGGACATTGCTGAAAGCAATAACCTGGTTGGAGTACGGTTTACCCTCACACGGAAAATGGAGATACGGTTCTCTTTGACATAGCCCATCAGTTTTTCATATGTGCCATCATCTGAGTGATTATCTATAACCACTATCTTAATTCGGGTGTTATCAAAGGTCTGATCGAGTACACTCTTGATACTCCTGTCGATCTTGTCTACGCAGTTGTGTGTGATAAGGAGAATGGCTACATCATACTAGTTCTTGTTGTTTCATCATTCACCTCTAGAGTATGATATCCATCAGGGGGGTCATAGCTGCGTTTCTTGTTACATACATGTCGTTTTGCAAGTACTGCTGAATCATGTCTCTCGACTGGTTCCGTACTGTTCAATATACTCTGGATTTCTTTATACAGATCATCTTGTATGATATCTTCATTGATTATTTCGGCAAAAGAGCAAGTACTGTCTGGTTAATTCCTTGTCATTATCCTTCAGACATAATAGCGCTATTTGTAGACATTCCATTGAAAGTTTTCGATACGCAGCGGGTAGCCGGTCCAACACATTTTGATGGCCGTTAACTTCACCCATTTCTTTCTGGTTATTCAGCATTAAATAGATTGCTAAAGGATGATAAAAACTTTTGAAGCCGGATGTCGTTTCCCTTTGTCGATGAATTCTAATTAATGCCAATTTTTCTCTGATATATGCATAATCAGAAACAAGCGATAATCTGAACCACAAATCCTTATCTGCATTGGTGTGGTCAAACTCAGTGTTATATCCGGATACCCTATTAAAAACCGAACGTCTCATAAGAGACTGTGCCGGTTGACCTATGTCTGTGAGCATGTAAATCGGCAAAACCGATTTGCCCGGTGCAATAAAACTGCACCTGAAAAATGGATCTAGTTCTGTAATGGTCCCAGTTGCATCAATATAATCCCTTTCACAGTGAACATATCCAACATTTTGATATTTCTGCATGATATCAACAGATTTTTCTATGAACGTAGGTCGAATGAGATCATCTGCGCATAAGAGTATCAAATATTCACCATCGGTGATCGATGACAGTACATTATAATTTTTGTTTCCGATATTTCTGGCGTTCTTACATACCCTCACTCCAGATTTAATATACTTTGAAGCAACTTCAATCGAGTTGTCATCAGAACAATTATCAAGAACAACGATATCGAGGTTTTTATATGTTTGATTGAGGGCGCTTTTGATGCACTCATCAAGGAACATTGAATGATTTCTGTTAGGTATCATAACGCTTACCAGTGGTTTTTCCTTAATCATAAATTTCTACCTCTTCCTGTTGGGGATCAGTGCCAAGTGATCGATGGAACGCAAATGTCTTCCTGATCGCTTCTTCGAGATTAACAGTTTGGCTGACGCCGCACTCTTGGCGTGTCTGCTTTGTTGATGGCAGATATCTGTCCGGGGGCTTATCGAGGGCAGGTGTTTGGGTAATCCGTACCTGAACCGGTGTGTCACAGCACTGCGCAACCAGATCAGCCAACTCTGCAATGGTAATACCTTCTTCCGACCCGACGTTGTATACCCGACCGGGCTTGCCTTTTAAGAGAATCGTCCACAACCAGATAGCCAAATCGGCAGCATAGAGGTATGAGCGATAAGGTGTTCCATCTCCTTTTACGATTATGGGGCCTCCATTCAGGGCGTCCCCGATAAAATTACCGATGGCGTAATGAATATCCAGCGGCAGATAAGGACCAACGAAAAAGAGAAGCAGCGTGCAATCGTTGTTTCAATACCATACTGTTTTGAATAATAGGTGCAGAAACTGCAGCGCGCGCGCGCGCA